>NZ_JBEPLE010000001.1:0-1443007 GCF_040545055.1 Leifsonia sp. 563 | reverse complement strand
GGCAGCCGGAGCCGCCGTGTCCGAACCCGACGTCGTCGAGTCACCGACCACCGAGACCGCGTTACCGCCCGCCGTCACCGGCACAGCAGCATCGACCGGAGCCTGAACACCCGACAGGATGCCCCCATCCGAGCCAGAACCCGACGTGGTGCTCCCGCTACCGGCAGCCGGAGCCGCCGTGTCCGAACCCGACGTCGTCGAGTCACCGACCACCGAGACCGCGTTACCGCCCGCCGTCACCGGCACAGCAGCATCGATCGGAGCCTGGATGCCGGACAGCAGTCCGCCGTCCGAACCGGAACCCGAGGTCGCCGTGCTGCCGCTACCGGCAGCCGGAGCGGTCGTCTCCGAGCCCGAGGACTGCGAGTCGCCGAGGACGGAGATCGCATTGCCGCCGACCGTCACCGGCACTGCGGCGTCGATCGGAGCCTGGATGTCGGAGAGCAGTCCGCCGTCCGAGCCGGAGCTCGACGCCGTCGCCGACGAGCCGGAACCCGCGGCGGGCGCCGTGGCCGACGAATCGGTCGACGTCGAGTCGCCGAGGACCGAGATGGCGTTGCCACCGGCGGTCACCGGAACATCCACCGCCACAGGTGCCTGGATGCCCGACGCCACGCCGTCCGAACCATCGGAGGTGGCGCTCGCTCCTGAGTCGGCGGGCGCCGGAGCGGCAGCCGAATCGGATCCGGAACTGGTGGAGTCGCCGAGGACGCTCACCGAGTTCCCCGCCACCGTCACCGGGACGCTGACCGAGGCCACCGCCTGGTCGCCGCTGAGGACGCCGCCGATCGAGTCGGGCGAGATGGACACCGAGGGAGCCGCCGGTGCCGCCGGAGCCGCGGCCGTGGAGCCGCTGCTCGTCGAGTCGCCGAGGACCGAGATGCCGTTGCCCGAGAGGGACACCGGAACCGTGACGCCGACGACCGCCTGGTCGCCGCTCGCGACGCCGTCGCTGCTGGGAGCCTCGGCCGCGTTGGCCGCGGCCGTTCCGGCGAGCCACAGGCCGCCGACGCAGAGGGTGAACCACATCCCTCTGGATACGTACTTGTTCATGATCAAGCCTTTCGAATGAGTGTCTGCGCCCGGGCATGAGGATGCCGGGCGGATGGTCGCGTGCTGCCTCAGAGGGCAGCGGCGACCCACTCAGTCGGGGCTGATGTCGTGATCGGCGACGGGAGCCGCGGGGATGCGGTCATCCGCGGCAGCGCCGATGCGCCCGCTCCACGCGGAGCCGGGCAGGAGGAAACCGTCGGCCGTTGCGGTCGCACCGGGCGCAGCTCCGCCCGGGCCACCGGAACCACCGGTCGTACCGGCGGTCCCGCCACCGGGCAGACCACCGCCCGGCAGGCCACCGCCAGGAAGACCTCCGGGCGCGTCTGAGGGCGCACCACCGGCTCCGGCTCCAGACGGGGCGACGAGCCCCGCGCTCGCGACGAAGGACGTGGCACCGGTCGCGGCGAGCAGCCCGAGAGCGGCACCGGCCGGCACCGCTGCAGTGGCCGGACCGGCCGCTGCACCAGGCGAGAGAAGGGATCCGAGGAGGTCCGTACCGTCGGACACCGTGGTGCCCGGGTCGGGCACGGGAAGCGCGGCGGCGGGAGGAGTCAGCGGCGTCACGGCCGTGTCGACCGCGCCCACGACATCCGACACCGCCTGGTCGACGCCGCCGGTGACCGGCTGCGTGACCGATGAGACCGGGGCCGGCGGGAGGATGTCGTTGACGATCGGCACCTGCGCGACGACCTGGTCCACCACATCCACCACCGGGTCGACCGTGCTCGAGACCGGCGACTGCTCGACTACCTGGTCGACGGTGTCGGTGACCGGGGTCACGACCGCGGAGACGACCTGCTGCACGGGCTCGGGGACGGCCGGCGCGACGGCCGAGGTGACCGATCCGAGGACGTGTCCCACGGCTCCGGTCGCGTTCGATACGACCGCCGAGACGGGCGAGGACGGCGGGGCCGGTTCGGCCGCAGAGGCCGGCGAGCCTCCCATCAGGAAGCCGAGGACGGTCAGGCCGGCGCCGGCGATCAGAGAGCCGATCAGCACGCGCGCAGGGCTGACCTGACGCGGGTGCAGCTGCTGAGCAGCATCCGGCATACGATCACCCCCTGACCGTTCGAGACAAGGGGGACTGTACTCCGCCGTCTACTAGAACGGAAGCGATGCGTCCGAAGTCGCGATCTCGGCGCGTTCGTCGCGGGACGAACGGCGGGATGCCGCGGCTGCGATCGCGATGACGACGAGGGCACCCACCGTCATCGCGGCACCCACCCACAGGGGCGACGTGTAGCCGAGACCCGCCGCGATGGTGAGACCGCCCAGCCAGGCGCCCAGAGCGTTGCCGAGGTTGAAGGCGGCGATGTTCCCGCCCGAGGCGAGGGTCGGCGCGTGGGAGGCGTAGGAGAGAACCCGCAGCTGGAGGGCCGGGACGGTCGCGAAGCCGAACGCTCCCATGAGCACGAGGGCGATCACCGCACCGACCGGGATCCCGGCGACCAGGGCGAAGCCCACCAGCACGACCGCGAGAGCAGCGAGCAGCCAGAGCAGCGTCCCGTCGATGGAGCGGTCGGCCAGGCGGCCGCCGACCCAGTTGCCCGCGAACAGCCCGAGCCCGAAGAGGATGAGGAGCCACGGAACCGCGGACGAGGCGAACCCGGAGACGCCGGTGAGCGTGTAGGCGATGTAGGTGAAGGAGCCGAACATCCCGCCGAATCCCAGCACGGTCGCGGCCAGCGAGAGCCAGACCTGTCCGGAGCGGAACGCCGACAGCTCGCCGCGGAGACCGCCAGTCGGCCGGTCGCCGGCGTCGCGCGGCACGAGCAGGGCGACGCCGATCATCGCGGCCACTCCGATCACCGTGATGGCCCAGAACGTCGACCGCCAGCCGAACGCCTGGCCGAGGAGGGTGCCGAACGGCACGCCGAGCACGTTCGCGGCGGTGAGTCCGGTGAACATGACGGCGATGGCACGCGCCTGCTTCTCCGGAGCGACGAGACCGGCGGCGACCACCGAGCCGATGCCGAAGAACGCGCCGTGGCAGAGTGCGGCGAGGATGCGCCCGGCGAGCATGACGCCGTAGTCCGGCGCGATCGCCGAGAGCAGGTTGCCCACGATGAAGAGCACCATCAGCCCGAGCAGTGCCGCCTTGCGCGGGATGCGCGTGGCGGCGGCGGTGAGGCCGAGCGCGCCGACGACCACCGCGAGCGCGTACCCCGAGATCAGCCACCCGGCGGTCGCCTCGTCGACGTGGAAGTCGGCGGCGACCTCGGGCAGGAGCCCGGCGATCACGAACTCGGTGAGTCCGATGCCGAACCCTCCGAGTGCGAGGGCGATCAGGCCAGCGGGCATGGATGTCTCCTTCGGGATGCGGGGGTGGTGCGCTACTCTGTTAGTTGCAGACGCGCTATAAATACTTGCACGTGCAACTACTTCGCGCAACCCGTCTGCCGAGACGACCGGGAAGGGGCGCCCATGGGCATCGCCGACGACGCCGTGGAGGTGCGCGCGCACGGCTGGCGCACGCTCGCCGCGCTGCACGGGTACATCGAGGCGGAGCTGGAGCGCGAGCTGAGCAAGGCGGTGCAGCTGTCGGTCGTCGAGTACACGGTGCTCGACGCGCTGGCCCGCCAGGACGGCTGGCACATGCGCATGCAGCAGCTCGCCCGCGCGAGCGCCCTCAGCCCGAGCGCGACCACCCGTCTCGTCAACCGTCTCGAAGACCGCGGCCTGCTCACCCGCATCCTGTGCGACGACGACCGCCGAGGGATCTACACCGAGCTCACCGCGACCGGGCACGGCCTGCTCGACACCGCCCGTCCCGTCCACGACGCCGCGCTCTCACGCGCGCTCGACGGCGCGCGCGAGGTTCCGGAGCTCGCCCCGCTGGTGGACGCCCTCCCGCAGCTCAGCGCGCAGCCCGCCTGAACCGGGTCAGCGCAGCACCTCGACCAGAGCGACCCACGAGAACAGCACGGTCGTGACGATGGCCAGGATGGTGCCGACGGCCACCAGGATCAGCCCGAGCGGCAGCGTCGGCGCGAACACGAGCACGAGCCCGCCCACCGCGTAGACCGCGGGCGGAAGGGCGAACAGCGCGACCCGCTCCGCGGTGTAGCGGCGGAATCCGGTCTGGGCCGCATCCCGCTGCACCGCCACAGCGGAACGCACCACCACGACGGCGCACAGCGCGGTGCCGATGAGCACCTGGGCGCCGTACCCGATCGTCCCCTGACCCGGGATGAGCGCGGCGCACGACAGCGCGACGCCCAGGATCAGGCCGGCGATGGATGCTCCCGCGCGGGCCGCGAGTCCCCGCGACTCGGCGATGGTCCTGATGTTGACCGACAGGGCGACGATCAGCAGACCGCCGAGGGCGGCGCCCGCCCCGGCGACCGCGACATTGAACTCCGACCACGACGCGAAGGGCTCCTCCATGGGCGCCAGCGTAGCGGTGCCCAGCGGCCAGGGCGTATAACGGGGACATGGCCGACGCGCTCACCACCTGGATCGACCGCTACCGACGCGCATGGGAGAGCAACGAGCCCGACGACATCCGCGCGCTCTTCACCGAGGATGCCAGCTACCGCACCGAGCCGTTCGCCGAACCGTGGGACGGTCACATCGAGATCGTGGAGGGGTGGCTCGACGCCCAGGACGACCCGGGCGCTGCCACCTTCGAGTGGCGGCTCCTCGGGCAGGACGGCCCGGTGTACTTCGTCGAGGGCGTGACCGACTACCGCGACGGCCCGATCTACAGCAACCTGTGGATCATCCGGCTGGCGGAGGACGGCCGCGCCGAGGAGTTCACCGAGTGGTGGATGGAGCAGGAGCCCGACCAGGACTGACCCGGCACGCCGGTCCGCCGGATCCGGCGGTCGTCACGCGAGCTGACCGAGCCACAGGCCGAGTCCCGCTGCCGCGAGCGCCAGCACCAGCATCCCGACGCCGTTGAACAGTGCCGCCCGATAGCGTCGCTGCTGCGCCAGGCGGACCGTCTCGTAGCTCGCGGTGCTGAACGTGGTGTAGCCGCCCAGGAAGCCCGTCCCCAGCACGGCGCGCCACTCCGGAGGCAGGCTGTGGGCGAGCGCGAGCCCGGTGACCAGGCCGAGCAGGAACGATCCGGTGACGTTGATCACCGTCGTGCCGAGCGGGAACGAGACCCGCACCCGTGCCTTGAGGACGCCGTCGAGCACCAGCCGGGCGACCGCGCCCAGCCCGCCGGCCACCGCGACGGCGACCACCAGCAGCGCGGTCATCGGCCGCTCCGGTCGGCCCGGCGTCGCGCGATGCCGGACGCCAGGGCGATGCCCGCGACGGACGCGATGGCGCCGACGGCCACCGTGGCGACGGCGTACAGGATGCTGAGGCCGACACTCTGAGCGGCGATCAGGCCGTCCGTGTCCACCGCGAGCGAGCTGTACGTGGTGTACCCGCCGAGGATGCCGGTGCCGACGAACAGCCGGAGATCGCGCCGCCGGCCCTCGTCCGGTCCGCGCAACGCGAGCGACTGCAGGAGCCACCCGAGCACGAAGGCGCCCGTCACATTGATCAGGAACGTGATGAGCGGCACGCCCGCGACGGGCGGCACCGACAGCGTGAGCAGGTACCGCACGGCCGCACCGAGCGCACCCCCCACGAACACGAGCAGGATCGAGCGCCAGTGCAGGTGCACGGGCGCGGGCGCGCGGGTCGTCACGAGACCGGCGGCTCTTCCCACGGGAGCTTCTGGGCACCCGGAACCGGATTCAGCGGAACCACCACGACCGGGCGGTGCTGCCGATGCGCCAGGTGCACGCCGACGGAGCCGTTGAAGAACTCGCGCAGGCTGCCGCGCAGACCGGCCTCGCGCGTCCCGACGACGATGTAGCGCGCCTCCATGTCGTCCGCCAGCCGCGACAGCGACCACGCGGGGTCACCGGCCAGCTGCTGCAGGAAATAAGGGATGCCGCGACCGTCGAGGAACTGCCGGATGTGCGCCTCCAGGTCCGGGTCGAACCGCGTCTCCTCCGTCTCGGGGAGGTCCGGGTCGTACGGCAAGGCGACCACCGTTCCGTCGACGTAGCTCGAGACGAGGTACCGGTCCGGATCGACGTTGGCGCAGACGAGCGGGACGTCCAGGTCGTCGGCGAGACGGGCGGCCTCCTCCAGCACCGCGATCGGCTGACCGGGGACGACGGCCACCAGGATGCCACCCCGGCCGGAGAGCGCATTGCCGTTCATGCCCCTAGTGTGCACCATCCGGGTTCACTCGTACCGACGGGTGGGGTACGTTCGGCCATACAGCGTCCGAAGGGAGCCCGAACCGATGGCCCATACGCCTCCGCTGCCGCGCGAGCGCCGCCGCACCACCCGCGGACTCCGTCCGCTCCCTGAGCTGACGAAGGACCTCGTCGCTCAGCTGCGCCGCCTCGTCGCGTCGGAGATCGCCCTCTTCAAGGCGGAGATGACCGCCAAGGCGAAGGCGGCGGGGATCGGCGCAGGGCTTCTCGTCGGAGCCCTGCTGTTCCTGTTCTTCGCGTTCGGAGTGCTGGTGACCGCCGCCGTCCTCGGCTTCGCGCTCATCCTCCCCGCCTGGCTGGCGGCGCTCATCGTCGCGGGCATCCTCATCCTGATCGCCGTCGTTCTCGGCCTCATCGGCTGGAGCAGTCTGAAGAAGGGCGTCCCGCCGGTGCCCGACGACCTGGGCAGCGAGCTGAGCGCCGACGCGAAGGCCCTGAAGGGAGAGCAGCCGTGACCTCGGACACCACACCATCGGTGAGCCGCCAGGGCCAGCGCCCTGCCGGACGCCCGCCGCTCCCCAAGGGCGCCGGCATCAACTCGCTGAAGCTCGACTTGGAGGTGACCAGGGAGGAGCTCGCGACCACGCTCGACGACCTCTTCGCCACCTTCAACATCCGGGTGCAGATCCGGTCGCATCCCACGTTCTTCGTCGGGCTCTTCCTCGCACTGACCGGGGCGGCGGCGGGAATCGCTGCGCTCCTCCTGCGGAGACGCGGGCGTGCCCGCTGACCAGGGCGGCGTCGGGAGCGACCGCGCCAAGGCGGTCCGGCGGATCGAGGATCGCCACAGTCTGCCCTGGTACCGGCTGCCGTGGGGGTTCATCCTCAAGCGGACGATGCGCAGCTTCAGCACCGACCAGTGCACCGACCTCGCCGCCGGACTGACCTACTTCGCCGTTCTGTCGCTGTTCCCTGCGCTGCTGGCGCTCGTCAGCATCCTGGGCATCGTCGGTCAGAGCCAGGCCGGCATCGACGCGCTGTTCGGGATGGTCAACGAGCTGGCGCCCGGGATGACCGACGTCCTGAAGGGGCCGATCGAGGGCCTTGCGTCCTCTCCCGCCACAGGCTGGGCGCTGGTCATCGGAATCGTCGGCGCCGTGTGGTCGGCGTCGGGATACGTCGGCGGCTTCGGCCGGGCGCTCAACCGCGTGTACGGCGTGCCGGAGGGGCGCACGGCCCTGGTGCTCCGCCCGGTCCAGCTCGGCGTCACGCTGCTCACGCTGGTGCTGATCTCGCTGCTCGCCCTGATGCTCGTGGTGTCCGGCCCCGTGCTGTCGTTCCTCGGCGGCCTGATCGGGCTCGACGAGGCGTTCCAGGTGGCCTGGTCGATCCTCCGCTGGCCGGTCGTCATCATCGTCCTGGTGCTGCTGCTCGCCGTGCTGTACGCGTCGACGCCGAACGTGAAGCATCCGCGGTTCCGCTGGCTGACGCCGGGCTCACTCGCCGCGATCATCGTGCTCGGCATCGCGTCGGCCCTGTTCGCCTTCTACGTCGGCAACTTCGGCAACTACGACCGCACCTACGGCGCGCTGGCCGGCATCATCGTGTTCCTGCTGTGGATCTGGATCGCCAACAACGCTCTGCTGTTCGGCGCCGAGCTCGACTCGGAGGTCGAGCGCGCGCGGGAGCTCGTCGCGGGCATCGAGGCGGACGACGTGCTGCGGCTGCCGCTCAAGTCGGACAAGGCACTGCTCAAGGCTCGTGAGGCGCACGCGGGCGACATCCTCGCCGCGCGAGAGCTTCGCCGCCGCTACCGCTGACACCGGAGCCGGCGCCGGGGCTCGTCCCCCGCGAAGCTAGTCTCGAAGCATGAGCGACCAGCGACCCGGCCACGACCTCCCCGACGCACGCGGACGGTCGGGACTCCACCGGACCGGGCTCGACCTCGACGGCAACCCGGACGTCCGGGTGCGGGAGGCCGAGGTCACCTCCGACGGCTGGCACGTGCTCCGGCGCACCACCTTCGACTACCGCGGACGCGACGGACGGTGGACGACGCAGACGCGCGAGACGTACGACCGCGGCAACGGGGCCACCGTGCTGCTCTATGACCCGGCCGGCCGCACGCTCCTGCTGACGCGCCAGTTCCGCTTCCCCGTCTACGTCAACGGGCATCCGGACGGGATGCTGATCGAATCGGCGGCCGGGCTCCTCGACGGCGATTCCCCGGAGGAGGCGATCCGGCGCGAGGCGGCGGAGGAGCTCGGGGTGAGCATCGGCGAACTGACGCACCTGTTCGACCTCTACATGAGCCCCGGTTCGGTCACCGAGCGCGTGCACTTCTACGCGGCGCCCTACGTCCCCGCCGAGGTGGTCGGCGGTGGAGGTGTCGAGGAGGAGGGCGAGGAGATCGAACCGGTCGTCGTCCCCTACGACGAGGCGCTCGAACTGGTGGCGGACGGCCGGATCGCCGACGGCAAAACGGTCATCCTGCTGCAGTGGGCGGCGCTCAACCTCTTCGGCTGAGTCTGCAGACGCCCGATCGCGCCGACTGGGCGATCAGCCGTAACGGAGCGCGGGACCGTCCGACTTGAGGAAGTCGATGTGCAGGTGGTTGCACGTGTCGTCGAACGGCTTGAAGTTGGTGAGGTCCATGGAGGAGCGGCAGCCGATCTGACCGAGACCCGTGCCGTCCGGCACGATCGGGTCGAGGATCTTGATGAGCTGCACCGACTTCGCGTCGCCACCGGTGAGGGGCGAGCCGTTGAGCAGGTAGAAGTCGAGGGCGTGACCGCCGCCGTCGGCGTAGTGGGCGGACTCGGTTCCCGCTCCCTCGATCTGGCCGGTGCAGCGACGGTTGATGTCGCTGACGCCGACCTGGTTGAAGTTGTCGAGCGCGATCGAGATGGCCTGCAGAACGCGATAGTCGATCCCGCAGCCGGGGACCGCGCGGCCCTCGGCGAGGTCGGCGATCTCGGGGATGTGGTTCGGCGTCGAGCCGACCAGGCGACCGGCCGCGACCGCGCCCATGAGCTGGACGGCGAGAGCCTGGACCGTCGGAGACACCGTCGTGTTGGTGGTGGAGTCGAGCGCCTGCGGGCTCTCCTGGATGTCGAGGCCGTCGCGGGCGACCACCTGGGTCACACCGCCGCCGGTCAACGTCTGCACCGCGAGGGCGGTCCGCGCGGCACCGACCGTGGAGCCCTCGCCCGTCGTCGCGTAGGCCGGGAGTGCTGCAGTGCCGAAGAAGGCGGCCAGCGCCAGCATGACGACGGCGTGGACGCCCCAGCGCCGGCCCTCGGTGCGAGCCGGGCGGGCCGACCGCGGTGTCCGTGTGCGGCGCGGCGGACGGTTGGCGCGCTCCGCACGGGCGGCGGCTTTAGCGTCGCGTCGGTCGCGGGTCGGGCGCACGACGACGCGCTCGCGCTTCGCCGGCCGGCTGCGCTCGGCCTCGAGGGCGGCGCGGCGGCTCGGGAAGGTCTGCGTCGCGGTCAGTTCCTCGGCCGTGGTGAACGCGCTGACCGGGTCGTCCGACAGGTCGTGCTGCTGGTCCACATCCACCACGACGGGTGCCCTGAAACTGCGGCGAGGCCGCACTGAGGGAGTGGACTGGGGCAAGCTGCTGGTACTTCCTTGGCGAGACGGTCGGAGGATCGCGCCGGGGGGATGGGCGCGAAAGCGTACCGATCCTTTCTACCCGATTCCGCCTGGATGTTCCATCAATGCAGATGAATGGATCCCGGTCGGGGGCCCATCCCGCGCGTTCGGGTCACGCAGGGGCCCCCACCCGGGACCGGGGTCGGCGCCGTCGTCCGTCCTCTGAAAACGTAGGCGTCGCAACGGATCGCGGGGTGACGGGATACGGCTGGCACGACCGGCCGTTCAGCATCCGGTCAGGGGATGGCGACGGCCAGTTCGACACGCCCGGACCGTTCGCGGAGGGCGACCGTTCCGCGCTCCGACAGCTGCTTGAGACCGATCCCGGCCTCGGATGCGGCGAGCGCTCCGCCGGAGAGGACCACGACCTCGACGCCGCCGGACGCGGCCGGCCGCAGCTCCAGCGCGACCGGCGAGCCGTCGCCGTGCCGGACCGCGTTCGCGAGCCCTTCCGAGATCGCGTCGACCACCGCGGCGGTGCGCGACGCATCCCCCAGACGCTCCCAGACGCCGTCGCCGATGCCGACCGTCAGGCCGATGGCAGAGGACCAGCTGTCGAGCAGCGTCCGCACCTGCTCGGCCGCGTCCGGCTCGTCGTTGGCGCCGCGGAGGGCATCGCGCGCACGGCCGACGATCTCGGCCGTCCGTGCGCCGGCGTCGTTCGGGCCGGCGGAGACGGTCAGCGAGAGCGCCCCGGCGATCAGCTCGGACTGCACGCCCGCGTGCAGCAGCCGGGCGAGGGAGGCGCGCTCTCGCTCGTACTCGCTGCGGATCCGGGCGGCGGTGGCGATGTTGGACTGCAGCGCCGTCTCCAGCTCCGCCTGATCGAGACGCGTGCGGACGGCTAGAGAGCCCACGAAGGCCACCGCCACGGCGATGAGCGGGTAGGTCGCCGCCTCGAACCAGACGGACTCCGGCCGCACCCCCACGAGCAGGAGGGTCGTCTCGCCACTGAGCGCGAGCAGCACGCCCACCAGGGCGTAGATGCCGAGAAGAAGGAGCAACCGCACGACGGGCCGGTGCGGGAGGCGAAGCCGCGCGACCACGGTGTTGGCCACCAGGAGCACCACGAGACCGACGACGAGCGGCAGGAGGCTGATCGCTCCGAACAGGAGCACACCGAACGGCACCACCAGGGCGGAGAAGAGTGTGGCGGTCGCGATCGGCGGGGCGGCACGCATCCCGCCCAGGACGCTCACCGACCATTCCCGCGCTCCCGCCACTGCGCCTTCCGGCACCGCGTCCGGTGCGGGAGTGGCGTAGACGCGATGGCTGGCGGGCCGCACGACGTCCTCGGCGAGCGTCCGCAGCAGCCGGGCGGCCGCGGTCGGCTCCATCGGCCGGGAGGCGGCCGATGCCGCGGCCTCCTCCAGCGCCGCCACGACGCCGTCCACGGTATCGGCGCGCAACTGCCCGAGGCGCTCGGAGGCGTTCTCGACATCGAGCTGCGACGCGCGTTGCGCCGTTCGCAGCCGCCGGAAGACCCCGCGGTGCTCGCGGACGAGATCGACGCCGACGGCGATCAGCGAGAAGGCGACGACGAGGGCGACGACGTTGATTCCGATCCGGCCGGCCAGGTCGCCAGGCGCGACCGGGATGGAGAGGAGGCCGCCCGCCTCCAGGAAGAGGATGGGCCGGAGTCCACCCGCCACGGCGAAGAACGCGAAGACCACGACGGGTCGCGCCCGTCCGTGCACGACGCGAAGCAGTGCGGCGCCTGCGAGCAGCACGCCGCCGAGGATGGCATGGGCGAGACCCGAGACGGCGAACACCTCGAGCGGCCCGCCGCCGACGTACTGCAGCCCCGACATGACGGTCACCGCGAACGGGAGCGTGATGAGCCACGACCAGACGGTGATAGCCGACGGTCCGTAGACGCGTGCGAAGGAGCGACGGAAGTTCGTGAGCAGCACGGCTCAGAGCCCCGAGGCGGGATCGCCGAACGTCGTCGTGTAGAGCGTCGCGGCGGCGACGCGCGGTGTCGTGCGCTCACCGCCGAGCCCGAGCGCGGCGAACACCCGCTCGACGCTCTTCTCCACGGCGCGCACCGACACGCCCCGCCGCCGGGCGATCTCGGCGTTCGACAGGCCGGCGGCGAGCAGCCGGGTGGTCTCCAGCTGCGCGGCGGTCAGCCGGAGCAGCCGCGTCTGGGCGTCCGAGGCGGCGAGGTCACGAGACACCGGCCGATCGGCGAGCACGGCCTCCGCCGCATCCACCAGCTCGTCGACCGATTCGACGGCGGCCTTGTTGACGAACGAAGCGCCGGCGACAGTGCTCTGCGCCTGCGCGGAGGCGGCCTCACGGGACAGGTTGCTCAGGAAGAGGATGGCGATGTGCGGGGCACGGGTGCGCAGGATGGAGGCCAGCTCGACGCCGTTGGGACGCTGGCGGAGGTCGATGTCCGTCACCAGAAGGTCCGGATCGAAGGCGTCCGCCAGGGCGAGGGCCTCCGGAGCGGACTCGGCGGACGCGACCTCGAAACCCCGCGCGCGGAAGGCATCGGAGACCAGGGAGCGCATGAGTGCGTGATCCTCCACCACGAGCGCGCGCCGGAGCCAGGTGCTCTCCCCCGCCCGACCAGACTCCGCCACCCGGCCAGACTAACCCGACACGCCGGGCGTTCCCGCTGGTCCGGCGGCCCGCGTTGTGGTCCCGTTCGCCCCGCGTACGCCACCCCCGCAGGACCGCAGCGTAGGGTTCTCGGCATGACGACCAGGCTGCTTGCCGCGGCCGCCGGCATCGCCGCGGCCGCCGTTCTCGCGCTCGCTCCCGTGTCCGCAGCATCGGCCCACGACTACGTGGTCGGCAGCGACCCGGCCGCCGGCTCCACGGTGACGACGGCACTCGACACGGTGACCGTGACCTTCAACGACCGCGTGCTCGACCTCTCGGGCACCGGATCGACGAACCTGCTCACGGTGACCGGCCCCGACGCGGGGACCCGTCATTTCGAAACGGGATGCGCCACTGTCGTCGACACCACGCTCAGCGCGCCGGTCGCCCTCGGCGGGGCAGGTCAGTACACGGTCACGTACCAGATCGTGTCGGCCGACGGCCACACGGTCTCGTCGTCCTACCCGTTCACCTACCAGCCGCCGTCCGGCGCCGCGGCGGCCGCGGGCTCAGAGACACCCGGCTGCGGTGCGGGAGGGTCGACAGCGCCGGCAACGACGGGCCCGACGGCGCCGACCCCGCAGGCGGGCTCCGGGCCCACCGCGACGGCCGCCGCATCCACTCCGCAGCCGACGACGCAGGCCTCCGGCACCGACCTGGGCCTGGTGATCGGCATCGCCGTCGCCATCGTCGTGCTGGCGGTCATCGGTGTCGTGATCGTCCTCCTCACCTCTCGGCGCCGCCGCCCTTCCGCCACGGATGCGGACGACGACGCGCACTTAGAGAGCTCTCAGGACGATCTCTGAGGCGGATGGGGCTTTCGGCTCCTGAGTTGCTGGCGTAGCGTTCGCGCATGGCCAGACAGACGACCGACCAGCAGACCGAGGACTTCCCGGACGTCGTGCCCGAGGAGCAGATGGATCCGGACATCGTCCCGGCTCCCCAGCCCGCGCCCGACTCCGTCGATGACGGCGACGAGGAGGACGGCCGCCTCTGAGCGGCTAGGGCGCCTCGCCCTCGCCCGACTCCTCAAGCTGTCCGTGCTCCGAGTCGTGCGCCGTCAGATCGGCGCTCGTGTACTGGCGCTCGCCGGCGTCGAGGTCCTCGCGCTCGTCGTCGCCGTTCGCGATCGGCTCGTCGGATCGGGATCCGGGCATGGGGTGCTCCTTCGTCTCGGGATGCGGTGGAGCTTCGAACGGTAGACCTGCGCCACCCGCGCCGACAGGGGATCGCCAGCCGCCGCAGAGCCGCGGTTGAGCGGGCGTCCAGTCTTCTGGGGCAGGGTATGCCCCGTGGAGATCGTTGTCGACGTCGTGCTCGTGGTGCTCGGCATCCTCGCGATCGCGGCCGGTTGGAGCAAGGGCGCCATCCGTTCGGCCGGCACCCTCGTGGGTCTCGGGCTCGGTCTCTGGCTGGGGCTGACCATCGCCCCCATCGTCGTCGGCTGGTTCGCCGACTCCGGTTTCGGCGGGGTCACGCAGCGGTCCGTCGTGGCGGCCGTCGTCATCATCGTGTGCGCGGGCGTCGTGTACGCGATCGCGGGCGCCCTGGCGAGCATCATCGGCAAGCTCCTGCGCCACGGCCCCATCCGCTGGCTCGACTCCCTCGTCGGTGCCGTGCTGGGCCTGGCAACCTGGGCCGTCGTGGTCTGGCTGCTCGCCGGGTTCGCTCTGGCGACCAACCTCGCGACCGTCGTCCAGGCGGCGAACTCCTCCCGGGTCGTCTCGACCCTCAACAGCATGGCCCCGCTACCGTCGTCGACCGTGCTCGGCGCGGTGGACGACGCCCTCGCCGGTGCCGGGCTCCCGAAGGTGTTCGAGGGCGGCGAGACCATCAAGGCGGTCCCGGCGCCGGACGGCTCCGTGCCCGCCGCCGTCTCGGCCTCGGAGCAGTCGGTGGTGACGGTGCTCGCCTCCAAGCCCGCCTGCGGTGTCGACTCCGAGGGCAGTGGATGGGTCGTGCAGCGCGGTCGTGTCGTGACCAACGCGCACGTGGTCGCCGGTTCCTCCTCCATCGTCGTGCGGATGTCCGGGAGCCCCGACGTCGAGCGCGCGACCCTCGTCGCCTTCGACCCGTCCCGCGACCTGGCAGTGCTCGACGTCACCGACCTGACCGCTCCGGCGCTCGACATCGGACCGGATCTGACCGCCGGCGCCGCCGCGTTCGCCGCCGGGTACCCGGGCAACGGGCCGTTCACCATCGCACCGCAGCGCGTCCGCGATCGGGTGGTCGCGCGCGGCACCGACATCTACCAGAGCGGCTCGGTCGACCGCGACATCTACTCGCTGCGCGGCGTCGTCCGTCCCGGCAACTCGGGCGGCCCACTGCTCGACTCCGATGGCCGGGTCGCCGGGGTCGTGTTCGCCCGGAGCGCGACGAACCCCGACACCGGCTACGCGCTGACCCTCGCCGAACTGCGGCCGGTGCTCTCGTCCGTCGGCTCCGCACCGATCAGCTCCGGAGCCTGCTCGGCGGGCTGACACGCGCCTGAGCCGCTCTCCCGTCGCGCCGTTCGCCGTGGTTGGCTTGTGACATGAAGGCTGTGAGCTACTCCTCCACCGGCGAATCCGACGTGCTGACCCTCGGCGAGCGCGAGGAGCCGCACCCCGGGCCGGGTGAGGTGCGCGTCCGCATCCACGTGTCCGGTGTGAACCCCACCGACTGGAAGGCGCGGCGGGGCAGCGGCCCGGCGGAGCTTCCCCGCCCGCAGGTGCCGAACCAGGACGGCGCCGGCGTCGTCGACGAAGTCGGCGAGGGCGTCACGGCCTTCCGTGCGGGCGACCGTGTGTGGGTGTGGGATGCCGCCTATCAGCGTCCCGACGGAACGGCGCAGGAACTGGTCGTGCTTCCCGAGAAGCTGGTGGTCGCCCTGCCCGATGGCGTCAGCTTCGACGAGGGTGCGTCGTTCGGCATCCCGGCGCTCACCGCCCATCGCGCGCTGACCTCGTACGAGCACGCCCCGGCGGAGCTCTCCCCCGGCTCGCTGGAGGGCCGCACCGTGCTCGTCGCCGGAGGGGCGGGCGCCGTCGGCCACGCCGCCATCCAGCTCGCCGTGTGGGCGGGCGCCACGGTCATCGCGACCGTCAGCAGCCATGAGAAGGCGGAGCTCGCGCGAGCCGCCGGCGCGCACCACGTCGTCAACTACACCGACCCGGACACCGCGGAGGCCATCGGTGCGCTGGCGCCCCGCGGCGTGGACATCGTCGTGGAGGTGAACGTGATCGCCAACGCGGCGCTCGACGTGAAGGTCACCGGCCGCAACGCCACGATCGCGAGCTACGCAGACGCCCCCGGAGCGGAGGAGGTGACCATCCCCGTCCGCCCGAGCATGTCGAAGAACCTCCGCTGGCAGTTCGTGCTCACCTACACGGTGGCTCCGGAGAACAAGGAGGCCGCGGTGCGGGCCGTCGCCGCCGCTGCCGCCGACGGCGCACTGCGTGTCGGCGAGGAGCACGGCCTCCCGATCACACGCTTCCCGCTCGATCAGACGGCCGCGGCCCACGACGCCGTCGAGGACGGCATCGTGGGCAAGGTACTCATCGACGTGGCTTGATGGCCTGGACGACGAGCGCGACCACCGAGGCGACGGCGATCGCCGCGGCGTAGCCGAGCACCGTCGGCAGCAGCCCGATCGCGGTGATCAGCTCGCCGGCGACCAGCGCGGGAACGCCGTAGGCGAGGTAGCTGACGAGGAACACCCCGGCGAAGAGCTCCGCCCGCTGGTCGTTCGGCGCGAGCGGGGCCAGGATGCGGAGGACCGCCGCGAAGCCGGCGCCGAAGCCGCCGCCCGCGATGGTCGCCCCCACGAAGAGCAGCGCGAGGATGCCCGCGCTGATCCCGATGGCGGCGAGCGCCACACCGACGAGGATCGCGGCCATCGCCCAAACGGCCGTGATCCTGGCGGGAGCGCGGGTCAGCAGCAGGGCGGCGACGGCTCCGACCGCCGGCGGCACGGCGACGATGGCACCGTTGAGGAGTCCGCTGTCGAGGTGGAAGACGCCGTGCAGGATCGACGGCGAGAGTCCGATGAAGAGGCCCGCCAGCATCCACGTCGCCAGGAAGAGCGGGATGGCGCGAACGAACTCCGCGCGGGCGGGCAGCGGCACGAACAGGCGAGGGATCAGCGACCGCACCGCCCCGGGCCGACGCTCCACCGTCTCCGGCGACACCGCGATCACGACGATGCCGGCGGCGAACAGCAGAGCCAGCGCGACGAACACGACGATCGTGGGCTGCGGCACGAACTGCACCGCGAGCCCGGTCAGGAAGGCTCCGATGGCGATGCCGCCGACGGGCGCCGTACTGCCGATGGTCGCGCCCAGCTTCTTCTGGCGCTCGGGAGCGAGCTCCACCAGGGCTGCGGTGAAGGTGCTCATCGCCGCACCCGTGGCGACGCCCTGCACGGAGCGAGCGCCGATGATCCACCCGATGTCGGGAGCGAACAGGAAGATCAGCATCGCCACCACCTGCAGCGCGAGCGCACCGATCAGGACCGGCCGCCGGCCGATGTGGTCGGAGAGCGACCCGGCGATGAGGAGTGTGATGAGGAGCGTCACGGCGTAGATCGCGAACGCGACCGTGAGCAGCCACGGCTGGAAGCCCCACTCCTGCTCGTACAGCACGAACAGCGGGCTCGGAGCGCCGACCGCCAGGGCGACAGCGACGAAGGCCAGCGCGGTGCCCGCGAACGCCGCCGCAGGACGGAGCCGGCGGGGGCCGGCACCGCCCGTCGACCGGGCGGGCCGGACGGCGAGCATCCCGCCCGTGGGGAGGGTCTCTTCGGCTGTGGTCATGTCGAGCTCCTTAAAGCAAACTTGATTGCTTTAGCGACTATACGAGGGGATGTGGGATAAAGCAACGAAATTTGCTTTAAGCTATTCCCATGGAAACTACGACCACTCCGTCGAAGCGGACGGGCGGACGCAGCGCCGCGGTCATCCACAACGTGCGCACCGCCGTCGAAGAGCTCGTCGAGGAAAAGGGCCAGGACCGCGTCACCGTTCCGATGATCGCCGAGCGCGCCGGCGTCAACCCGACCAGCATCTACCGCCGCTGGGGCGACCTCCCGACCCTCATCAACGACATCGCCACCTACCAGCTCAACCCCGAGCGACCCCTGCCCGACAACGGCGACCTGCAGCGCGACCTCACCGCCTGGGCCTCCGAGCTGGTGGAGCACTACCGCAACCCGGTCAACGCGGCGCTCCTCCGCGGCGGCGCCTCGGCGGCCGGCGAGCGACAGTCGAACTGCCTCCGCAACCGGCGCACCGAGGCGGGCCTCATCCTGCAGCGCTATCCGGACTCCCCCGTCACCGACGACGACATCCTCGACGTCGTGGTCGCGCCGATCATCTACCGCGTCATCTTCGTGCCCTGGACGCTCGAGGACTCCACCGCCGAACACCTGGTCGAGCGACTGTTCCGCTAACTCAACCGCCACCCGGTAATGTCGGGAGGCGATGCGCCAGGAACGGACCAGCGAGGAACGCGCCGCGGCCCGCTCCGGCTGGGCCGTCGGGATCGCGACCGCCGTCTACGGCATCTCCTTCGGCGCCCTGGCAACGGCTTCCGGGCTCGACGTCTGGCAGACCTGCGTGCTCAGCCTGGTCATGTTCAGCGGTGGCTCGCAGTTCGCCCTCATCGGCGTGCTCGCCTCCGGCGGAGCCGCGGCCGGCGGCACCGCGATCATCAGCGCCGCGCTGCTGGGCGTGCGCAACTCCTTCTACGCCCTGCGGCTGTCGCGCATCATCGGGCCGGGATTCTGGAAGCGAGCTGCCGCGACCCAGCTGACCATCGACGAGTCCACCGCCGTCGCGACCGCCCAGAGCGAGCCGCGCGCGCAGCGCATCGGGTTCTGGATCACCGGCCTCGTCGTGTACATCGGCTGGAACCTGATGACACTCGCCGGCGCGCTCCTGGGCGACCTGATCGGCGACGTGAAGGCCTACGGGCTGGATGCGGCTGCGGCCGCCGCATTCCTCGGCCTGCTCTGGCCCCGGCTGAAGGCACGCCAGACGCAGGCCGTCGCCGTCGCCGGCGGATTCGTCGCGACCCTGCTCACCCCATTCCTCACGCCCGGCCTGCCCGTGCTGGCGGCGGCGGTCGTCGCCATCGTCGTCGGCGTCCTCAACCTGTTCGGCCGGCGGAACGACCCACCGCATCCGGAAGCGGTGCCCATGGAACGGGAGGTGGAGCCGTGACCACCTGGCATGTCATCCTGCTCGCCTCGATCTGCGTGCTCGGGCTCAAGGCCGTCGGCTGGATGGTGCCGCCGAAGGCGCTCGACCACCCGACGGTCGCGCGGGTGAGCGACCTCCTCACGGCCGCGCTGCTCGCCGCGCTGATCTGCGTGCAGACCCTCGGGGCCGGCCAGTCGCTGCAGCTCGATGCGCGGCTGCCCGCCGTCGCGATCGCGGCCGGACTCTACGCGCTCCGGGTGCCGTTCATCGTCGTCGTGCCGGCGGCTGCGGTGGTCGCAGCGCTCATCCGGCTGTTCACCTGACCCGCCTTGGGCGCTCAGTCGTAGCCGAGGATGACGACGTCGTCGTCGGTGCGTTCCTGGTCGACTGCGGCACTGGGGGTCATGCAGGGATGCTAGGGCGGCGGAGCAGGCGCCGCCGATGTACATGACGTCCATCGCGCCGCATGTTCCCGACGCGGTGTACAAAAGCGCGGCGAAGCCGGGCGTGGCGGTGTCGGCGGCGTCGCATACCGTGACGCCGTGAGCGCATCCTGGCACCCGGTGGCGAATGCGCAGCCCAGCGAGTGGCTGCTCCGCCAGGGGACGCTCGGCACGCCGTACGGCGTGATCCGCCGGTTCACGTTCGGAGACCCCAACCGCCCGGAGGTGTGGTTCCGCGTCGTCACCTGGGCGCCGACCTCGGAGGGGCGCGAGCTGATCGGCTGGTGCCGCACGCTCGAAGCCGCGGCCGCTGCGGCCTGGGACCACCGCTGCGCGGCCGAATCGTGGCGCCACCACATGGCCGCCCGCCGGACGGATGCCGCGACCATGGCCGCGCAGCGCCCGTCAGCCGCAGAACTCGTCCGGTTCTACCGGGCCGCGCTGCGGCGGGCGGACAGCACGCCCTCCAGCTCGGTGAGGAGATCCACCCCGAGCTCGTCGGCCCGACCCGCGCCGGCCTCCGGAGGCGTCTCGGCACCGAGAGCGCGGATGAGCGCCACGACCCTGGCGGGCTGAAGCACCGCACGCGCGGCCGGCTCGAGCAGCAGATACCGGACCACACGGAGGTCCGCCGCCCGCACGGCCTCGGCGAGGACACGGTTGGGGAGGGTGTCGACCACGACCGACAGAGCGCGATGGAGCCCGTGGGCGGGATCGACGTCGCCGCGCTCGACCCGTCGCGCGAGGAGGGTCAGCTCGACCTCGCGCTCCAGAGAGGAAGCGCCCGGGAAGCTCGCGAGCACCGCCGGCCAGAGCAGCCGGAGCACCACCACCGCGTCCGCGACCTCGGCTTCGTCGAGCACGGCGACCTCGGTGTAGCGGTTGGGCGAGGTGGACATGAGCCCGACGGCTGTCAAACGGCTGACCGCCTCACGGACCGGTGTCCGCGAGACGCCCAGCCACGAGGTCAGGTCGGCGTCGCGCAGACGTTGGCCCGGCTGCAGCTCCCCCGAGAGGATGCGCTCCAGCACGAGCTCGTAGACATCGTTGCGGAGCAGCCGACGGCCGTCGTATCGCGCACGCGCATCCTGCTCCACCCACGGCTCCTCAACGTCAGAAACGGCTCATACCTGTCCTAACATACCAGCCGCTTCGGGTGGGCACGGAGGAGCATATCCGTGCTGCCACCGATGCCGGCGGCGAGAGCCGCGTCCTAGCCTGTGATCAAGCTCGGCCAGGGGGACCGATCCCGTCGGGGGACGGATCGGGAAAGGGGCCGGAGTGCATCACACTCCGGCCCCTTTCGTTTTCACACGCGGGGTGTGAGAACCGTTACTTGGTCAGCGGCTCCAGGGTCGGGTCGTTGGCGTACGCCTCGGCCGCGTTCTCCTTGGTGACGATGACCGGCTTCAGCAGGAAGGCCGGGACGACCTTCTTGCCGTTGTCGTACGACTTGTCGTCGTTGATCTCGGGCTTCTTGCCCTGCTGCAGGTCCTTCACCATGGTGATGGCCTGCTTGACCAGGTTGCGGGTGTCCTTGTTGATGGTCGAGTACTGCTCGCCCGCCATGATGGACTTGACCGACTCGGCCTCCGAGTCCTGACCGGTGACGATCGGGACCGGCTTGCCTGCACCCTTCACCGAGGTGATGATGGCGCGGGCCAGGGTGTCGTTCGGCGACAGGACGCCGTCGAGCTCAGTGGAGGCGTAGTTCTTGGCGAGCAGGTTGTCCATGCGGGTCTGCGCGTTCGCCGGCAGCCAGCCCTGGGTGGAGGTCTGCTTGATCTCGGTCTGACCCGAGACGACCTTCAGGGTGCCGTCGTCGATCTTCGGCTGGAGGACCTTCATGGCGCCGTTGAAGAAGACAGCCGAGTTGGCGTCGTCCGGCGAGCCCGAGAAGAGCTCGATGTTGAAGTTCTTCTTGTCCGGGAACTTCGCCTTCATGCCGTCGAGCAGGGCCTGACCCTGCAGCTCGCCGACCTTCTCGTTGTCGTACGCGACGTAGTAGTCCACGTCGTTGGTGTTCAGGATCAGGCGGTCGTACGCGATGACGGTCGCGCCGGCGTCGTGCGCGGCCTTGGCCTGCGCGGCGAGCTGGCCACCGTCGACGGCGCCGATGATGACGACCTTCGCACCGTTGGTGATCATCGACTGGATCTGCGACTGCTGGTCGGAGACACCGGAGCCACCGGCGTACTGGACGTCGCCCTTGAAGCCGGCCTCCTTGAGGCCGTCCTCGAACAGACCACCGGCGAGAACCCAGTTCTCCGACGTCTTAGTCGGGAGGGCGACACCGATGGTGGAGTCCTTGGCGAAGCCGGACGCGGAGCTGCTGTCCGAACCGGAGCGGCTCGACGAGCAGCCGGTCAGGGCGAGCGCGGCGGCAGCTGCGACGGCCACTGTCGCGAGTGCGATTTTGCGCATTGCGTTTCTCTTTCTCTGTGTGTTGATGGTGCAGGGGGGATGAAAAACTAGGTGATCAGGACGTCAGCGAGCGCGAGCTGTCCTCGGCGGAGTCGCCGGACGGCACGACGGCGGGCTGCTCGGCGGCAGCGGCGTTCGCCTCCTGCGTCTTGCCGCCGCCGAACATCCTGCCGATCAGCGACGGGCCGCCCCGGCGCTTCGAGTAGACGTCCACACCGACCGCGACGAGCAGGACCAGACCCTTGATGATCTGCACCTTGTCGCTGGTGACGCCGAGGAGCTGCAGGCCGTTGTTGAGGACGGCGATGACCAGACCACCGATGATGGAGCCGGCCACGGTTCCGATACCGCCGGAGACCGCAGCACCACCGATGAACACAGCCGCGATCGCGTCGAGCTCCCAGCCGAGGCCGTCCTGCGGCCCGGAGGAGACGGAGCGGGCGACGGCGATCATGCCGGCCAGCGCCGCGAGCACCGACATGTTCATCATGACGAAGAAGTTGATGCGCTTGATCTTGACGCCCGACAGCTCTGCGGCGTGCCAGTTGCCGCCGACCGCGTAGATGTGGCGACCGAAGATGGTGCTGCGCGTGATGAACGAGTACAGGATGATGAGCACGCCGAGGATCACGCCGGCGACGGGGAACGAGGTTCCGACCCGGCCGCTTCCGAACAGCACCGCAGCGTAGATCACGACGGCGTCGAGGATGACCACCTTGAACACGCTGACCCACAGGGGAGCCTTCTCGGAGCCCATCTTCGTCTGCTTGCGACGGGTCCGGACCTCCGCCAGCGCGATGACGACCGCGATGATGATGCCGAGCAGCAGGGTGGAGTTGTTGAAGCCCGTGTTCGGGCCCCACTCCGGAAGGAAGCCGCCGCCGATGAAGGTGAAGCCGTCCGGGACGGGAATCGTGTTCGCGCTGCCGATCAGCTGGTTCAGACCGCGGAAGATGAGCATGCCGGCCAGGGTGACGATGAACGCGGGGACGCCGACGTAGGCGACCCACCATCCCTGCCAGGCTCCGATGACGACACCCACGAGCAGTCCGAGGATGATCGCGAGCGGCCACGGCACGTTCCAGTTGGTCATCGCCTCGGCGACGATGATGCCGACGAGGGCGGCGACCGAGCCGACCGACAGGTCGATGTGGCCGGCGATGATGACCATCACCATGCCGATGGCCAGGATCAGGACGTACACGTTCTGATTGACCAGGTTGATGAGGTTGACCGGCTCGAGCGTGGTGCCGCCCGTGAGCACCTCGAACAGCAGGATGATGACGACGAGGGCGCCGAGGATGCCGAACTGGCGTCCGGTGGACTGGCCGCCTCCGAACATCTTGCCGAGGTCGCGGAGACCGCCGGACTTCTTCTTCTCGGGAATCTGTGTGGTCATGGCTATCGGGCAATCCTCTTCTTGGCGGATGTCATGCTTTTCAGGAGGGTTTCGGGCGTCGCCTCGGCGATGGGCAGCTCGTCGGTGATCTGGCCCTCGAAGATCGTGTAGATGCGGTCCGAGATGCCGAGCAGTTCGGGCAGCTCGGAGGAGATGACGATGACGCCCTTGCCCTGTGCGGCGAGCTGCTGGATGATCCCGTAGATCTCGAACTTGGCGCCGACATCGATGCCGCGGGTGGGCTCGTCCAGGATCAGGATGTCGGGGTCGGTGAACATCCACTTGGCCAGCACGACCTTCTGCTGGTTGCCGCCGGAGAGCGTCGACACGCCGCGGTCGACGTCGGGCGTCCGGATGCGGAGCAGCTTGCGGTACTCGTCCGCGACCGCGTACTCCTCCAGGTCGTCGACGACGCCGCGCTTGGCGATCTTCTTGAGCTTGGCAGCGACGACCGACTGCTTGATGTCGTCGAGGAGGTTCAGGCCGAGCACCTTGCGGTCCTCGCTCACGTAGGCCATTCCGTTGTCGATGGCCTCGGAGACGTTGCGGACCTGGATCTCCTTGCCGTCCTTGTAGATCTCACCCGAGACCCAGTTGCCGTAGGAGTGGCCGAAGACGCTCATCGCGAGCTCGGTGCGGCCGGCGCCCATGAGGCCGGCGAAGCCGACGATCTCGCCGCGACGGACGTAGAAGCTGGAGTTCTTGACGACCAGACGGTCCGGCACCTGCGGGTGCTGCACGACCCAGTCCTTCACCTCGAAGAACTTCTCGCCGATGTTCGGCGTGCGCTCCGGGAAGCGGCTCCCGAGCGTGCGGCCGACCATGCCGCGGATGATGCGGTCCTCATCGACGCCGTCCGCCTTGACGTCGAGCGTCTCGATCGTGCGGCCGTCGCGGATGATGGTGATCTGGTCGGCGATCTGCTCGATCTCGTTGAGCTTGTGGCTGATCATGATCGAGCTGACGCCGCGACCCTTCAGTCCGAGGATGAGGTCGAGGAGGTGCTGCGACTCGGCCTCGTTGAGCGCCGCGGTCGGCTCGTCGAGGATGAGGAGCTTGACGTTCTTGTTGAGCGCCTTGGCGATCTCGACCAGCTGCTGCTTGCCGACGCCGATGTTCTTGATCTGGGTGTCCGGGTCGTCCGTCAGACCGACACGGGCGAGCAGCTCGACGGCGCGGGTCTTCGCCTCGCCCCAGTTGATGACGCCGCCGCGGCCCGGCTCGTTGCCGAGGAAGATGTTCTCGGTGATCGAGAGCTCGGGGATGAGCGCGAGCTCCTGGTGGATGATCACGATCCCCTGCTGCTCGCTGGACTTGATGTCCTTGAACCGCATCACGTCGCCCTGGTAGACGATGTCTCCGCTGTACGTCCCATAGGGGTACACGCCGGAGAGGACCTTCATGAGGGTGGACTTCCCCGCGCCGTTCTCGCCGCAGATCGCGTGGATCTCGTCGGCGTGGACGGTGAGGGAGACATCCTCCAGCGCTTTGACCCCGGGGAACTCCTTGGTGATCGCGCGCATCTCGAGGATGACTGCGTTCGACGGCATCGTCGCTCCTTGCGGGCTCGGGAATGGATGTGCCTAAGTAGTAAACGCTATCTTCGCACTTGTCGTCAAATAGTGAAGACAACGATGCGATAACGGCCGAAAGAGGTGGCGCGGGACGTCAGCCCTCTTGCCCGGCCAGGGCGCCTTTGATGACGATCGCGGCTGCTCCGAGCGACTCGGCGCGGTCGCCCAGCGACGAGATCCGGACCGTCGTGGTGCCGGCGATGATCGGGATGGCGTTCTGCCGGATCCCGTGCCGGATCGGGTCGAGCAGCGCGTCGCCCAGACCGACCAGCGGTCCGCCGATGAGCACCAGTTCCGGGTTGATGACGTTCGCGATGTTGCCGATCGCCTGGCCGATCGCCGTGCCCGCGTCGCTGACGACGCGGAGGACGGCCGGGTCTTTGGCGAGCCCGCGGCGCAGGATGTCCGAAGCCGTGCGCGCGCCGTCGCCCCGCCCGAGCGACTCGAGCATCACGCTTGTGGACGCGATCGTCTCGAGGCAGCCGCGGTTGCCGCAACGGCAGATGACGCCGTGCTCCGCGACCGGCGTGTGACCGAGTTCGCCCGTGATGCCGAGGAACCCGTAGTACGGCTGGCCGTTGAGGATGAGGCCCGCGCCGATCCCTGTGCCGATCTTGACGAAGATCAGGTTGCGCTCTCCGCGGTTCGCTCCCCAGGTGACTTCGGCGAGCGCACCGAGGTTGGCGTCGTTGTCGACGACGACCGGGAAGCCGAACACGTCCTCCAGCTCCCGCCGGGTGATTCCGACCCATTCGGGGAGGATGGCCCCCTGCAGCACCGTGCCGGTGCGGCGGTCGATGGGTCCGGGGATGCCGACGCCGACGGCGAGCACGGACTCGCGGTCGTGGCCGCCTGCGGCGAGCATCCGGTCGAGCAGCCGCGCAGCCTCCCGCACCGCGCCGAGCACGTCATAGCCGGGTTCGAGCGCCACCTGCTCCTCGGCGATGACGTCATAGCCGAGGGTGGTGAGGACGATGCGCACGTGGCGGCGGCCGAAGTCGACGCCGACGGCGATGTCGCCGGTGTCGGTGAGCTGCACGAGCAGGGCCCGCCGCCCGCTGGAGGTCACCGGGGAGGTCGTGACCACGCCCTTGGCCGCCATGTCGCGAACGATGTTCGACACGGTGGCGGTGGACAGGCCGGTCCCGCGCGCCAGCTCAGCCTGGGTGGACGGTCCGTTGGCCAGGAGGAACTCGACGAGTCGTTCCTGGTTCAAGTGCCTCAGTGCGCCCTGCGACCCGGGATTGCGTGCGCCACGAGGGATCAGCCCCTGGGTGGCGGTCATAGCGACAAGCGTGAACGATCGGGCTGTTGGAGTCAAGCTGTGAACGCAAGAGTTCGCCCCAGATCGGGTGACGGACCTGAGAATGCTGACACCTACTGCGATGATGGAGTCATGCCCATCCTGAACAAGGACATGCAGGTCTGCATCTCGCTCGCCGGTCGGCCCAGCAACATCGGGACGCGCTTCCACAACTTCCTGTACGACGAGCTCGGCCTGAACTTCGTCTACAAGGCGTTCACGACGGACGACCTGGAGGGCGCCGTGCGCGGCATTCGCGCGCTCGGGATCCGCGGATGCTCGGTCTCCATGCCGTTCAAGGAGGCGATCATCCCGCTCGTCGACAACCTCGAGGCGTCGGCCGCGGCGATCGAGTCCGTGAACACCGTCGTGAACGAGGACGGCCTGCTGACCGCCTCCAACACCGACTACGAGGCCGTCGCGCAGCTGCTCGCCGAGCATGAGGTCGACACCGCGCAGCGCGTTCTGGTGCGCGGGTCGGGCGGCATGGCGAAGGCCGTCGTCGCGGCGTTCCGCGGCGCGGGATTCGACGAGCTGACCGTCCTCGCGCGCAATGCCGAGGCCGGCCCCGCTCTCGCCGAGCGGTACGGCTACGAGTGGGTGGCGGAGGACCCGGAGCCCGGCTTCGACGTCATCGTCAACGTGACGCCGCTCGGGATGCGCGGCGACGCGGAGGACGTGATGGCGTTCGACGAGGCGTTCATCGAGCGCGCGACGACCGTCTTCGACGTCGTCGCCTTCCCCTCCGAGACGCCGTTGATCCGCGCCGCGCGGGCGACGGAGACAGCGGTGATCACCGGGGCGGAGGTCATCGCCCTGCAGGCCGCGCGTCAGTTCGAGCGATACACCGGAGTGCGGCTCACGCCGGAGCAGGTGGCCCGGGCGTCCGAGTTCTCGCGCGCCGAGTAACTCCGGTCGCATCGACGGACCAGTGTGATGCGCTCCGGCGCGTCGGGGAGTAGCTTGAGCCCCGGACGTGAAGGAGCGTGCGCATGGGCATCGGAAGCGGCATCTTCATCTTCGTCGTCGGCCTCATCCTGGCCTTCGCCCTGCAGGTGCAGGTGAGCTGGATCGACCTGAAGATCACCGGGTACATCCTCATGGGCGCCGGCCTGGTCGTCTTCATCATCTCGCTGGCGTTCGCGCTGCGGCGCAGACCGCGCACGTCGATCCGGCAGGACGGCATCGACCCCGTCACCGGCCAGCGGGTCGAGCGGCGCACCGATGAGTATTGAGGCCAGGACCCAGCCATACAATGGCCGGATGTCCGACGACCTCCTCGCACTCGAGAACCAGGTGTGCTTCGGCCTCGCCGTGGCCGCGCGGAGTGTCATCGCGCTCTACCGCCCGGTGCTCGAACCGCTGTCGCTGACGCATCCGCAGTACCTCGTGATGCTGGCACTGTGGGAGCGCGAGCCGCGGTCGGTCAAGGACCTCAGCGACACCCTGGCCCTGGAGCCGGCCACCCTCTCCCCTCTGCTGAAGCGGCTCGAGGCGACCGGTTACGTCGAACGGCGGCGCAGCGCCGCCGACGAGCGCGCGCTCGAGGTGCGCCTGACGGAGTCCGGGCGGGCGCTCCGAGCGGAGGCGGAGAAGATCCCGCCGCGCATCGTGGAGCGGCTCGGCCTTCCGATCTCAGAGCTCGAGAATCTGCGCGAGAGCCTGCAGACGATCATCGGCGCGGCCGTCCGCACCGGATGACGCGGGTTCAGGCCGCCTGAACGGGCGCGGGGCACACCAGCCGCGTCGCGTCGCGCTGGCCGCCGGGCCGCAACACCTCGTGCTCGGTCATCGGCCGGCCGCACATCGGGCAGGGAGCCGCGGCGGAACGCCGGTCGGGCGCCTCCGGGTGGCCCGCGCCGAGCTGCGCCGGACCGGCGATGCGGATGAGCTTCTCGTTCCACCGCGAATACCAGCTGGCGAAGCGTCCGGCCATGATCCCTCGATTCATTAGTGCACTAACGAATAGTGTACGCCATCTGGACCCTGACCCGCGGGGCAAGGTCTACGCTGACAGCGGAGGACGACATGCGCATCAGCGAACTGGCCGAGCGGGCGGGTGTGACGGTCAAGGCCGTGCGGTACTACGAGCGGCTCGGACTCGTCTCGCCGGACCGGCTCGGCAACGGCTACCGCGAGTACGGCGACGAGCATCTGCGCGCTGTGCTCGAGATCCGCGAACTTGCCGACACGGGCATCCCGCCGGGAAAGGCGCGTCCCTTCATCGACTGCCTCGGCTCTGGCCACGCGCACAGCGACGAATGCCCCGCCTCCCGTGACGCCTACCGCGACGGACTGGCCGAGCTGGATGCGGCGATCGCCGCCCTCGAGCGCCGCAGGGACCTCCTCGCCCGCCGTCTGGCCGGGGCGGAGCACCGCATCCCCGAGCCGGCCGACGGCTGCGGGTGCACCATCGACCCCTCCTGACCGACACCGGGATCATCCCCAGGGATGACCTCCTCCCTACCTGGGGTCGATGCCCTTCGGGCGCGTACCCGGTTGACTCGGATATGTCCGCTCGAGCTCCCGTCTCGAGCGTCGACATGAAGGGGGAGACCGATGACGACACTGGGACACGGACTGCGAACCGCACCGACACTCGGTACGGCATCGGTGCCGGTGCGGCGGCGAGCGCGGGGGCTGCTCGCCGCCGTCACCGGGAACCCCTACCTGCAGTTGCTCGTCACTCTCGTGCTGATCGCTGCGGGGGCGACCCTGCTGATGATCGGGATCGGCCTGGTGCTGGATGTCGCGGTGCCGTGGATCTTCGACGACGAGCTGCGCGCACTGAAGACCCTTCTTCCGCAGATCGGCTGACGGTCGGGTGAGCCGGGCTCTGGCCCCGGCGATCGGCCGCCCCTAGAGTCCCTGCATGGGACGTCTTCTCTTCTCGGCCATCGCCTCGATCGACGGCTACACCGTCGACAGCTCCGGATCGTTCGACTGGGCGCAGCCCGACGAGGAGGTCCATGCGTTCGTCAACGACCGGGAACGTGACATCGGCACCTACCTGTACGGCCGGCGGATGTACGAGACCATGCGGGTCTGGCAGGACCTGGGCGACAGCGAGGAGCCGGTGGTCGCCGACTACGCGGCCGTCTGGCAGCACGCCGAAAAGGTCGTGTTCTCATCCACCCTGAGCGAGGTGACGACGCCGAAGACCCGGCTGCTGTCGCGGTTCGATCCGGAGGAGGTGCGCCGCCTGGTCGCGGGCGCCGACCACGACGTCTCCATCGGCGGTCCGACCCTCGCCGCCGCGGCATTCGCGGCGGGGCTGGTGGACGAGGTCCGGCTCTTCCTCGTCCCGGTCGCTGTCGGCGGCGGCACCCCGGCCCTCCCCCAGGGGCAGTTCCTGCGACTGCGACTATTGGAGGAACGCGCCTTCGCCGGGGGCACGCTCGGGCTGCACTACGCGGTCGAGACGTCCTGACTCGTCGACAATTCCTGAGCAAACCTCGTCTTCTACTCCCCGCGAGCCTCGTCGCGCGCTAGCGTGTGCCGCGACAGGCCCGCGACGAAACGGGCCGGGGAGCGTCCACGATGGCCAAGCATCGATTCCTCACCGTGGCGGGGCTGGCCGCCGCTGCCGTCATCCTCAGCGTCAGCGTGCCGCAGAGCGTCCAGGGCGTGGCGGCCGGAGCGGGCACCGTCCACTTCACCGCATCCGGCGACTATGGCCCGGGCACCGCGGCGCAGGCCGTCCTCACGGGCATCAAGAACCTCAGCCCCGACCTGCACCTCGCCCTCGGCGACCTCTCGTACGGCACCACGGGCCAGGAGCAGGCCTGGTGCGACCTCGTCACCAGCCGGACCGGCGCCGGCTTCCCGTTCGAACTCGTCTCGGGCAACCACGAGAGCAGCGGGCAGAACGGCAACATCAACGACTTCTCCGCCTGCCTCCCGAACCAGCTCCCCGGAGCGGTCGGGACCTACGGTCGCGAGTACTACGTCGATGTCCCGCAGGGCGCTCCCCTTGTGCGCTTCATCATGATCTCCCCCGGCCTCCCGTTCTCGGACGGCACCTGGACGTATGCATCGGGTACCTCCCACTACGCGTGGACGCAGGCCGCCATCGACGGAGCGCGCGCGGCCGGAACGCCGTGGGTCGTCGTCGGAATGCACAAACCCTGCCTCTCGCTGGGCGACTACCCCTGCGAGGCCGGAGCCGACATCCTCAACCTGCTGGTGTCGAAGCGCGTGGATCTTGTGCTCACCGGGCACGAGCACCTCTACCAGCGCACGAAGCAGCTGGCGACGGGAGCGGCCTGTCCGACGATCACGCCGGGCACCTACACCGCGGCTTGCGTGGCGGATTCGGACGGGACACTCGTGAAGGGCGCGGGAACCGTCTTCGCGACGGTCGGTACCGGCGGCAACGGCAACTACGAGGTCCACCCGGCCGACAGCGAAGCCAACTACTTCGCGGCTTCGTACGGCAGCGCCGCCACACCGCTCTACGGCTCGCTCGATGTCAGCGCGACGGCGAGCCAGCTGACGGCGTCGTTCGTCCGGGCCGCGGGGCCGTCGTTCACGGACGGCTTCTCGATCGGGCCGCCCGCCGCCGGCAACCAGCCTCCGAGCGCCGTGTTCGCCTCCTCCTGCGCCGACCTGACCTGCTCGCTGGATGGAACGGGCTCGACCGATCCGGACGGCGCGATCACCTCGTTCGCCTGGGACTTCGGCGACGGCTCGTCGGGCACCGGCGGCACGATCACGCACACCTACGCCGTCGCCGGCACCTACACCGCGCGGCTGACCGTGCTGGACGACGGCGGGGCGACAGCGTCGACCACCCGCACGCTGACCGTGACCGCGCCACCCCCACCCGCCGACACGCTCGCCGCCGATCCGTTCGAGCGCGCTGTGACCAACGGCTGGGGGACCGCCCCGACCGGCGGGAACTGGTCGGTCTCGGGCAGCTCCAGCCTGTATTCGGTCGCGGGCGGGACGGGACGCATCCAGCTCCCCGCGGGCTCGGGCGGTACCGCCCGGCTTCCCGGAGTCAGCGCGACCGGCATCGACCTGCGACTCGGACTGACGATCGACAAGCTGCCCTCCTCGGGCAACGTGTACGTGACGGTCCAGGGACGGCGGATCGCGACGACCGGCTCCTACGGGTCCAAGGTGATCATCTCGTCGGCGGGCAAGGTGACCATCCAGATCGTCCGCGTCGACCAGAACGGCGGGAACGAGGTCGTCGTGCAGACGTCGGCCACCGTTCCGAACGTCACCTACACCGCGGGCATGCGCCTGAACGTGCGGATGCGGACCACCGGGACATCGCCGACGCTCGTCGAGACGAAGGCATGGGCCGACGGCACTCCCGAGCCGTCTACCTGGCAGCGGTCGGCGACGGACAGCACGGCCGCACTGCAGGGTGCGGGCGGGCTGGCGGTTACCGGGTACCTCTCGGGCGGGGTCGTGAACGCGCCGGTTACCCTGACCGTCGACGACCTGACCGCCGTGAAGCCGTGAGCGGGGCCGGCTGGCGCCGGTAGTCCGGCGTCAGGCGGCGTCCCACCACCGCAGGACACGGAGCGCCCGAAGTGTTACCCACTTGCTCTGGAACCCCTCCATGTCGAACTCGACGATCACCGGCCCCTCGTGGATGTTCTCGAGCACCCACCTGCCGTCGGCGTCGGCCTTGCCGCGGACCAGTTCGACGGCATCCGCCAGGCGGGGGTCGCGACGGTCCTGCTGCCGGAAGTGCTCCAGCCCGCGCAGGATGTCGTGGTACCAGCGCACAGGATACGACAGCATCGTGACCCTCGGGTCCGGAGTGGAGCCGTCCGTGCGCCTCCGGTAGAGGCCGCGCTCGAGGAGGTACTCCTCGCCGGCCTCGACGACCTCGGTCGCGCGCGCGTCGTCGCCGCCGGCGCGCATCCACGCGCGCAGTCCCTCGACGGCGCAGATCGTGGAGTGGAAGGACGACACCCGGGCGCCGTACTCGGCCCAGCAGTTCCAGCCGCCGTCGTCCAGCCGGGAGCCGACGAGCGTCTCGGCGATCCGGTCGCCGCCCTCGCCGAAGTAGGCGGCGATCGTGAGGGCGACGCCGTTGATGCACGGCTCGGTCTCTCCCTCGAAGTAGCGCTCGCCGGCGTGCTCCCAGCGAACATTTTCGCGGACGCGGGCTACGGCCCGACGCGCCTCCTCGCTCGACGGATCGAGTCCGAAGTCCACGAGCTGCTGGAGGCTGAAGTGGGTGCCGCTCCACGCGTCGAACCCGTCGCGCTCGGGCGGGATCCACCCGGGACGGTACGTGCCGCCATCCCAGAGCCCGTCCTCCGCCTGCTCGGCGAGGAACGTCGCCCCCCAGCCTTCCGTTGCCACGCGGGCACGTTCGGCGGCGACCTCTTCCGGCGGGGCTCCCACAAGATCCTGAAGCACCTGCCAACGGATCCCCGGGTCGGAGTCGAGCAGCCAGTCCTGTACGTCCATTCCGGTCACCGTAGTCGCCACCCGCGACGAGGGGCAGTCCTCCGCGCACGAATACCCCCCGCCGGGGGGACGGTCAATCGCTGTACCCGCCTCAATCCGGTGTCTTGAGTGGTCCTCAACATCCCAACCGGACACATCCACCGAAAGGAAACGGCAGTCATGACCATGTCAGACGACCAGTCCGCGGACACACCGATCTTCGACAGCAGACGCGACGCGCTCGAGCCGGAGGCGGGCCTCCCCGAGACGGTGCAGCCGACCGGCGGCTCGCTGGGCGGCGACGCCTCGACCGGTGAGCAGAGCGGCGTCCGCGAAGAAGCGGGGCGCGTCGCCGGCTCGGCAGCAGAGGCCGGCAAGGACGTCGCGGCCACCGCGAAGGAGCAGGCCAAGAACGTCGCGGGCGAGGCGAAGTCGCAGGCGAAAGATCTCTACCGCCAGACGCAGGAGGAGCTCCGGACGCAGGCGGCGCAGCAGCAGGAGCGGGTCGCCAGCGGGCTCCGCTCTGTGGGCGACGAACTCGACCAGATGGCGTCCTCCTCCGAGTCGGACGGCCTGGCGACCGACCTGGTACGGCAGGCGGCGCAGCGCACCCACGCGATCGCCGGCTGGCTGAACGAGCGCGACCCCGGCTCCCTGCTGAACGAGGTGAAGTCGTACGCGCGGCGCAACCCGGGTACGTTCATCGCCGCGGCGGCCATCGCAGGCGCCCTCGCCGGCCGGCTGACCCGAGCCCTCGCCAGCGGCGGGGACGACTCCGGCAGCAGCACCGGCACGACGACCGGCACCACGGGCACCACCGGGACGACCGGCCTGGCGCCGAGCCCTGATATCACCGCCGTCGGCACCACCGGCGTCGGCGGCACGGGCACCGGATCCACCGCCGGCGGCTACGGAAGCGCCACCGGCGACCTCTACGACGACTCCGGCAACGACCTTCCCGAGCTGCCGGGCGCCGGGTACACCGGAGGCCGGGCATGACCGATCAACCCACCCCTTCGGAGCAGCAAGCCGCGAACAGTTCGCTCGGCGAGTTGCTCGGAGAGGTCAGTCGTGACCTCTCCACACTGATCCGCCAGGAGATGGAACTCGCGAAGGCCGAGATCAAGCAGACCGTCACGCGTGCCGGCAAGGGCGCAGGGCTGCTGGGCGGCGCGGGTTACGCAGGCCTCATGGCCGTCTTCTTCCTGTCGATCGCCCTGTGGTGGGCGCTCGGCTACCTGGTGGGCAACGCCTGGTCCGCGGTGATCGTCGCGGTCATCTGGGGCGTCGTCGCACTGATCCTGTACCTGCGCGGTCGCAAGCAGCTCGAGACCGTCAAAGGTGCCCCCCAGACCGTGGAGACGGTCAAAGAATTCCCCGAGACACTGAAGCGAAATGAGGAGAACCGATGAGCGACGACCCCGACGCGATCCGCGCCGACATCGAGGCGACGCGCCGCAACCTGAGCGGTGATGTCGATGCCCTGGCCGACAAGGTCACGCCAAGCAAGATCGCCCAGCGCCAGACGCGCAAGGTGAAGGGCGCCTTCCATTCCATCAGCGAGCGGATCATGGGATCCGCCGACGACGTCCGCAGCGGCGTGGGCGGCGCCGTCTCCGACGCCGGCAGTTCGGTGGCCGATGCTGGCCGGACCGTCGTCGACAAGGCGCAGGGCAATCCGCTCGCCGTCGGCCTCATCGCCTTCGGCATCGGCGCCCTGATCGCCTCCCTCATCCCGCCGAGCACCAAGGAGCAGGAGCTGGCATCCGCCGCCAAGGATGCCGCGCAGCCTCTGCTCCATGAGGCCGCGGAGGTCGGCAAGCAGGTCGCCGACGACCTCAAGGAGCCGGCGCAGCAGGCCGTTCAGTCGGTCAAGGAGACTGCGCAGGAGGGGGTGTCCACCGTCAAGGAGGAGGCCACTGATCGCGCGTCCGACGTCGCCGATGACGCCAAGCAGTCCGGACAGCGCTTGCAGTCCGACCAGTAGCACCCACGACGAAGCGCGGCGGCAGGCCTCCCCCGGGCCTCCGCCGCGCTTCTCTTTTCTCCCGTCACCCTTCCCCGTCAGCGACGCGCAACCGAGAGGACCAGCACGATGAGCGACGTCGGGGCCAGCAAACGCCTGGCCGATGCCCCCTCCCCCGAAGACTCCCGCAAGCCGGACAGCCCTCCCCACCTCGAAGGATCATCGTGGAAGCTGGTGCTCAAGCGCACCTTCCGCGAGTTCAGCACCGACAAGTGCACCGACATCGCCGCATCCTTGACCTACTACGGCATCCTCTCGCTCTTCCCCGGGCTGATCGCCCTGGTCTCGCTACTCGGCGTGCTCGGGCAGGGCAAGTCGGCGACGGATGCGATGCTCGGCATCATCACGGGCGTCGCGCCGGGCTCGACCGCCCAGCTGCTGCGCGGTCCGATCGAGAACGCCGTGAACTCGCCCGCCTCCGGTTTCGCCCTGGTCGCCGGCATCGTGCTCGCGATCTGGTCCGCCTCCGGATACGTCGGCGCGTTCTCCCGAGCGATGAACCGCATCTACGAGATCGACGAGGGCCGTCCGTTCTGGAAGCTCAAGCCGCAGCAACTGCTCGTGACGGTGATCACCGTCGTGCTCGTGACCATCGTCGCGCTCATTCTGGTGGTCTCCGGACCGGTCACGCGCGCCGTCGGAGACGCCCTCGGTCTCGGCTCCGCCCCGCGGATCGCCTGGGAGATCGCGAAGTGGCCGCTGCTCTTGATCATCGTCGTCCTGATCATCGCGATCCTGTACTACGCGGCTCCGAACGCCCGTCAGCCCAAGTTCCGTTGGATCAGCATGGGCGCGATCATCGCGATCGTCGTGCTCGCCGTCGCCACGTTCCTGTTCGCGTTCTACGTCGCGACGTTCGCCAACTACGAGAAGACCTACGGCCCGCTCGCCGGGGTGATCGTCTTCCTGCTGTGGGTCTGGATCGCGAACCTGGCGCTGCTGTTCGGCGCGGAGTTCGACGCCGAGACCGAGCGCGGGCGCGAGTTGCAGGCGGGCATGGAGGCCGAGGAGACCATCCAGTTGCCGCCGCGCGACACCCGGCTCAGCGAGAAGTCGGCGGACAAGGAGGAGGCACTCATCGACGAGGCCCGTCGGGTGCGCGAGGACGCCGACGCTTCTGACGACCGCTGACGCAGTCGGTCACGCGGCGGATCCGGTCAGGCGACAGTGGCACCCACGACGCGGTTGCCCCCGGCGTTCTTCGCCGAGTACATCGCGTGGTCGGCCTCGCGGATCAGCCGGTCCGGGTTCCACCCGGGGTCCTGGGTGCGCGCGAGCGACATGCCGATGCTCGCACTGATCGGGAAGCCCTCCGGGATGTCCTGGAACGGCTGCTCGATGGAACGGCGGATGCGGTCGGCCACGTCTTCGGCGGCCGCCACCTCCGGCACCTCGCAGACCACCACGAACTCGTCGCCGCCGTAGCGGGCCACCAGGTCCTCCTGACGGACGGCCGCCTGCAGCCGCAGCCCGACCTCCCGGAGCAGCAGGTCGCCCGTGTGGTGGCCGAGGGCGTCGTTCACGCGCTTGAACCCGTCCAGGTCGATGAACAGCGTGGCGACGAGTGAGGAGGCCGACTGCTGGTATTCGATCAGCTGCGTCTCCAGGCGTCGGCGGTTCGGCAGCCCGGTCGTCTCGTCGTGCATGGCGGCGTGCTCGAGCTGCCGCTGCAGCCGCAGGGTGGTGATCGCCTGCGCCGCCTGTCCGGCCAGCGCGTCGGCGAGCGGTGCCGCCTCGGAGTCGAACTGCCGCGGGTGGAGGAAGAAGGCGGCGAACAGCCCGAAGAGCACGTCGTCGTGCTGGATGGGCGCCACCAGGACGGCGTGCACGCCCGCGTCGCGCATGGCCTGCCCGAGCACCGGGGCGATCTCGTCCGCGGCCGCCGCGCCGCTGAGCGCGACCACCCGGCGGAGCTGCGAGGCCTGCGTCACCAGCGATCCGGTCTGCTCCAGAGAGCGCAGCGGGTTGCTGCCGGAGGCCTGCGTGAACATCTCGAGCTCGTCGATCAGGAATACCGCGGACTGCTCCGCCTGGTACGCCTTGGCGACGGTCGACGCGAGGATGTCGACCAGCGACTGCTCGTCCGTCGCGGCCGAGAAGGCGATCGACGAGTCGATGATGAGCTCGAGTCGGTTGCGCGTACGTTCCTGGAGGGTGTGCGAGCGCACCATCTCCTGCTCGTGCTCGGCGCGCTCGGTCGCATCCACCAGCGTCAGCAGCTCACCGGTCTCCGAGGGGCGGCGGCCGACCATGACGGCTCTCGACGACCCGTCCACGTGCGCCAACCGGACGAGGCCGTCGTCGCGGCCGTCGACCCCGGGGATCCGGATGCGCAGCGAGCTGAACGACCGGCCGTTCAGCTCGGACATCGAGAGGCCGGTCCAGGTGACGAAGAGCTCGTTGGCGTCCTGGATGCGGCCGTCTCCGTCCACCTCGACGAGAGCGCAGGGCAGGTCGTCCGCAGCAATGGGCCGCACCGCACTCTCCTTCGGATGGCTGGGCCGCTTCGCGGCGAGTACACAATGAATTTAGCGCACGAATGTACCCAGACGGTCACCGAGGTCATCGGGAGGACACGGACGTGCGATGTAGTAGCCCTGGGCGCGGTCGCATCCGGAGGTCCGGATCTGCTCCAGCTGTTCGCGGGTCTCGATGCCCTCGGCGACGACCCGCATCCCGCTGTCCTGGGCCATCGCCACCGCGTCGCCGACGGCGTCCCAGTCTCCCCGCGCGACGAGGCTGCGATCCAGCTTGAGCTCACGCGCGTGGACGCCGACCGCCCGTTCGATCGACGAGTGTCCCGCGCCGAAATCGTCGATCGACACGGTGACCCCCCACTGCTGCACGATGTCGAGGCGCCCGGCGACGACCGCGTAGTCCTCGATGCGCTCGGCTTCCGTGACCTCGACGATGAGGTCGGCGGGAGGAAGCCCCGACTCGGCGAGCTGACGTTCCAACTCGTCGAAGAAGCGGTCGGTCTCGAGCTGCAGGGGCGAGACGTTGACGGCGATGGCGAGCTGGTAGCCGCGCTCGCGCCAATCGCGGCCGATGCGGCAGCACTCGCGCAACGCGAACAGGCCCAGCTCGTGGATGGTTCCGCTGGCCTCGGCGAGCGCCACGAACTCTGCGGGAGGGATGGGACCGCGGGTGGGATGCGTCCAGCGGCTGAGACCTTCGACGGCGACGATCTCACCCGTCGCCAGGTCGATCTGCGGCTGGACGTGCACCTCGAGTTCATGCGCGGCGATGGCGTGGGACAGCTCTCGCGCCTCCACCTCGCACGTCACCACGCACACCTCCCTCGCCGGCCGCCGGCTCCGCTGGCCTGGACGCGATAGTGCCCGCGTGCGCAGCCGCTGTCAACGGGCTGGCCCCGGACCGGACGCCGGACGCGCTCAGCGGAACGTCGGTCGCGGGTCGGTGTGGAGCACGCTCATGAGGATGGAGTCGGTCCACTCGCCGTCCCAGAACAGGGTGTCGCGCTGGCGGCCCTCCACCACGAATCCGGCCTTCTCGTACGACCGCAGCGCCCGCGGGTTGAACGCGTACACGTCGAGTTGGACGCGGTGCAGCCCGATCTCCGCGAAGGCGTGATCGAGCACGACGGTCATCGCCTCCGTGCCGTACCCGCGGCCGGGTTGCCCGGGTGCCAACGCGATGCGCGTGTTCATGGATGCGTTGTCCTCGTCGAGCTCGTTGAGCACGATCTCGCCCAGGAAGCGATCGGTGGCCCTGTCGAGGATCGCCCAGTCCGCGCGGTCCGGGGCGGCGCCGATCCGTGCAAGGTGCGCGGCGATGACCTCCTCGGTGAACTCGGCGCGCGTCCCCGTCAGGCGGAGGTTCTCGGCGTCGTCGAGCCCGGACCAGACGTCGTCGAGGTGCTCCGGTCCGAGGGGCACCAGCCGGATGCGCGGGCCGTCGAGCGTTCGGACAGCGGTGAGCTCGGCGAGCGCCACCTCCGGCTTCACAGTTCGGGCTCCCTCGGCCGCAGGTCCGGCCGGGGGAATTCGGCGTCGAAGTCGCCGGTGGGATCCTCCTGGCGCAGCGTGTCCACGATGCTCGGGCCCGATCCGACGGGCGAGAACGCGGCCCGGTCGCCGCGGACGCTGCTCTGATACGTCTTCATCTGGCCGTCCACCGGAAGGTCGATCTCGGCCGGCGGCCGCCCCTCGTCGAGCGGGACGGCACGCTGCGTCGTGGTGCCGTCCTCCTCGACGAAGTCGGCGATGCCGAACGTCAGGTGGCCTCGGTCGAAGGAGGCGCGGACGAGCAGGTAGGTGCGCAGCGCGTCGTCGTCGAGCGCCGCCACCTCCGCGGCGAGCGCCCGCACCGCATCCGTGCGACCGAGCGCGTGCTCACCGTCATCCGGCGCCTCGGCCCAGGAACGGACGTGGCCGGCGAGGTCCGCGATGGCCTCCTCGTACGACGTCGGCGATGTCCCCCGGATGCCGAAATCGCCCCAGTCGGCCCAGTAGCGATCGCCCTCGTCGTCGTGGCCCACGGGGACGGTGACGCGCGTCGCCGCCGTGCGGGAGGCCTTCCAGGCCGCCAGCTCGTCCGCGCTGAACAGCTCGCCCAGCTGCCGGATGGCGTCGTCGTCGCCCGGGCCGGCGGCCGAGGCGAGGATCGCCCGCTCGAAGAACGCGTTGTCGTCCACTGCTCGTTCCCTTCGTCCCTGCCAGCATCGCATCCCCGGGCGCGAGTTCCGAGCCGGGCGGCGGAATCAGCTAACGTCGAGGGGCAGTCAGAACCGGTACCGAAGGAGACGCCCGTGACGACCACCCTGCCGACGACGACCGCGAAGGGCGCGTCGCTGCGGCGCAGCCTCGGGCTGTGGGCCATCGTCGGTCTCGGTCTCGGCTACATGACGCCGACGGTCGTCTTCGACACGTTCGGCATCGTCTCCGGGCAGACGAACGGCGTCGTCCCGGCCGCCTACCTCGTCGCGCTCGTCGTGATGATGTTCACGGCGATCAGTTACGGCAAGATGGCGGGCGCCATCCCGAGCGCCGGCTCCGCCTACACGTACGTGCGCGAGTCCATCCACCCGAACCTGGGATTCATGGTCGGCTGGACCTCGCTCGTCGACTACGTGCTGCTCCCGATGGTGAACTGCCTCATCATCCGGCTGTACCTGGAGCAGCTGTTCCCCGCCGTCCCCGGATGGATCTGGGTGGTCGCGTACTGCGCGGGTGTCACCACTCTCATCGCCGTGACGATGCGCGGCACCTCGAACGTCAACATGATCCTGCTCGTCTTCGCGATCGCTGTGATGACCGTTTTCGTCGTGATGGTCGTCGTCCAGCTCGCCGGCGGCGCCGGTGACGGCACGGTCGCCTCGGTCAAGCCGTTCGTGCACGATGGGGTCACACTCGGCGCGGTCCTCACCGGAGCGACGGTCGTCTGCTTCTCGTTCATCGGCTTCGACGCGGTGACGATGTACGCGGAGGAGGCCAAGACGCCGAAGATCATGCCGCGCGCCATCCTCTTCACCGTCATCATCGGCGGCGCGATCTTCCTGGTCGCCGCCTACTTCACCCAGCTCCGCTTCCCGACCAATGCGCCGTTCGGCGAATTCACGGACGACCCGCTGCCGCAGATCGGCCGGATCGTCGGCGGCCCGGTGTTCCAGGCCATCTTCGTCTCCGCCGGCTTCTGCGCCACCATGGCGTCCGGACTCGCGTCGCACGCGTCCGTCAGCCGGATGCTGCTGGTCATGGGACGGAACAACGTCCTCCCCCGCCGCTTCTTCGGGTACATCAGCCCGAAGACGCAGACGCCCATCTTCAACATCGTGCTGGTCGGCGTGATCTCGCTGCTGGCGATGGCGTTCTCGCTCGAGCTGATCTCCGCTTTCATCAACTTCGGCGCCCTGATCGCCTTCACCTTCGTCAACATCTCGGTGATCGCCTGGTTCGCGATCCGCAAGGGACGCCGTCGCACGGCGAAGGACATCGTGCGGTTCATCGTGCTCCCGGCGATCGGGACGGTGCTCACGGGAATCCTGTGGGTGAACCTCCACGCCGACGCGCTGATCGGCGGCATCGCCTGGGCAGTGATCGGCTTCGCCTACCTCCTGTTCCTGACGCGCGGTTTCCGTCGCCCGGTCGCCGCGTTCGACGAGAGCCAGCCGGTGACCGGGTTCAACAAGGCCGTATAGAAGAGGTACGCCATGAAGCGGATCGGGTTGCTCGGAGGCATGAGCTGGGAGAGCTCCGCTCTCTACTACCAGGCGATCAACGAGGGGGTGCGCGAACGGCTCGGCGGACTGCACTCGGCCGATCTGGTGATGATCTCGGTCGACTTCGCCGACATCGAGAGGCTGCAGTCGTCCGGCGACTGGGAGCGCGCCGGTGACATCCTGGCCGAGGAGGCGATCCGGCTCGAACGCGCGGGCGCTTCCTGCGTCGTGATCTGCACGAACACCATGCACAAGGTCGCCGACCGGGTGCAGGCGGCCGTCGGCATCCCGCTGCTGCATCTGGCCGACGTCACGGCTGCGGCCGTCATCAAGGCCGGCGTCCACCGCGTCGCGCTCCTGGGCACGCGGTTCACCATGCGCGAGCCGTTCTACCGCGAGCGCTTGGAGTCGCACGGCCTCGAGGTGATCGTGCCGCCCGAGGAGACGCAGGCCATCCTGGACGGGATCATCTACGACGAGCTCGTCCTCGGTGTGGTCACCGACGCCTCCCGAGCCGTCTACCGGGAGGCGATCGCCGGGCTGATCGCGAGCGGCGCGGAGGGCGTCATCCTGGGCTGTACCGAGATCGAGCTGCTGGTGCGGCCGGAGGACTCGGCCGTGCCGACGTTCCCGACCACGGCATTGCACGCCGCTGCGGCCGTCGACTTCGCGCTCGGCTGACGCTCAGCGGAGCGCTGCGTGCCGACCCCTCAGCCCTCGCCGGCGAGGGCTTGCTGGATGAGTGCGGTCATGTCGATGGGCTCCGTGGGCGGCAGTTCCAGCGCGGCCGGGTCGATGATCTTCATGGCGTCTCCTTCTTCGTCTGACTTCGGTTCGTCGTTCTCCGGATATGAGATCGGGAGGTGCCCGCCGCCGCCTTCCCCCAGGCGTCTGATGCGGCGGGCACCGTCCCTTCTCCCGCGCGTGGTGGAGTACCCCTTCTCATCACTCGCGCGGGATCGTGAGGCCCAGCCGCGAGCACAGCTCGCTGAGGGCCTGGTCGGAGGGGAACACGGCCAGTCGCCCGTCGGGCAGCTGGCAGGTCTCCAGGTGGGGCACCGGATACTCCGCCGTGCTGGACGACCCTTCCGGTGAGAACACGCCGGTGCGCCAGGTGGCCGCGCACATGTCCTCGGCGAGGCGGATGCGCGCATCGAGCGGGTTGGGCGTCTTCTCGTCCAGGTCGGCGGTCACCATCACCGACGTGCCGTGACGGGAGTTCAGGTCGGCGGCCGCGTAGCAGTCGGTGACGTTGTTGATCTGGCCCTGGGAGGCGAGGGCGACAGCGATCGCGCCGGCCGTGGTCCCGGCGACGATGGCGCCGGCCACTCCGATGGCGATGATGCGGTGCTTCCGGGTCCGGCGGCGGTCGTCGACGGCGATGGTCTCGAACAGGTTCGCCTTGATCTGTTCGAAGCGCTCGTCGGTGGGCAGGAGGTCGTGATTGGTCATGGCATCCCCCTGAGGGTGCGGAGTTCGTTCCGGAGGCGCCCGCGGAGCCGGGAGAGGCGGTTGCGGATGGCGCCCTCGCTCAGGCCCACCTGGCGGGCAGCCTCCTCATAGCTGTGATCGCCTCGGATGCACAGCTCGAACACGGTGCGGTCGGGCTCGGTGAGCGCGGCGACCACGGATTCGACGTAGGCGAGCAGCTGGCCGCGTTCGGCGAGCTCCTCCGGCCCCGGGCGGGCGTCGGCGAGTGATCCGTCGACGGGGCTGTCGCTTCGGCGCTTCTCCGCCACCTGGAGAGAGCGGCGGCGGTTGGCGATCAGGTTGCGGCTGGTGACGAGCAGCCAGGGAAGGACCGACTCGCCGACGATGGTGATGGTCGCCCGTTTGCGCCAGAGGGTGACGAACACGTCCTGGCTGATCTCCTCCACATCCTCGCGGGGTTCGAGGCGCGCGGCGGTGTAGGCGTAGACGACGCGGCTGTACCGGTCGTAGAGGGCGGCGAGCGCAGCCTTGCTGCCGTCGGCGAGTCGCCGCAGCAGGTCGAGGTCCGTCGGAACGGACTCCTCCCCCGCATCCGCCGCACGGTGCGGCTCGGCCAACTCGCTCATATCCAGGAAATGTGTCCCCCCGCCGAATCCTCTCAACGAATCTCGAAATCGGTCGGCCGCGACCTCGGTGGGGCAGAATTGGCGTGCTCGGCAGGGGGCCGGGCAGTATCCGCTTCGGGGGAAAGTCGATGAAGAGATCGTCTGTTTTCGCGCGCCATGCGGCGTCGGTCCTGGCAGCGGCGGCGGCCATCGCGGCGACGTTCGTGACGGCCGCGCCCGCTGCCGCTGCCGAGCCACCCGCGCAGTCCTGCTCATACGACCTGGGCACGCGCACGCTGGTGTGTGTGGATGCCGGCGAGGATCTCAACCGGGCCGTGCTGGAGCAGACCCACCTGCTGGTGGTCACGCCGCCGAGCTGGCCGGTCGCCGCCACCGACGCCGCACCCGCCGCCCGCCTCCTTCCCGAGGGTGTGCGCGCCACCTTCGTGCAGAGCCAGCTCTTCGACGACGCCGGGTACGGCGGTTCCTTCTTCCAGGTCACCAACTCGAGCGCCTGCAACGGAAGCACCACCTGGTACTTCGGCCCGCTCGGGAACGTCGGCTGGTCGGGCCGGGTCAGCTCGTTCAAGAGCTTCTCCGGATGCACCACCAAGCTGTGGCAGGGCACGGCGTACACGGGTGCGTCCTACGGCTACGCCGTCAACGCGTCGTCGCTCGGCAGCATGAACGACCAGGCCAACTCGGTGACCCTCCGGTAGCCCGGCACACGAAAGCGGGACCCCCGGGAAGATGGGGGTCCCGCTCGGGCAGGGCGTGCGACGCGGTCGCGTCAGTAACGCAGCCCGTCGCCGAACCGGAACAGCGGATCGGCGGTGTCGAACGGCACATCAGGTCGCGACTCCTCCACGGCGCGCATCGAGCGCGGCAGGTCGAACGGCAGCGACCCCTGCGGCGAGAACCGGCCGGTGAGCACATCGAGCAGCGCTTCGGCGCTTGCGCCCCAGTTGACGGTCAGAGCGCTGGCCGCATCCACCAGGGACTCGAGGATCGCCGGCCGGTCGGCGTATACGTCGACGATCGTCGGCGCGTGCTCGGCGAGTTCCCGCACATGGTCGACGACCTCGGCGGGGAACTCCAGTGACCCCGAGTGGAACAGGCTCTCGAACACCGTCGGACGCTCCTCGTACGGCGCCTGCAGCCGCACCACGATCACGTCGGCGTCGTCAGGCGTCGCGACGACATCGCCATAGGCTGCAGCGCGTTCAGCGTCGATGCCCTCGACGTAGAGCCGCGGCCGCCCGCGCAGCGGCAGCACCGGCTCACCATCGTGACCGTTGACCAGCAGGGTGATGGATGCGCGCTGCGCCTTCTCACCCTCGGCACGGAAGTCGTCCTTCCCGACGATCGCGTCGGCGGCCTCCGCGTCGACCAGGCTCGATTCGAAGAGTCCGAGCGCGAACTTCTCACGCAGGATGCGCCGCGCCGACTCGTCGATCCGCGACTCGGGGACATCGCCGGACTCGACCAGGTCGATCAGCAGCTCCGGGCACGCCTCTCCCCCGAACTGGTCGGCGCCGGCGTCGATGATCTTCTTCATCCGCTCGCGCGGCGTCAGGTGCTCCACACCCCAGGCCCGCGCGGGGAACGGCTGGCCGAAGATCTCGGCATCGGTGATCAGTCCCCAGTCCGTGCACACGAGCCCGTCGAATCCCAAGCGCTCGCGGAGCAGACCGGTGATGACCGACCGGTTGAAGCCGAATCCCACCTCTTCGTACGCGGTCCCGACCGGCATCCCGTAATAGGGCATCATCTGGCGCGTGCCCGCCTCGATGAGCGCCTCGAACGGCCGGAGGTGCAGCTCGAAGGCGTCGCCGGGATAGACCTGCTCGCGTCCGTGGGCGAAATGCGGGTCCTCCCCGTCCTTCTGCGGACCGCCGCCCGGGAAGTGCTTCGTCATGGTCGACACGGATCCTGCGCCGAACGATCGGCCCTGGAAACCGCGGACGTATGCGGCGCCCAGGCGGGAGGTGAGCTCGGCATCCTCGCCGAAGGTCGCCGCCTGGCGCGACCAGCGCGGTTCCGTGGCCAGGTCGACCTGCGGGTGGAGTGCCACGCGGAGCCCGACCGCCAGGTACTCCTGGCGTGCGATGTCCGCGAAACGCTCGACCGTGTCCTCGTCGCGGATCGCCGCGAGCCCGAGCGGCTCCGGCCACTGCGAGAACGGCCCGGACAGCATCGCGGTCCCGGGGTTGTCGGTGAAGGAGTGCCGCGGGTCCGTGGACAGGGTCACGGGGATCCCGAGCCGAGTGGATGCGGCCAGCCGCTGCAGAGCGTTGTGCCATTCCGCGATCTCCCGCCCGGTCGGCGCGACGCCGAGCAGGTTGAAGTGCGACATGTGCCGGCGCTCCACATACTCCACCGCGGAGGGGAGCGAGAACGTCGGGTTCGGCTCGTCGAGCGGTCCCATCCCGATCATGGTGTGGAAGAAGAGGCCGGCCTTCTCCTCGAGGGTCATCTCGGCGAGCAGCAGCTCCACGCGCTCGGCGACGGGACGCTGCGCGTCCAGCCAAGGGCGGGTGGCGATGGCGGTGTCCGTGGCGGTGTCGGTCATTTCACTCCTTTGATCCGGTAGACGAGCACGGCGCCGAGCAGTGCGATGAGGGCGCCGAAGAGGTACCACACCGAGTAACCGCCGATCGCGGTGGCCGAGCCGAGGGCGATGATCCCCGGTGCGATGGCGGGAGCGATCGACTGCGGAAGGGCGTTGGCGATGTTGAGCACGCCGAGATCCTTGGCCGTGTCGTCGGGGCTCGGCAGCACCTGGGTGGCGAGGGCGAGGTCGACGGAGAAGAACGACCCGGCTCCGAGGCCGATCACGGCCTGCGCGAGGATGACGATCGCCACCGTCGGCGCGAACGCGAGAACGACCAGTCCGACGACCATGATGACGCCCGCCGCCGCGACGAACGGGCGGCGCTTGCCGAGCCGGTCGGAGAGGTAGCCGCCGATGGGGCTGGAGATCACCATGCCGACGGTGGAGGCCAGGTTCGCCAGCAGGATCGTCGAGATGGCGCCCTGCTCGTCGAGGTGGAACTTCTCGGTCAGATAGAAGGGGAGGAAGGTCGCGATGCCCGCGTAGCCGAACATCACGAAGAACTTGGTCAGCCACGTCCAGCCGAAGTCGCGGTGCTTGACCGGATTGAAGACGAATGAGCCGAAGAACTGCCCGACGGTGAACTTCTGCCGCGGCTTCTCGGTGAGGCGGCGGTCCTTGAGGACGGCGACGAAGATCACCGCGAGCACGAGTGCGATGAGGCCGGGGATGAGGAAGCGCAGGAGGTCGTCGCCGATGAAGTTGATGAGGAAGCTGCCCGCGAGGATCGCAAGAGGAGTGGTCACGCCGACGAGGCCCGAGACCTTGCCGCGGCTGGCCGCGGGAACCTGATCGGGAAGCGTCGCGTTGGCGGCTGCTAGGACAGCGTTGAGCGACGCCTGCACCAGGCACCATCCGATGAGCACGACCCAGATGGACGTCGCCGCACCGATCAGCAGGAACGCGCCGACGCCGACGATGCTGCCGCCGAGGATCCACGGGCGACGCATCCCGTACCGGGAGGTGGTGCGGTCCGACAGCCGGCCTGCGAGCGGGTTCGCCACCAGCGCGAACAGGGCTCCGACGCCGAGCACGAGCCCGAGCTGCGCCGTCGCCTCCTCCGTGGATGCGCTGAGGTGCTGCACCTTGAAGGCCATCGACACGAGCACCGGCGTGAGGAGCGCCAGGAGGACGCCGAAGTTCACGGCCGAGAGCGCCGGCGTGTAGCCGCGGGGAGTTCGCGCCGGCGTGGTGCCGGGCGTCTTGATACCGGTGGTCCCGGTTGCCGCCGCTGTCGCGGCGGGAGACAGCTCTGTCATTTCTCGAGTCCTTTCGTACCGTCGTCTTTGACGATGGCGGCCAGCATACACACAAAAGCGACCGTGTGGTAACTGAAATCCGACGCTACGGTAACCTGGCTACGATGATGAGGTCGGGGAGGTGCACGTGACGTCGGTCATCGATGGGACACGGTTCGCCCGCGCCGCCGCGACACGGCAGGCGATCCTCGACGCCGCCACCGATCTGTTCTGCCGCAACGGCTACCGGTTCGTGTCGCTGCGCGACATCGCGGCGGAGGCCGGCATCACGCATCCCGCGCTGTTGAAGCACTTCGCCGGTAAAGAGGAGCTGCTGGGCCAGGTCGCCCGCCGACTCGATGCCTCCGCAGCAGCAGCGGCGACCCCGTCCGACGCGCTGCCGTTCGCCGCCACAGCGCACCGACAGGACGCCGTCCGGGGTCACGCACCTCTCTTCGCCGCACTGACCGGCGAGGCCTCAGCACCCTCGCATCCCCTGCACGAATGGATGCGCGACCGCGCCTCCGAGCTGCGAGCCCGGCGCGCAGAGGCCCTCACCGCGGGCGTCGGCAGCGGTCTCGTCGCGGCCGACCGTTCGGTCGAGGACGAGGCGCTGCGCCTGACCGCAGCTTGGGACGGCCTGCGGATGCTGCAGCAGTACCTTCCGGACCGCGTCGATGTCGCCGCCACCCTGGACCGCCATCAGGAGCTGATCGCGCGTCCACTCGGCTGGCGGGAGCCTGGAACGCACCCGGCGACGCATCCGCTTCCGCCTGCGCCCCCGCTCCCCCCGATCGCCGAGGAGCCGTCCGCCGCTGAGACGGGCTACCGCACCGGACGGGAGCGCCGAGCGAAGATCGTCGACGGCGCCATGGCCTTGTTCGCGCGGGAGGGCTACGGCGACACCAGCCTCCTCGACATCGCCACACGTGTCGGCGTCTCGAAGTCGGCGCTGTACCACCACTTCTCCTCGAAGGACGCCCTGCTGCACGAGGTCATGCGGGAGCGCGACCGCCGCATCGACGACCGCGGTACGCCGGACGCGGGGGCATCCGCCGCCGATGTCCTCCGCAGCTTCGCCGACGGAGCCGCCACCAACGAGGCGGAGCAGCCCGGACTGATCGAGCTCTACGCCGTCATCTCCTCCGAGGCGACACCGCGCACCCACGACGCGCACGCCTACTTCGAGCACCGCTTCGCCGTCGCGCTCGACGGCTTCGCGACCCTTCTCCGGGCCGCCGCGGACGACGGCGTCCTCCCGCCTCACCGCGATCCCGACCACGAAGCGCTCTGGCTCCTCGCCCTCTGGGACGGCCTGCAGTACCAGTGGCTCTACGACCACGACACCGTCGATGTGGCTGCCCAGCTGCGCGCACACTTCGCGGACATCCTGCCCGAAACGCGAAGCTGACCGGTTTCGCGCACGCCTGCCGGACATGCGGAAAGGGCCGGATCGATGTCTCGATCCGGCCCTTTCACGTCCGTGCGCGAGGGGGGACTTGAACCCCCACGCCCTTGCGGGCACTGGCACCTGAAGCCAGCGCGTCTGCCAATTCCGCCACTCGCGCGAACCCAGGAACTCTAACACGACGCCGGGATCGTTCACGAATCCGGGCGTCCTCCGCAGGGCTGATCTTCACCGTATAGCCAGTCCCTTTTCCAGGGTTCCGACTAACATGCATGTAGTCATCGAGCCGGAAGCGGGAGACTGTGGGCATTCTGGACAACTTCGAGCGGGGGCTCGAGCGCGCCGTCAACGGCGCGTTCGCGAAGACCTTCCGCTCCGGGCTGCAGCCGGTCGAGCTCACCAGCGCGCTCCGCAAGGAACTCGACACGAAGGCCGCCGTGGTCGCGCGCGACCGCGTCCTCGCCCCCAACAGCTTCGTGCTGCGGATGTCGTCCGCCGACTACGCGCGCATGCGATCGATGGGCGCCGCCCTCACCGACGAGCTGATCGACTTCGTTCAGAAGCACGCGGCGAGCCAGCACTACGCGTTCGCCGGCGGCATCTCCATCGACCTCGCGGAAGACCCGGACCTGTCGGTCGGGATGCTCCAGGTCGAGTCCGAGAACGTGAAGGGCGACGTCGCCTGGACCCCGGTCCTCGACATCAACGGCAAGCACTACCCGCTCACCCACTCCCGCACCGTCGTCGGGCGCGGGGCGGACGCCGACATCACGGTCGACGACACCGGCATCTCCCGTCGCCACGTCATGATCACGTGGGATGGCCGCCGCGCCCAGGTGGAGGACCTCGGCTCGACCAACGGAACCAAGCTCGACGGAGAGCCCCTGCGCAAGGCGATCCTGGAGCCCGAATCCGTCGTGACCCTCGGCCGCACCCGCATCGTGTTCCGCGTGCTCCCCCAGGCGGCGCCCACCCCGCGTGGCCGTGCGGAGGATGCCACCCGGCGGCACGACGTCGGCAACTTCTGGAGCCCATCGTGAACCCGAGCGAGCTGACCCTGCTGGTGCTGCGGTTCGGCTTCCTGCTGGTCCTCTGGCTCTTCGTCTTCGGCATCGTCTACGCACTCCGCAGCGACATGTTCGGCCAGCGTGTCCGCAAGCTGCCCGAATCGGCGCAGCCCGCACCCGCCTCGCCGTTCCCGGCCGGAGCCGCGGCGAGCGCCCCCGCTGCCGCTGCACCCGCCGGCCCGACCGAGCCGGTGATGAAGTCCGCACCGGTCTCGTCCCTGCCGTCGGGCGCCAACCGCGCGGGCGGCCACACGAACGCCAGTGTCCAGAGCGCGCACCGCCTCGTCATCACCTCCGGACCGCGCGCCGGCACCGAGCTCGCCCTCGGCCGCGATCCCATCACCATCGGCCGCTCCGGCGAGTCGAACCTCGTCATCCGCGACGACTACACCTCCACCCACCACGCCCGCCTGCTCCTCTGGAACGACGAGTGGATGATCCAGGATCTCGACTCCACCAACGGCACGTTCCTCGACGGCCGCCGGGTGACCGTCCCGACCCAGGTCCCGCTCGACACGCCGATCAAGATCGGCACGACCACGTTCGAGTTGCGGCGGTAGACGGTGGCGGCGAACAAGGCGGCGGCCCTCTCCCACGTCGGGAAGATCCGCTCGAACAACCAGGATTCGGGCTACGCCGGCCGGGATCTGTTCGTCGTCGCCGACGGCATGGGCGGTCACGCCGGCGGTGACGTCGCCTCGGCGATCGCGGTCACCCGCATCCGCGAGGCCGACCGTGAGTACGCCTCCGCCTCCGAAGCCGAGTTCGCCCTGCAGTCCGCGTTGATCGCCGCCAACTCGCTCCTCGCCGAGACCGTGTTCGAGCATCCCGAACTCACCGGGATGGGCACCACCGTCAGTGCGATGGTGCGCGTCGGCGACCAGATCGCGTTCGCCCACATCGGCGACTCCCGCATCTACCTCTACCGCGACGGCGAGCTGAAGCAGGTCACCACCGACCACACCTTCGTGCAGCGTCTGGTCGACAGCGGACGCATCACCGAGGAGGAGGCGATGGTCCATCCCCGCCGCTCCGTGCTGATGCGCGTTCTGGGCGATGTGGATGCGTCCCCCGAGATCGACACCTGGACGCTTGACACGCGCCCGGGCGACCGCTGGCTGATCTGCTCCGATGGCTTGAGCGGCGTGGTGAAGCACGACGACATGCTGGCGGCGCTCGCGTCGAAGGACGGCCCGAAGCAGGTCGCCGACCGGCTGCTGAAGCACAGCCTCGACGCCGGCGCCCCTGACAACGTCACCGTGGTCATCGTCGACATCGCCGACACGTCCCGCGGCGAGGTGCTCAAGGAGCCGGTCACGGTCGGGTCGGCCGCGTCGCCGCTCCAGTTCGGCACCGAGCCGAAGCCGACCACCCGCGCGGCGCGCCTTCCCGGACTGCGCCTGCATCCCATCCGCCCGGCCACCGGCCCCACCCACTTCGAGCCGCAGTCCGAGGACTACCTCGACGAGCTGATCGAGGAGGACGCCCGTCGCGTCCGTCGCCGCCGGCTCACCTGGATGATCGGCCTCATCCTGCTGGTCGTCGCCATCGTGCTCGCCATCTTCTTCGGCTACCAGTGGACACAGTCCCGCTACTTCGTGGGCATGTCACCGGACCGCCACGTCGCGATCTACCAGGGGGTCCAGCAGGGCATCGGGCCCATCAGCCTCTCTCACCTGTACGAGGAGTCCGACGTGAAGGTGGACGACCTCCCCGAGTACGACAAACAGCAGGTGGAGCAGACCATCAACGCCGACGACCTTCCGGCGGCCAAGACGATCGTGGAGCAGTTGAGCGATGCCGGCGGACAGTAGAACGGCCGCGCGCGAGCAGGCGACGCCGCCCCGGAACGCGACCGGGCCGGTCAAACGGCTGCGCCTGCCCGCGAAGCTCCGCAACCGTGAGCTGTTCCTCCTCGTCATCGCGTGCGCGATCAACGCGGCGGCGGTCGTGCTGGTGCAGCTGGGCGCGCTCGGCCACGTCGATCTCACGCTGGTCTACCTCGGGGCCGGCCTCTCGGCTCTGGTGCTGGGCATGCACATCGCGCTCCGGTTCGTCGCCCCGCAGGCCGACCCGTTCTTGCTGCCGATCGCGACGCTGCTGACCGGCATCGGCATCGCCGAGATCTACCGCATCGACATCCATTACAAGGACGCCGGATGGGACAGCGCGGGCGTCAAGCAGATCGTCTGGAGCGCCATCGCGATCATCTGCGCGATCCTCGTCGTGGTCCTCATCCGCAACCACCGCATCCTGCAGCGCTACACCTACCTCTTCGGGTTCGCCGCGCTCGTGCTCCTGCTGCTGCCCATGCTCCCGGGCATCGGCCGCGAGATCTACGGCGCCCGCGTGTGGATCGGAATCGGCCCGTTCAGCTTCCAGCCCGGCGAGATCGCGAAGATCTGCCTCGCGATCTTCTTCGCCGGCTACCTGGTCCAGGCGCGCGACTCGCTCTCCATGGTGGGCAAGAAGTTCCTCGGAATGCGATTCCCGCGCGCTCGAGACCTCGGACCGATCCTCATCGTCTGGCTGATGTCGATGGCCGTCATCGTCTTCCAGCGCGACCTCGGAACCGGTCTGCTCATCTTCGGCCTGTTCCTCGTCATGCTCTACGTCGCCACGGCGCGCATCAGCTGGGTGATCCTCGGCCTCCTGCTCATCGTCGGCGGCGCCGTCGTCGCCAGCCAGGTGCTCCCGTACGTGCACGACCGGTTCGCGAACTGGCTCACGCCCTTCTCCCAGGGCGTCTACGACGCGCAGGGCGGCAGCTTCCAGCTGGTCCAGGGGCTGTTCGGGCTCGCGCACGGCGGGCTGATCGGAACCGGGCTCGGCCAGGGCCAGCCGTGGATCACCCCCGTCTCGCAGAGCGACTACATCATCGCGAGCCTGGGCGAGGAGCTCGGCCTCGCCGGCATCTTCGCCATCTTCGCGCTGTACCTGGTCTTCGTGGCGCGCGGCCTGCGCATCGGGTTCGCCGGCGCGGATGACTTCGGCAAGCTCCTCGCCGTCGGCCTGTCGTTCACCGTGGCGCTGCAGTGCTTCATCGTGATCGGCGGTGTGACACGCGTCATCCCCCTCACCGGCCTGACGACGCCGTTCCTCGCCGCAGGAGGGTCGTCGCTGGTCGCCAACTGGATCATCGTGGCGCTGCTTCTGCGACTGTCCGACACCGTCCGCAACCAACCCCGGCTGGTGGTGAGCTGAGATGAACCGCGAGATCAAGCGCGTCAGCACGATCGTGCTGGCGATGTTCCTGGCGCTGCTGGTGTCCACCTCCATCCTCCAGGTGTTCCAGGCGGATGCGCTGGGCGCCGATGCGCGCAACACACGTGCCCTGAACGACAGCTATTCGGCGCAGCGCGGCGCGATCCTGGTCGCCGGGCAGCCGATCGCGCAGTCCGTGCCGTCCAACGACGTCTACAAGTGGCAGCGCGTCTACAGCAACGGTCCCCTCTACTCGGCCGTGACCGGGTTCTTCCCGATCAACGGCGAGCCGACCGGCCTCGAGGGCGCCCTCAACTCCAAGCTGAGCGGTTCGTCGAACTCCCAGTTCTTCGAGCGCGTGAACGCCATCCTGACCGGCAAGAACCCGCAGGGCGCGACGGTCGAGACGACGATCGACCCCGTCGCGCAGCAGGCGGCGTGGGATGCGCTGGGCGACTACCAGGGCGCCGTGGTGCTGCTGCAGCCCAAGACCGGGAAGATCTTGGCGATGGTGTCCAAGCCCACGTACGACCCGAACACGCTGGCGTCGCACGACGGCAAGACAGTCGAGTCGACCTACAACCAGCTCCTCGCCGCCCCGGGCGACCCGCTCATCAACCGGACGATCGGCGGAGACCTCAACCCGCCCGGTTCGACGTTCAAGCCGGTGATGAGCGCTTCCGCCTTCGGCACCGGGCAGTACACGAAGGACAGCCAGCTCCCCAACCCGGCCTCCCTCCCACTTCCCGACTCCCCGACCGTCGTCAAGAACGACTCGCTCACGACCTGCGGGCCGGGCGCGACGGTCTCGATCGCGACGGCGCAGATCCTGTCGTGCAACATCCCGTTCGCCGAGCTCGGGATGCAGCTGAAGCCCGAGGTCATCAAGGATCAGGCCGACAAGTTCGGGTTCAACCAGTCGTTGAGCATCCCCATCCCGGTCGAGAAGAGCGTGTACCCGCTCTATCCCGACGCGGCGGAGCGCGCTCTGGGCTCCTTCGGACAGAAGGACGACCGCGCGACGCCGCTGCAGATGGCGATGGTCTCGGCGGCGATCGCCAACGGCGGCACGCTGATGACCCCGAACCTGGTGGACTCCATCCGGTCACCCGATCTGCAGACGCTGGAGAGCTTCCAGCCCAAGGAGTTCTCGCAGCCGCTGAGCCAGCAGAACGCCGACACCATCAAGCAGATGATGGTCGACGGCGTCGATCACGGCGTGGCGAGCAATGCAAGAATAGGTGGGGTTCAGGTCGGCGGTAAGACGGGCACGGCGCAGAACGGGGATGACGACCCCTACTCGCTGTGGTTCACCGGTTTCGCGCCGGCGAACGACCCGGAGTTCGCTGTGGCTGTAGTTGTCGAAAATGGCGGTGGACAGGGTCAGAGCGGCACGGGTAACTCCATCGCCGCTCCGATCGCGAGGAAAGTACTAGAGGCGGTGCTGAATAAATGAGACCCACAGCAGGGCTCACCTTCGGGGGACGTTACGAGCTGCAGTCGCGGATCGCGATCGGCGGTATGGGCGAGGTGTGGCAGGCCACCGACCTCGTCATCGGCCGTACCGTCGCCATCAAGATCCTGAAGGACGAGTACCTCGGCGACCCGGGCTTCCTCGAGCGCTTCCGCGCGGAGGCGCGTCACGCCGCCCTCGTCAACCACGAAGGCATCGCCAACGTGTACGACTACGGCGAGGAGGAGGGCAGCGCCTTCCTCGTCATGGAGCTCGTCCCCGGCGAGGCGCTCTCGAGCATCCTGGAGCGGGAGCACGTCCTCAGCACCGACCGGACGCTCGACATCGTCGCTCAGACGGCCGCCGCCCTGCACGCCGCTCACGCCGCCGGTCTCGTCCACCGCGACATCAAGCCGGGCAACCTCCTCATCACGCCCGACGGCCGCGTCAAGATCACCGACTTCGGCATCGCCCGCATCGCCGACCAGGTGCCGCTCACCGCCACCGGTCAGGTCATGGGCACCGTGCAGTACCTCTCGCCCGAGCAGGCGTCTGGTCACCCCGCCTCGCCGACCACCGACATCTACTCGCTCGGCATCGTCGCGTACGAGTGCCTGGCCGGCCGTCGGCCGTTCACGGGCGAGTCGCAGGTCGCCATCGCCATGGCGCAGATCAACGAGGCGCCGCCGGAGCTCCCCGCCACCGTCGCGGAGCCGGTTCGCAACCTGGTCTTCGCGTGCATCGCCAAGAACCCGGCCGACCGCCCCGCCTCCGCCGCCCACCTGGCACGTGCCGCCCAGGCGCTCCGCCGCGGCGACGTGCGCGCCGCCGCTCAGTCCGTGCCCGCGATCCTCGGCGGCGCGGCCATGACCGATGCCGCGACAGTCCTGATGCAGCCGCCAGCGGCACCGACGGCCGCGACCACCGTGCTCCCCGCGACCGCCGTCGCGCCCGTCGTCGACGAGGAGGCCGCCGCCCCCGTCGAGGAGCGCAAGCGCAGCCGCTGGACATGGCCGCTGATCGCCCTCATCGCCCTGCTCGCGCTCGTCCTGATCGGCACGATCATCACCCTGGTCGTCGCACCCAAGGCGCCCCCGACGCCCACGCCGTCGAACACTCCGACGCAGACGCAGCCGACGACGCCGAAACCCACCCCGACGCCCACCAGCAACACGGTCCAGATCACCGAGAGCGACTTCCTCGGCCTCACCGCCGACCAGGCCCGCGACAAGCTGCAGGGTCTCGGAATGGTCGCGGACGTCTCGCAGGGCAACGCGGCGACCACCAACGACCAGGCCAACAAGGTCTACTCGGTCAACCCGACCGGTCCGGTGCCGAAGGGCTCGACCGTCTCGGTGAAGGTCTACGGTCCTGTCGCGCCGATCCCGACGCCGACCGACACCGTCTCGGCCACGCCGCCGTCGGGTCAGGGCACCCCGAACTCGCAGATCACGGTGAACTTCGGCTCGGCCACCTGCCCAGCAGGGCAGAACCTGGTCGGCCGCCGCCTGTACATCAACGGGCAGCCGCAGACTCCGGTAAACGACACCAAGATGGTGTGGTCGCCGAGCACCGCGGCCACGTACCAGCTGACGTACACGATCTTCTGCGGCGAGTCGGTGGAGTCGAGCCAGTCGCCCGCAACGTCGTACGAGGTCGTCGCCGCACCGCCGACCTCTGGCGGTGGAGGCGGCGGCACCGGAGGAGGGACCGGCGGCGGCGGGACCGGCGGCGGCAACGGCTGAGCAGCCGAATACGCCCGAGGAGACATCCAGAATCGCCCCGCTACACTAGCCGGAGTCGTCACCGAGAAGGAGTTCGCATTGAGCCCAGATAGCCGCCTGCTCGCAGGCCGATATCAGGTGGGCGAACTCATCGGCCGGGGCGGTATGTCGGACGTCCATCGCGGCACCGACACCCGCCTGGGCCGCACCGTGGCCATCAAACTGCTCAAGCCGTCCCTCGCGACCGACCCGGCGTTCCGCACCCGGTTCCGGCAGGAGGCGCAGGCCGCCGCCCGCATGACGCACCCGACGATCGTCCGTGTCTTCGACGCCGGCGAGGAGACGGTGCGCGAGCCGAACGGCCACGAGGCGCAGCTGCCCTTCATCGTCATGGAGTACGTCGACGGCGTCCTCCTCAAAGACCTGATCAAGAAGGGCCCGCTGGAGCGCTCGGAGGCTGTGCGCATCACCGAGGGCATCCTCACCGCCCTCGAGTACTCGCATCGCGCCGGCGTCGTGCACCGCGACATCAAGCCGGGCAACGTGATGATCACGAAGGCCGGCCAGGTGAAGGTGATGGACTTCGGCATCGCCCGGGCCATCAGCGACTCCTCGGCGACCGTGGCGCAGACCACCGCGGTTCTGGGCACGGCCAGTTACTTCTCTCCGGAGCAGGCCAAGGGCGAGTCCGTCGACGCCCGCACCGACCTGTATTCGACCGGCGTGGTGCTGTTCGAGATGCTGACCGGGCGTCCGCCGTTCCGCGGTGACACCCCGGTCGCGATCGCGTACCAGCACGTCAGCGAGACCGCCGTCCCGCCGAGCACCATCAACCCCAAGGTGTCGCCGGCGATGGATGTCGTCGTCGCCCGGGCGATGACGAAGGACCGCTTCGAGCGCTACCAGACGGTGGCGGAGTTCCGAGCCGACCTCGAAGAGGCCGCCGCAGGCCGCATCCCGAAGCGCAAGCATGAGGACGAGCTGGCCGAGACCCTGTTCGGCGCTCCGCCGAGCGCCGTCTCCGGTCCGGAGGCCGCGTTCCGTCAGCTCGCCGAGGACCAGACCATGACGCGCACCCAGCGTCGCCCACCCGTGATCTGGATCTGGGCGGGCATCGCGATCATGGCGGTCGTCATCGTGGCCGTTCTCGCCTGGGTGCTGCGGCTCGCGCCGAGCACGACAATGCCGGACTCGTCGCACAAGGTGCCGAACCTGTCGGGCCAGACACTCGACAAGGCGACTGCGCAGCTCGACGACATGAAGCTGAAGTGGGCGCAGGTCACCGAGGCGAGCCCCACTTACGCCGAGGGCCAGGTGATCCGGACGGATCCGGGTGCCGGCATCGTGGTGGCGTCGGGCGACACCATCACGCTGTATGTCTCGACCGGCAAGAAGACCGTCACCGTCCCGGATGTCCACAACATGACCGTGGATGCTGCAACGCAGGCGCTGCAGCAGGCCGGTCTCACCGTCGGTCCGACGACCTCGGAGAACTCTGCCAGCGTGCCTGCAAACGTGGTGATCAAGACGGATCCCGCCGCCAACACCTCGGCGCACGAAGGCGACGCGATCGGGCTCCATGTGTCGAGCGGCAAGGTGACGCTGACCGATCTGACCGGTCAGACCATCCAGGCCGCCACGGGGATCCTGTCGCAGCTCGGACTGACCGGTAATCCGAAGCCAGACCCCAGCTGCCCGCAGGACAAGGGCGCGACGATGGTGCACACACAGTCGGTCGCTCCGGGCGACGTGCCGCAAGGCACCACGGTCGACCTGACGTACTGCTCGGGTTGAGTCCGAGCGGCCGGCGGGGTTCGGCTCGCGTCTAGGTCCGCGCCTGGGTCAGCCCAGCTTGACGAGCGGGTTCAGTGAGCGGGATGCCTCTGCGGCGCCCGCCAGACCGGCGACCTCGAGCCAGTTGCCGAGCATCCGGTAGCCGCCCTCGGTGAGCACCGACTCGGGGTGGAACTGGACGCCGTAGATCGGCGCATCCGTGTGCTGCAGGGCCATGATCACGCCGCCGGCCGTGCGCGCGGTCACGTGAAGATCCTCGGGGAGCGTCCCGTCGACCACGGCCAGCGAGTGGTACCGCGTGGCCGTGAACGGCTGAGCGACACCGTCGAACAGGGCGCTGTCGTCGTGGGTGACCTGCGAGGTCTTGCCGTGCATGAGTTCTTCGGCGTTGGTGACCACGCCGCCGAACGCCTCCGCGATGGCCTGGTGACCGAGGCACACCCCGAGCAGCGGCTGACCGGTGCGGAGCGCCTGCTCGACGACCGGGATGGAGACTCCCGCGTCGGCCGGCTTGCCCGGGCCGGGTGAGACGAGCACGGCGTCGTACTCGGCCAGCTTCGCCGGAAGGTCGGCCACGGCGACGTCGTCGTTGCGCACGACGTCGGTCTCCGCGCCGAGTTCGCGCAGGTAGCCGTTCAGCGTGTAGACGAAGCTGTCGTAGTTGTCGATGACGAGTACGCGAGTCACGGGCCCACGGTACCTTCCTGCGGCCCGAGGAGCGAATCCACCCAGGGGAATACCCAGGTCACCAAGGCGAACAGCACCACGGCCACGAGAACGAGCAGCAGGATGATGCGCAGCCAGACCGGACCGGGCAGCACGCGCCACAGAGCTCCGTACATGTCAGCCTCCCTGCCCGACCGCGGCGGCGATCTCGCTCGGAACGTCCTGCGGCGGCGCGAACGACTGGAAGACGTTGTAGGCGATGAGCCGCTCCCCCGCGTGGAACGGCGGATTGCAGGTCGTGATGGTCATGAGCCGCTCGGTCGGGGTGGCCTGCGGCTGACGGGGCACGGGCAGCAGGACTTGCACGGCTGAGGGCTGCACGTACTCGAAGTTGCGGAAGGTGTAGGTGTACCAGCCGTCGGCGGTCTGCACGTAGATCCGGTCGCCGATCCGCAGCTTGGAGAGGTCGATGAAGGTGTTGCCCCATCCCGAGTCGTGGCCGGCGACGGCGAAGTTGCCGACCTGACCGGGCAGCTGCGTGTCGATGTAGTGGCCGACCCCCGCGGTGTAGCTGTTGAGCACGCGCTCGACATCGACGGTCTGACGGATGGTGCGCTTCCAGTCCGGGCCGAGGCGCGGAACATAGATGACCGCGAACGGCTGATACGGAGCGGGCTTCGCCATCACGGGCGGATCGACCTGAGCGGTGGAGGTGTCGGGCGTGGGCTTCGGCGCCTTCACTGCGTCGTCGATCCACTTCTGGCTCTGCTGCGCCGCCGCGTTCGTCTGCTGGCCGGCCAGCACGAGGTTGTTCCACCAGATCTGCCAGCCGAGGAACAGCAGGACCAGGACTCCCGCCGTGATCAGCAGCTCGCCGAGGACGCCGAGCACCGTCGGGCGGCGATGCGGCCGTCCGGCGCGGGTTTCCCTCGAAGTCACGTCGCTGATTCTAGGGATCCTCGCTGAGAATCGTCACGGTTGTCCACAGGCCCTCCCCCGGACGGGGGGATCAGCGTCCTCCGGAGCTTCCCCGCTACACTGTGGTGCTATGGCACGCAGCAAGTCCAAGACCAGAACCGAGCGCCCCGTCCGCGCCGAGCGCAGCGCCGCGGCATCCGGCGAAGAGGCTCCGAACCCCGTCTGGTTCAAGCCGGTCATGTTCGGCTTCATGCTGCTGGGCCTGATCTGGATCATCGTCTTCTACGTCAGCCAGAACCAGTACCCCATCCCCGCGCTCGGCGCATGGAACATCCTCGTCGGCTTCGGCATCGCGTTCATCGGCTTCCTGATGACCACGCGCTGGCGGTAGCCGGCGACTCTCCGTGTCTTTTCGGGCCCGGGACGGCGTCAGCCGCCCCGGGCTTCGTGTTTTCCACAGTTGTCCACAGGCACCCTGTGAACAGTTGCCGCGCGTTCCGCGGTGATTTCCCCAGTGTTAATAAGCCTGTGGAGAGTTACAGGCGTGTAATTCCTCACAGTGTTAATAAGCCTGTGGATAACTTATCCACGCCGTGTGGGGAACTACACGAAGAAGTGGATGAGGCTTACGGCGACGAAGATGAGGCACAGCAGCACGAGGAGCGGCAGCTGCCAGCGTCGGCGCTGCGGCTGCCGGGTCTCCACGTAGATGAGGCCGACCAGGACGCCGCCGATCAGTCCGCCGACGTGCGCCTGCCAGGCGATGTTGAACCCGGGGAGGAATCCGATGCCGAGGTTGATCGCCAGCAGCACGAGCATCTGCGTCGCGCTCCCGCCCAGACGGCGCTGGATGATGAAGAATGCGCCGAACAGACCGAAGATGGCGCCGGACGCTCCGAGAACCGGCTGGACCGGCGACGCGAGCAGCAGAACGCCGAGAGATCCCGCGAACCCGCTGATCAGGAAGAGCGCGAGATAACGCGCACGACCGAGCAGGGGTTCGAGCGCCATCCCGAAGATGAACAACGTGTACATGTTCAGGGCGATGTGGATGATGTTGGCGTGCGCGAACACGCTGGTGAACATCCGCCACGGCTCGAAGGCCACACCGAACGTCCCGCTCGGGTACGAGTAAGCCCCCGCGTACACCAGGGCCGAGTTGACCGGGAGGTTGAGCAGCGATCCCAGGGTCTGGACGATGAAGACGAGCACGCAGACCGCGATGATCGCGTACGTCACGACCGGTGCGCCGGAACCGGTGAGCCGCGTCACCCACGCCGGCTTCGTGCGAGGGTGGGTGGCACGCTGCTGCGCCATGCACTCCGGGCAGACGACCCCGACCGCAGCCGGGGTCTGGCACTCAGGGCAGATCGTCCGCCCGCACCTCTGGCAGAGCACATAGCTCTGCCGATCGGGATGCCGGTAGCAGTAGTTCGCGCGCGCGTCGACGGGCTGAGTCATGTGTCCTGCTCGCCCGTCCTTCCTCAGACCTGCTCGATGTCGATGGACTCGATGACGACGTCGTCCAGCGGCCGGTCGCGAGCGTCCGTCGGGACCTCGGCCAGCTTGTCGACGATCTTGCGCGACGCGTCGTCAGCGACCTCGCCGAAGATGGTGTGCTTGCCCTGCAGCCAGGTGGTCGGCGCGACGGTGATGAAGAACTGCGAGCCGTTGGTACCGCGGCCGCCCTGGATGCCGGCGTTCGCCATGGCCAGGATGTACGGCTGCGTGAAGTCGAGGTCTGGGCTGATCTCGTCGTCGAACTGGTAGCCCGGTCCGCCGACGCCCTGTCCGAGCGGGTCGCCGCCCTGGATCATGAAGCCCGGGATGATGCGGTGGAAGACCACGCCGTCGTAGAGAGGAGTCTTCGACTTCTCGCCCGTGGCGGGGTGCGTCCACTCGATCTCGCCCGTCGCCAGCCCGACGAAGTTCCGCACCGTCTTCGGCGCGTGGTTGCCGAAGAGGTTGACCTTGATGTCTCCGTAGTTAGTGTGGAGCGTGGCGACAGCGGTGTGCTTAGACATGGCATCAATTCTTGCACAGCGCGTATAGCTGACTTGGGCGGGCTCGAGACCTCTCGGGCCATCCCCAGCCCTTTCGGTGGCAAGATGGAGTCAGTCGCCACCCCGACCAACGGAGGAACAGATGAGCCTGACACGGAAGCGCAAGAAGGAGCTCAAGCGACTGCGCAGCGGAGCCGAGGACCTGTGGACTCAGCAGCAGGAGGTACTGGCCACCGCCAACGCCCTCGCTGCCGAGGCGCGCAAGCAGGCGGCCTACTACACGCGTGAGGAGATCGCGCCGCGCGTCCGTGACGGCTACGACCTGTACGTGCGCCCCGCGGCTCAGACCGCGAAGGAGACGGCGAGCCACTACGCGGGCCAGGCACGCCAGCGCGTCGTGACGGACGTCATCCCCGCTGTTGGCACGGCCGTCGGCACTGCGCTCTCGGTCGTCGATCACGCGCGCGCCGCTCGTGCGGCCGCCTTCTCCGGCGACTTCAAGAAGGCGGGCAAGGAGCTCTCGAAGAAGCCGAAGGCTCCCGCGAAGAAGTCCGGCCCCGGCGCCGGTGGTGTGATCGCGATCGGTCTCGGCATCGTGGCCGCCGTCGGCCTCCTCTACGCCGTGTGGCAGACCTTCCGCGCCGACGACGAGCTGTGGGTCGCCGACGAGGAGCCCACGACCCCGACGACGCCCGCGGCCACCGACACGGCGCAGCAGTAGGGTCCGACCACCCGCTCAGGGTCTGTTCGGGGGTTACCCCGATGGTGCGGCGTGCGCGCCGCTGCGAGTCTGGGATGCATGAGCACTTTGATGCGTCCCCGTGATGGTCGTGTGATCGCCGGCGTGTGCGCCGGCTTGGCGAACCGGTTCGGCCTCCGGCCGTGGACCGTCCGCGTCCTGTTCCTGCTGTCGTGCCTGCTTCCCGGCCCGCAGTTCATCGCTTACCTGGTGATGTGGATCGTCATCCCCGGCGAGCAGGGACGCGGCGCCGCGACGGTCTAGCGACGGCCGGTCAGTCCCGCCATCTCGAGTGCCGTGTCGACGAGCTCGACGCGGCGACTCGGGATGCGGTCGAGTGGGAACCACGCCGCCTCATCGGTGGTGCCGTCGAGTTCGTTGGTGAGCGATCCGCCGACGACCTGCGCGCGGTAGACGATCCGCAGGGCGTGCAGCGGCCCCGCATCCGGTATGAACCGGTGTTCGGCCGGAATCACTTTCGAGTCGATCCCCAGCAGGTCGCCGGCTTCGGCGATATAGCCGGTCTCCTCCGCGATCTCGCGGACCACCGCATCCACCGGGTCCTCTCCCGGGTCGATGCCGCCGCCCGGCAGGGTCCAGCCCGAGCGGCCGCCCTCGTTCCAGTGCGCGAGCAGGATGCGGTCGCCGTCGACGATGACGCCATATGCAGCCACTCTGATATCCATCGAACCAACGTACTGCCATTGTCGGTGGTCGAGGGCAGACTAGGGGTGATGCCCGAACTGCCGGAAGTCACCGCCCTCGCCGCCGACCTCGATGGCCGGCTGAAGCAGCGTGTCATCGACCGGTTGAGCATCGTCGCCTTCTCCGCACTGAAGACCTTCGACCCTCCGGCCGACGCTTTGCACGGCTTGACGATCACGGGAGTGAGCCGCCACGGCAAGTTCCTCGACATCGCCGCGGGAGAGCTCCACATCGTCGTGCACCTTGCGCGCGCCGGCTGGATCCGTTGGCGCGACTCCCCTCCGCCACCGCCCAACGGCCGGCTGGGCAAGGGTCCTCTCGCTTCCCGGCTGGTTCTGGACGACGGTTCCGGACTCGACATCACCGAGGCCGGAACGAAGAAGAGCCTCGCCATCTACGTCGTGCGCGATCCGGCCGAGGTGCCCGGCATCCAGCGCCTCGGACCCGACCCGCTCGACCCGTCGTTCACCGAGGAGGCGTTCGCAGGCATCCTCGCCGGGCAGGGGCGCGCGCAGATCAAGGGCGTGCTCCGCAATCAATCGCTCATCGCGGGGATCGGGAACGCCTACTCCGACGAGATCCTCCACGTCGCCAAGATGTCGCCGTACAAGCCGGCCAACATGGCGGCCGACGACGTCGCCCGCCTTTACGAGGCCATGCAGTCGACGCTGCGGGAGGCTCTCGCCCGAGCGGACGGCCTGGCCGCCTCTGAGCTGAAGAGCGAGAAGAAGTCGAACCTGCGCGTGCACGGGCGCACCGGTCAGCCGTGCCCCGTGTGCGGCGACACCATCCGGCAGGTCATCTTTCACGACTCCACCTTCCAGTACTGCCCCACGTGCCAGACCGGCGGCAAGCCGCTAGCCGATCGTGTGCTCTCCCGGCTCCTGAAGTAGTCCGGTTCAGCAGGCGCACGCGAACCCGGGAGGCGCGGTGAGCGGGTCGACCGACCGCTCGATCGGCCCGGAGTCATCCACGGTCGGGAGTCCCTCTCGCGCCCAGTACTCGTAGCCGCCGATCATCTCCCGCACCTCGTAACCCAGCCGGCTGAATGCGAGGGCTGCGCGGGTGGAACCGTTGCATCCCGGACCCCAACAGTAGACGACAACGGGCATGTCCAGGGGAATCGACCCCGGCGCCCGTTCTTCGATCTCCGCGGTCGGGAGGTGAACGGCTCCCGCCACGCGTCCGTGACTCCATGCGGCCGCGGCCCTGCTGTCGATGAGGACGAAGCGCTCGCCACGCTCGAACGCGGCGTGCACGTCGGACGGATCGGTCTCGAAACGGAGCTTCGCGGAGAAGTGCTGGATGGCGTCTTCGGTCATTGTCGTCATGCCACGAGACTAGGAAAACCCGGCGGTCGGCTGAAGGACCGATCCACGGCCTTCAGCCGCTTCGACCGTCGATCTCATGGCAGAATCACGCCATGACCGTCACTTCCACGTTCGCCGTCGACAGCACCGACCGGAGCATCCTGGCGGAGCTGCAACGCGACGGCCGCCAGTCGATCGCCGAGCTGGCCCGCACCGTCCACATGTCGAACAGCGCGGTGGCTGAACGCGTGCGGCGGCTGGAGGAGGCCGGGGTGATCACGGGCTATCGGGCAGTGATCGACCCCGAGCGGCTGGGCTACGGGATCCTCGCCTACCTGCGACTGCGCTACCCCAGCAGCCAGTACAAGCCGCTCCACGACCTGCTCGCCGAGATCCCTGAAGTCGTCGAGGCGCACCACGTCACCGGAGACGACTGCTTCATCCTCAAAGTGGTCGCAACCTCCATGCGACACCTGGAGCAGATCAGCGGTCGCGTCGGAACACTGGGAAGCGTGACAACGAGCGTCTCGTACTCGAGCCCGTTCCCGACGCGGACGATCGTCCCGCCGCAGTCGTGAACCGCGACAGACCCGTAAGGGTGGAGCCTAGGAGATTCGAACTCCTGACATCCTGCTTGCAAAGCAGGCGCTCTACCAACTGAGCTAAGGCCCCGTATGAGGTGATGGTGGGGATACGAGGACTTGAACCTCGGACCTCTTCGTTATCAGCGAAGCGCTCTAACCGCCTGAGCTATATCCCCGAATGGGCAGATACGAGACTACCCGATCTGCCCGAGCATTGCGAAATCGGTCAGTTGTTGGTGAAACCGACCAGGAGACCGCCGGTGATCTTCACCGAAAGGTTGTAGAGCAGCGCGAATACGGCGCCCAGAGCGGTCACCACGACGATGTCGAGGATGGCGACGATGAGCGAGAAGCCCATCACCTGACCGAGCCCCAGGATCGAGCGGAGGTCGCTGCCGCCGGCACCCGAGATGTCCTTGAACAGGCTGTTCACCTGGTCGAAGATGCCGGTGCGGTCGAGCACGGTCCAGATCAGGAACGTGCCGACGATGGCGATGATCGCGAGGCAGATCCCGGCGAGGAACGACAGCTTCACGGTCGACCAGAAGTCGATGTACACCAGCTTGAGCCGCACCTGCTTGGCGGATGCGGGTCGGCGGGACGACTTCTTGGCCAACTTCTCGGCGACGCTACTGCTCATCTGCGGTTTCATCCTTCCCGACGGCCTCGGTATCCTCCGCGGGAAGGGAGGATTCGAGATCACGTTCGGTGTTCTTCGCCAGAGCGATGATCTTGTCGGACTCGGCGAAACGTGCAAAGACGACACCCATGGTGTCGCGGCCCTTGGCTGGTACCTCGGCCACGGCAGAGCGTACCACCTTGCCGCTGGCAAGAACCACAAGGACCTCGTCGTCTTCGCCGACGATCAGCGCGCCCACCAGGTCTCCCCGGTCGTCGTTGAGTTTGGCCACCTTGATGCCCAGACCACCGCGGTTCTGCAGTCGGTACTGGTCCGCAGCGGTGCGCTTCGCATACCCGCCCTCGGTGACGACGAAGACGTAGCCCTCGTCGGAGACCACCGAGGCGTCGAGCAGCCGGTCGTCGCCGCGGAAGTGCATTCCGATGACACCGGAGGTCGACCGACCCATCGGACGGAGGGCCTCGTCGGACGCCGTGAAGCGGATGGACATGCCCTTGCGGGAGACCAGGAGCAGGTCGGAGTCCTCTTCGACCAGCAGCGCGGAGACGAGCTCGTCGTCCTCACGCAGCTTGATCGCGATGATCCCGCCCGTACGGTTGGTGTCGTACTCCTCGAGCGCCGTCTTCTTGATCAGGCCGTCGCGCGTGGCGAGCACGAGGTACTTCGCCGCCTGGTAGTCGCGGATGTCGAGGATCTCGGCGATCTCCTCATCCGGCTGCATGGCGAGCAGGTTGGCGACGTGCTGACCCTTGGCGTCGCGGCCGGCCTCCTGCACCTCGTAGGCCTTGGCGCGGTAGACGCGTCCCTTGTTCGTGAAGAAGAGGAGCCAGTGGTGCGTCGTCGTCACGAAGAAGTGGTCGACGACGTCCTCGCCGCGCAGCTGCGCGCCCTTCACGCCCTTCCCGCCGCGGTGCTGGCTGCGGTAGTTGTCGCTGCGTGTCCGCTTGATGTACCCGCCGCGGGTGACGGTGACCACCATCTCCTCTTCGGGGATGAGGTCCTCGACGCTCATGTCGCCGTCGTAGCCGAACATGATCTCGGTGCGGCGGTCGTCGCCGAAGCGGTCGACGATCTCGGTGAGCTCCTCGCTCACGATCGAGCGCTGGCGCATCGGGTCGTCGAGGATGGCGTGGAACTCGGCGATCTGCTTCTCGATCGCGTCGGCCTCGTCCACGATCTTCTGCCGTTCGAGGGCGGCCAGGCGGCGGAGCTGCATGGCGAGGATCGCATCCGCCTGCACGTCGTCGACGTCGAGGAGCGTCTTCAGACCTTCACGTGCGTCGTCGACCGTCGGCGAGCGGCGGATGAGCGCGATGACCTCGTCGAGCGCATCCAGCGCCTTGAGGTAGCCGCGCAGGATGTGGGCGCGCTCCTCCGCCTTCCGCAGACGGAAGCGGGTGCGCCGGACGATGACCTCGATCTGGTGGTCCACCCACGCGGTGATGAATCCGTCGAGCGCCAGGGTTCGCGGCACGTTGTCGACGATCGCGAGCATGTTCGCGCCGAAGTTCTCCTGCAGCTGCGTGTGCTTGTACAGGTTGTTCAGCACGACCTTGGCGACGGCGTCGCGCTTCAGCACGATCACGAGGCGCTGGCCGGTGCGGCCGGAGGTCTCGTCGCGGATGTCGGCGATGCCGCCGATACGACCCTCCTTGACGAGGTCCGCGATCTTGATCGCGAGGTTGTCCGGGTTCACCTGGTACGGCAGCTCGGTGACGACGAGGCAGACCCGACCCTGGATCTCCTCGATCGTGACGACGGCGCGCATCGTGATCGAGCCACGTCCGGTGCGGTAGGCGTCGTGGATACCCTTGACGCCGAGGATCTGCGCGCCGGTCGGGAAGTCCGGTCCCTTGATCCGCTTGATGAGCTCCTCGAGCAGCTCCTCACGGGAGGCCTCGGGATGCTGCAGGTGCCACAGAGCACCGTCGGCCACCTCGCGCAGGTTGTGCGGCGGGATGTTGGTGGCCATGCCGACCGCGATTCCGACGGAGCCGTTGACGAGCAGGTTCGGGAACCGGCTCGGCAGGACCGCCGGCTCCTGGGTGCGTCCGTCGTAGTTGTCCTGGAAGTCGACGGTCTCCTCGTCGATGTCCCGCACCATCTCGAGCGCGAGCGGGGCCATCTTCGTCTCGGTGTACCGCGGGGCCGCGGCGCCGTCGTTGCCCGGCGAGCCGAAGTTGCCCTGGCCGAGGGCCAGCGGGTAGCGCAGGCTCCACGGCTGGACGAGACGGACCAGCGCGTCGTAGATCGCCGAGTCGCCGTGCGGGTGGAACTGTCCCATCACGTCGCCGACGACGCGCGCGCACTTCGAGAACGCCTTGTCCGGGCGGTAGCCGCCGTCGAACATCGCGTAGATCACGCGGCGGTGCACCGGCTTCAGCCCGTCGCGCACCTCGGGCAGTGCACGCCCGATAATGACCGACATGGCGTAGTCGAGGTACGACCGCTGCATCTCCGACTGCAGGTCGACCTGGTCGATCCTGCCGTGGATGCCGAAGCCGGCCCCGCTCTCGCCCGACACGTTCTCTTCGTCCGTCACAGTCTTCTCTCCCTCGCAATCCCTCGTCGTTCACCCATGCCGGAGCATCAGATGTCGAGGAACCGCACGTCCTTGGCGTTCTTCTGGATGAACGAGCGGCGCGACTCGACGTCCTCGCCCATCAGCGTGGCGAAGATCTCGTCCGCGGCGGCCGCGTCGTCGAGCGTGACCTGGAGCAGCGTCCGGGTCTCCGGGTTCATCGTGGTCTCCCACAGCTCCTGATAGTCCATCTCGCCGAGACCCTTGTAGCGCTGCACACCGTTGTCCTTCGGGATGCGCTTGCCCGCCGCGAGCCCCTCGGCCAGGAACGCGTCGCGCTCGCGGTCGGAGTACACGTACTCGTGCTCGGCGTTGGACCACTTGAGCCGGTAGAGCGGCGGCTGCGCCAGGTAGACGTAGCCGAGCTCGATCATCGGGCGCATGTAGCGGAACAGCAGGGTGAGGAGCAGCGTGGTGATGTGCTGGCCGTCGACATCGGCGTCGGCCATGAGCACGATCTTGTGGTACCGCGCCTTCTCCGGGTCGAAGTCCTCGCCGATGCCGGCGCCGAACGCCGTGATCATCGCCTGCACCTCGTTGTTGCCGAGGGCGCGGTCGAGCCGCGCCTTCTCGACGTTGAGGATCTTGCCGCGCAGGGGCAGGATCGCCTGCGTCTCCGGGTTGCGGCCCTGCACCGCCGAGCCGCCGGCCGAGTCACCCTCGACGATGAAGATCTCCGAGATCGTCGGGTCCTTCGACTGGCAGTCCTTCAGCTTGCCCGGCATCCCGCCGCTCTCCAGCAGGCCCTTGCGGCGGGCGGTCTCACGCGCCTTGCGGGCGGCGAGGCGCGCGGTCGCGGCCTGGAGCGCCTTGCGGATGATGTCCCTCGCCTGGTTCGGGTTGCGGTCGAACCAGTCGCCGAGCTGATCGCCGACGACCTTCTGTACGAAGGCCTTGGCCTCGGTGTTGCCTAGCTTCGTCTTGGTCTGGCCCTCGAACTGCGGCTCGGAGAGCTTCACGGAGATGACAGCCGTCAGACCCTCGCGCACGTCGTCGCCCGAGAGGTTGTCATCCTTGTCCTTGAGGATGCCCTTCTCGCGCGCATACCGGTTGACCAGCGTGGTCAGCGCAGCGCGGAAGCCCTCTTCGTGCGTGCCGCCCTCGTGCGTGTTGATCGTGTTCGCGTAGGTGAACACGCTCTCGTTGTAGCTGGTCGTCCACTGCATGGCGACCTCGAGAGCGATCTTGCGGTCGGTGTCCTCCGACTCGAACGAGATGATCTCGTCGTGGACGACCTCCACCTTCTTCGCGGAGTTCAGATACTGGACGTAGTCCATCAGACCGCGCTCGTAGAGGAAGACCTCGTGACGCGGAGTGTGCTCCTCGTCGACCTCGCCCTCGACGTGCTCGATCTCGGGCGCGCGCTCGTCGGTGATCGCGATGCGCAGTCCCTTGTTCAGGAAGGCCATCTGCTGGAACCGCGTGCGCAGCGTCTCGTAGTCGAACACGATCGTCTCGAAAGTCTCGGCACTCGGCCAGAACGTGATGATCGTTCCGGTGCGGTCCGACGCCTCGCCCTTCTCGAGCGGAGCCTGCGGGACACCGTTGCGGTAGCTCTGCCGCCACACGTGACCCTGTCGGTGCACCTCGACGTCGAGGCGGCTGGACAGCGCGTTCACGACCGAGCTGCCGACGCCGTGGAGTCCGCCCGACACCGCATACCCGCCGCCGCCGAACTTCCCGCCGGCGTGCAGGATGGTGAGGACGACCTCCACCGTGGACTTCTTCTCGACCGGGTGCTCATCGACCGGGATGCCACGACCGTTGTCGTCGACGCGCACAGCGCCATCCGGGAGGATCGTCACCTCGATGTTGTCGGCGTGACCGGCGAGGGCCTCGTCGACCGAGTTATCCACGATCTCGTAGACCAGGTGGTGAAGACCGCGGGGACCGGTGGAACCGATGTACATCCCGGGTCGTTTGCGGACGGCTTCGAGACCCTCGAGGACCTGGATCTCATTCGCGCCGTATTCGTGTTCCGTCCCGGCCGCGTTCGGTTCCATCGTCATATGAAATTAGGCTCCTGACCGCACTCAACAGTGACGTTCCATTCTACCAAGAGACGGGGGCCGAAATCCCCGAAAACGGCCGTCTGAGGCTTTTTCCGCACTGTGGCGACCTCTTTTGCGCTCTCAGCCGTAAGTATCGCGCGGGCCACGCCCTGGAATCGACCTGGGGCCTCTTTTCCAGGAGGGGGCGTCCGGTCCCTGAAAACGGATGGACTCGATGCCCGCCTCGGGGAATCGCTCCGCGATGCGCGCGAGCAGCTCCGAGCGCATCATCCGCAGCTGCGTCGCCCACGCCGTCGACTCGCATCGGACGACAAGGACACCGTCGGTGATCTGGTCCGGTTCGGCGTGCTTCGCGGTCTCTTCGCCGGCCAGTTCGCGCCATCCCTCCAGCAGGTCGGACTTCGCGAGGGCGGAGGTCCAGCCGAGCTGCGCCGCGAGCGCGTCGACGACGTCACCGACACCGCGCGGGTCGCGCCCCGACCCGAAGGGCTGGCTGCCGGTCGTGCTCTCTTCGCGACGTGGGCCGCGCCGGCTTCGCGAGGTCGTGCCGGTGAAGAGCGCCTTCAGCCGCAGATAGACGGCCGATGCCTCGCTCTCGCTCGGTGTGTTCCGGGTTGTGCGATCAGGCATCGGGCGTCTCCACGATGCTGCCCGCCTCGATGCGGATGGTGTGCGCGGTGAGTTGGTCCGGCACGTCGTCGTAGACGGCCGCGGTGATGAGCACCTGCTCGTAACCGGCCACGGCGGTTGCGAGCATCCGTCGCCGAGCCTGGTCGAGTTCGGCGAAGACGTCATCGAGGATGAGCACCGGGTCGCCGGTCGTCGACTCCTGGCGGAGCAGTTCCGCAGACGCCAGCTTGAGTGCCAGGGCGAACGACCACGATTCGCCGTGGCTGGCATACCCCTTCGCCGGGAGAGCATTCAGCTCGAACAGCACGTCGTCGCGGTGCGGTCCGACCAGGGTGAGACCGCGATCGAGCTCTTTGCGGCGCACGGCCGCCAGCGCCCGGCGGAAGGCCTCAGGGGTCGCGACACCGGCTGAGCCCGTTACATCCTCTTCCGTCGCGCCTTCCTCCTCATCGACGTGCGCGCCGTAGATGGTGAGCTGCGGGAGAAGCCGTGGATGGTGGTCGTCCCCTGCGACCGAGCGGTACGCCGCGACGAGGGGATCGCTCAGTCGCGCGACAAGGTCGAGCCGAGCATCCATCAACTCGGAACCGAGCTGGACGAGCCGGTCGTCCCAGATCTCGAGGGTGCCCAGCTGGTCCTCTCGGACACGGGAGGCGCGCGCCGACTTCAGCAGCGTGTTCCGCTGCTTCAGTACGCGCTCATAGTCGGCGATGACCGCCGAGAAACGCGGATTCCGCTGGATGAGAAGCTGATCCAGGAACCGCCGGCGGATCCCCGGCTCCCCACGGACCAGGGCGAGGTCCTCGGGTGCGAACAGAACGCTGGAGAAGTACCGCGGCAGCTCACGCGGCTTGATGGCGCCCCGATTCACCTGGGCCCGATTCGGTGAGCTGCGGTTCAGCTGCACCTCGACGAGGATCTCCCGGCCGTCGTGCTGGATCCGTGCCCGGACGATCGCCGCGTCGGCATCTTTCCGGATCATCGCCTGATCGCTCGACACCCGATGCGACCCGAGGGTGCTCAGGTAGCCGAGCGATTCGACGAGGTTCGTCTTTCCCTGGCCGTTGCGGCCGACGAAGAGGTTCGCGCCGGCCGCGAACGGCACCTCCGCAGTGCGGTAATTGCGGAAGTCGGTCAGGGAGAGATGAGTGACACGCACAGAGTTTTCAGTTCACGCGTCTCAGTCGACGGCCTTGACGGCGTGGCCGCCGAACTGGTTCCGCAGGGCGGCGACGGCCTTCATGGCCGGCGAGTCCTCCTGGCGCGAAACGAACCGCGCGAAGATCGAGGCACTGATCGTCGGAACGGGGACGGCGTTGTTGAGCGCCTCCTCGACGGTCCAGCGGCCCTCACCGGAATCCTGCACGTAGCCTTCGATGTGCTCGAACTCCGGGTCCTGCTCCAGAGCGCGGACGAGCAGGTCGAGCAGCCAGGACCGCACGACGGTCCCGCGCTGCCACGCCTTGAAGGTCCCGGTGACGTCCTTGATGATGTCCTTGCGCGTGTCGAGGAGCTCGTAGCCCTCGGCGTACGCCTGCATCAGCGCGTACTCGATGCCGTTGTGCACCATCTTCGCGTAGTGACCGGCGCCCACCTCGCCGACGTGGACGAATCCCTCGTCGCGCGGACCCTCCGGGCGCAGCGCGTCGAAGACGGGCATGACACGCTCGACCTGCGCGGCCGAACCGCCGACCATGAGGCCGTAGCCGTTCTCGAGTCCCCAGATGCCGCCGGAGACACCGACGTCCATGAAGTCGACACCGCGCGGCGCGAGGAGCTCGGAGTGCTTGAAGTCCTCGGTGAACTTGGAGTTGCCGCCGTCGATGACGAGATCGCCCTTCTCGAGCAGCGGTTCGAGCTCACGGATCACCGAGTCGGTGATCTGGCCTGCAGGCACCATGACCCAGATCGTGCGCGGCGCGGGGAGCGCCGCGACGAGGTCGGCCACGGTCGCGACGTCAGAGACCTCGGGGTTCGTGTCGTAGCCGGTGACGTCGATGCCGTTCTTCTCGAGCCGGGCACGCATGTTGTTGCCCATGCGTCCGAGACCGATGAGGCCGATGTGCATGATTGTCCTTCTCTTCCTTGCTTCAGCGGCGCCGGGTTCTAGCGCAGGAGCAGGTTGGGCTGGAGCAGATACTTGTAAGAGTCCGCGCCTGCCTGATCCTTGGACGTCTGGCTCGTGATGAGCACAGGGCCCGGCTTGTTGGGGTTCTCGGTCTTGGTGAACGAGATGCGCACGAATTCCGAGTGCACCGCACCGAGACCATCGAGCAGGAACTGCGGCTTCAATGAAACCACCGTCTCCTGGCCAGTGAGAAGAGCGTCGATGCTCTCGGATGCCTGCGCCTGCTCGGATCCGATCGCTTCCAGCGTCAGCCCGTCGGCGGTGAAGGTGTAACGGAGCGCGGCCTCGCGCTCGAGGACGAGCGCGACTCGGCGGGTCGCCTCGATGAGCTCGGCGGTGTTCATCACCGCGTAGTTGTCGACCTGCTCAGGGAAGAGCCGGCGGACCGGGGGGAAGTTGCCCTTGATCAGGAGCGACGTGACGGTCTTCCTGTCCGCGGTGAACGCGATCAACTCGCGGTCGTCGCGGTTGGTGATGGAGATCGAGACGTTGCCGCTGTGCCCGAAGGTCTTGCCGATCTCGGTGAGCGTCCGGGCCGGAACGAGCGCGGTCACGGGCTCACCGGACGTCGTGCCGTTGTCCCAGTCGATCTCGCGAACGGCGACACGATACCGGTCGGTGGCGACGAGCCCCAGCGTGTTGTCGCCGACCTCGAGCTGCACACCGGTGATGACGGGGGTCACATCGTCGCGCGAGGCGGCGACGCCCACCTGGGCGACGGCTTCGGCGAATTCCTCCGCGGGCACCAGCCCGGCATCGCCGCCGACCTGCGGGATGCTCGGGTATTCCTCGACCGGCATGGACAGCAGGGTGAAGTTCGCCGATCCGGCACGGACGACGATCTTCGACTCCTCGGTCGAGAACTGCACCGGTGCGTTCGGAAGCTTCGAGGCGATCTCGGCGAGGAGGCGACCGGAGACCAAGACACGTCCGGGCTCTTCGACCTCTGCGGCGATCTCGGTCTGCGCAGATACCTCGTAGTCGAATGACGACAGCTGGAGTCCGTTGTCCGTCGTCTCGATGAGGACACCACTCAGGATGGGCAGGGTCGTCCGCTGCGGCAGGAGCTTCACCGCGAAGGAGACAGCCTCGCTGAACACATCCCGATTGGCTTGGAACTTCACGAAGTCACCTCTGTCGGCTTGACGGTCACGGACGTCACAAATCCTAGCGCCTGCCCTGTGACGCGGATGCGGTGCTCCCTCGACCCCTTGAGGTTGTCGTCTGCCCTCATTGAAAAGAGTTAAGGAGTAATCGTGTTAACCGCTGTGGAAAATGTGGATAACTCTGTTGAGGCCGCGCGATCACAGGGAACTACACGTCGGTGACTTGTTGATGACCTGAGGATTCCGGCTGTTCACAACGATCCGCAGGGGTGGGGCCGAGCGACGCCTTTTCACAGCATCGCGAGCGCAGTCCCCATTAAACGTGTGGTTCTCCGGAAGCTCTCCACAAGTTATCCACAAGTGTTAATAACGCTTTGTCCCCACTCTGGGGATGGATATGTGGATAAGTTCTGCGCTAGAGGGGCGCGTCGCTACTTGCCGTAGCGGTGATTCTGCTTGATCCGGCTCGTGAGCTCGGTGACCTGGTTGTAGATCGAGCGCCGCTCCTTCATGAGCTCGCTGATCTTCTTGTTCGCGTACATGACCGTGGTGTGGTCGCGGCCGCCGAACAGCTGGCCGATCTTGGGCAGAGAGAGATTCGTCAGCTCGCGGCACAGGTACATGGCGATCTGCCGGGCGGTGGCGACCGCCTGCGACCGGCTTGAGCCGTAGAGGTCGTCGACGCTGAGCTTGAAGTACTCGGCGGTGTTGGTGATGATGTCCGTCGGCGCGATGACGTTGTCGTCGTCGAGCGTGATCAGGTCCTTCAGGACGGTCTGAACGAGCGGCATGTCCACCGGGGTGCGGTTGAGGCTCGCGAAGGCGGTGACGCGGATGAGCGTCCCCTCGAGCTCGCGGATGTTGCTCGAGACCTTCGAGGCCATGAACTCCAGGATGTCGTCGGGCACCTGGATCTTCTCGCTCTGCGCCTTCTTGCGGAGGATCGCGATGCGGGTCTCGAGGTCGGGCACCTGGACATCGGTGATGAGGCCCCACTCGAAGCGCGACCGCATGCGGTCCTCGAAGCCGGTGAGGTGCTTCGGCGGGAGGTCGGAGGTGATGACCACCTGCTTGTTGTGGTCGTGGAGCGTGTTGAAGGTGTGGAAGAACGCCTCCTGCGTCTCGACCGCCCGCTGGAGGAACTGGATGTCGTCGATCAGCAGGATGTCGATGTTGCGGTAGCGCGCCTGGAACGACGAGCCGCGGTTGTTCGCGATCGAGTTGATGAAGTCGTTCGTGAACTCCTCCGACGAGACGTATCGGACGCGGATCCCCGGGTAGAGACTCATCGCGTAGTGGCCGATGGCGTGGAGGAGGTGTGTCTTGCCGAGGCCCGAGTCGCCGTAGATGAAGAGCGGGTTGTAGGCCTTGGCCGGCGCCTCGGCCACGGCAACCGCGGCCGCGTGCGCGAAACGGTTGGACTGGCCGATGACGAAGTTGTCGAAGCTGTACTTGGCGTTGAGCCGGGTGTCGCCGCCACGCGGCGGTGCCGTGATCTCGGTGGGCGTCGAGATGACCGGAGCGGCCTGCTCGACATAAGAGGGCGCCGATTCGGTCTCCGGCGCAGGGCCGGCCATCGTGTCCTGCTGGATCTCGGGGTTGACGACGATCGCGAAGGTGTTGACCTGCAGCTCGTCGTCGAGCGAGCCGATCGCGTGGAGGAGCGGGACCCGGCTGCGCTGTTCGATCATTCCCCGAGTGAACTCGTTGGGCACCTCCAGATAGAAGGTGCCGGCCATGATGCCCTTGGGCTCGACCAGGCTGAGGAACCCGTACAGCTGCGGGGTGATCCGGTCGTCCGTCTCGAGCTTTCCGAGCACGTCCTGCCATGCCGCAGCTATGGACTCTTCGCCGCCTGCCATCGTTCCCCGTCTTCGTCTGTGTTGCGGATGCCGTCAGCCCGACGAGGGGACGAGTCGACCCCCGGTGACTCTCGTCGGGTTGGCGGCTTCGGATGCCGCCGGTGGGTATTCACAGAGTTATCCACCGCTGTGTGAGCAATACCGTAGCGATCTCCGGCCAGAATTGGCATGGCCTGGGGATAACTTTCGACCTCACGGTAACTTGTCCACAGAAGAGCGATCAAATCCGATCGGCGGCATACGTCGGCGCGTCGGCCATCGCTTCCCTGCTAATACCGTGCATAATCAGTGGATTTGACTCGATCGGTTTGACCTCGTCCCACCCCAGGCCGTAGTTTTAATCAGTTGACTTGCGGCCGTTCCGGCTGCCCTGTAACTTTCCTGGCCTCCCCGTGCTGGCTCTTTCTCTCAGCACAGGCCTGTGAAGAGACCACCACGGAGATAGATATGAGCAAGAGAACTTTCCAGCCGAACAACCGCAAGCGTGCGAAGACCCACGGTTTCCGTCTGCGCATGCGCACCCGCGCGGGTCGCGCCATCCTCTCCGCTCGCCGCCGCAAGGGCCGCGAGAAGCTCTCGGCGTAACCGCTTCCGGTGCTCGCGAAAGCCAATCGCATCACGCGGGGGGCGGACTACCGGGCGACCGTACGACGCGGTGCTCGCTTCACTGGAGCGTCCACCGTCACGTACGTCCGCCCGAATCCGGACTCCAGTGTGGTGCGATTCGGCTTTATCGTGAGCAAGACGGTCGGTAACGCAGTCATGCGGAACCGGGTCCGGCGCCGGCTCAAGGCCGCTGCCTACGATCTGCTTCCGCTCTACTCTCCGAGTCCGGGCGATACTGCCGGGCTCGACGTGGTCGTGCGCGCATTGCCAGCCTCCGTTCAAGCACCGTGGGCTAGCCTGCACGAAGAGCTCTCACGGGCATCGTCCCGTTTCACCAGCCGCAGTCATCTCAGTAAGGGCAGCGTCCGTTCATGAACACCGCGCTCGCAGCAGTGCTCCTCGCGCCGCGCAATGCCGCGGTGCTGGTGCTGCGTGCGTATCGGGCCGTGATCTCGCCGCTCTACGGTGACGTCTGCCGGTACTACCCGTCGTGTTCGGCCTATGCATTGCAGGCCATCCAGCAGCACGGCGTGGTCGTGGGCTCGTTCCTCGGCATCCGGCGCATCGCCCGGTGCCACCCGTGGGCGGCCGGCGGGGTCGACGACGTCCCCCCGGCGAAGAAGCCGCGGTATCGGGTGACCCCGTTCGGATTCGTCGTCGCCACCACGCACGGCAGCGTCATCAGTCAGCGAAGGGCCTAGCAACAACACATGGACATCATCGGTACCATCCTCTGGCCCATCAAATGGGTCGTGGAGCTGATCCTCGTCGCCTTCCACTGGCTGTTCACCCAGATGGGGCTGGACCCGGCTGCGGGCATCACCTGGGTGCTTGCCATCGTCGGACTGACGGTCGTCGTGCGCGCCGCGCTGATCCCGATCTTCGTGCGCCAGATCAAGAACCAGCGACGAATGCTGGAGATCGCGCCGCAGCTGAAGAAGATCCAGGACAAGTACAAGGGCAAGAAGGATCAGTTCTCTCGTGAGGCCATGTCGCGCGAGACGATGGACCTCTACAAGAAGACCGGCACCAACCCGCTGAGTTCGTGCCTGCCTCTTCTGCTCCAGATGCCTGTCTTCTTCTCGCTCTTCCAGGTGCTCAACGGCGCCCAGAGCGGCAAGGCGGGTGTCGGTCCTTTGAACGAGACGCTCGCCCAGCAGTTCGGAAATGCGACGCTCTTCGGGGTCGCGCCGCTGCACCAGAGCTTCCAGGGTGCGATGAACGCGCACCCGCCGCAGGTCGCCGTCATGATCATCGCGGCCGTTATGGTTATTCTGATGACCGGGTCGCAGTTCCTCACGCAGCTGCAGATCGTCTCGAAGAACATGTCGCCGGAGACCAAGGCGAGCCCGCAGTTCAAGCAGCAGCGCATTCTGCTGTACCTGCTCCCCTTCGTCTTCCTCTTCTCCGGTTTCGCCTTCCCGCTCGGTGTCATGTTCTACTGGCTGACCTCGAACCTGTGGACCATGGGTCAGCAGTTCCTCGTCATCCGCAACATGCCGACCCCCGGATCGGACGCGGCCAAGGCTCGGGAGGCGCGCCTCGCGAAGAAGGGCAAGCTGGTCCAGCCGGATGGCGCGACTGTGCTGACCGTCGAGGAGCAGCCCAAGAAGCAGGTCCAGCGCGTTCAGCCGGTGAGCAAGGCTCGCGCGAAGAAGCAGGCCGGAAAGTAGTTAGGATCTTCAACCGATGACCGACGTGCAGACCTCCTCCCCCGATCCCGCCGACCTCACCGAGGTGGTGGCGGACGACGCTTCCGTCTCTGTCGAGACGTCCGAGCCGACCGCTGCCGACCTTGACCGCGAGGGTGACATTGCGGCCGACTACATCGAGGAGCTGCTCGACATCGCCGACATCGACGGCGACATCGACATCGACACCCGCAACGGTCGTGCGTACATCTCGGTCAACACCGACGACGAGTCGTCCAACCTCTCGCTCCTGGCCAACGCCGACACCGTTGCCGCGCTTCAGGAGCTGACGCGCCTGGCCGTGCAGAACCAGACCGGCGGCTACTCGCGCTTGATCCTGGACATCGCCGGCTCGCGCGATGCACGCCAGGCCGAGCTGGCACGTCTCGTCGACCGCGCGATCGAGCGGCTCGATGAGGGGGCAGCGGAGGCTGCCCTTCCTCCCATGTCGTCGTACGAGCGCAAGCTTGTCCACGACGTCGTCTCGGAGCGCGGCTACGTGTCGACCTCGCGTGGCGAAGGCCGCGACCGCTACACGGTCATCACGGCCAGCTAGTTTCACGTGAAACTGTGACCGACGTCGAGCACGAACCCGAGGCGGCGGCCGTCCTCTTTGGCGACCGCATCGACCTCGCCCGCGAGTTCACGCGCAACCTCGCGCAACAGGGTGAGGAACGCGGTCTCATCGGACCCTTGGAACTCCCCCGCCTGTGGTCACGCCACATCCTGAACTGCGCGATCGTCGCTCCCCTGCTTCGGCCGGGGCGAGTTGGGGATGTCGGAAGCGGGGCCGGACTGCCGGGACTGGTGCTCGCCATTGCCCGGCCTGACGTGTCTTTCGTCTTGATCGAGCCGATGGAGCGTCGAGTCGCTTGGCTGAATGAGCAGGTCGTGGAGCTGGGTCTCGACAACGTGGTGGTCCTTCGTGCGCGCGCCGAGGACGCGAGGATCGATGATCCGCTCGACCAGGTGACGGCTCGTGCCGTGAGCGCTTTCCGTAAGCTCATTCCGTTGACCGCTCCCCTCCTCCGGGATGGCGGTGAGCTTGTCCTCATGAAGGGCGCGGCGGCGGCGGCCGAGGTCGAAGCCGCGACCAAGGAGATCCGGAAGTACAAGGTGACCGATGTCGAGGTTCTGACCCTCGGTGAGGGTGTCTTGACAGAAGTCACGCGCGTCATTCGCGCTCGCGTGCGCTGATCTCGGCCGCCCGGCGGCGCTGCGATCGGGCTTAGGATCCCTCTCTGACAACCGGAGCACGTGCTTTCGTTGCGTCAGAGCCATTCTAAGGCGATGTTCGACGATGGCTCCGGCCTCAATTTCGGGTCTGCGGGGCATGTCTCGCGGTCGCGACAGGGACAGAGCGTGTTCGCGACATCGTTGACTCTCCCCCCCGGAGCTGACTGACCGGCGGCTGGGTTGTTCTTTCGGAGAGTGGCAGCGCTCGAGTGACGCCAACGTCGACGACCTGGGGCGTGCTCTCGTTTCAGATGGCCGCGTCTACCGATGATGGGACCCGGGAAACATAGTCAGGCCTTCCGGCATGTGCAGCACGAGTGCCTTCGTGGGCGGAGTGCCGCAACGCACTTGTCCCAGTCCAGGCTCTACTCGTTCCCTATGGTCGCCCTCGCATGTTCAGGCAAGAGGCCGGGCACGACCGGCCCGAACGCGAGTTCGGCGGCTGTATGGAGAGCGGGCTGCGCTGTTCGGCGCCCGTAGACCCTTGGATACTCGCCGCCCCGGCGAGCCCATATTCGGACGCGTCGGCGTTTCACGTGAAACGCCGACGGGGCGCGCTGGTCGGCCGTCATTCTCACGCTCGCTGGGTTGGGCGGCAACCGTTCAGTCGCTTTACCGTGCTGCGAGTCCGGCCCCGGGACAGCATGCCTAAAAGCGCAACCGCGGCGTGTCTCGTATCAGGGATGAGGAGCGAGGGGTCAGGACTCTGACTGTATCTGTTGGTCGCCTCCGCAGGCAGGAAGTGAGGCTCGCGGCCGTAGGAGGCGCGAGTCTCAGCTTCGTCTTCCCCCGACCGGACGTCGAAGAGCTGAGTCCTTCGAATGGATTGGCTCCCCCGAACCGTAACTTCCAGGCCGACCCATCATCTGAGCTAGCGTGCTATCTCCCCGGAGGCGCCGCTGCAGGTGCTCCTCGGGGCGACGGAAGGCGCGATGACAGGTTGGCGCGATGACAGGTGAGCGCGCTATCGGCGGCACCAGAGTGCAGTGAACGACGGGAGTTCACGAGCTCGCGAGCTCATGGTGACCGATGTCTCGATGTACGGAAAGAGGGCGGGCGGCCTCGTAGCGGCGCTGGGCCCGCCCAGTCGGCGTCATTGTGCACGGTCGACCGCAAGCCGTGCGGCATGCGGGGCAAGTTTCACGTGAAACAGTCGGCCGTGAGCGCCGGAAGAGACCGTATTCGGGGCTCTTGCCAGTCGTTACCGGCCGACAGTCGCGACCTCAAGTAGAAGCCGCGCTCTGTAGCGAGCTTCGTGCCGGATCTTGGTACCGGGCTTGGGTGCTGGGCTTCCGCGGACGGCTTTCGTGGTGGCCTGCGTGAGGCGAGTGTGGCGGGGCTTCCGCGGCGAGCTTTCGTGGAGGGTTGCGTAGGGCGTTCGTGGCGGGGCTTAGCGGGACTTCGGCAACGGGGTGTCGAGGGACTTTTGCTGCGGGCTAACGTCGGGGGTTGTGCGGCGCTTTCGCAGCGGGGTTTCGCGGCGGCCTTGTTGTGGGGCGGCGGTGCGCGACCAGCACGTCCCCGCGGGTTCTCGAGAGGACTAGGGCGGGACTCCGCGGCCTGCAGCCGCGGCGGGCTTCGCAGGCGTGATGTCGTTTCACGTGAAACAGTGCCGATTCCTGACACATCGCCATGCGATCGGCGGAGCCTGACCGTAGGTGCAAGGGCTTAGGGAGCTTGGCAGACCATTCGACGCGCGCCGCTCAGCTCTCCATAAGAGCTAGCGCTCCGTTCGCCATCGGCCCTCGTCGGGAATTGAGCCGGACAGGCCCTCCGCTTTCGAGGCCGATCGGGTGCGCACAGCAGTGGGCCAGCGCAGGACGCGGGAGGATTCCGGGACAGACACAAGGTCCCTCTCGACTCGATAACGGCCGTCCGGACGTGGATGCGATCTGCGATTGCTGACGCGGATCCCGTCAAGTCACGAGTGAGTCACCGATCGATCGATCGATCTGCCAGGCAAGCCCGTCCGGATGCTCTTGGAAGGTTAGGGCGGCGCGACTCAATCGGGCGATAGGGCTGCCGCCGGTAAGGATGGATGACCGAGTGGATCCCGGAACAGCTGGCGCACGGGGCAACGTGACGAGCGCTGGCCGCTAGCCGTTGAGCACTGTCGGGCCCGCTCCGCGTCAACCCCTGGGAGCCGAAGTACGGCGCGCGCCTCACAGCATCAACTGCCGTTCATGGACAGCGATCACCCCATGTGTGGAGGCTGTTGGACCGCGGGTCCATTCCAACCGGGGCGCCCGGTTCCCGCCCACTCCCCCGGGCAGAACGTGCGATTTCGCCTATTCCCCAGCGGCTCCCCGACGTTGCCTTTGGCAGTTCGGGACTCGAGATACTCAAACCCGCGGATCACTCGGGGTACGCGCGGAGCGTAAAGGCGTGCGGTGCTGGACGGCTGGTGTTCTTCGCTCCAACGTTTCACGTGAAACGCGCGCAACGCGCGCAACACGAGGCCTCGCCCCGGCGGATATCAGCGGACGAGCCACCGAGCGATACAGGCGATCCTCCGCGCTGAAGACCGCGACGGAAAAGGCCAACGTTTCACGTGAAACAGACGACGCCGCACTACCCATGCGCGCGATCGGAACGACACTTCTCCACAGGTTGCGCGCCGCGCGGAAAGCGTCGGACATCCGAGTTAGAGTGGTTCACGGGTGCGCTGCTGGTGTGCCGACGACCAGCCGGAAGCCGGTGCCACGCATTATGGAGCGACGCGAGTTTCACGTGAAACAACCCCATCAGGACGAGCACGATCAGGACGAGCACGGCGGAGTAGGTGAGATCGACAGCGTGACGGATGCCGACACGACGGACGACAGCTTTGACGTGGGCACTCCCCTGGCGGAGGAGATTCAGGACCTGGCCCGCCGTCGGCAGGTGATCGCATCCACAACGTTGCCGCTTCCCTCTCAGACGCGCATCTTCACCATCTCGAATCAGAAGGGTGGCGTCGGCAAGACCACCACAGTGGTCAACCTGAGCGCGGCGCTCGCCAAATCGGGCGCGCGGGTGCTGGTGATCGACCTCGACCCGCAGGGCAACGCATCGACGGCCCTCAGTGTCGAGCACCGCGAAGGAACGCCCAGCGTCTATGACGTAGTGGTGAACGACCGAGAGCTCGAAGAGGTGATCCAGAAGAGCCCGGAGTTCGATGGGCTCTTCGTCGTTCCGGCGACCATCGACCTCGCCGGCGCCGAAATTGAACTCGTCTCCATGGTGGCGCGGGAGCAGCGGCTGTCGCGCGCCCTCAACCGCTTCCTCGACGAGTACGACATCGACTACGTGCTCATCGACTGCCCGCCGTCACTCGGGCTCCTCACGATCAACGCGTTCGTTGCTGCCAGCGAAGTGCTCATCCCCATCCAGTGCGAGTACTACGCGCTGGAGGGCCTCAGCCAGCTGCTGAAGAACATCCAGCTGATCGAGCGTCATCTGAATCCCCGGCTGCAGGTGTCCACGATCCTGCTGACGATGTACGACTCCCGCACGAACCTCGCTCACCAGGTCGCTGCGGATGTTCGTGAGCACTTCCCCAACGAGGTCCTCGACACGATCATCCCCCGCTCCGTCCGCATCTCCGAAGCACCCAGTTACGGCCAGAGCGTCATCAGCTACGACACCAACTCCAGCGGTTCCCTCTCCTACATGGAGGCGGCCGCCGAGATCGCACGAAGAGGAGTACCCCGCTAATGGCAGCGAAGCGCACCGGACTGGGCCGAGGAATCGGCGCACTCATCCCCACCAGCGATCAGTCCGCCCGTCCCGTCGACGTCTTCTTCCCTGATAACAGCGCGGGAGGCGCCGCCGCCCGCTCATCGGCCGCGGTCGCCGTCGCGGAGCGCGAGGACGACCTGGTCGCGGTTCCCGGCGCTCTCCTCGCCAGCATCTCCCCCGCCGACATCGTCCCGAACCGCGTGCAGCCGCGCACCGAGTTCGACCGAGATGCCCTCGACGAGCTGATCGCGAGCATCCGCGAGGTCGGGGTCCTCCAGCCGGTCGTCGTGCGTCCACTCCCCGACGAGCCGGGCCGCTACGAACTGATCATGGGCGAGCGCCGCCTGCGGGCGACCAAGGAGCTCGGGCTGGACTCCATCCCCGCGGTGGTCAAGGACACCGGGGACGAGGACATGCTGCGTGACGCGCTGCTGGAGAACCTCCACCGCAGCCAGCTGAACCCCCTCGAGGAGGCGTCCGCCTACCAGCAGCTCCTGGCCGACTTCGGCATCACCCAGGAAGAGCTGGCGACCCGGATCGGACGCTCTCGTCCGCAGATCACCAATACCATCCGGCTTCTCAAGCTGCCCGCGTCGGTGCAGGCGCGGGTCGCCGCCGGCGTGCTCAGCGCAGGGCACGCCCGCGCGATCCTGTCACTCGGTGACGACCAGGAGGCGATGATCCGCCTCGCCGACAAGATCGTCAACGAAGACCTCTCCGTGCGGGCGGCCGAGGCGGCCGCCAGCAAGACCCCGAAGCCGCCGCGCACCAAGGCGACGGCAGGTCGGCACCGCGGCCACTTGGATGAAATTGCTGGTCAGCTGGGAGATCGGCTGAACACGCGGGTGAAGATATCCCTGGGTGCACGCAAGGGCCAGATCGTCGTCGACTTCGCGACCATCCAAGACCTCAACCGGATCCTCGACGAGATCGGGCAACCCAGCTACAGCTGAGAGGCGTCGGCGATCGCCGCGGCAGCCAGCGCCGCGTACACCTCGGCCGGCTCGCGCCCAGAGGCGCTGATGGCCTGCGGCATGATGGACGTCTCCGTCAGTCCCGGCAATACGTTCGCCTCGAGGAACCAGGGCGTGCCGGCGCCATCGACGATCAGGTCGATTCGCGAGAGATGCCGCAGGCCCAGCGCGTTGTGGGCGGTTCGCGCCGCTTCGGCCACCGCCTCCAGGACCTTCTCGTCCAGCCGTGCGGGCACGTAGAACCGGGTCTCCCCCGCGTTGTACCGCGCGTCGAAGGTGTACACGCCGTCGACAGGTTCGATCTCCACCGCGGGCAGAGCCTCCGGACCATCGCCGGTGTCCACCACCGCGACCGAGACCTCCACGCCCTCGACCTTGCGCTCGATCAGCGCGACATCCGAATACGTGTACGCGTCGACCATGGCGCGCGGCAACTCCTCGGCCGACGTCACGATGGTGACGCCCTGCGCGGACCCGCCCTGGGCGGGTTTCACGACCACCGGGAGGTCCAGTCCCGAGAGCACGGTCGTGAGCACACTGCCCGCCCCGAGTTCACGGAAGGTCTCCTGCGGAAGGGTGACCGACTCCGGTGTCGCGACTCCGGCACGGGCGACGATCGTCTTCGCTGTCGGCTTCGACCAGGCAAGACGGGAGGCGTCGGCCCGCGAACCCACGAAGGGCACGCCGGTGATCTCCAGCAGGCCGCGCAGTGCCCCATCCTCTCCACTGGCGCCGTGCAGCGCAGGCCACACGACGTCGGGTGCGGACTCCTCCAGGAAGGCGAGCAGCGAGGCATCGGGGTCGCGGAAGGTCACCGTGTGGCCCAGCGCGTTCAGCCCGTCCGCCACTCGGCGCCCCGTGCGCAGGGAGACGTCGCGCTCGTGCGAGATCCCCCCGGCGAGGACGACGACATTCAGTGCTGCTTTTTCAGCCATGATCAGGTCTTTCTCTAGCGCAGATCGGTCGGGGGGTTGGCGCTCGTGCGGCTGCGGCGCTGAGAGGCTTCGAGCGGGCCGGTGCCGGCGAAGGTGTCAAGCAGGTCCTGCTCCCCGCCGATCACGTTCGCGAGCCGCCGCACACCGACCCTGATGTTCTCCGGAGTCGGGTAGCAGAACGACAGCCGGATGTTGTGAGCACCAGAGCCATCGGCGTAGAAAGCCGTGCCCGGCGTATAGGCCACGAGCTCGGTCACGGCGCGAGGGAGCATGGCCTTCGAGTCGAGGTGCGGCGGCAGGGTGAGCCAGACGTAGAACCCACCGTTGGGATCGGTCCAGCTCAGCTCGGGCAGGTGCTCGTTGAGAGCGGAGATCATCGCCTCCTTGCGCTCCCGGTAGACGCCGCGGAAGGTGTCGATCTGCGCCTTCCAGTCCGCGTCCTGCAGGTACTCCGAGATCACCAGCTGACTGAACGAGCTCGGGCTCAGCACAGCCGCCTCGTTGGCGAGGATGAGCTTCTCGCGGATGGCGTGCGGCGCCAGGGCCCAGCCCACCCGGAACCCGGGAGCCAACGTCTTGGAGAACGTCCCCAGGTAGACGACGCCGTCCTTCTCGACCGACCGCATCGCCGCGGGCGGCTTCTCCTCGAAGTAGAGCAACCCGTATGGGTTGTCCTCCAGCACGAGGATGTCGTTCTCTCGCGCGATCGCGAGGATCTCCAGCCGCCGCTCCCAGGTCAGGGTGACGCCGGCGGGGTTGTGGAAGGTCGGCACGGTGTACAGGAACTTCACGCGTCGTCCGGCCGCCTTCAGCCGCGCGATGTGCTCGCGCAGCGCCTCGGGGATGAGGCCGTGCGCATCCATCGGGACGTGGTCCACCTCGGCCTGGTACGACTTGAAGATGACCATCGCGGTCACATAGCTGGGCCCCTCGGCGAGCACGACGTCGCCCGGATCGATGAAGAGCTTGCTGAACAGCTCCAGGGCATGCTGCGAGCCGGTGGTCACGACGACATCGTCAGCGCTGCCGCTGATGCCCTCGAGCGCCATGACCTCGAGGATCTGCTCGCGCAGCGCCGGAACGCCCTGACCGGAACCGTACTGGAGGGCGACCGCTCCCTGCTCGCGCATGACGCGATCCATCGCGCCGACCACCAGGTCTTGCGGGAGGGCGGAGACGAACGGCATGCCGCCGGCCAGCGAGACCACCTCGGGGCGGCTGGCGACGGCGAACAGGGCTCGGACCTCACTGGCGGCGAGGCCGCTCGTACGCTGCGCATAGTGGTGATACCACGGGTCCAGATTGTTGCCCCGCTGCTGCGGAGTGCCCTGTTCGATCACGTGTGAGTTCCGTTTCTCTGCCGTTGAGCCATGCTATGGGGGCGACGCACTGCGGAGAAAATCGTGCGTCGCCGGGTACGAAAAAGACCCGCCCGGCGGGTGAGCGCCGGACGGGTCTGAAGAGGACGGGTCGCGCTACGCCAGGTAGGCGGCCAGGTCGGCCTCGAGGGCGGGCTTCGGCTTGGCGCCGATGACGGTCTTGACGACCTCGCCACCCTGGTAGACCTTCATCGCGGGGATGGAGGTGATCTGGTACTTCGCAGCGGTCTGCGGGTTCTCGTCGACGTTGAGCTTGACGATCTCGATCTTGTCGGCGTGCTCGGAGGCGATCTGGTCGAGGATCGGGCCGACGGCGCGACACGGACCGCACCACTCAGCCCAGAAGTCCACCAGAATGGTCTTCTCGCTGTTGAGGACGTCCTGCTCGAAGCTGGAGTCCGTAACCGAACGTGCTGCTGACATTTTCTTGTATCTCCTTATGCGGTGGTCGTGAGTTCGAGGTCACCCGACGCGCCATCCGCTGCGCTGTCGAGCAAGTTCTGGGGAAGCGTCGTCAGGTAGTGCTCCGCGTCGAGCGCGGCGACGGTACCGGACGCCGCGGCGGTGACCGCCTGGCGGTACGTCGGGTCGATGACATCACCCGCGGCGAACACGCCGGGCAGGTTGGTCTTCGAGCTCCGGCCGTCGACCGCGATCGTACCCTCGGGGGTCAGGTCGAGCTGACCGTGGACCAGGTGGACGCGCGGGTCGTTGCCGATCGCGATGAACAGACCGTGCAGCTGCAGCTCGCTCTCCTCGCCCGTGACCAGGTTGCGGAGGGTGATGTTCTGCACCTGCTCGTCGCCGCCGATCGCCACGACCTCGGAGTTCCAGATGAACTCGATCTTGTCGTTGGCGAACGCGCGGTCCTGCATAATCTTGGAGGCGCGCAGCGAGTCGCGACGGTGGATGACGTACACCTTGTCGGCGAATCGGGTGAGGAAGGTGGCCTCCTCCATCGCCGAGTCTCCGCCGCCGACGACAGCGATCGTGCGCTGGCGGAAGAAGAACCCGTCGCAGGTGGCGCACCAGGAGACGCCGTGGCCGGAGAGGCGCTCTTCGTCCTCCAGGCCCAGCTTGCGGTACGCGGACCCCGTCGCGAAGATCACGGCGAGAGCCTCGTGCACGGCGCCCGATCCGAGCGTGACGCGCTTGACCTCACCGGTCAGGTCGACGGAGACGACGTCGTCGAGGACGATCTCGGTGCCGAACTTCTCGGCCTGCGCCTGCATCTTGAACATGAGGTCCGGGCCCATGACGGCCTCCGGGAACCCCGGGAAGTTCTCGACCTCCGTGGTGTTCATCAGCTCACCGCCGGCCTCGACAGAGGAGGCGATCAGCAGCGGCTTCAGATTGGCGCGGGCCGCGTAAATGGCCGCGGTGTAACCGGCAGGGCCGGAACCGATGATGATGATCTGCCGCACGGCGGAACTCCTTGACCTGATCGCGACACCTTCGTCTGGAGGCGTCGACCTGTAGAACACATCCTAGGCGGATGCTATTCCGTGTCACCTGGGCGTGCGTGAACGCCTTCCGGCGCGGCCCAGAAGGGGCGCAAGACCGGCCTCCAGGTCGGGCGATCGCAGCATCCCCAGGAAGCCGACGTAGACGACGAGCATGACCACGCCGACGATCGCCGTGGCGACGACGGCCGCGATCGGGCCGCTCACCGGGAACGCCCCCTTCTCGACACCGCCGAGGATGATGAGGAAGCCCGCGCCGGCGGCCATGGCGGCGAGGGCGGCGACGAGGAAGCGCCAGAGCGAGCTCAGGATGCGCGCCCCATCCACTCCCCCGGTCCGCCGGCGCAGCAGCGCGAACGCCAGGATCGCCTGCACGAAGCTGGCGATCGAGACGACCAGGGCGACGGCGGCAGCCCGGTTCGGGGCGGGCACGAGGAAGCAGAGCAGTACGCCGGCGAGGATGACGGCGACCTGGGCCAGGGTGAAGAAGAACGGCGTGCGCGTGTCCCCCAGCGAGTAGAAGGCCCGCTGCGCCATGAAGACGAGGGAGAAGGGCACGAGACCGACCAGGTACGCGATGAGGACGAGCCCCATCGCCTGGTAGTCGCCGGTGAACACGCGAGCGATCGGGTAGGCCGTGACGATGAGGGCCGCGGACGAGAAGACGATGAGGAACATGATCGACCGCGCCGCTGACGAGAAGTCCTGACGGAAGTCGGCTGTGGCGCCCCGATGCGCGTGCTCGGCCATGCGCGTGTAGAAGGCGGTCACGATGGAGACGGCGATGATGCCGTGCGGGAGCATGAAGATCAGCCACGCGTTCTGCATGACGAAGGGACCGGCGTTGGCCTCCCCCGCCGAGTTGGAGACGTTCGTCTCGACCAGCCCGGCGATCTGGGTGGCGATGAGCATGGCGAACGTCCAGCCCGCGGCCTTGCCCGCCGTCCCGAGGTTCACCCCGCGCCAGCCGAAGTCGAACCGGAAGCGCAGCCCGACCCGCCGCCAGAAGACGAACAGGATGAGCGCCTGCACAGCCACGCCCAGGGTGGCACCGCCGGCGAGCAGGGCGATCATCCAGAACGACCAGCCGCTGTCGTGCTTGCCGGAGGCGGCGGTGCCGAAGGCGAGGATGAAGGCCGCGAGCAGCACGATGGCGATCACGTTGTTGACGACCGGCGCCCAGGTGAACGGCCCGAAGGACTTGCGAGCGTTCAGCACCTCGCCGAGCAGAGTGTAGAGGCCGAGGAAGAAGATCTGCGGCAGCGACCAGTAGGCGAACGCGGTGGCGAGGTCCCTCTGGGCGGCGGGGATGCCGAAGAGGGAGACCAGGACCGGTGCGAGGAATGTGGCGACCACCGCGACCGCGGCGAAGACGACCATCCCGAGCGTGACGAGCTTGTTGATGTACGCGCGGCCGCCGTCTGCGTTGACGGAGGCGCGGATGATCTGCGGGACGAGGACGGCGTTGAGGATCCCCTGCGCGATGATCGCGTAGACGCTGTTGGGGACGATCGTCGCGGTGCCGTAGGCGTTCGCGGCGAAGCTGATCGCGCCGATCGCCTGCACCAGGAGCCACGCCTTCGCGAACCCGAGAAGACGCGACACCAGGGTGCCGGAGGCGAGGAGCGCGCTGGCGCGGCCGACGCTAGCCACCGGGGCGCTCCTCCGGGGGCGATGCGGGCGTGGAACCCTCTGACGGGGTTACGTCCTCGTCGCCCTGCGCGTCGGCCGCCCCGCTCCCGGCCGCATCTGCGGCATCTTCCTCGCGCTTCGACCGCCGCCGCAGGATGTTCCGCACGATCCCGAAGCCGAACAGCAGCACCAGCAGGATGCCGAAGATCAGCGCGCCGATGCCCTCCCAATCGGCGTGCACATCCACCGTCACCGAGGTCGGATCGCCGATGGGCACACCGGTCGGGCTGTACAGATGCAGCGACAGCACGACCTGGCCGTTGCCCACCTTGGCCTTGACGGGGATGAGGACGGTCGCGCGCGAGTCCTTGACGATGCGCTTGGTGGTCGACTGGTCGACCTCGAGCCGGCCGTTGGAGGGAGCGGCGGTCAGCACGATCGTCACGGCTTCGTCGGTGAGGCCGTTGCTCACCGTGAAGGGGATGGACCCCTGGGCGCTCACGAGGTTGACGTTCTCCGTCGGCAGGATGCGGATGGAATGAAGCGTCTTGTCCGTCGTTGCCCGCTCCTTCGCGACGGCGGTATTCCAGTCCGTCCGCGGGTTCAGCCACGAGACCGCCAGCAGTGTGAGCAGATCCGAACGGGTACGGCCGGTCAGCGTCGTGGGGTCGTCGAGCACCGTGGCGAACTGGCCCAGCGCGACCTCGTCCTGGATGAGCGCGCGGATACCGGTGATGCGATCGGCGCTCTCGGGGGTGTCGACGAGATCGAAACCGGCGGTCTGGGGTGCGCCGGCGATCGCCGGGAAGGAGGCGGGAGCCGACCACGGCGAGGAGAACAGCGCGTTGAGCGTTCGCTCGAACTGCGTTCCGCTCGACGGCCAGGAGCGGTCGAGTGCCACGAGGAGCCGGCGCGCGTCGCCGGACTCCTGCGCGATGAGCTCAAGCTGGGCGTTCACCTTCGACATGGCCGAGTTCCACGCGACGTCGCTGGGCGCGGAGATCGCCTGCCGCAGCGCGTCGCTCAACGGCTGGTCGGAGGCCAGGATGCGGCTGTCTCCCGAGCTCAGGGTCGCGTTCGGGGTCGTGCTCAGGTCGTTCGCGTTGGTGTTGCTGCCGGAGACGATGGTGGTCTTCAGGCCGGCGGCCGCGAGCGGTGCGAGGTCGGCTCGACGGACCGTCTTGTCGCCCGGCCAGCCGATGCCGGTGAGGGTGTAGTCCCAGGCGAGCAGCTCATCCATCGTCGGCAGGACGGGCCCGGGGCTCGTCGTCGGCGTGGGGCTGGGCGTCGACGTCGAAGTCTTCGGTGTCGGCGTGGGCGTCGCCGTGGCGGGCTCCCCCACGGGTGTGGGCGCCGGCGTGAAGTTCTTCGGGTCGATCGCGTACGAGAGCGAGGTCGGTTGCAGCGGCGTCGGGAGGCCCGCCTGGAGTTGGCCGGCGAGGTCCGCATCCCCGTAACCCAGTGAGAAGGTTTCGTTGGGCAGGTCGGCCAGCCGCTCCAGCCAGTCGAGCGCGCTCGCCGGGGCAGCGTTGCCGAGGGCTCGGATCGAGGCGATGATCATCGGGTCGATGCCGACCGTGACGGTGGTGTGCCCGGCGAGGCCGTCGAGTTCGCGGGTGAGGATGCCGTTGGGCGCCGTGTAGGTCGCGAGGTCGTCTGCCGCGATGATCCCGTTCGTGCCGGACGGCGTGACGATCGGCAGAGCGACGTTGACGCTGGCCTGCTTTGCGGTGCCGCCCGGGTACCAGACGGCGGAGCCGCGCGCGGTCGTGTCCGAGGATCCGGCATGCACCGAGGCGCCGATTCCGAACACGGCCGACGACGTGCGACCGGCGAACGGGAGCGAGGCCGCGGGCGCGCTCACGCGCACCACCGTGCTCGAGCCCGGCTCGAGCGTGTTCAGCTGGGCCTTGCCGAGATCGAGGGCGCCGGACACCGAGTCGGTGGATGCGAGCCACGAGGCCAACGCCTTCCGGTCGTTCTGCGCCGCCGGATCGACCCAGAGCGAGACGGTGCCCGACTGGAAAGCGGTGTCGGTCGGGTTCGAGACGGTGACCGAGACTCCGAGGTCTTTGCCGGGCGTCAAAACCCCCGCGTCATCAGCGGTGATGGATGCGGCCAGCTCCGTCCCGGCCGCGGCCTTCGGAGCCGGCGTGACCGCTTCCGCTGCACCTGCGGGATGCGCGACGCCTGCGAGAACGGCGAGCGCCCCGACGGCGACGGCTGCCGCCGTCACACGCAGACGGGCGCGGAGCGACGCACCCCTCCGGAGGGTGGGGGAGGTTGCCGTCATGCGTCGACGCGCGATCCCGACTCGGCCTCCATGTGGTCGATTGTAGAGGCCGCCTGCTGAGAGGCCGGCGAGGAGGGCCGTTAAACTGGGGCACCATGCAGAGCGTCGCCGAATCCCTCGAACGCCTCGGCGACCTCGCACACACGCCGTCGGTCGCCCGCCTCGCCGACGCCTTCCAGGCCGCGGGGCACGAGCTCGCGCTCGTCGGCGGCCCTGTGCGGGACGCCCTGATCGGCCGGCCGGTGCACGATCTCGACTTCACCACGGACGCCCGGCCCGACGACATCGTCCGGGTCGTCGGGCCCATCGCCGATGCGATCTGGGATGTCGGCCGCAAGTACGGCACGATCGGTGCACGCCTCGGCGACGACACGGTCGAGATCACGACCTACCGGAGCGACAGCTACGACGGCGCCACCCGCAAGCCGGAGGTCGAGTTCGGCGACACCCTCGAAGGCGACCTGCTGCGCCGGGACTTCACGGTCAACGCTCTCGCCCTCCGGCTGCCGGAAGTGCGCCTGGTGGATCCCTCCGGCGGGGTGGAGGACCTCATCGCCGGGGTGATCACCACACCGAGCAGCCCCCAGATATCCTTCGGCGACGACCCGCTGCGGATGATGCGGGCCGCGCGCTTCACTGCACAGCTGGGCTTCACGGTCGACGAGGCCACGCGGGAGGCCATGTCGTCCATGGCCGAGCGGATCGAGATCGTCAGCGCCGAGCGCGTCCGCGACGAGCTGAGCAAGCTGCTGATGGCGGACGAGCCGCGGCGGGGGCTCGAACTGCTCGTGGAGACCGGCCTGGCCGATGAGGTGATCCCCGAGATCCCCGCGCTCCGGCTGGAGGCCGACGAGCATCACCACCACAAGGACGTCTACCAGCACAGCCTCACCGTGCTCGACCAGGCGATCGGATACGAGAAGGAGCGGCATCCCGGCGAGGCGCCCGATCTGGTGCTGCGTCTGGCCGCGATCCTCCACGACATCGGCAAGCCGGCGACCCGCCGCTTCGAGCCCGGCGGGGCGGTCAGCTTCTATCACCACGACGTCGTCGGCGCGAAGCTCGCCAAGAAGCGGCTCACCGCTCTGCGGTTCGACAAGTCGACCATCGACTCCGTCGCCCGGCTGATCGAGTTGCACCTGCGGTTCTTCGGCTACGCCGACGCGCACTGGACCGACTCGGCCGTGCGCCGCTACGTCCGCGACGCCGGCCCCGAGCTCGAGCGCCTGCACATGCTCACGCGGGCCGACGTCACGACCCGTAACCGGCGGAAGGCCGACCGTCTGGGCTTCGCCTACGATGACCTCGAAACGCGCATCCGCGAACTCCGCGAGCAGGAGGAGATGGATGCGGTGCGCCCGGATCTGAACGGAGAGCAGGTGATGAGCATCCTCGGCATCCGCCCCGGCAGGGAGGTGGGTCAAGCGATGAGGTTCCTCCTCGAACTCCGACTCGACGAGGGACCCCTGGGCGAGGAGGAGGCCACGCGGCGTCTCCTCACGTGGTGGGAGAACCGCTGACCCAGCGTTCCCGCTCCCGCGCGCTGCGCCGACGGGATGCCGTCACCGGCTACGCGCTGCTCGCGCCGAGTCTGTTCGGTGTCGCGTGCTTCCTCGTGCTGCCGGTGCTCGTGGTGGTGTGGCTCAGCTTCCAGAGCTGGGACCTCATCCACCCGCTGCGGTTCGCCGGGGTGGCCAACTATGCGTCGGTCCTCACCGACCCGGTCTTCGGAAACGCCTTGTTGGTGACGGCGGTGTTCGTGGTGATCGTCATCCCGGTCCAGACCGCGCTCGGGCTGTTCGGCGCATCGCTGCTGACGCGCGGACTCCCCGGCTCGGCCGTGCTGCGCACGATCTACGCCCTCCCCTGGATCTGCGCGCCCCTGGCGCTGGGGGTCGTGTGGAAGTGGATCTTCGCCCCGACGGGCGGTGCGCTCAACGCGCTGCTCGGTGTGCGTGTCGAGTGGCTGACGGACCCCGTGCTCGCGCTGCCCGCCGCGGCCGCTGTGGTCATCTGGACGAACGTCGGCTACGTCACTCTGTTCTTCCTCGCCGGGCTGTTGAACATCCCGAACCACATCGTTGAGGCCGCACGCATCGACGGCGCCGGTCCGGTCGCCCTGTTCTGGCGGATCAAGCTGCCCCTGCTCCGGCCGACGATGTTCTTCGTGCTGGTGACGAGCGTGATCGCCACCTTCCAGCTCTTCGACCAGATCTATGCGCTCACCGGCGGCGGGCCGGAGCACCGGACGGATGTGGTCGCGAATCGCATCTACACGGAGGCCTTCCAGTCGTTCGACCTCGGGCGGGCATCCGTCATGGCCGTGGTGCTGCTCGTGCTGCTGGTGGCGATCACCATCGGGCAGCAGCTGTACTTCCGCAGGAGGACGACCTATGACCTCGGGTAGGCGGGTCCTCCGGACGGTCGGCGTCTACCTCCTGCTGCTGGTCGGCGCGGCGGTGACGCTCGCGCCCTTCCTGCTCAGCGCGATGACGGCCTTCAAGACGCCGGCCCAGTTCGCTCGCACGCCCGCGTTGACGCCGCCCGATCCGTGGACGCTCGACAACCTCGTCTCGCTGTTCACCGGCCCGGCCGGTTTCGGCCGGGCGCTCCTCGTCACGGCGCTCGTCACCGTGTTCATCCTGGTGTTCCAGCTGGTCTTCTCGATCATGGCCGCCTACGCGTTCGCCCGCGTCGACTTCCCCGGACGGGATGCGCTGTTCTGGGTATATCTCGCGACGCTCATGGTGCCGGCGATCGTGCTCGTCATCCCGCTGTACCTGATGATGGCGCAGCTGGGACTGCGCGATACGTTCTGGGGCCTCGTGCTCCCGTTCTCCTTCGGGAGCCCGTACGCGATCTTCCTGCTCCGCGAGTACTTCCGCGGGATCCCGCAGGAGCTCATCGCCGCCGCCCGGCTCGACGGCGCATCCACCCTGGACATCCTCGTGGAGATCGTGGTCCCGCTCTCCCGGCCGATCATCGCGACGCTTGTGCTGATCACAGCGGTGAGCCAGTGGAACAACTTCCTGTGGCCGCTGGTCATCACAAGCGGTAACACGTGGCGGGTGGCCACCGTCGCCACTGCTAGCCTCCAATCCCAGTACAACGGCAACTGGACAGTTGTCATGGCAGCGACGACGCTGGCGATCGTGCCGCTCGTCGTGCTCTTCCTGATCTTCCAGAAGCGCTTCGTGCGGTCCATCACGATCACCGGCTTCCGGTAGAGGAGGATCTGACATGGCCAAGCGCTCGACCGTCATCGCAGCATCGGTGGCGGGTCTCGTCGTGCTGGTCGCCGCGGTCGGCATCACGACAGCTGTCGCGGGATCGGCACAGCCGGCCAAGCAGACGGTCACGGTGCGGCTGTGGGACGAGCAGGTGCAGAAGGCCTATCGAACCTCGTTCGCCGAGTTCGAGAAGAAGAACCCCGACATCGACGTGAAGACGGTGCTCGTGCCGTGGGCGGACTACTTCACGAAGCTGCGCACCGATGTCGCCGCCGGCGACGCCGACGACGTCTTCTGGGTGAACGCAGGCAACTTCGAGGACTATGCGACGGGCGGCGACCTGGTCGACGTCGGCAAGGCCCTGGGATCGGGAGCCTCGAAGCGCTGGCAGCCCAACGTCGTGAAGCAGTACACGCTCGACGGATCGCTGTGGGGTGTGCCCCAGCTCGCGGACCCGGGCATCGGAGTCTTCTACAACGCCGACCTGCTGAAGAAGGCGGGCGTCGACCCGGCGTCGCTGGGCAGCCTCCACTGGTCGCCCGATCGCGCGTCGGACACCCTCCTCCCCGTGCTGCAGAAGCTGACGCTGGATGCGGCGGGCCACACGGCGGCCGACCCCGGCTTCGACCCGCAGCACATCGTGCAGTACGGCTACAACGCGGCCAACGACCTGAACGCGATTTACATCAACTACCTCGGGTCGAACGGCGCCGCGCTGCAGAAGGGGGACCGCTTCGTCTTCGACACCCCGCGGGGCAGGCAGGCGTTCCAGTACGTCGTCGACCTGATCGACAAGTACCACGTCGCACCATCGGCGGCGGACACGAACACCAACGGCGACTTCAGCCGCGACCAGTTCACGCAGGGCCGCCTCGCGCTGTTCCAGACCGGGTCATACAACCTGGCGAACGTCGAACAGGGCGCGTCGTTCCAATGGGGCGTCGCTCCGCTTCCGGCCGGCCCTGCCGGCGCGATCAGCGTGACCAACGGCGTGATCGCCGCCGGCAATGCGCATTCGAAGCACCCGGACGCGGTCGACAAAGTGCTGCGGTGGCTCGGAAGTGCCGAGGGCTCGGCGGCGATCGGCGAGGACGGTTCCGCCTCGCCCGCCGTGGTCGCGGCCCAGCAGGGGTTTCTCGACTATTGGAAGAGGAAGGACGTCGACGTCTCACCGCTTTACGAGGTGCTGAAGAACGGCAGCGTGCAAGCACCGCAGGGCGCCGGGTGGGCGAAGGCGCAGGATGCGTTCGGGCCCGTGTTCGAGGAGATGTTCCTCGGGCGCATCCCGGTGTCGGACGCCCTGAAGAAGGCGCAGACGGCGGCGAACGCGGCGATCGGCGCCGACTGAGGGATTCCGTCCACAGATCTCCCGATCGCCCGGCTGTCCACAGATGCGGGTTTCCGGGCTCGCGGATGAGCCGGCCCGGCGAGGGTGGAGACATGACCGAGATCACCGCCGGCTGGCGCCCCGCACCCGCATCCGTTACGCTAGGGAAGTTGCCCGGGCAGAGTCCTGCCTTGGGCACGTCTATGACACCCTCCTGCTGCAGAACGTCTGCAGCCGCTGAGACCAGAGGAGGTGGGTTAGTCATGCATCAGTACGAGTTGATGGTCATCCTCGATCCCGAGATCGATGAGCGCACCGTGGCTCCGAGCCTTGACAAGTTCCTCAACGTCGTCCGGAACGACGGTGGAACGATCGACAACGTCGACATCTGGGGACGTCGTCGCCTGGCTTACGAGATCAACAAGAAGTCCGAGGGCATCTACGCCGTCGTCCAGCTCACCGCTGAGGGCGACACGACCAAGGAGCTCGACCGCCAGCTGAAGCTCAGCGAGGCCGTCATGCGCACCAAGGTCCTCCGCGCCGAGGAGGCGATCGCTCAGGTCGCCGCCGCTCAGAAGCGTGCCGACGAGAAGGCCGCCCGCAAGGCTGCCACCTCCGAGAAGGCCGGCGCCTAGTCCCATGGCCGGCGAGACCGTCATCACCGTGGTGGGGAACCTCACCGCCGATCCCGAGCTGCGCTACACGCAGAACGGGCTGGCTGTCGCCAACTTCACCATCGCGTCCACCCCCCGCACGTTCGACCGTCAGGCGAACGAGTGGAAGGACGGTGAGGCTCTGTTCCTCCGCGCCAGCGTCTGGCGCGAGTTTGCGGAGCACGTCGCCGGTTCGCTGACCAAGGGGTCGCGCGTCATCGCGCAGGGCCGCCTCAAGCAGCGCTCCTACGAGACGAAGGAAGGCGAGAAGCGCACCAGCATCGAGCTCGAGATCGATGAGATCGGCCCGTCGCTGCGCTACGCCACCGCTCAGATCACCCGCACGCAGTCGTCCGGAGGCGGACGTGGCCCGGGTGGCTTCGGCGGAGGTTCGCCTGCTGTCGAGGAGCCGTGGGCCGCATCGGCTCCGGCGGATCCCTCCGCCGGTGCGGATGTCTGGAACACTCCGGGCTCCTACAACGACGAGACCCCCTTCTAACGAGACTCGCTCCTCCGCAGAGGGGCACACATCATCAGCCCGCCGGCCGGAGGCCGGGTCGGGCGGAAAGCAAAGGAAACCATGGCTGGAAAGTCGAGCGGCGACCGCCGCAAGCCGATCCGCAAGGGCAAGGACGGCAAGAACGCCGCTCCCGCGAAGTCCGTTCGCGTGGGCGTCATCGATTACAAGGACGTCGCCACCCTGCGTAAGTTCATCTCGGAGCGTGGAAAGATCCGCGCCCGTCGCATCACCGGTGTCTCCGTCCAGGAGCAGCGACTCATCGCCCGCGCGGTCAAGAACGCGCGCGAGATGGCGCTCCTCCCCTACGCCGGCTCTGGCCGCTAAGGAGCAACGACATGTCGAAGGTTATTCTCACGCACGAGGTTACCGGCCTCGGCTCGGCCGGTGACGTCGTCGACGTCAAGAACGGCTACGCCCGTAACTACCTCGTCCCGCAGGGCTTCGCAATCGCGTGGTCGCGTGGTGGCGAGAAGCAGGTCGAGCAGATCAAGGCGGCCCGCGCCGCTCGCGAGCTGCACACCGTCGAGCAGGCTCAGGACCTCAAGGCCAAGCTCGAGGCGACCAAGGTCAAGCTGACCGTCAAGGCGGGCCGCGAGGGTCGTCTCTTCGGTTCGGTCAAGACCGGCGATGTCGCGGACGCCGTCAAGGCGGCCGGCATCGGCGAGCTGGACAAGCGCAAGATCGAGCTTCCGAACCCCATCAAGGTCGTCGGCGACCACGAGGCGACCGTGCGTCTGCACGACGACCTCTCGGCCGTCATCAGCCTCCAGGTGGTCGCTGCCAAGTAGGCGCGACGAAGCAGAAGTGTAGCGGCGGGCGAAGGCCCGCCGCTACCTTTCGTTAAGGCTGTTTTCCCCCGTTCTGTGCACAGGGCGTGATCGTTCCGAAGCAAGCTTGAACACAGGGTTCAAGGAAGTTTTTACACACAGCCTGGGGATAGTAAAACTGCTGTTCAGCGGATATATCCGCTCCGAAAGTTCTTTTTTCTCCACAGGGTTCCACACACCTTCTACACACGCTCTACGGCGTTTCGCCCACATTCTCCCCAGTTTTATCCACAGGCTGAGTTGTCACCGCGGACAGGGGTTCGTAGGGTTGATCGACGTCGACGGACGGCAGCCGCGAGGAGCGGCGATGTCGGAGGTCGTCCCGACAATCGACCCGAGGGAACTCGTCCACGCGAAAGCGTCGAACGACCCCACGACGGCTTCGTCGTGCCCCGAGGCAACGGACCAGTAGAGGAGTGAACGTGTCGATCGCCCATATCGGTCTCGCCGACGGTCGTGACCCGGGCGACGCCCGCTCGCCGGAGCGCACTCCGCCGCACGACCTCCTCGCCGAACAGAGTGCCCTCGGTGGAATGCTGCTCAGCAAGGACGCCGTCGCCGACGTCGTCGAGGTGATCCGCGGCACCGACTTCTACATCCCCAAGCACGAGATCATCTACGACGCGATCCTGTCGCTGTACTCGCACGGCGAGCCGACCGACGTCATCACCGTCACCGACGAGCTGACCAAGATCGGCGAGCTCTCGCGTGCCGGTGGCGCCGAGTACCTCCACACGCTGACGAGCCTCGTCCCGACCGCGGCGAACGCCGGCTACTACGCCAACATCGTCGGCGAGAAGGCGCTGCTCCGGCGGCTCGTCGAGGCCGGCACGCGCATCACGCAGATGGGCTACAAGGCCGAGGGTGAGGTTCTCGACCTGGTCAACAACGCGCAGGCCGAGATCTACTCGGTGACGGGAACGCAGGAGACCGAGGACTACGTCCCGCTCACCGAGGCCGTCACCGTCGCGATCGACGAGATCGAGGCGGCGAAGCACAAGGACGGCTCGATGACCGGTGTCCCCACCGGCTTCGCAGAGCTGGACGAGCTGACCAACGGGCTCCATCCCGGCCAGATGGTCATCGTGGCCGCCCGACCCGCACTCGGTAAGTCGACGCTCGCGCTCGACTTCGCCCGCGCCGCGGCGATCAAGCACGACATGCCAACTATCTTCTTCTCCCTCGAGATGGGGCGCAGCGAGATCGCGATGCGCCTCCTGTCCGCGGAGGCGACCGTCCCGCTGCAGAACATGCGCAAGGGAACCGTCGACAACCGCGACTGGACGACCATCGCATCCACCCGCGGCCGCATCAACGACGCACCGCTGTACATCGACGACAGCCCCAACATGACCCTCGTCGAGATCCGCGCCAAGTGCCGCCGCCTCAAGCAGCGCGTCGGTCTCAAGATGGTCATCATCGACTACCTGCAGCTCATGACCAGCGGCAAGCGCGTCGAGAGCCGCCAGCAGGAGGTCAGTGAGTTCTCGCGTGCGCTCAAGCTCCTCGCCAAAGAGCTGCAGGTTCCGGTCATCGCCCTGTCACAGCTGAACCGTGGTCCCGAGCAGCGAGCGGACAAGCTCCCCGCGCTGAGCGACCTCCGCGAGTCCGGCTCGATCGAGCAGGACGCCGACGTCGTCATCCTGCTTCACCGCGAGTCCGCCTACGAGAAGGACAACCCCCGGGCGGGCGAGGCCGACCTCATCGTCGCCAAGCACCGAAACGGCCCTACCCGAACGGTGACCGTGGCCTTCCAGGGCATGTACTCCCGATTTACGGACATGGCCCCGATCTGATTCGACGTTGTCGACCAGCGCACCGGTTGAAACCACCATCGTTTCCCGGTCGGCTTCGCCGCTAGAGTGACGTCGATGGCTCAACGCAAATCGCGTAAGCGCGGCAACCCGGCCTCCACCGGGCGGTCATCCAAAGCGCCCACGAAACGTCCGCCGCGCGGTTATCGGCTGAGCGCACGCACGATCAACCGGTGGACCCGCGTGGTGATCTACACGATGCTCAGCGGCTACGCGGTCGGCGCTGTCCTCGCGCTCATCGGCCTCCTCATCCACGACGACACGATGCCGGCACTCGGACTCGGCGTCGCCGCGCTCGTTACCGCAGTAGCGCTCGTCGGCGGAGCCTACCTGGGTGGCCAGAGCCTCGCCCGGTTCGGAGGCCTCGTCGCACTGGGGTTCCTCGCCGGCGTCGGGCTCGCCATCGGTGGCAAGGCACTCGCCCCCTGGGTTCCGGCGCTCGGAGTCGTCATCGCTGCGCTGTCCGCCATCGGTCTCATCCTTCTGGGAGTCCGGCGCCGCGTGCCGATGTGGCTCGGCGCTCGGAACGACGGCAGCCCCAACAATTGACCCAGCCTGCATTAACACGTTGGTGTGCGATCTGAGTGTGATGCAAGGGATCGAAGGCGGCCGTCGTGATCAGGATGTGGGCGCCTCCTGGGGTGGCAGGACCACGAGCTTGCCGTGAGGCGCGCCCGAAACGCTCGCCTCCATGGCCTCGCGCCAGTCGCTGAATGGGAAGGTGCCCGCGATGGGGAGCCGGAACTCGCCTCTGGCTGCGAGGTCGGCGTACTCCGCGACGACACCGGCATCCGGAAACGCGCCGGAGGCGAGGAGCAGGTCGAGGTTGACCCGGGCGCCGAGCTGTCGCGCTTCGTCGTGGTTGCTGATGGTGACGACACGGGACGGCACACCGCCTGCGAGCACGATGAGTTCGGCCAGTGTTCCCGGGCTGGGGCGCGGGGTGTCGAGCACCAGGTCCACGTCGCCACCGGCTAGGGCGCGCACCCGATCGGGCATTCCCTCTCCATAAGGAGTGACAAGAGCGCCGAACTCCTCCAGCTGATCCGCGAGGCTCGGTCCAGCTGTCGCGATGACGCGAACGCCGTGCCGCAGGGCCACCTGCACCGCCGCGAAGCCGACCATGCCGCCGGCGCCGTGGACGAGAAGCGTGGAGCCACGCTCCACCCCCATGGCGTCGAGCGTCCACACCGCTGTCTTGACGACCATCGGGAGGGTGGCGGCATGCGCTTCGTCGAGACCGTCGGGCAGCGGGAACCACTCGCGCAGGATCGCCACATCGGCAAGGCCGCCGCTGGCCTGTCCGGTGACGTCCGCCGTGCCGAAAACCCGATCGCCGACGGCGACGCCATCCACCCCTGCTCCGACCGCGTCAACGGTTCCGGCGACGTCGAAGCCGATCCCGCGCGGCAGTGCGCCGGCCTGGAAGCCGCGGCACACCTCCCAGTCGGCGGGATTGAGGCCGACCGCGGCGACTCGGACACGGACCTGGCCGGCACCGGGATCGGGGATCTCGGTCCGCTCCTCACGGAGCACATCGGACGGTTCGCCGTATTCGTGGAAACGGACGGTGCGGGATGGGATGGCGGTCATGCGCTCCTCCTCGGTATCGTTGTGACAGTCGCTGACGCTACCACGTTAAGTCAGTGACTGTCACTACGAAGGAGATCGCATGCCGAGAAGCGGCGAGGATGCACGCCGTCGCCTGCGGGAGGCTGCGCTCGAGCTCTACGGCGAGCAGGGCTACGACTCGACCACCACCGCGCAGATCGCGGCCCGCGCCGGCGTAACCGAGCGCACCTTCTTCCGGCACTTCGCCGACAAGCGGGAGGTGCTCTTCGGCGGTGACTCCGAGTTGCGGGACACGATGGTCGGCGCCATCGCGGGCGCGGCGCCTGAGACGTCGCCCCTCGATCTCGTGGTCGGCGCCTACCTCGCCGCCGTACCCCTGTTCGTCGCCGGGCGCCCGATCGCGATCCGGCGCGCGGAACTCATCGACGCCACTCCGGCCCTTCAAGAGCGAGCGCACGCCAAAACCGCTGCCCTCGCCGACGCGGTCGTCGACGCCCTGATGTCGCGGGGGATCACCGAGCCGACTGCCCGACTCGCTGCCCAGGTCGGCGCCGCAGCATTCCAGCGCGCGGGCGCGCAGTGGTACGCAGACCCGTCGCTCGACCTCCCGGCACTGGTCCGCGGCGCCGTCGACGAGGTCCGGCGGCTCTGACACCGAACCATGAGGTTGTAGCTGCACGCGGACGGCCGGGCGCCACCCCTGCCACCTGACGCGTCCGACCTCCTAACCTGGGGACGTGAGCCGCGAAGTCGAGGAGCGCAACCGGCGCCTGCTGCGTGCCCGCGACGCCATGGACAGGTCGTACGCCGAGCCGCTCGATGTGCGCGCCGTCGCGGCCGTCGCCCACATCTCGCCTGCGCACTTCAGCCGCTCCTTCCGTGCCGTCTTCGGCGAATCGCCTCACCAGTACCTGCAACGACGGAGGGTCGAGCGGGCGATGTTCCTGCTGCGTGAGACCGGACGTCCCGTGAGCGAGATCTGCCTCGACGTCGGGTTCAGCAGTCCGGGGACATTCAGCAGAACCTTCCGGGCGATCGTCGGGGTGACCCCCGGCGCCTACCGGAAGCGGCACGGGCCCGCGGTGACGCCGCACTGTGTCCAGCTCACCGTCATGCGACCCGTCCCCGGGCCGCCTCGACTCGAGCAAGAGAGCACGTTCGGATAAGTCGTCGACCCTCGCCGCTTTCTAGGATCGGGATCGACAATGGGGACTCATAAGGCGAAGGAGCCGGGAAGACGATGATCACCGCACTGAATGTCGCGTCCATCTTCGTTCTGAACAAGGACGAGGCACTGGACTTCTACGTCGGCAAACTCGGGCTGGAGAAAGGGAACGACGTCCAGCAGGGCACCTACCGCTGGCTCACGGTCCGCGTACCCGGAGGCGAGACCGAGATCTCCCTCGAGGAGCCCGGCCCGCCGGTGCACGACGAGGCGACCGGCAATCAGATCCGCGAGCTGATCACCAAGGGCGCACTGGGCGGGGGCCTCGTGTTCATTGCGGATGACGTGAGAGCCCTGTACGACACTCTGCGCGAGCGCGGCGTCACCGACTTCACCCAGGAGCCGACCGAGCACTTCTACGGCACCGACATGGGCGTCCGCGATCCGTTCGGCAACCCGATCCGCATCCTGCAGCAGGGGAACGGCTGAGCCGTCGCCGGCTCGTCCGATCAGCTCCCGTCGATCACCGTGTCGTCGGCGTGAGCGCCGTAGAACTCCGACTGCCGCCGCATGATCTCCCGCATCGACGTGTCGAGACCGGCGCCGTAGACGGTTCCCGCGTAGTCGAGTTCCCGCTGGATGGCCCAGATGTCGTCATGCCGTTCCGGCGGCAGGATGGATGCGGGTGAACCGACCGCGATCCATCCGATCGGGACGACGGCGCCCGGCTCGAGCACGGTGTTCACCTGGACGACCCCGTTGATGCGCACCTCCGCGCCCGTGCCGATGCGGCTGCCGGGGAAGAGTGAGGCGCCGGTCGCGATGAAGGCCTCATCCTCGACGATGCTCCCGTTCACGTGGGCATGCGGCCCGACCATGACGGCGGCGCCGACCCGCGCCGGGTGCCCCGACCGTCCGCGGATGAGCGCATGCTCCATGACGACGGTGTCCTCGCCGATGGTCACCTCACCGTCCTCCGCGCTGAACACGGCCCCGTGAAGGATGCGAGCGCCCGCCCCGACCCGGACGTTGCCGACGAGGACCGCGGACGGCGCGACATAGGCGGTCGCGTGGATCGACGGTTCACGGTCTCGGTGTCTGATGAGCATGCGCCCATGATGGCCGATCGCGGTCGTGGACGGGATCATCCTCCGGGAGGACGCGCGATCGGGTCCGGAGGCGTTCAATAGACGCATGATCGGCATCCTCCTCCCGGTGCTGCAGGGCGCAGGCAGCGTGGCGCTCGCGTTCGTCGCTTTCGCCCTCGCGTTCAGCTGGCCCTCGCTCCTGGCGCCGCTCCTGCGGCTGCGGACCGAGCGGGCACGGCTCGCCGGGTTCGCCGGCCTGGGGCTCGTGCTCGTGCTGGCCGCATCCCTCATCTACGCGACGCCGGGCGTGCTGCTCCGCGACCCGCTGGGGCTGCTGCTCGCGTTCCCGGTCGCCGCACTGTGGCTCATCGGCGCCGTCGCCCTCGTCATCCGCGGGCTCATCCTGGACGGCGCCGCGCGCGCCATCTCGGTCGCGTTCGCTGTGGTGGCGGGATGCGGAGCCCTCGCCGGCATCGTCTCGGCCGTCCTCGTCCAGCACGGGATGCCGGACACGGTCACGCCGACGGGCGCGTTCCTTCTCACGGTCGGGGCGCTCGCCGCTGTAGTGTTCTGGGCGCGCGCGGAGGAGCCGGAACCGCAGCTCAGCTGACCCCGGCGGCCGCCGCTGCGGCGTCGGGCAGGGGCCGACCGCCCCGCCACCGTCGGGAGATCCAGACGACTCCGTAGCCGGCGGCGAGGATGACGACGGCGATGAGAACCACGTAGAACGCGACGGACAGGTAGCCGTTCGGGCTCGTCTGCGGGTTCAGGAACGGGTACGGATACCACGGCGACTTCCCCGTCACCGGGTCCGCGGCGAACGGCGCGCGGATCAGCGTGTACACCGCCCAGAGGATCGGGAAGACGGCGATCCCCCACACGGCGCGCAGGCGCAGTGGGGTGCGCCCGGGCGCGAAGAGCCAGTCGATCAGCAGGTAAGCGGGCGCGATCACGTGCAGCACTTCGTTCGACCAGCCGACCGTCGTCCCCTGCGCGAGCGAGATGTTGCGCAGCAGCAGGTTGTAGACCACCCCGGTCGTCACCAGATAGGTGACGGATGCGGCACGCAGCCCGGTGAACCATCCCGGGTCGTCCCCCTTCCGCACGATCAGCAGAACCGCGCCGATCCCGAGCACGACGACTCCCAGAACGTTCGAGTCGATCGTGAAGAAGCTGAAGAAGTTCGCAACCAGACCGGCGACGTTGCCGCCCCGATCGCCGATGGATCGAACACTGGTCGTGAACTGGGCGATGACCGCCGCCAAGGTGAGGAGGAAGAACACCGCGCGGAGAACCGCGAAACCGATCCGCATGCCGCGATCGTAGCGAGCGAGCGGCCGTCGGTGGGCGAACGCGCAGGAACCCGCCGACTAGAATGGTTGGCGAATCCCGTATGAAAGAGGGCCTACGTGGCTACCGCCGTCCCTGCCCAGCATTCCGACATCCACGCGCACAGCCGGTACTGGGTCGTTCCCGCCGTCCGTGCCGTCGTCGCGTTGGCCGCCGCAGCGGTCATCACGTTCACCCGGGATGCGCACACGGCGATGTTCGGCCTCATCGTGTTCGGGGTCTTCGCGATCGTCGACGGGCTCGCCACCGGCGTGCTGAGCGCACTGCTCGCCGGCCGCCGCATCACCCGCGTGCTCTTCGCGGTGCAGGGAGCGATCGGCGTGATCGCCGGCGTCCTCGCCCTGGTGCTGTCGCACTCCGGCCTCGGCCTCTTCCTCTACCTGGTGACGGTGTGGGCGGCGCTCACCGGCATCCTCGAGCTCTACAACGGTGTCCGCGAACGCGGCCATGACGCCGCCGCCCGCGACTGGCTCATCACCGGCGCCCTGACCGCGGTGCTGGCTCTCGTGCTGCTGTTCGTGCCCGCCGACGCGGTGCTCGCGATCGGCCTGTTCGGCGCCTGGGCCGTCATCGTCGGCGTCTTCCAGGGGATCGGGGCGGCGACGTTGCGGAGCGCGGCGCACGAGCGGACGCCGTCGCGCGGAGCGGAGAGCGGATCGTGAGCCGGCGCAGCAAGAAGGACCCCCGAGTGAACCAGAGCCTGCAGCCGACGCGCCGCGACCGCTTCCTTCCCGTCGAGCTGCTGGGCATCTCGGCCGGGCTCGCCGTCTTCGTCGGTCTGATCGTGCTGGTCGCCACGCGGGAGTTCGTGCTCGCCGGGGTCGGTTTCGGCGTCACCTTCATCATCAGCGTCGTCCTGCTCGCCCTGTTCGCGCTCGCGTTCAAGCCGACCGAGGCCGAGGTGGAGGACATCCACGAGCAGGATGCGGAGGCGCGCGCCAAGGCGCAGGCCCGCGCGGAGGGCGAAGACCGGCCCCGCGGCCACTGACCGCTCCCCTGGCCCGCGCTGGCGGGGTCGCCGTGCCCTACAGGTAGTCGACCAGCTCCGACGCGAGGCCGATGTAACCGGCGGGCGTGAGTGCCAGCAGCCGGTTCTTCGCGGCCTGGCCGATCTCCAGCCCGTTGACGAACTCGGTCAGCGCGGCGTGATCGACCCGCTTGCCGCGCGTCAACTCCTTCAGCAGCGCGTACGGGTCGGTGATGGTCGAACGGCCGGCGGTGACCTCGGCGCGGATCACCGTCTGGATGGCCTCGGCGAGCACCTCCCAGTTGGCGTCGAGATCATCGGCGAGAGCCTGGCGGTCGATGGCGATCTGGCCGAGTCCGCGCTCGATGTTGTCGAGGGCGAGCAGCGAGTGACCGAGCCCGACGCCGATGTTCCGCTGCGTGGTCGAGTCGGTCAGGTCGCGCTGCAGGCGGCTGGTGACGAGCGTCGAGGCGAGCGAGTCGAGCACCGCGCTCGAGAGCTCGAGGTTGGCCTCGGCGTTCTCGAAGCGGATCGGGTTCACCTTGTGCGGCATGGTCGACGAACCGGTGGCGCCCGGCTCGGGGACCTGACGGAAGTAGCCGAGCGAGATGTACGTCCAGATGTCGGTGCACAGGTTGTGCAGGATGCGGTTGGCGTGCGAGATGCGCGAGTAGAGCTCGGCCTGCCAGTCGTGCGACTCGATCTGCGTGGTCAGCGGGTTCCAGTCGAGGCCGAGGCTCTCGACGAACTCGCGCGAGATGCGCGGCCAGTCGGCGTCCGGGTCGGCGACGAGATGCGCCGCGAAGGTGCCCGTCGCGCCGCTGAACTTGCCCAGGTGCACGCCGCCCTCGATCTGCTCCCGCACCCGCTCGAGGCGGTGCACGAAGACCGCGAGTTCTTTGCCCATCGTCGTCGGGGTGGCCGGCTGCCCGTGCGTGCGGGCGAGCATCGCGTCGTCGCGGTACTGCTTCGCCTGCGCGCGGAGCTCCGCGATGACCGCCCGGAACTTCGGCAGCCAGGACTCGCTCACCGCGGCGCTCACCGTCAGGGCGTACGAGAGGTTGTTGATGTCCTCGCTGGTCGCAGCGAAGTGCGTGAGCTCGGCGATGTGGTCGAGTCCGAGCGCGTGCAGCCGCTCACGGACCAGGTACTCGACGGCCTTCACGTCGTGCCTGGTGGTCGCCTCCAGCTCGGCGAGCCGGTCGATCTCTGCCTGCCCGAATTCGTCGGCGAGCGCCCGGAGCATCGCCTTCTGCTCACCGGTCAGCGGGGAGGAGCCGAACATCCGGTGCTCGGTCAGGTAGATCAGCCACTCGACCTCGACCTGGACGCGGGCACGGTTCAGACCGGCCTCCGACAGGTGGTCGCCGAGGCCGATCACGGCGGACCGGTAGCGGCCGTCGAGGGGGCTGAGCGGCTGGGGAGGCAGGGCGGACATGGTGCTCCTCGCGGGATCAGGCGGCGGGTACCCGACCATTCTCCCGCACGTGCGCGGCGCCCGCGGACGTCAGTCGCGGCTGACGGGCCGGATGAGCAGCCCGAGCAGCCACGCGATGATGCCCAGCACGAGCGCGCCGAGGACGCCCCACCAGAAGCCGTCGATGTGGAGCCCGAAGCCCATGGCATCGCTGATCCACGACACGATGAACAGCAGGAACGCGTTCACGAGCAGCGAGATCAGCCCGAGCGTGAGGATGTACAGCGGGAACGCGACCACCCGGATGACCGTGCCGACGATCGCGTTCACCAGGCCGAAGATCAGCGCGATGAGCAGGTAGGTCAGAACGGTGGCGGTGGTGTCCGGAGCGTACGGGTGCACGGTCACACCGCTGACGATCAGCGTCGTGAGCCAGAGGGCGAGGGCGTTGACGATCAGTCTGAGCAGGAATCGCATGGCTTCATCCTTCCAGTGAGCGCGGCTGGGGTACAGGGGTGGCGCTAGAGTCGGCGCGTGGCGAGAGCGGATGGGCTGATCGAACCGGAGCCGTTGCGGGCCGTCCCGGCGAAGAAGGTGTACCCACCACTGCAGTGGTGGCCGCTCCGCGTGATGAACCCGTGGCACAAACTCGCGGTGCTCGTCGTGCAGAACGCGGCGATTCGTCTCATCAGCCTCAGCCTCGGTCTGGTGCTTCCGGCCATGGAGAACTCGGTGGTCACCCAGACCCTCGTGGTTGTCACTGTCATTGCGACGGCGCGCTCGTTCCGCGGCTTCGGAGAGCCCGTCGCCGCGCCCAGGGCGTGGTGGAGGCTGTCGGCACGCCCGCTGATCGGCTGGTGGCTGGCCGCGATGTACCTCCTCGGCGCTTCCACCCCGTTCTTCGACCCCCGCCTCCGTGACGCGGGCTGGGCGATCGTGTTCGTGGAGACCGCCTTCTTGGGCCTCGCCTTCCTCAACTCGTCGATTCGCCTCACAGCCCAGCGGCGTCATCCACAGATCTAGGGAATTCCTCCCGCGGTATGCGGGCGCGGCTAAGTTGGGTCTGTGAGTTCGGATGACACGCTCGGCGTGAGACTACGGCCCGAGATCGTCGCGGTGCCCGCCTACAGGCAGGGGCGACCCGCGCCGGCTGACGGCTTCAAGCTGTCGAGCAACGAGAATCCTTTCCCGCCTCTGCCCTCGGTCGTCGAGGCCGTGGCGGCCACCCTGCGCGAGCTCAACCGTTACCCGAACGCGGGCGGCGCCGACCTGCGCGAGCGCCTGGCGGAGCGGCATGGCGTGAGCGTCGGCGAGGTCCACCTGGGCAGCGGCTCGGTCGCGCTGCTCTCTCAGCTGATCTCGGCTGCAGCCGGGGTCGGCGACGAGGTCGTGTACTCCTGGCGGTCGTTCGAGGCCTACCCCGGTCTGGTGACCGTCGCGGGAGCGACCAGTGTGCAGGTGCCGAACCGCCCAGACGGCAGCCACGACCTGGAGGCGATGGCCGCCGCCATCACCGACCGCACGCGGGTGGTCATCGTGTGCACTCCCAACAACCCCACCGGCACCATCGTGACCGCCGCCGACTTCGAGGCGTTCATGGCACGGGTGCCGTCCGACCTGCTCGTGCTGCTCGACGAGGCGTACTACGAGTTCGTCACCGACGATGCGGCTGTCGACGGCATCCCGCTGCTCTCCCGGTATCCCAACCTCGTCGTGCTGCGCACGTTCTCGAAGGCCTATGGGCTGGCGGCGCTGCGTATCGGCTATGCCGTCGGCCCGCAGGCGGTGCTGGATGCTGCCCGCTCGGCGGCCATCCCGCTATCGGTCACCGACGCCTCCCGGGTCGCGGCCCTTGCGTCCATCGAGGCGGAGGACGAGCTGATGGAGCGCGTCGCCCGAGTGGCGATGCGCCGCGACCGGCTCCGCGACGCCCTGCTCGAACAGGGCTGGGCGGTTCCGGAGGCCCAGGGCAACTTCGTGTGGCTCGCAACCGGTGAGCAGACCGTGGAGGCCAACGACGCCTTCTTCGACGCCGGGCTGACCGTACGGGCTTTCCCGCCGGAGGGCATCCGCATCAGCGTCGGCGAGGAGGAATCTGTGGAGAAACTCCTGCAGGTCGCGGGGGATCTTGTGCGGAACCTACCAAATGGGCACTCGGGCAAGCGGTTAGGTTAGACAGGTGGTTGCGACGAACGAAATCCCGCGCCCGGCGAACACCGTCCAGCTGCTGACCGCTGAAGGCCGGTTCCAGCCGAGCGAGACGTCGGCCGAATACCTCCCCTACCTGGAGCGGCTCGACGAGAACGACTACCGCCGCTTCTACCGCGACATGGTGCGCGTTCGCGCCTTGGACCATGAGGCGGCGAACCTGCAGCGGCAGGGACAACTCGGGCTCTGGGTCCCGAGCGAAGGGCAGGAAGGTGCCCAGGTCGGCTCGGCGCATGCCGCCAAGCCGCAGGACCACCTCTTCCCGTCCTACCGCGAACACGCCGTTGGCATGGTCCGGGGCATCGACCCGATCGGGATCATCGGCCTCCTCCGCGGCACGACTCACGGCGGATGGGACCCGACCGACCCGGCCGTCGGCAACTTCCACCTCTACACGCTGGTCATCGGCTCGCAGACCCTGCACGCCACCGGCTACGCCATGGGCATGAAGCTCGATGGAAAGGTCGGCACGGGCGACCCGTCGAAGGACGAGGCGTCCATCGTGTACTTCGGCGACGGCGCGACCAGCCAGGGGGACGTCAACGAGGCGTACGTCTTCGCGGCCAGCTACCAGACCCCGCAGGTGTTCTTCCTGCAGAACAACCACTGGGCGATCTCCGTGCCGGTGAGCACGCAGTCGCGCACCCCGCTCTACCTCCGGTCGAGCGGGTTCGGCATCCCGGGTGTCCAGATCGACGGAAACGACGTGCTCGCGGCCTACGCCGTGACCGCCAAGCACCTCGACGACGCCAGGAACGGCGAGGGCCCGAGCATGATCGAGGCCCTGACCTACCGGATGGGCGCCCACACCTCCAGCGACGACCCGAGCAAGTACCGCACCGACGAGGAGCTGGCCTCCTGGGCCGAGCGCGACCCGATCCGCCGGTTCCGCGTCTTCCTCGAAGAGCAGGGCGTCGGGCAGGGCTTCTTCGACAGCGCGGACGAGGAGGCGGCCGATCTCGCCGCCGACATCCGCCGTCGCACGCTCGAGCTGGCGCCGCCGCCTGTCGCGTCGATGTTCCAGCACGTCTACAGTGAGCCGCATCCCGTGACGGACGAGCAACGACGCTGGCTCGAGGAGTACGAGGCGTCGTTCGGAGGTGACGCATGAGTGACGTGAGGAGCGAGGCCGAGTACGTGGAGGCCGAGCTGATCGAGAATCCCGGCGACAGCGCAGAGTCACGCGACGACGGCGCGCCCGTCGACACCGCGTCGCTCGACACGCAGGCGATCGACGTCGTCGAGATCGTCGAGAGCGACCCCGACTCCCGCGTGCTCGAGGAGCACGTCGCCGAGCAGGAGTGGACGCGTGAATTCGTGATCGACGACGAGGAGAGCGATCGGGTCGACGAGCAGGAGACCGCGCAGGCGGACCTCCAGGCATCGGCCGAGGTCGGAGAGGCGGCGGCCGAGGCGGAGCACGACGGTCCGGCGGTCACCGACGCCGAGCCGACGGTGGATGCGGCGCCCGAGCCGCGCATCCAGTCACTCCCGATGGTCAAGGCGCTGAACGCCGGTCTGCGACGCGCGCTCGCCGACGACCCGCGCGTCATCCTGATGGGCGAGGACATCGGCCCGCTGGGCGGCGTCTTCCGCGTCACCGAGGGGCTGCAGAAGGAGTTCGGACCGCAGCGGGTGATGGACACACCGCTCGCAGAGGCCGGCATCATCGGAACCGCGATCGGACTCGCGATGCGCGGATACCGTCCGGTCGTCGAGATCCAGTTCAACGGCTTCGTCTTCCCCGGCTTCGACCAGATCACGACGCAGCTCGCGAAGATGACCAACCGCCACAGCGGCCGCATCCCCTTCCCCGTCGTCATCCGCATCCCCCACGGCGGACACATCGGGGCCGTCGAGCACCACCAGGAGGCTCCGGAGGCGTACTTCGCGCACACCGCAGGTCTGCGCGTGGTCGCCCCGTCCACACCGCACGACGCCTACTGGATGATCCAGGAGGCGATCCGCTCCGACGATCCCGTCGTCTTCTTCGAACCGATGAGCCGCTACTGGCCGAAGGGCGAGGTCGACCTGGTCGAGAACCCGACGCCGCTCCACGCCAGCCGGGTCGTCCGAACCGGAACGGACGCGACCGTCGTCGCGTGGGCGGGCATGGTGAGCGTCGCCCTGCGCGCCGCCGAGCTCGCCGCCGAGGAGGGCCGCAGCCTCGAGGTCGTCGACCTCCGCTCGCTCTCCCCCGTCGACTACCGCCCGGTGATCGCATCCGTGCAGAAGACCGGCCGGCTGATCATCGCGCAGGAGGCGCCGAGCAACGTCTCGGTGGGCTCCGAGGTCGCGGCGACCGTCGCCGAGAAGGCCTTCTATTCGCTGGAGGCGCCCGTTATGCGCGTCGCCGGCTTCGACGTCCCGTTCCCGCCGGCGAAGCTCGAGGAGCTGTACCTCCCCGACGCAGACCGCATCCTCGAGGCCGTCGACCGGGCGCTCGCCTACTGACGCCCGGCGCATACATCGGCGGCGCTGCCCGCCGCGAGACCGACAGAGAGAAGTCGCACATGAGCGAGTCCCAGTTCCTCCTGCCCGATGTGGGCGAGGGCCTGACCGAGGCGGAGATCGTCTCGTGGAAGGTGACCCCGGGTGAGCAGGTCGCGGTCAACCAGGTGATCGTCGAGATCGAGACCGCGAAGTCGCTCGTCGAGCTGCCGTCGCCGTTCGAGGGAACGGTCGGCGAACTCCTCGTCTCCGAAGGCCAGACCGTCGAGGTCGGCACCCCGATCTTCACGGTGACGGCCGGCGGGGAGCCTGCCGAGGCGCCCGTCCGTGAGCCGGAGCCCGCCGAGGAGGTCGCGGCCGACACCGCCGCGAGCGTCTCGCACGAGGAGGAGCCGAAGGCCGGTGCTGTGCTGGTCGGCTACGGCTCCGCCGGGCACGGATCGAGCCGTCGCCGCCGCGTCACGCACCCCGGCACGGCGTCCCTGCCCGTGGCCTTCTCCGGATCCGTCGCACAGCAGGCCGCGCCCGCCGCCCCGTCGGCTCCCGCTCCCGCTCCCGCGGCTGCACAGGCTACCCCCGCCCCGGCGGCGACCTCCCCGGCCTCGGCACCCGCCGCGCCTGCACCCCACCCAGCACCTGCGGCACACACCGCTCCGACGCCGCACGCCGGCGGCCCGGTGATCGCCAAGCCGCCCGTCCGCAAGCTCGCCAAAGACCTGGGCGTCGACATCACCGTCGTCACTCCGACCGGCCCTGTCGGCGACGTCACCCGCGACGACGTGCTGCGCGAGGCGTCGCAGGTCACCGTCTTCCGCAATATTCAGACGCCGGAGTGGCCGGACGACCGCGAGGAGCGCATCCCGGTCAAGGGTGTGCGCAAGGCGATCGCCAACGCGATGACGTCGAGCGCGTTCAGCGCCCCGCACGTCAGCCTCTTCGTCGACGTGGATGCCACCCGCACCATGGAGTTCGTCAAGCGGCTCAAGAACTCGGCCGACTTCGCCGGCATCAAGGTGTCTCCGCTGCTGATCATGGCGAAGGCCATCATCTGGGCCGTCCGTCGCAACCCCACCGTCAACTCGGCGTGGACGGACGAGGAGATCATCGTCCGCCACTACGTGAACCTCGGGATCGCCGCGGCGACCCCCCGCGGCCTCATCGTGCCGAACATCAAGGAGGCGCAGGGCATGACGCTGCTCGAGCTGGCGCGAGCCCTCGAGCAGCTGACCCTCACAGCCCGCGACGGCAAGACGCCGCCGGCAGACATGAGCGGCGGCACGATCACCATCACGAACATCGGCGTGTTCGGGATGGACACCGGCACGCCCATCCTGAACCCGGGCGAGGTCGGCATCGTCGCCCTCGGGACGATCAAGCAGAAGCCCTGGGTGGTCGACGGCGAGGTCCGCCCGCGCTTCGTAACCACACTGGGCGCGTCGTTCGACCACCGTGTCGTCGACGGGGATGTGGCATCGCGCTTCCTGGCGGACGTCGCGTCGATCATCGAAGAGCCTGCGCTGCTCCTCGACTGAATTTGACAATCATTTTCAATAAGCCGTAATGTGAGCCGGTGCCCGCGACCGCGGGCATCCACTTCTTCACGTCGTTCGCGACTTAGACAGGCTCACCCATGAAGACGCGTTCTCTCGTCTCCGCCCTCACCGCGGCCGCCATCGCCCTGACCCTGGCCGGCTGCTCCTCCTCGTCGTCGGCCGGCTCCGACGACGGCACCGTCCGCGTCGTCGCCAGCACCGATGTATACGGCGACATCGCGACCACCATCGGCGGCGACGCCGTGCACGTCACCTCGCTGATGACCGACCCCGCGCAGGATCCGCATTCCTTCGAGGCGAGCGCCCAGAACCAGCTCGCGGTGTCGAAGGCCGACGTCGTCATCGAGAACGGCGGGGGGTACGACGACTACATGCAGAACCTCGTCAAGGGCGCGAAGAACAGCGGCGTCAAGGTGCTCAACGTCGTCGATCTCTCGGGCAAGAAGCCCGTCGACGGCGAACTCAACGAACACGTCTGGTACGACTTCCCCACGGTGCAGAAGTTCGCCGATGCGCTCACCGCCGCCCTGTCCGCCGCGGACCCGTCGCAGAAGGCGGCCTTCGAGAAGAACGCCTCGGCGTTCGGCGAGAAGCTGTCGGCACTCGAGGCCACCGAGGCGCAGCTGAAGTCGACCTACGCGGGCGAAGGCGTGGCCATCACCGAACCTGTGCCGCTGTACCTGCTGGACGCCATCGGGCTGGTCAACAAGACCCCCGAGAAGTTCAGCGAGGCCATCGAGGAGGAGAACGACGTCTCCCCCATCGTGCTGAAGGACACCCTCCAGCTGTTCAGCGGTCACCAGGTGAAGCTCCTCGCCTACAACGAGCAGACCACCGGCGCCGAGACCGAGAAGGTCCTCGCTGCGGCCAAGGCGGCCGGCATCCCGGTCGTCCCGGTCACCGAGACCCTGCCAGAGGGCATGCACTACATCGAGTGGATGAGCGGCAACCTCGACGCCGTGAAGGGTGCGCTGGCGAAGTGACCGAACCGCTCGAACGCGTGCCCGTCCCCGACTCCCGGGACGTGGTGCTCCGGCTGCGCGATGCGTCGCTCGGCTTCGGCGACCGCACCCTCTGGAGCGGTCTCGACCTCGACGTGCACGCTGGCGAGTTCGTCGCGGTGCTCGGGCCGAACGGCTCCGGCAAGACCAGCCTGCTGCGGACCATCCTCGGGCAGCAGCACCTCGACAGCGGAGAGATCGCCTTCGAGGGGCACCCGGTACGCCGTGGCGACCGACGGATCGGCTACATCCCGCAGCAGAAGCTCATCCCGGCGGGAACGCCCATGCGCGCCCGCGACCTCGTCGCCCTCGGCGTCAACGGTCACCGTTGGGGGCTGCCGCTCCCCCGCCGCTCCGACCGCGAGCAGGTCGACCGGCTGATCGACTCCGTCGGCGCGCGCCGCTACGCCGACACGGCGGTCGGCTCGCTGTCCGGCGGCGAGCAGCAGCGACTGCGTGTGGCGCAGGCGCTCGCCGGTGACCCGGCTCTGCTGCTCTGCGACGAACCGCTGCTGTCGCTCGACCTCCAGCACCAGCGCGGCGTGAGCGAGCTCATCGACCGCCGGCGCCGCGAACACGGGAGCGCCGTCGTCTTCGTCACCCACGACGTGAATCCGGTGCTCGGGATGGTGGACCGCGTCCTGTATCTGGCCGGCGGACGCTTCCGCACGGGCACACCGGACGAGGTGCTCCGCAGCGACGTGCTGACCGACCTGTACGGGACGCCGGTGGATGTCATCCGCAGCCGCGGCAGGATCGTCGTCGTGGGCATCCCGGACGCCGAGACGCACGACCACCACATCCACACCCGCACCGAGCACCCGGAGCCGGCGGCATGATGCACCTCGACATCTGGCAGCAGCTGTTCGACTTCAGCGACTACGGCGAGCTGCTCCTGCTCGTGAAGAACTCGATCTTCGCCGGAGCGATCCTGGGTATCGTCGGCGGTCTGATCGGCGTGTTCGTGATGCAGCGGGACATGGCGTTCGCGGTGCACGGCATCAGCGAGCTGTCGTTCGCCGGAGCGGCGATCGCCCTCCTGTTCGGCGTCAACGTCGTGGCGGGGTCGCTCGCCGGATCGCTGGTCGCGGCCGTCCTGATCGGTCTCCTCGGGGCGAAAGCCCGTGACCGCAACTCGATCATCGCCGTGCTGATGCCTTTCGGGCTCGGGCTCGGCATCCTGGCGCTCGCGCTCTACCCCGGTCGCAGCGCGAACAAGTTCGGGCTGCTCACCGGGCAGATCGTGTCGGTCGATGATCCGCAGCTCGGCTGGCTGCTGATCATCGGCGCGATCGTGCTGGTCGCGCTGCTGCTGATGTGGCGCCCGCTGACCTTCGACAGCCTGGATGCGGACGTCGCCGCCTCACGCGGCGTCCCGACCCGGTTCGTCGCCCTGGCCTTCATGGTGTTGCTCGGCCTTGCGGTCGCGGTGTCCGTCCAGATCGTCGGCGCGCTGCTCGTGCTCTCGCTGCTGGTCACACCCGCCGCGGCCGCGATGCGCATCTCGTCGTCGCCCCTCGGCGTGCCGGTGCTCAGCGTGCTGTTCGCTCTGGTCTCGGTGGTGGGCGGCATCCTGCTCGCCCTGGGCAGCGCGCTCCCCATCAGCCCGTACGTGACGACCATCTCGTTCCTGATCTACGTCGTCTGCCGCATCGTCGGCGGTCGGCGTGTGCGCCGCCGCGGTGCGGCGACGACTTCTCGGCGACTCGTGAGCCAGGCGGGCTAGCCTGGGATGGTGAAGCGGAACACCTGGCAGCGGGAGGCCGTCCGCGAGGCTCTGACCTCGACGGAGGGCTTCATCAGCGCGCAGGGGCTGCACCTGAGCCTGCACGAGGCGGGCTCGCCCATCGGCCTGGCCACCGTGTACCGCGCGCTCGCCGACCTCGCGGCCGAAGGCGACGCCGACTCGCTCCAGTCGCCCGAGGGCGAGAGCCTGTACCGCGCCTGCACCACCGGCCACCATCACCACCTGATCTGCCGCAACTGCGGGCTGACGGTGGAGATCGAGGCGGACGCGGTCGAGCAGTGGGCGCGGCAGGCCGCCGCTGCCCACGGATTCACGCAGGCACAGCACGTCGTCGATGTCTTCGGGCTGTGCGCCGCGTGCACGGCCAAGAGCGATTTGGCCGGCACCGCGTCCATGCCGTAGCATGGATGTTTGGCTGAGTGGGCTCCTCCCGCTCAGATCGTATGCGAAACCCCCATCACGAAGACGACGGGGAAGTCGTATGCCGACAAGTGACCTTGGGTGGTGCCGACCGGCACCACGGTATTGGAGAAGAAAGCAATGGCAGCAGTGTGCCAGGTGACTGGAGCCGTTCCCGGCTTCGGTCACAACATCTCGCACTCGCACCGTCGCACGAAGCGCCGGTTCGACCCGAACATCCAGAAGAAGACGTACTACGTGCCGTCGCTTCGCCGTAACGTCACCCTGACGCTGAGCGCCAAGGGCATCAAGGTCATCGATGCCCGTGGCATCGAGTCCGTGGTCAAGGACCTCCTGGCCCGTGGGGAGAAGATCTAAGCATGGCGAAGCAGCAGGACGTCCGTCCGATCATCAAGCTCCGTTCGACGGCGGGCACCGGGTACACCTACGTGACCCGCAAGAACCGCCGCAACGACCCCGACCGACTCGTGCTCAAGAAGTACGACCCCGTAGTGCGCAAGCACGTCGACTTCCGAGAGGAGCGCTAAACATGGCCAAGAAGTCAAAGATCGCCAAGAACGAGCAGCGCAAGGTCATCGTCGAGCGCTACGCCGCGAAGCGTGCCGAGCTGAAGAAGGCTCTCGTCGACCCGAACGGCTCCGACGAGTCCCGTGAGGCCGCTCGCCTGGGCCTGCAGAAGCTGCCCCGCGACGCCTCCCCGATCCGCGTGCGCAACCGCGACGCGGTCGACGGCCGTCCGCGCGGAAACCTCAGCAAGTTCGGTATCTCGCGTGTCCGTTTCCGTGACATGGCGCACCGCGGCGAGCTGCCCGGCATCACCAAGTCGAGCTGGTAAGCCAGCGCGACGACGCACCTCGAGGGGCGTCCGGCTTCGGCCGGGCGCCCCTTTGCCGTACCCGAATGGATGCTCGAAGCTGCGCATCCGGTCCGATGTCGGCGAAAGAGGACGAAGTTCCGCGTGTTTCCGCGGGTTTCTGATACATTCAAGGCGGTCAACCGACCAAACGTTACGGCCCTCAGTGGCCTCAACCGTTCCACAAGATAGCTGTAGATCCAGCACAAGGTCCGAGGAGGACACTCAATGGCTGACAACCTGAACAAGACCGAGCTCGTTGCTGCCGTCGCTGCGGCGTCGGGTCAGAGCCAGGCCACCGTCTCGAGCGTCGTCGACGCGTTCTTCAGCACCATCAGCGAGACCGTCGCCAAGGGTGGCAAGGTCACCATCCCCGGCTGGCTCGCCGCCGAGCGCAGCGAGACCGCTGCCCGCACCGGCCGCAACCCGCAGACCGGCGAGGAGATCTCCATCCCGGCCGGCCACCGCGTCAAGCTGACCGCGGGCTCGAAGCTCAAGGCTGCCGTCAAGTAGTCCTTCCCAGCTTTGCCTGAGGGCGGCGCCGCATCGTGCGGCGCCGCCCTCGTCGTATCTCCGGCGGGCAGAGGGGCGAACAGGCTGTGGGCGGCCGTCCAGGGCGGGGGACGTAGGCTGGACAGGTGCCTCGAATCCTCCGTGTGATCGGCCCTGCCGCGCTGCTCGTCGCAGCCGTGGCGGCGATGATCGCCGCCCTCGCATTCGGCGGAGGAGCGAACGCGCCGCTGCTCGCGGACCCTGGTGCGCTCGTGCGCTGGGGTCTGCCCGCGGCGACCCTGGTGGTCAACCTCAGCCTGGCGGGCACGGTGGGCGCCCTCGTCCTGGCCTGCTTCGCGTTCAGCCCGGATCGCGACGAGTACGGCAACGCCCTCGATTTCGCCGCCGGCAGCGCCGCGGTGATGACGGTCGCGTCCGCAGCGACGGGACTGTTCACCTTCGTCAGCGTGTCGAACGTGCCCTGGTCGTTCGACGCGACCTTCAGCAACGGGCTCAGCTCGTTCATCACCAGCGTTTCGCTGGGCCAGGCGTGGCTCGGGATCACCCTCATCGCCGCGGCCGTCACGGTGCTGTGCTTCGCGGTTCGCAACCAGACGGCGATCGTCTTCGTCACCCTGCTGGCCATGGCGACCGTCGTGCCGATGGCGCAGCAGGGCCACAGCGCGGAGGCAGCCGGTCACGACGCCGCGGTGACGTCGTTCGGGCTCCACGTGCTGTTCGCGGCGATCTGGCTGGGCGGCTTGGTGACGCTCATCGTGGTGAAGCAGCGGCTGGGCAACGGGCGACTCGTCACCGTCCTTGAGCGGTACTCGACCGTCGCGCTGATCTGCTTCGTGGTCGTCGCCGCGTCCGGATATGTCAACGCCGAGCTCCGCGTCGGGACCCTGGCCGAGCTGGCGACGCCGTACGGCATCCTCGTGCTGGTCAAGGTCGCCGCGCTCGTCGTGCTCGGCCTGTTCGGCCTCACGCAGCGGCGGTACCTGATCGGTCGGCTCAAGCAGTCCGGCGAGCCGCGGAGCTTCTGGTGGATCGTCGTGGCCGAGCTGGCGTTCATGGGCATCGCGTCCGGCGTCGCCGCAGCGCTCGCCCGCACGGTCACGCCCGTCCCGGAGACGCGCGCGGCCACCCCGACGCCCGCCGAGATCCTCACCGGAGAGAAGCTGCCTCCCGCGCTCACCTGGGACCGGCTCTTCACCTCGTGGAACTTCGACCTGCTGTGGGTGCTGGCCTGCGCCTTCGGCCTGTTCTTCTACTTCGCCGGGGTCTGGCGGCTGCGCAAACGCGGCGACGCGTGGCCGATCTACCGCACGGTGCTGTGGACGCTGGGCATCGTCCTGCTGTTCTACATCACCAACGGCGGCGTCAACGTCTACGAGAAGTACCTGTTCTCGGCCCACATGTCGGCGCACATGGTGCTGACGATGGGGGTGCCCTTGCTGCTCGTCCCCGGTGCGCCGATCACCCTGGCGGCGCGGGCGATCCGGAAGCGTCGCGACGGTTCGCGCGGCGGCCGGGAGTGGCTGCTCCTCGCCGTGCACTCGCGTTTCGCGGGTGTGATCTCCAACCCGATCGTCGCGGCGGTCCTGTTCGCCGGGTCGCTCTGGGTCTTCTACTACACGCCCGTCTTCCGCTGGGCGACGACCGACCACATCGGGCACGAGTGGATGATCGTCCACTTCCTGATCACTGGCTACCTCTTCGTGCAGTCGCTGATCGGGATCGACCCGGTCAAGTACCGCCTCCCGTACCCGTTCCGGCTGCTCCTGCTGCTGCTCACGATGGCGTTCCACGCGTTCTTCGGGCTCTCGATCATGCAGATGCACGGACTGCTGCTGGCCGATTGGTTCGGGGCCATGGGTCGAACCTGGGGCGACTCCCCGCTTGTCGACCAGCAGGCCGGCGGAGGCATCGCGTGGAGCATCGGCGAGATCCCCACGGTGATCCTCGCCATCGTCGTGGCGATCCAGTGGAGCCGCAGCGACGAGCGCGAGACGAAGCGGCGCGACCGGAATGCGGATCGCACGGGCGAGGCCGAACTGAAGGCGTACAACGAGCGGCTGGCGCGCATGGCCGACCGCGACCGCGTCTCCCGCTGACCGGTTGCTCGGAGACGGCCCGGGCTGAGGTCGGCGCTCGCGCTCAGGGCTCCTGTGCGATGACGATGTCGAGCGAGCCGTCCGAACGGATGGTGACACTGCTGAGGCTCATCGCGAACGGCTCCGGATCGCTGCGCGGGGTCACCGTTCCGTCGAACAGCGACTGGACGGTCACGTCGAGGTGTGCGACGCCGACCATCCGGCCGGTGACCCATCCCGTGTCCCCTGCCTGCAGCCGGACGTCGGGGTAGGTGTCGATCGACCAGGAGGGGTCGCCCTGCACCCGGTCGTCTATCTCGACGCCGAAGGGGCACCCGGCGGGTTGCAGCACGTGCTGCTCGGCGCAGCGGTCGAGGAAGCCGTCGACCTGCTTCTGCACCGCGGACGTGAACGCGGGGGTGGGCTGCGCATCCACCGTGGTCTCGGTGATCCGGCCGGGCGAGGCGGATGCGGCGACGGGCGTGGCGCGGACGTAGCGCGAGCTGTGGCTCAGCTCGAGGGGCGCGAGCGGCAGCACGAGGTAGTCGGCGGAGACCGTGAAAGCGTCGGCGGGCTGATCGGGCGATGCGGCACGCGGGTTCACGGTGTGGCGGCCGACGGTGAAGGTGGAGGCGTGCGCGACGGTGATGCGCGCGACGCCGACGGGCGAGGTCGCGAACGACCAGGTGGGCAGCATCCCGAGCACAGCTCCCGTCTGACGGACGCGGAACGTCGCCGACACGGGGTCGCCGTTCGCGACGGCCCGCACTACGACGGTGTGGACGCCGTCCGCTCCGGTCGTGTCGGAGGTGACGGCGATATCGCGCACGGCCGGCAGGATGTCGGAGCGCAGGAGCTCGCGGGAGGCGCCCAGCGGGAGCCCCGCGGCGTCCAGGGCCGAGGAGGTCGGGTTGGCTCCCGGCATGGCGAGAGCTGTGGACACGTCATGGGAGGCGATCGACTCCGCGAACGCCGTGACGAAACCGGTCGGGCTGTAATACGCGCGCTGCACGGCGCCGAAGCCCGCAAGCACGGCGGCGACCAGGAGGACGCCGACACCCGACCAGATCAGGACGGCGCGTCGGTGCGCGTGCGCATCCCCCACAGCCATGAGGCCATCCTAGGGTCCTGTGGATGAGCGGCTCCGGGGAGCTGCGCCGGGTTAGAGTAGTCCGGCAGGTCGGGCGACACGGAAGGGGCGGGGATGGGCCGGCTTTCCCTCTCGCCGGAGCAGCAGGCGGTGTTCGAGCTCATCGAGCACACCCGCGAGCATGTCTTCGTGACCGGCCGTGCCGGCACAGGCAAGTCGACGCTTCTCAACCACCTCTCGTGGAACACCGAGAAGTCGCTCGTCATCGCGGCACCGACGGGTGTCGCCGCGCTCAATGTCGGCGGCCAGACCATCCACTCGCTGTTCCGGCTGCCGATCGGCGTCATCGCCGACCACGCCATCGACCAGAGCGCCGAGCTGCGCAAGCTGCTGAACAGCATCGACACGCTCGTCATCGACGAGGTCTCGATGGTGAACGCCGACCTGATGGATGCGGTGGATCGCAGCCTGCGCCAGGCACGTCAGCGGGCGGGCGAGCCGTTCGGCGGCGTCCAGGTCGTGCTGTTCGGCGATCCGTACCAGCTCGCCCCGGTTCCCGGCGACCGCGAGGAGCGCGCCTACTTCGCCGACACCTACCGCTCGATGTGGTTCTTCGACGCGCGCGTCTGGCAGGAGACCGATCTGCGCATCGTCGAGCTGCTGCAGGTGCACCGCCAGCACGAATCCGACTTCCGGTTCATGCTCAACGCCGTGCGCCACGGACAGGTCACCAAGGAGATCGCCGACCGGTTGAACGAGGTCGGCGCGCGCCCGGCGCCCGACGACGGCACCATCACCCTCGCCACCCGCAACGACACGGTCAACCGCATCAACGCGCAGGCGCTGGAGCGCCTCCCGGGCCGTGCCCTCACCGCGAAGGCGGAGGTCAGCGGTGACTTCGGCGGACGCAATTTCCCGGCCGACGAGTCGCTCGAGCTCAAGGTGGGCGCCCAGGTGATGTTCCTGCGCAACGACGTGGGCCAGGGCGACGGGCCGCGCTGGGTGAACGGCACCATCGGCACGGTCACGCGCATCGACTCCAACGTCTACGTGGATGTCGACGGCGAGGTGCACGAGGTCGAGCCGGCGATCTGGGAGAAGTTCAAGTACACCTGGTCGCCCGAGACGAAGAAGCTGACGAAGGACGTCGTGGCGGAGTTCACGCAGTTCCCGCTGCGGCTGGCGTGGGCCGTCACCATTCACAAGTCGCAGGGCAAGACCTACGACGCGGCGATCGTCGATCTCGGGACGCGCGCGTTCACCTCGGGGCAGACGTACGTCGCCCTGAGCAGGATCACGACGCTCGACGGGCTGTACCTGACGCGACCGCTGCGGCCGAGCGACATCACCGTCGACCCGGATGTGGAGCGCTTCATGCGCGACGCCCGGCCGGTGACGATCCCGGTCGCGGGTGCCCAGCAGGCCGGATGAGACGAGTGCTGACGATGCATCAGGGGAGGGGTCGGACGTGGCGGTGACCTTCGTGCTGGACTTCAGCGACGGACAGCACATCGAGACGAGCGGCAACGGCGTGATCGGGCGCAACCCGGCCGTCCACACGCCGGGGACGGAGATGGACGACCCCGGTCACGTGCAGCTGATCACGATCCAGGACGACGTGAAGTCGGTGTCGCGAGCGCATCTGGCGTTCGGTCAGTACGACGGCGTGTTCTGGGTGATGGACCTGGGCTCCGCCAACGGCACCACGATCACCTACCCGGGCGAAGGCACGTTCGCGTGCGACCCGAAGACGCGGCACGAGGTCGACCCGGGGTCGATCGTGCGGTTCGGCGCCGAGTCGTTCGCACTGACCCGCCGCTGACGCGTCGCTGACCCGCCGCTGACGCGTCGCTGACCCGGCCGCGCGGGAGCGTGCCCGGCGCGTCCTCAGTGGTGGTGATGCACCGTGACGGCGGCGATGCCCGCGTCGGTGAGCCCGAGCGCCGGGATGGTGACGGCGCAGACCGCGCAGGCGCTCAGCACGAGCGCGAGGAAGAAGCGCAGTCCGCCCTGGTCGGGTCGGGCCTTGCCGGCGCGGATGACGACCGCTGCGGTGGCTGCGACGGCGACATCCAGCAGGGAGGCCGCGCCCATCGGAATGAGCGGGAGCGCGATGACCGTGCCGCCGGTCGCCGTTGCTCCGACGATGGCGAGCGCCGCCCAGAGACCGACCGGGAGGAGGGCCAGCGCGGGGACGAGGCGGAACGCCGGAGGACGATCGCGCGCGAGGGTCGCGGCCGCCCATCCCAGCTCCGCCACGGCGAGCAGGAGGAAGGCCGCCAGCAGAGCAGGGGGTGCGCTGGGGGCGAGTGCCGCGTGAAGCAGCCCCGCCCCCAGAGCGGCCACGGCGAGGAAGGCGCGGGTCGCCGAGCCCACCGCGACGGCCGTGGTGGCCGAGGCGGCGGGGGCGACCCGCAGCGTTCCTGTCATCCTGCTCATGGGAGCCGTGGCCCCGCCGGTCAGGCGGCGGCCGTCGTGGCGCGCGTTCCGCGGTCGGCACCGAGGCCGGTTCCGAGGAGGACGATCGCGCTCACCAGGTGGAGGAAGTGGTCGGGGGTGTTCAGCGCGAGGATGTTCGCGTCGGTGCCCACCAGGAAGAAGCCCACGATACCGAGCAGCAGGTAGACCGCCCCGACCGTGATGTTGACGGCCTTCGCGGCCGCAACGCGGGTCAGGCCGGCGATCAGCAGAGCGGCGCCGATGAGGAGGTGGGCGATGTTGTGCAGCGGGTTCACTTCGAAGATGCCCAGCAGCAGACCGCCCTTGGTGGCGACGAATCCGACGCCTCCGGTGACAGCGAAGCCGAGCAGCCCGACGAGCAGATAGACCGCTCCGAAGATGGTGGCAACAAGGCGGTTCGGAGATGTGCGCATTGTTCGTTCCTTCCGTAGGACGGCGCACGGACGCGCGCCTCACTTGTCCATTCGCAGCATCGGCCCGATCGGATTGCGGCCACAGCCCCTTGCGCGTCCGTTCCGTTTCTGCCGCACGTTACAATCGCTGGACACGCAGGGCCGACACCCCGGGAGTTTCATCGATGCGACGTCACACGAAGTTCGGGCGGATCGCGCTCGCCGCGACAGCCGGACTCGTGGCGCTGGTCCTCTCGGCCTGCACCTCGACGGCGGGCGCGAAGCTCCCTGAGCAGCAGAAGGGCGGGTTCTCCGCGGACGTCGAGAAGCGGCTCTCGTCAGCGGTCACCGACGCGATGACGCTCGCCGACGCCTCCGCCGGCTTCGCCGGGGTGTGGGCGCCCTGGTCCGGGACCTGGACCACCGCGCAGGGGACGACCACGCGTGGAGGCTCCAAGCCGGTCAGCGAGGATATGCGCTTCCGTATCGGGCAGAACACCACGCCGATGACCTGCACGGTGCTGCTGCAGCTCGTCGACGACGGAGAGGTGGGGCTCGACGACCCGCTCACCAAGTGGCTTCCCGGACTGGTCGGGGTCGAGGGCGTCACCCTGCGCGAGCTCTGCCAGAACACCTCCGGCATCGGCGACTACCTGGCGCAGCTCAACCCGGAGTTCATCATGAACCCGACGCGGCAGTGGCCCCCGCTGGAGCTGGCCAGCGACGGGATCGCGATGCAGCGCTACGGCAACCCCGGCGAGAAGTGGGGTCGCTCGTCCACGAACGCCGTGCTCCTGGGGATGGCCCTCCAGAACGCGACGAGTCGCAGCTGGCACGACCTCTACAAGCAGTACATCTTCGACAAGCTCGGGATGACGGCGAGCTCCCTGCCCGAGAGCTCGCAGTTCTCGGTGCCCGGGCCGCATCCCACTGGTTATTCGGTGGGGCTGGATGGGGCGGGCGCCATCGTCTGCGAGCCGATGCGCGATGTGAGCAGCATGTCGCCGTCCCAGGGCTGGACCTCGGCCGGAGTCGTCTCCAACGTCACCGACCTGAAGGCGTTCGGCCAGGCGCTCGCATCGGGGAGCCTCCTGAGCGAGAAGTCGCGCAAAGCGCAGGCCGACGGGATCGTGATCGGCCAGTCGTGGGAGAGCTACGGGCTCGGGATGCAGATGCTCGGCCCGCTGCGGGGCAGCAGCGGCGCGGTTCCCGGGTATCTGTCCGCGATGTACACGGACCCGGCGTCCGGCTTGACGATCGTCGTCGCGCTCAACAACTCCACGCCGGGGCCGGGCTTCGCCCAGCTCCTGGCCCAGCGGCTCGCCTCCATCGTCTCCAAGACGCCGGCCAAGGAGAAGGGCGCGAAGGTCGTCGCTTCCCTGCCCTGGTCCGAGCAGCAGGCGGTCGACGGGATGACCAAGTCGGCACCCTGCCCGGCCAAGAAGGTCGGATAGGCGGCGAACGCGGGCCGGTTACGCTCCTGCGAGAGCCGCCAGCTCGGCGCGCACCGGGAAGGCGTCGTCGTCGAGCACCAGCTGGAGAGCCGAGCCGGTCGCTCGGTTGACGATCACCGGGGCCAGCAGGTTGACCGTGCTGCCCTCGGGCGACGGCGTGACCACGACGAGGAGCAGTGCGTCTGCGGCCTCGGCGATGCCGAGTTCGGCGGCACGGTCGTCCGGCAGCTCCGGGGAGTAGCCGGGCAGGTGGCGCTCGGCGTCGATGGTGAACAGCCGGATCTCGGGCCGCTCGATCGAGGCGAGCGTGTACAGCCCGTCGGCGCCGGCGACCGGGTCGAGGTCGAACGCATCCAGGGGCTCGAGTCCGGGCGGCGGGGTGAGGAAGCGGACGGCGCTCATCGGAGGAAGTCCATCAGCGTCGGCTGGAGCACGCGGGCCGTGACGGCGATCGCGGTCTGGTAGTTCACATCCTGCGTCTTCAGGTCGAGGATCACCTTGCTCAGGTCGACGTCCTCCAGGGAGGAGCGCTGACCCTCCAGCGCGTTGGCTCCGACGGCGAGCGTGTCCTTCGCCTTGTCGATGCGGGTCTGCCGACCGCCGACCTCCGCGTGCTCTCCCACGATCGCCTTCATCCTGTCGTCGATCTCCGCGAGGCGCGGGGTGACGTTCACACCCGTGCGGAGGTCGTTCACGGTGTTGTCGATCAGCGCGAACACCGACGACGCGCCGGTTCCGAAGACCGCGGCGCCGTCCGCATCCACCCGCACCGTGGTGTCGGGGCCGATCCTGCGCTCCACTGTACTTCCCGCCGTCCCGGTGAACGAGTAGTCGGGCTGGAAGGCGACGCCGGCGTCCGAGTTGCCCGCGAACACCGTGCGGCCGAGGTAGGTGGTGTTGGCGAGCGAGAGGAGGCTCTTCTTGAGTCCGTCGAGTTCCGTCGCGATCGACTCCTTCGCCTCGGGCGACATGGCGCCGTCGTTCGCGCCCTGCAGCGTGAGGTCGCGGACGCGGCGCATGAGCGTCTCGACCGATGTCAGGGCCGAGTCGGCGGTGGTCAGCCAGGCGTCGCCGTTGCCGACGTTGCGCTGATACTGGGCGGTGGCCGCGGCGTCCGACCGCACTCCCATGGCGCTCGCCGTGGCGGTGGGGTCGTCCGACGGCTTGTTCAGCAGCCGTCGGCTGGTGGCCTGGTCGTACAGCTGCGCCTGGCGCTGCAGACTGAGCTGCAGGTTGCGCTGGGCGTTGAGGGTCTGGGTGGCGTTGGTCACGCGGCTGATCACGGTTTATCTCCCGACGAGTCCGGTGTGGTTGATGAGCACATCGAGGGCCTCGTCCACGGCGGTCATCACGCGCGCGGCGCCCTGGTAGGCGTGCTGGAAGGACAGCATGTTCATGTTCTCCTCGTCGAGGTCGACGGAGGAGCCGGCGAGCTGGGCGTTCGTCGCGGCACTGCTCGCGAGGTCGGCGAGGTCCGACTGCTGCTTCTCGGTGCGGCTGGCGACGCCGACGCGAACGACGAAGGACGACCACTGCTTGTCGACGGCGTTCGCTCCGGTGCCGAGCTGGCTGATCGCGTCGGCGATGCTGCCGTCGGTGCCACCCGCTCCCGGGGTGCCCGTGGCGATCTGGCCGACGCCGGTCGGCACGACGGAGAGGCCGAGCGCGGCCGGTTTCGTGGGGTCGATGGCGAAGAAGTCGAGGCCGGTGGCGCCGGTGGGGGTCGCCCCGGTGGAGTGGACGGCGTTGACGCGCTGGGCGAGCGTCACGGCGAACGCGTTGTAGCTGACGGCCGCTTCCGCGAGCACTCCCCCGGTGCCCGAGGCGTCGGCGGGGGCGAGCGTGGAGACGGCTCCGGCGATCGATCCGCCCTCGAGCGCGATCGCCGCGCCCGGCCGGTACGCCCACTCGAGGCGCGCCGGGTCGGCCGCGGCGTCCGCCATGCGGGAGGCGCCGGCCGCCTTCACGAGGTTGGTGCTGGTGCCGGAGACCAGCGCGTTTCCGCCGACCAGCACATCCACGGTGCCGTCGTCGTTCGGCCGGACCGCTCCCCCGGCGAGCTTGGCGATGGATGCGGTGAGCAGGTCGCGCCGGTCGAGCAGCTCGTTCGCCGACTGACCCGACGCCAGTGCGGAGCGGATGCGCCCGTTGAGGTCGGCGACGGCGGTCGCCGCGGTGTTCAGGTCGGAGGCCATGCCGTCCATCGACGCGCGGAGCGTGGTCCACTGGTCGTCGACCGACCGGTACCCGGTCTGCAGCTGGGTGACGAGGCTGCCCGCCTGCCCGAGCAGAACGCCGGCCGGCGCCTGCTCCCCCGCCTGGTTGGCGACGTCGCCCCAGGCCGACCAGAACTTCTGCAGCTGGGCCGAGAGGCCGTTGGTCCCCGGCTCGTTGAGAGACTGCTCGAGGGTCGCCAGGGCGTCGGCACGGGTGTTCGTGTACCCGGAGAGCGCGGTGGTCGTGCGCACCCGCGCATCCAGTGCGGCGTCGTCGAGGCGCTGGATGCCGTCGATCGTGACGCCCTGGCCCGGGCGGACGCCGCCGCTGAAGAGCCCGGCGGACGACAGCGCGGGCACGCCCGAGGTGGTCACGCGCTGCCGGGTGTAGCCCTGCGTGTTCGCGTTCACGAGGTTCTGGCCGACCACGTCGAGGCCCGCCTTGGCGGCGACCAGCCCGGTGTACGCGGTGTTCAGGCCGCTGAAGGTGCTCATCCGGTCAGGCCTCCGTGTCGAAGAAGCGCGCGGTGTCGCCCGCCTGGCCCGTGCCGCCTGCTCCGTACACGCCCGGGTCGTCGCCGGCGCCCGAGAGCGAGCTCAGCGTCTCCTGCGTGGAGCGGGCGGCCTCCCGGAGCAGGCGCTCGTTGGTGTCGCGCACCTCGGCGATCTGCGCGGTCAGCTCGGTCATGGCCGCGAGGTGCGACCCGAAGATGTCGGACCAGATGCCGTCGGGGGCGGCGGTGGCGAGCTCACGGAGGGTCGCATCCTGACCGAGGCCCCACTCCTCCGCCAGCGCGGCGACCTCGACCGTTCGCGCGAGGCCGACGGCGCGCATCCGCTCGATGACCTGCTCGACCTCACGGGTGGCGTGCGAGATCCACCGCGACTTGCCCGCGATGAGCAGCAGCTGCTCCTCCTCCAGCTTGAACAGCAGGAGCTCGAGGAGCTCGCGTTCCTTCCAGAGCTGCGCAGAGAGTTCGTTCGCGGCCATGTCGCTACCAACTTCCTCGTGAGTCGATGTGCGCACCTGGTCTCCTCGGGTTCCGAAGGCGGTGGATGTGTTCCGCCACCCCAGACCATCGGCACGCTTGCGCCCGATGTTAGGCGCGCGATCACCCCGGCGAGAGGCACGACCTACCGCTTTTCGGGGTGCTGTCAGTATTCCCCGTACTGGGGGTACTCACTGCCCCGTAATGGGGACAGAAAGCATGCAATCTGAACAGTCTCGAATTGTTACCGTGAACAGCGGAAGACTCCTAGCACCTCGCTCGGCACCCGACCCAGCCCGAGCGTCCACCGCACCGCCCGAGTACCCGCGACACCCTCCCCGAAAGAGGTCGACGCGCGGTACCCGTCCGATGAAGAGGGGTCGCCCAGCGTGAACCGGAACGAACGCAACACGCTCGTCGTGGAGAACCTGCCGCTCGTCGGCTATCTGGTCTCCGACCTGTGCTCCCGCGCCACCCACCTGTCGCGCGACGACCTGGCCTCGGCCGGCGCCGTCGCCCTCGTGCAGGCGGCCGACGCGTACGACGCCACCACGGGCGTCCCGTTCGGCGCATACGCCCGCACCCGCATCCTCGGCGCACTCGCCGACGAGCTGCGCGCATCCGACTGGGCCACACGTTCCGCGCGCAAACGCATCAAGGAGACCCTCGCGGTGCAGGAGAGCCTGACCTCGGCCCTCGGGAGGAAGCCCAGCGTCGACGAGATCGCCGGTGCGCTCGGCGTCGACCGCGAGACGGCCGCTGCCGGCCTCGCCGACGCCTCCCGCACGGTGACCGCGCTCGACGAGACCATCGAGCCGCTGCTCGTCTCGGAGACCGTCGGCCCCGAGGACTCCCTGCTGGCCGACGAGCAGACCGCCTACGTGCGTGCTGCGGTCGCCGCTCTTCCCGACCGGATGCGATCCATCGTCGAGGCCATCTACTTCGACGACCGCACGGTGACCGAGATCGCGGAGGAGCTGGGGATCACCCACTCGGCCGTGTCGCAGCAGCGTTCGGAGGCCATCCGCCTCATGCGCGAGGGCATGGCCACCCACTACGCCGACGAGGGAGACCCCGTCGTCATCGAGGCGAAGACCTCGCAGGCCCGGCGCAGCGCCTATCTGGCGCGTCTCGCGCAGCACGCGGTCGCGGGCGTCTCGCGCCTCTCCCCCACGTCCCCGAGCTCTGCCCGGGCGTCCTGAGCCATCAGCTCCTGACTTTTTCCGCCTGAATCGGCCGAAATGCGCGAAAAAGTCAGGAGCGGATTGCTGCTAACGGGACGGACAAGACAGCCGATAGAGGCTGATGCGGACCACGGAAGGGCCGCGAACCACCACCCAGTCATGGAGGAAACATCATGGGTATGCAGATCAACACCAACATCGCGGCGAACAACGCCTACCGCAACCTGAACAACACGCAGAGCGACCTCTCGAAGTCGCTCGAGAAGCTGTCCAGCGGCCTCCGCATCAACCGTGCGGCGGACGACGCGGCGGGCCTCGCCATCTCGGAGGGCCTGAAGTCGCAGGTCGGCGGTCTGACCGTCGCCGCCCGCAACGCTCAGGACGGCATCAGCGTCGTGCAGACCGCTGAAGGTTCGCTCACCGAGGTCCACTCCATCCTGCAGCGCATGCGCGACCTCGCGGTGCAGGGCGGTAACGACTCGAACAACACCACCTCGCGTGCGGCCATCAAGACCGAGGCGGACGAGCTCGGCAAGGAGCTCGACCGCATCACGCAGGGCACGAACTTCAACGGGATCGACCTGCTCAAGGGCGGCTCGCTGAACTTCCAGGTGGGCGCAGGCTCGACGGCGAACGACACCATCGCGGTCGGCCTGGCCGATGTCGCCACCTCCGTCGGCACCCTCGGGGGCGCCACCGGCGCGACCGGGTTCGACGTCAGCACCAACGCTGCCGCGAACACGACCATCACGGCGATCGACACCGCGATCACCGCGATCTCGACCGCTCGCTCGGAGCTCGGCGCCTCGCAGAACCGCTTCGAGTCCGCTGTCCGCAGCCTGAACGTCTCGAAGGAGAACCTCTCGGCCGCGTCCAGCCGCATCACCGACACCGACATGGCGGAGGAGATGGTGAAGTACACCCGCTCCAACATCCTGTCGCAGGCCGGCACTGCGATGCTCGCTCAGGCGAACCAGTCCAACCAGGGCGTCCTGCAGCTGCTCCGCTGATCGGGCCCGGCGGCCGGGGCGTAGTCCCCAAAGCGTGCCCCGGCCGCCGCACCACCCCGCACCACCCCGCACCACCGCACCACCCCGAACCACCGTCGTAGGAGGGAGACCACCGCATGGGCATGGCGATCGACGGGCTCATCAGCGGCCTGCAGACGACGGATCTGATCAACAGCCTGATGCAGGCGGAGGCGATTCCGCAGACGCTGCTCAAGAACAAGGTCACCGACTCCACCAACTTCATCTCGGCGATGCAGGCGCTCAACTCGAAGGTCGCCGCGCTCGCCGACTCCGCCGCGAAGCTGGCGAAGCCCGCCGGCACCGACCTGCACACGGCGAGCACCAGCTCCACCACGGTCACCGCCACCGCCGGCACGGGCGCCGTGGACGGCACCATCGACTTCACGGTCGACCGCCTCGCGCAGTCGCAGGTCACCGTGACCGGGCCGCTGACCGAGTGGCCGGACCAGCCGCCGACCCTCACCTTCGTCGCCGCCGACGGCACGACCAAGCAGATCACCGCCGCCAGCTCGTCGCTCGCCGATGTCGCCGCCGCCATCAACCAGGCCGGCGCGGGTGTCAGCGCGACACGGGTCGCCGCGGGTCTCGACCCGGCGACCGGGCAGCAGTTGTACCGCCTGCAGCTCAGCTCCACGAAGACCGGAGCCGCGGCCGCCTTCACGGCCTATCGCGGGACGGCGGCGGATGTCGCGGCCGGCACCGCCACGAACATCCTGTCGGACGCGGGCTCGTCGCAGGTGCGACAGGCGCAGGACGCCCAGCTCACCCTCTGGGCCGGCACCGGCGCCGCGCAGACCGTGACCAGCGCGACCAACAGCTTCGCCGACGTGCTCCCCGGCGTGACCGTCTCGGTGACCGCCGCGTCCACCTCACCCGTGACCCTGACGGTCGCGCGCGACGACAAGAGCATCTCCGCGGCGGCCGGCTCGCTGGCGACCGCCGTCAACGACATCCTCACGTACATCGGCCAGAAGCAGGCCGTCTCGACCTCGACCGACGCCGCGGGCGGCACGGTCGTCACAGGAGGCGTGTTCACGGGCGAGTCGTCGGTGCGCGATGTCAACCAAAAGCTGGTGGATGCGGTGATCGCCCCGATCGGCGGCGTCTCCCCCTCGACCTACGGCATCAGCATCACGCGGGACGGCGCCGTCACCTTCGACCAGGACGTCTTCGCCACGGCGATGGCCGCCGACCCCGACGCGGTGAAGACCGCCGTCGCCACGATCGCCCAGCGCGTCGCGGACGCGGCCACCGACGCCAGCGACACGTACACCGGCTCGATCTCGCTCAAGATCAAGGGCGAGCAGTCCACGGTCAAGAGCCTCAACGACCAGATCACCGATTGGGACGGCCGTCTCGCCGACCGCCGCGCGACCCTCGAGAAGACGTACGCCAACCTCGAAGTGCAGCTCCAGCAGCTGCAGTCCCAGTCGTCGTGGCTCACCGGCCAGCTGTCCTCCCTCCCGTCTGCGAGCGCATCATGAACGTCCTCACCTCCGCGGCCGCGAAGCTCTCGGCCTACAACCGCGACAGCGTCCTCTCCGCGAGCCCGGCACGACTCCTCACGATGCTGTACGACCGGCTCCTGCTCGACCTCACCCGCGGCGAGGCCGCGCTCACGGCCGAGCAGTGGCCGACCGCCTGGGAGAACCTGCGGCACGCCGACCAGATCGTGGCCGAGCTCGCGGGGACGCTGCGGGTGGAGCTGTGGGACGGCGCCGAGGGTCTGCTGCAGCTGTACGGCTACCTGGCGGATCTCATCGTCGGCGGGATGATCGAGCGCGACCCGGCGAAGGTGCGCGAGGCCATCGAGCTCGCCGAGCCCCTGCGCCGGACCTGGCACGAGGCCGCGGCGCTGCTGCCGGCGGCCGCCACCACGACGGAAGCGGACCGTGACCTCGGCGTCGCCTGACGACGTGTCGCGCGACCTGCCCGAGGTCGCTCCGGAGGCCGCTCCGGAGCTCGCTTCCGAGGCCGCCGCCTGGGCCGAAGCGCTCGATCGCATGGAAGACGAGCTGCACGGCGCGCTCGCACAGGTGGACCCGGTCCCCTGGCGTCCGCCGATCGCGCTTGGCCCGATCCCACCGGAGCTGCAGGAACGTGCGACGCGTCTCCTGGAGGCGCAGTTGCACACCATCCGCTACCTCGAGGACGTGCGTCAGACGACCGCGCGGCACCTCGCGGCGGTGCGTTCTGTACCCCGGTCCGAGGTCGGCGCGCACCCGGTCTACTTCGACCTGATCGGCTGACTCCCCATAGCAGTTCTCCACCTGTGGATAACTCTGTGCAGAATCAGTGGATGAGAGCACGAATCGTGTGGAGGACACGCGCGAGATGTGTGCACTCTCAGATTCCCAGGTTTGTGAAACTGCCTCTGACCTGCGATTTCGCTCGGATTCTGTGACGATCGAACACCCCTTCGAAACCACACCGGTGTAATTCACATCGGGGTACACGCTGTGGATGACGGTGTGGGAAATCGCTCGGCGAACACGCCCGGGATGTCGTCCCTAACGGGCGGGGGAGAGCTGCCGATAGCTCCTTTCGAGCACGGATCGCTCATCGACTTGGCCACGGATGGGCCGCCCCACGACCCAGGAGTGCAGCTGTGCTCGAATCCGTGACCAGCGCCGCCCTCGCGAGCGCCCTCGACGGCCTCGCCGCGCGCCAACGCGCCATCGCGAACAACATCGCCAACGTCAACACCCCCGGCTACACGGCCGAGCGCGTGTCGTTCGAGGACGCTCTCGCCGCCTCCGTCGCCGACCACGACGGGCACGCAGCCGCGACGACCGCCCGGTCGCTGGAGCCGACGCGGCTCGACGGGAACAACGTCAACCTCGACACCGAGACGCTCTCGAACGTCGACACGGTGCTGCGCTTCCAGTTCGCCTCGCAAGCCGCAGGCGGGCAGTTCTCGGCCATCCGCGCCGCCCTGAAGACCAGCTGAGCCAGGACATCGACGAGAGGAGCACGACATGACCTTCGACGCCATCGGAATCGCCGGGACGGGGCTGAACCTGCACCGCCACTGGCTGGACGCCATCTCCGACAACCTGGCCAACATCAACACCGCGAAGCCGACCAACGGTGCTGCGTTCCAGGCGCGCTACGTGGTCGCGCAGGAGGGCGAAGGCGTCTCCGGCGTCTACGTCGCCGGCGCCGCCCTCGGAAGTGCCGAGGGACGCATGGTCTACGAGCCGGACAACCCCGTCGCCGACGAGAAGGGGTACGTGCGGTACCCCGACATCGACCTGTCCGAGCAGATGGGCTCGCTGATCATGGCGCAGCGCGGCTACCAGGCCAACGCGGCCGTCGTCGACCGCGCCAAGGAGACCTACCAGGCGGCGCTCCAGATCGGGAGGAACTGATGCCCATTCCCGCGATCGGAGCGCTCTCCGGCATCGACGCCACCGCCGGGGTCTCAGCGACCCAGCAGACCGGCGGCACCGGGGGAGCCGCCTTCGGCAACGCCCTCACCGGGGCGATCGACGACCTGCAGGGCCTGCAGGGCACGAGCGACCGCCTGGCGATCCAGGCCGTCACCGGCAACCTCGACGACATCCATAACGCGACGCTCGCATCCACGCGCGCCCAGGTCACCCTGGAGCTCGTCGCCGGCGTCCGGAACAAGGCGGTCGACGCCTTCAACGAGATCATGCGGATGCAGGCCTGATGCCTCAGCAGGTGACCAGCTTCTTCCGGCGGATCGGCGACTCGATCCGCGGCTTCTCCGTGGCCCAGCGGGTGATCGCCCTCATCGGTGTCGCGGTCGTCGCGCTCGGCGCGACGGGTCTCGCCCTGTGGGCGTCGCAGCCGTCGTACACGCCGCTGTTCTCCGGCGTCGCGGCGTCGGACGCCTCCGCGATCGTCGACCAGCTCCGCACGGACGGGGTGCCGTACCAGCTCACGGACGGCGGCTCGACCATCCTCGTCCCGCAGGAGAAGGTCTACGACGAACGGCTCAAGGCCGCTTCGGCGGGCCTTCCGGCCTCCACCACCGGCGGGTACTCGCTGCTCGACAAGATGGGCGTGACCTCGTCCGAGTTCCAGCAGAACGTCACCTACAAGCGCGCGATGGAGGGGGAGCTCGGCAACACCATCGCCGCCATGAAGGGCGTCAAGGCGGCGTCGGTGCGCCTCGCCATCCCGGAGGAGACGGTCTTCGCGTCCGAGAAGAAGGACCCGACCGCGTCGGTGTTCGTGGAGACGCAGAGCGGGGTGACCCTCAGCGCCGACCAGGTGCAGGCCATCGTGCACCTGACCAGCGCCGCCGTTCCGGGCATGAAGCCGACGGACGTCGCCGTGGTGGATGCCGACGGCACCGTGCTCAGCACGGTCGGCGGGGGCGCGACCGGGGGAGCGGACAAGCAGGCCAGCGACTATGAGACCCGCGTGAAGTCCGCTGTGCAGGAGATGCTCGACAAGGTCGTGGGCCCGGGAAACGCGACCGTCGCCGTCGCCGCCGATGTGAGCACCGAGAGCGCCCAGCGCACGGAGGAGTCGTATACGGCCCCGACGGATGCGCCGTCACTCAGCGAGACGACCCAGAAGGAGACCTACACGGGCTCCGGCGGCAGCAACGCCGGGGTGCTCGGACCCGACAACATCGCGGTCCCGAACGGCACCAACGGCAACGGCACCTTCAACTCCGAGTCGAGCACGAAGGACAACGCGGTCGACAAGGTCACCGAGCAGCGGACCATCCCGGCCGGTGCGATAAACCGGCAGACCGTCTCCGTCGCCCTGAACTCGGATGCCGTGGGGGATGTCAGCGCCAACGAGATCCGCAATCTGGTCAACGCGGCCGCCGGCATCGATGTGAAGCGCGGCGACGCGGTCAGCGTCGAGATGGTGCCGTTCAGCAAGACCGGTGCGACCGAGGCGGCCAAGGCGCTGCAGGAGGCCAAGGATGCCGCTGCGGCCGACCAGCTCAGCAGCATCATCCGGACCTCCGTCATCGCGGCGGCGATCGTCGCCGCGGCCATCATCGCGTTCCTCCTGTTCCGCCGCGGCCGGCGCCGAGCGGCCGAGACGGCGGCGCTCGCCGAAGACGCCGACACGCTGGCCCTCGACGCAGCGGCCTTCCCGATCGCGCTGGAGCAGGCCGCGCCGACGGTGCCGATGCAGCTCGACCCGCTTCCCGACCCGACGCCCGACCCGGCCGAGGTGGAGGCCGACCGCCGTCGCGCCGAGATCGAGGCGCTCGCCGAGCGCGACCCGCAGCGCACGGCGGAGTTCCTCCGCAGCCTCATGGATGACAGGGCGGGCGTATGAGCACCGCTCTGACCGGCGCGCAGAAGGTCGCCGTCGTGCTGATGAACATGGATCAGCAGCGCGCGGCCCAGGTGATGAAGCAGTTCTCCGACGAGGAGGCCGACGAGATCACCGCCGAGATCCTGCGGCTGCGCCGAGTGGATCCGGGGGTCGCCGAGAAGGCGCTCAACGAGTTCCACGACCTGGCGACCCGCGGTGCGGTGACCACGCGCGGTGGGCGGGATATCGCGGTCGGACTGCTGGAGGCGTCGTTCGGCGCCGAACGGGCGACCGGCGTGCTCAACAGGGTCGCATCCAATCTGGCCGGGAAGCAGTTCGAGTTCCTCGACGCGGTGGAGCCGGCGCAGGTGCAGATGCTGCTCGCCGGGGAGCTGCCGCAGACCAGCGCGCTCGTGCTCGCGCACCTGCGGGCCGATCACGCGTCCCGCGTGCTCGCCGGGCTGGATGACACGGCGCGTACCGAGGTCGCCCACGCCATCGCCACGATGGGATCGCCCAGCCCCGACGCCGTGCGGGTCGTCGCCGAGACGCTCAAGCAGCGGGCCAGCGCGGTCGTGTCGTCGCGGGCGGCGTCCGACGCCGTCGGGGGAGTGCAGCCGCTCGTCGACATCATCAACCGCTCCGATGCGGCCACCGAGAAGGCCCTGCTGGAGGCGCTCGAGCAGCGCGACCCGCAGCTCGCCGAAGAGGTGCGGTCGCGGATGCTCACGTTCGACGACATCGTCCGGCTCGAGTCGCGCGACGTTCAGCAGGTGCTGCGCGGCGTCGACGCGGCTGTTCTGGCGGTCGCGATGAAGGGCGCGTCGGAGGCGGTCAGCGAGATCATCACCACCAACCTGTCGGAGCGCAACCGCGAGATCCTCGAGGACGAGGTGCGCATCCTGGGTCCGGTCCGCGTCTCGCAGGTGGAGGACGCTCGCGCCGAGATCGTGCGGGCCATCCGCGACCTGGAGGCGACCGGCGCGATCACCGTGCAGCGCGGGGACGAGGACGCATATGTCGAATGACGCCGCCGTCGCGCGCGATTTCGCGCCGCTGACCGTCCCGGTGCTGGCCGAGACGGAGCACGAGCGCGCCGCCATGACGTCCGCCCGTTCCCGCGGCTACGCGGCCGGCTTCGCCGAGGGGCGCCGGGCGGCCGCACGCGAGCAGGCGGAGTGGGTCGACCGGGCGGACGCCGCACGTGCCGCCGAGTCGGCGGAGGCCGCCGAACAGGTCGCGGTGCTCGCGCGGGCGCTGCGCACGGCGGCCGTCGAGCTGCGGGAGGCGACCGTTCCGGTGCTCGCCGACGCCGAGTCCGCGCTGGTGGATGCGGCGTTCGAGCTGGCGACGGCCGTCGTCGGTGTCGCGCTGAAGGACCGGGTCACCGCCGCCCGCGCTGCCGTCGGACGTGTGCTGTCCGCAGCGCCGGGCGGTGTCGTGCCGGTGGTCCGCCTCCATCCAGATGACGTCGCCGCCCTCCGCGTGGCCGGGGCCGAGGAGGACCTGCAACTGATCGCCGACCCGACGCTCGCGCCGGGCGACGCCATCGGCGAGCTCCCGCACGGCTGGCTGGATGCGCGCATCCACGCCGCGCTCGACCGGGCGAAGGAGGCCCTGTCGTGAGCGCGGTGCTGAGCCCGGTCATCGGCGGTCGCTGGGATGCGGCCGTGGCGGCCGCACAGGTCGAGACCGTCGGCCGGGTCAGCGCCGTGGTGGGTCTCGGCGCCGAACTCGAGGGCGTTCCCGCCGCCATCGGCGACGTCGTGGTCATCGGGGACGAACCCGGGGTGCACGCCGAGGTCGTGGCGACGACCGCCGACCGCGTCCGCGTGATGCCGTACGGCCCGTTGACCGGTGTGGCCGCCGGTGCCCCCGCACGCGCCGTGCGCGCCCCGCTGCTCGTTCCGACCGGGCGGGGGATGCTCGGCCGCGTCATCGACGCGCTCGGCCGCCCTGTCGATGGCCGGGGGCCGATCGAGGCGGACGGCTTCGTCGCGCTCGGTAACCGCGCACCCGACGCGATGCGCCGCGCGCGCATCCTGCAGCCCATCGGCCTGGGCGTCCGCGTGCTCGACACGATGGTGACCACCGGCCGCGGCCAGCGCCTGGGCCTGTTCGCCGGCTCGGGCGTCGGCAAGTCGTCGCTGCTCTCGATGATCGCGCGGGGGACAGACGCCCAGGTGTCGGTCATCGCGCTGGTGGGGGAGCGCGGGCGCGAGGTGCGAGAGTTCCTCGAAGACGACCTCGGCCCCGAAGGCCTTGCACGCTCGGTCGTGATCGTGGCGACCTCGGACGAACCGGCCGTCATGCGCCTGCGTGCGGCGTTCGCGGCGACCCGCATCGCCGAGGCGTTCCGCGACGAGGGCGCCGACGTCGTGCTGATGATGGACTCCCTGACCCGTGTCGCCATGGCGCAGCGCGAGATCGGCCTGTCGGCCGGAGAGCCGCCCGCGACGCGCGGCTACCCGCCGTCGACGTTCTCGCTGCTCGCGCAACTGCTCGAGCGGGCGGGGACCGGCGAGACCGGCTCGATCACGGGTCTGTACACCGTGCTCGTGGACGGCGACGACCACAACGAGCCGATCGCCGACGCGGCGCGCTCCATCCTCGACGGTCACGTCGTGCTCGACCGCAGGCTCTCGGTGGTCGGGCACTTCCCGTCGGTGGATGTGCTGGGCTCGGTCTCCCGTCTCGCCTCACGCGTGACGACCCCCGAGCAGCGCGCGGCGGCGATCGCCCTGCGCAGCGTGCTGGCCGCCAAGGTCGCGGCACAGGACCTGCTCGACGTCGGCGCCTACAAGCCGGGGACCAATCCGAAGGTGGATGCGGCGGTCGCCAACGCCGACGCCATCGACGCGTTCCTGCGCCAGGGAATCGGCGAACCGGCCCCGTCGGCGGAGTCGTGGGCCCGGTTGCAGGCACTCATCGGGATGCTGGGAGGCGTGTGATGGCACGAGCATTCGCACTGGCCGGTCTGCTGCGGCTTCGGCAGATCGAGAAGGAGCACGCCGCGAGCGACCTCGCCGCGGCCAACGCCCTCCGGCGGGATGCGGGGGAGCGGCAGGCGCGCGCCATCGCCGCGCTGCACGCCGTGCCCGCGGAGGCGACCGATGCGGGGACGCTCTTCGCCATGGCGGCCGCGCGCGCATCCAGCCGCAGCATGCTCGCGGACCTGTCGGCGCTCGCCGCGGAACGCGAAGCCGACGCGGCCGCTGCTCAGGAGGCGTTCACCGAGGCCAAGAAGCGCGCGGTCGGGCTGGAGAAGCTGGAGAACCGCCACCGCGCCGAGGTCGTCGCCGGCGAACTGAGCGCCGAGCAGTCGGCCATCGACGAGATGGCCACCGGCGCGTGGCAGCGCGCGCGAGAAGGGGGAGAGGCATGACCGTCACGGACGCCATCGGGCGCATCGCGCAGATCCAGGCGACGCTGGTGCAGCTGGAGAACCCGGCGAAGACGGCGGGTGCCGGGTCGGCAACGTCCGCTTCCGGAACGTCGGGGGCGTCGGCAACGTCGGCCACGGACTTCGCTGCTGCGCTGTCCGGCGCGCTCGGTGCGACGAGCGGCACCGGGTCGCCGACGGGCGCCGATGTCGTCGCGGACGCCAAGAAGTACCTCGGCGTTCCCTACGTCTTCGGCGGCACCAGCGCCTCCGGGCTCGACTGCTCCGGGCTGGTGCAGCGCGTGTTCAAGGATCTCGGTATCGACGTTCCGCGCCTCGTCTCCGGACAGTCGACCGTCGGCACCGAGGTGCCGTCGCTCGCTCAGGCGCAGCCGGGCGACCTCATCGTCACCAACGGCGGCGAGCACATCGTCATCTACGCGGGAGACGGCAAGGTCATCCACGCTCCGAGCGAAGGGCGCAACGTCAGCCTGGTGGACAACTGGATGAGCGACTCCGACATCGTCACGATCCGGCGGGTGGTTCCGCAGGCGGCGCCGGCGAGTGCGGCTCCGGCTGCGGCGCTGGCGGGGCTCGGTGGCTTTGCGTCGTCGGCGTCGTCCGCGTCGTCCGCTCAAGCGGACATGATGCGCTCGCTGTTCGCGTCACTGGTGCAGGGAGGCTCCCTGTGAGCCCGGCTACGGTCACCTCCGCTCCGACCGCTGCGCCGTCCACGGCAGCCCGGCCCGGCTCCGGCGCGACGAAGGGTTCCGGCGACGCGTTCGACGCCTTCCTGCAGGGCGCGGTGGATGCCACCCCGCGGGATGCGCACGGCGGATCGCGGCCGAAGGCGGCGCGCGAGCACGACCGGAGTGTGGACAAGCCGGATGCGGCGGGGGCCGCCGCCGCGCGAGACACTGCTCGACCGGCGCAGACCGCGGGCGCGGACGGCCCGAAGGACGCTGCCGCCGAGACGGACGGCCCGTCAGCGGGTGCCGCAACGACCGGCACGGAGACTCCGTCTTCGTCGACCGCCCCGACGCAGACCGCCACCACGGTTCCGGGTCTCCCGGCCGCTACGACGGACGCCGCAACGTCCCCCGTCGTGACCGCGGCCGCCGCATCCACACCGGCCGCCGCATCCCCGATCGCCGCCACCCCGACCGTCGGTGGCCCATCCGTCGGGGCGCCTTCCGCTGTGGCCCAGACCGTCGACGCGCCGGCCGCCGCGCCTCAATCCGCCGCGCCGACGCCCCCGGTCCGCGCCGCCCCGGCCTCGACCAGCGACATCACGTCACCACTCGACCCGAATTCGAGCACCGAGTCACCGCTCGTGGCGGCCGTCGCGGTCGCGAACGCGGGGGAGAGCGGAGAGGCGGGTGCTCCTTCGCGGCCGGGCCGCGGCACGAGCGGCCCCGCTGCCGCCTCGCGCGTGGATTCGGGCGAGGCTGGTGCTGCCCCGGCTCCGACAACGGGGACCGGCGGAGCGGCGACCGCGCCCGCGGCACCGGCGGCAGGTGCCCAGGCCGCAGCCGTTCCGACGACGCCTCCCCTTTCCCCGCAGACCGCGGCCGTCGGAGCGTCGGCCGAGGCTGCGTCGTCCGCAGCCGCGGCGCCCACCGCATCCACTCGTCCCGAGTCGCCGAAGGCCGACCCGATCGCCGCACCGACGGCCGCCCCGCAGCCGCTGCCCGGTCTCGACCGCGCTCCGATCGCGCAATCGGTCGCCGCTCCCGCTGCCCCCGCACCGCAGGCCACGCTGGGCGCGCAGCTCGCTCGCCCGGTGTTCACGCTCGCGGCGGCCGGCGCCGGCGAGCACGTCATGACCGTGCACGTCACCCCGGACACGCTCGGGCCGGTGACGGTCCGTGCGCACGTCGGCGGCGAGGGCGTCCGCGTCGAGCTGTTCGCGCCGACGGATGCCGGGCGGGATGCGCTGCGCGCCATCCTCCCGGACCTGCGCCGTGACCTCGGCGGCGCGGGCCTCACCGGGACGCTCGACCTGTCGTCCCAGAACCAGCCGGCGCCGCAGCACGACGCACCGGGCGGCGGTCGTCACGGCGTACCCGAGGGACGCCCGACCGCACCGCGGGCCTCCTCCGAGGGCGTCGCATCCCCCCGATCCACCCTGTCCGCGCCCGCGGACGGGTCCGCTCACACCATCGACCTGATCGTCTAGAAGGGAGCCACCGTGGCCGTCGACCCCATCACCGGAGCAGACACCGCCTCCACGGGCGGCATCTACTCCACCCCGCCGACGCGGACGCCGAAGCAGTCGCTCGACAGCGAGGCCTTCATGCAGCTGCTGGTCACCCAGCTCCGCAACCAGGACCCCAGCTCGCCGATGGACACCAACCAGATGATCGCCCAGACGACGCAGCTGGCCATGATGGAGAAGCTCACCAACATGGACACGACCGCGCAGGAGGGTTTCGCCCTCCAGATGCGGCAGGCCGCGGCCGCGCTCATCGGTCACACCGTGAGCTACCTCGACAAGAACGGCGACACCCAGACCGGGCTCGCCTCGTCCGTCTCCTACGCCGGCGCCGTCCCGATCGTCACGGTCGGCGATCAGAAGCTCGCCCTCGACGCCATCCTCGGCGTGGTCACCCCTGCCCCAGCCGGCTCGGGCACCACGACGCCGACCGCCTGACCTCACGCACCTTCCTCAGAAAGGAAACGCCATGCTCCGCTCGCTCTACTCCGGAATCTCCGGCCTCCGCTCGCACCAGACCATGCTGGATGTGACGGGCAACAACATCGCCAACGTCAACACGACCGCATTCAAGTCGTCCGCCGTGCAGTTCCAGGACACCCTGTCGCAGCTGGTGCAGGGCGCCGGCGCGCCGCAGGGCCAGACCGGTGGAACGAACCCGGCCCAGATCGGCCTCGGCGTGCTCGTCGCGGGCATCTCCACGAACTTCACGCAGGGCGCCGCCCAGGCGACGGGTCGCTCCACCGACATCATGATCAACGGCGACGGCTTCTTCGTCATGAAGGTCGGCGGCGAGACCGTCTACACGCGCGCAGGGTCGCTCGACCCCGACGCGCTGGGCCGTCTGGTCGGCCCGGGCGGTGCCATCCTGCAGGGGTGGAACGCCGTCAACGGCGTCATCCAGCAGGGCGGCGCGCTGAGCGATATCACCATCCCGCTGAAGGCGGTCACTCCCGCCGCGGCCACGACGACCTCGAACGTCACCGGGAATCTGCCCTCCGACGCCGCGGTCGGCGACCAGCTGGTGCGCGACATCTCCGTGTACGACGCCAACGGCACCGCCCGGAAGCTCACCCTCACCTTCACCAAGACCGGCACCGGCTGGGATGTGGCGGGCGCCGACGCCGCGGGAGCGACAGGAAACAGCACGCTCACCTTCACCAACGGCGTCCTCACCGGCGGCGGCGCGCTCACCGTCGGCGGCGTCGCGGTCAACCTGAGCGCGGTCACCGGGTACTCCGGCATCACCACGGTCGCCTTCAAGGACCAGAACGGCCGTGCGGCGGGAACCCTCGAGTCGTTCACCCTCGACAAGGACGGCACCATCACCGGCCTCTTCTCGAACGGCGACAAGCAGGCCGTCGGCCGCATCGCGCTCGCCACGTTCGTGAACCCGGGCGGCCTCGAGAAGGGCGGCGGGTCCACCTACCGCGCCACGGTCAACTCGGGCGCGGCTCAGCTCGGCGGCCCCGGCGAGGACGGTCTCGGCCAGCTGCAGGGCGGCTCGCTCGAGATGTCGAACGTCGACCTCTCGCAGGAGTTCACCAACCTGATCGTCGCGCAGCGCGGCTTCCAGGCGAACGCCCGCATCATCACGACCTCCGACGAGGTGCTGCAGGAGCTCACCAACCTCAAGCGCTGACCGCGTCGAAACGGAGGGGATCCGGCGGACGATCGGCCGGATCCCTCCGTTTCGTGCATCCGGTCCTGACCCTCGCTGCCTCACTGCGATTAATACAGCGTTTGCTTTACTATCGGTGTCATGACGATCGTCGCTCCTGCCGCCACCGTCACACACACGGCTGCACTGGCCCGCTTCGGCCATGCGCTCTCGGACCCGACGAGAGTCGGCATCCTGCTCGCGTTGCGTGAGGCCCCGGCGTTTCCCTCCGACCTCGCCGAGGCGCTCGGCGTCTCTCGGCAGGTCATGTCGAATCAACTCGCGTGTCTGCGCGGGTGCGGGTTGGTCGAGGCCATCCCGGAAGGGCGGCGCACCTGGTATCGGCTGGCTGACGGGCACATCGCGCCCGCCCTGCAGGAACTGCTTCGGGTGACGCTGTTCGTCGAGCCCGGATGCTGCGCCGGCGAGGAGTGTCACTGCGCATGACCGCAACCGTCTCCGTTGACCGCGCCACCCTCCTGCAGCGCCGGATCCGCTGGATCGTCGGCGCGACGATCGGCTACAACCTGGTCGAGGCCGTCGTCGCGATCGCCGCGGGCAGCGCCGCCTCGTCCTCAGCTCTGATCGGATTCGGACTGGACTCGACGATCGAAGTCCTCTCCGCCGCGGCGGTCGCCTGGCAGTTCACGCGCCGAGACCCGGGACGCTGGGAGAAGCCCACCCTGCGGGTGATAGCGGTCGCGTTCTTCGCCCTCGCCGCCTACGTCACGGTCAGTGCGCTCGTGACCCTGGTCGCTCACGTCGAGGTCCATCATTCGCCGGTCGGAATCGTCCTCACCGCGCTGAGCGTGGTCGTCATGCCGTTCCTGTCGTTCGCGGAACGTCGCGCGGGTCGCGAGCTGGGATCCGCGACCGCCGTCGCCGACTCCAAACAGACGCTGATCTGCACCTACCTGTCGGTCGCCGTCCTCCTCGGACTCCTGCTGAACAGCCTGTTCGGCTGGTGGTGGGCCGACCCGCTCGCCAGTCTCGTCATTGCGGCCTTCGCCGTTCGTGAGGGCGTCGAAGCCTGGAAAGGCGATGCCTGCGCGACGTCCGTCGGAATGCTGCTCGAAGACGACCACGAGGACGAACACCACCTCTAGCCGCTGACGCGCCTGCGTCGCCTGTTTTCCGCTGCCGCGGCGCCGCGCCGTAGGCTCGTCGGGTGCCCATCGTCCACGAGCTGGCGCCCACGCTGCTGGGCGTCGCCGTGCTCGCGCTCGTCGCGGTCGGGGTGCTCGCCGCCTACGGTGTGCCGCACCGCTGGGCGCCGGCCCTCGCGATCCTCCGCGGCGCCGCGCAGCTGGCCGTCATCAGCGTGGTGCTCGCCGGCGTCATCACCGACCCGCTGTGGGTGGCGCTCGCCCTGCTCGTCATGTTCTCCGTGGCGGCCGCGACGGCGACGCGACGGATCGGATGGTCGTCGGAGCACGCCGTCATGATGGCGACGGCCATGGCGGTCGGCGTCGTCGTGTCGTTCTCGGTGGTGTTCCTCACCGGCGCCATCGAGTTCAGCGCGCGCTACGCGCTCGCGATCGGCGGCATCGTGATCGGCAACTCGATGAGCATCGCCACGCTGGCCGGACGTCGATTCACCGAGGCGGTGGGCGACCACTGGGACGAGGTGGAGGGATGGCTCGCGCTGGGCGCGACGCCCCGGCAGTCGACGCTGGAGCTTGCACGCAACGCCGTCTATTCGGCCCTGATCCCCTCCGTCGACCAGACGAAGACGACAGGTCTCGTCACGCTTCCCGGGGCCTTCGTCGGAGCGATCTTCGGTGGGGTGTCGCCGCTCGAGGCCGGCCGGTTCCAGGTCGTCGTGCTGGCGGCGATCGTGGCGGCGGGAGCTCTCACGGCGGTGATCGTCTCGGCGTGGCTCGCGCCGGTGCGCGTCCGCCCCGCTGCTCTTCGCTGACCCGGCGCCGCGGCACTCGGCGGGAGTGCGGACCGCTCCGGCGACGATCGCCGTTCCAACGTTATAAAGTCACACCAGGACGCCGAGAGGGGAGCGTGCATGGCCGCGACGATGCAGGATGTGAGCGTGCTCGCCGGAGTGTCGGTGAAGACCGTCTCCAACGTGATCAACGACCACCCGCACGTGCGTGAGCAGACGCGACGCAAGGTGCTGGATGCGATCGACGTGCTCGGCTACCGGCCCAACTTCCTGGCGCGTGGGCTCCGGTCCGGGCGGACCAACGTGATCTCGCTGATGATCCCGAACCTGCGCAACGCGTACTTCGCCGAACTGGCGGACGCGGTGATGATGGCGGCGTCCGAGCGGGGGCTCGCCGTGCTGATCGAGCAGTACGGACTCGACCGCGGGCAGGAGATCGGCGCTCTGCGGCATCCACACGCCCAGACGGTCGACGGCGTGCTGCACAGCGTTCTCGCCCTCGATCAGAGCGACGTCGACCTGCTCGCGGAGCTGGGCACGCCGGTGGTGCTGCTGGGAGACCGCAACGTGGATGTGCCGCGCGACCATGTGATCATCGCCAACACCGAGGGGGTCCGGGCGGCGACGGAGCATCTGCTGTCCTCCGGCCGCCGGCGGATCGTCGCGTTCGGCGCGCATCCCGCCGCCGTCGTCGGCTCGGCCGCCCTGCGCCTCGAGGGGTACCGTCAGGCGCTCGACGCCGCGGGCCTCCCGTTCGATGAGGCGCTCGTGGTGCAGGTCGATCCCTGGCACCGGCGTAACGGGGCCGACGCGATGCGCGAACTGCTCGCCACCGGGATGCGGTTCGACGGTGTCGTCGCCTTCAATGACGCCATCGCGCTCGGGGCGCTGCGCGCGCTGCAAGAGGCCGGGCGACGGGTCCCGGAGGACGTGGCTGTCATCGGCTTCGACGACATCGAGGAGACGGAGTACTCCATCCCGAGCCTGTCGACGATCGACCCGGACCGGGAGCGGATCGCCCGCACGGCCGTCGACCTGCTGGTGCGGAGGATCGAGCACCCGGACGAGCCGTTCGTCCCGGAGCGACTGCCGATGCCGTTCCGCCTGGTCGAACGCGAGTCCACGGCGTCCTGACCGCGCCGTTTGACACGGTCACATTCCGTTCTGCATCATGGTTCTACATCGTTATTCTCTAACGTTGTAGACAGCGGTGTCGGCGCGCGAAGGGCTCCCGACGACGAAGGTCTGCACAGCGGCAGAGACTCGAAAACAGGAGACCCTTTTGTCTGAGACCCGCATCGCCCTCGACCGCACCGCGCGCGTCGCCACCGTCAACCGCCGCATCTTCGGCTCGTTCGTCGAGCACCTGGGGCGCTGCGTCTACGACGGCATCTACGAACCGGGGCACCCGACTGCCAACGAGGACGGCTTCCGTCTCGACGTCGTGGAGCTCGTCCGCGAGCTCGGCTCGACGACGATCCGCTACCCGGGCGGCAACTTCGTCTCCGGCTTCCGCTGGGAGGACTCGGTCGGCCCGCGCGACAAGCGCCCGGTGCGGCGCGACCTCGCCTGGCACTCGCTGGAATCCAACCAGGTCGGACTCGACGAGTTCTCGCGCTGGCTGAAGCTCACCGACTCGGAGCTGATGCTCGCGGTGAACCTCGGCACCCGCGGGATCCAGGCCGCGCTCGACCTGCTCGAGTACGCCAATCACCCGTCGGGGACGGCGCTCAGCGACCAGCGCATCGCGAACGGCACTCCGGAGCCGCACGACATCCGGATGTGGTGCCTGGGCAACGAGATGGACGGGCCCTGGCAGACCGGCTACATGATCGCGGACGACTACGGCAAGCTCGCCGCCCGCACGGCTGCAGCGATGAAGATGGCTGACAAGGACCTCGAGCTCGTGGTCTGCGGCTCCTCCGGCTCGGGGATGCCGACCTTCGGCGAGTGGGAGCGCGTCGTTCTCGAGCACTCCTACGAGCACGTCGACTACGTGTCGGCGCACGCGTACTACCAGGAGCGCGGCGGCGACCTCGGCTCGTTCCTCGCCTCCTCCGTGGACATGCAGTACTTCATCGACACGGTCGTCTCGACCGCCGATCACGTCGGCTACCGGCTCAAGAGCAAGAAGAAGATCCAGATCTCGTTCGACGAGTGGAACATCTGGTACCTCGACGAGCACAAGGAGTCGGAGGAGGTCAACGACGAGTGGCGGTACGCCCCGCGGCAGCTGGAGGACGTCTACTCGGCGGCCGACGCCGTCGTGCTCGGCAACCTGCTGATCACGCTGCTGAAGAACCACGACCGGGTGACCAGCGCCTCCCTCGCCCAGCTGGTGAACGTGATTGCGCCGATCATGACCGAGCCGGGCGGCGACGCCTGGCGCCAGACCACGTTCTTCCCGTTCTCGGTGACCAGCCGGCTGGCCCGTGGCGAGGTGCTGCGCCCGCGCATCGAGACCGGCTCGTACGAGACCGCCGTCTACGGCGAGGCGGACCTGGTGGATGCGGTGGCCACCTTCGACGAGGCCGACGGCTCGGCCGCGCTGTTCGTCGTGAATCGGAGCCTCACCGAGACGCAAACCGTCCGGGTGGACGTGCGCGACCTCGGAGTCTCCGCGGTGCGCGAGGCCGTGTCCCTGTGGGATGAGGACGTGTACGCCAAGAACACCCTGCACGATCAGAACCGCGTGGGCCTGCGCCCGACGCCCACCGCATCCCTCGACGACGGTGTACTCACCCTCGAGCTCCCGCCCGTCTCGTGGACGGGCGTCGCGCTCGGCTAGAGCAGGGTCGTCCCCAGCATCCGGTGGCCGATGGCGATGGACTCGCCATCGACCGCCGACAGGGGCGAGGTGAGGAAGGCGACCAGGTCGGCGATCTGGTCCGGAGACGATTCCCCGCCCCGCCCCGGTGCGACCTGGGCGTCGGGGGTCTCGGTGACGAGGCCCGGGTTGATCACGTTGACGGCGACGCCCGTGCCGGCCAGCTCGTCGGCGAGGTTCTTCGCGATGAGGATGGTGGATGCGTTGCGCACCACCGCGGTGATGTTGCCGCTGATGTAGGCGTTCTGGCCGCTGATCGCGACGATCCGGCCGAAGCCGGCCTCCCGCATCGCGGGGATCACCGCGCGAGCGACCCGGAGGAACGACAGCGCCTTGCCGTCGATCGCGCTCAGGATCTGCTCGGGGTCGGAACTGCGGGCGGGGTCGAGGGTCTGCGCCGGCGGCGCGGCCGTCACGACCAGGCCGTCGATGCGTCCGTGACGCTCCAGCACGGTGTCGATGCCGCGGCGCACGGACTCCTCGTCCGAGGCGTCCAACGTGACTCCCTCGGAGGAGTTGCGGGAGGCGACGACCACGGTCGCGCCCTCGGCGCGAAGGCGGTCGGCGACCGCGGAGCCGATGAAGCCGGTGCCGCCGACGACGAGGACGACGCGATTCTCAAGCTGAAGATCCATACCCGTCCCAACCCCGTCGAGTCCACAAAAATTGCACGCCTGAGCCGTGGTTTCTGTGCAATTTGTGCGTACTCGACGGTGGGTGGAGGGCGTCAGCGGGAGGCGGCGGGGGCCGTGGTGGGCGCGGGCGACTGCAGCGCCTGGGGGATGAGCTTGCGGATGGCGTCCGGCTGCGACGACAGCACCACCACATCCACCCGCCGGTTCTGCGCCAGGTCCGAGTCGGTCGTGCCGGTGTGCCCGGCGACCGGACGCGCCGAGCCAAAGCTGACCGCGGCGATGCGCTCCTGCGGGAAGCCGTTCACCTCGACCAGGTGCCGCAGCACGCTGGTCGCTCGGCCCGCGGAGAGCTCCCAGTTGGTCGGATACGGAGCTCCGGGCTGCCGCAGGTCGGCGTGGCCCTCCACCGAGACCTCGTACGCTTCCGGCGCGAGCACCGGTCCGATGTCGTTCAGAACGGATACGGCGCGCGGGCTGAGCTCCGCGCGGTTCGAGTCGAAGAACGTCGAGTTGCCGACCAGGCCGATCGTGAGGCCGCGCTCGTCGATCTTCAGCTCCACCGCATCCTGCAGGCCGTCGCGGGTGAGGGCGGCCTGGATGAGGTCCTTCAGGTGCTGCAGGTTCTGCGCCTCCTGCTGGGCGAGGGCGAAGTCGGTCGACTTGCCGGACTCGTCGACGTGCTTGGGCGGCACCACGACCCCGGATGCGGTGTCGACCTTCTGGGTCTTCACCTGCCCGAAGCCGGTCGCCAGCGAGTCCTTCAGCTGCTCGAATTTCTTCGCATCCACCGTCGACATGGCGAAGAGCACGATGAACATGCACATGAGCACGGTGACCATGTCCATGTAGGAGGCCATCCAGCGCTCCTCGTTCTCGTGCTCCTCCGGCTCCTCGTGTCTCTTCCGACGGCGGGCCGACATGTCAGGCCGCTTCCTCGACGGGATCCTTCGAACCGCGTGCGGGCTTGGCGGCCTTCGCGGTGCCCTTCTCGGCGTCGCCGTCGGGGACCATCGCGCGCAGGCGCTCGCCGAGGAGGCGCGGCTGCGAGCCGGATTGCACCGCGAGCACGCCCTCCATGAGCAGGGTCATGCGCTCCACATCCAGTTCGGACAGCCGGCGCAGGCGCGCGCCCAGCGGGAGCCAGAGGAAGTTGGCCGACAGCAGGCCCCAGAGCGTCGCGACGAACGCGCTGGCGATCATCGGACCGAGCTCGCCCGGCTCGGCCAGGTTCTCGAGCACGTGGGTCAGGGAGACGACGGTTCCGATGATGCCGATCGTTGGCGCATACCCGCCCATCGCGCTGAAGAACTTCGCAGCGACACGGTCCTGCTTCGACCGTGTCGCGATCTCGTCCTCCAGCAGCACGCGCAGCTCGTCGCCGTCGGTGCCGTCCGCGATGTTCTGCAGCGCGCGCTTGAGGAACGGGTCGTCGACGTTGTCGGCCTCCTGCTCCATGGCGAGCAGACCGTTGGCGCGGGCCTTCTCCGCCAGGCCGACGACCTGGTCGATCACCTGCTGCGGCGGCTCGACCTTCCCACGGAGCGCGCGGGGGAGCGCCTTGACCGCGGTCAGGAAGTCCTTGATCGTTCCGCTGGCGATCCCGACCGCGATGGTGGCCCCGAAGACCAGCACCATGGGGGCGGGCAGCAGCAGCGCGCTCAGGTGCGCGCCCTCCATCGTCACCATCGCGACGACGGCGCCGAACGCGAGGACGATGCCGATGATCGTTGCCGGGTCCATTACTTCTTCCTTGCTCGCAGGGGGACGGCGCGGGCTTCAGGGTGAGCCCTCCCCGTCTCGTCGTCTTCCAGGCCGGTGAGCGTCACGAGCCCGAGCGGCGGCGCGGGAACGGGTCGCGGGCCGGCGGCGGGCAGATCGTGGGCGAGCGCGATCACGCGCGCCCGGTACGCGGCGATCTTCTCGATCACTTCGGACATGGACTCGGTGACGATGAACTTCGCCCCGTCGACCATGACGAGAGTGGTGTCCGGACTGGCGTGGATGCGCTCGATGAGGTCGGGGTTGACCGCAAACTGGCTGTCGTTCAATCGGGTGACGACGATCATGGGCGCGAATCCTGGTCTCGGCTCCGGGTGAGCCGTCACGAGTGCACTATCGGCCCGCGTCGGTCGGTCGTTAGGGGGACGTGATGGGGATGGGGCACGTATACCGCCGTCCCTTGCTACAGGCGAGAGGCCGCGACGATCGCCCGCGAACCGAAGAACCCGTCCCAGCCACGCAGGTCGAATCTGTATCGGACTCCGGGTTCGAGCGAATCGCCCAGGAGCCGGACCGCGGTCCTGTCGAGCGTTCCTCCAGTGACGATTCGAAACTGAGGGCAGTCGTCGGAGCGGACGACGTAGGTCATGTATCGGCCACCGCGGCCGACCTGTTCAGTGGCGGCGACCCGCGAGACTGTGCAGGTTGTCGTCGCGCGGGTGCCCCACCATGTCGCGAACAGGGTGACCGGCGCGGCGGCGAAGAGCAGCGGAAACATGATCAACACAGCCATGAGGGAGTGTGTCGTGCGCATAGAGCGCACCTTTCCCGCGTCGTCGACGGGCGTCGCCGATGTGGTGTCCAGCGGGACTGCTTCGAACCGCTGCTGCAGCTGGTCCGCTGCAGACCGTCGGGCTCGGATACGCATGATATGGAAGATACCAGAGGTGGTGAGGGTCGTCCCTAACGAGCCACGCCCACCTGCCGATAGTCCCTCCCGTGACGACTCTGCAGGCCCCGTCGCCGGACGCCCCCGAGGCGCCGGTCTACGACTTCCGGCGGCCGACGACGCTCGCGCGCGAGCATTCGCGCGTGCTGGAGCTGGCGTTCGAGACGTTCGCCCGGCAGTGGGGCACGCAGCTGACCGCGAAGGTGCGCGTGCTCAGCCAGGTGGAGTGCGACTTCGTCCAGTTGCAGACGTACGACGAGTACGCGGCGTCGCTTCCGGCGACCACGGCCATGGTGCTGTGCGAGCTGGAGCACATCGCCCCGAAGGCGGTCATCCAGTTCCCGACCACGGCCGCCCTCTCGTGGGTGAACGCGATGCTCGGCGGTCAGGGCACCCCGGTCGATCACGAGCGCACCTTCACCCAGATCGAGCACGCGCTGGTGCGCCGGCTGATGGATGACGCACTGGAGGATCTGCGATATTCGCTCGGCTCCATCCTGCTCGCGCCGATCACGGTGGACGCCATCCAGTACAACTCGCAGTTCGCGCAGGCCGCCGCGACTTCCGAGCTGATGATCGTGGCGGGCTTCGAGCTGCGTGTCGGCGAGAACGTGGCCCGTGCGACCGTCGCCCTGCCCGCCGTCGCCCTGCTCCCGCAATTGGGCGAGACGAATCCGACCCACAGCACCGAGAACGCGCGCGAGCTGGTCGACGCCCAGCTGGCGCGCGTCCCCGTGGATGTGGCCCTGCGGCTGGCCCCGGCGGCCGTGCGTCCCAGCGTTGTGCTGGGGCTGGCGGTCGGCGACCTGCTGCCGCTCCCGCATCCACAGCACCGACCTTTCGATCTCACGGTCGGCGGGCAGACCGTCGCTTCGGCCGCTCTCGGCTCGAGCGGCTCGCGTCTCGCCTGCGTGATCGTCAACACAGAGGACTGATTCCGATGAGCATGACCAGCACCGCACACGCCTCCGGCCTCTCGCTCGGGCAGGCGCAGGCCGCCGCCGAGGCGCTCGCCCGCGTGCTGCCGACCGGCGCGCCGCTGACCCCGCTGCTGTCGCAGGGGTCGGATGTGCAGGACGCGGCACGTGCCGTTGTCGCGACCTTCGTCGGCGCCGTCTCCGCCGATCTCGCCGTCGTGCTGCTCGAGGCACCGCAGTTGGTCGACGAGGGTGCGGACGGCGCGCCGGTGGTGGCGCTCCAGGATGTGCTGCAGCCGGCTCTCGAGGCCGCCAGCGACACGCTCGGCGCGGGGGTCCTGGATGACGCCCGCCCGGACGACGCCACGGAACTGTTCGCCGACCCGGCCACCTCGGTCTTCGCCCTGTCCGGTCCGTCCGGGGTCGCCGGCTGGTTCGCGGTCCGCGGCCGCGCGTCGGTCGCCGAGCGTACGGGCAACAACGCGCTGGGCGGCAAGCTGGCGCGCATCAGCAACGTCGAAATGGCGCTGACCGTCGAGATCGGCCGCACCCGCATGGCCGTGCGCGACGTGCTCGCGATGGAGCCGGGCGCCGTCATCGAGCTCGACCGCTCCGCCGGGTCACCTGCCGATGTGCTCCTCAACGGCCGCCTGATCGCGCACGGCGAGATCGTGGTCGTCGACCAGGACTACGCGGTCCGCATCACGAAGATCCTCGACACGGCGGAAGACCTGGACTGACGCGCGGCGGCAGTCACCCTCACCGCAGCGGCGTCCACCCCGGCGGCAGCGCGCCGCCGAGCCCGGCGCGCTCGGCATCCGCGGCCGCCGACCAGCCCTGCGCCGCGCCCTCGGCATCGAACCCTCCCCGGGCCACGCGGAAGCCGACGTCCTCGTGCTGCGTGCGCGGCGGTCCGCCGCGCCGGACGGACGCCCGTACGTTCCACGCGTCGTCGGCGAACCCGCCACCGCGGAACACCCGGTAGTCGCGGTACCGGCCCGGGTCGAGGAGGTCCCAGCACCACTCCCACACGTTGCCGAGGGTGTCGAACAGGCCGTTGAGATTGGGCAGCCGCAGCCCGACGTCTGCGGGAGCGGTCAGGCCGTCGGCGCTCGTCCAGGCGATCTCGGGCAGCGGTCCGTAGTGCGGGCCGGTCGAGCCGGCCCGGCACGCGAACTCCCACTCGGCCTCGGTCGGCAGGCGGTAGCCGTCCGCATCCACGTGCCAGGTCACGTCCTCGCCGTCGAAGGTATAGGCGGGGTCGAACCCCTCCCACTCCGAGGCCGCGTTGCAGATGCGCACAGCGCGCAGCCAGCTGATCCGGGTCGCCGGACGGCGGGGATGCGGGGCCGGCTCGCCGATCAGCTCGGCGACCTGCTGCTCGGTCACGGCGAACACGCCCAGCTCGAACGGTTCCAGTTCCACCGTCCAGCGCCGCTTGCGCCGGGCGTCGTGCAGCTGCACGCTCCCGCCCCCAACGGCCGTCATCTCGAAGTCCACTCCTCCACCCTCCCACGCAGCGCCGAAGTGCACGTCGTGGCGGGTATTCGGCGCGGATAGCGACCACGACGTGCACCTCGGCGAACCCCTAACGGCACGGACCAGGCGGCCGATAGTGCGCAGCGTGGAGACCCTGTTCGTTGCGTTGCGTGTCGCGGTGGTGCTCGGCGTCATCGTCGCGCTGCTGTGGTTCGTGCAGCGACGGGTGACGAAGGGCCGCACGTCGGCGCGCGGCCGCCGCGGCAACGCCGTGACCGTCGTCGGACGTCAGGGCATCGGCCAGAAGGCGTCGGTCGTCGTCGTGGATGTCGACGGCAGCCGGTTCGTGCTGGGCGTCACCGAGCGCCAGGTCAGCGTCCTCCATTCCGGTGACCGCCCGCAGGATGCGGATGTCACCCCGCTCAAGCCCGTGCGCGAGGTGGAGGCCAGGACCGGCACCACGGACGCGGCGGCGAGCACAGGCACCACCAGCAGCACCAGCACCACGACGACCACCAGGCAGGATGCCGACTTCCTCACGGCGCAGGGACGCGCCTCGCTCTTCGACGAGGCACTCAAAGGCTCGATCCTGTCCCCGGCAACGTGGCGTCAGGCGAGTTCGGCGGTGCGCCCCAAGAAGTGACGGCGCCGGAGATCACGGTGCGCACAGCGCGCGCCCGCATGCCCCGCCTCGCGGTAGCCGGCGTCCTGGTCGCACTGATCGTCGCGGCCATCGTCCTCCTCAGCGCCACCGCCGCGCACGCCGTGCCAACGCCCGTCCCGACCCCGTCCGGACCGGCCGGGCCCACGGGCGGTTCCGGCGGCATCACCCTCGACATCAACGGCCCGAACGGCACGCCGAGCGCCGCCATCCTGACTCTGCTCGGCATCACCGTGCTGTCGGTGGCACCCGCGCTGCTGCTGATGATGTCGTCGTTCACGAAGATCTTCGTCGTGCTCGCGATCACGCGGAACGCGCTCGCGCTCCCGTCCATCCCGCCGAACCAGGTGCTCGCGGGGCTGTCACTGTTCCTCAGCCTGTTCATCATGAGCCCGGTGCTCGTCGACATCAACAACACGGCCGTGCAGCCGTATCTCGCCGGGCACATCGACTTCACGGCGGCCGCGCACGCGGCTGAGGCGCCGCTGCGCGGCTTCATGGCGGCGCACACTCGCGAAGAGGACATCGCACTGATGACCCGCGCCGCCGGCCGCCCCAACCCGGACAGCGTGAGCGCGGTGCCCCTGCTGACGCTCATCCCCGCGTTCATGATCTCCGAGCTGCGTGCCGCGTTCATCATCGGCTTCGTCATCTTCGTGCCGTTCCTGGTGATCGACATGGTGGTATCGGCGGCGCTCATGTCGATGGGCATGATGATGCTCCCGCCCGTGATGATCTCGTTGCCGTTCAAGATCCTGCTGTTCGTGCTGGTCGACGGCTGGGGGCTCATCATCACGAGCCTGATCACGAGCTACGGTGGCGGTGGCGGATGAACCCGAACGCCGTCCTCGACATCGCCATGCAGGGCCTCATGGTCACCGCGAAGCTGGCCGCGCCGATCGTGGTCACCGCCCTGGTCGTCGGCTTCGCGATCTCGCTGGTGCAGTCGATCACGCAGATCCAGGAGGTCACCCTCTCGTTCGTGCCGAAGGCGGCGGCCGTGGCCATCGCGTTGATCATCTGCGGCCAATGGATGATCGCCGAGCTCGTCTCCTTCACCCACGTGCTCTTCGACAAGATCCCGCAGCTGCTGGGCGGTGGCTGATGTCCATCCCCATCGACCTGGCCGCGATCGAGGCGATCGCGCTGGCCTCCCTCCGCATGGTCGCCTTCCTGGTGATCGCGCCGCCTTTCTCGTACAACGGCTTCCCGGCGCAGGTGAAGGGGATGCTCGCCATCGGGCTCGCCGTCGCCGTCGCCCCGCGCGTGGGAGCCGGCTACCGGTCGGCAGACACCGGAGCGTTCCTGCTCGACATGGTGCGCGAGCTCGCCGTGGGGGCGACGCTCGGGTTCCTGGTCTTCGTCGTGTTCGCGGCGATCCAGTCGGCGGGCAGCCTGATCGACCTGTTCGGCGGCTTCCAGCTGGCGCAGGCGTTCGATCCGCAGTCGATGATCAACGGCGCGCAGTTCACGCGGATGTTCCAGCTCACGGCCCTCGCACTGCTGTTCGCGTCGGGTGGCTACCAGCTGATCATCGGCGGGCTCATCCGCACGTTCGACGCCGTCCCGCTCGCCGCGGGCCTCAGCATGGCCGACCCGGCGAAGCAGATGGTCGACGGGCTGACCCAGATGTTCCTCGCGGCACTGCAGATCGCCGGGCCGCTGATCGTGGTGCTGTTCCTCGCCGACGTGGGCCTCGGCCTCCTCACCCGGGTCGCCCCCGCGCTGAACGCGTTCTCGCTCGGCTTCCCGCTGAAGATCATGCTCACCGTCGTGCTCGCGGCCATCGTCTTCGTCGCGCTCCCGGGCGTCGTCTCCGGGCTCACCGACACCGCGGTCAAGACCATGCTGGGGGTGGGCCGATGAGCGACGCGCAGGAACGCACCGAGCAGGCGACCGAGAAGCGGATGAAGGAGGCGCGCTCCAAGGGCCGCCTCTCGAAGTCGACCGACCTGACCGCCTGGGTCGGCGTCGGAGCCGCCGCCGTCATGCTGCCGTTCACGCTCCAGGCCGGCAGCACAGCGGCGATCGAGCAGCTGTTCTCGGTCCGCTCCGTGATCGAGAGCCCGGACCCGGCGAAGGCGGTCGCCGCCCTCGGCGACGGTCTCGGCAGCATCATGGCGACGATCGGACCGCTGCTGGCGGTCGGTGCCCTCGCCGTGGTGGGCGCCGCGGCCGTGCAGGGCGGCATCCACTTCAAGAAGCTCGAGGGCAAGTACGAGCAGTTCAACCTGGTGCAGGGCATCGGCCGGGTGTTCGGGATGCGCGCCCTCTGGGAGGGCGCCAAGACCTTGCTGAAGTCGGCCGTTGTCGCGATCGGGCTGTTCCTGGTCGTCCAGGGGCTGATGCCGGTGCTGCTCACCTCCGGTTCGATGCCGCTCGCCTCCCTGCTCTCGGCCGCATCCGGCGGAACGGCCGGGCTGCTGCAGGCGGCGATCGGCGCGGGACTCGTGCTCGCCGGACTCGACGTGCTCGTGGTGATGCGCCGCAACCGCAAGCACACGCGCATGAGCAAGCAGGAGGTGCGCGACGAGAACAAGAACACCGAGGGCGACCCGTTGGTGCGTTCGCACCGGCGCTCCCGGCAGCTGGCGATGAGCCGCAACCGCATGATCGCGGCGATCGGCGGGTCGGATGTGGTGCTCGTCAACCCGACGCACATCGCCGTGGCGGTGAAGTACGAACCGGGCAAGTCGGCCCCGCGGGTCGTCGCGAAGGGTGCGGGCGCCATCGCCCTGCGCATCCGCGAGAAGGCGGAGGAGGAGCGCGTGCCGATCGTCAAGGACATCCCGCTCGCCCGGGCGCTGCACGCCGGGTGCGAAATCGGCGACGAGATCCCGGTCGAGCTCTACAACGCGGTCGCGCGGGTGCTCGCCTTCGTCATGTCGCTCAAGCAGCGCGGTTCCGCCGCCGGGATGCACACCATGCGACCACAGCTCCAGGGAGGGATGTCGTGAAGCCGAACAAGGGTCTCGCCGCCAAGGTCGCCGTGCCGATCGGGGTCGTCGGCATCATCATGCTGCTCGTCGTCCCGGTGCCGTCGTGGATCCTCGACATGCTCATCATCGTCAACATCATGCTGGCGCTGGTCATCCTGCTCACGACGATGTTCGTCAAGAAGCCGCTCGACTTCTCCGTCTTCCCGTCGCTGCTACTGGTGGCGACCCTGTTCCGGCTCGGACTCAACGTCGCCTCGACGCGCCTGGTGCTGGGCGACGGGTTCGCCGGGCAGGTCATCCAGGCGTTCGGGCATGTGGCGGTCGGCGGGTCGATCATCATCGGCGCCGTGGTCTTCCTCATCCTGGTGGTCATCCAGTTCATCGTCGTCACCAAGGGCGCAGAGCGCGTGGCCGAGGTGGGTGCCCGCTTCACCCTCGACGCCATGCCGGGCAAGCAGATGGCGATCGACGCCGACCTCAACGCTGGGCTCATCACCGAGGAGCAGGCGCGGGCGCGGCGCGCGGAGGTCTCGGCCGAGGCGGACTTCTACGGCGCGATGGACGGCGCATCGAAGTTCGTCAAGGGCGACGCGATCGCGGGCATCCTCATCATCGTCATCAACGTCGTCGGCGGCATCGCGATCGGCATGATCCAGCGAGGCATGGAGCTCGGCGACGCCGTCAACTCCTACACGCTGTTGACCATCGGCGACGGTCTCGTCTCGCAGATCCCCGCGCTCCTCATGGCCGTGTCGACGGGCATGATCGTGACCCGGTCGAACGCCGAGTCCGAGATGGGCACGACCGCGAGCAACCAGCTCAGCCAGTCGCGCAACGCCCTGATGATCGCGGGATGCGCCGCGATCGTCATGGCACTCATCCCCGGGATGCCGCCCATCCCGTTCGTGCTCGTCGGCGCGTTCCTCATCCTCGCGTCGCAGCGCATCAAGACCGCACAGGCGGCGGCGAAGAAGGCGCAGGCCGCCCAGAACGCCGTCGCCACGGCGACCAAATCGGAGACGACGGAAGACCTCATCGAGCAGATGCGGGTCCACGCCCTCGAGATCACGCTCGCCCCCGACCTCGTCGACATCGTCAGCGGCGCCTCCGACGACCTGCTCGCGCGCGTGCGGGCGCTGCGCCGCAAGATCGCGCTCGAACTGGGCGTGATCGTCCCACCGGTCCGCACCCGCGACAGCGCGGAGCTGCCGCCGTCGACCTACGTGATCAAGATCGCCGGCGTGGAGGCCGGCCGCGGGCAGGCGCCCTCCGGCCGGGTGCTCGCCCTCGGCGACGCCCTCGACAACCTGCCGGGCACGCCGACCGTCGAGCCGGTGTTCGGGCTGCCGGCGAAGTGGATCCCGTCCGAGATGCGGCACAGCGCCGAGCTGGGCGGCGCCACCGTCATCGACCGCGTCTCCGTGCTGATTACGCACCTGTCGTCGATCATCACGGCGAACGCGGCACGCCTTCTCACCCGGGAGGATGTGCGGCTCCTCACCGAAGGCGTCAAGCAGGTGAACCCGCCCGCGGTGGAGGAGCTCATCCCTGCTCTGCTCTCCCTGGCGGAAGTGCAGCGCGTGCTGCAGGGGCTGCTCGCCGAGCAGGTGCCGATCAACGACCTGCCGCGCATCCTGGAGGCGCTGACTCTGCGCGCGAAGGTGTCGAACGACCCGGAGGGACTGGTGGAGGCCGCCCGCGCCGCCCTCGGCCCGGCCGTCGTCGCCCCCCACCTCGACGAGGGGACGCTGCGGGTCATCATGATCGACCCCGGGCTCGAGCAGTCGATGCTCGAGGGCCTGCGTCCGTCGGAGGGCGGCACCCAGATCGTGCTCGACCCTGTGCGGCTGGAGGCGGTTCTCGCCTCCGTGCGCGACACCGCGGCGCGGCTCGACGACTCGGGCGTCTCAGCGGTCCTGGTCTGCGCACCTGCGCTGCGCCCGGCGATCCGGCGGCTGGTCGCCGGCCAGATCGCGGGACTCGCGGTTCTTTCCTATCAGGAGGTGACCGCCGTGCAGGCGGCCATCGAGACGGTGGGGGTGGTCCGCGGTGCGGAGTCGATCGCGGCCTGAGTGGGTCGGCGGCGACGAGGTCCTCCCGGCCGTCTCGACGTCGTCGCTCGCGTTCCAAGCGGTCCTCGACGACCTCGTGCGAGCCGTCGACGCGCCCGACCTCGCCCCGCCCGCCCCGCCCGCCCCGCCCGCCCCGCCCGCCCCGCCCATCCCTCCCGCCCCTCCCATCCCTGAGCCGAAGGGCACGTTGTGGCGAGAAAACGACTCGAATAGCAGCCACGACGTGCACTTCGGCGACGTCGTGCCGGCCGGTCCGCCTCCGGCGCGCCTGCGCGGCCGCGGCGACCTCACCCTCGTGGTCGGGCTCGGTGCCGACGCCGAGGCCGCCGCCCGCGTCCTCGCCGCCTCCGCCGACGCAGGCGCCGAGGTGCAGCACGTCGCCGACCGCCGCGACGCGCTGGCCGCCCGCGCCGACGGCGTGCGCCGCGACATCCCCGTGGTGGCCGCGTTCCCGCTCGCCGGCCCCGCCGCCGTGCCCGCGCTCGCCCCCGACCTGGCCGGCATCGCCCCCGACCAGGTCTGGGTGGCCGTCGACGTCTCGCGCACGTTCGGCGACACGAGCACCTGGGTCCGGGCGGTAGATGCGGTGCTCGCCGTGGACGCGGTGGCCGCGACCGGCGCATCCTTCACCTCGACGCCGGACGACGTGCACCGTCTCGGCCTGCCGGTGCTCTGGCTGGACGCGCCGCCCGGCGGATAGGCTGGAGCGATGCTGGTATTGACGCGCAAGGCGGGGGAGCGGGTGCTCATCGGCGACGACATCGTCGTGACGATCCTCGAAGCGCGTGGTGACGGAGTGCGGATCGGCATCGACGCGCCGCGCGGCATCCGCATCCAGCGCGACGAGGTCGTCAAGGCCGTGACCGAGGCCAACCAGGAGGCGACCGAGCGCGCCGCCGGCACCGACGACGCCGAGGCGCTGATCAAGAAGTCGCTGGGACTCTGACCGCCGACCCCGGCGCGGCCTGCGCGGACCGCCGGTGGAACCCGTGGACGGTCAGGTAGACGCCGAGGAAGAGCTCCCACACGACCTCCGGCAGCGTGAGCACGGCCGACCAGGCCGAGACCTGATCCCAGACGCCGAACAGCACGGCGATGCCGGACAGTGACACCAACGGCCCGCCGATCATGCCGAACCACGTCCAGCCGCGGGGCACGAGTCCGGCCCGGTGCAGCATCCAGCCGAGCATCAGGCCGTTTCCGATGCCGACGACGAAGCCGGGGCCGAGCAGGAACGTCCAGCCGTGCAGCGCGACGAGCGCATGCGCAACGACGACGGCCGAGCCCGCGGCGCCTCCGTCGGCCTCCCGCAGCGTCACGACCGAGAGCAGGCTGAGGATCCCGACCGCGATCAGCGTCGACTCCATCACCCGGGCGACGACGTAGCCGAGCGCCAGCGAGGGGCTGGTCCGCCGGAGCACCGGATAGAGCACGAGAGCCGTGCCGAGGTTGGCGATGACCAGGGCGATCTCGAGCAGGGCGCCCGCGAGAACCGGCGTGGCCGATCCCGAGCCGAGCACGAAGCGCGGATCGCTCAGCACCGGTCCGTACAGCAGGGCGCCGGGGATGGAGGTGGCGAAGGTGAGCAGGAAGAGCACGCCCGCGAGGAGCGAGCGGCGACGGTCCGGGTCCATGATGTCCTCTCGGAAGACGAGGTGTACGGCGTACACCTTCATCGCGATCAGGCTAGGCGTACGCTGTACACCATGTCAAGAGACGTCGCGGTGCCCCGGCAGACGCTGAGCACGGCACGCGTGATCGAGGCGGCCGTCGAGCTGGCCGATCGCGAGGGACTCGACGGCCTCAGCATGCGCGAACTGGCTCAGCGCCTCGGCGTGGTACCAATGGCGCTGTACAAGCACGTCGCCAACAAGGACGACCTTCTCGACGGCATGGTCGACACCGTGTGGGCGGAGGTCGAGGCTCCCTCGCCCGAACTCGGCTGGCGCGAGGCGATGCGCCGCCGCTCCATCTCCCTGCGCGATGCCCTGATGCGGCACCGGTGGGCCGTCGGACTCCTGGAGGCTCGGATGCGTCCGGGCCCGGCCAACCTCAGCCAGCACAACGCGATGATGGGCTGCCTGCGCACCGCCGGCTTCACGTTCCGCACGACGGTGCACGTCACGTCGGCCCTCGACGCCTACGTGTACGGCTTCGCGCTGCAGGAGAAGACGCTCCCGTTCGGCACTCCCGAGGAGTCGGGGGAGGCGGCCGCCGCCAAGCTCGACGCCACCCCTCCGGAGCTGGCGCAGCAGTTCCCGCACCTGCTCGAGGTGGTCTCCGAGCTCGCCCGCGCCGGGTACGACTACGACGAGGAGTTCCTCACCGGCCTCGACCTCCTCCTCGACGGCGTGGAGCGTCTGCGACCGGAGTGGATCACGACCGGCTGACGCGCATCCTCCGCCGCGCGCCGGAGCAGAGGGCTCGCGACTGACCCCTGCGGCAGAATGTCCGCATGGCGGTGATCAGGACGGAGCGCGGGCTCGACCGGCTCGTGAACTTCTCCGACGCGACGGTCGCGATCGCGATCACGTTGCTGATCCTTCCGCTCGTCGATCAGGCCTCGAAGCTGGGCGGCACGTCGTTCGGCGACTTCCTCGCCGAGAACGGCTGGGAGATCTTCGCTTTCGTCATTTCGTTCGCCGTCATCGCGCGCTTCTGGGTCGTCCATCACCGCATGTTCGAGAGCGTGCGCGACTACAACTCCTGGGTCATCTGGTTCAACTTCCTCTGGCTGCTCGCCATCGTCGCGATCCCGTTCAGCGCCAACGTGCTCGCCGAGTCCGACGGGCAGCGCGCGGAGGTCTATGCGCTCTACATCGGCGACATGCTCGTCGCGACGATCGCGACCCGGCTGATCGCCGAGGTGCTGTACCGCAACCCGGAACTGCTCACCGAGGAGGCGCGGGCGCAGATCGACCGCACCAACGGGATCGCCGAGGCGAGCATCATGGCCGTCGCCCTCGTGCTCGCCGTGCTGTTCCCGAGCATCAACCTGTTCTGGCTGTTCCTGCTGTTCCTGTCGGGCCCTCTGCATGCCCTTCTCCACAGGCTCGTCTACGGCCCTTCCCAGACGACAGCCTGAGGGCTAGCGTCGGGGCATGCGCCTGAAGACCGTTCTCATCCTTGTCGTCGTGGCCGTCGCGTACCTGCTCGGAGCCCGCGCCGGGCGCGAACGCTACGAGCAGATCACCGAGGCCGTCACGTCGTTCTGGAACGCGCCCGATGTGAAGAAGGCGCGTAAGAAGGCCGCGGCGCAGGCTCAGAAGGCGCGCAAGCGCCTGTCCTGACGGCTCTGTCGGGCCTGATCGCCTGACCTGATCGCGGTTGACCCGCGCGGATCCCGCCCGAGTGGATCCGACGGGGTCAGCGAGGTTCAGGGCTCGTCGTAGTCCCCGTCGGTGTATTCGCCTTCGGGGGCATCGGCGGCCTCGTCCGCATCCGTGTACGTACCCTCGACCGCGGGGTCGGGGCCGGGGTTCTCCTCGGTCTCGGTGTACTGACCGTGGACCGTGCGCTCGTGCGGCGCCTCGCCGTCGACCTCGGTGTAGCTGCCCTCGAGGTTCTCGCGTGCGTCGCCGGTCGGCTGCTCTGGGTTGCTCATAGCACGGACATTACGCCGTGCCGCCGCGCACGGCTACAGGTGCGGTGTGCGCAACGTCGCTGTAGCCGCCCGGGCCCGGCTGAGAGTAGTCTGCGCCCGTCACCCGGACGATCGGCGGAGGGATGAGCGACGAGGCGCGGCCCCACGACTGGCCCCATCATGTGCTCGAGTTGCGCATCCACGGCATCAAGAACACCCCGCCGACGGAGATGCTCGGGCGCGAGCAGAGCGAGCTGCGGCAGACGCAGGGCGACGAGAACGGCGGGTTCTGGTGGGCGCCGAAGCAGGATGAGCCGGACCGCGATCCCGACGACGCGCCCGGCACGATCGATCCGGCCGTTCCGCCGCCCGACGTGCGCACCGAGGCGTACTCGTGGGGCCGGCTGGCCCGGTACGGCTCCGGCCCGCTGCTGTTCATCGGGCAGCTCTTCGTCCAGCTCGCCTGGCTGCTGCTGGCCCCGTTCGGCCTGGCGAACTCGGCGTACTGGACCCGGCGCATCCCGACCCAGCGGCCGGGTGGCGAGTGGGATGCCGGGGTCGGCGGCGCGTCCCTCCGTATCTTCGCGCTCGGACTGACCCTGCTCTACGTCTGCGCCCTCGGCTCCGTGAGCCTCGATCTGGGCGTGCAGTGTGTGACGGGCACGGCGTGCACCGCTCTTCCGGAGGCGGTCACCGGCTTCTTCGCGAACGCACCGCTGAGCTGGCGCGGTCCGCAGCTGTCGCTGCTCTCGCTGGTGCCGATCGCGGGCGTCCTGCTCCTGTTCCTGGTGTCGCGCCGGGCCAGGGCGCGCTACGAAGCGGCGATCTTCGACGCGGCCGACCGGATGGGCGGGCGCGGTGTCCGGCGCAGCGGCCGGCTGCGTCCGCTCGCGTCGGAGGGCTTCTGGCGTACGGCGCGCGTCGGCTCCCCGACCGAACGCCTGCACCTGGCTGCCGCCTTCCTCCTCATCGCCCTGCTGCTCGCCTGGGACCGCATGTTCGCCGGGGCCGCCGCGTGCGTGAAGCTGCAGACCTTCGTGTCGGGCGAGTGCCTCAGTGCGGCGTTCGGATCGCGGGATGTGCTCGCCCTCAGCGGCGGGATCATCGCGGCGGCAGGGCTGACGGTCACCATCATCCTGGTCGGGGTGTTCGCCGAGACGACGAGCACGGGGGATGCCGGCGACACCTCGGTCGACGAGTTCCTGCGCGACCGCCTCCGCCGCACCGGCACGGTCACAGCGTGGGTGCTGGTGGTGTCCGTCCTCGTCTACCTCTACGTCGGCGCAACCCTGTGGTTCGGCGGCGAGTATGCGGCGCCGCCGTCGGGGGCGTTCCTCGGGCTCGCGACCGCGCCATCCATCATCCTCGGCGTGCTGCTCGCCATCTGCATCTCGGCGCTGGGATGGCGGCGCGGGGTGCCGCACTGGCTGTCGATCGCCCTGATGACCGGTGCAGGGCTGACCTTCCTCGCCGGTGTCGCGCAGAATCCGCCGACGCAGAACGCCGCGCCGGGTCCGCTTCGTTTGCCCCTGTTCGCCATCGCGGCCGTGCTGACCCTCGCGCAGCTGATCCTCGTCTGGCGGTGGCCGTACTTCCCGAGCGGCCGCCGGGCCGGCCCGCCGGAGCGATTCCGGGCCGAAGGCTGGGCGGGCATGGGTCCGGGCGTCGTCATGCTGTGGTCGCTGGGCGCCGCGATGATCCTCTCCACCCTGCTCGTGCTCGGGGTGCAGGGCTGGCTGGTCAGCGGGTCGCCGCCGTGCGGCTGTGCGACCCCTCCGCACGCAGTGCTGAGGCCGCCGATCGTCTACCACAACTTCGGCGACGTGCTCCCGTTCATCGCCATCGCGCTCGCCCTCGTCGGGATCGGCGTCGCCGCCGCGGTCCTGCGCTGGGTACCGCTGCTGACGACGCCCCGCACGCGCGACGGCCGTCGCCCGCTGCTGGAGCAGGTGGATGCGTACCGCGACGGCCGCATCGCTGCGAGCACGACGGCCGACCGCCTGGCGCTGAAGATCCTGCGTGCGCGGCGGCTCGCCGCGCTGGTGCACCGGGGCGAGCCCATCCTCGGAATCCTCGCCGCGCTCCTCGCTGCCGGCTTCGTCGTGGCGCTCGCCGTCTCGTACTCGGTCGTCTTCCGCTGGATCGACGCGCTCGTCGGTCCGGCCCTCGCGGTGATCGCCGCCGCCATCCTCGCCGTGGTGGTGGAGAACGCGTTGACCGCCAAGGAGCGCCCGATCAGCATCATGTGGGACCTCATGTGCTTCCTCCCGCGGGCGGGCCATCCGTTCGGTCCGCCCTGCTACGCGGAGCGCGTCGTCCCCGAACTGCGCGACCGGGTCACCGACTGGCTGACGCACGACCTGGAGCCGCCGCAAGGACTCACGCTGGCCGAACGACTCCGCTGGCGAGACGAGCAGGAGGAGGCCGCGCTCGGCGAGAAGCGCCCGTTCAGCGTGGTCCTCTCGGCGCACAGCCTGGGCGCCGTGCTGGCTGTCTCGACGCTGTTCACCCTGCGGCCGGACGACGCCGACCGGCTGCGCAACGTCGCGCTGTTGACCTACGGCTCGCAGCTGCGCGTCTACTTCGGGCGGTTCTTCCCCGAGCTGTTCGGACCGGATGCGCTCGGCACCCTCGGCTCGCGGCGTCCGCTCCTCGGCAAGGCAGACCCGTGGTTCACACAGGTGGAGCGCGATCAGGACGGCGACCCGGTCGTTGTCGGCGCGTCCGGCGCATCCGACCCGTCGCTCGTGCAGCTGCTGACGCAGGAGGACGGCTCGGTCGCCTGGATCAACCTGTGGCGCCGGACCGACTACCTCGGCTTCCCGGTCAACAGCTATCGCCTCGAAGACCGCCGCCCGGACGACATCGACCGGGGAGCCGACGAGTTCGGTCCGCCGCGCTACCTCGTGAAGGTGGCGACGCATCCCGACTACCAGTCGGCGCCGCAGTACCGCGTGGCGCTCCTCGACCTCGTCGCCCGCCTCGACACGCCCGCCCCGTCCGCCCCACCCGGCTCCCCATCCAACAGCTCCTGAGTTTTTCGCCCTTTTCGACCGCGAAACGCCAAAAAACTCCGGAGCTGTTGGCGAGGAGGCCGCGGGCGCGGGGATGCACGGTACGCCGGGAGGCGGGCGCGGGTAAGCCCCCTTGCGGGCGGCGGGGGTGCGGCGTTTCGTGGGGCCCATGACCGATTCGCGCGATGCACAGGAGCCGATCACCGGCCACGACCCCACCAACGGGCTGGCCGGCGATCTCGAGGGCGACGACGGCGGTGCCGCCGAGCCCTCCGCGGACAAGGACGTGATCCAGGAGGTCATCCCGGATCTCGACGACGCCCGCGCCGAACCGGATGACGGGACCTCCGCCACCTCGTACAGCGAAGAGGGCAAGCCGTGAGGCGCCCGGGAAGGAGCGAAGCATGAGCGACACCAGCGGACTGCCGAACACGGACGCCGAGGGCGTTCCGGCCGAGGACAAGCCCGAACGCTTCGAGCAGGGCCAGGACGCCGTCGACACCTCGGATCAGGATGTCGCGGGCGCGGAGGAGGCCGGATCGGACACCGGCGCCGGCGCTGACGCCGACCGCGACGCCCAGGCCGCCGAGCCCGCCGAGACGGAGCCCGGCCAGTCCGGAGACGTCTCCGAACCGCACGAGACGGGAGTCGCACCGGAGGGGGCTGAGGATGTGACGGCCGCCGACAGCGGCACCGACCAGGCCGAGCCACCGCCCGCCGACTTCGATCCGGCCGACCAGCCGTCCAATCCGGACCTCGTGGGGCACGTCGAGCCGCCGGACTGATCCGCAGCATCCAGCCACCGGCTCGACGCCGGTACCCGACCGGCCCCGCCCTCTTCATCCCAGGGCGGGGCTGCTCGCTGTCCGGGTGCGGCTGTCAGCATGCAGCGGCAAGACTCAGACGTGCGGCCGCCCGGCCAGCCAGCAGGCGCCCGCGAGGAGCCCGACCACGCACATCCCCACGCCCACGCCGAGCACCGGCGCGTCCCCGCCGGTCCGGGGCAGCAGCAGGCCGACGACGAAGAGCAGCGCGCCGACGTTGAGCGTCACGGCGGAGACCCAGCCGAGTGTCGTGCGCAGCGTCGCGTTCATCCGGGCAATCGTAGCCCGTCGGGCGGCTACTCCCCGTCGATCAGCTCGAGCAGGCGCTTGGTCTCGCGGGCGATGTCGTCGTGGTCGTTCTGTGCGGCGCGGCTCTCCAGCGAGATCACCGCGCAGCGGTGCACCTTCGTGAAGTCGCCGTACGGGAAGCTGAAGCGCCCCTTGGTCTCTTCGCTCTTGTCCGGATCCTCGCCGAGGTGCCAGAGCGCGTAGTCGTCCCAGCCGTTCTTCTCGATGTAGCGGTTCTCCTCGTCGGCGCTGGGGGCGTGTTCGCTCCAGTCGTCGCGCTCGTCGTGCACGACCTTGCCCTGCTCGACCAGCTTCCTGGCGTGCTCCAGCGCTTTCTTGTTGAGACGTACCGTCATGCCTCTCCCTGGTTGCCTGTCGCGGCCGTCTCCGCGTCCAGCGACTCGTTGATGAGGGATGCGACGAGCATCTTCCAGTCGGATCCTTCGTGCAGCGTCTCCGTGTAGCCCGGGGGCACGGCGCCGAACACCGGCTCGTGCTCCTCCCCTTCGACGGCGACGCGGACCAGGGTCCCCAGTTCGGCGTGCGATTCGTCGAGGACGACCCACACCCCCGCCGTCTTCTTCTCCACGTGGAAGATGCGGCCCCGGTACGGGTACCGCACGCTGGACATCTCGAGCTCGCTCGCCGACATGGCGACTCCTCTCGTCGGACTCGTCGGCACCTATCGAACGCCCAGCGCCCGCGCTTGGCAAGAGGGATGTCGCGAGCGGCCGCTGCGGAGCGCGCGCTCGCCGCAGGCCCAGCGGCTTTCAGGCCGACCGTCGGCCGCTGAGAACGCCGTCGATGCGGTCGAGCAGGTCGGCCGGGTCGTCGAACACCGACACCGCTCCGGCTTCGAGCAGCTCGGAGGGCCCCACCCCGCCGGACAGCACGCCCGCAGCGCGGACGTGCGCACGCGCCGCGGCCATCATGTCCCACGTCGAGTCGCCGATGAAGAGCGCGTCGGACGGCGCGGATCCCGCCCGTTCCAGTGCGACCTCGATGATCCCGGGCTCGGGCTTGGCCGTCGCCACATCGTCGGCGTTCGTCGTCGCGTGGATGGCGTCCTCCGCATCCAGCGCATCCATCAGCAGTTCCAGCTCATCCGTCGGTGCGGAGGTCGCGAGCACCACCCGGATCCCGCGGGACGACAGCTCACGCAGCAGGTCGCCCGCGTGCTCGAACGCCCGAAGCCGCCCGGCCTGCTCGCGGTAGTACCGCGAGTGCAGATCCTTCGCCCGCGTGACCCAGTCGTCATCGCGGTCACCGACCAGCCCTTCCAGGAGCCGGGCGGAGTCCTGCCCGATGGCCCGGTGGATGCGCCACGAGTCGACGGGCGTCCCCATGTCGGCGAACGCGCGGCTCCACGCGTCGACGTGCAGGAAGTTGGAGTCGACCAGGGTCCCGTCGACGTCGAAGAGCACAGCAGAGATCGTCATGGCTCCACGACTACCACCCCTTGCGCACGCCCGGCATGGGGTGCACCGTTCCGGGCATGGCTGATCACTCGTATCCGGAACTCACCGACCCGCGCACCGCCATCGTCACCGGCTCCGACTCCGGCATCGGCCGAGCGACCGCGGTCGCCCTCGCCCAGGCCGGCATGGACGTCGGCATCACCTGGCACTCGGACGAGGAGGGCGCGGAGGAGACCGCGCGCCTCGTCCGCGCGACCGGCCGCCGTGCCGTCGTCGCCCAGCTCGACACCACTGACGCTCCCGCCTGCGGCGACGTCGTCGACCGCATGGCCGACGAGCTCGGCGGCTGCGACGTCTTCGTCAACAACGCCGGCCTCAACGGCGGCACCGCCTTCTTCGAGACCGACTGGGAGACTTGGCGCAAGACCGTCTGCGCCGACCTCGACGGCGCGTTCGTCTGCATCCAGCGCATGGCCCGGCGGATGGTGGATGCGGGACGCGGCGGCCGCATCATCGGCGTCACCAGCGTCCACGAGCACCAGCCGCGCGTCGGATCCGCCGCGTACGACGCCGCCAAGCACGGGCTCGGCGGCCTCCTGAAGACCCTCGCGCTGGAGCTCGGCGAGTACGGCATCACCGCGAACGCCGTCGCGCCCGGCGAGATCTCGACGCCGATGAATGACGCGGAGGACGAGGACCCGCGCGAGGTCCACCGCCCCGGCATCCCGCTCGGGCGTCCGGGGGACGCGCGCGAGATCGCCGCGGTCATCGCGTTCCTCGCCTCGCCGGCGGCCTCGTACGTCACCGGCGCATCGTGGGCGGTCGACGGCGGGATGCTGCAGATGGGCCCGCAGGCCGGGTCGCACCTGACCTCGGACGACTGGCGCCGCCTGTAAGCCGGGTCACCACGTCCTGACGGCCGCGCCGTCGCACCTTGTCGTGCGGCGGTGCGGCCTTTTTGCGTCAGCTGTCTTTCTTTGTGGGCGCCCGCCTGCTGTGATCGGTCCGGGGCCATCTCCCGCGTCGGCGTCTCCCATCCGCCGCCCCGAGATGAAGACCGGTGGGTTCGCCTGGCTTCGGGTGCCCGCGAACCCGCCGGCGCCTCCCTTCCCGCGTGCTGTCCTTGGGGTGTTTCTTTTGCCTGATCAGGCGTTTTTCTTCGACAGGTGTCTTTCGGGTCCGTTCCGGACGTGGTGATAGTTCGGTAATAAAAACCTGGCCGTCGTCGCGTAATAGAACACCGGAACCATCGTCCTCATAAGTGAGGACACCTGGTCCCCGAACGCATTCGCTCGTGAAAGCGGCGCTTCTCCGACTCGTCGGAGGCGCTGCGATCGCTGAACGTTGAGGAACATTTTGAAGCGCTCACTCGTGACGACACACGTGCTCACCGACCGACCCCTGGTCGGCTGGTCCCCCCTGTGCAGCGACTGGGCGCGAGTGGGGGAGTGCTGACCATGACGCGTCAAATCCGAAGCCGTTCCCGCCGGGCCAAGCTGGCTCGCCGCTGGAGCCTCGGCATGTTCGTCGCGGCGTGCGTCGCCGTGGGCGCGCTCGTCGGCACCCTGATCCTCCCGCAGTACTACTCCAACGCGGCGACCACCGCCGTCTCGACCATCTTCAAGACGGCGACCAACACGACGAACGGCTCCGTGGCGCGCTCCTCCGACGCCCCCGGCGGCGCGGCGACCGGCACGGCGAAGCCGGGCGACAGCCTCAAGTGGGTCGTCAGCTACCAGAACAACACGGGTGAGAACGGATCCGTCAACCTCAAAGACGTGATCACGACCTCGGGAGCATACATCCCCGGGTCGCTGCAGCTCCCGCCCAACCAGAACGCCGAGGGCGCGATCACGCCCCAGTACTCGACGAACGGCGGCGTCACCTGGACGAACGGCACGCCCCCGTCCAACGCCAACGGTCTCGGCTACACCGGAACGGTCGTGCCGCAGGGCACTGCCCAGGTGTCGGCCAAGTTCCCGAGCCCGACCTCGAACATCCTGACGACGGCGTCCGGTGACGCCTACATGACGCTCTCGCGCAACGGCCTGACGTACAACGTGTATCACCACCGCAACGGGCCGATCGTCTATTGCGCCAAGACTGACGGCACGACCTGCCCCGGCTGGCCCACGAACGCGAACAACCAGTACTGGTCCTCAACGGTCGGGCAGCCGATCGGTACGGGCACCGACTTCGTCGGGTTCTCCGCCAGCCAGAACGGCATGTGGATCAACGCGAACAAGATGTACTGGTACGCGGGCACCGGCACGCCCGGTAGCTCGACGGGCCAGGTGGGCGTGGCCTGTCTCGATCTGTCCACGACGACCCCGACGAGCTGTGGATTCCGGGGTCTGTTCACGGCACCGGACATCAACGGGACAATCGGCGCCATGATCGCTGGCACTGGGCTCTTCTACAACGGGTTCACGTACGCGTCCGTCATGACGGCGAGCGGTGTTCGCCTCCTTCAGATCACGCCGACCGGAACTCTGCAGAACAGCGTCCTGCTGCCCAACGCCGTTGCCGTCAGCAACATCAACCTCACGACCGCAGTCTTCGGCAATTCTGTCTACGTCACTGCGCCGATTTCTCCGGTCGCCGGCACGTCCAACCGCACCTACTGCTTCAACATCGCGACGTTGGGGGTGTGTGGCGGCAGCTGGCCCGTCGTGGCACCGGGCCTCGCGACTGCGGGCGCCGTCGTGTACGCGCCGATCCTGACGACGACCGGCGCTCAGCAGGGTGTCTGCGCCATGGCCAGCACGGCCAATAGCGGCAGCTCCGCGTGCTGGGACCTCAGCGGCAATTCCAGGGCCAACCCGTACACCGGCACGGGGGCGAATTTCACGTTCCTCATGGGTGAGGGGTTCCCACTCGGGACCAAGGTGTATGTCGCGGCAACCAACAACGTCACGTGTCGCGACTTCTCCCTCTGGAGCGGCACGGGCGCCGTTCCCGCGTGTGCGAGCTTCACTCAGCCGCAGAACCGGATCAACTACACGACGCGCACGGCCTATGACGTCGCCCCGAACTGTCTCGTCGCGACCGGCGACTCCGGTCAGATCACGTTCTTCAACGCGATCACCGGCGGCGGGTGCGTCGGGGTCACCGGGCCGAGCTCCATCACGGTCAACCCGCCCGCCTATTACTGCGGCACGGGAACATCGAGCTTCCGCGGCTGGACCTCGCTCACCCTGCCAGGCATGGTGGCGGGCACCTACACCAACTCGTCGGTCACCTTGCGTGACCAGAACAACAACATCATCAGCGGCTTCAACAACGTGACCCTGGCGGCGGGAGGCACGCTCAATCTCGCGACCATCCCCACCACGGTCACCTCGATCACGGCCTCTGTCACGGTCGACGGCGTCAACGACCCGTCCGGCGTCGTGAACGGGCAGATCAAGCTCAACTGGTCCGGCGACGCTCCCCAGCTCTGCTTCCAGACCACCGCTCCGCCGGTCTCCTGTGACGCGGCAGCTCCGGTGACTCTCTCGAACACCGCCAACGCGGTCACCACCTCCCCGGCCGGCAGCGACGCCCCCGGCGGCAACTCCTCCGGCCCGACCCGCTTCACGGTCCAGGCCGACCCGTCACAGTGTTCCCTGGCGATCCAAAAGAGTGTCGACAAGACGAGGGTGAAACCCGGCGACAAGATCGTTTACACCATCACGGTGAAGAACACAGGAACCCAGGCCTACAACAGTGCTTCCTTTACGGATGACCTGACCGATGCGCTTCAGGATGCCGTGTACAACGGCGATCAGACAGCGTCACAGGGCGCCGTCGCCTACACGACGCCGAATCTTGCCTGGTCCGGTGCGCTTGCACCAGGGGACACCGCAACGATCACGTACTCGATGACGGTGAACAACCCCGCCACGGGCGACGATTCTCTGGTCAACACGGTGATCTCTCCGACGGTGGGGAGCAACTGTGCGGCAGGCAACGCGAACCAGAACTGTACCGCTGGGGTCGCGGTCGGAGACATCTCGCTGACCAAGTCGGCGAATCCCGCCGGTGTCTCCTCTCCGGCCAAGGTAGGCGACACCATCACCTACACCTTCGTGGCCAAGAACGAGGGCGCCACCAGCTTGACCGGTGTGGTCATCACTGACCCGCACCCGGGGCTTTCCGCGCTGACCTACACCTGGCCGCGGCCGGCCTTCCCCGGCACGCTGTCTGTGGGCGAGTCGGTGACAGCCACGGCGACGTACCAGCTGACCCAGGCCGACATCAACAACGGCCTGGTGCCGAACACGGCTACCGCTTCGGGCAACATCCCGAGCGGCCCGTCGGTCACATCCACTCCCGCGAACGCCCAGGTCCCCCTGACGCAGGGCCCGGACATGACCTTCACCAAGTCCGCCAGTTCGGCCGGAGTCTCGAACCCAGCCAAGGTCGGCGACGTCGTCACCTACACGTTCACGTCGAAGAACACGGGAAACACCACGCTGACCGGCGTGACGATCACCGACCCACTGCCGGGCCTGTCGAACCTGGTCTACAGCTGGCCGGGCACGGCCGGAGTGCTTCAGCCGGGTCAGCAGGTGGCCGCTCAGGCGCAGTACGTCCTGACGCAGGCCGACATCAACGTCGGCCACGTGGCCAACTCGGCGACGACCTCCGGCACCCCGCCGACCGGTCCTCCGGTGACCCCGCCGCCCGCCACCACCGACACCCCGCTAACGCAGGGTCCGGGCCTGTCCCTGACCAAGTCGGCCAACTCCACCCAGGTCAAGGTGCCGGCCGCGGTCGGTGATGTGATCACCTACACGTTCACCTCCACCAACACCGGAAACGTGACGATGACCGGTGTCACGATCACCGACCCGCTCCCCGGTCTGTCCGCGCTCACCTACACGTGGCCCGGAGCCGCAGGAACGCTTGCCCCGGGCCAAGTGGTCACCGCGACCGCCACGTACCGCTTGACGCAGGCCGACCTCGACGCGGGACACGTCAACAACCAGGCCACGACGTCCGGCAAGACGCCGGGCGGGGCGACGATCACTCCGCCTCCCGCGGCGACGGACACGCCGTTGATCGTCAATCCGGGCCTGAACCTGGTCAAGGCCGCGAACTCCTCCGCGGTGCAGAACCCGGCCAAGGTCGGCGACACGATCACCTACAACTTTACGTCGACCAACACCGGCAACGTGACGCTGACGGGGGTCACGATCAACGACGCCCTCCCGGGTCTGTCGGCTATCTCTTACACCTGGCCCGGAACCCCCGGCACGCTCACGCCCGGCCAAACCGTCACGGCCACTGCGACCTACCAGCTCACGCAGGCCGACATCAACGCCGGCCAGGTCGTGAACCAGGCCACGGCCACCGGTACGCCGCCCAGCGGCCAGAACGTGACGACTCCGCCGCGTTCCGTTCCGGTCCCCCTCACCGCGGGCCCGAACATGACCCTGGCGAAGACCGCCGACTCCGCCGCGGTCCAGACCCCGGCCGTCCCGGGCGACATCGTCACGTACCACTTCACGGCGACGAACACGGGCAACGTCACGCTCACTGGCGTGACGATCACCGACGCGCTGGCGGGCCTCACTCCGTTGGTCTACACGTGGCCGGGCACGCCCGGCACCCTGTTGCCGGGTCAGCAGGTCACAGCGACCGCCGACTACCGGCTCACGCAGGCCGACATCAACGCCGGCCACGTCGCGAACTCCGCCACCACCCACGGCACGCCGCCGTCGGGTCCGGATGTGACCCCGCCGCCCTCGGTGACGGACACCCCGCTGCTGGCCAACCCGGACATGACGCTGGTGAAGACCGCGGACAACGCCCAGATCAACAGCCCGACCCAGGTCGGCGACCAGATCACCTATCACTTCACGGCGAGCAACACCGGCAACGTGACCCTGACGAACGTCTCGATCGCCGACGCTCTGCCGGGTCTGGCGCAGATCCAGTACACCTGGCCGGGCACCCCGGGCACGCTTCTCCCGGGCCAGCAGGTCACCGCCGCCGCCATCTACGCGGTCACCCAGGCGGACATCAACGCCGGCCACGTCGCCAACCAGGCCACGACCACGGGCACCCCGCCCACGGGCCCCGCGGTGGTTCCGCCACCCGCGACGACGGACACCCCCCTCAACGTCGGTCCGCAGCTCTCGCTGACCAAGTCGGCCGACATCACCGGTGTCGCCAGCCCGGCTTCCGCTGGCGACGTCATCACCTACACCTTCACGGCGCGTAACGCGGGCAACGTGACGCTGACGAACGTCAGCATCGCCGACCCCCTGCCGGGCCTCTCGACCCTGACCTACACGTGGCCCGGAACTCCGGGCACCCTGACGCCGGGCCAGCAGCTCACCGCCACCGCGACGTACCGTCTGACCACCGCCGACATCAACGCCGGCCACATCGCCAACGCGGCGACGGCGACCGGAACCCCGCCCTCGGGACCGCCCGTCAACACGCCTCCGGCGGCGACGGACACGCCGCTGACGGCCGACGCCGCCATCAGCCTCGTGAAGTCCGCGACGCCGGACGACGCGGCGAGCTTCACCCTGGGCCGCACGATCACCTACACGTTCGTGGCCACCAACACCGGCAACGTCACACTGACGAATCCGAAGATCACGGAGACCCAGTTCACGGGATCCGGGACCCTCTCGCCGCTCTCCTGCCCACCCACACCGCAGCTCCAGCCGGGCGGTCAGCTGACCTGTACGGCCACGTATGTGCTGACGCAGGCCGACATCGACGCGGGTCACGTCTTCAACGAGGCGAGGGCCTCGGGCACGCCGCCCACCGGACCCGATGCCGTCTCCCCCGAGGCGAACGTCGACATCCCCGGAGTGCAGGACCCCCGACTCGTGCTGTCCAAGACGGCGAACACCGCGGGTGTGACGAACCCCGCCCGAGTCGGCGACACGATCACGTACGTCTTCAAGGCGACGAACACCGGCAACACCACCCTGAACTCGGTGTCGATCACCGACCCATTGGTGGGTCTGTCCCCGCTGAACTACACCTGGCCGGGGACCCCGGGGATTCTTCTGCCCGGGCAGGATGTGATCGCGACGGCGCAGTACGTGCTGACGCAGGCCGACATCAACGCCGGCCATGTGGCGAACTCGGCCACCTCGTCTGGCACTCCGCCCAACGGACCGCCGCTGGTCACTCCGCCGGCCGATACCGATACCCCTCTGGGCCCGTCGCCGAGCATCGACCTCGTCAAGACCGCGAACGCGACGGCTGTGCAGTCGCCCGCCGTCGTCGGTGACACCATCACGTACACCTTCGTCTCGACGAACACGGGCAACACGACGCTGACCGGCGTCACCATCACGGACCCGCTGCCCGGCCTGTCGCCACTGACGTTCACCTGGCCGGGAACCCCGGGCACCCTCGATCCGGGTCAGCAGGTCACCGCGACCGCGACGTACCAGCTCACCCAGGCGGACATCAACGCAGGCAAGGTCGACAACACCGCGAGCACCACGGGCACGCCGCCGAGCGGACCCGCGGTGACCGACCAGTCGACCGCAAACGTGCCGGTCACGGCCGGTGCCGCGATCGATCTGACGAAGACCGCCGACGCCTCCGCCGTGACGTCTCCGGCGAAGGTCGGCGACACCGTCACCTACACGTTCGTCTCCAAGAACACGGGGAACACCACCCTCACCAACGTCAGCATCAGCGACCCGCTGACGGGTCTGTCCGCGCTGACGTACACCTGGCCGGGCGCCCCCGGTGTCCTGCAACCGGGCCAATCCGTCACGGCGACGGCGACGTACCAGCTCACGCAAGCCGACATCAATGCCGGTCGCGTGGACAACACCGCCAGCACCGTCGGCACACCGCCGACCGGTGGCAACGTCACCGACACGGCGACGGCGCAGGTCCCGGTCACCGCCGGTCCCGCCATGACCACCACGAAGACGGCCGATTCCTCCGCGGTCTCGTCGCCGGCCGAGGTGGGCGACACGATCACGTACACGTTCGCCACGACCAACACCGGCAACGTGACGATGACCGGCGTCAGCATCACGGACACCCTCCCGGGGCTTTCGGCACTCACCTACACGTGGCCGGGCACTCCGGGAACGCTTCAGCCGGGCCAGGTGGTCTCCGCCACCGCGACGTACCGCCTCACCCAGGCCGACATCGATGCCGGGCACGTGGCGAACTCCGCCACATCGACCGGCACACCGCCGGTCGGTCCCCCAGTGGTCACGCCGCCGTCGGACACCGACACGCCGCTGACCTCGACGCCGGCGCTGACTCTCACCAAGTCGGCGGACGCGGCGGCCATCCAGTCGCCGGCGAAGGTGGGCGACACGATCATCTATACGTTCGTGTCCACCAATACCGGCAATGTCACGATGACCGGCGTCACGATCACGGATCCCCTGCCGGGCCTCTCCGCCCTGTCCTACACGTGGCCGGGTACCGCGGGCACGCTGGCGCCGGGCGAGAAGGTCACGGCGACGGCGAGCTACCACCTGACGCAGGCCGACATCGATGCGGGCCACGTTCTGAACGTCGCGACCTCCACCGGCACGCCGCCGACCGGACCCGCGGTGACGACGCCCCCCGCGAGCACGGACACCCCGATCGCCCTCGGGCCGGAGCTCTCGCTGGTCAAGACGGCGGACTCGACCGCTGTGCAGTCGCCGGCGGCTGTGGGCAACACGATCACGTACACGTTCGTGTCGACGAACACGGGCAACGTGACGATGACCGGTGTCACCATCACGGACCCGCTCCCCGGCCTGTCCGCCCTGTCGTACACGTGGCCGGGTACTCCGGGCACGCTTGCGCCCGGTGAGAAGGTCACCGCGACAGCCACATACGCGCTCACCCAGGCCGACATCGACGCCGGTCACGTGGCCAACGCGGCGACGTCCACGGGCACGCCTCCTTCTGGTCCGGCGGTGACCACGCCGCCGGCCGACACCGACACCCCGCTGACCACCGGTCCGGCGATCGACCTCGTCAAGTCGGCGAACACGACCGGCGTGCAGTCGCCCGCCGCCGTGGGTGACACCATCACGTACACCTTCGTGTCGACCAACACGGGAAACACGACGCTCACCGGTGTCACCATCGTTGATCCGCTGCCGGGCCTGTCGTCTCTGACGTACACCTGGCCGGGTGCCGCAGGAACGCTGGCTCCGGGACAATCCGTTACCGCGACGGCGACCTACGCGCTCACGCAGGCCGACGTCAATGCGGGACACGTCCCGAACACCGCAACCACGGTCGGAACCCCGCCGTCCGGTTCGAACGTCACCGACGTCGCGTCCGTTGACGTGCCGCTGACGTCCTCGCCGGGTCTGACGCTCGTGAAGTCCGCCGACGCCACCGCGGTGCAGTCGCCTGCGGCTGTGGGCGACACGATCACGTACACGTTCGTGTCCACCAACACGGGCAACACCACGCTCACCGGTGTCACCATCGCTGATCCGCTGCCGGGCCTGTCGAGCCTGAGTTACACGTGGCCGGGTACGCCGGGCACGCTGCAGCCCGGCGAAAAGGTCACGGCGACCGCGACGTACGCTCTGACGCAGACCGACATCAACGTGGGTCACGTCGCGAATGCCGCGACGTCCACGGGTACTCCGCCCACGGGTCCGGATGTCACGACTCCTCCGTCGGACACCGACACCCCGCTGACCGCCGGTCCGGAGCTCACGCTCGTGAAGTCCGCCGACGCCACCGCGGTGCAGTCCCCTGCGGCTGTGGGTGACACGATCACCTACACGTTCGTGTCCACCAACACGGGCAACGTGACGATGACCGGTGTCACCATCGCCGACCCGCTCCCGGGTCTCTCCACCCTGAGCTACACGTGGCCGGGTACTCCGGGCACGCTCCAGCCGGGCCAGTCGGTGACCGCGACCGCGACGTACGCGCTCACGCAGGCGGACATCAACGCCGGCCACGTGGCGAACGCGGCGACCTCGACCGGCACACCGCCGTCGGGCCCGCCGATCACGACTCCTCCGTCCGACGTGGACACGCCCCTTGTGTCGTCTGCTGCGATCGAGCTGGTGAAGACCGCAGACACGTCCGCGATCCAGTCGCCGGCGAAGGCGGGAAACACGATCACCTACTCGTTCGTGTCCACCAACACGGGCAACACGACCCTGACCGGCGTCACGATCACCGACCCCCTGCCGGGCCTCTCGGCGTTGACCTACACCTGGCCAGGTACTCCCGGCACGCTGCAGCCGGGCGAGAAGGTCACGGCGACGGCCACCTACGTGCTCGTCCAGTCCGACCTCAACGCGGGCCAGGTGGTCAACACGGCCACGACGGTGGGCACACCTCCGACGGGCGGCGACGTGACGGATGACTCGACGGTGACGGTTCCCGTCCCGGCCGACCCCGCCCTGTCGCTGGCCAAGTTCGCTGACGCGTCCGGCGTGCAGTCGCCCGCCGCCGTCGGTGACACGATCACGTACACCTTCGTCGCCACCAACGCGGGCAACGTGACGATGACCGGCGTGACGATCACCGACCCGCTTCCGGGTCTCTCCGCGCTCACGTACTCGTGGCCGGGCGCCGCGGGCACGCTCGAGCCGGGTCAGGCGGTCTCCGCCACCGCGACGTACGCCCTCACGCAGGCCGACATCAACGCCGGCCACGTCGCGAACGCTGCGACCTCGACGGGTACCCCGCCGAACGGTCCGGACGTGACAACACCTCCGTCGACCACGGACACCCCGCTGATCCCGTCCGCGGCGATCGACCTGGTGAAGACCTCCGACGCGTCCGCGATCCAGTCGCCGGCCAAGCCGGGCGACGTGGTCACTTACACGTTCGTCTCGACCAACACCGGTAACACGACCCTCAGCGGCGTCACCATCGTCGACCCGCTGCCCGGTCTCTCGGCGCTCACGTTCACGTGGCCCGGCGTCCCGGGGTCCCTCGATCCCGGCCAGTCGGTGACCGCGACGGCGACGTACGCGCTGACCCAGGCGGACATCGACGCGGGCCAGGTCGTCAACACGGCGACAACCACGGGTACGCCGCCAGCAGGTGGCACAGTGACGGACGACTCGACGGTGACCGTCCCTGTGCCCGCCGACCCGGAGCTCACTGTGGTGAAGTCCGCGGACGCCGCCGCGGTGCAGTCCCCGGCCGTGGTGGGCGACACGATCACGTACACGTTCGTGTCCACCAACACCGGCAACGTGACGATGACGAACGTCTCGATCACGGACCCGCTCCCGGGCCTGTCCTCCCTGTCGTACACCTGGCCGGGAACCCGGGGCACGCTGGAGCCGGGCCAGTCGGTCACGGCGACGGCGACCTATGCGCTGACCCAGGCGGACATCAACGCCGGTCACGTGGCGAACGCGGCGACCTCGACGGGTACCCCGCCGACCGGTCCGGATGTCACGACGCCTCCGTCGGACACGGACACCCCGCTGACCGCCGGCCCGGAACTCACGTTGGTGAAGTCCGCCGACGCCTCTGCCGTGCAGTCGCCTGCAGCAGTTGGCGACACGATCACCTACACGTTCGTGTCCACCAACACGGGCAACGTGACGATGACGAATGTCTCGATCGCCGACCCGCTCCCGGGTCTGTCGCCCCTGACGTATACGTGGCCGGGTGCTCCGGGGACGCTCGCTCCGGGCGAGAAGGTCACGGCGACGGCGACGTATCAGCTGACCCAGGCCGACATCAACGCCGGTCATGTGGCGAACGCCGCGACCTCGACGGGTACTCCGCCGACCGGTCCGGACGTGACCACTCCGCCTGCTGACACGGACACGCCCTTGACCGCGACGCCGGAGCTCACCTTGGTGAAGTCCGCCGATGCAACCGCGGTGCAGTCTCCGGCTGCGGTGGGTGACACGATCACGTACACGTTCGTGTCCACGAACACGGGCAACGTGACAATGACGAACGTCTCGATCGCTGACCCGCTGCCAGGTCTGTCGAGCCTGAGCTACACGTGGCCGGGAGCCCCGGGCACGCTGGAGCCGGGTCAGTCCGTGACCGCGACCGCGACCTACGCTCTGACGCAGGCGGACATCGACGCGGGTCATGTGGCAAATGCAGCGACCTCCACGGGCACTCCGCCCACGGGTCCGGACGTCACCACGCCGCCGTCGACCACCGATACCCCGCTGACCGCCGGTCCGGAGCTCACGCTCGTGAAGTCCGCGGACGCATCGGCTGTGCAGTCGCCGGCCGCCGTTGGTAACACGATCACGTACACGTTCGTGTCGACGAACACGGGCAACGTGACCATGACGAATGTGTCGATCGCTGACCCGCTGCCGGGTCTGTCGAGCCTGAGCTACACGTGGCCGGGCACTCCGGGAACGCTGGAGCCGGGCCAGTCCGTCACCGCGACCGCGACGTACGCCCTGACGCAGGCGGACATCAACGCCGGTCACGTCGCGAACGCTGCGACCTCGACGGGTACCCCGCCGAGTGGCCCGGACGTCACCACGCCTCCGTCGACAACGGACACCCCGCTGATCCCGTCCGCGGCGATCGACCTGGTGAAGACGTCGGACGCCTCTGCCATCCAGTCGCCGGCCGAGCCGGGCGACGTGGTCACCTACTCGTTCGTCTCCACCAACACGGGCAACACCACGCTGACCGGTGTGACGATCGTCGATCCGCTCCCGGGTCTGTCGTCCCTGAGCTACACCTGGCCGGGCGCCCCGGGCACGCTGCAGCCCGGCGAGAAGGTCACCGCGACCGCAACGTACGCGCTGACGCAGGCCGACATCGACGCGGGCCAGGTCGTCAACACGGCGACCGCCACGGGTACGCCGCCCAGCGGGGGCGACGTGACCGACGACTCGACGGTGACCGTCCCGGTGCCCGCCGACCCGGAGCTCACTCTGGTGAAGTCCGCGGACGCGTCGGCCGTACAGTCGCCCGCGGTCGTCGGTGACTCGATCACCTACACGTTCGTCTCGACCAACACGGGCAACGTCACGATGACCGGTGTCACTATTGCAGACCCGCTGCCGGGTCTCTCCGCCCTGTCGTACACGTGGCCGGGAACCCCGGGCACCCTGGAGCCGGGCCAGTCGGTCACGGCGACGGCGACCTACGCACTGACGCAGGCGGACATCGACGCCGGACATGTGGCGAACGCCGCAACGTCGACGGGTACTCCGCCGAGCGGCCCGGACGTCACGACGCCCCCGTCGGACACCGACACCCCGCTGACCGCCGGTCCGGAACTGACGTTGGTGAAGTCCGCAGACGCGACCGCAGTGCAGTCTCCGGCCGCGGTGGGTGACACGATCACATACACCTTCGTGTCGACGAACACGGGCAACGTGACGATGACGAACGTCTCGATCGCTGACCCGCTGCCGGGTCTGTCGCCTCTGACGTACACGTGGCCGGGCGCCCCCGGCACGCTCGCTCCGGGCGAGAAGGTCACCGCGACCGCGACATACCAGCTGACGCAGGCGGACATCAACGCCGGCCACGTGGCGAACGCGGCGACCTCGACGGGTACCCCGCCGGCCGGTCCGGACGTCACGACGCCGCCGTCCACGACGGACACCCCGCTGACGGCAGCGCCGGAACTCTCGCTGACCAAGTCCGCCGATGCGACGACTGTGCAGTCTCCGGCTGCCGTTGGTGACACGATCACGTACACGTTCGTGTCGAAGAACACGGGCAACGTGACGATGACCGGCGTGACCATCACGGACCCGCTGCCAGGCCTTTCCGCCCTGTCGTATACCTGGCCGGGTGCTCCGGGAACGCTGGAGCCGGGCCAGTCCGTGACCGCGACGGCGACGTATCAGCTGACGCAGGCGGACATCAATGCGGGCCACGTGGCGAACGCCGCGACCTCGACGGGTACTCCGCCGACCGGTCCGGACGTCACAACGCCTCCGTCGACCACCGACACGCCTCTGACGGCAACACCGTCGCTGGATCTCGTCAAGACGGCCGACGCGTCGGCTGTGCAGTCTCCGGCTGCCGTCGGTGACACCGTCACCTATACCTTCGTGTCGACCAACACCGGAAACACGACCCTGACGGGCGTCACGATCACGGATCCGCTCCCGGGTCTGTCGTCGCTGACCTACACCTGGCCGGGTGCTCCAGGCACGCTCGCTCCGGGAGAGTCCGTTACCGCGACGGCGACCTACGCGCTGACGCAGGCGGACATCAACGCGGGTCACGTGGCCAACTCGGCCCTGTCGACGGGTACTCCGCCGACCGGTCCGGACGTTACGACCCCGCCGGCCGACACGGACACTCCGCTCGTCTCGACGCCAGCCCTGTCGCTGGTGAAGTCCGCGGACGCATCGGCCGTACAGTCGCCGGCCGCGGTGGGTGACACGATCACGTACACCTTCGTGTCGACCAACACGGGCAATGTCACGATGACCGGCGTCACGATCGCGGATCCTCTGCCGGGTCTCTCCGCCCTGAGCTACACGTGGCCGGGAACTCCGGGAACGCTGGAGCCGGGTCAGTCCGTCACCGCGACCGCGACCTACCAGCTGACGCAGGCCGACATCAACGCCGGCCACGTCGCGAACTCGGCCCTGTCGACGGGTACTCCGCCGACAGGCCCGGACGTCACGACCCCACCTGCTGACACGGACACGCCGCTGACAGCAACGCCGGAACTCACTCTGGTGAAGTCGGCCGATGCCTCTGCTGTGCAGTCCCCTGCCGCAGTCGGTGACACGATCACATACACCTTCGTGTCGACCAACACGGGCAACGTGACCATGACCGGGGTGACGATCGTCGACCCGCTGCCGGGCCTCTCCGCCCTCAACTACACGTGGCCGGGGACTCCGGGCACGCTGGAGCCGGGTCAGTCCGTCACCGCGACCGCGACCTACGCGCTCACGCAGGCCGACGTCAATGCCGGTCACGTTGCGAATGCGGCGACCTCGACGGGTACTCCGCCGACCGGTCCGGACGTCACGACGCCTCCGTCCGATACGGACACGCCGCTGTCGGCAGATCCGGAACTGACCCTGGTGAAGTCCGCGGACGCCACCGCGGTGCAGTCGCCTGCTGCGGTGGGTGACACCATCACGTACACGTTCGTGTCGACGAACACGGGCAATCTCACGATGACCGGCGTCACGATCGTCGACCCGCTCCCGGGCCTCTCCGCCCTGACCTACACGTGGCCGGGTACGCCGGGCACACTGCAGCCAGGCGAGAACGTCTCGGCGACGGCGACCTACGCCCTCACGCAGGCGGACATCGACGCAGGGCACGTCGCGAACGCCGCGACCTCGACGGGTACCCCGCCGAGTGGCCCGGATGTCACGACGCCTCCGTCGGGCACGGACACGCCTCTGACGGCGGGTCCGGAGCTGACCCTGGTCAAGTCCGCGGACGCGTCCGCCGTACAGTCGCCTGCGGCTGTGGGTGACTCGATCACCTACACGTTCGTGTCCACGAACACGGGCAACGTGACGATGACGAATGTCTCGATCACGGACCCGCTGCCGGGTCTCTCCGCCCTGTCCTACACGTGGCCGGGCGCCCCGGGCACACTGGAGCCGGGACAGTCCGTGACGGCGACCGCCACCTATCAACTGACTCAGACCGACATCAACGCCGGTCATGTGGCGAACTCGGCGACCTCGACGGGCACCCCGCCGAGTGGCCCGGATGTCACGACGCCTCCGTCCGACACCGACACCCCGTTGACCGCCGGTCCGGAGCTCACGCTCGTGAAGTCCGCGGACGCATCGGCCGTACAGTCGCCGGCCGCCGTTGGTGACACGATCACCTACACGTTCGTCTCGACGAACACGGGCAACGTGACGGTGACCGGTGTCACCATCACGGATCCGCTTCCGGGTCTGTCGAGCTTGACCTACACGTGGCCGGGCGCCCAGGGCACGCTGGAGCCGGGCCAGTCGGTCACGGCGACGGCGACCTATGCGCTGACGCAGGCGGACATCAACGCCGGTCATGTCGCGAACGCGGCGACCTCGACGGGCACCCCGCCGACCGGTCCGGATGTCACGACGCCTCCGTCGGACACGGACACCCCGCTGGTGGCCGGTCCGGAGCTCACACTGGTGAAGTCTGCCGACGCCACCGCGGTGCAGTCGCCGGCAGCAGTTGGTGACACGATCACCTACACGTTCGTGTCGACGAACACGGGCAACGTCACGATGACCGGCGTCGCCATTGCGGATCCGCTGCCCGGTCTGTCGAGTTTGACCTACACATGGCCGGGTACTCCGGGCACGCTGGAGCCGGGTCAGTCCGTCACCGCGACGGCGACCTACGCCCTGACGCAGGCGGACATCAACGCCGGTCACGTCGCGAACGCGGCGACGTCCACAGGCACCCCGCCGACCGGTCCGGACGTCACGACGCCTCCGTCGGACACCGACACCCCGCTGGTGGCCGGTCCCGAGCTCACGCTCGTGAAGTCCGCCGATGCCGGCACGGTGCAGTCGCCCGCGGCTGTGGGTGACACGATCACGTACACGTTCGTGTCGACCAACACGGGCAACGTGACCATGACGAACGTCTCGATCGCCGACCCGCTTCCCGGTCTGTCGTCCCTGACGTACACGTGGCCGGGAACCCCGGGCACGCTGGAGCCGGGTCAGTCGGTCACGGCGACAGCTACGTACGCCCTGACGCAGGCGGACATCAACGCCGGCCACATCGCGAACGCCGCGACCTCGACGGGTACTCCGCCGAATGGCCCGGATGTCACGACGCCTCCGTCGGACACCGACACGCCTCTGACGGCGGGTCCGGAGCTCGCGCTGGTGAAGTCGGCGGACGCGTCCGCCGTCCAGTCGCCCGCGGCTGTCGGTGACGCGATCACCTACACGTTCGTGTCGACGAACACGGGCAACGTGACGATGGCAAACGTCTCGATCGTCGATCCGCTGCCTGGGCTGTCGTCGCTGACGTACACGTGGCCGGGCACTCCGGGCACGCTCGCTCCGGGACAGTCCGTCACGGCCACCGCAACCTACGCGCTGACGCAGGCCGACATCGACGCAGGGCACGTCGCGAACTCCGCCACCTCGACGGGTACACCGCCGACCGGTCCGGACGTCACCACGCCTCCGTCGGACACGGACACACCGCTGGTCTCCAATCCCGCCCTGTCGCTGGTGAAGTCCGCCGATGCCTCCGCTGTGCAGTCGCCGGCCTCGGTGGGTGACACGATCACTTACACGTTCGTCTCGACGAACACGGGCAACGTCACGATGACGAACGTCTCGATCGCCGACCCGCTGCCGGGTCTGTCGTCGCTGACGTACACGTGGCCGGGTGCTCCGGGGACGCTCGCTCCGGGCGAGAAGGTCACGGCGACGGCGACCTACCAGCTGACGCAGGCGGACATCAACGCGAGCCACGTGGCGAACGCGGCGACCTCGACGGGCACTCCGCCGTCGGGCCCCGACGTCACCACCCCGCCGTCGTCCACGGACACACCGCTGACGGTTACGCCTTCTCTGGATCTCGTCAAGTCCGCCGACGCCTCTGCCGTGCAGTCGCCGGCTGCGGTGGGTGACACGATCACCTACACGTTCGTGTCCACGAACACGGGCAACGTGACGATGACCGGTGTGACAATCGACGACCCCCTGGCAGGCCTCTCGGCACTGTCGTTCACGTGGCCGGGTACGCCGGGCACGCTGGAGCCGGGTCAGTCCGTCACTGCGACGGCGACCTACGCGCTCACGCAGGCCGACATCGACGCCGGACATGTGGCGAACGCCGCGACCTCGACGGGTACCCCGCCGAGTGGCCCGGATGTCACGACGCCTCCGTCCGACACGGACACCCCGCTGACGGCGGGTCCGGACCTCACCTTGGTGAAGTCCGCGGACGCCTCGGCTGTGCAGTCGCCTGCGGCGGTGGGTGACACGATCACCTACACGTTCGTGTCGACGAACACGGGCAACGTCACGCTCACCGGTGTCGCGATCGTGGATCCGCTCCCAGGCCTGTCGTCCCTGACGTACACGTGGCCGGGCACCCCGGGCACGCTGCAGCCGGGACAGTCGGTCACCGCGACCGCGACGTATCAGCTGACGCAGGCGGACATCAACGCCGGCCACGTCGCGAACTCCGCGACCTCGACGGGTACCCCGCCGAGTGGCCCGGACGTGACGACGCCTCCGTCCGACACGGACACCCCGCTGACGGTTGACCCGGAGCTCTCTCTGGTGAAGTCCGCGGATGCGACCGCAGTGCAGTCTCCGACCGCGGTGGGTGACGTGATCACGTACACCTTCGTGTCCACGAACACGGGCAACGTCACGCTCACGGGCGTCACGATCGCCGACCCGCTGCCGGGTCTGTCCTCCCTGACGTACACGTGGCCGGGAACTCCGGGCACGCTGGAGCCCGGGCAGTCGGTGACCGCGACCGCGACCTACGCGCTGACGCAGGCGGACATCGACTCCGGTCACGTGGCGAATGCGGCGACCTCGACGGGTACTCCGCCGACCGGTCCGGACGTCACCACACCGCCCGCCAACACGGATACACCTCTGGTAGCCGCCGGCGCGATCGAACTGGTGAAGACGGCGGACGCATCGGCAGTGCAGTCGCCGGCGGGCGTGGGCGACACCATCACCTACACCTTCGTGTCCACGAACACGGGCAACGTCACGCTCACAGGCGTCACGATCACCGACCCGCTGCCGGGTCTGTCGTCCCTGACCTACACGTGGCCAGGCACCCCGGGCACGCTGGCACCCGGAGAGAAGGTCACGGCGACGGCGACCTATCAGCTGACGCAGGCGGACATCGACGCCGGTCAGGTCGTCAACGTGGCTGCGACAACCGGTACGCCTCCCTCGGGCGGCGACGTGACGGACGATTCGACGGTGACGGTCCCCGTCCCCGGCGACCCGCAGCTCGAGATCGTCAAGTCGGCCGACTCGTCGAGCGTTCAGACTCCGGCTGCCGTCGGTGACACGATCACGTACACGTTCGTGTCGACGAACACGGGCAACGTGACGATGACCGGTGTCACCATCGACGATCCGCTTCCGGGCCTCTCTGCTCTGAGCTATTCGTGGCCCGGCGCTCCCGGAACGTTGGCTCCGGGACAGGCTGTCACGGCCACGGCGACCTACCAGGTCACTCAGGCGGACATCGACGCAGGGCACGTCGCGAACGTCGCGACCTCGACGGGTACACCGCCGAGCGGTCCCGACGTGACGACTCCTCCGTCGAACACCGACACGCCGTTGATCGCGACAGCCGCCATCGACCTGCAGAAGACTGCGGACGCTTCGGCTATCGGTACGCCGGCGACGCCGGGTGACACGATCACGTACACCTTCGTGTCGACGAACACCGGCAACGTCACTCTCACGGGAGTGACCATCACGGATCCGCTCTCGGGTCTGTCCTCGCTGACCTACACGTGGCCGGGCGTTCCGGGCACGCTGGCTCCGGGGCAGTCCGTCACCGCTACGGCGACCTACGCTCTGACGCAGGCCGACATCGACGCGGGACATGTTCCGAACACGGCGACGACGACGGGCACTCCTCCCAGCGGCGGCTCTGTGACGGACGACTCCTCGGTCGACGTCCCCGTGGCTGCGGCGCCCGCGATCGAGCTGGTCAAGACTGCGGACGGGACGGCGGTGCAGACGCCCGCCCGGCCGGGTGACACGATCAGCTACACCTTCGTCTCGACGAACACCGGGAACGTGACGCTGACCGGCGTGACGATCAGCGACCCGCTGGCCGGTCTGTCGGCCCTGACGTTCACGTGGCCGGGTGCTCCGGGCACGCTGGCGCCGGGGGCGAAGGTCACGGCGACGGCGACCTATCAGCTGACCCAGGCCGACATCGACGCGGGACACGTGGCCAACACCGCCACGACCGTCGGTACCCCGCCGACGGGCACCCCGGTGACGGGTGGTGGATCGGCAGACGTTCCGCTTCCCACCTCGGCGACCATCGATCTGGTGAAGACGGCGGATTCGTCCGCGTTCGGTTCGCCCGCCAAGCCCGGTGACACGGTCAGCTACACCTTCGTGTCGACGAACACCGGGAACGTGACGCTGACCGGCGTGACGATCACCGACCCGCTGCCGGGTCTCTCGTCCCTGACGTTCACGTGGCCGGGTACTCCGGGCACACTGGCGCCGGGGGAGAAGGTCACGGCGACGGCAACCTACGCTCTGACCCAGGCCGACGTCGACGCGGGACATGTCTCGAACACCGCGACCACCACGGGCACCCCGCCCACCGGTCCGGACGCGACGGATGTCTCCACGGCGGACGTACCGGTGCCGCCGGCGCCCAGCATCGACCTGGTGAAGATCGCGGATGCATCCACGGTCCAGTCGCCGGCGCGTGCCGGTGACACGGTGACCTACAGCTTCGTTTCGACGAACACGGGCAACGTCACGCTCACCGGCGTCACGATCACCGACCCGCTGCCGGGGCTGTCGTCCCTGACGTTCACGTGGCCGGGTGCTCCGGGCACATTGGCTCCGGGGCAGAAGGTCACGGCGACGGCGACCTATCAGCTGACGCAGGCGGACATCGACTCCGGCCATGTCGCGAACACCGCCGCGACGGTGGGCACCCCGCCGACCGGGGCGAACGTGACCGACGGGGCCTCGGCCGACGTGCCGCTGCCCGCTGTCCCCGGCATCGACCTGGTGAAGACGGCTGACGACTCGGCCATCCAGTCGCCGTCGCAGCCGGGCGACACGATCACCTACACGTTCGTGTCGACGAACACCGGCAACGTGACGCTGACCGGGGTGACGATCACCGACCCGCTGGCCGGTCTGTCGGCCCTGACGTTCACGTGGCCGGGCACCCCGGGCACGCTGGCGCCGGGAGAGAAGGTCACGGCGACCGCGACCTATCAGCTGACCCAGGCCGACATCGACGCCGGGCATGTAGCCAACACGGCTGCCACCCAGGGGACTCCGCCCAACGGCTCCGACGTGACCGATGGCGCCTCTGCTGACGTTCCGTTGACCACAGCTCCGGGCCTCGACCTCCTCAAGTCTGCCGATGCGGCCGCTGTTCAGGCACCGGCTCGACCGGGTGACACGATCACCTACGCGTTCGTGTCCACGAACACGGGCAATGTGACGATGACCGGAGTCACCATCACGGATCCGCTGCCGGGTCTCTCGGCCCTCTCGTACACGTGGCCGGGCACCCCGGGCACGCTGGCTCCCGGGGAGAAGGTCACGGCGACGGCGACCTACCAGCTGACGCAGGCCGACATCGATGCTGGGCACGTGGCCAACGCGGCGACCTCGACGGGCACGCCGCCCTCGGGACCGGACCTGACGACGCCACCGGCGCAGACGGACACTCCGCTCGTCACTGCCGCGTCGATCGCCCTGGTCAAGACCGCCGATTCGTCTCAGGTCGGAAATCCGGCTCGAGCGGGAGACGCGGTGGGATACACCTTCATCTCCACGAACACGGGCAACGTGACGCTGACCAACGTGTCTGTCAGCGATCCGCTGCCGGGACTGTCGGCACTGAGCTACACCTGGCCCGGTGCGCCCGGCGTGCTGGCCCCGGGAGAGTCGGTCACCGCGACCGCGACGTACCGACTGACGCAAGCGGACCTCGACGCGGGCCACGTATCGAACACCGCCGGCACGACCGGCACCCCGCCGACCGGCCCGAACGTGACCGATGGCGCAACGGCCGACGTTCCGCTCCAGCCGGCCCCCAACCTCACCCTGGTGAAGTCGGCGGGCACAGGAGCCATCGCGAATCCGGCGAAGGTGGGCGACACGATCACCTACACCTTCGTGGCGACGAACGAGGGCAACGTGACCATGACGAACGTGTCCATCGCCGACCCGATGCCGGGGCTGTCGTCCCTGACGTACTCGTGGCCGGGGACGCCGGGCACGCTGGCTCCGAAGGAGAAGGTCACGGCGACGGCGACCTACCAGCTGACGCAAGCGGATCTCGACGCAGGGCATGTGACCAATACGGCGACGTCGACGGGCACCCCGCCGTCGGGCGAAGTCGTGACCACGCCGCCGGCCGGGACGGACACCCCGCTCACGCCGGACCCGAAGCTCGACCTGGTCAAGACGGCCGACACTAGTCGCCTCTCGTCCCCGGCCGCCGTGGGTGACGTCATCACCTACAGCTTCACCGTGAGCAACATCGGCAACGTGACCATCAGCAACGTGGCGGTCGCCGACCCGATGCCGGGCCTGTCCCCGCTGACCTACACCTGGCCGGGAGCCCCGGGCACGCTGGCCCCGGGCCAGAAGGTCACGGCGACGGCGACCTACCAGCTGACGCAGGCCGACCTGGATGCGGGACACGTGGACAACACGGCGTTCGTCACGGGCACCACGCCCGGCGGCGGCAAGGTGACTGCCACGCCACCCGCCACGGTCGACACGCCCCTGCCGCGCAACGCTCTGCCGGGAGTCTCCGGATGATCCGCGCGGGCCGTGAGGCCATGGCGATGCAGGCGCCGTCCTCGGAGGGAGGGATGGGATGACCGAGCTGCCCGAACACCCGCGGCGTGACCGCCGGCGCCGACACCGGCGCCGGCTGGTCATGGCCGTCGTCCTCGGGGCGACGGCGGTCGTCCTCGCGGCCGGGGCCGTGGCGACCGTCGTCGCGCAACCGCAGCAGAAAGGCGCCGACCGCGCTTCCGGCTCCTCGACGCAGGACGGCGGGGTGGCGGTGCGCGCCGGCGACCACACGGCGCTGACCGCCGACCAGGTCGCGGCACTCCCCGAAGCCCGGTACGACGCGGTCATCCCCGGACTTCTCCCGTACGCGAGCTCCGACGTGCCCCCCGTCTCGCACGACGTCTACACCATCGCGACGGACACGCCCATCTACAACGACGAACACGTCGCGGTCGCCCGCTTCGCATTTATGAACTTCACCGGACGGCCGACCGTGATCGTCCCCGTGCGCTCCGACGGCGCGTGGACGCTCGTCATGACACCCGCCCGACAGAAGCTGCCGTCCCAGTCGAACGGCGCAGCGCCGGCACAGACGGCCGGATGGGTGCGGACCGACGCCCTCGACCGGACAACGACGCTCGACCGCCGCGTGGTCGTGTCGACGGGCGAGCAGAAGCTGCGCATCGAGGACTTCTCCGGCACGGTCGAGCAGACGTTCGACGTCGCCGTCGGAGCGCCGGGCACCCCGACCCCGACAGGAGTGACCGGCTACCTGCAAGAGCGGTACCTCGACCCCCAACAGGGCCAGGCGACCTACCCGATTCAGTTGACATCCCTGCACGCGTCCGCTCAGGACGAACCGTTCCAGGGTGAGGACGGAGGACTTATCGGCATGCACTACTTCCCCTCCCACAGCGGCAGCATCTCGCACGGATGCATCCGCCTGTCCGACGAGGCCGTCACGGCCGTCAATGCTCTGCCCCTCGGCACGAGCGTCACGATCGTCCCCTGAGAGTCCGCTCTCCCGGGGCCCAACCCAGCACCCTGAACAACCGTTCCGTGAAGCAAAGGATCACACCATGACGAAGAGAAGAAACCTCATCCTCCCGATCGCCGCGGCCGCCCTCGCCGTCGCCGGACTCGCGGGCTGCACCGGCACCCCGAGCACGTCGCCGTCGTCGAGCAGCGCAGGTGGCAACAAGGCGGCGGCAGGCGGCTCCACGCCACTGCCGACCATCCCGACCGGCACCGGCGTCATCTCCGCCACGAAGATGGACAGCTGCGAGACGACCGGCTCCAGCGTCACCGCCAAGGGCACGGTCACCATGCCCAAGGACACCGAAGGCGACGTCGTCGTGTCGGTCAGCTGGGTGAACTCCAAGAACTCGTCCGTCTACGGGCGCGGGGTCACCACCGTCAAGGGCGCCGCCGGCGACAAGAAGGAGTGGACCACCACGGCCACCCTCCCCGCCAACGCGGACTCCGTGTCCTGCGTCCTCGGCGCCGTCGTCCCCAAGAAGTAAGGGACCACAACGGCGGCGCTCACATGATCGGAATCTTCGCATTCCGCGTCATGGAGCGCCGCCGGCTCCGTCTAAGTGAGTGAACCCGTGTCTCACCAGCGTTCAGAAAGGGAGGCGAGATGACCGTGATGCCTCGCATCCCGTCGAGGAGGTCGAAGCAGCGACGCTCCTCGTACGTACCGCCGGCGAACCGCTCCAGCGTCGTCCCTGACGCTCTCTCCTGGCGCGAGCAAAACGACACGACCACGGCCCCGAAAGGTCCGGCTGCGTGGACGGCCGCGAGCATCACCGAGTCCGACCGCACCGTCATCGACGCGGGACCGTACGGCGTCATTGACCTCGCCGTGATGGAAGCCGGAGGCGACTTCCACGGCCGCAACCAGCAACTCGGCGTCGTCTGGTGGGACAAGCGCTCCTTCCGCGAAGAAGACGACGACTTCGGCACCATCCAGACCAGCTTCGTACCCGCATCGATCACCGACCACGTCTCACTCGCACCGCCGCAGAGCCGCACGGCCACTCCGGCGCCTCACGATCCGCGTCACGCCGACGCGCAGGTCCAGACGCCCGGCGCCGCGCCGCTGCCCCCGGAGGGCGCACCGCTGCCCGCCGCTGCGCCCGCAGCCGCACACATCTCCGTTGCTCCGGCCGCGCCCGCCGTTCCTGCGGCACCCGCGACGCATGCCCCGGCACCGGCCACCACCCGGCAGCCGAGCGAGGATCCACGGGTCGCTGAACCGCGGCCCACCTCCCGTCGCGCCAACCGACACGCGGCAGCGCCCGCGCAGGCAGCGCCCGCGCAGGCGGGCCCAGATGTCACGGCCCCGCCGATGCCCACCGCGGAGACGCAGGCGTTCGCCCCTCCCGTCTCGGCGAGCAACCCCGTCGCGCTCGACGACTCCGAGCACCAGAGGCACGCGCGGCGATCCCGCCACGTCGCGCTCGTCCCCAAGACCCGCGGTCGACGGGGGCGCTTGGCCGACAGCAGGCACCCGCGGAGGGCGATGCTGCGCCGCCGCCGCACCCGCCGCCGGGTGATCCTCGGTACCCTCCTCGTCGTGGTCGCGTTCGCGGTGACCATCCTCGTCCAGAACATCATCGTCACCCCCTTCACCGTGCCCTCCGTCTCGATGGAGAACACGCTCCACACCGACGACCGCATCCTGGTGAACAAGCTCGCTTACGGGGCAGCGCCCATCAGCAGAGGCGACGTCATCGTCTTCAGCGATCCCGGCGGCTGGCTCGACGGCTCCCCCTCCGCGAGTGCGAGCGCGGCGGGCGCAGCGGCGGCCGGCACCGGCGACTACCTCGTGAAGCGCGTGATCGGCATACCGGGTGACAAGGTCTCCTGCTGCAGCACGAACGGCCACGTCACGGTCAACGGTGTCGAGCTCTACGAGCCGTACGCCGTCATCCCCGAAGGACAGCCGGCGTCCGCCGAGTTCGACGTCACCGTTCCCGCAGGAGAGCTCTGGGTTCTCGGAGACAACCGCTACAACTCCCGCGACTCCAGCCATACGCAAGACCTGCCCACCAAGGGGTTCGTCCCCATCGTGGATGTGGTCGGCCAGGCAGCACTCAAACTCTGGCCCCTCAACCAATTCGCGCCGATCTCGTCGGCGCGAGAGACTTTCGCGTCCGTTCCGAACCAGACATGTCCCATCTGAAAGCTCGCCCGCTGAGCGACGACGAGGTCGACGGACTCGATGAGTCCGCTGTCGGAGTGCCCGCGCCCCACACGGCGTCCGAGTACGTCGCGGACTACGCGCTCCCCACGGTCGTGCCCCGACGGGTCCACCCGGTCGCCGTCGTCGCGCTGATCCTGGCCTTCCTGCTCCCCATCGTCGCCATCCCGCTCGCCCACAAGATCACCCGCACCCTCCAGCACGACGGAGGACGGGGCCGGGCCGTCGCGCAGACGGCCATCGTGATCGGCTACCTCAACATCCTGCTGCTCGCCCTGCTGTCGCTGAACGTCGCCGTCGCCGTCTTCCTGCACTCCGCCGTGTGATCGACAGCCCCGCGGCCGGCGGCCCGCAGCCGCGCGACCGGCAGCCGGCAGCCGCACGGCCGGCGACCGGCAGCCGGCAGCCGCACGGCCGGCGACCGGCAGCCGGCAGCCGCACGGCCGGCGACCGGCAGCCGCCAGCCCGGCGACCGGCGAACGGCAGCCCCGCGACCGCGACCGACAGCCCCGCGACCAGCAGCCGGCAGCCCCGCGACCGGCGACCGGCAGCCGCGCGACCGGCAGCCGCCAGCCCGGCGACCGGCGACCGGCAGCCGCGCGACCAGCAGCCGGCAGCCCCGCGACCGGCAGCCGGCAGCCGCGAGACCGGCAGCCGCGCGACCGGCAGCTCGCGGTCCACTGCCGGCAGCCTACGGCCCGCCCCCGACTGCCCGCAGCGCTCAGGCCTCAGCGCACCACCGACGGCGACCACGCGTGCTCGATCAGCAGCGCCTCGGCGGCCGAACCATCCGCCGGCGCCGAGTAGACGTTGAAGTCCCCGTCCTTTCCCGCAGCGGGCAGGCCGAAGAGCAGTGTCCGGTCGTCCAGCCACTCGGTCTGGTCGTCGACGTTCCCCTCGAGCGGGAGCACCGTCTCCTTCTCCGATGCGAGATCGAGCACCGCGAGGGTCCACCGCGGCGCATCCGTCGTCCCGAGGTTCTTCTTGTACGCGACACGGGTGCCGTCGGGCGACAGCGATGGACATTCGGCACCCTCGTGGAGGGCCACCAGCGTGCGCCCGCGGAGGTTGCCCTTGACCAGCCAGGTACGGCCGGCCGAAGCCGCGGTCGCGTAGAACGTATTGCCGTCGTCGGTGAACGTCACGCCCCAATAGTTGAGGTCGACGGCGGTGTAGGGCTTGGCATCGATGAGGAAGGTGAACGCGTCGAGCGGCCCGTAGTACGTGCCGTACAGCGCCGTGATGATGGTCTGGGTCGAGAACTTCACGCCCTCATACGATTCGCCGTCGACGAACGAGGTCCAGGCGGCCAGCTTGGAGTCGGGCGACAGGCGCGTCCGGCTCGGCGCGCCGGGCAGCGGCCAGAACCGCGTCTCCACCCCGTCCGCGTCGTACAGCGTCTCGCGGTAGCCGATCGGGTTCGTCCCGCTCTTGCTCATGCACGACAGCGCCTTGCGGGTCGCGTACACGCGCTCGCAGGCGAGGTCGGAGACGGTCCGCTTCGACTGCGGGGACGAGAGGGGAACGGAGGCGACGAGCCCGGAGTCCGGCCCCGGCGCCGTGTTCCGGAACACGATCCGCGGGCCCGAGGGCAGCTTCCACACCGACGCACCGGTGGATGCGGGAGCCGAGGTCGAGGCGGCGGGCGCCGGTGAGGCTCCCGCGCATCCACTCGCTCCGCCGAGCACCGCGGCGATGGCTGCCGCTGCGGCGACAGCCCGCGCGACGCGACGTCTGGTGGCCTTGTTCATCGACGGTCTCCTCCGCTTGAGCGCTCGTTAATAAGGACTCGGGAAGGAGCGGGTGATTACGCAGGAGGACGACATCCACAGGAGGGGTCGCCCACCGCTCAGCCGATCAGCGAGACGGCGCGCGCGATCACGAGGGCGAGGAGCGCGAAGCCGGCGAACGACTCCAGCGACATCAGCAGCTTCGCGCGGTGGGTCAGCGGCATGGTGTCGGTCGGGCTGAACGCCATCGAGTTCGACAGCGAGAAGTAGAAGTAGTCGATGTAGTTCGGCACCCAGTCGGCCTGCTTGCTGGATCCGCGCGCCACTTCGTCCACGGCGTCGTGATCCTCGTCCTGCGGGAAACGGAAGTCCGCCAGCGCCAGTTTCGGACGCGGGACGGTCGCGCGGGCGACCGGGCCACCGCGGTCGAGCACCCAGAACACCAGCGCGAAGGCGATCACGTTGGTCAGCCACACCTGCAGCGAGGCGAGCAGCAGCTCGTACCCGTTGCCGTGCTTGTTGAGCAGCCGGACCACCGTCTCCGCGAACGCGATCTGGTTTGCCAGCAGGATGAAGATCGAGAGGGCGATCTCGGCCCGGCGCGACCACCGCGACTCCCGGGTGAGCCGGTGCGGGTTGTAGAGAACGAGCGCGACGACCATGAGCACGCACACTCCGACGACGGCGTACCGCTCCAGCAGGGGGACGACGCTGGGGAGGAACGCGTACGCCGCCAGGGCGACGAGCGTGGCGATCACGGCGGGCCAGCGATGCTCCGGCTGGGCCGACCGCTCCCGCTTCTCGGTCTGGGTCACACGGGGAACAGTACCGCCGGGGCGCGCGGTGGAGCGGGAGGCGGCGCGGGGCGGTGCCGCGACCTCTCCGCCGAGAGAGCCTTCGGCGGAGAGGTCGGACCGTCAGTTGAAGATCGCCCACTCGGAGCGGTCGAGCTTGGCGCGGCTGCCGTTGATGACGAGGTACCACGACCCTTCGTCGCGATGGAGGTACTCCGCGAGGATCGTGGTGTACTTCCACTCGCCTGACACGAGTGACCACCGGATCAGGGAGATCAGCTGGCCCTGCCGCAGGTACGGGACGGCGACGAAATCATCTTGACGATGGGGCTCCAGTGACCGGTTGCGGGCCCCCGTCCGCTGCATGCTCATGCTGAACTGTAACTCCGCGCCCGACCCGCTGGATATACCTGAATTCACCCCAGGGTGAATTTTCTGCGAACTCAGCTCTCGGGCGCGGAGGCGGTCACCAGTTCGCGCACCGAGCGGACCGGCGCGATCGTCCTGTTCTGCGCCGATTCGTAGGCGGCGAGGATGATGCCGAGCACCTCGATCCCTTCCTTCTGCGTGTGGAGGGGGCGCGTGCCGTCGAGGATGCTGCGAGCGAAGTGGCCCACTTCCTCCTGGAACTCGTGGACCGGCGCAAGCTCGAGCACCGTCGGCTCGGACTCGCCGCGCAGCCGGTAGCTGAGGGATGTGCCGTCGCTGGTGAGACTGCCCAACTCGCCGACCACGGAGAACTTCTCCGTGCCGTCCGCCGGCTGGTAGGCCCAGCTGGTGACGAGGCTGCCGATCACGCCGTTGTCGAAGCGGACCAGCACTTGCGCGGAGTCCTCGCCCTCCATGAACGAGAGACGGTGGGTCGCGAGCATCGCGGTCACCTCGACCGGCGAGCCGCCCGCGAGGTGCAGGAGGAGGTACGTCGGGTGGTAGCCGGTGTCGATCAGCTCGCCGCCGCCGCTCGTGGATGCGTGGGCCCGCCATCCCATGTTCGACGGGTCGAAGTCGTTGTAGAAGCTGTCGGTGGTGCGCACCTCGTAGACCCGGCCGAGCACGCCGGAGTCGATGAGCTCCTTGGCCGTGGCGACGGCCGGGAGGAACAGCTGGTTGTGCGCGCACATCAGGGTGACGCCGGCTTCGGCGACCGCGGTATCCACCTCGGCGGCCTCCTCCGGGGTCAGGCAGAGCGGCTTCTCGCACAGGATGTGCTTGCCGGCGCGGGCGGCGGCGACGATCGCATCCTTGTGCAGGTGGTGGGGCAGGCAGATGTCGACGGCGTCGATGTCGGCCTCGGCGAGCATGGTCGTGTAGTCGGCGTAGACCTCGGCGCCGCTGTCGCCGGCCCGGCGTTCGGCGGCCTCGCGGACGGGGTCGGCGACGGCGGCGAAGGTGACGGTCTCCGGGTTGCGGAGGTAGCCGGCGACGTGGGCTCCGGCGATGCCGCCGGCTCCGATGAGACCGATACGGACGGTGTTGCTGGGCATGGTGATGCTCCTTCGCAGAAGTGGATGGGCGTGCGGATGCACGGAATGAGGGGTGGGAGTGGGATGCTGCGGCGGGTCAGGCGACCGGCGCCGGCTGTCCGGTGAGCGCGACAGCACGGCCGGTTGCAGCGGACTCGTTGGCGGCGGCGACCATGCGGGTCAGCTCGACGGCGTGACGCAGGTTGTCGTCGGCGGTCGTGCCGTCGTGGATGTGCTGCACCCACTGCGCGAACGCGCCGGGCCGCCGCTCCGGGAGGGGCAGCTCCTGCCATTCGTCGCCGAACGCGCCGCCCTTCGCGAGAAGGCGCTCGCCGCCGAAGCCGAACATGACCGTCGCGGCGGTGCCGCGCAGCTCGATCGTGAATGCGCCCGGCGTGGTGACGACGCTCGCTTCGAAGACGCCGATGCGTCCGCCGGGGAACTCGGCCGTGACGACCGCGTTGTCCTCGACCGCGCGGTCGGTGACGTGCCCGTAGGCCGCCGAGATGGTGAGCGGCTCGGCGCGGTGGTACAGCCGCGTCAGGTACACCGGGTGGCACCCCAGGTCGGTGAGGGCGCCGCCGATCGCGGCCACCGGGTCGGCGAACTGCTCCGGCAGCCAGCCGGCGACCCAGCCGTCGTGCGCGAGGCGCACACGGGAGTAGGTCAGCTCGCCGAGCGTGCCGTCGTCGAGGATGCGCTCGATGGCGACGGTGTAGTCGTCGGAGAGCCGGGGGAGGGACACCACGAGTGCGACGCGGGCCTCGCGGGCCAGGTCGACCAGCTCCTCCGCTTCGGCGACCGTCGGAGCGAGGATCTTCTCGGTGAAGACGTGCTTGCCTGCCGCGATGGCGCGTCCGATGACGTCGCGGTGCTGGTCGGTCGCCGTGGTGATGGTCACCGCGTCGAGTTCGGGGCGGGCGAGCAGCTCGTCGAGGTCGGCGACGAACTCCACGCCGAACTCGTCTGCGGCCGCGCGGCCGCGCTGCTCGTCGTCGTCCCAGACGGCGATGAGGGTGGTGTCGGGATGCTGCTGGACGTTGCGCACGTAGTCGCCTGCGTGGACGTGCCAGAAGCCGATCGCTGCGACAGCGAGTGGGTGGGACATGCCTGTCAAGGCCTCCTTGCCTGGTATTCGATGCGCGCGAACCACGAAAGCGTACCTTCTGCTCGGGAGCAGTCGATAGTCCCTGACGCAAATTTCTGGAATCGTTCCCAGATTGGGCATGATCGTGGGGTGAGCTCAACGACGATCACCCTCGACGGCGACGATTGGACCATCCGCGAAGCCCTCGGCGACACGGCCGAGTGGTACCTCGGGGCGCCCCTGCCCGAGGCGGGGAACAACGTGGCCGAGGCGTCTGCGGCGATCGCGGCCGCGCCCGGCTGGCTGCCGGCACGGGTGCCCGGTGCGGTCGTCGACGACCTGCACCGCGCGGGCGAGCTGCCCGATCCACGCGTCCGCCGCAACTCGCGCGCGGCCGAGTGGGTGGCCGAGCGCTCGTGGGTGTACCGGCGCGCGGTGGAGCTGGATGCGAACGCGGCCAACGGCGTGGCGGTGCTCGAGTTCGACGGCGTGGACCCGGGAGCCGACGTCTACTGGGACGGAGAGCGCATCGGCTCAGTGCGCGGGCTGTACCACCGCCTGCGGGTGCCGCTGGACGCATCCCTCCGCTCGGCCGGGCGGCACAAGCTGGCCCTGCGCGTGCATCCCGCGCCGGACTCCGAGCCGCAGGTCGGACGGACCGAGCGCGTTCGCGTTCACACACCGCGCCTCGGCTACGGCTGGGACTTCTCGCCGCGACTCCGCCACCAGGGCGTCTGGAAGAGCGCGCGCCTGCGCATCGGGCGCGCGCTGCTCGGCGACGTGACGGTAAGCGCGTCGGTGGCCGAGGCGCCGTACCGTGAGCCGGTGCGCGAATCCGGGCCGAATGGTGACGAGATGTCGCACCTGGGCGGGATGGGCCGGAGTGGGGACGGGGTCGTCGCCGTCGTGTGGGAGGCGCCGCTGGCGGAGCGCGGCAACGAGCGGCTCAGCGTCACGGTCACGGTCACGCGAGACGGACGGGCGGTCGCCGAGCGGCGCGTCCCGGCTGCCGACGGTTCGGCGGAGCTGCGCATCCCGAACCCGGAGCTGTGGTGGCCGAATACGGTCGGCGCCCAGCCGCTGTACACGGTGACGGTCGTCCTCGCGGACGACGAGGGCGAGACCGACCGCACCGAGCGTCGGGTCGGCTTCCGGACCGCCGCGCTGGTGCCGAACCCCGGCGCCCCGGCGGACGCGCTCCCGTACACGGCCGTCGTGAACGGCGTGACCGTCCCGCTGCTCGGCTGGAACTGGACGCCCGCCGATACTCTCTTCGGATCGATCGACGAGGGCACGGTCGAGCACCTGCTCGGCCTGGCGGCGGCCTCCGGCGCCCGGCTGATGCGCGTGTGGGGCGGCGGGCTGATCGAGACCGAGCACTTCTACGCCACCTGCGACCGCCTCGGGCTGCTCGTCTGGCAGGAGTTCTCGCAGTCGAGTTCCGGGATGCAGAGCGTGCCCAGCACCGACCCGGAGTTCGTGGCGCTGATGCGCGCGGAGGCCGAGGCGCTCATCCCGACCCGGGTGCACCATCCGTCGCTGCTGCTCTGGGGCGGCGGGAACGAGCTCGACGACGGCGGGGTGCCGCTCTCCGACGACCGTTCGCCCGTGCTGGCCGCACTCTCCGACGCGGTCGCGCGCCTCGATCCGGGCCGCGGGTGGCTGCCGACGTCGCCGACGGGTCCGGAATTCCATAACCGGCTGGACCGCATCGAGGCGAACCCCGACGGGCAGCACGACGTCCACGGACCCTGGGAGCACCAGGGCCTCGTCGGCCAGTACACGCTCGCCAACGCCGGAACCAACCTTGCGCACACCGAGTTCGGGGTCGAGGGGATGACGAACCTGCGGTCGCTCGATGCGCTCGTGCCCGAGGCGGATCGCTGGCCCGCGAACCGGACGAACCCGGTGTACCGGCACCTCGGGGAGTGGTGGAACAACGCCGACCAGGTGGTGGAGCTGTTCGGTGGGCGTCCGGACACGCTCGAGACGCTGAACCGCGCATCCCAGTTGCTGCAAGCCACCGGGCTGCAGTACGCGGTCGAGGCGGACCGGCGGCGCTCGCCGCGCTGCAGCATGGTGCTGCCGTGGCAGCTGAACGAGAGCTACCCGAACGCGTGGTGCACGGCGGCGGTCGACTTCCGGGGCGACCCGAAACCCGCGTACTTCGCGGTCGCCCGCGCGTACGAGCGGCGGCGGGCGACGCTCCGCGTGACGCGGGCTGCGTGGGGCGGCGAGGCGGTCGCGTCGGTCGAGGCGTGGTTGTGGGCGGAGGATCCTTTACCGTCCGGGTCCGTGCTCACGCTGCGGGCTCGCGGGCTCGACGGCGGCGTGCTCGCCTCGCGGGAGGTGCGCGCGGGCGTTGTGCGGCATCCCGAACCCGTCGGGACGCTGGAGGTCGCGACCACCGACCTGCCCGACGTCTTCCTGTGGGAGGCGGACTGGCGGGATGCGGACGGCCGCGAGCTCGACCGCGAACGGATGCTCGCCGCGGCGACTGCGGACTGGGCCGCGCTCTTCGACGTGCCGGCACCCGTTCTGACCGTCGCTCGTGACGCGACCGGAGGCGTGCGCGTGCGCAATGACGGCCCGAATGCCGCCCTGACCGTGCGGTTGGTCGACCCACGGCCGGTCGGTGCGCCCGGCATCCTGAGCGTCGGCGGCGACCCCCGACCGCTGCTGCCCGGGGAGGAGCGGACGCTTGCTGCGACCGCCGGAATGCCCGTGCGGATCGAGACCTGGAATGCCGAACCGGCGGATCTGGCATGAAACGAATGCAGGCGGCACACCGTGAGCGTTCACGATCCGTTCAGACGTAGGTGGTGTGATAGCCCCGTGAAGACGCGAATCGCGGAATACCCGCGGCCGGACCACTTCCTCCTCCACATCAGCGACACCCATCTGCTGGCGGGAGGCGAACAGCTCTACGGCACCGTCGACAGCGAACAGCACCTCCGCGCCCTCCTCGCGGAGGTCGAGGCGTCCGGTGGCAGGCCGGAGGCGATCGTCTTCACCGGCGATCTCGCCGACCGCGGCCAACCCGACGCCTACGCGCGGCTGCGCGCCCTCGTCGACCCGGCGGCCGAGCGGATGGGCGCGCGCGTCATCTGGGTGATGGGCAACCACGACGATCGTGCGTCGTTCCGGCAGGGCTTGCGCGACGAGCTCGGCGACACGTCACCGATCGACGACGTGTACTGGCTCGGCGGACTGCGCGTCATCGTCCTCGACTCCACCGTGCCCGGACACCACTACGGCGACGTCAGCGAGTCGCAGCTGGACTGGCTGGCGGCCGAACTGGCGATGCCGGCGCCGGAGGGCACCATCCTCGCGATGCATCACCCGCCCATCCCGAGCGTGCTCGACCTCGCCGTCTCCGTGGAGCTGCGCGACCAGTCGCAGCTGCGCGAGGTGCTGGAGGGCAGCGACGTGCGCAGCATCCTGGCCGGGCACCTCCACTACTCGTCGACGGCGACCTTCGCGGGCATCCCCGTGTCGGTGTCGTCGGCGAGCTGCTACACGCAAGACCTCAACGTGCCGGTGGGAGGCACCCGCGGCCGGGATGGCGCGCTCGCCTTCAACCTGGTGCACGTGTACCCGAACACCGTGCTCCACTCGGTGGTGCCGCTCGGGCACTACCCGACGCTCGACTACGTGGACGCGGAGGAGTCGGCCCGGCGCCTGGCCGAGGATGGCATCCGCATCCCGCCGGCGCCGCGTCGCGAGACCCCGACCGAGCCCATCAGCGTCCTCGCCTGACCCTCGCCTCGCCCCTCCCGTCCGGGCGGAGATTTGCGCCAAATCGTCGTTATGGACGCGCCATAACCCAGATTTGGCGCAAATCGCCGTCAGCACGACCATGCGGAGATTTGGCGCAAATCGTCGTTATAGACGCGCCATAACCGAGATTTGGCGCAAATCGTAGCCACCCCGGGCGGCGGCGGGAGCGCGCCTCAGGTGCCGGGACGCTCCCAGGGGGCCGCGAACGGGAAGTAGCGCTCGAGGAAGTCGGTCACGATCCGCGTCCGCTCCTCGGGGCTGATCTCGGGCTTCGAGCCGTCGTTGAGGCAGAACATGTCCTGATCGCGCCGCTTCAGGAGGCGCCGCATCATGTAGGGCGCCTGCCGCAGCGTCGTCTCGATGTAGAGCACCTTCGCCTGCGTCTGCGTCACCGCGCGCCCGGTCATCAGCGCGTAGTAGTGGTAGAGCGAATTGGTGACCGAGATGTCGGTCGCCGAGCGGAACGGGCTCGCGGCGGTGCGCCGGAAGTCCTCCGCGAACTCGCGCTCCATCTCCCGCAGCACGCTGATGCGCAGCGGGGCCGCGCAGTGCTCGAGATGGCGGGTCGTGACGGCGCCGAATCGCTCCCAGAGCAGGCGGCGGTTTACTCGAGCCGCATTCTCGAATCCGCTGCGCGCCGGGTCGGTCTCGCCCAGTCCGATGCGCGTCCCCGCCTCGACGAACTTGGTGATCCCGCCGGGCGAGAAGAACACGTCGGGCGACAGCGGACGGCCGATGAACATGTCGTCGTTGCTGTAGAGGAAGTGCTCCGACAGGCCCGGGATGTGGTGCAGCTGGCTCTCGACGGCGTGCGAGTTGTGCGTGGGCAGTGTGGAGGTGTCCGCGAAGAAGTCCTCGCTCCGCATGATGTGGATGCGCGGATGCTCCGGGTCGAGCCACGGCGGCACCGGGGAGTCGGTCGCGATGTAGATGTTCCGGATCCACGGGGCGAACATATGGACGCTGCGGAGTGCGTACTTGAGCTCGTCGATCTGCCGGAAGCGGGCCTCGTTGTCGTCGCCCTCCCCGACCACGTACGCCGCCATCCGCGCGGCCCGCTGCCGCTGGTACTCCGCACTGGAGCCGTCGACCCACGAGAACACGATGTCGACGTCGAAGGCGATGTCGCTCGCCAGCGGGTCGAACATGTGCTGGAGGGTGCGCCAGCGTCGTCCGTACAGCTCCACCTCGGCCTCGACCGCTTCGCTGCGGGGAAGGCGCGGCCGCATGAGGGCGTTCTCGCGCGGTGCGGTGATCTCGTCGTCGCCGAACCGCCAGAACTCGAGCTGGAACGCGGTGTCGGCGCCGTAGCGCAGCCGTCCGATGGGTTCGAGCCGAGGACGGTACAGGCGCAGGATGTCGGCCTTCCGGCGCGAGAGGCGGCCGTCGGCGATGAGCAGGTCGTCACCGTGCTCGTCCTTCTCGGGGTCGATGCTGCGGGAGTAGAAGGGCTCGTCGGCGAACGCTTCGGCGAGGACCGCCGAGACCTCTTTGCGGCGCCGGCGGTCGAGCGCCACGATCAAGCGGTTGTCGTCGTCGCGCACGAGCAGGTACTCGAGACCGGCCGCATCGAGCGCGTCGCGCACGGCGAGGAGGTCTTCGATCATGGACTCCCGCGGCGTGAAGGGGCCGGAGACCAGCGTGAAGAGGCCCTTGCGCTGCACGATGTCGTCGCGGGCGAACCGGGGCGCGCCGGGACCGGGGTCGAGGGTGACGACGACGGGCTCGGGCTGGTCGGAGAGGGATGCGGGAGGATGCTCAGCCATACACGCATTACTCTAGGCCGCTCTCGTGCGAGTGCGTTCCGCGGTCGGAGGCGCGAGATTCGTGCCGAATGTGCGTTATCGACTCGCTATTCCGCACATTCGGCACGAATCTGCGGGGGGATCAGGGGAGGAGGGCGCGGAGGGTGGCGAGCAGGAGGTCGCGAGCCTCGGGGGTCACCAGCCACGGGGCGAAGCCGTCGGCTGCGAGGAAGAACGTGGCACGCGCGGCAGGAGCGGGCGAGCCGTCGGCGAGGGGTGACCCGGCCGGGGTGATGCCGATCACCACGCGGCCGGACTCGGGGTCGCGTGCGACCACGTCCGCGTCTGCCGGAGGGTCCGCGACGGTGAGCTTCGAGCGTCCGCGGTAGACGACCACCTCGCCGTCGAGACCCGCGGCGGCCGGGTGCTCGGCGGCGGAGATGTGGATGCGGTCCAGCGACAGCGGGACGGCTGCGGCCGACGCCAGCCCCAGCGGGACGAGGTGCCCCCACGCCAGCAGCGGCACGGGACGGGACGCGGCGGCCCGCGCGACCTCCTCGGGCGCGGCGCGCGTGACGATGACGAGGTCCGCGTTGGGGTCGTCGCCCAGGTGTGCGCGCATCCCGGACCGGCCGAGGAACTCGACGAGTTCGCGGTCGCCCGGCGTCGGGTTGGGGCCGCTGAGCACGGCGACGAGCGAGCCGTCGCCGTGGGTGCGGTGGGCTGCGACCCCGAGGCGTTCGAGGGCCGCGTCCACGAGGGCGAGGACGGTGCCGCGCGCGACGTCGGCGTACTCGGACTCCAGCTCACGCCGGGCGTCGAGGAGCGCGGAGGCGTCGCCGGCCGTGTGGATGTCGGGAGCGGCCAACGCCCGGCACGCGAGCGCTCCCGCGGAACCGGCGGCCCGCGCCGCGACGATCCACGGCTCCAGCTGCTCGGCGAGGTCGGCCGGCACGGACGTCGCCGCATGCGTGTCCGCGAGCTCGGAGAGCAGAGCGCCTGCCGCATCCCATCGCTCGGCGTCGACGGCGGCGTCGAGGTCCGGCCAACGCGGGGCTCCGGGCGGCCAGGCGCTGCACGCCGCCACGAGGGCACGGAGCCTCGGGTCGCCGCCGACGACCGCCGCGTAAGCGCGGTCGGCTGCGTCTGCCGCGTCGTACCCGGCCGGGTCGGCCGCCCACTCGGCGACCGTCTCCAGCGCGAGCCGGGAGGGCGCTGCTTCGACCATCGGGTTGGCGACGATGCCGACCAGTCCCGGCGCTGGCTCCCGCCCGGCCAGCGGACCGAGGAAGACGCGCGAGCGGTCGAAGTCGTTGACGGGGAAGTTGTCCCAGAGCACCAGGTCGCGGCCGAAGCTCTCGACGGCTCGGGTGATGTCGTCGGCGGTGACCGTGCCGACAACGACGTCCGCGCCCGTCCACAGCAGGCGGGCGTCGGTCGGGAGCGTCTCGGCCAGCCCGAAGCGGTACGGCGTCCGCTCGACGCCGGCGTAGTCGGTCGGGCAGAGCAGTACCGGTTCGTCGATGCCCCCCGGGCGGAGGAAGCCGCGCTCGAACCGGGCCGCGACCTCTCCATGGGCGCGGCCGAGGGCCTCCGGCTCGTCCATCGGCACATCGTCGAAGAGGAGGGCGAACGAGCGGATGCCCGCGTCGAGGAGCTGCCGGCACTTCACCGCGAGCGCGTCGTGCTCCGCGTCGTCGTCGAAGCGCATCGAGAGGCCCGGCGAGATCGCGTAGACGAAGAGCACGCCGCGCTCGGCGGCGGCCCGGTTCAGCTCGGCGAGGTCGGCGAGCCGGTCGGCGGGATAGGGCTCCCGCCACTCCTCGCGGTGCCACGGATCGTCCTTGGGGGCGTACAGGTAGCGGTCGAGCCCGATCGCACCACCCCGCTCGAACCAGGCGAGCCGGTCCGCGTGCGACCAGGGTTCGCCATAGAACCCTTCGACGACGCCACGCCACGTGAGGGCACCCGGCCTTCCGGCGGCGCTCACCGACCGCCTCCGTGCCACGACGCCCAGAGTTCCGCGTACACACCGCCCGCGGCCACCAGTTCTTCGTGGCTGCCCAGCTCCTCCACGGCGCCGTCGCGCACCACGGCGATGCGGTCGGCGTCGTGCGCGGTGTGGAGGCGGTGCGCGATCGCGACGACGGTCCGGCCCTCCAATACGCGGTTCATCGCGCGTTCCAGGTCGCGGGCTGCGGTGGGGTCGAGCAGCGAGGTCGCCTCGTCGAGGATGAGCGTGTGCGGGTCGAGGAGCACCAGCCGAGCGAGGGCGAGCTGCTGCGCCTGCGCCGGGGTGAGGACGACGCCGCCGGAGCCGACGACCGTGTCGAGTCCCTTCGGCATCGCGGCGACCCAGCGCAGCGCATCCACCACCCGGAGCGCCCGGGCGAGCTCGTCGCGGCCGGCGCCCGGCTTCGCGAGCGACAGGTTCTCGGCGATGGTGCCGACGAAGACGTGGTGCTCCTGCGTGACGAGGGCGACGTGGCTGCGGAGGTCGTCGAGCGGGAGGTCGACGAGCCGGACACCGCCGACGGTGATGCGTCCGCTGGTCGGCTCGGTGATGCCGGCCATCAGGCGGCCGAGTGTCGACTTGCCCGACCCGGACGGTCCGACGATGGCGAGGCGCTCGCCGACGGCCAGGTCGAGGGTGACGCCGTGCAGCACCTCTATGCCGTCGCGGTAGGAGAAGCGCACGTCTTCGGCCAGCACGTGCTCGTCGACCGGCTGCTCGCCGGTCGCGTGGCGGTCCTCCGGCACGTCGGCGACGCCGATGATGCGCGACAGGGCGGTGGTGCCGACCTGGATCTCGTCCAGCCAGCTGATCAGCTCGTCGACCGGCGACACCAGCTGCATCGCGTAGAGGGCGACCGCGGTGACGGCGCCGATCGTCGCGGCGCCGCTGCCCACGAGGAACGCGCCCCACGCGATGACGACGATCACCGGGAGCAGGAACGCGATGTCGGTGCTCGGGAAGAACCAGGAGCGCAGCCAGAGCGTGTACCACTCCGACTCGCGGCGCTCGCGGAGGGCGGCGTCGATCTTGGCGCGCTGAGCCGGGGCGAGGCTGAGCGCCTCGATGGTCCGCACGCCGTCCACGGTCTCGCTGATCGTTCCGCCGAGGGTCGCGTAGGAGGCCAGCTGGCGCTGGTAGCCGGGGCCGGAGCGCCGGAGGTACCAGCGCGCTGCGATCACAAGGATCGGCACGCCGGCGAACATGGCGACAGCGACGGCAGGGTTCACCAGGAAAGCCGCGACGACCGTCAGCACGGCCGTGACGCTGGCGACCAGGATGCGCGGGACGCCGAACCGCACGGTCTGGGCGACCGACTGGATGTCGTTGGTGGTGCGCGCGAGCAGGTCGCCCGTCCCCGCCGCCTCGACGGTGGAGAGCGGGAGCCGCGCGGCGGTCGCGAGGAACTCCTCCCGCAGCTGTGCGAAGACCCCCTCGCCGAGAATCATCGACTGCCGCTGGGCGAACCGGATCAGGACGGCCTGGCAGACGATGGCGACGAGCAGGATGAGCGCGATCGTGTCGATCCCGCTCGTGACGAGAGTGCGGCCGGTGACGCCGTCGATGATGACACCGATGAGGGCCGGTCCGGCGAGCCCGGCGACCGCGGCGAGGGTGTGCAGGACCAGCACGACGGAGAGGCCGCCGCGGTGCTGGCGGATGAGACGCGCGCCGGTCTCCCGGACCGTCCTGGTGCTAGCGATCGGCAGCAGCATCGCCCGTTCCCTTCTTCGTGCGCTTGTCCTTCTTCTTCGGTCTCTTCGCCTTGCGTCCGCTCTCCGGGCGCTGCGCCGTCACGGGATGCGTCGCCGTCCAGAGCGCGTCGATCGAGCCGGTCCAGGCGGCGTCGAGGTCTTCGCCTTCGGCCGGCTCGGCGGCCGAGATCGTGCGCGAGACGATCGCGCGGTAGAGGTCGCCGAGGTCGTCCTCCTGGCGCAGCAGCTGCTGGTGCGTTCCGGTGCCGACGACCCGGCCCTTCCGCACCACGGCGATGGTGTCCATCCGGTCGAGGAGCAGCGGGCTGGCGGTGACGACGACGGTGGTGCGGCCGTCGCGGGCCTCCCGGAGCCGTTCGGCGATCTGCGACTCGGTGTGCGCATCCACCGCGCTCGTCGGCTCGATGAGCACGAGCACCTCGGCGTCGGTGAGCAGCGCTCGGGCGAGGCTGAGGCGTTGCCGCTGGCCGCCGGAGAAGGTGCGGCCGCGCTCGGCGACGCGCTCGTGCACGCCCTCGGGGAGCGCGTCGACGGTCTCGGTCGCTGCCGCCGCGTCGAGCGCGGCGGAGACCCGGCGCATCCGCCCGGTGGAGGTGTCGTCCTCGCGCCAGCGGCCGGCCTCCTCGTCGCGCACGGGCAGCGTGTCGAGGCCGTCCAGCAACCGGCCGCCGAACAGGTGCGGGTTCGCGTCGTTCACGACGATGCGCCGGCGCACGTCGCGGACGGGGACGCGGGTGTGGTCGACGCCGCCCCACAGCACCGGCGCCTCGCGGTGCACGGCGTCGTCGAAGCGGCCGATGCGGGTCGCGATGGCGGCGGCCTCGTCGGGGTCCGCATCCACGATCGCAGTGAACCGGCCGGGCGGGATGACGACGCCGGAGGCGAGGTCTTCGATCGCCGATCCCCACGCCGGCGCCTCCGCGGTCTCGTCGGCGTCCTGCGCGGCGGGCCGCGTGCGGAGCACGGAGAGCACGCGACGGGCGGACACGACCCCGGCGGTGAAGGTCTGCGCGGCCTCGACCGCGGTGCGCAGCGGGAGCACGAGGAAGGTCGCGTAGCCGTAGAACGCGGTCAGCTGGCCGGGCGTGATGGTGCCGTCGACCGCGAGGTGGGCGCCGAACCAGACGATGAAGACCAGGAAGACGCCGGGCAGGAGCACCTGCAGTCCGTCGAGCCAGCTCTGCGTCTTGGCCACGCCGACCCCGGCGGCACGGACCCGCTGCGACTGGTCGGCATACCGCTCGACGAACTCCTGCTCGCCGCCGATGCCGCGCAGCACGCGCAGGCCGACGACCGTGTCGGCGCCGAGGGTGGTGAGGCCGCCGGACTCCTCGCGCCACACGGCCTGCCGTGCGCGAAGCGGCCGCAGCAGCAGGGCGAGCACGGCGGCCACGGCCGGGACGCCGATGACGACGGCGAGGCCGAGGGGAACGCTGGCGGACAGCATGATGATCGACACCACGATGAACGCGACGACACCGCCGCCGAGCCGGGCGGTCACCTCGTACATCGCACCCAGGCGCAGGGAGTCGGTGCTCACAGTCGCGACGATCTCGCCCGACGAGGTCGTTGCGGTGATCGCCGGACCGGTCTCGGCGGAGTGGTAGCCGATCAGCCGGGCCACGCCGAGCGACGAGCGCAGCCAGTTGGAGATGGCCATCCGGTGGCGCAGCATCCCGGTGATCGCCTGGACGACGGCGACGATCAGCAGGGCGCCGCACCAGGTCCACAGGCGGCCGGAGTCGCCGGAGACCCCCTCGTCGACCGCGCGGCCGAGTAGGTAGGGCCAGACGGCCTGGCACAGCATCCAGACGACGCCGAACAGCATGCCGGCACCGAGGCTGGCGGGCTGTCGCGCGGCCTGCCACAGCAGGAACCGCGGCACCGACGACAGGTGCCGTTCGGTGGGCCTGGCCGAGGGGATGCGGGCGCCGCGCGGTGTGCGCGACGGCGGACGGGAGGCGGACGGACGAGCAGCGCGGACGCTGGACACGAGTGCTCCTGAGGGGGATCGAGCGGGTGCGGGATGTGGGGGAGGTGCGTGGGGCGGAACGGCGGGACGGCGGTTCAGTGGCCCGGCGGGGTGAGCGCGGCGATCGCCGCCGCGTCGAGCGGGACGGCCGGGGCCTGCTTCAGCAGTAGCGTCAGCTGGGCGGCCGTCTCGAGCTCCTCGACCAGGTCGATGGCGCCGTCGAGGGTGCCGGCCGCGACCACGGGGCCGTGGTTGGCGAGCAGCAGAGCAGGATGCTCGGGCGCGGCCGCGGCCACGCCCGCGGCGAGTTCGGCACTGCCCGGACGCGCATACGGGACGAGCGGCACATCGCCCAGCCGCATCACGCGATACGGCGTCAGCGGAGGCAGCTGGGCGAACCCGCCCTCCGTCGCCGGGAGGCAGGCGATCGCCGTCGCGTACGGCGAGTGGAGGTGGACCACGGCGGTGGCGTCGGGATGCGCGGCGTACATCGCGGCGTGCAGCGGCAGCTCCTTGGTGGGTCGCGGTGCGCCCTCCTGATCGGCGGGCGTCGCGGCCAGCTGCTCTTCGGTGACGGAGCGCAGGGAGGAGCCGGTCGGCGTCGCGATGATGCGGGAGCCGACGCGCACGCTCACGTTGCCCGAGCTTCCGGGCGACAGGCCGGCCGCTGACAGGTGGCGGCAGGCGCGGACGACCGCCGCGCGGGCCTCCGCCTCGCGCGCATCCCTCTCCCGCAGGGCCGTGTCCTCGGAGCGCGTCACGGTGCCACCTCCCACGCGTCGGTGAACAGGGTCGGGCGACCGAAGTTTCCCGACTTGAGCAGCACGGCGACGGTGCGGCCTGAGCCTGTGCGGGCGACCGCCCACGGCACGCCGGGGGCGGCCTGCACGCCGATCCGCAGGCGCTCGATGCCCAGGCGGGTGGTCACGGCGCCGGAGGTCTCGCCTCCCGCGACGAGCAGATGACTGACCTCCAGCTCGTCGACGGCCCAGGCCGCGAGTTCGGAGAGGGCGTTCTCCAGCAGTGCCGCGGCCCGCTCGGCGCCCAGTTCGCGCTGTGCGGTCGCCACATCCGGCGACGCGTGCAGCAGGACGGGCGTCAGCCGGTCGGTGCGCGAGGCGAGGGCATCGCGGAGGCGGTCGAGCGTGCCGGGGTCGCGAGCGAGGTCGAGCGGGTCGAGTTCGTGGCGTTCGCCGGTGAAAGCAGCGATCTGACTGCGGGTGGCGGCGGAAGCGCTTCCGGCGAGGATGAGACGGCCTGTCACGGGGACGGCCGGGAGGGAGGCGGCGGGTCCGGTGGCGCCGAACTCGCGGACCGCGACGCGCGCCAGCGCGGTCCCCACCCCTGCGCCGCCGCCCGCGACGACGGGACGCTCGGCGGCCACGCGGAGGACGGCCGCCGCGACGGTGTCGAGGTCGTCTTCGGTGAGGGCGTCCACGAGGGTGTGTCCGTCGCCGATGCGGTCGACGACCGCGTCGGCCCCGCGCTGCACGTCCAGCCAGCGCACCAGGGAGACGGGCGCGGAGGTCTGCGGGGCGAGCAGGCGGACGACGTTCGAGTCGCGCATGGGCGTCAGCGGGTGGTCGCGCATCGGGGACTCGGCCAGCGGCACCCCGTCGGCGAAGAGCACGCCCTGGTACTGGGTGCGCGCGGCGTCCGGGGTCGCGGGAGTCCCGATGGTGACAGCGGTCGGCGCATCGGCTGTGGCGCCTTCCGCAGCGACGGCCGCGAGCGCGTCCGCGATCGGCCCGATGTTGCCCTCCGGCGTCGAATCGAAGGTCGAGCAGTACTTCTGGTACAGCAGCGTCGCGCCCGCGCCCACGAGGAACCGGGCGGCCTCCGACGAGGCGGCGACCGCGTGCGCCACGGGCGCGGTCCGTACCTTCAGGGCGACGACCGCGCACGACGAACCGGCCGGGGCGAACACATCATCCGGCGATACGTCCGAAACCGGGGTGCCGAGCAGCACGCTCGCCGGGAGCCCCGCTTCGGCGACGCGTCCGGCCAGGTCGCAGGCTCCGGTGACGTCGTCGGCGACAGCGCCGAGCCGCATCACGAGACACCGACCCCCGGTGCGTCGGTGGTGGCGCTGGTCGCGCGGGAGGTCAGAGCGTCCGGCGCGAGGTGCTCGCCGGCGACCACGACGGTCGCACCGGCGTCGCGCAGCGCCTGCAGGTCGTCGGGGTGGGCGCCCGGGTCGGTGAGGATCACATCCACCAGGTCCAGGCCGCCGACGCGGATCGGGGCGCGCGCTCCGAGCTTGGAGTGGTCGACCAGCAGGATGGTGGTGCGGGCCGCGCGGGCGAGCTCCTGCTTGAGTTCGGCGTCGAGTGCGTTGGCGCAGAGGATGCCGGTGGTGTCGACCGCCGTCGCCGAGAGGACGGCGATGTCGACGGAGTAGTCGGCGATGGTCCGGCGTGCGGTGGCGCCGGCGAAGGAGCGGGTCTCGCTCTGGTACACGCCGCCGACGGCGACGAGCTCGACGTCGGCACGCTCGATGGCGGCCTGGATGACCGGCGCGGAGTGGCTCACGATCGTGGTGCCGGGCTGCAGCATCCCGGTCAGGGGTGCGACGGAGGTGCCGGCGTCGAGGGCGACCGTGACGGCGCCGTCGAGAAGGTCGAGGCAGGCCTCGGCGATGGCGTGCTTCTCGCCGCTGCCGGTGACGGCGCGCTCGTCGAAGGGACGCCCGTGGCCGAGGTTCGGGAGGCTGGCGCCGCCGATCACCCGCCGGGCGAGCCCCTCCCCTTCGAGCTGCCGGAGGTCGCGGCGGATGGTCATCTCGGAGACGCCGAGCTCTTCCGCGACGCGCGACGACGACACGTAGCCCTCGGCGGAGAGCCGTCGGAGCAGCTCCTCTCGGCGGGCGGGGGCATCGGTGTAACGCACCCGTCCATCCAAGCGGCTGCCCCGAACACTTGTCAACAAACGCACAAATCTTGACGTGAATGTTCAGAAGTGAACAGAATGGAGCACGTGACCTCCGCCTCTCTCGCCGCCCTCGGCGTGGACGTCGGCACCACCAACACCAAGGTGGTCCTGGCGCTGCTGGGTGATTCCGCGCGCGAAGAGCGGACGCTGACCGTCCCGACGCCCGGAAACGGCGCGGGGCTCCAGGCGGTCGTGCTGGGGGCGATCCGGGAGATCGCCGCCGACAGCCCGTACCCGATCGCCGCGCTCGGCGTGGCCTCGATGGGCGAGACCGGCTGCCTGGTCGCCCCGGACGGACGCCCCCAGGGCGACCTCCTGCGCTGGGCCGACGGAGACACGCCGACCGCCGACCGCCTGGTCGCGGCCGCCGGCGCCGAAGCGCTGTACGCGGCGACCGGCGTGCCCGCCCCGGCCAAGTCGCCGCTGACGCACTGGCTCCGGCTGGCGGCAGACGGGGATGCGCGGCTCGCCGATGCGCGCTGGCGCGGCGCCGACGGACTGATCGTCGAGGCGCTCACCGGAGAGGCGGCCACGGACCACACGCTCGCCGCCCGCACCATGGCGTATCGCCTGCCCGAGCGCGGGGGCGCGCTCGCCGCATCCTTCGACCCCGAGCTGCTCGCGCTCGCCGGCGTGACCCCTGAGCGCTTCCCGCGCGTCGTCGAGCCGGGCGGTATCGCCGGGACCCTGACCGTCTCGGCCGCTGCCGCGCTTGGCCTCCCAGCCGGGCTGCCCGTGGTCGTCGCCGGCCACGACCACGCCGTCGGCGCCTGGGCCGCGGGAGTCCGCGCACCCGGCCAGGCCGCCGACTCGGTCGGCACCGCGGAAGCGCTGCTGCGGGTCGCCGACGACGTCTCCCGGCAGGGCGCGCGCCGCCACGGGATGAGCCTCGCGCGCACCGTGGACGGCGCCCACGAGACGCTGCTGGCGGGCAATCCCACCGCCGGTGCGCTGGTGGAATGGGCGTTCGCCGAGCTGCTGCCCGGGGCCGATCGCCACGATGTGCAGGAGCAGGCGCTCGGGCTCGCGGGCGGCCCGGTCGAGGCCGTCCTGCTCCCGTACCTCCGCGGGCGCCAGTCGCCCGCGCCGGACCCCTCCGCGACGCTGCGCCTCGTCGAGCTCGCGTCCGCGGGCGACGCGGGCACCGCATCCACCGGGCTGGCCGACCCCGCGGCGACGCTGACCGCCGTGCTCGCCGGACTCGCGCTCCAGCTGGCGTGGATGGATGCGGCCCAGACCGACCTCGCCGGCCCGCGTTCCGGCGACCTCGCCGTGCTCGGCGGTCCGGGTGCGGCCAACGGTGCCTGGTGGCGGCTCAAGCGGCGTTTCGTCCCCGGCGCGTTGCGTCGCGTGGACGCTGCGGAGCCGGTCGCCACCGGCGCCGCCATGCTGGCCGCCCACCGCGTCACCGGCCTCACGACCTCGCTGCCCCTGCGCAGCGCCGACAGCGCCGCGTCCGCGGGCGATCCGGCACTGCTGGACGCCTTCGTGCGCGCGGCCACGCTCCACGACAAGGAACACGCATGACCGACACCACCTCCCGCCCGGCGCTCGACCTCGACGCCATCGCCCGTCCCAGCGGCGGCCTCGCGATGGTCGCGATGGATCAGCGCGAGAGCCTCCGCCACATGTTCGACCTGGCGGGCGCGGGACGCCCGGCGGACGACGTGCTCATCCGGTTCAAGCTCGACGTCGCCGAGGCGCTCGGCCCGCTCGCATCCGGTTTCCTGATCGACCGGCACTACGGGTTCGAGGCCGTGCGCGACGCGCTCCCCGCCGAGACGGGCCTCATCCTCGCCGCAGACGCCCTGACGCAGGAGGACGGCGGTCCGGTCGAGGAGACCGCACTCGACGAGGTCGTCCTCGACCAGACCGATCTGGCCGGCGTCTCTGCGCTGAAGCTGCTCGTGATCTGGCGGCGCGACGCCAAGCGCGAGCAGCGCGTCCGGCTGGTCGAGCGGTTCGTCGCCGAGTGCCGCACGCGTGGCGTGCTCTCCGTGCTGGAGCCGGTCGTCCGGGCCACCCCCGAGGAGCTCGACGCCGGCACCTGGGATCTGGATGTCGCCATCCGCGAGGCGGCGGAGGAGCTGTCGCCGCTCGGCCAGAGCCTCTACAAGGTGCAGGTGCCGATGTCGGGCACCGGTGATGAAGCAGCGCAGCGCGAGGCGAGCGAGAAGCTCAACGCCTCCATCACCGGGCCGTGGGTCGTGCTCTCGCAGGGCGTCGATCGGCCGGCGTTCCTGCCCGCGGTCGAGGCGGCCTGCCGGGCGGGTGCGAGCGGCTTCCTCGCCGGTCGTGCCCTGTGGAGCGACGTCGTCGGCCGCGACGACGTGCCGTCGGCTCTGCGCGAGCTGTCGGTCCCGCGTCTCGAAGCGCTCATCGAGGTCGTCGACCGCGAGGCCCGGCCGTGGCGGGAGGCGTGATGATCGCGGGACTGCTGCACACCGTCCCGGCGCTCGCGCCGACGTTCGACGCGCTCGTCGCCGATGCCGTTCCCGGTGCCTCCCGTGAGCATGTCGTCGACGCGTGGATGCTCGAGACGGCCATCGCCGAGGGCGTCACCCCCGCGGTGCGCGAGCGCGTCGCCGGGCACCTCCGTCACCTCGCCGAGTCCGGCGCCGACGCCGTGCTCGTGACCTGCTCGTCGATCGGCGAGGCCGCGGAGGAGGCGGCTGTCGCGCTCCGCATCCCCGTCATCCGCGTCGACGCCGCCATGGCCGCCGAGTCCGTCCGTCTCGCCGCCCACGCCAACAGCTCCGGAGTTTTTCGGCCTGACACGCCGTCCGAGGGCGGAAAAACTCAGGAGCTGTCGGCTGGGGGGATCGCGGTGCTCGCGACGAACACCGCGACACTCGGGCCGACCACCCGGCTGATCGAGCGGGAGGCGGCGGCGCGCGGCGTCGCGGTCGACGTCACCGCGACGGTCGTCGAGGGCGCTGCGGCCGCACGGGCCGCCGGCGACCAGGCGACCCACGACCGGCTCATCGCCGACGAGGTGCGCCGGCTCGCGGAGAGCGGAACGGCCTCCGTCCTCGTCCTCGCCCAGGCCTCCATGGCCCCGGCCGCCGAATCGGCCGGCGTCGACCTCCCCGTGCTCACCTCCCCGGCCGGCGGCGTCGCCGGCCTGCGGGAGGCCCTGACCCCGTCGGACCCGGGAACGCCGGACGCCAGCGCGAACCGGCCGGCGCCTCCCGGGTCCGGCGGTACCTCCACCGCGGCGAGCCAGGCGGACGGGACCCCGGCGGACGGAGCCCGCGCATGACCGGCGTCGACCTGCTCGCCTACGCCGACCGCCTCGGCGGCGACTTACCCCGCCTGCGCGCCCTGCTCGGGGGCCCGCTGCGCGACTTCGCCGGGGTGCACATCCTGCCGTTCTTCGTGCCTTTCGACGGCGCCGACGCGGGCTTCGACCCCATCGACCACGGCGCGGTCGACCCTCGCCTGGGCACCTGGGACGACGTTCGTGCCCTCGCCGCGGAGCGCGAGGTGACCGCCGACCTGATCGTCAACCACGTGTCGAGCGACTCCGCCGAGTTCGTGGACTGGCTGGCGAACGGCGAGCAGTCCGCCCACGACGGGATGTTCCTCACCTTCGACACGGTCTTCCCCGACGGCGCGACCGAGGACAGCATCACGGCGTTCTACCGCCCGCGGCCCGGTCTGCCGTTCACGGCGTACCGGATGGCGGACGGCCGCCGCCGGTTGGTGTGGACCACCTTCATGCCGACCCAGGTCGACCTGGATGTGGCCAACGACCGGGCCCGCGCATACCTGCGGCGCATCCTCGCGACCCTGCGGTCGGGCGGGGTCACCACGGTCCGTCTGGACGCAGTCGGTTACGCCGTCAAGACGCCCGGAACGGACAGCTTCATGACCCCGGAGACGCTGGAGTTCGTCCGCGAGATCGTCGCGATGGCCCGCGATGAGGGGCTCCGCGTGCTCGTGGAGGTGCACGCCCACTACACGCAGCAGCTCGCCATCGCGCCGCTCGTCGATTACGTCTACGACTTCGCGCTCGCACCGCTGCTGCTCCACAGCCTGGGCACGGGCACCTCCGATCGCCTCGTCGAGTGGATGCGCATCCGCCCGCAGAACGCGATCACCGTGCTCGACACCCACGACGGCATCGGCATCATCGACGCCGGACCCTCCGGCGACCGGCCCGGGCTCATCGACCAGGGCGAGATGGCCGCCATCTTCGAGCGCGCCGCCGTCGCGACCGGCGGCCACTCGACCGTCGCCTCCGTCATTCCCGCGTGGATGAGCCTTCCGCACCAGATCAACGCGACCTTCTTCTCCGCGCTCGGCGCCGACGCCCGCAGCTACCTGCTCGCCCGGGCGGTGCAGCTCTGGCTCCCGGGCACACCGCAGCTGTACTACGTCGGGCTGCTCGGCGGTCTGGATGACGTCGCGCTCTTCCAGCGGACCGGCCAGGGCCGCGACGTCAACCGTCACGTCTACACGCCCGACGAGCTGGAGGTCGCGCTCGCGAGCGAGGTGACGCGCGCGCAACTCGCGCTCGTCCGCCTGCGCTCGACGCATCCGGCTTTCCAGGGCGAGTTCCGCTACCGTGTGGAGGCGGACGGCTCGCTCGACCTCGAGTGGGTGCTCGGCGACGAGCGCGCCACCCTCGCCGTCTCGTTCGCCCCCGAACCCGGATTCCGCATCCGCCTCGCGGGTGCCGGCGGCCAGCTCACCGCCGACTCCGTGCCCGCCCTCGCCGCTCTCTGACCCCTCTTCCCCCACCGAGGACCATGCAGACCATCCAGGACATCACCGTCACCCGCAGCGCGACCGAGGTCGTCCTCGTCGCGCCCGCCTACACGCTCGGCGTCGCGCTCACCCGGCCGCGCGCGACCATCGCCGGCCCGAACGGGGAGCTCTGGAGCGATCTGTCGCTCCTCGCGAGCGTCGACCGCGTCGGCCTCCCGGACGAGTCGTCCGGCCCGACCGCGGTCACCGTTGAGGAGCAGGAGGACGGCACGGTGCGCGTCACCGTGCTCACCGATTCCAGCGCGTGGGCGACCAAGGCCGTCGTCCTGAACTGCACGCCGAGCGAGGTCCGCGCCCGCGTCGAGGTGACGACGGAGGACGACGACGCCCGGATCACCGACCTGACGATCTTCGGCGGTCAGGCGGCCCTGCCGACGGGGGCGGCCGGCACGTTCCGCTCGGGCATCCGCTTCCCGTCGGTCTTCGTGCCGACGCCGACCGAGCCCATCCAGGTCGTCCGCGCCTCCAACACGCAGGCGCAGCTCGGCGTCGTCGGCGACGCCGAACCGGGCCGGCTGAACGGCATCTTCTCGCCGCCCCCGCTCGTGTTCGGCCTCGGCCGGCCGTCCATCGCACCGGACGCGCCGCACGGACCGACCGACATGCCCGTCGGCGACTGGCTCGGCGTCTCGGTGGTCGCGCCGATCTCGCAGCTGGGCTTCACGACGTTCCGCTATGACGCGATCGACGGCGGCTTCCTGTTCCGCCTCACCTACGAGGGCCACACGCGGGTCCGGGCGGGTGGATGGGTGTCCCCCGAGTTCGTGCTGCGGCCCGGCGGCGCACCGCTGAGCCTCATCCGCGACTACCGCGACGACCTGCTCGAGCGCGGCTGGGCCGAGGAGCCGAGTGCCGGCGCCGAGTGGTGGCACGAGCCGATCTTCTGCGGCTGGGGGGCGCAGTGCGCGCTCGCCGTCCGGATGAGCCACGAGGGCGAAGCGCTCGCCACCGACAACGCGGACGGCTTCGTGCTGCCGGCCGGTGCCGCCTTCGCCCCCGACCTCGCCCGCCAGTACCTCTACGACCGCTGGCTGAACCGTCTCGCCGAGCGCGACATCCACCCGGGCACCGTCGTCATCGACGACCGCTGGCAGGCCGACTACGGCACAAACACGGTCGACACCGAGAAGTGGCCGGACCTCCGCGCCTGGATCGACGCGCGGCACGCCGCCGGTCAGCGCGTCCTGCTGTGGTTCAAGGCGTGGGACCCGGCCGGCCTGCCGCCGGAGCTGACCGTGCGCGACGCGCACGGTCGCCCCGTCGCCGTCGACCCGTCGAATCCCGCCTACCTCGACGCGCTGCGCGACCAGGTCACGCGGATGCTGTCGGTCGACGGACTCGACGCCGACGGCTTCAAGGTGGACTTCACCCAGCGCGCGCCGTCCGGTGTCACCCTCCGCACGCACGGCGACGACGTGTGGGGCATCAGCGCGCTGCACGCGATCATCGCGACCATCCACGACGCGGCCAAGGCGGCCAAGCCGGATGCGCTGGTCGTGACGCACACCGTGCATCCCTCGTTCTCCGGGATCACCGACATGGTGCGCCTCAACGACGTGCTCGAGGACTCGGTCCACGGCGACCCGGTGCCCGTCGCCGACCAGCTGCGCTACCGCCACGACATCGCCGCGGCCGCCCTTCCCGGCCACCCGATCGACACCGACCAGTGGCCGATGCCGAACCGCGACGAGTGGCTCGCCTACTCGCGCATCCAGCCCGAGCTCGGCGTTCCGGCCCTGTACTACGTGGAGTCCATCGACAACAGCCGCGAGACGGTGACCGACGCCGACCTGGATGAGATCGCCGGTCTCTGGAGCGCCTACCGGGCGACGCGTGCGAGCCGTGCCGGCGAACCCGCCGAGAAGGAGCCATCCGCCGTATGAGCGCGTTCACCGAGGTCGCCCCGGGCGTCCACCGGTTCACGGACACGTGCAACGTGTACGTGGTGATCCCGCCGGCCGGTTCGGCCGGCGGTGCGCGTTCCGGCGCCATCGCCATCGACTTCGGCTCGGGCGACGTGCTCGACCACCTCGGCGAACTCGGCCTCGAGACCCTCGACGCGGTGCTCATGACGCACCACCATCGCGACCAGGGGCAGGGCCTTCCGCGCGCGGTCGAGGCCGGCATCCCGATCTTCGTGCCTCCGGTCGAGCAGGACCTCTTCGCCCGCGTCGACGAGATGTGGTCGGCCCGCGCGCTGTACAACGACTACAACCTGCGCCAGGACCGATTCTCCCTACTCGACCCGGTGCCGATCGCCGGGACCGTGCCCGAGTACCGCACCGCGCGATTCGGCGGCGTCGACGTCAAGACCGTCCCGACGCCCGGCCACACCATGGGGTCGGTCACCTACCTCGTCGACAGCGGGGACGCGCGGGTCGCCTTCACGGGCGATCTCATCTACGCGCCGGGCAAGGTGTGGTCGCTCGCGGCCACGCAGTGGTCGTACACCGAGAACGAGGGACCGGCGATGAACGTGCTCTCGTGCCTGCTGCTGCAGGAGGAGGAGCCGACCATCCTGCTCCCGTCGCACGGCGAGCCCATGCCCGAGGCCGTCGACGCACTCGACCAGCTGGCCACCCGGATGAGCAGCTACGTCGACTCGCGCCGCACCCACCCGTGGGATCTGCGCGACTGGCTGGAGCGTCCCTTCGTCCGGCTCACCGACCACCTGCTGCTCAACCGCACCGCCAACTCGTGCGTGTACGTGCTGCTCAGCGACTCCGGCGCCGCGCTGTTCATCGACTACGGCTACGACATGTCCACCGGCTGGCCCGCCGGCACCGACCGCGCCGCACGGCGTCCGTGGCTCGCATCGATCCCGGCGCTCAAGCGCGACTTCGGGGTCACCTCGGTGGAGGTCGTGCTCGGCACCCACTACCACGACGACCACATCGCGGGGCTGAACCTGCTGCGCGACGTCGAGGGCACCGAGGTGTGGCTGCCCGAGAACGTCGCACCGATCATGGCCGACCCGATGCGCACCGACCTTCCGTGCCAGTGGTTCGAGCCCATCCCGGCCGACCGGGTGCTCGGTCTCGGCGAGACGGTGCGCTGGCAGGAGTACGAGATCGTCACGCACGAGCTGCCCGGCCACACCCTCTACGCCGCCGCGTTCGAGTTCGAGGTCGACGGCGTGCGGGTGCTCGCCACCGGCGACCAGCAGACCGCGGAGGGGCGGCTCGGGGTCCAGCGCGAGATCCTCAATTACCAGTACCGAAACCGGTTCCGGCGTGACGACTTCATCCAGAGCGCAGCGCTGTACCGTCGCGTCGCCCCCGGTCTCATGATCACCGGGCACTGGCAGGGTCGCGAGGTGGACGAGGACTACCTGCAGCTGCTGACCGAGCAGGGCGACGAGCTGGCCGCCATCCACGACGGGCTGCTGCCGGACGACGGGATGCTGCCGCCCGCCGACGGCAACCTCGTGCTGGTGGAGCCGTTCTATCAGCGCGTGTCCCCGGGCGCGGAGCTCGACTATGAGGTCGTCGTCGTGAACGCCTACGACGAGCCGCGCAAGGTGGTGGCGCGGCTGGTGACGCCCGCGGGTTGGAGCGACCCGGACCCCGCGTCAGTCGTGGCGGGAGCGGGCGAGACCGTGCGGCTGCGGTTCTCCGTGCGGGCGACGGCCGACGTGCGCAAGCGTCAGCGGATCGCGGCGGATGTCACGATCGGCGCCGCCCGCTACGGCCAGGCGGGGGATGCCGTGGTCGACACGGTCGCACCGGGCGCAGTCCTCGACACCTCGGTGCCGCTCCGCTAGCCTGCGGGCGTGGAACGCATCCCCCTGTATCGCGAATGGCACGGCGACCCGGACTCGCCGCATCCACCTCTGCTGCTGATCCACGGCGGCGGTTCCACGATCGAGTCGAACTGGGGGATGCTGCTGCCGCTGCTCGCGCCGACGCGGTCGGTGCTCGCGGTCGAGCTGCAGGGGCACGGCCGGACGACCTCGGGTGACCGTCCGGCGAGCTTCGAAGGCTCGGCGGATGACGTCGCGGCCGTGCTGGACGAGCTCCGGCTGGGCCCGGTGGATGTGCTGGGCTTCAGCAACGGTGGTCAGGTCGCTCTGCAGCTGGCGGCGCGGCATCCGTCCGCGGTGCGGCGGCTGATCGCGGCTTCGGCCCCGGTGCATCGAGCCGGGATGGTGGACGGCTTCTGGGACGGGCTCGCCGCCGGGACGTTCGACGACCTGCCCGCGCCGTACTGGGAGGCCGACCTCGCGGTGAGCCGCGACCCGGAGCACGCGCGGCGGATGTTCGACCTCGACCGCGAGCTGATGCTCGGGTTCCAGGACTTCTCCGACGACCTGCTCGCCTCCGTGTCGGCGCCCACGCTCGTGGTCGGGGGGGATCGTGACGTGGTGCGGGCGGAACACTTTGTCGAGCTGGCGTCCCTGCTGCCGGACGCGCGCCTCCTCATCGTCCCCGGCATCCACGGCGACTACCTCGGCGAGCGCCTCGCCGCCGCGGGCGACCCGGGCCCGCTCCGCCGCACGCTGCCGCACCTCCTCGCCTTCCTCGACGCCCCCTGACCTCGCAGGGCGTTCCGTCTCTCGCCCCTCTCCGCCCCCGTCGAGTACGCACAAATTGCACGCCCGCGGTGCTCGGGGCGTGCAATTTGTGCGTACTCGACGGTGGATGGCTGGGTCAGCGGGTGACGTCGGCGGCGAGGAGGTCGTCGATCTGGGAGACGGCCTCGCGCATGCCCTCCTCCATGCCCATGGCGACCATCTCGTCCAGCTGCTTCGTGCTCGCGAACTGGGTGAGCTGCGTCATACGGGTGCGGCCGTCGCGTTCCTCGAGCGTCGTCGTCATCCGGACGGGCTCCCCGGGCGCCGGGTTGCCGTCGTCGTCGGCGAAGCCGTCGTCGAGCGAGATCCGAACCGGAGGCTCGATCTCGACGAACCGCCACCAGCCATGGGCTTTCGTGCCGTCAGGCCCGGTCATGTAGTAGGACGCCCGTCCCGCCGGCTCGAACTCGAACACCTCGAACGTGGCCGGCCAGGTCGGCGGTCCCCACCACCGCTCCAGCTGGCGCGGGTCGGACCACAGCTGCCACACGCGCTCCGGCGGCGCGTCGTACTCGGTGACGAACGTGAGCGTCAGCGCATCCACGTCCTTGTTCGACTCGATGAAGGTCATCGCTCGTTCCTCTCTGGTTCGGTGGTGCTCAGCGTGGTTGGGGCCTCCTCGGCGAGGATGCCGTCGATGGCGCGATCGCGACGGCGCCAGATCTCCTCGTAGGCGTCGAGCAGCCGGGATGCCCGCCGGATCGTCTCCGGGTCGCCCGACACGACGCGCTCGCGTCCGCGGGTCCGCTTGCGGACGAGTCCCGCCCGCTCGAGCACGGCGACGTGCTTCTGCACGGCGGCGAAGCTCATGTCGTACCGCCGGGCGAGTTCGCTCACCGAGTGCTCCCCCTGCAGCGACCGCGCGACGATATCCCGCCGGGTCGCATCCGCCAGTGCCTGGAAGATGCGATCGACCTCAGCATCCGTCAACTCATCTACAACCATTTGGTTGTACGTTAGCGCGACGCGGCACTGTGCGCAATCCCCGAATCTCGCGAGGCGCTCAGGCTGCGAGCGACGGCTGCGGACGCGCCCAGTGAACGCGCCGTGTTGACCCGCCCGCCCGCGGCGTCCTAGTATCTGTGGGAACGATCCCACACGATCCACCGACGCTGGCGCGGTCGTGCACCCTCGGAAGGACATGATGGCAAACGGCCTCCGCGCCGTCCTCTCGCTCGACATCGGCGGCACGAAGCTCGCCGTCGGTGTTGTCACGGAAGACGGACGAACCCACGCACTGATCGTCGAACCCACTCGTCGGGAGGAGGGCCCGGGTGCGATCGTTCCCAGGCTGTTCGACATGGGTCATCGCGCGATCGCCGAATCCGGCCTCGAGGTGGAGGCGGTCGGCATCTCCTGCGGCGGTCCGCTCGACGCCAAGGCCGGTGTGCTGACCGGCCCTCTGCACCTCCCCGGGTGGATCGACCTGCCGATCGTCGAGCTCGCCGAGCGCGAGTTCGGTATCCCGGCCGTGCTCGAGAACGACGCGACGGCCGGCGCCCTCGGCGAGTTCCGCTACGGCGCCGCGCGCGACGCCGACACCATGGTCTACCTGACGATCTCCACCGGCATCGGCGGCGGCGCGGTCATCGACGGCCGCCTGCACCGCGGCGCGGCCGGCAACGGCGGCGAGTTCGGCCACGTGATGGTCCGCACCGGCGGCCGTCCGTGCCTGTGCGGGCGCCGCGGCTGCCTCGAGGGATACGCCTCCGGCACCTCCATCGCCCAGCGCGCCCGCGAGGCCGTCGCCGAGCGCGGCGCCGGCTCGACGCTCGCCCAGCTGCCCGTCGTGCGGGCGGAGGATGTGGTCGCGGCCGCCGCCGACGGCGACGCCCTCGCCATCGAGCTCTGGGACGAGACGGTCGACGTGCTCTCCGTCGCCCTCACCGACCTTGTCAACGTCTTCGAGCCCGACCTCGTCGTGCTCGGCGGCGGGGTGACCCGCTCCGGCGACGCCCTGCTCGTTCCCGTGCGCGAGCGAGTCGCCGCCGACGCGATGCCGCCCGCTGCCGCCGCATCCACCGTCGTACTCGCCGCCTTGGGCGACGTCGTCTGCGTCGTCGGCGCCGGTGCCGTCGCGTTCGACCGCCTCGACCAGCTCGCCGGTGCGGGCGCAGGCGTCCGGAAGGGAGACCACCGTGGCTGAGTGGATGCGACAGCAGCTGGAGGCGCACATCCAGGTCGCCGAGCAGGGCGAGGCACTGCTGCCGGCCCTGCGTGAGGTCGGGAAGCTGCTCTGCGACGCGTTCGCCGAGCGCGGCATCCTGTACACGTTCGGCAACGGCGGTAGCGCGGCGGATGCGCAGCACTTCACCGGTGAGATCATCGGGCACTACAAGCGCGACCGTCGGCCGCTCGGGGCGGTCACGCTCAGCACCGACCCCACGACGATGACCTGCATCGCCAACGACTACTCGTACGACGACGTGTTCTCGCGCCAGGTACTCGGCCTGGCTCGTCCGGGCGACGTCGTCGCGGCCTTCACGACGAGCGGCCGGAGTGCGAACATCGTCTCAGCGCTCGAAGCGGCGAAGTCGGTCGGCGCCACGACGGTGCTGTTCGGCGGAGGCGACGGCGGCCCGGCGAAGGAGTTCGCCGACTACGCGCTGCTGAGCCCGTCCACGACCACCCCGAGGATCCAGGAATTCCACACGTTCATGCTCCACGTGCTCTCCGAGATCGTGGACGCATGGGCCGACGGCGACGAGGAGTACGCACTGTGACCACCCCCGAGCAGGCAGCCGTCGATTCCGGACTTTCTCCGGCCGACACGCCGCGTGTGGGCGGAGAAACTCCGGAACAGATCGCGGTGGATGCGGCGCAGGAGCCGCGCGAGAGCGCATCCGGGAACGAGGTCGCCGGCGAGACGGGCGCCCCCGACACGAACGGCAAAGCCCCCGTCGCGAACGCGCCCGCCGGCACCCAGCCGCGCGACCTCCCGCCAGCGAAGCGCCCGACGGCGACCCCGCAGCGCACCCTCCACATGATCGGCAACGCGCACCTGGACCCGGTGTGGCTGTGGCCGTGGCAGGAGGGATACCAGGAGGCGCGTGCGACCTTCTGGTCGGCCATCCACCGCATGGAGGAGTACCCCGACTTCGTCTTCACCTGCGACCAGATCGTGCTGCTCAGCTGGGTGGAGGAGTCCGACCCCGAGCTGTTCGAGCAGATCAAGCGCCGTGTCGCCGAGGGCCGCTGGGTGAACGTCGGCGGCTGGTGGGTCGAGCCGGACAACAACATGCCGATGGGTGAGAGCTTCGTGCGCCAGGGTCTGTACGGCCAGCGCTACCTCGAGTCGCGCTTCGGGAAGCCGTCGACCGTCGGGATGAATGTGGACCCGTTCGGTCACAACGCGATGCTCCCGCAGATCCTGCGCGGCCAGGGGATGGACTCGTACACGTTCCTGCGGCCCGGCCCGCACGAGTCCGACCTGGCTCCGAGCCTGTTCTGGTGGGAGGCGCCCGACGGCTCGCGCGTGCTGGCCTACCGCATCCCGTTCGAGTACTGCAGCCCGCCCGGGTCCGTCGACGGCCAGACCGAGAAGGCGCTCGCCTCCCTCGACCGCACCGTCGGCTTCGGCGAGAACGCGACCGCGATGGTGTTCTACGGCGTGGGCAACCACGGCGGCGGCCCCACGATCGCCAACATCGAGTCGATCCACCGCTACGACCGCATGGGCTCTTTCGGAAGGATGACGATGTCGTCACCGCGCACGTACTTCGACGAGGTGCTCGGCCGGGGCGAGGCGTTCCTCGACACCCTCCCGGTGCGCCGCGACGACCTGCAGCACCATGCGCCCGGCTGCTATTCGGCGCACTCGGGCATCAAGGCGTGGCAGCGTCGCGCGCAGTTCGCCGTGCTGAACGCCGAGCGCTGGGCGGCGGTGGTCGCCGCGACCGACGGCGTCGACTACCCGCGCGAGCAGCTGGAGACCGCCTGGAAGCAGGTGCTGTTCAACCAGTTCCACGACATCCTGCCCGGTTCGGCGATCGAGCCGTCGTACGACGACGCACGTGACCAGCTCGGCGAGGCCGTCGCGATCTCGAAGCGCATCATCACGCGGGCGCACAACGTCCTCGCCCGCCAGGTGCAGGTCGACCGGGAGGACGGCACGCAGCCGGTCCTGGTCTTCAACCCGCATCCCTGGCCGGTGTCGGTGGATGTGGACTTCCAGTACGGCGCGCAGCGCGCCGGCGTGCACGTGGTCGACGAGAACGGCGAGCCCGTCGTCTTCCAGAACTCGCAGTCGACCGCGACGACGGACGATGTCTCGCGCGGCGCCGTGGTGTTCCGCGCCGACGTCCCGGCTCTCGGCTACCGCCTCTACCGCCTGCGTCCCGGCGCCGGCCCGGGTGCGGCATCCGATGGCCTGACCGTGACGGCCGACACCCTCGAGAACGAGCACGTCCGCATCCGCATCGATCAGGAGACCGGCTGGATTTCGTCCTACCTGGTCAAGGCGACCGGCGTGGATGTGATGGCCGGCGTCGACGGCGCCCAGCACACCCAGATCAACGACGACCCGACCGATACGTGGGGCCACCGGGTCATCTCGTACGCCTGGCCGGGCGCGACGATGGAGCTGAAGCGCATCGTGGTCCGCGAGACCGGCCCGCTGCGGTCTCGCGTCCGGGTCGAGCGGGCATGGGGCGCATCCACTCTGGTGGAGGAGCTCATCCTCGACCACGATTCGCCCGTGCTGAGGGTCAACGTGACGCTCGACTGGCGCGAGCAGGCGCACCTGTTGAAGCTGCGCTTCCCGACCGTTCTCGACGACCCGACGGCGACGTACGAGATCCCGTTCGGCCACCTGGAGCGCCCGGTCGACGGCGCCGAGGAGCCCGCGCAGTCGTGGGTGGATCTGACCGGCACGATCGACGGCGCCGCTGCCGGCCTCACGGTGATCACGACCAACAAGCACGCCTACGACGTGTCGCCGGGAACCGCCGACAACGGCGAGCAGCCGAGCATCGGCGTGACCGCCGTCCGCAGCCCGGTCTACTCGTGGCACGACCCGCGCCTGCTCGACCCGGAGGGCATCTACTCCTTCCAGGATCAGGGCGTCCAGCGGTTCAGCTACGAGCTGGTGCCGCACGCAGGCGATTGGCGTGAGGCCGACCCGATCCGTCGCGCGCTCGTGCTCGGCAACCCGGTGCGGGCGATGCAGGAGTCGTTCCACGACGGCGTGCTGCCTCCGGTGAACTCGTTCGCGAGCGACGGCGGCGCTACCGTCATGGTGACCGCGCTGAAGGGCACCGAGGACGAGACGGATGCCCCCGGCGGCGCGGATGTGGTCGTGCGGGCCGTCGAGACACGCGGCGAGGGCGGACGCTCGCGCATCGAGCTCCCGCTGCTCGGGCGCACCATCGAGGAGGACTTCGGCCCGTCGCAGCTGCGCACCTTCGTGGTGCCGGCCGACCCGGCCCAGCCGGTCCGCGAGGTCGACCTGATCGAGCGCCCGCTGCCGTGAGTGCGCGCCCCGAGGTCCGGGCGACCGTCGTCGGTCCCGCTTCCGCGGCGGCCGAGGTGCAGCTGGAGTGGAGCGAGGCGGAGCCCGGCTGGCGGCTCGCGGTGCGCGTGACGTACACCGGTGCGGAGCCGGCCGACGGGTCGGTACTGGTGGAGGCTCCGGTGCACGGCGCTGACGATCCCTGGTGGCTCGTCCCCGGCGCCTTCTACGGCGAGAACCGGCCGGCCGAGAACACCCGGGCGTTCCCGCGCTTCGAGATCGGGGCGAGCACGCCCGAGCAGCACGCGGCCCTGGTGAGCGACGCCTGGGAGTTCCGCGCCGACCGTGCGGCGACGCCGGCGGTGTTCGCCTGGGCGGGGCCGGACCGTGGAGGAGTCGCGCTCGCCGCGGCCGAGACCTCCGCCCTCGGCCTCACCGGCGTCGGGCTCGCGCACGACCAGGAGTGGGGCGACGCGACGGTCAGCCTGCGCTTCCCGTACCGCGAATACCCGGTCACGTACTACGGCGACGACCGCCCGCGGCCGGCCGATGTGGCGACGCACCGCTTCGTGCCTGGGGAGACCGTGGAGCTCGCGGTACGCGTGTTCGCGCTGGACGCATCCCGCCACGCCTACGCCCCGATCCTGCGCGCGCTGCACGCCGAAGCGGCCGAGCACACGACCGAGAATCCGTGGGTGGATGTGGCCACCGCCGCCGACCTCACCGCCGCCGGCCTGCTCGACTGGCACTACGACCCCGACCCCGGCGTGCTGCTGGAGACCGTCGGCTTCGACCGCGAGGTCAGCGGCCGGGACGGGCTCAGCGTCGACCGGCAGGCCATGCACGTCGGCTGGGTCAGCGGCATCCCGTGGGCGTACGCGCTCCTCGCGCACGGGCTGCGGACCGAACGGCGGGCCGAGGCGGACGCGGCGCGTCACGTCATCGACTTCATCACCGCGTCCCTGTCGCCCTCCGGAACCTTCTGGGGCGTCTGGTACCGCGACCACGGCTGGACGCAGAGTTGGACCGAGCTGAAACGCGGACTCCACTCGCGCACCCTCGCCGAGGCGACGCTGTTCCTCGTCCGCGCACAAGCGCTCGACCCGCACGAGCAGTGGGAGCGCGCCATCCGCTCGAACCTGGATGTCGTCGTCGGCCGTCAGCGCGACGACGGCAACCTCGGATCGGTCCACCATGCCGAGACCGGGGAGGTGCTGTCCTGGTCGGGCGCCTCGGGTCTGACGTGGATCGCCGCCCTGGTGGAGGCGGCCGAACGCGACGAGCGCTACCTGCCCGCGGCGCTCGCCGCCGGAAGGTATTACGAGCAGTTCGTCGACCGGGAGTTCCTCCACGGCGCCCCGGAGGACGTGGACCTCGCGCCGACGTCGGAGGACGGCTACGCCGCCGTGATGGCCTACGTCGCCCTGCACCGCGCGACCGGTGATCGGCACTGGCTCGATGTGGCGCGGCGCGCAGCCGATTGGATGCTGACCTTCCGCTACACGTACGACGTCACCTTCCCGGCGCACACCCTGCTCGGGGCGTACGGCTTCCGCACCCGCGGCGCCGACAACGCATCGCCGTCGAACCAGCACCTTCACGCCTACGGGCTCGTCTGCACGGCCGAGCTGCGCGAGCTCTCGGCGGCCCTCGGCGACCCGCACTATGCGGAGCGCGCCGACGAGACGCTGGCGTGCTTCCGCCAGTTCATCGCCCGCGAGAACGGCGACTTCAACGCCTACCGCGGCATGGTCAGCGAGCGGTACTACCAGACGGCGTGCTTCCAGCCGAAGGGGATGCTGCTGACGCTCTCGCACGCTTGGAGCGTCGGCGTGACCCTGCTCGCCTGCGAACAGACGCTGGCGGGCTGAGTGCCGAGGTGCACGTCGTGGTCGCTATTTCGCCCGAATAGGCGCCACGAGTCGCACCTCGATGCCGCTCAGCGGTGGAGGCCCCAGAACGCCCACGGCGACACGTGGTCGATCCACGGATCGCGAGCGGCTCGCGGTCGCAGCCGCCCCACCCGTAGCGCCCGGTAGTGGATGCGCATCCACCTCCCGATCCTCTCGGCCGGGATCTCCGGCCGATGTCCGATGGCGATGATCTGCTGTGTTGTCCGATCCACGATGACCTCCTACACCGGCTAAGCGTTAATGCCGGTGTCATCACCATGCCCACTGTCGGAACACCTGTCAAGGGCGTATGGTGGTGTGATGGGTCGACAGACGGATCTCGCGTTCGAACGGGAGAACGAGATGATCCCCGCCCAGCTGCGGCTGGTGCGGGACTTCGTCAACACCGTCGAGTATCAGGAGGACGAAGAGGGCTGGGAGAGCCCGGACGACCTCGCTGCGTGGCTGCGGAGCCGCGACCTCCTCGGGGAGGGCGTCGCCGCCACCGAAGACGACCTGGCACTCGCGAAGACCGTGCGCGAGGGCCTGCGCTCGGTGCTCGCCACGCACGCCGGACACGACGCCGACCCCGACGCACTCCACAGCCTCGACGGCGCGCTCGCCGAACTGCCGCTCCGGCTGTCGTTCGGCGGCTCCGGGTCATTCGCGCTGGCGCCCGCGACCGATCGCGGCGCCCGCGCCGCCCTGGCCGGAGTGCTGGATGCGGTGCGCGCCTCCCGCGAGGACGGCAGCTGGTCGCGGCTCAAGGTCTGCGATCGCGTCACCTGCCGGTGGGCGTACTACGACTACTCGAAGAACCGGTCCAGCCGGTGGTGCACCATGGCGGGCTGCGGGAACGCGGTCAAGATGCAGAAGGCGCACGCGCGGCGCGCATCCACCTCGGCCTGAGCGGTCCGCGATGCCCGAGGTGCACGCACGTGCGGGCGACACGCCGCGTCAGACCGCAACAACGTGCACCTCGGGGCGGGGATGCGTGCTCAGGCGTCCTTCCGCAGCTGCAGCAGCAGCTCCGGAGCCCGCGCGTCCAGCACGCGGCCGCCCACGCGCACGCCGACGACGAGCAGCACCGCGCCGAGCACGATCCCGGCGGCGAGCCCGAGCCAGCCCCAGATCGCCTCGCGGGTCACGAGGGAGACGATCAGCAGCACGATCTCGGGCAGGCACAGCACGGCGATGACGCCCCACGCCGCGAACGTCGGCCCGAGCAGCGAGATGTTGCTGCCCGGCCGCGACCGGAACGGGTTGTCGCCGGGCTCAGGTACCGGGAAGACGAACCGCGCCGAGGTCACCGAGCAGACGGCGGCGCCGCTGAGCAGCATCCCGAGCGACAGCCCGAGCAGACCGGGTGCGGGCAGCCAGTCGCCCTCGAAGGCCGTGGCGCCGACCGAGATGATGACGACCGCGGGGATCGCGAACGTCAGCAGGGCGGATGCGCGACCCCAGCGGTCCGCGCGACCCGGCACGGCCTTCGACACGTGGAGCGCGAACGCGGTCGAGTCGTATGACACGTCGGCGATCATCCCGATCCCGAGCGTGAACGCGACCACCGGGCCGGCCGCGAAGAAGTAGCCGGTCGAGTGGTTGATGCTCGAGTAGAACCACATGATCGCCGGGAGCAGCGGGATGATGAGCAGCTGCCGAAGGTATCGCGGATCGCGGAACCAGTAAGTCAGGCAGCGCGCGGCGATGGCGCCGGCCGGAGTCCCGGGCAGGATGCCGAACAGACCCGACTTGCCGGGCGCACGCACGCGCGACGAAGCCCGAGCGGGGGTGACCAGGGAGCGCGCGAGCCCCCAGCGCCAGACCGCCCAGAGCACCGCGAAGGTCGCAACGGCGATGAGCAGCCGCAGCAGCGCGCCGAGCGGGTCGCCCGCGGCGACGGCTCCGGGGACGGCCCACACCGCGCCGAGCGGCGACCAGCCGAGGCCCGCGGCGACCGCGGGCAGAGCGTCTGCCGACGACTGCAAGCCGCTGGTGATCCCGATGATGATCGGGCCGGCGAGGATGAGCGGGATCAGGATGAGGAGCCCGCTGGCCTCGCGGAAGCGGCGGCCCGACGACAGCCCGCTCGCGATGGAGGTGACCGCGCGTGACACGACGATGCAGGTCGCGGCGCCGAGCACGCCCGTGACCAGGGCGATCAGCGCGATCCCCGGCGAGTGCAGCCAGGGCAGGGCGGTGCCGAGGGATGCGAGAGTCGTCGCCGCGCCGGCCACACCGACCGCGCCGCTCAGCAGCATCCCGATCATCAGCGGCCGCAGCGCGATCGGGTAGACCGCGAGATGGCCCGGGTCGAGCGTCTGCTCGACGCCGGAGAGCAGCAGTGGCAGCACCGCCCAGCCGAGGACGGCCGCCGAGCCCGCGAGCACCACGGCGGTCGTCGCGACCTCCGCAGGAGCGAACGACAGGCCGACGAGGGCGCCGAGCACGACGAGGAGGCCGACGGCCCCGTAGATCGCGCCGATGATCACGGCCACCAGCTGCCCGGTGCTGCGGCGGAACGAGTTCTTGAGGACGAGCAGGCGCAGCCTTACGAGTGTCGCAACCACTCCGGCCCCTCCCCGACACGGCGTCCGCCGACGAGCTCGACGAACCGGTCCTCGAGCGTGGATCCGGCGCGCACGTCGTCCACCGAGCCGGCCGCGACTACGCGTCCTGCCGTGATGACGGCGACGTGGTCGCACATCCGCTCCACCAGGTCCATCACGTGCGACGAGACCACCACGGTCCCGCCGCCGTCGACGTAGGTGCGGAGGATGTCGCGGATGTTCGCCGCCGAGACCGGGTCGACCGACTCGAACGGCTCGTCCAGCACGAGCACGCGCGGGGCGTGCACCATCGCGGCGGCGAGGGCGATCTTCTTCGTCATGCCCGCGGAGTAGTCGACGACGAGCGTTCCGCCCGCCGACTCCAGGTCGAGCAGCTGCAGGAGGTCGTGGGTGCGCTGCTGCGCGGTCGGGCGGTCCATACCGCTCAGGAGCCCCGCGTACTCGACGAGCTGCTGCCCGGTCAGCCGGTCGAACAGCCGGACGCCGTCCGACAGCACGCCGACCATCGCCTTCGCGGCGAGCGGGTTCTTCCACATGTCGACGCCGTGGATGAGCACTTCGCCGGCATCCGGACGCAGCAGGCCGGTCGCCATGCTGAGCGTCGTCGTCTTGCCTGCGCCGTTCGGTCCGACCAGCCCGTAGAAGCTGCCGGACGGCACGTCCAGATCGATCCCGTCGACCGCGACCTTCTGCCCGAACCGCTTGTGCAGCCCGCGGATCCTGATCGCGAGGTCGTCGTCCTCCGCCACGCGCACCCCCTCACGTCGTCCGTGCCGCCCGCACGTCGGACAGCCCGTGCGAACCACCCTATCGGCGGGCTCCGACGCCGTGTCCAGGAGTACGGGCGATCCGACACGGCGGATCCGGCGGATGCGGCGGGGCAGGACAGGACGCGGCATGCCGCGCGCGCCCCTGGTCGCCGTCGGCACGCCGCGCCTGTTCTCCGGCGGGGGAGGGAACGCCCGCCAGGGAGTCGTCCGGAGGCCTGGATGCGATCGGATGGCGGATCCGCCCGGTTGTAAGGGCCTTCCCAGGTTCGGCCGAGGGATGCGGCGGTCAGCTCCCCAGCGGTCCGGTGTACGAGCGCGCCTGCAGCGGCAGCGCGAGGTCGGCGCCGAATGCTGCGACCTCCGCGCGCAGGTCCGCCGCGTCCGATCCCTCCGCCGTCTCCACCGGCCGGAAGCGGTAGTGCAGCGTTCCGGTGAAATCCTGCCGCGCCTGGAAGTTGGTGAAGTGCAGGTTGTTCATCACCCAGCTGTTGATGTGCCCCGCCGGCGCATCGAGGGTGCGCGCCCATTTCCCGGTGTGGAAGCCGCCGAGCTGGACGAGCGGCGCATCTACGGTGCCCCAGAGCACCGCCGGGCCGCCCTCGGCGCTGCGCACACCGACCGCGTGCTGCACGGAGTACCAGTCCTTCGATGTGTCCGGCAGCTGCTCGCTCTCGGCCGCGAAGACCGCGCCCGCGGTCTCCAGCAGGAACTCCGGCCGCTCGACCGCGAACGGGAAGGCGACGAACAGGCTCTCTGGGCCGAAGTGCTCGGGCTTCGCGATGTGCACGGCGAGGTCGATGTCGTCCAGCTCGCGATAGAGGGTGAGCGTATGCGTGGCCGCGAGGCTGCCGGGGAGCTCGCCCGACCAGCGGATGCGCGCGTAGGCGTCCGTCTCGATCACCTCCGGAGCCGAGGTGGATGCGGCGTATGAGCGCTCGAACTCCGGGCCGGGGAAGCCGGGGTTGAAGTTCTTCGGGTTGTCGAAGATCGCGTGCGAACGACCGGCCGCGGTGACCGTCTCGGCGACGACGGCCCCGAGACCGTGCGGCGCGTGCGCATCCACCAGCTCCCGGCCGGTGCGGACGTCGACGAGCGAGACGACACCGCCGCGCTCCGGGTCGACCGTCGCTCGGAAGCGCCCGGCCTCGATGGTCGTGCCCGTCGTGGCGGCCGGCTCCACGCCGGGCGCCGGGAGCACGACGACGGACGATGCGGGCACGTCGGCCACCACCGTCACCCGGCGTGTCCCTCCGACCTCCGCCTCGACGGCCTCCCGGCGCGGACGGTCGGTGAGGTTGGCGACGAGCACGCCGTCCGCCGGCTCGGGATCGCGGCCGGACGCCGCGAGGCGGTACAGGGCCTCGACGTTCAGGTCGCGGGCGAGGTCCCAGGCGCCGTAGGCGAAGCCCGCCTTCGCGTTCCAGTGCGAATGGCTGAAGTGCGAGTGCGGCTTGGAGTAGGTCTCCCACGAGCCCCAGGTGTGCTCGCCGAAGAGCAGGAGCTCCTCATCCACCCGGTCGAACGTGGGGGCGAGCTCGGCGTCGTCGCGCACGCGAACCGGGCCCCGGCGGTAGCCCAGGACCGTGGCGAGCGCCGGCTCGCCCTCCCCGCGCGCGCGGGCGAGGTCGAAAGCCGCGCGTGCGGAGAGCGCGAACCGCCGCGCCGCGCGGTAGACGGCGACCTCGCGGGCGGTGGAGCCGTGACCGTGCGACCACCAGTCGGCCCACTCGCCGCGGAGCACGGGCAGATCGTCGGGCGCCTGCGCGGCCAGCGCATCCATCGCCGTGTCGATCGTCGCGGTCTCCATCAGGATGCCGGGGTGCCGGTCGTTCCAGTGGCGCACCACTTCGGTGAAGAGCGCCGTCGGCCAGCGGTTGTCGTTGCCCGCGTGCACGACCGCCGTGTCGAACGGGTAATCGTCACGCGCGTCGAGGCGCTCGACGAACGCGAGGATGCGCTGCTCGGCGAGGGCGACATCCCCGTCGACGATGCCCCACTCCTCGCCGAAGCCGTAGTGCGTCGAGAGCAGGGTGAGCACGCGGCGGCCGGACGGCGCCTCCCACCAGAACAGGCTCGGCTGCTCGAGCGGTGCGCGGCCATGGTCCGGGTTGAGGGCCATGACGAGGCGGTCGATCCCGGCGTCCAGCATCGCATCGGCCACACCCCAGGCGATGCCGTTGACGTCGCCGTGCTGCTCGGTGCGCACCGGGATGCCGGCGTCGTGGATGCGCTGGAGCGACCGATAGGCGGCCTCGAACTCGGCGAGGTCGGGCAACTGCGTCATGTTGAGGTAGCCGCCGGTAACCGCGATGGTGCCATCCGCCGCCAATTCGCGCAGGCGCGCGACCTCCGCCGGCGTCGCCGTGCGGAGGAACTCGAGCACCGGCCGTGCCACCTCGAAGGTCCAGCGGAAGCGGTCGGGAGCGTCCGGCGCGGCCGTGTCCTGGTCGGCCAGCCGGAGCACTTCGCGCACGATCTGCGCGTGCATCCCGTCGATGATCCGGGGGCTGTTCGTGTAGCCGACGTCGTGGTGGGTGTGGCCGAGCAGCAGTAAACGGCGGATGCGGGGCATCGGGGCCTTCCTCCGGGGTAGATGTGGCATCGTTGCCATACGACCCTAGGGCTTGAGAAGCGCAGGCTTCAAGCGTAAGAAACGATCAAGTAACGAAAACCGGCTCTGAGGACCCGGTCCCCTTGTGAAGAGCGTCACCGCTGCATTAGCGTGCGATGTGGGAAGGTTTCCATACTGTCGCTCAGACCCCGGCGGTAGGGGATCCCGTACCTCTTCGCACGGGCGAGGACGCCCGCTGCGACACCACTGAAGGGAAATCAGATGAACAAGAGGCACACCGCCTTCGCCGCGCTGGCACTCACCGCGTCGGTGGCGCTCCTCGCCGGTTGCAGCTCCAGCGGCGGCAGCTCGTCCGGCGGGGACTTCTCCAAAGACGCCAAGGGCAGCCTGAACGCCTGGGGCTTCGACAACGCCGACGACGTCGGCACCTCCCGAATCGACTACGCCAAGAGCCAGCTCAAAGACGTCACCATCAAGATCGACCAGACGCCGTTCGACGCGCAGAAGTTCACCACCCGCGTCGCCGGCGGCAACGTGCCCGACGTCGTCCAGATGGACCGCAACTTCGTCGCCACCTACGCGGCGCAGGGCCTCATCCAGCCGCTCGACCAGTGCTACAAGGTGCACGACGTCGACCCGACGTCCAGCTACTACCCGTCCGTCATCGACGACATCACGTACAAGGGCAAGGTCTACGCGGTCCCGCAGTTCTACCAGCCGCCGGCGATCATCACCAACGAGCGCGTCATGAAGGCGGCCGGCGTGACCGACGCCGAGATCGACACGTCCAAGCCGGACACGCTCGTCGCAGCGATCAAGAAGATGTACAAGTCGTCCGGCGGCAACCCGTCCGTCCTCGGCTTCGACCCGGTCGCGGGCGGCCAGGCCGGCCTGTGGATCCTCGGCTACGGCGGACAGATCATCGGCAGCGACGGCAAGCCGACCCTCGACGACTCGAAGAACGAGAAGGGCCTCGAGGTGCTCAAGCAGATCACCGACGCCCAGGGCGGCTACGCCAAGGTGAAGAGCTTCACCGACGCGTTCGACACGTTCGGCGAGAACAACCAGTACGTGAAGGACCAGGTCGGCGCACAGGTCAACGCCCAGTGGTACGTCAACGTGCTGACCCCGTTCGTCGACAAGGTGGACATCGGCGCGGTTCCGTTCAAGGGCCCGGACGGCCAGCCGTTCACGGTCGCTTCGGGAACGTCGTTCGTCATCCCGACCGGTGCCAAGAACAAGGACGCCGCGTGCGCCTGGGCGCTCAACCTCACCAACCTCCAGGCGTGGGAGGCAGCGGGCGCCGCCCGTGCCGAGACGCTGAAGAAGACGCCGGGTGCGATCAACACCGGCCTCTTCACGGGTTCGCCGGAGGCCGACAAGACGCTGCGTGAGAAGTACGTGAAGCCGTCCGGCAACGCGGGCTTCGACAAGGCGATCTCGACCTACTACGACGTGGTGGGCAACGGAAAGTCGTTCGGTGCGTCGCCGGCCGGCCAGCAGATCCAGACGGAGCTGCAGAACGCCATCCAGTCGGTGCTCCTCGGCAGCAAGTCGCCGAGCGAGGCGCTGAAGGATGCGCAGGCCGCGGCCATGAAGGCCTACGACCAGTCGACCAAGAGCAGCAAGTAACGCGCTCGCAGACGGGGCGGTCTCCTCGCGGAGGCCGCCCCGTCTGCGTGCCCGCGTCTCGTGCCCCTCGCCGCGCGTCGAGGTGCACGTAGTTGCGGTCGCCTGCGGCGTGTCGGGCGCACCTACGTGCACTTCGCGGGCGGGCATATGCGGGATGCGCACGCCGCGCTGCGAGTACGTGCCGCAACTCGCTCCGCTTTCCCGCATCCACTCACGTCTCGCGTCGGTCCGCCTGGAGTCGAGGTGCACGTTGTTGCGGGCTCCCGCGGCGTGTCGGGCGCACCTACGTGCACCTCGCGGGCGGACAGGTGCGGGATGCGCGCGCCGAGCGCGGGAGCGCGTGGGGGCGCTACGCGTCCGCGGCGGCGGGCAGGTCCGTGACCTCGCGGACGCCGCGCAGCGACGCCCACAGGATGACGGGGCACGCGAGGAGGAGGATGCCGGCGACGATGAGCGTCCAGCGGGCTCCGATCGCGTCGCCCAGCAGGCCGCCGACGATCGCGCCGACGGGGAAGAGGCCCATCACGACGACCTGCATGGTCGCGTTGACCCGCCCGAGGACGCGGTCGGGGCAGATCTGCTGCCGCACGCTCACCTGGGTGATCGCGTAGACGATCTGCCCGAACTCGCCGGCGGCGATGCCGAGCACGATCAGGAGCGTCCACCATCCCGGCTGCGCGAAGGCGCCGAGCAGCGACAGCGGCGCCGTGACGGCGAGCGACAGCCAGACGATCCGCACCGACCCCACAGCCCGCGACAGGCGCGTGGTGAAGGCGGCGCCGACCATGACCGTGACCGAGCCGACCGCGATGACGAGGCCGATCAGCGCGGGGGAGAGGCCGAGCGTCCGCGACAGGAACACCATGTTGACCGCGGACGCGATCGCGAACGAGAAATTGCTCAGGGCGCTCGCCAGCGCCGTCGACCGCAGCACCCGCGAGCGGAACACGAAGCCGAGACCCTCCGCGATCTCCGTCCGCATCCGCCGGCGGTGCTCGGGAGCCGTCGGCTCGTCCTCCCGCGCCCGGATGCCGAGCAGGCACAGCGCGGACACCGCGAACGTCCCCGCCTGCACCAGCACGACCGTCGCCGCGCCGATCAGCGACACCAGCACTCCGCCCAGGGCGGGCCCGGCGACCTGTCCGGAGGCGCGCACGAACTCGAGGGAGGAGTTGCCGGCGAGCACGCGCTCCCGTCCGATCACCGAGGGCAGATAACTGCGATACCCGACATCGAAGAACACCCGGGCCACGCCGGCCAGAAGTGACACGACGAGCAGCTGCGCCATCGTGAGCAGCCCCAGAACCGCAGCGAGAGGGATGGTCGCCAGCAGCACCGCGCGCACCAGATCGCTGGCGACGAGGAGCGGCCGCCGACGCATCCGGTCGACCCACGCCCCGGCGGGGAGCCCGAGCACGGCGAACGCCACGGTGGATGCCGCCCCGAGCATCCCCACCTCGAACGGCGTCGCGTCGAGGCTCACCACGGCGAGCAACGGCAGGGCGACACCGGAGACCTGGGCGCCGAGCTGGCTGGTGGTCTGCCCGATGAGCAGCAGGCGGAAGTCGCGGGATGCGAACAGCGAGGGAGAAGGAGATGTCACGACGAGTGGCCTTTCGAGTCCGGAACAGGTGGTCCTCCCACCCGCCGGCTCGATCCGAGAATCGTCGCTAGGGGGGTTAAACGTTACCGGGCGCGGTGGACGATGTCCAACCGCGCCCGGTGTCCGGGATGAGGTCAGCCCTTGCGGCCCTGTGTCGCCACACCTTCGATGAAGTACCGCTGGCCGAAGCCGAACAGCAGCAGCATGGGGAGGGTCACGATGAGCGCGGCCACCATCACGTACTGGTAGTCGCCGTGACCGCCGTTGGTCGGACTGAACGTGGTCATCGCGTACGAGATGCCGAGCGGCACGGTGAAGCCGTCGACACCTCCCGCGTTCAGGTAGATCAGCGCCGCCTGCAGGTTGTTCCAGCTGGCCTGGAACTCGAACAGGAAGATGATGATGAATGACGGGATGCTGAGCGGCATCGCGATCTTCGTGAACAGCTTCCAGTAGCTCGCGCCGTCGAGTCGTGCGGCCTCGAACAGCTCCCGCGGGAGCCCCATGAAGAACTGCCGCTGAAGGAAGATGTAGAACGCCGAGCCGAACAGGTTCATACCGAACAGCGGAAGCCAGGTGCCGATCAGGCCCAGGTTCTTCCAGATCAGGTACTGCGGCACCATGGTGACCGCGCCGGGCAGCATCATCGTCGCCAGCACCAGGCCGAACAGCAGCGTCCGTCCGGGGAACTTGAAGTACGCGAACCCGAACGCGACGATCGAGCTCGAGATCGCGACCAGGCCGGCGGCGAGGACCGCGATGATGACGCTGTTGCCGATCCACGAGAGCAGCGGGAGCTGGTTCCACACCTCGACGTAGTTCTGCGGCGTGAACGTCTTCGGCCACAGCGAGTTGTCGAACACCTCCTGCCGCGGCTTGAGGCTCGCGGCGAGCAGCCAGGCGAACGGGTACAGGAACAGCAGCGCGAAGGCGATGGCGACGATCCAGAGGACCGTCTTCCCGATGATCGTCCTCGGCTTGTACCACCGGCCGCCGACGGGCTTGTCGCCGCGCCCGTTGGGGGTGCTGCCCTGCAGCTGGGCGGCATCCAGCTCGGAGGCGAGCGGGGCCAGGGCCGCGGCGGCAGTGGACTGGGTCGCGGAGGACATCACTTGTCTCCTTCGTAGTAGACGAGGCGGTTGCTGACCTTCACCTGGATGAGCGTGATCAGGAGGATGATCACGAACAGCAGCCAGGCCATCGCCGCGGCGAAGCCGAAGTTGAACTGCCGGAAGGCCTGCTGGAAGAGGTACACGCCGTAGAACAACGACGAGTCGGGGGAGGCGTTCGTCTGGTCTCGCCAGAACAGCAGGTAGGCCTGGTCGAACACCTGGAGGGCCGCGATCGTGAGCACGACCACGTTGAAGAAGATCGCCGGGGAGATCATCGGGATGGTGATGGTGAAGAACTTGCGGATGGGTCCCGCACCGTCGAGCGAGGCCACCTCGTAAAGGTCGCGAGGCACGTTCTTCAGTGCCGCGAGGAAGATCACCATGGTGCCGCTGACGCCCCACAGGGTCATCAGCACGATGGACGGCTTTACCCAGTTCGGGTCGATCAGCCACTGCGGGCCCTCGATGCCGAAGATCGCGAGGAAGCGGTTGATCGCTCCGGTGTTGCCGTTGAGCAGCAGCAGGAAGATGGATGCGGTCGCGACCGCCGGGGTCATCTTGGGGAGGTAGTAGATGGTGCGGAAGGCGCCGGCGCCGCGGCCCACCCAGTTGAGGAGGAGGGCGAGCAGCAGCGCGAAGATGATCTCCAGCGGCACCGCCATGACGGCGTAGAACAGCGTGTTGCCGAGCGAGAGCGCGACCTTGGGGTCGTTGAACAGCTCCGAGTAATTGTCGAAGCCGGCCGGCGTCGCGCTGTTCGTCGCCAGGTTGTAGTTGCTGAACGAGATGAAGAGGCTGTACAGCATCGCGCCGAGCGTGAACACGAGGAAGCCGATGATCCACGGGCTGATGAAGAGGTAACCCGCGATCGCCTCGCGCCTGTTGTACTTGGTGCCCTTCTTCTTGGCGGGCTTGTCGTTGCCCGTCCGGGTCTTGCCGCGTGACGTGTCGGAGAGGACGGCCATCACCGGCTCCTCTTCCTTGCGCCATCGAGCTCGGTGATCTTCATCGCCACCCTTTCGATCCGTCCTCCGCCTTCGTCGGCGTAGTGTGTGGCATCGTTACCACATAGCAGCGACTATAAGTCCTCCCGAGCGTGCCTGCAACCGGAGCCCAGCCCATTCCCGGGCAGGGGCGGCCTCGTCGCGGAATGCGGACGCGTCTCGGCTATGTGGGCGGTGCCGGCGGGGGAACTGCCTGTGTGACGGGAACGGTACACCCGGTTGGACCGGTCGTCACCGGTCCGGGATGCGCTCTGCGGCGGCTCTGTCGCCGCGCGATCGCCCCTCCTCCGCGCCGCGGTTCCGCCCGGGTGAGTCGCGCATCCCGCAGCCGCGGAGGCAGCGTGACGCATCCGTGACGGCACGGCAGCGGGCCGGCGCGTCGGCCATTAGGGTGGATTCGCCGGGCGTCCGGCGCTCCGGCGCCCGTGGAAAGGGTTCGATGATCGAGAACGACGCCGACGGCACACAGCGGCGCGCGACGCTGAAAGATGTCGCGCTGGCCGCCGGGGTGTCGCAGTCGACCACATCCCGTGCCCTGAGCGGCGAAGGCTACGTCGCCGCCGGGGTCCGCGAACGGGTGCTCGCCGCCGCCGAATCGCTCGGGTACGTGCCGCACGCCATGGCCCGCAGCCTGCGCAAGCAGGACAGCCGCACGATCGGCGTGCTCGTCTCCGACCTGCGCAACGCGTTCTATGCGGATCTCGCCGCCGGCATCGCCGCCCGGGCCCGCCGCGAGGGCTACACGATGATGCTCGTCGACGACCAGGGCTCCACCGAGGCCGAGATGGATGCGGCGCGCGCGTTCGTCGCGACCCGCGTCGCCGGAGTGATCGTGACGCCGCTCTCGGGTGACGTCTCCAATTACCTGATGCGCCAGCACATCCCCGTCATCGAAGCCGACCGCCAGTTCTCGGCCGGTCGCTGCGACGCGGTCATCATCGACAACGCGGGCGTGGCGAAGCGGATGACGGACCACCTCATCGACCTCGGCCACCGCCGCATCGCCCTGTTCATCGACGAGACGACCTGGACGACCGGTGGCGAGCGCGCCGCCGGCTACCGCAGCTCGCTGGAGGGATCGGGCATCCCCGCCGATCCGTCCCTCGTGATCTCGACCGGATGGGATGCGGACGGCGCCCGCAAGTCGGCGATCGACATCCTGGCCCGCCGGGACCACCCGACCGCCATCTTCGCCGCCAACAACCTGCTCGCGGAGGGCGTGTGGCGGGCGACCAACGATCTCGGCCTGCGCATCCCCGAGGACGTCAGTGTCGTCTCCTTCGACGACTCCGAGTGGATGAGCATGGTCAGCCCGGGCATCACGGCGGTGGCTCAGGATGCGGTGTCGCTGGGCGAGACCGCGCTCGACCGCCTGCTGGGGCGCCTGCAGGATCCCGCCGCCGAACCGCAGACCATCGTGCTCGAGGCGCAGGTGCTGCCCCGCGGCTCCACCGCGGCTCCGCGCGCGCTGTAGCGGCGCGCCGCGTCGCGTCGCCAACGCACATTTGGCGCAAATCTCGGTTCTGGCGGGGCGATAACGGAGATTTGGCGCAAATGTGCTCTTTGGCGGCTCGATAACGCACATTTGGCGCAAATCTCGTGTCCGTTCGCCGAGTCGACAACGCGGATTCGTGCGGAATGTGCGCTTTGCGGGCCCGCATTCCGCACATTCGGCACGAATGTCGACCCTCGGGGGCCAGGCGGGCGGGCAAATTTGGGCGCAAACCGCGCGTCGGTTCGGCGGGTGAATAACGCACATTCGGCGCGAATGTGCGCTTTGCGGGCCGCATTCCGCGCATTCGGCGCGAATGTCGACCCCCGGGAGACCAGGCGGGAGACCAGGCGGGCGGGCAAATTTGGCGCAAATCGCGCGTCGGTTCGCCCGGTCGAGTGCGCACATTCGGCACGAATGTGCGTTTTGCGGCCCGCATTCCGCACATTCGGCACGAATGTGGAGCTTGGCGGGGCGGGCAGGCCGGCAAATTTGGCGCAAATCTCGGTTCTGGCGGGGCCATAACGGAGATTTGGCGCAAATGTCGCGTCGGGATGGGCGGGCGGACCGGCAGGGTGGAAACGATCCCATATTTGCGGCAGGATGGGCGCGGCGAAAGGATCGACGCTGACGAACACGCAACACGCACCCGAGGTCGGGCTGTCCGTCGCCATCGACGGCGGCAACTCGAAGACGGAGGTCGTCGTGCTCGAGGGCGGTCCGGACGGCCTCGTCGAACGCTCCCGCGGCATCGGCCCGGGCAGCGGAGCCGGACCGCAGGCGGTCGTCGCCGCCGTCTCGGCCGTCCTCCGCGATCTCGGCATCGCACCCGCCGACGTCACCCGCGCCTCGGCTGCCGTGGCGGGACTCGACTTCCCCGGCGACGAAGACGGCCACCGCGCGGCGCTGGCCGAGTTGTTCCGACGCGCGGCGGTCGAGGTCGTCGGCGACGCGGTCGCGGTGCTGGATGCGGGAGCCGGGCTCGGCCACGCGCTCGCCGTCGTCTGCGGCGCGGGCCTGAACGCCGTCGCGCGCGGACCGCACGGACTCGCGACCGTCCCCGCCCTCGGCTGGCCGAGCGGCGACTGGGGCGGCGGCGACGAACTGGGCCGTGAGGCGGTCCGCGCAGCCGCGCGCGCCGAGGACAGCCGCGGGCCATCCACGTCGCTGCTGCCGCTGGTCCTCGCCGAGACGCGAGCCGCCGACACGGTCGCCCTCGCCCGAGCGATCCGCGACGGGTCCGTGTCGATGCGACAGGTCGGATCCCTCGCCTCGCTCGTCGCCCGAGCCGCAGCAGACGGGGACACGGTCGCATCCGACCTCATCGCGCGAGCGGCCGCCGAAGCGGTGGCGCTGGCCTCCGTCGTGGCGCGCCGTGCGTGGGCAGCCGATCCGGCCTCCGCCGAGGATGCGGACGCGCCGGATGCCGTCGTCCCGCCCGGCACCTCCGTCGTCCCGCCCCGTACCGCCGCCGTCCCGCCCGGCACCGCCGTCGTCCCGCCCGGCACCCCCGCCGTCCCGCCCGGCACCCCCGCCGTCCCGCCCGGCACCCCCGCCGTCCTCGCCGGCGGAACTTTCTCCGACCCGGGCTTCCGGGACACCGTCTCCGCGGGCCTCCGCCGCCTCGGCTTCGACCCGCGCCCGCTGGAGTTCCGCCCGGTCGACGGCCTCGTCCGCGCCCTCCGCGAGGCACCGACGCCGGCCTCACCGGAAGCCCACAACCACCCCCACCCGAACCCCGAAAGGACCCCGCGATGAAGGTCACGGTCATCGGCGCAGGCTCCACCTACACCCCCGAGCTGGTCTCGGGGCTGTGGAACGAGCGCGAGCGTCTCACGGTCGACGAACTCTGGCTGATGGATGTGGACGGCCCGCGCCTGGAGATCGTCGGCGGCATGGTCCGCCGCATGCTCGCCCGCCAGGGCGCCGACGTCCCGGTCACCCTGACGACCGACCGCATGGCCGCCATCGAGGGGTCGGATGCCGTGCTCATCCAGTTGCGGGTCGGCGGTCAGAGCGCGCGGCTGCAGGACGAGCTGTTCCCCCTCGCCTGCGGCTGCGTCGGCCAGGAGACGACGGGCGCGGGCGGTCTCGCGAAGGCGCTGCGCACCGTCCCCGTCGTCCTGGACATCGCCCGCGAGGCTCGGGAGCGCGCCAACCCGGGCGCGTGGATCGTCGACTTCACGAATCCCGTCGGCATCAACACCCGCGCGCTGCTCGACGACGGCCACCGCGCGATCGGGCTGTGCAACTTCGCGATCGGCGTCCAGCGGTGGATCGCACGCGAGCACGGCGTGGAGCCGCACCGCGTCGAGGTGGACCCGGTCGGCCTCAACCACCTGTCGTGGGTGCGGCACATCCGGGTGGACGGTGTGGATGTGCTGCCCGGCATGATCGCGGATCGTTCGGACGAGCTGGGCCGCCGCGGAGGCGTTCCGGGCGAGCTCATCCGCGACCTCGGCGTGCTCCCCTCGTACTACCTGAAGTACTACTACGCGCATGACGCCACGGTCGCCGAGATGGTCGCGGGCACGCCCCGGGCGACCGTTGTCGCGGACGTGGAGCGCGAGCTCCTCGCCCTGTACGCCGACCCGACGGTCGACACCAAGCCCCCGCAGTTGGAGGCCCGCGGCGGCGCCTTCTACAGCGAGGCGGCGACGGCGCTGCTCGCGTCGCTGGTGGCCGGCACCGGCGACAACCACGTCGTGAACGTCCGCAACAACGGGCTGATCCGCGGTCTCGCGGACGACGACGTGGTCGAGACCCTGTGCCGAGTGGATGCGTCGGGCGCGACCCCGCTGCCGCAGGAGCCGGTCGCGCCGGAGCTGCTCGGGCTCATCCAGCACGTCAGCGCGTACGAGCGGCTGGCGGCACGCGCCGCGGTGACCGGCGACCGCCAGTTGGTGCGGAAGGCGCTGCTGGCGCATCCCCTCGTCGGCCAGTGGGATCTGGTGACGGCTCTCGAGAAGGGCATCTTCGAGACGGGCGGCCGGCTCCTCCCGCAGTTCGCATGAGCGCGTTCGAGGTCGCGGTCTACGGGGCGACCTCCGCCGGCGTCGCAGCAGCCGTCGCGGCGGCCGAGGGTGGCGCCCGGACGGTCCTCGTCGAGCCCGGCCGGCACCTCGGCGGCATGACCTCCGGCGGCCTCGGCTACACCGACGTCGGAGACGTCCGCGCTCTCGGCGGCGCGGCCGCGCGCCTCCGAGCCGACATCGCGGAGCACTACGGCACCACCCCCGGGCACTACACCGGACCGGAACCTCACGTGGCCGAGGCGATCTTCCGACGCTGGCTGGAGGAGGCGGGCGTCGATGTCCTCTTCGGGGCGCGGCTGACCGGGGTCGAGGCCGTGCAGCAAGGTCACGGCCGCGAGCTGCGGTCCTTCACCGTGACCGGCGGCGACCGCATCCAGGCCGGCGTGTTCGTGGATGCGAGCTACGAGGGCGACCTGCTCGCGACCGCGGGGGTGCCGTACCGCGTCGGCCGCGAGGACCGCGGCCTGCACGGCGAGCGGTTCGCCGGCAGGCAGGAGCTCCTCCCCGGCATGCACAACATGCCGCCGTGGGTGTCGCCCTTCGCCGACGATCCGACGGGGCTCACCGCGGGACGCCTCCTGCCGCAACTCCACGACCGCCCGCTCGCACAGCTGGGGGAGGGCGACGGCGGCGTGATGTCGTACGGCTTCCGCGTCTGCCTCACCACGGCTGCCGACCGCATCCCGTTCGATCGTCCCGACGGCTACGACGACGCGTACTGGGAGCTGGGGCGTCGCCTCTTCGCGCGCGACCGACGGGAGGGCGTCGAACGTCCGGCCGGCCGGATGCTGGGGCTCGAGCCGAACCTGCCCGGCGGGATGGCGGACGGCAACTCGCTCGGTCCGGTGTCGCTGAGCGTGCTGGACGGATCGGCATGGGAGTACCCGGACGCCTCCCCGGAGCGGCGCGAGGAGATCCGTCGGCACCATGTCGACCACACGCGCGGCTTCCTCTACTTCCTGTCGCACGACCCCGCGGTGCCATCCGCGATCCGGCGCGAGCTGTCGCGCTGGGGACTGCCGCCCGGCGAGTTCGCCGACACCGGCCACCTCCCCCACCAGCTGTACGTCCGCGAGGCGAGAAGGATGGTCGGCGAGCGCATCCTGACCGAGCACGACCTGCTCGCCGGCTCGATGCCGGAGGACACCGTCGCCCTCGGCTCGTACCACATCGACATCCGCGAGGTGCAGCGTGTCTGGCGCTGGGTGTACGAGCATCCGGACCCGATCGGCACCGTCTTCACGGAGGGGTACCTCTCGGTCCCCGTGCCGGTCTACGGCATCCCGTACTCAGCACTGCTGTCCAAGCGGGAGGACGCGACGAACCTCCTGGTACCGGTCTGCTTGTCCGTCTCGGCCGTCGCTTTCGCGTCGGTCAGGATGGAGCCGCAGTACATGATGCTCGGTCAGGCCGCAGGTGCGGCGGCAGCGCTCGCCGTCGCGGCTGATACGCCGGCGCAGGATGTGCGGATCGCGCTGCTTCAGGACCGGTTGGCGGCCTCCGGACAGGTCTTCACGGTCCCTTAACCACGCTCTGGTACCGGTGTCAATCCCCCTGACGCGACAGGATTTGCGTGCCTCGTTAGGGCACTATGAGGACCATGGGAAAACTCGTCTACGGCGCGGGCCAGGAGTATGACCTCGACGATCGGGTACTCAGCCACGTCAAGCTCGCCATCGTCGCCAAGCTTCGCCGTCACGAGAGCTTCCTGCTGAATTGGGACGTCCCCGTCGAGCAGGGATCCGGCCGGGTCTCGCTCTGGATCAGCCGTGAGGTGCCGCTGGCCTTCCAGTTCAGTGGCAGCCGCCCGCCCGCCATCAACCCCCAGTGGCTCGAAGCGCTGATGCACACGTCCCAGCGCACCGGCGGCATGGTGATCATGCCCGAGGACGAGGTCGGCCGCCACCTCCCGAGCTGACCGCACGGCTCGAGCGCTTCGTCAATCCCCTGCTTTCGGAACCGACTCGACCTAGCTTTGCTTGCATGGGCGATATGACTGCGACGGCAGTGCTGATGATGCTGCCGCGCCGCGCAAGGACGCCGGTGGCGATCCTGGCGGATGGGGCGGTCCCGTCGTCGCTTCGGCTCGACGTCTTCGGCGGCCGCGACGTGTTCGTCCGGATGCGGCGCGGACCCGGAGTCCACGGCCTCAGCGAGCCGTACCGCGAAGTGTCGCGGGACGACTACCCCGCGGAGTCGGAGCCGGCACTCGTCGTGATCTCAGACCGGTATGTCCAGGCGCGCTTCGCGTGCTCCGCCTCGGTGTTCGGCGCGACGGACGTCGTCGTGTTCGTGCCGCTGGACGACGACGGCGAGGCGCCCGCTCATGTCGCCATCCCCATCCCGTCGCTCGACCGCCCGTCGTGGCACGAATTCGAGCTGGTGTCGCGCACCCGCATGGAGTGCCGCTACCGCGTGGTCCGCGAACGCGACGGTGTCCCGACCGGAGGTTCCCGTGCTCTATCAGCTCTCTGAGGTCGAGCGCCTTCTCGATGAGGCGCCCGGGGTCTACGTCCGCTACTCGGCCGGCTATGCGGCCGACCTGGAGGCCGGTCCGATTGACGCCGCGAGCGGACTCGCGCTCCCCGGGCTACCCGCCCGTCCCCTCGACCCGGAGGCGTGGTGGACGCTGCCCCGGCGGGAGTGGATCGCGCGACAGCTGACGCAGCTTCCGGCTGCCCGGCACGCCACGTTCGAGGGCCTGCACTCCGAGCGCTTCGCGTGGCTGCTGCGCGGCCGCCCCGCCGGTCACGGCCTGGACGGCGAGGCACTCGTCACCGACATCGAGGTGGTCGGTCGCCTGGCCGAGTGCCTCATCGCGGAGGCCGACCGGGTATGCGACGAGCGGTTCGACGCGGAGCCCGGGCGTCGCGAAGCGGAGCTGGTGTCGGTGGCGCATGCCTGAGGGTCTGCTCGTCGAGGCCACGGCCATCCTCCAGCTCATCTCCGACAGTCCGTCGGGCGGCACGGCCATTGTGCTGCGGACGCCCGAGGCGCCGCCATTCGTGGTGATGGGCGACGACACGGAGGAGGGCTTCTCGCGGCTGCGCCGCGGCGCGATCGCCTACGGAGTCCCCGAGCTGTATCAGGTGCTGCCGCGCGACATGCTGAGCGCCGGCCACATCCTCCACGTCCGTGACGACCACCGGCCGGCCCGCGTCGACAAGGCCGGCTCGATCTTCGGCCCCGCCCCGGACAAGCTGTGGGTGCCGCTCGACGACTCGCGACGCCCGTTCGCCCGGATGCGGGTGCCCATCCCGTCGCTGGAGCGGCCGGCGTACGTGGAGTTCGCGCTGGAGGGCGACGGCGACGTGCTGGAGTACCGGTTGAACGGCGAAGCGCGGATCGGCGACGGCTACATCTGCTCGTACTGCGGCAAGCTCTGCCCGACCAAGGAGCCGCACACGGCCGCGCACGGCGTGGCCGGGCACACGCACGCGGGCGTCGCCGCCGGCCAGGACCAGGACGGGCCGGCGCCCGAGACCGGGCCTCTGGAAGTGAGGGGCCACCCCGGCCCCGGGTCGCAGCTGTGAGCCGCGCTCTGCGGCTTCTCGTCTGGCAGGTCCACGGCGGCTGGATGGATGCGTTCGTGCGCGGGCGGCACACCTACCTGCTCCCGGTGGATGCGGCGGGCGAGGGTGGTGTCGGCGGCCGGGACTGGCCGGCGAACGTGGTCGACGTCCCGGAGGCCGAGCTGGCGTCCACGCCGTTCGACGCCGTCGTGCTCCAGCGACTGGAGGAGTTCGACCTGGTCGAGCGGCTCACCGGGCGCCGTCCCGGTGTCGATGTGCCGGTCGTGTTCGTCGAGCACAACACGCCCCAGGAGAGCATTCCGAACTCGCGGCATCCTCTCGCCGATCGGGACGACCTGCTGATCGCCCACGTCACGCACTTCAACGCGCTGTTCTGGGACACCGGCTCCACCCGCACCCGGGTGATCGAGCATGGTGTCGTCGACTACGGCAACCATTTCACCGGCGAGCTTCCGCGCGCCGCGGCGGTGATCAACGAGCCGGTGCGCCGCTGGCGTGTGACGGGTTCGGATCTTCTCGGCGGCTTCGCCGCTGTGGCGCCCGTCGACGTCTTCGGGATGCAGGTGGACGGCCTGGCGCAGGCGCTCGGCGTCGGCAGCGACCGGGTGGTCGCCGCGGGCGACATCGAGGCGCCTCGCCTGTTCTCCGAGGTCGGGCGTCGGCGTGTGTACGTGCATCCCAACCGCTGGACGTCGCTGGGGCTCTCGCTGCTCGAGTCGATGACGGCAGGGATCCCGGTCGTGGCGCTGGATGCGACGGACGCGCGCCGCGCCGTGGTGCCGGGAGTCGGCGCCATCTCCACCGACCTGGCCGAGCTGCATGACGCGGTCCGCGCGTTCGTGGACGACCCGGGTCGCGGAGCGGAGACGGGCGGACGCGCGCGCGAGTGGGCGCTGGAGCGGTTCGGTCTCGGCCGCTACCAGGCGGACTGGGACGATCTGCTGGCGCACTGGGTGGGCTGAGCGCGTCAGTCGTCGCGTGCGTCGCGCAGAGCCTTCTCCGCTTCGCGGACGGCGCGTTGCGCGTCGGAGATCCGCGAGCGCAGCTCGCGTTCGGCGGCACGCGTCTCGCTCAGGTCGTCCGTGATCCGTTGCAGCCGTCGTTGCAGCGAGTCCCGCTCCGCCTCCAGGTCGCCGCGGTGGTCGACCGTCTCGTCGAGCTCGTCGTCGAGGGCCTCGGCGTCCTCGCGGGCGCGCGCGACCGCCTTCTCAGCGGCCCGGATGCGGCGCTGCCGTTCCCGGCGCTCGCTCGGCGACTCGGTGTGCTCCTCTGCGGCCGGCTCGTCGTCCGCTTCGGCCGCGCCGGCATCCTCGTTCCCGCCGCCTCCGCCCTGCGCCTTCCGGCGGCCGGGCCGCGGCGCCGGGAAGTCCTCGATGTCGATCGGCAGCGCGACGGCGTCGGAGACGTCGACCTGCTCGAGACCGGTCGACTCGAGGGCGCGCACCAGCATCCCGCTCCGAACCGCGGCGGCCGCTGCCGGGTCGATGACGGCCGCCTGCAACGTCTCCTCGACTTCACGTTGCACCGCCGGGCTGAGGTCCAGTCCGTCTGTCGCGCGCTGCAGCAGCCGCTGGCGCTCCTGGGTGAGCGCGCGGATCTCGGCGCGGTCGCGGGAGGCGAACGCATCCCGCATCCGCGAGCCGATCTCCAGCACGTCGCCGACGAGGTCCGGGTGCTCGCGGGTGAGCGCGTTGATCGCGGCCGCCGACGCCGACGGTTTGCGCAGGGTCTTGATCTGCTTGGCCGTCGAGCGGTCGGCCTGGGCCGCGGCGGCGTTGCGCCGGGCGATGAAGTCGCCGGGTGCGACCGAGTACAACTCGCCGGCCACATCCCGCAGGTCCATGCGGCGAGTGTACGCGCGGGACTCAGTGGTTGCGGAGCTCCTTCACGAGCTCGCCCTTGTTCTTCTTGGAGTAGCCGCTGAGGCCGAGCTCCTTCGCGCGCTTCTTCAGCTCGGGCACGGTCCAGTCCTCGTACGAACCGGAGTCGCCGCCCTTGCGGCCGACCGAGGATCGGCCGCGGGATGCTGCGGCGTTGGAGATGCGAGCAGCCTTCTGCTTGGAGTCCCCCTCCTTGCGCAGCTTCTCGTAGAGCTCCTGGTCTTTCAGCTGGGGCTTGTTGCCGGGCATATCCGCTCCTTCCGTTTCGGCAGGAACAGTACGCCCGGCACAGCCGGCTGTCAGGGTGCGATCAGACGCGCGGCCCCTTCGCGGCCTTCACCGCGCCGAAGTACTCGTTCGAGGGGCGCAGCCACATCAGCACGACCGCGACGATCGTCGCAAGCACCTGCAGCAGCCCTGTCCCGAAGCCGGTCAGCAGGTTCAGCAGCGAGAGCACGGTGAGCACCGTGAGGACGATGCGCGCCCAGTTCGCGCCGCGGCGCATGAAGTAGGCGAAGAGGACGAAGACGACGGCCCAGAAGATCAGGGTGACGATCGACCAGGTCACGAGGAACGTGACGGACGCGTCCGCGACCTGCTGTGCCGTGAGACCTCGGAGGTCGGCGCCCTGCTGCTCGATGACGCGCACCTGGTCGGCGCGCGATCCCGAGACGACCGCGATCGTGATGATGCCGCTGATCACGCTCAGCACCGCACCGGCGACGTACAGCCAGAAGGCGATGTTGACCGTGTTCGGCGGAGATGTCGGCGCGACGGCGGTCGACGGACCGGTGGCCGCGGCGGGGTAGGCGCTGGGCGGCGGCGGGGGCGCAGCCGGGATGCCCTGACTGGGCGGAGGAGGAGGCGGAGGCGTGGGATCGGATGCGGGCGGCGGGCTGACCGGCTCGCCCGCCCCGGTGGGTCCGGCGGGGCGCGGTGTGCTCTCGTCGTCTGGATTCGTCATGCGGCGACCATACTCCCGGGCCGAATGGCCTGACTAGGCCTCACCGGGCGGGCCGCCGCGGGTCGACGGGCCCGTGGCTGCCCGGGGGACGCGCTCGTCAGCCCGCCGTCTCCGCCGCGCGGGCCGCGGGGGCCGGCGCGAGCGGCTGCGTGGCCGGACCTTCGAGAACCGTGCCGTCCGGTGCGAAGCGCGAGCCGTGCAGGGGGCAGTCCCACGACAGCTCGGCGTCGTTCCAGCGGACTACACCGCCGAGGTGGCTGCAGACCGCGGTGAGCGCGCAGGTCGTCCCGTCGACCGTCGAGACCGCGACCGGTGTGCGGCCGCGGCGTCCGACCGTGCCGGTGCCTTCCGCGACCGGCTCGTCTCCGACTTCCGGGCCCGCCTGGGCGGATGCCCACTCGGTCACCGCGGCCTTGCCGACGCCGGCGTTCATGGCGACGCCCGAGGCGATGTCCACGGGGCGGGTGACCCGGTGGTGCATCACGCGCGCCCACTCGAGCGTCTCCCCGGTCAGGTCGGCGGTAAGGCTGAGTGCCGAGGCGACGGCGTTCGTCATCCCCCACTTGTCGTAGCCGGTGGCCAGGTAGATGCGTCCGCGTCCTCGCGGAAGCCAGCCGACGAAGGGGATGCGGTTCGCCGACCGGTAGTCCTGCGCCGCCCACCAGTGGGTCCGCTCCGCCCCGGGGAAGGTGCGCTCGGCCCAGGTGGTGAGGTCGGCGAGCTTCTCGGCCGGGGAGTCCGCGCGACCGGCCGGGTGACCGTTGCCGCCGACGAGGAGCAGGCGGCTCCCGTCCGCCGCGGTCGCGGTGCGGAGGGAGCGGGTGGGCGAGTCGGCGGAGATGTACATGGCCTCCGGGATGTCGCCCGGAACACGGAACGCGGTGACGTACGAGCGCGTCGGCTCGACTTTGGCGAAGTACAGACCGCGGTCCAGGATGGGCGTCCCGGTCGCGATGACGACCTGGTCGGCGCGGGATGTGCCGGAGGTGCTGGTCACCACGGCCGGCTTCGCGGCGGAGACGTCGGTGACGCGTTCGCCCTCCACGATCCGGCCGCCGAGCCGCCGGAACTCCGCCGCGAGCGCGGCTAGGACCTTCAACGGATGGACCTGCGCTTGACCGCCCAGGGTGAGGGCGCCCTCCACCGCGAACGGAAGCTCGGTGGTCCGCTCCTCCACGGCGTCGAGCCCGGCGACGCGGGCGGCGGCGAGTTCCGCATCCAGCTTGTCCAGGCCGTCGAGCGTCGTCGCGTAGGTGACGGCGTCACGCGTCTCGTACGGGACGGCCTGTTCTTCGAGGAAGTCGAGCAGCCAGCCCTGGCCCGCCGTGTTGCCGTCGACGTAGGCGCAGAGCACGGCCTCGGAGGCGTGGCGGCGGATCGACGAGAGCGTCGTGCCCTGCAGCAGGCTGACCTTGCCGGTCGTGTTGCCGGTCGTGACCGCGCCGACGGTGCGGGCTTCCAGCACCAGGACGCGCATCCCCGAGCGGGCGAGCATCAGGGCGGTGGCGAGGCCGGTCAGGCCGGCGCCGACGACGATCGTGTCGTAGTGCCCATCCCACTCGAACGTGTCGGTCGGGATGTGCGGGGAGGTCTCGAGCCAGAGGGACGTCGTCGGCGGCATGAGACGAGCATCCCCCGTCGAGGACGCCGTGGGAAGCGGTTGACTTCAGGCCAGCGAGTCGAAGTCGAACCAGAATGCGTCGTCGTCGTCCTCCCCGGCGGTGGCTCCGGAGGCGACGGGGTCGCGCGGGATCGTGGCGGTCTCGATCCGTACGCGCGTCTGCGCGGTGACGAAGATCTCACTCGGAGGTCTGCTGGACTGCGAGATGGAGACGAAGTCGCCGTCGTTCCTGCTCGCCTGAACGACCCGGGCCTTCAGCTCCTCGACCGGTGCGCGGTCGACGAAGGTGAATCTCAGGTCGTCGATGTAGACGTGGAACACCTGCATTTACCTCTCCCGGTCGTCGTTTCCTGCCCGATAGTACGCGGCCCCCCGCGTTGTGCCAGTCCGACTCTGTATCGGCCGCGGTCAGAGCAGGTCGAGATCGACGTCGGGGATGTCGTCGGTGCCGTGCTCGACGTAGGTCGCCCGTTGCGGCGCGAGGGCTGCGATCCGGTGCTCGAACTCGTCGACGAACGGCTGATCGTGCAACTCGGATCCGGAATACTCGGCGTCCTCCGCCAGCATCTGGCTGGCCGGGCCGAGCAGCAGCAGGACCTCCCCGGTGCTGCCCCCGTCCACGACCACAGGGGCGCGGACTTCGGCGGCGGCGTTGTTCTGGGCCAGCGCGGCGGCGAAGCGCACGATGACGTCGGCGATGTCGTCTCCGGTGAGGAGAGAACCGCTCGCATAATGGATGCGCTTCATCACCAATCCATACGATCACCTGGGGGAAAGGTCAAGGCTTTGCGGTGTGGCCTTGCGGTGATGGAGCGGTGCGCGTTCACTCGCGGAATGACCGATCAGACCAGACCGTTGACCGCGCTCGCCCTCGTCTGCACGCTCAAGCCGTCGCCCGGCGAGTCGAGCAGTCAGCTGCTCGCGCGCCAGCTCCTCGATGAGCTGGCGACCCACGACGTGACCGGCACCGCGGTGCGCCTCGTCGACTACGACATCAAGCCTGGTGTCGAGCTCGACGAGGGCGATGGCGACCAGTGGCCGCACATCCGCGAGCAGATCATCGCGTCCGACATCCTGCTCATCGTCACGCCCACGTGGATGGGACACCTCTCGTCGGTGGCGCAGCGCGCGCTGGAGCGCCTCGACGCCGAGCTGTCGGAGACGGACGACGCCGGCAGACCGCTCGTCGAGGGCAAGGTGGGCATCGTCGGCGTGGTGGGCAACGAGGACGGCGCGCACGGAATCATCGCCGACCTCTTCCAGGGGCTCAACGATGTCGGCTTCAGCATTCCGTCGCAGGGCGCGACGTACTGGAACGGCGAGGCGATGCAGACCGTCGATTACAAGGACCTCGACGAGACCCCGGAGGCCGTGGCGAGCGCGAACGCCGTCGTGGCGAAGAACGCCGCCCACCTGGCGCGGCTGCTCTCCGAGCGCCCGTACTGACGGGCGCAGCTAGCATGGCCGCGTGAGCGAACCCGACCCCCGGATCGTCGCGCGCCTGCGGGCTGCGGGATGCGTCTTCGCCGAAGACGAGGCGCGCCTGCTGATCGAGGCGGCCGGTTCACCCGCCGAACTCGACGCCCTGGTGTCGCGTCGTGTCGCCGGCGAGCCGCTCGAGCCCCTGCTCGGCTGGGTCGAGTTCGGTGGGCTCCGCCTCCACGTCGCCCCGGGGGTCTTCGTGCCACGGCGGCGCACCGAACTGCTCGCCGGCCGCGCGGCCGATCTCGCCGCGGCCACGGTCGCCGTGTCCGGCGCCGCCGTCGTGGTCGACCTGTGCTGCGGTGTCGGTGCGATCGGCGCGGTCGTCGCCGACCGCGCGCCCGCCGCCGAGGTGTATGCCGCCGACCTGGATCCGGTCGCCGTCGCATGCGCGCGGCGCAACGTCGCTCCCGACCGTGTCTTCGAGGGTGACCTGTTCGCGGCGCTCCCTTCCGAGCTGCGCGGCCGCGTCGATGTGCTGGCCGTCAACGCGCCCTACGTCCCGACGGAGGCGATCGCCCTCATGCCGCCGGAGGCGCGCGACCACGAGCCGGGGATGGCGCTCGACGGCGGCGCGGACGGCCTCGACATCCACCGCCGCATCGCAGCGGAGGCGGCGGACTGGCTCGCACCGGGCGGGACGCTGCTGATCGAGGCCGGGGAGGAGCAGGCAGCCGTCTCGGCCGCCCTCTTCGCAGCTGCCGGGCTCACGTCGCGCATCGAATCGGACGACGACCTGGGCGCGACAGTGGTCGTCGCGTCCGCGCCGTCCGCGTAGCGCCGGCGGGCGCATCCCTTCACCGCCGCGGGCGACAGGACTACCGTGCGTGGCATGAGCACGCTCGCCGCCGCGCGGCCCATGCCGGCCGACCGCGTCCGCCAATCCCTCGTCATCGCCGGCACGGTTGTGGCGCTGATCGGTGCGGTCGTCGGCTCCGGTTTCGCCGGGGGAACGCCCATCCCCAAAGTCGCGGGCGGCGCCCTGAGCGCGGACGCGACCCTGCTGGCCCCCGCCGGACCGGCGTTCGCGATCTGGTCGGTGATCTATGGCGGGCTGGTCGCCTACGCCATCTGGCAGGCGCTGCCGTCGCAGGCCGCGCGCGACCGCCAGCGGCGTGCCGGATTCTGGGTGCTGGCCTCCCTGCTCCTGAACGCCGCGTGGATCCTCTCCGTTCAAGCCGGCCAGCTGGCGCTCTCGGTGGTCGCGATCGTGGCGCTGCTCGTCGTGCTCATCGCTGCGTTCGTCGTGCTTCGCCGTCACCCCGGCGACTACACCGCCGACGCCGTGCTCCTCGACGGCGTGATGGGCCTGTACCTGGGGTGGGTCATGGTGGCGACCGTCGCGAATATCACCTCGCTGCTGCAGGTGGCCGGGTTCGACGGCTTCGGCGGCAGTCCGCACGCCTGGGCGATGGCCCTGCTCGCGGTTTTCGCGGTCATCGGCTGCGCCCTCGCGGTGTGGGACGGCGGCCGCTTCGCCCCGGCGGTCGCATCGGCGTGGGGCCTCGCCTGGATCGGCGTCTCGCGTCTGACCGGCTCGCTCGTCTCGGCGCCGGTCGCGATCACGGCCTTCGCGGCGGCGCTGCTCCTGCTCCTGGTCGCCCTGGCCGTGCGCGTGGCGCGGCCGTCGCGCCGGGCCCGCGGCTGACGGGTTGACGCGACACGCCGTCGCGCGGCAGTCAGGGACGGCGCGTCGCGTCAACCCGATCGGCGCTGATCCCTCCCGTACGCTGGACCGGTGGGCGGCGTACTGACCGGGTTCGGGATCATCGCCTTCGTGATCCTCGTCGGCTACGTCGCCGGGCGGCTGCGGATCGGCGGTCCGACCGCCCCGTACGTGCTGAACCGGATCGCGTTCTTCGTGACGAATCCTGCTCTGCTGTTCGTCACCCTCGCCCACGCGGACCTCCGGGTGGTGTTCTCGACCCAGCTGCTCGTCGCCGCGATCGCCGCCGTCGCTTCGGCCGCCGTGTTCGTCGCGCTGTCCCGCGCGTTCTTCCGGTCGCCCGCCCCCGAGACCACGATCGGAGCGCTGGGCGCGGGATACGTGAACGCCAACAACATCGGCATCCCGGTCGCCGTGTACGTGCTCGGCAGCGCGTCCTATGTCGCGCCCGTGCTGCTGCTCCAGCTCATCGTCTTCGCGCCGATCGCCCTCACGATCCTCGACACCACCAGCCGCGGAACGATGTCGGTGCGTTCCATCCTGACCCAGCCCATCCGCAACCCGATGATCATCGCGTCGGTGCTCGGCATCCTCGTCGACGTGAGCGGAATCCGGCTGCCGGATGCCGTGTACCAGCCGTTCGAGCTGCTCGGGGGTGCCGCGGTGCCGCTGGTGCTGATGGCGTTCGGGATGTCGCTGGTCGGCTCGAAGCCGCTGCAGGCGGGGACGGGCCGCACACCGATCGTCGTGGCCGTCGCGCTCAAGTCGGCGGTGATGCCGCTGCTCGCGTTCCTGGTCGCCCGGTTCGTCTTCGGGCTGGAGGGACAGCCACTGTTCGCGGCGGTCGCGCTCGCCGCGCTGCCGACCGCGCAGAACGTCTACAACTTCGCGGCGCGCTACGAACGCGGGATGCCGGTCGCGCGCGACATCGTGCTGTTCACGACGATCTTCGCCGTGCCCTCCCTGCTGGTCATCGCGGCGCTGCTCGCGCCCTGACACGGCCCCGAGCACGGCCCCGACGCGACCGGTTCAGCGCTCGCCGTCGAGCGACCGCAGGTACCCGGCGTTGCCGCGGATGGCCGCCTCGTAACGCAGCAGGTCCGGCGTGCGGATGCGGTCGGCGGCCAGCTCCATCAGCTCGGCGACCGCGCCGTCGCTGCGGCCGGCCGCGTGCAGCGACAGCGCATGCCAGACGAGCACCGACTCCGATTCGGGGAAGAGCTCCCGCGCCCGGTCGAGCACCGCGAGCGACTCGTCGAACCGGCCGAGGTTCCGCAGCGTGCTGCCGTACTGCAGCAGGCAGCGCCGCAGGGTGTCGCCGGCGAGCCCGGCGTCGAGGGCGCGCTCGTAGTATCCCGCCGCCGTCTCCTCCTCGCCCGCGGTGTCGTAGGCGCCGCCGACCTCGTAGAGCACGTGCGGATCGGTGGGATGCTCGGCCAGCACGGCGCGCAGCGCGGCGATCGTCGGCGCCATGTCGTCGCGGTCCCTGGCGTCGAACAGTTCCCTCAGCCGCTGCAGCAGGGCGGGGTCGGTCGTCTCGGGCATCCGCCCACCCTACTGGCCGGCCCCGATCACGCCCCGGAGCGGCGCGGGCAGTTCGTGCGCGGCGAGGGCGGAGGTCAGAACGGCGCCGTAATGCTCCTTCCGGCCCGAGGTGGTGCCGAAGAACCGGTGCAGCTGCTGGTCGAGCGAACGCACCCGCTGGGCGGGCTGCTGCTGGAACATCCGGAACAGCCGGAGGTCGCCCTCCCGCTCGAGCATGTCCTCCGTCCGTCGATGCCCCAGCGCACGCACGAGCTCGGCCTCGAGGTCCGGACGGCACACGAACACGGCCTCCTCGTCGAGGCCGGCGCGCTGGAAGAAGCGCAGTTCGGCCGCATCGCAGAGTCCGCGCAGCCGCAGTCCGGCATCCCCTCCGAGCTCAGCGGCGAACCGGCGGACGCTCATCGCACCGCCCATGGGCACGACCGCGACCCCGTCGGCCGCCAGGTCGACGCCGAGGATGCGGGCGGCGGCGAGCACGGCCGCCCGATCACTGGCGCCCTCGACCAGGATCGCCGTGCTGGCATCCACCCACTGTCCGGTCACGGTCACATTGTGCACTCGCCGTCGACCCCTGTCGCGCTCGCGAAGCCGCGCGTACGGTGCGAGCCATGAAGATCATCACCTTTGCCGCAGGAGTCGCCGTCGGTTTCATCATCGGGTCGCGCGCCGGGCGCGGTGCATACGAGGACATGCGCCGCAAGTGGCGCGGGTTCGCCGAATCGGACACCGTGCAGCACGTGAAGGGCGACGTCAAGGACTTCGCCGGACGTGCCGCCTCCGACGTCGGTGACAAGGTCAGCGAGACCGTCAGCAAGGTCACCGAGAAGGCGACCTCCAAGATCGACGAGGTCACGGGCAAGAGCGGGAACGGCTCCAGCTCCACCTCGCCGGCCGTCTGAGTCAGGCTCCCTCGGGCGGGTGGGCCAGCAGGTCCACCCGCTCGCTCAGGTACGCGCCGAAGTCGCGCGCACCCGCGTCCCCCGCCGCCGGGCTCCAGCGCACCAGCGGCTGAGCATCCCGCACGAACAGTGGGCCCGTCGAGGCGCGGAGGATGGATGCGTCGAGCGGGATGACCGGTGCGTCGAAGTTCACCGTCTCGCCGTCCCGGAAGCGTCCGCGAGCCGCGGCAGCCCGCAAGGCCCTGCGCTCCTCCGCCGACCGGGACTGGTACTGCGGCCGCCCCGGAGGCGTCGCCCGGACCAGCGTCCCGGTGGCGCGCAGAACGCCCTCCACATCCAGCAGGAAGACGCCGAGACGCCACACGCTTCCGATTCCGCGCAGCACGGGCTCGCGCTGGATCAGGAACTGACGGCGGGCGGGAACGTACTCCGCCAGCGCCTCCTGACGCGCACCGGCCTCGGCGAGCGTCGCGACCGCGGAGGCGATGGCCGCACGGATGCGCTCGAGCGCCTCCCCATCCGTACCGTCGTCCGTCTCCGAGCCCACGCCGAGAAGCCTACGGGCGCATCGTCGACGCCCGGCTACACCGTCCGGATGGAGAACGAGTTGTCGTCGGTGACGAGCAGGAGCTCGACCCCGGCTTCGTGCCGAAGCACCACCAGTGCGGACGCGTCGGTCGCCGCCACCCGCTCGACCTGGTTCAGGAAGATGCGGGCCATCTCGTCGGTGACCCGGAAGTCGCGGCCCAGAGCGTGGACGATGTACCGCGACCGCGTGGTGGGGCGGCGGCCCAGCGCCGTCTCCTGCGCGAAGTCGTCGACGGCGACATGGAATTCAGGCGTCATGGTCATCGGGGGCTCCTTCTCTGGCCTCGCCGACGGTAGTCGCGGAAAACCGGTTCAGACAGGGGCTTGACGCGGAGTTAGATGGAAGGCATGAAGATGTTCACCTTCCCCCGAACCGACATCACCGCCTCCAACATCATCCTCGGCCTGATGCGCATCTCGTCCCTCGACGACGAGCAGATCCGCACCCTGGTCCGCACCGCCCGCGACGAGGGCATCACCATGTTCGACCACGCCGACATCTACGGCACCGAGCGTCACGGCTGCGAGCGCCGCTTCGGCGACGCGGGCGCCATCCCGGCCTCGGAGCGCGACCAGGTCGTCATCCAGTCGAAGGTCGGCATCCGCGAGGGCTTCTTCGACTTCTCCCGCGAGCACATCCTGCGCTCGGTGGACGAGTCGCTGGAGGCGCTGAAGACGGACTACCTCGACATCCTGCTGCTGCACCGCCCGGACACCCTGGTGGAGCCGGACGAGGTCGCGCTCGCCTTCGACGAGCTGCAGAGCGCGGGCAAGGTGCGCGCTTTCGGCGTCTCGAACCAGACGCCGGGTCAGATCGAGCTGCTGCAGCGGTCGCTCTCGCAGCCGCTCGTCGCCAACCAGGTGCAGCTCAGCATCACGCACGCCCCGCTGATCGCGCAGGGCGTCGCCGCCAACATGGCGGGACTCGACCAGTCGATCTCGCGCGACAACGGCATCCTCGACTACGCCCGCCTTCACGACATCGTGCTGCAGGCGTGGTCGCCGTTCCAGAAGGGATTCTTCGACGGCGTCTTCCTCGGCGACCGCGAGAACTACGCCGAGCTGAACGACGTGATCGACGAGCTGGCGCAGAAGTACGACGTGACCCCGACCGCGATCGCGGTGGCGTGGATCACGCGCCACCCGGCGGGGATGCAGGTCGTCCTCGGCACGACCAACGACCAGCGGGTGCGCGACTCGGCGGCCGGCTCCGAGATCCCGCTGACCCGCGAGGAGTGGTACCGGCTCTTCACGTCGGCAGGCCACATCCTGCCGTAGCGGGCTCAACAGGAGGAGGATGCGCGGCGTGGTCCGCGCATCCACCTCCTTTTCCGGTCGCCGCCGGTGTGTCGTCTTCGTAACTCCTCCCTTCCCGCCCGCCCGCGTCGCGCAGCGAACAGGACGCGCCGAGCCGATTGCGGTCACCGGTGGCGCGCGGGATACGGTCGAGAGGTGGACGACGAACGGGTGTCTCTGCCGCGCCGGCTCGCGAGGCGTGCGCAGCTGGCGCGCGTCGCCGCCGTCCGTGCTCGCCTGGTGCGCCCGCTCGACGGGCGGCAGGGTTCCGTCGCCGGGCGTCGCCCGCTGCGCGTCCTGCTGATCGGCTCCGGCCCGGTCGTGGGCTGGGGCGTCGGCAGCCACGATCTCGCGCTTCCCGGGGCGGTGGCCCGGTCGCTCGCTGCGGCGACCGACCGCGGCGCGGTGGTGGATGTGGTGCCGCACCCGTCGGCGGGGGTCCGCCGGTTGAAGCGGATGGTGGATGCGGCGGGCGTCGACCGCTACGACGCCGTCGTGCTCAGCGCCGCCGTCGCCGACGCGCTCCGGTTCGCCGAGCCGCGTCGCTGGGGTTCGCGCCTGCGGCGACTGCTCGTCGACGTGCACGAGCGCGGCCCGCGCTCCGTGCTGTGGCTGGGGGCCCAGCCCATCCGCTCGATCCGCCCGTACGACACCCCGTCCGGCCTCCTGGCCGACGCGCACGCGGAGCGCCTGAATGCCATCGCCCGGCAGGCCTGCCACGACACCGGCAGCCTGTTCGTCGCGCTCTCGGCACCCCCGCGCGTCGACGGCCGTCGCCACCGAACCCCCGGGGACTACCTGTTCTGGGCCCGGCAGATCGTGGATGCGCTGGCCCCCTCCCTGCAGGAGTGCGCTTCGCAGCGGGCGGCCCCGACCACGGAGGGCGCGGACCGCGTCGAGGCGATCGAACGCCTCAAGCTGAGCCGTCGTGGCGGAGACGCCCGCCTCGAGGGGATCGTCGGTACCGCCAAACGCACCCTGGGGACGGAGATCGCGATGTTCACCGTGCTCGACGACACGCGCGAGTGGCCGCTGGCGTCGACGGGGTCCGTGCTCGACTCGATCCCGATCGAGCAGTCGGCGTGCATCCACACCATCCAGACGCCCGACGGGATGATCGTGCCGAACGCCGTCGAAGACGAGCGGTTCGCGGGCAACTCCCTCGTCACCGGGCCGGCGGGTCTGCGGTACTACGCCGGCTACCCGGTCGAGGCGCCCGACGGCACCCGCATCGGAGCGCTCTGCGTTTTCGGTCGCGCGCCGCGGGAGCAGGCCGACGGCGAGGCCGACCTCGACGTGCTGCGCGAGCTGGCGCTGCTCGCCCAGCGGGAGCTGTGGCGCTGGGAGCCGACCTCGGAGGGGTGAGCCGCGGGGTCACCGCTCCAGCGCCGTGAGCAGCCGGTCCAGCGAACCGCCCAGCCCCCACCGCTCGGAGAGGCCGCTGAGCGCCTCGCGCTGCTCGACGCTCGGCGCCGTGAGTCGCGCATCCACCTCGGGAAGCGGCAGGTCGCGGACGACCTCGACCACCCGCGGCGCGACCGCCAGGTAGTCGACAGCCGCCGCGAAGCGTGCCCGGGCCGCCGGCTTCATGCCGCTGGAGGAATCCTCCGCCGCGGCGACGATCCCGGCGAGGTCGCCGTAGTCCGCCAAGAGCGCGGCGGCCGTCTTCTCGCCGATGCCTGCGACGCCGGGGAGGCCGTCCGAGGTGTCGCCGCGCATCGCCGCGAAGTCGGCGTACTGGTCGGCGCGCACGCCGTATTTACTCTGCACGACGTCGCCCGTGACGAGTTCGAGGTTGCTCATGCCGCGAGCGGTATAGATCACGCGGACTTGCCGCTCGTCGTCGACGAGCTGGAACAGGTCGCGGTCGCCGGTCACCACATCCACTGGGCCCGTGGTCGTCGTCGCGAGGGTGCCGATGACGTCGTCGGCCTCGTGCTCCGCCGCACCGACGATCGGGATGCCGACGGCGTCCAGTACCTCGCGGATGACCGGCACCTGCGTCACGAGGGCCTCCGGCGTCTCCTCGACGTCGACGCCGCCCGGGACGAGCTGCGCGACCCGATGTCCCTTGTAGCTCGGGATGAGGTCGACGCGCCAGCGCGGCCGCCAGTCGTCGTCCCAGCAGGCGATGAGCGCATCCGGCTGGTAGTCGGTCACCAGCTTCGCGATGATGTCGAGGAACCCGCGCACCGCGTTCACCGGCGTCCCGTCGGGCGCCTTCACGGTGTCGGGCACGCCGTAGAACGCACGGAAGTAGAGGGAAGCGCTGTCGAGCAGCATTGTTCGGCCGGTCACGCCCCGATCCTGGCACGTCCGGCCGTTCGCCGGAACGCTTCCTCCGGCGGGCACCCGAGCGCTATGGTCAGCGCATGGCCGGAACCGTCGTCGTCGAGCGCACCGAACGCATCCAGGCGGGCAGGGAGCGACTGCTGCCGCTGATCTCCCGGCTGCCCGAGTGGACGCAGTGGTCGCCGTGGGAGGACATGGACCCGGAGCTGAAGCGCGAGTACGCGGGCGAGCCGGGCGCGATCGGCTCGACGTACACCTGGTCGGGCAACCGCAAGGCGGGCGCCGGAGCCATGAGGGTGACCGCCGTGGACGACGCGGGTGTCGGCATCCACCTCGACTTCACGCGGCCCTTCCGCTCCTCGAACGAGTTGCGGTTCGTGCTGGAGCCGGAGGGCGACGCCACGCGGGTGACCTGGCGGATGGAGACGCCGCAGAAGCTCTACACGCGCTTCGTCAACCTCGACAAGCTGGTCGGCGGCGACTTCGAGAAGGGCCTCCGCAACCTGAAGCAGGTGGCCGAGGCCGGCTAAGGGCGCTGGTAGGTTCCGTGGCCGCGCGCGACCAGCCCGTCGCGGAACTCGAGCACCTCGCAGACCACTCCGCCGTTCTGGTTGCGGTAACGGATGACGAGAGTCTCAACGCCCACGAAGTGGTCGAGCACCTCGAAGCGGAGGTCAGGGAGCGCCGCCAGACCGGCCGTCCAGTACGCGCGGAGCGCGTCCTTCCCCCGGGCGACTCCGTCACTGCCGGGCAGCAGCCGCACGGCCAGCGGCGAGCTGAAGGTCACGTCGTCCGTGTAGTGGGACAGCAGGGCTTCGAGGTCGTGGGCATTCCAGTCGCGCAGCCAGCCTGCGACGAAGGTGTCGGCGAAGTCGTCCGTGAGCATGGTCCATCGTGACACGCGCTCACCCCGCCTTCGCTAGCGTGGAGGAGTGACCTCCGCTCCGCTCATCGTGTCCGCCGTCGCGGTGGTGCGCGACCGAACCGTGCTCATGGTGACCGCCCGTCGGCGCGATGTCTATTACATGCCGGGCGGCAAAGTGGATGCGGGTGAGACCGCGGCGGAGGCGGCGGCCAGGGAGGCGTTCGAGGAGGTGGCGCTCCGTCTGGCGCCCGACGACCTGGAGGAGCTCTTCGAGGTGCGGACGCAGGCGCACGGCGAGCCGGACGGACGTCAGGTGCACATGCGCGTGTTCCGCGCGGTGACCGACGAGGAGCCGGCTCCGTCTGCGGAGGTCGACGCCATCCACTGGACCACCAGCGCCGACGCGGACCGCTGCCCGCCCGCCGGAAGAGAGGTGCTGCGGCGACTGATCGAGCTCGACCTCATCGACTGACGCAGCATCCACCGGGCGGATGTGCCCCACGCGAGGGCTGGCGACCGTGCCGACCTGCGGCCAGGCTGGTGCCATGGCGCGAACGCACGAGTTCCGGTTCTCCGGCAATGCCGACTTCGACTTCGAGATCCGCACCACGATCGGTCAGGCCTTCAGCGGCGCTGCCGACATCGGAGAGGTGCTCGCCGCGGTCGAGGGGGTCGGCGAGAAGGACCACGATGGCTGGTTCCGCGCCTGGCTCGGCCTCGGCGACAGGATCGCCGCCCAGGCGGATGCGTCCGCCAGCTCTGGACACGCGGTCAGTGCCGCGAGCGCGTACCTGCGGGCGGCCTCGTACTACGCGACGGCCCTGAACGCGGTGGCCTCGTTGCCGACGGAGGAGGAGCTGCTGCCGACCTTCCGCAAACACCGGGCCGCATGGGATCGCTGGGTGGACCTCGTCGACCGGGATATCGCCCGGGTCGAGATCCCCTACGAAGACACCACGATGCCCGGTTACCTGTTCCGCGCGCCCGGTGCGGCCGGCGACGACCGCCCGCTGCTGGTCGTCGCCAACGGCAGCGACGGGGCGCTCACCAGCCTGTGGTCGTCGGCGGTGTCGGGGGCGCTCGCGCGCGGCTATCACGCCCTCGTCTTCGACGGGCCGGGCCAGCAGTCCATGCTGTTCGAGCGGAACGTGCCGTTCCGGCCGGACTGGGAGGCCGTGCTCACCCCCGTCCTCGACTTCGTACGCGCTCAGGACGGCGTCGACGCCGACCGCATCGCCCTCTACGGCATCAGCCAGGCCGGGTACTGGGTCCCGCGCGCGCTCGCCTTCGAGCACCGGTTCGCGGCCGCGATCGCCGACCCGGGAGTGGTGGACGTCTCGACCTCCTGGACGGAACACCTCCCCGCGAACATGCGCAAACTGCTCGACGAGGGTCAGGACGAGAAGTTCGACCGCGACATGCAGATGGGGATGAAGTTCTCGCACGAGCTCGCGTACACGTGGAAGTTCCGCGCCCGTCCGTACGGCACCACGGGCTACGCCGAGACGATGCGCGCTGTGCTCCAGTACAACGTCACGGAGGTCGCCGCTCGAATCACCACTCCTCTGCTCATCACCGACCCGGAGCACGAGCAGTTCTGGCCGGGCCAGTCGGAGCAGCTCGCATCGCTGACGCCGGGCGTCTCGACCCTCGTGAAGTTCACCGAGGCGGAGGGCGCGGACTTCCACGTCCAGCCGCTCGCCCGCGCGCTCACCGAGCAGCGGATGTTCGACTGGCTGGACGACCGGCTGGGCCGCTGACCGGCGCGCGGGCGGCTCTTGCCCGTGTCGGTGGCGTGGAGTTGGATGCTGTCATGCAGATCAGCCGCCAGATCGTGGTGTTCGACACCCCCGACATCGATCGCGAGTCGACCTTCTGGGCCGACCTGATGGGCGGGGAGGTGCGCGGCGACGAGGACGACTGGCGCTCGGTCTATGTGAACGGCGAGCCGCGCCTCGGGTTTCAGCTCGCCCCCAACCACGAGCGGCCCGACTGGCCGAACGGTGCGCAGCAGCAGCTCCACCTCGACCTCTACGTCGACGACATCCGCCAGGCGCACGAGCACGCGCTCGCCGTGGGCGCGACGCTGCTGAGGCAGGCGGACGACCTCGACGCGGAGGGCGGGTTCCAGGTGTACGAGGATCCGTCCGGTCACCCGTTCTGCCTGTGCTGGGGTTGAGATGAGCGGCGACCTTCCCGCGCTCGCCGTCACCGGCGTCACCGGGGCGATCGGTCGGATGACGGCCGACCTCCTCGCCGACGCCGGTGTGCCGTTCCGGATGCTGGCGCGGTCGCCCGAGCGCGCGCCCCGCTACCCGGGGACCACCGTGGCCGCGGCGACGTACAGCGACCGTGACGCGGTGCTCTCCGCACTCGACGGCGTGGAGACCCTGCTCATGGTGTCCGCGGCCGAGAACGCCGAACGGCTGGCCGAGCACCTGGCGTTCGTGGATGCGGCCGAGGAGGCGGGCGTCCGCCACATCGTCTACACGTCGTTCTTCGGGGCCGCGCCGGACGCGACCTTCACGCTCGCCCGCGACCACTACGCGACCGAGCAGCGCATCCGTTCGTCGGCGATGCGCCACACCTTCCTGCGCGACAACCTGTATCTCGACTTCGCCGAGTTCCTCGTCGGCGACGACGGCGTGATCCGCGGTCCCGCCGGCGACGGTCGAGCGGCCATGGTCGCCCGTGCCGACGTCGCCCGGGTGGCGGCCGTCGCTCTGCAGGACCCGGCGGCGCACGCCGACGTCACCTACGACCTCACCGGTCCGGAGGAGCTCACGTTGGCGGAGGTCGCCGAGAAGCTCAGCGCCCACTCGGGCCGGCCGGTCTCGTTCCATGACGAGACAATCCCGGAGGCGTACGCCTCGCGTGCGAAGTGGAACGCCCCCGACTGGCAGGTCGACGCCTGGGTCTCCACCTACACGGCGATCGCGGCGGGCGAGCTCGCGGGCGTCACCGACGATGTGGAGCGCGTGACCGGCCGGCGCCCGCTGTCGCTCGACGAGCTGCTGCGCGGCGCCATCGCCTGACGGCACCGCGGGGAGCCGCTCGGCGTGTCAACCGGACGGGGGATGCGCGCGCGGGCGCCGCATCCGGTAGACAGGACCGGTGACCGCCGCCCAGCCTCCGCAGCCCCAGATTCCGCAGGCGCAGAAGATCAACACGATGGCCCTGATCGGGTTCATCGGCGCCTTCGTCATCCCCGTCGTCGGCATCGTCCTCGGCGTGATCGGCCTCAATCAGACTCGGGTGACCGGCGAGGGCGGCCGTGGGTTGGCGCGCGCCGCGGTGATCCTCGGTTCCGTGTTCACCCTGCTGCAGGTCGGGTTCTTCATGGTGTGGCTGAGTCTCTTCCTCAACGCCATGTCGCACGTCCGCTGACCGTATCCCGAACACGACGAAAGGCGGCCCGCGCGCTGCGGACCGCCCTCCGAGGTGGCGTTACGGCTGTGCCGACCAGCCGCCGCGCGGAGGCGTCGGCCAGTGCGGGCGGGTGGGGACGATCGAGTTGACCGCACCCGTCGCCGGGTCGAGGAGCACCTCCCGCTGCTGCGGGTGGAACCAGTCGAACATCCCGCCGAGCGATCCGGCGCGCGTGTCGAACGAGGCGTCGCCGATGCGTCCGGTCAGCCAGTTGTTCTCGATGAAGCGCAGCACGCTGGCCTGCTCGACCGGCGTGTGGTCGACGCGGTTCTGGGCTGCCCAGGGCGAGATGACCAACATCGGGAGGCGCTGGCTCGGCCCGCAGCGGTCGGCGTAGCCGCCCTGCGTGCGCTTGACGCTCGTGCACACCGTCGAGTCGACGGCCGGGTCGGCGGACCCGTTCGCGACCTTCGGGGCGACGTGGTCGTACCAGCCGTCGGAGTCGTCGTAGGCGACGACCACGGCGGTGCTCGACCAGCTGTCCGACTTCTGGAGGGCGTTGATCTCGTTCACCAGGAACTTCTGCTCGTCCAGCGGGTCCGAGTATCCCGCGTGGCCGTCCTGCGCCTCCGGGGCCTTCAGGAAGGACACGGCCGGCAGGTTGTCCGCCTTCAGGGCCGCGTCGAACGACGTCAGGTCGTACTGGTGGTTCGCCTGGTCGGTGTGCCCGATCGCCTTCACCGAGGTCGGCGGCAGGTGGTGCGGGTTCGAGGTGGACTTATAGTACTGGAACGGGGAGTGGTGCGGCGAGTAGTCCTTCGGCGTCGCGCCGGCGATGTTGGCCGTCACCGCGTCGCACTTGGCGTACGAGCCGGCCTGGCCGTTCCAGGCCGTGGTCGGCGTGAATCCGCCCTGGAACCAGCCCCAGCTGACACCGCGCGCGTTGAGCAGGTCGCCGACGTTGCGGCCGGACATGCCGACCACTGCGGAGGACGACGTGTGGTCGTTGTCCGAGCAGTCGTCGTAGGCGGGGTCGGGGTCGCCGATCACGGTTCCGACACCCTTGGCGTCGGGCGACTGGACGGCCGTGGATGCGGTGAGGACGGCTCCGGTCTTGGGGTCGTAGGCGGTGCCGCCGTGCGTCTGACCGGAGATGAGGTTGAGCGCGCCTGGCGTGGACGGACCGAACGTGGTGTCCCAGCTGTTGTCGCTCATGGCGTAGTTCTGGGCGTAGTTCCACAGACCCGTGATGGTGTTCCCGTCGTAGTAGTCCATGACCAGCCCCGGTGCGCCGTACGCGCCGGTGCAGGTGTCGGTCTCGGTCTTCTGGACGAACATGTCCATCTTCCCGCCGTCGACGGCGGCCTGTTCGGCGGCGTAGCTGTGGTTCTGGTCGCACGTGACCGCCTGCGCGGGCGTGAGCCGCTTCGGCGCGTACAGGTTGGGGTTGTTCGTCAGCGTGCCGGAGGACGTGAGGGTGTCGGTGCGCGGGGTGCGCGGCGACGCCTGGAACGGCGTCCCGTCGGTGTTCGCGGCGTTCGGGTAGGTCCCGAAGTAGTGGTCGAACGAGACGTTCTCGTCGAAGATCACGACGAGGTGCTTGATCGGGGTGAGGGTCTGGGCGGAGTGGTCGGCGTGCGAGCCGCCGGCCGTGGCGACCGCGGGCGCACCCGCGAGGATTCCGGCGCCGGCGAGGGCGGCCGCGCCGGCGAGCGCGACACCCGCGAGGGCGACCGGGGAGCGGCGCAGACGGGAGGGTCTGAACACGATTCCTTCTTCCTTGTTTCACTGATCCCGGCACGGTCGTGACGGGCGGCCTCCACTGGTCAGGCGAGCATGGTGCGCCCGAGCCAGTCGGAGGAGTCGCGGGCTCCGGGGAGCGCGAAGTAGTAGCCGCCGCCGAAGGGCTGGATGTAGTCGGTGAGCGGTTCGCCGGCGAGGCGCTTCTGGACAGTGACGAACTGCCGGTCGAGGTCTTGGTTGAAGGCGACGAAGACGAGGCCCATGTCGAGGTTGCCGTTGGCGTCGAGACCGCCGTCGTAGTTGTAGGCGCGGCGCAGCATCCGCTGGTCGTCCGTGTCCTTCGTACGCGGGTTGGCCAGCCGGATGTGCGCGTCGAGCTGGATGACGTCGCCGGTCGGGTCGTTCTCGAAGTGCGGATCGTCGAACTCGGCGGAGGCGGTGAGCGGGGCGCCGCTGTCGCGTCGGCGGCCGATCATGTTCTCCTGCTCGTGCAGGTTCACGCGGTCCCAGAACTCGACGAGCATGCGGATCACGCGGACGACGTGGTAGCTCCCTCCCGCCGCCCACGTGGGTTCGTCGCCGGCTTTCGCCCAGACCAGCCGCGCCATCTCGGCGGCGTTCCCGGTGTCGGGGTTGCTCGTGCCGTCTTTGAACCCCATCAGGTTGCGCGGCGTGCCGCTGGGGCGGGGCGGCGAAACGAAGCCGTCCTGCCGCCAGCGAACCTGCATGGCACCGCGGGTCGCCCGGGCGATCTCGCGGACGGCGTGCGTGACCGCATCCCGGTCGGCCGCGCACACCTGCAGCAGCAGGTCGCCGTCGCAGACCTCGCGGCGGAGGGCGTCGTCGGGGAACTCGTCCATCGTCCGCAGCCGGGTGGGCTTCCGCGCGGCCAGCCCGAAGCGCTCGTCGAACAGCGAAGCGCCGGCCGAGAGCGTGACGGTCAGCGAATCGGGGACGACGGTCGGCCCGAGCACGCCCGAGTCGCGCGGCGGTGCGACGAGCCCCGGGTCGGGCGGTGTGCCTCCCGTGGTGAGGAAGCGGGCGCGTTCGGTGATCGTCTTCAGCAGGTCGTCGAGCTCGGCCCGGGATGCGGCGGTGACGTCGAGCGCGACGAACGACGCCTCGCGCTGCGGCGGGGTGAGGATGCCCTGCTGGTGCTGCCCGTGGAACGGGAGGGAGGCGGGATGGGCGGCTGACGGCTGAGAGGCGGCCGCGGCTCGGGCGTCGGTCGCGAGGCCGGCTCCGGCGACGGCGGCGCCGGCCGCTCCGATGGCACCCGCCTGGAGGAAGCCGCGGCGGTCGATGGGCGTCATGAGTCCCTCCTCGGGTCGCAGATGGCGGCGACCGGGGCGAGCAGTTCCGCGGCGCGGTCGAGAGCCGCATCCACGTGCTCGCGGTCTGTTCGGCTGAGCCGGTCGAGTGGCGTCCAGGTGCCGTCGGGCGCGCGATGGGCCTCGACGACCGCATGGGCGGCGGTGAGGGCGGCCCGCGTGTCACCGAACTGCTCGTATCGCCCGGTCAGCACCGGTTCCAGCGGTGCGAGCGCCTGCTCCGCGCCCGTCAGCTCGGCGTCGACGCTCGCCAGCGACGTGCCGGAGCCGGCATCGGTCGCACCGGTCAGGGTGTCCTGGATGGCGTCCTCGACGATCTCGTGCGCCCGGAGCGCCACATCGCCGGGGTCGAGCTGGACGCCGGCGAACCCGATCTGCAGCCGGTCGACCAGGCCGAGGAGGTCGTGAGCGGATGCGGCGACCGTCGCCGCCGCATCCCCGCGCCAGAGCTGCGACTCGACGAGGTGGAAACCGGTCGGATCTGCGCGCGGGAGCCCGTCGAGCTGGTCGCCGAGCTCGCCGAAGGCGTCATACGCCGCGCCGAGCGTCTCGTAGGTGGTGTGTGCCGTCAGCCAGTCGCGTCGTGCGGCCGGTAAGTCGCCCTCCTCGGCGTCGGCCGCGACGGCGGCGACCTGCTGGCGGAGCGCGGGCAGCCGGGAGGCGACCCAGGTCGTGTAGGCCTTGGCGACCGGGATGAGGTCGTTGCGGGTGACGGGCACGATGCCGGGCGTGAGCGGCGAGCCCGGTGGCGCTTTGCCGACCGTGACGACGGGCCCGTGGACGGGGTCGGCGTCGGCGGGCAGGCAGACGAACCGGTAGCGGCCGGCGCCGAGCGTGACACGTGCGGTGGCGTGGGCGCCGGCCCCGATGCTTTCGAGGTCGAGGTAGACGCGCTTGCTGTCGACGGCCTGCACGTAGACCTCGATGCCGCCGACGCTCGTGTTGGTGACCGTGAATGTCTGGTCGCCGCCGTGCACGGTCCGACCGGAGGCGGCCGCGCCGCTCGGGGCGCCGCTCTCGTCCCATCCACGCCCGCAGTCGTCCATCCCCGCGGTGATGTCGAACGCATCGGGTGCGTTCGGCGCGACGGCCACCGGCCGCAACGCGATCGTCAGGATCGTCGCGACGACGACGAGAGCTCCGAGGGCCGCGAAGAAGGCGGCGAGCCGGGCGCGGGTCGACATCGGGGGAGGGCTCCTGTGGGGTCGGACGCCGGCGACGGTCCGGCGTCAGCGATCCTAGAAGTGGCTCCCGGCGCGCCGTGCCCCGCTTCACCCGCTGTTCATCGGACCGTCACCGGTATGCCCCCGGACGGGGGGTGAGGATGCGTCGAATACGTTCGGGTGCCGAACAAACGGGCAGGATTCAGCGGGCCAGCGGGCGGATGATGGGACGGACGAGAGGAGGGGCGATGCGCGAGGCGAGCTGTCCGCAGTGCCGTGGGGTGGCCCGACTCGTCAGCAACCCCTACTACGGCGCCGGCCTGGCCGTGCACCGCGACCTCCTGGTCTGCCAGGACTGCGGCTACTCCGGCTTCGCCGAGAACGACGACGCGGTGACCGACGACGTGGCGCCGCCGCCGCGCGAGGGCGCGCTGAGGCGCCTGCTTCGCTTCGTGACCGGGCGCTAGCGGATCCGCACGCGCCCCTGCTGCCACATGCGCGCGGCCGTCACCCGCGGGTTGGCCTGCTCGTCCGCATCCACTCCGAGTGCCGTGTAGAGGCGGCCGAGCATGGTCTCGACGGCGCGGACGCTCGTCCCGCGTTCGGCGGCGATGCGCCGGGTGGATGCGCCCGAGGCGACGAGGCGCAGCACCTCCGCCTGTGCCCGCGTGACCGTGCGGACGTCGTCGTCTGGTTCGGCGAGCTGGTGCTCGCCGCCGACGATCGCCGCGTCGACCGCGGCGACCAGCACATCCACATCCTTCACCTGCGACTTGACCAGGTACACGACCGAGGGCGGGAGGGTGCCGTCGCCGACCGCCAGCTGCGGGGAGAGGTGCGAGGTGAGCACGACGAGGCCGACCCACGGCTGCTCGCGGTGAACGCGCCACAGCAGTTCTGCCCCGGAGTCGCCTCCGCCGAAGTCGAGGTCGGTGACCACGGCGTTCGGCTCGACCTCGGCGATGATGTCCCAGGCGTCGGCCGCGCTCGTGGCCTGGGAGGTCTCGATGCCGGTGGAGCGGAGTGCGGACGCGACCATCGAGGCCGTGAAGACGTCGTCGTCGGCCACCACGGCGCGCAGGGTCCGTGTTCGCGCGGGTATGTCGGTCATGGTTCTGGCTCCTGCCCCTTCGTCACCGTCCCAGAGGTGGACGCCACGCGGCGAGCTCAGCAGGTCGGGTCAGGCAGCCGCTCCTGACCAGTATCGGCTGAGCGTGGTCGCGTCCCCGGCGGCCGAGGAGGCGCGGGCGTTCGCGCAGCGAACATCCACGGGGGAGCGGGTCGTCAGCGACCGCGAGGACCTCCCGGCCCGGGGTTTCCGTGCCCATGGCCGTCAGTGTAGGCCCGAAAGTCCGCCTACAATCCCCCCATGCCCCAGCCCAAGCCTCCGCGCGCGTCGCAGACGACCCCGTCCGACGCGTTGCGGCTGAACGGGCTGGACGCGCTCTTCCACGGTCACCCGGACGGCGTGTGCGTCGTCGACGTGGACGGCACCTTCGTCGAGTGCAACCGTGCGCTCGCCGACCTGACCGGGTATTCCGCCGAGGAGCTGACGGGGATGTCGTTCGCGCGGCTCCTGCATCCCGACTCCCTCGGCTACACGCTCGCCCGGTTCGAGGAGGCGCTCGCCGGCCAGAATCGGCGGTACGTCACGCGCGTCCTCACGCCGGAGGGCCGCATGCGTTCGCTGGATGTGACGATCATCCCCCTGCGCGGCACCGACGGCGCGGTGGCGGCCGTGCTGGCGATCGCGCGCGACATCGGCGACGTGGAGCGCTCGGCCGCGGCGGCTGCGGGCAACGAGGCGCTGGTGCGCATGGCGGCCCGCATCGCGGGCTTCGCCGGGTGGGTCGTCGACGTGACGACCGGCGGTGTCGAGTGGAGCGAGGAACTGTTCCGCCTGCTCGGGATGGAGCCCGGCCGCGTACCGCTGGACGCGGAGGCGCTCGCGCTGTTCGAGCCGGAGGACCGTCGCGCAGTACGCACCGCGTTCCAGCGCACCGCGCTCCATGGCGACCCTCTGGATGTGCGGGCCACGATCGTCGACGCGTCCGGCCGGCTGGTGCACGCGCACCTGGTGGGCGAGCCGGAGCGCAACGAGAACGGCGAGGTGGTCCGCATCCACGGCGCGTTCCACGACGTCACCGCGCTGGTGCGCCACCGGGAGGAGCAGCGGGCGATGGCGCGTCTGCTGCGGAACTCGCTCGACCAGGTGCACGACGCCATCGGTTTCGTCGACCGCTCCTGGCGGTTCACGTTCGCGAACTCGTGGGCGCTGCAGCTCGGCGGGATCGACGAGACGCGGCTGCGCGACCGGACCGTGTGGGAGATGTTCCCGACCGCGCTCGGCAGCGCGTTCGAGGGCATCTACCGCGACGCGATGGACCGCGGCGTCGCCGGGAGCGCCCGCGCCTACTCACCGGAGTGGGGCTGCTGGTTCGAGGTGGATGCGCATCCCACCGAAGGCGGCATCGCGATCATCGTCCGGGATGTGACCGAGGACCAGGAGGCCCGGCGCACGCTCGAGCAGTACACACGGCGAGTGGCGTCGCAGGCCGCCCTGCTGGACGCCGCACGTGACGCGATCCTGGTGCGCGACCTCGACGGCGTCATCCGCTACTGGAACCGCGGCGCGGAGGCGATCTACGGCATCCCGGCATCCGAGGCGGTGGGGCATTCCGTGCGCGAGCTGCTCTACGACGACCCGGCCGAGTTCGATGCGGCGACCGAGGCGCTGATGCGCGACGGGTTCTGGGTGGGCGAGCTGCGCCAGCGACGGGTCGACGGTTCGCTGCTCATCGCCGACTGCCGCTGGCAGCTGTCGCGCGGAGAGGACGGCGAGGTGACCGTCTTCGCCGTCAACTCGGACATCACCGAGCATCGCAGGCAGGAGGAGCAGCGCATCCGGACGCAGCGGCTGGAGAGCCTGGGAACCCTCGCCGGCGGCATCGCCCACGACCTCAACAACGTGCTCACGCCCATCCTCATGTCCGTGCAGCTGCTCCGGCAGGACGAACAGGATGCGCGCAGACGCGACCTGCTCGACACCCTCGATGCGGCGGCGCAGCGCGGGGCCGGGATGATCCGTCAGGTGTTGTCGTTCGCACGCGGCTCCGAGGGGAGGCGGGAGCCGGTCGACCTGGCCGCCCTGCTGCGGGAGGTCGAGCGGTTCTGCCGCGAGACGCTTCCGCGCTCCATCGAGCTGGTGGTAGATGCGCCCGCCGAGCTGCCGCCGGTGACGGGGGACGACACCGAGCTGTTCCAGGTGCTGGTGAACCTGATCACGAACGCCCGCGACGCGATGCCCGAGGGTGGCGTGCTGACCGTGCGCGCGGCCGCAGGCGACGACGGAGTGCGACTCGAGGTGCGCGACTCGGGGGTCGGGATGGACGGGCGGACGGCCGGCCGCATCCTGGAGCCGTTCTTCACGACGAAGGAGAGCGGAACCGGCCTCGGCCTGCCGACCTCCGCCGCCATCGTGAAGGCGCACGGCGGCGAGCTGCAGGTCGAGACCGCTCCCGGAGCCGGCACGTCGATTGCGTTCGTCCTTCCCCAGGCGAAGGGAGAGACGGACGGCCGCTCCCCGGTGCGTGCGCCGGCCGTGCCGCGCGGAGCCGGCCGCAGGGTGCTCGTCGTCGACGACGAGGCCGCGATCGGCGAGCTGGTGCGGCAGACCCTCGACCAGAACGGTTTCGTGACGGAGGTCGCTGGCGGCCCGGAGGCGCTCGAGCTGCTGGCCGGCGGCCGTCGCTTCGATGCGGTCGTGACCGACATCATGATGCCCGGCGTCCCCGGCGAACGCATCGCCCGGATGGTGGCGGAGCAGCAGCCCGGAGCGGCGATCGTGCTGATGAGCGGGATGCTGCCGGGTCCCTCCGCGCGAGCGTCGGTCGAGCGCGATGGCGCGTACTTCCTGGCCAAGCCGTTCACCCCTGCCGCCCTGCTCGCCACCCTGGACTCCGCGCTGAAGCAGCAGAGGGGCCTCGCCCCGGAGGCGGTCCTCCGCTCCCTCGTCGAGCCGGCGCTGCGGGAGGCGGTCGCCGCCCTGCAGGCGGGGCTCCCCTCCGAGGCGGAGCGGGAGCGCCTGCGGGCCTCGCTGACGGTGGCAGCCGAGTCGTCCCAGCTGGCCCTGGGCGACCGGGCGTCGGAGCCGCGCATCCACCGGATCGTCGGGGCGGCGGCGTCCGCGGCGATGGCGCTCTCGTTCGGCGCCGACATCGTCCCGGTGGCGGAGATCCGGGAGCGGCTGGAGGAGGGCCTGAGGCTTATGGCGGCGGGATCCTGGCCACCCGAAGACCAGGATCCCGCCGCGGAGGTGTCGCGCTGACGCCGTCGTGGACCGGGGGGAACGGGACGGCGCCTGCGCGCGACGCACACGATCTTCGCCGGTGACGACCGCCGAGTGCAACGAGGCCACCGGACGGCTGTGCGTCGTGCGAACAAATCGACTAGCCAAGGAGAGCGCTCTCTTGTGTAAGGCTTCGGACATGAAGGAATCTCACAGCGCCGAGATGACGGAACCGGCGTCCGTTCACGGGCCGGGCCGCGCCCCGGCTGGGATGCCCCTCACGATCCGCCTCGGCGAGCAGGAGTACGCCGCCCTCGTCCGGATCGCACGCTCACGCGAGACCACAGCAGCAGCCCTGGTGGAGAAGCTGGTGCTGCACGCGTTGAGCCGGGCCGAAGTGCCACCACCGGCGGACTCGCACCCCGCGCGGAGGCACACCACCTACGAGGAGGCGACGGCGGGATTCCGCCCGGACGTCCCCGCACGAACGGCTCCCGACGTGTAGGAGTCCACCGCAGCAGCACCACTTTCACCGTTCTCACAGCGCGCGTACAGTCCTCGGCGTGAAGCATCGACACATCGCCACGGGGGCGGTGGCGCTGCTGGTGGCGGGCGTGCTCGTGGGCTGCTCCGCCGACGACAGCGCACGCGGCTCCCTGTCCCAGTCCGCCGGAACCGCCGCATCGGCCGCCCGCGCAGCCGGGCTCGTGCTCGGCCTGCACGAGCAGGACCAGATCCTGTCCACCGTGCAGGACACCGGTCTGACCGATGTCGCCGACCGCCTGGCGCAGGAGGCGCAGACGGTCTCGACGATGACCGCCATCGGCGGGATCGGCGCCAGGCGCGACAGCGTGCTGGCCGACATCCGGGCGGCTCAGGATGTGGTGACCGCCGCCCAGCGGGCCCAGGCGTCCGGCACGGACTCGGCGGCCACGGTCGACCGGCAGCGCCGCGAGCTCGATCGGCTCGCTCAGGAGCTGCAGGCGGCATCCCAGCGGCTGGAGCGCGAATGAAGGGGATCTTCGCCGTCGCGCTCGGCGTGCTGACCGCCATCGGCGGATTCGTCGACATCGGTGACCTCGTCACGAACAGCGTCGTCGGGTCGCGGTTCGGGATGACGCTGACCTGGGTCGTCCTCGTCGGCGTGGTCGGCATCTGCCTGTTCGCCCAGATGTCCGGACGGGTCGCCGCGGTGAGCGGCCGGGCGACCTTCGAGATCATCCGCGAGCGGCTCGGAGCCCGGATGGCCCTCGCGAACCTGTCGGCCTCGTTCCTGATCAACCTCCTCACCCTGACCGCGGAGATCGGCGGTATCGCGCTCGCCCTCCAGCTCGCCTCCAGCATCGAGCCCGTGCTCTGGTTCCCCGTCGCGGCCATCGCGGTGTGGATCGTCATCTGGCGGGTCAAGTTCTCGATCATGGAGAACGTGACGGGGCTGCTGGGCCTCGCCCTGGTCGTGTTCGCCGTCGCCCTGTTCTTCCTCCACCCGGACTGGTCCGCCCTCGGCTCGCAGGTGCTGCTCCAGCCGTCGCCGCACACCGACGAGACGCCCGCGACGTACTGGTACTACGCGATCGCCCTGTTCGGCGCGGCGATGACGCCCTACGAGGTGTTCTTCTTCTCGTCCGGCGCGATCGAGGAGAAGTGGAAGAAGAAGGACCTGGCTCAGTCGCGTCTCAACGTGCTCGTCGGCTTCCCGCTCGGCGGTCTGCTGTCGCTCGCCATCGCCGCGTGCGCCACGGTCGTGCTCCTCCCGAAGGGAATCCAGGTGGAGTCGTTGTTCGAGACGGCGCTTCCCGTGGCGCAGGCGCTCGGCAAGATCGGGCTCATCATCGTCATCCTCGGATTCGTGGCCGCGACCTTCGGCGCCGCCCTCGAGGTGACGCTGTCGAGCGGGTATACGCTGGGGCAGTTCTTCGGCTGGCCGTGGGGCAAGTTCCGGCGCCCGGCATCGGCGTCGCGGTTCCACGCCGTGATGATCCTGTCGCTGGTGGTCGCCCTCGGCATCCTCTTCACCGGCGTCGACCCGGTGCAGGTCACCGAGTTCTCGGTGGTGTTCTCGGCGATCGCCCTGCCGTTGACGTATCTTCCGATCCTGATCGTCGCGAACGATCCCAAATACATGGGGGACGAGGTCAACGGCAGAGCGACGAACTTCTTCGGCCTGATCTACCTCGGACTCATCTTGGTGGCGTCGATCGCCGCCATCCCCCTCATGATCGTGACGGGAGCAGGAGCATGACGCAGAAACGCCACCTTCCGCCGTCGCCGGCCGTCGCCGGCCGTGTGCTGGACGCCGGGCTCGATCTCCTCGACCGGCAGATCCTCGACCCCGACGCCGTCCCGGTCAGCACCGTCGACGATCTGGAGCTGACCACGCCGGACGACCTGGAGCACCTCGACCCGGACTCCCCGCCGATCATCGAGTCGCTGCTCACCGGTCCCATCCTGCTGACCAGGGTCTTCGGCGGGCGGCTTCCCGACTCCCGGTTCATCCGCATCCCGTGGAAGGTGGTCGCCGACCCGGGAACGGTCGTGAGGGTGGGCGTCGCGGCCGACTCGCTCGATGCGAGCTGGACCGAACGATGGATGCGCGACCACGTGATCGCGCGCATCCCCGGGGGTCGTCATGATCCTGAGTGACCTGCTCGGCAGCCCGGTGCTCACTGCGGAAGGCGAGCGGCTCGGTGTCGTGGTCGACGCCCGGTTCGCGCTCGACGGCCCGCCCGACGGGCTCCTCGCCGCCGCGCGACTGCACGGCCTGGTGGTGAGCCCGCACGCCCACGAATCGTTCGCCGGCTACGAGCGGCGAGACGTGGATGCGCCGGCGCTGATCGCCCGCTTCCTGCGCTGGCGTGCGCGCGGCTCGGTGCTGGTGCTGTGGCCGGACCTCGCGTCGTTCAGTGACGACGTCATCCGGCTGCGTCCGGGCGCGACGCTGTACTCGCCGCGCTTCGACTCCTCGGAGTCCTGAGGGGCGCCGGATGAGTCTCGATGCCGAATACGTGCTGCCCCTCCGCTGGTCGGACGACGCCGGCCTCGCGGAGCTGGTCGCATACCTGACGAGGTTGCGCGAGTTCATCGACGTCACGGTGGTCGACGGGTCGGAGCCGGAACGCTTCAGCGCGCACGCACGGGCGTTCCCGCCGGGAGTCCGCCACCTCGCTGCCGACCCGTGGCCCGGTCACAACGGCAAGGTCGCCGGGGTCATGACCGGGCTCCGGACCGCCCGCCACGACCGTGTCGTGCTGGCCGACGACGACGTCCGGTACGACGAGGGGGCGTTGCGCGCGGTCGTCGGGATGCTCGACGCCGGCGACCTCGTGCGGCCGCAGAACGTGTTCGACCCCGCGCCGTGGCATGCGCGCTGGGACACCGGGCGCAGCCTCCTGAACCGCGCACTCGGTCACGACTATCCCGGCACACTCGCGGTCCGCCGTTCACTGGTGCTCGCGGCCGGCGGGTACGACGGCGACGTGCTCTTCGAGAACCTGGAGCTCATCCGCACCGTCCAGGCGGCGGGTGGACGGGTGATCGCGGCGGATCGGATCGGCGTCGTCCGGCGGCCGCCGGAGGTCGGCCACTTCCTGCGGCAGCGGGTGCGGCAGGCCTACGACGACTTCGCGCAGCCGGCGCGGTTGGCGGCCGAGCTGGCCGTGCTGCCCCTCGCGCTCGTCTCGCTGCGGCGTCCTGGCCGCATGCTCGCGGGGGTGCTCGCCGTGGTGGCGCTCGCCGAGGTGGGCCGTCGCCGGGCGGGAGGCCGTCGGCTGTTCCCGGCGACGGCTGCACTGTGGGCGCCGGCGTGGCTGGCCGAGCGCGCCGTCTGCGTCTGGCTCGCCGTCGGCGCTCGCCTCCGCGGCGGCGTCCGGTACTCGGACGGCCGCCTCCGACGCGCGGCGACCCCCCTCCGTACTCTGCGCCGCGCCTCATCACGCCGACGATTCGTGCCGAATGTGCGCTAACGACGCGCCTAACCGCACATTCGGCACGAATCGAGCGCCAACTCTGACGCGCACGCACCGAAGCGGCGCCCAGGCAACCGGTTGACCCGGCGCGCTTCCCCCGGTTGCTTGGGGGTATGACACCACGCATCACCCCGCGGGGGCCGGTGAGCGAGGCGCTGTTGGACGCGCTCACAACCGATCCCTCCGCCGCATCGGACGACGTCGTCCGCTTCACCGAGAACGCCACCGCCGCCCTCGCAGCGGAGCCGGACCTGCTCACCGACGAGGACCTCCAGTTGACCCTCCTCCTGCTCTACGGCCTCCACTACGGAGACACCGTCGAAGCCGACGACGAGTGGGAGTGGAACCCGGACCTGCTGCGCACCCGCCGAGCCATCGAGCGCGTGTTCGAGCGCCAGCTGCGGGAGCGCGTCCCCGTCGGCGACCTGCCCGAGCCGAACGCGGATGCGGTCGCGGCCTACCTGTTCGACCTCACCTCGGAGGACGGCGGCCCCAGCCTCTCCCGCTTCCTCGCCAAGAAGGCGACCGAGGAGCAGGCGGTGGAGTTCGTCATCCACCGCTCCATCTACACGCGCAAGGAGGCGGACCCGCACTCCTGGGCCATCCCGCGTCTCACCGGCCGGGCGAAGGCGGCGCTCGTGGAGGTGCAGTCCGACGAGTACGGCGCCGGGCGCCCGGACCGCATCCACGCGGAGATCTTCGGTCGCACGATGCGCAACCTCGGGCTCGACGACAGCTACGGCGCCTACATCGACAACGTGCCCGCGATCACCCTCGCGTCGTTCACGATGATGTCGATGTTCGGCCTCAACCGCAGCCTCCGCGGCGCGATCACCGGTCATCTCGCGGCATTCGAGATGACCTCGTCCATCCCGAACCGCTTCTACGGCAACGGGTTCCGGCGGCTCGGTCACGACGACGAGGTCACCTGGTACTACGACGAGCACGTCGAGGCGGATGCGGTGCACGAGCAGATCGCGGGCCGCGACCTCGCCGGCGGTCTCGCCGAGCAGCATCCCGAGCTCCTGCCCGACATCGTCTTCGGCGCCGCCGCCTGCCTCTACGTGGACGGCCTCGCGGGTCAGCACATGCTGGAGAGCTTCGAAGCGGGCCGCAGCTCGCTCCGCCAGCCCGTGGCGGTGGCGGCATGACCGCCCACGACGAGGAGCCGGTGATCGTCGCCTGCCCCGACGGCCCCCTGCTCGTGCGCGGTCACATCGACCTGACGACACCCGACGGCACACCGATCGAGCAGCACCGGCGCACGGTGGCGCTCTGCCGCTGCGGCGTCTCGACGATCAAGCCGTTCTGCGACGGCAGCCACAAAGCGGTGCACTTCCGCACTGACCACTGAAGACCACCCACCACACGAGAGAAGGAGCGGACATGTCCGACCCCCAGAACACCGAAGGCGACCGCCACGACGAGAACACCGAGGCGGAGCAGCAGATCGTCGACAAGCCCTCGCAGGCGGAAGGCGACGAGGGCGACAGCGACAACGGCTAAGGTTCCTGCATGACGACGGAGAACGACACCGACCTCGGCGAGACGATCGCCGACCTCGCCTCCTCCGCCGGCGTCACCATCGCGGTCGCCGAATCGCTGACCAGCGGCGCGATCGCCTCGGCCCTCGGCGCGTCCCCGCAGGCAGGCGACTGGTTCGCCGGCGGGGTGGTCGCCTACTCCGAGCACGTCAAGTTCGACGTGCTCGGAGTGACGCCCGGCCCCGTGATCACGGCCGCGTGCGCCGAGCAGATGGCGTCGGGGGTCGGGAGGCTGCTCAGCGCCGACCTGGTCGCCGCGGTCACCGGCGCGGGCGGCCCCGGGTCCGAGGAGGGCAAGGAGGCCGGCACGGTCTTCCTCGCCCACGGCCGGCCGGACGCGCCGCAGGTCGAGGAGCTCCACTTCGACGGCGACCCCGAGGAGGTCGTCCGAGCCACGGTCGACGCGGCTCTGGCGGCCATGGCGCGCGATCTGGAGGCACAGCGACGATGACGAACGACGACGTGTGGGATGCGCCCGAGAGCGAAGGCGCGGATGCCGACCCGGGAGACGGCCGCGACGAGACGACCGCCCAGCGCGCTGACCGCAACTGGAACGAGCTGCTGCAGGAGTTCCGCGTCTTCCAGACGGGGACCCAGATCCTCGCCGCGTTCCTGCTGACGCTGCCGTTCCAGCAGCGCTTCGCACAACTGGCGCCGTTCGACGTGGTGGTCTACCTCGTCCTCGTCTTCCTCGCGGTGATCGTGACGCTGCTGGCCCTCGCGCCGGTCGCGCTGCACCGCCTGCTGTTCCGGCAGAAGGCGAAGACGGAGCTGGTCGGGCTCGGCAGCAAGATCCTGATCGTGTGCCTGGCGGCCGCATCCCTGCTGTTCACGGGCATCGTGCTGTTCATCGTCGACTTCCTGCTCGCGCCGCCCGCCGGCATCATCGCCGCGAGCTGCGTCTTCATCGTGCTGATCGTCATCTGGGTGGTGCTGCCGCTGGTGGTCCGGGCTCAGCGCAGGGCGCACGTCGCCGGTCGCTGACGCGCGCGTCACCGGTAGGCTTCGCGACAAGCGCACCCGCGGGGTGCATCCAATCGACGAAGTGGCGGGATGGATATGGCCAAGCGAGTCACCTACCAGTTGATCGACGATCTCGACCAGTCCGTGATCCCGGAAGGCGAGGGCGAGACCATCGAGTTCTCGCTCGCGGGCGCGCAGTACGTCATCGACCTGTCCTCCGAGCACGCCGACCAGCTGCGGGCGGACTTCGCAAAGTGGATCGAGGCGGCCGGTCGCAACGACGCTCCCGCGTCGGACGCCCCGCCGTCGCCGGACGAGCGCCGGGCGATCCGCGAGTGGGCGCGGAAGAACGGCGTCGAGGTCGGCAGCAGGGGCCAGATCCCGCGGGATGTCGTCGACGCGTTCCGGACGGGGCGGCCCGCCCGGTGACCCGGCGCGAGGCGGTGATCGTGGTGGCGGGCGGCCGCTCGACGCGCTTCGGGTCGGACAAGCTGCGGCACGTGATCGACGGTCGCACGCTGCTGGAACGAACGGTGGACGCCGCCCGCGGAGCAGATGTCGTCGTGCTCGTCTCGGCCTCGGAGACGCCGGAGGGCGTGCACATCGCCGTCTCCGAGAATCCCCGGTGGGGCGGCCCGTGCGCGGCGGTGGCGGCGGGGGTGGATGCGCTGGCGGCATCCCCCGCGACCGACGTCCTGATCCTGGCCGCCGACCTCGCGAACCCCGCCTCCGCGATCAGCGCTCTGCGCAGCATCGACGCGGGTGTCCTGACCGACGCCGACGGCAGTCCTCAGTGGCTGCTCGCCCGCTCGCCGCGTGCCGTGCTGGAACGCCGCATCGCTGAGCTGCGCACGGAGAGAGGCGCCCTCGATGGGCTGCCCGCCTCTGCGCTTCTCGGCGTCGTCGACGGCAGACACCGTGCGCCTGCCGACGTGCACGCGGACATCGATTCCCCGGCCGACCTCCCGTCGGCCGACCGGACAGCCTCGGAGGAGCGCACGCATGGAACCGTCTGAACTCGACTCCTGGGCCGAGGAGGCCGCCGAAGCCGTGGGTGTCTCCCTGGCGCCGGGCGACGTGGCGACGGTGCTCGACCTCGCGCGAGACGCCGCACACGGCATCGCGCGTCCCGCCGCTCCGCTGACGACCTTCATCGCCGGTATGGCGGTGGGACGCGGTCAGCCGCTGGCCGAGGCCGTCGCCGCGCTGAACGCGGCGATCGAGAGGCGATCCTCCTGACCGCGATCCTCCTGACCGCGCGGCGCCACGGCCCCGGCGCCACCGATCACGGGGTGGGCATGCCGCCCGTCACCGACAGCGTCTCGCCGATCACGTAGCTCGACTCCGGCGACGCGAGGAAGACGTATGCGGGCGCCAGCTCGGCCGGCTGTCCGGGGCGCCCGAGGGGCGTCTGCTGCCCGAACTCGGGGATCGCCTCGGCCGGCTGTCCCTTGCTGACCTGCAGTGGTGTCCAGATCGGTCCAGGTGCCACCGCGTTGACGCGGATGCCCTTCGGCGCGAGCTGCTGGGCGAGAGCCTTCGTGAAGGCGTTGATCGCGGCCTTCGTCGTCGCATAGTCGACGAGCTGCTCGCCCGGCTGGTACGCCTGGATGGATGTGGTGTTGATGATCGTCGCGCCGGCCGGAAGGTGCGGCAGCGCCGCGCGCGTCAGCCAGAACATCGCGTAGACGTTGGTCTTCATCGTGTGGTCGAACTGGTCGTCGGGGATGTCCGTGAGGCTCTCCGTGGCGATCTGCTTGCCGGCGTTGTTGACCAGGATGTCGATGCCGCCGAGTTCGTCCAGCGCCCGCTTCACGATCTCGTCGCTGAAGGCGCGCTCCTTGAGGTCGCCCGGGATGGTGACGGCCGTGCGGCCGGCGTCGCGGATGAGACCGGCGATGCGCTGCGCATCCTCTTCCTCCTCCGGGAGGTAGACGAGCGCAACGTCGGCGCCCTCGCGCGCGAACGCGATGGCGGTCGCGGCGCCGATCCCCGAGTCGCCACCCGTCACGATCGCTTTGCGGCCGGTCAGGCGGCCGGTGCCGACGTAGCTGTCCTCGCCCAGGTCGGCGCGCGGGCTCAGGTCGCTTTCGAGACCCGGCTCGGGCACCTGCTCCTCGTCGGGGGAGATGCTGGGGTAGCGGTCCACAGGGTTGTCGAAGGTGTACTGGTTCTCTGGCATACCCCCACGCAATCACCGCACGCGCGTGCGTCCAGGGGGCTGCGCGCTCCCGCATCCCGGGGTACGCCCCTCCCCCTCCCCCTTTCCTCTTTCGCCGAAGTGCACGTTGTTGCGCACCTCCACGGCGTGTCGACCGCAACTACGTGCACTTCGGCGAAATGGGAAAGGGCGGGCAGGGAGCAGGCGAGGGGGGAGAGGGGGGAGAGGGGCAGGGGTGTTGCGGATAGACCTGGGCTGTGTCACGATTGAGACGAATTGATACCGGTACCAAAACGGATCGGTGGAGGGAGACACATGCTGGGCTTCAACGAAGAGGAATTCCTGGAGCAGGTGCGCAGCACCGTCGCGCTGCGATCGCAGATCGAGGAGCTGGCCGAGCGCGTCAGTGCCGGGCGCTGGAAGAACATCTACTTCATCGGCGCGGGCGGCACCTACGCCGCGGCACTGCCGTACGAGCGCTTCTTCCAGACGCGCTCGTCGTTCCCGGTGCGCGCCGTCATCGGCAAGGAGTTCATCCTCGCGCCGGACCCGCAGTTCGGCCCGGACTCGGTCGCGATCTTCGCCTCCGTCTCCGGCACCACCGAGGACATCATCGACTGCGTCGAGTTCGCCCGCGAGAAGGGTGCGCTCACGGTCGGCTTCACCGGCCAGGCCGACAGCCCGATCGCCTCGATGGTCGACGAGGTGCTGCTCTCCGCCCCGAAGGCGTGGCCGTTCGACGTCCAGTTCCTCACCTTCGGCGCGAAGCTCCTCTCGCTGCGCGGCGAGTTCGACGGCTACGACCGCCTGGTGAAGGATCTCGAGGCGATCCCCGAGGCGCTCGTCTCGGTCACCGAGCAGGCCGACCCGATCGGCAAGGCGTTCGCCGAGAAGCACGCCGACACCGGCTACCACTTCCTGACCGGATCGGGCCAGCTGTGGGGCTTCACCTACCTGTACTCGATGTGCATCCTCGAGGAGATGCAGTGGCTCACCACCACGCGCGTCCACGCCGCGGAGTTCTTCCACGGCTCGCTCGAACTCATCGAGAAGGACACCAGCATCCTGGTCTTCGCCGGTGAGGATGAGACCCGCCCGCTCACCGACCGCGTCATCGCCTTCGCGAACGAGTACAGCGACGACGTCACCGTGATCGACACCAAGGACTACCAGCTCCCGGGCGTGAGCGACGAGTTCCGCGGGCTGCTGGCCCCGATCGTCGCCGACGCCGTCGTCGACCGCTTCAGCAAGCACCTCGCCCAGGTGCGCGACCACTCGCTCGACCTGCGCCGGTACTACCGCGTCGTGGCGTACTGAGCGGGCGCCGATGAGCACGGTGCGCGTCCTCGGTCTCGGGGACAACATCGTCGACCGGTTCGTCGACCGCGGAGTCGAGTACCCGGGAGGGAACGCCGTGAACGTCGCGGTGTTCGCCCGGCAGCTCGGCGCCGAGGCCGCGTACCTGGGGGTGTTCGGCGACGATGAGCAGGGGCGCTTCGTGCGGCGGGCCATCGAGGACTGCGGGGTCGACACCTCGCGGTCCTCGGTGCGCCCGGGCCCGAACGGTGTGACCGAGATCGAGACGGTCGACGGCGAGCGCCGGTTCCTCGGGTGGAACCACGGCGGCGTCACGCTGAGCGATCCGGTCCGGCTGGGCGAGGACGACCTGCGCTACGCATCCGGCTTCTCGCTCATCCATTCGAGCGCGTACTCGGGCGTCATCCCGGAGCTGCCGAAGCTGGCGGCGACGCGGACCCTGCGGTCGTACGACTTCTCGTCCGAGCCGGAGTACCGCACCGGGGAGTACCTGGATGCGGTGGGCCCGTGGATCGACCTGGCCCTGGTGTCGCTCGGTGAGCTGTCGCGCACGGACACCTGGGCCGAACTGCGGCGGATCGCCTCGCACGGCCCGTCGCTCGTGCTGGGGACCCAGGGGGATGCCGGCGCCGTGCTGTTCGACGGCGACGCGTACTACTACTCCGATGCGGCTCCCGTGCCCGGTCCGTTCATCGACACGATGGGATGCGGCGACGCCTACGTGAGCGCGTTCGTGGTTGAATTGCTGCGATCCGGCTGGCGCAGGAATGCCCGACCGGGTGGCGCGGCGCTGCATCGGTCGATGCGGCGTGCGGCGCAGTTCGCCGCCCGGCAGTGCACGGTCGAGGGCGCGTTCGGTCACGGGCGCGCAGTCGACGAGGCGACGAGGGCGGTCGGCTCGCTTCCGCCGGTGGCGGCGGGCGACGTGGGCTGAGGGCGTGAGCCGCCCCGGATCAGGAAGGGGTGGCGATGTCCACGGAGCGCGACCACCGCATTCCCTCGCCGACGATCTCGGAGGTGGCGGCGGCCGCCGGCGTCGGTCGGGCGACGGTCGCCCGGACGCTCGGCGGTTACGGCTCGGTGAGCCCGAAGACGCGGGATCGCATCCTCGCCGTCGCGAAGGAGCTCGGCTACCGGCCCAACACGATCGCGCGGAGCATGACGACGGGCGAGACCCGAACGTTGGGCGTCGTTCTCGCCGACGTCGGCAACCCGTTCTTCGCCGGCGTGCTGCGCGGCATCACGGACGCGGCCCGCAAGGCCGACTACGACGTGCTCGTGTTGAGCACGGACGAGGACCTGCAGCTGGAGGCGGCCGCGATCGACGTGCTCGTCGACAAGCAGGTCGATGGGATCGCGCTGGCGCCGGCGGCGGGACGCAGCGCCGAGCTGCCGCACCTCGACGTCGTCGCGAAGCGCGAGATCCCGCTGGTGCTGCTCGACCGCCTGGTGGACACGGTGGATGCGGACGCGGTCGTCATCAACAACCGCGAGGCGTCGCGTCAGGCCGTCATGTCGCTGATCGAGAAGGGCCACCGGCGCATCGCGTTCGTGTGGGGCCCGGTCACGACGGAGCCGGCCGCGGACGCCGACGATCTGCGGCGCATCATCGACCACGCCCTCTGGAGTGACGGCGAGCGTCTGCTCGGGTACCTGGACGCGCTGGAGCTGGCCGGCATCCCGTTCGACACGTCTCTGGTGACGCACGTGCTGAAGAACGAGTCGCAGGCGACCAGGGCGGTGCTCGGGATGCTGTCGCTGTCGGATCCGCCGACCGCGATCTTCGCGACGGAGACGGATGCGCTGACCGGTTCGCTGCGCGCCCTGCGACAGCGCGGGCTGAGCTGCCCGGAGGACGTCTCTCTGATCGGCTTCGACGACAGTTCGTGGGCGAGCGTGATGACGCCGCCGATGTCGGTGGTCGCCCAGCCGATGCACCAGCTCGGCGAACTCACCGCCGAGTGCCTGCTGGCGCGGGTCGCCGGGAGCGACGCTCCGACCGCCACCCATGTCCTCGAGGCCGACTTCGTCGAGCGCGCCTCCGTGGCCCCGCCCCCCGCCTGAGCCTCACTCTCCCTCCCGCCCCCGCACCCCTCCCTCACGCGATTTGCGCCAAATCGCGGTTATCGCCGACCCATAACCGAGATTTGGCGCAAATCGCGCGCCGGGGTGGGGGTGCCGCGATTGGGCAGTGTTGATACCGGTACCAAAATCACGTATAGTCGTCGCAATCGGTCGCCGAGAGCGACCCACGATCCAAAGACGGGTCAGCGGACACCTCGACCGCACGACCCGCACGACGGGAGATGAGCGTGAAGAAGACCAGGACCATCACGGCAGCGGCAGCGGGCGTCATGGCGCTCGCACTCACCGCGTGCTCCTCCGGCGGCGGCGGCTCGGCCGACATCACCGCGAAGCCGGACTACTCCGGCAGCATCAGCATCCTCACCGCCGCGGCGGGCGACCCGCTCGGCTCGTATTTCGAGAATCTGGTGAAGGACTACACGAAGCTCCACCCCGACGTGAAGATCACGCTCGCGCAGGAGACCGACGACAACGCGATCAAGGACAAGGAGAAGGTCCTCATCGGGTCGCAGTCGCTGCCGGACATCTACTTCAGCTACGCGGGCAACTGGGGCGAGAACTTCGCCGCCAACGGCCTGGCCGTCGACCTCAGCTCCGTCATCGCGCCGGGCACGACCTGGGGAGACACCTTCGGCGAGGGTTCCCTGAACGCGTTCAAGTACGACGGCAAGTACTACGGCATCCCGCAGTACGTCGACGGCAAGTTCATGGGTTACAACAAGAAGATCTTCGCCGACCTCGGCCTCGACGTGCCGAAGACGCTCGACGAGCTCATCTCCGACTGCTCGACCATCAAGGCGGCCGGCATCGTCCCGATCGCGTTCGGCAACAAGGACGGCTGGCCGGGACTCCACTACCTGGGTCAGCTGTTCGCCTACGACGTTCCGCAGAAGACGCTCGAAGCCGACCTGCTGCCGAAGACCGCCACGTACACCGACGACGGCTACGTGGAGGGCATGAAGCAGTTCCAGGAGCTCGTCACCCAGTGCACCGGCGATGCCTCCAACTCCAACGGCGTCACCTACACGACCGCGCAGCAGCAGCAGGCGACCGGCAAGGCGGCCATGTACTACCAGGAGCTCATCGAGTTCGATTCGGTGAACACGAAGGACAGCCAGCTCAGCAAGGACGGCTTCGGCATCTTCCAGCTCCCGGCTCCCGCCGACGCGAAGGGCGACAGCTCGACGCTCGAAGCGGCTCCGGAGGGCTACATGATCAACAAGAAGAGCAAGAACGCCGCCCTCGCGCTCGACTTCATGAAGTTCGTGATGAACAAGAAGAACGCGACGACGCTGTCGTCGCCGCCCTACGGTCAGCCGAGCGCGGTGAAGGATGTGGTGACCGACCAGATCGCGACCCCCGCCGTGGCGGAGGGCACGAAGCTCGTGAATGACGCGAAGTCCACCGTCGTGTGGTTGGACATGGCCAACGTGCCCGACGTCGGCGACGCCTGGGTCTCCGTCTCCGAGGGCCTCGTCTCCGGCAGCCTCACCCCCGAGGCCGCGCTGAAGGCCGTGCGACAGGCGTCCGAGAAGGCGAAATGACCACGACGCAGGCGCCTCAGCCGGCCGTGGGGGGGGGGGGGCCCCCCCCCCCCCCCCCCCGCGCCCCCCCCCCGCCCCCCCCCCCCCCCCCGCCCCGGGGGGGGGGGGCCCCCCCCCCCCCCCCCGGGGGGGGGGGGGGGCCCCCCCCCACGGCCCCGGCTCCGGGCGACATGGCCCCGCGTGCGGCGCGGCGGGGCTCCGCGCGCTGGCGTGGACTGGTCTGGCTCATCCCGGCGCTGGCCGTTCTGGCCGTGTTCGTCTACTGGCCGCTGATCCAGAACGTCGTCTTCAGCTTCCTGAAGTGGAACATCTACAGCGGCGACCAGACCTTCGTCGGCGTCGACAACTACGCCGACCTCGCCCAGGACCCGATCTTCTGGAAGGCGCTCGGCAACAACACCTGGTACGCGGTGCTCTCGATCGTGTTCCAGGTGTTCGGGGCTCTCGTCCTCGCCGCGATCGTCGAGAGCGTCCGGAGCGAGCGCTGGCGCAAGGCGTTCCGGGCGATCTACTTCATCCCGTCGGCGATCTCGCTGACCGTCGCCGGCCTCCTGTTCTACTTCATCTACCAGCCGCAGACCGGCATGCTGAACGTCTTCCTCGACAACGTCGGGCTGGGGCAGTTCTCGCAGGCGTGGCTCGGGCACGAGGGCACGGCCATCTTCGCGATCATCGCGATGAGCCAGTGGCAGGCCTTCGGCTACAGCGTCCTGCTGTTCTCGGTGGCGCTCCAGCGCATCCCGCAGGAGCTGTACGAGGCCGCCAATCTCGACGGCGTCGGCCCGATCCGCCGCTTCTTCCAGGTGTCGCTGCCGCTGGTGCGCGAGATGACCGGGCTGATGATGATCGTCACCATCTCGGGCGCCTTCCAGGTGTTCAACGAGGTGATGGTGATGACGAGCGGCGGCCCGAACAACTCCAGCCAAGTGCTCGGCACGTGGCTGTACCACGCGGGATTCGTCACCAACGACTTCGGTTCTGCGGCCGCGATCGGCGTGGCGATCTTCGTCATCACGCTGCTGCTGGCCGCCGCCCAGCTGGCCTACTCGCGCAAGAGGAGAGTGGAATGGTAGTCCTCGCCCGTCTCGGCCGCTGGTCGCGCAGCGCCCTGGTCTGGGCCCTGCTGCTGGCCCTCGTCGTCGTGGTCCTCTACCCGCTGCTGTGGATGGTGACCAACGCCCTGAAGACCAACGCCGAGCTCTTCGGCAACCCCTTCGCGCTCCCGACCGAGTGGCTGTGGCAGAACTTCGCCAAGGCCTGGAACCAGGGCGTCGGCGACTTCGTGCTCACGAGCGTGTCGCTGACCGTCCTGGCGACGCTCATCACCGAGCTGATCAGTGCGTGGGCGGCCTACGGGCTGACGCGGGTGAACATCCCGCTCAACCGCACCTTCACCGTGATCGTGCTCGCCGGCCTGATGCTCGCGCCGACCGTTGCGCTCATCCCGCTGGTGAAGCTGTTCCAGGCATGGGGTCTGTACGACACCTTCTTCGGTCTGCTGATCCTGTACACGGCGTTCCGCATCCCGTTCACCGTCTTCCTGATGCGCGCCTACATGCTCGACCTGCCGCGCGAGGTGGATGAGGCCGCGTCGATCGACGGCGCCTCGCGGGCGGCGACCTTCTGGCGGATCATCCTGCCGATGAGCATGCCGATCGTCGCGACCACGATCGTCCTCAATGTGCTGCAGAACTGGAACGAGTACCTGTTCGCGATGATCTTCACCAGCGGGACGGGCGTGCAGACGCTTCCGGTCGGCCTCGCCGACATGATGTCGAAGAACGGCACGCAATATCCTGTCGTGTTCGCGGGGATGGTGATGGCGGCCCTCCCCATGGTGATCCTGTTCTTCGTGTGCCAGCGATACTTCGTGCGCGGTCTCGCCGGCGGCGTTGGCAAGTAGCGGGGTGCGGACGTACCTCGAGCTCGTCCGCGTCCCCGGCGTCCTTCGGGTCACGGTCTCGCAGCTGGTGGCGCGCTTCCCGCTCGGGATGCTGTCGCTCGCCGTCCTGCTCCACGTACGGCACGCGAGCGGCTCCTATGCGCTGGCCGGGCTCGTCGTCGCGTCGGTGAGCGTCGGCGAGGCGGTGGCCATGCCGCTTGTCAGCCGATCGGTCGGGGCGCTGGGCATCCGGCCGCCGGTGCTGGTAGCCGCCCTGCTGAACGCCACAGGGATGCTGCTGCTCGCGTTCGGGCCACCACAACCCGTCCTGATGGTGGCGCTCGGGGCCGTGATCGGCGCGTCCGTTCCTCCGCTCATGCCGGTGGTGCGCGCGCTGTACCCTCGGCTCGTGCCCCGCCGGACGGTCCCGGCGCTGTTCGCCCTCGACACCTCCGCGCAGGAGCTGATCTGGATCACCGGACCGGTGGTCGCCACACTGCTCAGCGGCGCGGTGTCGACGCAGGCGCCGCTCGTGCTCGCGGCCCTGGTGACGCTCGGCGGCACGGTCTGGTTCCTGCTCGCCCCGCACATCGCGGGCGTCCGGCTGCCGCGCAGCAGGACGCGCCTCGGCACCGTGCTGCTGACGCGGTCCGTTCGCCTGGCCGCCGCGACGAGCTTCGCGCTGATCGCGTCGTTCGCCGCGCTCGAGATCGCGCTGGTGGCGCGCTTCGACGGCCATGGCATCCTCGCCGGGCTGGCGATCGCGGTGTCGAGCCTGGGGTCGCTGATCGGCGGGATCGCGTTCGGTCACCGGAGTTTCGGGACGAGGAGTCTGGCCGCCGTGCTCGGTGGTGTGGCCGTCGCGACGGCGGCGGCCGGGCTGGTCCCCGGCATCCCCTTGCTCTACGGCGTGCTGTTCCTCTCGGGTCTCGGCTTCGCGCCGTCGCTTGCCGCCCTCTACGCCATGGTCTCATCCGCTCTTCCGGAGACCGCGACCCCGGAGGCCTTCGGCTGGCTCAACACGGCGGGGCTCGTCGGGGGAGCGACCGGCACTGCGGTCGCGGGGGTGCTCGGGGATGCGCTCGGCCCCGGGGGCCCGTTCGTCGCGGCAACCGCTGCATCCGTGGTCGCCGCGCTGCTCCCGCTCTCACCCGGTCTGCGACCCGCTCACGGGCACGGCACTGGCGCCCATTAACCCGCCGGGCCCGCGGATCTGTCAACGGCTGGGCTCAGCGAATCCCCCGCGTACCTCTGGAAGCACCAACCAGAAAGGGGATCTTCGTATGTTCTTCCACCGTCAGGAGATGCAGCACACAGCCAAGCCGGACAAGCCGGATGCCGTCTACGCCAGGAAGCTCCAGGAGGTGCTCGGCGGCCAGTACGGCGAGATCACCGTCGCCATGCAGTACGGGTTCCAGGCCTGGAACGTGCACATCCCGGGCAAATACCGCGACCTCCTCTACGGCATCGGCGCCGAGGAGTTCGGCCACGTCGAGATGCTCGCGGTGATGATCGCGCAGCTGCTGGAGAAGTCGCCGCTCGGGATCACGGAGGACGCTGTGCAGGACGACCCGGTCGTCGCAGCGGTCGTCGGCGGCACGGATGTGCAGCACGCCATCGTGGCAGGCGCCGGAGCCCGGCCCGTGGACAGCAACGGCAACCCGTGGCAGGGCAGCTACATCACCGCGAGCGGCAACCTGCTCGCCGACTTCACCGCCAACGCGAACGCCGAGATGCAGGGTCGGCTCCAGGTCGCCCGGCTCTACCACATGACCGACGACGCGGGCGTCCGCGACCTGCTCTCGTTCCTGCTCGCACGCGACACCATGCACCAGAACCAGTGGATCGCCGCGGCCGCCGAGCTGCGTGAGGAAGGGGCGGAGGACCTCCCGGTGCCGAGCAACTTCCCGCTCAACAAGGAAGACCGCGACGTGGCCTATCAGTACATCAACTTCTCCGATGGTGCTGCTGCCGCAGAGGGCCGCTGGGCGAGCGGACCCACACCCGACGGCAAGGGCGAGTTCACCTACCTCGACGGGCCGCAGGCGACGGTCCCGATGCCGCCGCCCACCCACCCCGACTCCCGGTTCTACGGCACGACGGAACTGCCGAACACCGTGGAGAAGGTGGCGGGGGCTGTTCAGGACAAGCTGAACAAGGAGTGAGTCACTCCGTGTGCGGCAGGCTCCGGGCCACTCGGAACGTCTCGAGGCTGGGGTCTGCCGCATCGGGGATGACCATCCCGGCCGCGAGCCCGGTGCGGAGATAGTCGACAACGGCGGCGTTGATGACCTCGCCGGGGAGGATCGCGGGGATCCCGGGAGGGTACGGGGTCACCTGTTCGGCGGCAACGCGCCCCGCGGCCTGATCGGCGGAGACCACCTCGACAGGACCGAAGAGGAAACTCAACTGGCTGGCTGATACTGCCGAAGCTCGGCTGCGATGGCATTCTGTAACCGAAAGCTGCATTTCACGTGGGCCGTCCTTTGGCGGTTCACTGAAATGGCGGGCGAGGTTGGCTGGACATTGAGTTTGAGTTCCCGTCGCCAGTGTAGGGAGGGATCGCTTCGATCTCTACGTTGCCAATCTGCGGACGCATAGGTCCGCCAAGCGCCGATGGATACACGATCCCCTCGGAAAGAATGAATGCCGGGCTGTATGCCAGCGAGTCAGAATGCGTGCGGAAATAGCGAACCCTTGGATTTCCACCGCGAATCGGCAAGTAGACCGACATCAAGTCCTGGCCAATCCCGCTGCCCGGTGTCGCTGCTGACCGAATTGTATCCACGAGGATACGTTCCACCTGATCTTCCGTGACATGCTTTGCGGCGCCTTCCCCGGTCGCCAGAATTTGTTGGTCGATCGATGTCAAGAGTGCCTTAGTTCCGGATCCGATAGATGCAGTGCTCCAGCCTCGAGAGACAGGCAAGAAGCGCCGGCGGGTGACTGGGCTCCATTCAGTGGGTTTGCCGGGGACCCATTCCAGCTGGCTGAGAATGCCTGATGGGCGCGCATTGCTTCTGTTGATGTCATGTGGCCACGACCAACCGGACATCGTGATTTCGAAGCCGTTGGCGCGGTCCTGAGCTGGGAGCTTCGGCCAGGTGGTGTCCACCGCACTCCGAATCCGGTCCTGAATGTCGCGGATTGTCCGGCGTTGCAGCGGGCCGAAATAGTGCGGAGGACCGCCTCCTTTGCGCATCGGTGGGGGCGGTGCAAGACCCGTGATCTCGCGTACGAGCCACTGGTCAGTTGGTTCGCTGCTCTTTCCGGACCTTATGTAGGAAAGCCCGGCGTATGAAACTACGACGCGACCATTGACTGCCTCGATGAACAGGGTCTTGTTGGCCGCCGGGTCCCAAGTCTCCAAGCCGGACCGTCCGGGGACCGTCAAGAGCCGATCACCGACTTGTAGGACAAAAGTGTGACAGAGAAACGAAATATGAAGAGTCATCCGTCTCGAACCTCCCTATCGAACTATGAACACGTACTCTGACTCCAGGCAACCGAGGTGGCGAGCCGAAAACCAACCGGCTCGTGACTCAGGACGGAACTCTCAAGCAGAGCCAAATAAGGAACCAACGAAATCCCGGACGAACGGCCCCGCGGGTATGCCACGGTCAGCGCCGACCGCAAGTGCACTTCCTGTGGGATTCTACGAAGTCGGTTGGCCCCTCGTCAGCGGCAGCGGGGAGAAATCTCAGTCCTGCAGCGCCACCGCAGGATGCATTCCGTACGCCTCGCGGTAGCGGCGGGCGAAGCGGTCGAGGTCGGCGAAACCCCAGCGGCCGGCGAGGTCGGCGAGGTCGGTGGTCGCCGGTTCGGAGACCTGGAGCTCGGTGTGCGCCGCCGACAGCCGCGCCTGCTGCAGGTATCCCTGGGCCGTCGTCCCCGCGTGGGTGCGGAACGCAGCATGAAGCTGAGTGATGGTGGCCCCGGCCGCCCCAGCGATGTCCGTCACCGTGATGGGCAGGGACGCGTAGTCCTCGATGAACCCGACCGCCCGTCGGTACGACTCCAGCTGCGCGGTGGGCGTCTGTGCTTGCTCCCGGGGATCGGTGCTCAGCGAGAAGCAGTTGAGGGCGGCGAGCGACAGTGTGTGGAACAGGCTCGCGCGCACCAGTGGGTGCCGGAACGTGCCCGACTCCATGTATTCCGCGGCGACCGTCGCGGCCGTCATCATGTACTCCGCGTGCTTCGGGCTGCGCGTCTGCGCCGAGTCGAACACGACCGGGCCCTCATGCCCCAGGGCGGTGGCCGCCACGTCGCTGAGCGTCTGCGGCGACAGGAAGATGTTGACGACGTCGCTGTCCTCGGCGAAGCAGGTGAAGTCGTGACCCGGCCGGATCAGGAAGGGGGACCGGGCGCCGAAGCCCCGCTCGCCGTCGATGTCCCAGCGGTACACGTCGGTCTTGACGTTCACGATGACGACGTCGTCGAAGTCCCCGGACGTCTCCCACTGACCGCCGATCGCGTAGCGCGCGACCGCGAACGACGGATCGATCGCCTGATCGACGTCGAACGAGAAGTCGTTCTGCGGCAGCTGCGCGAAGGCGAATCGGCCTCCGGCTGCGGCCATCGCCGCATCCGCCTCCTCCGGATCGGAGGTGTGGCTGTGCAGGCGCGTGAAGTCAGCCATCCACCAACGCTACCTCGCCCCCCTGAGGAAAGGGAGGGCGACGGAGGCGGTTGACGCGGTGGGCGTTACTCGGTATGGCCGAGGACACCCACCGGGATGCCGAAGGAGAGCGCGATGCAGACGATGCCGGCGAAGAAAACGAGGCCCTGCCACGCCGGCAGGGTGTCGGCGAGCCCGAGGAGGAAGATCCCCACCAGGAACAGGATGAAGCATCCGATGAACGCGAGCACGTCGCCCATTGCTAGCCCTTCTTTCGCTTGGCCGCCGTCTCGCGACGATTGGCGCGCTTGATCTCGTCGATCAGCTCGTCCTTCGTCATGCGCGTGCGGCCCGAGATGTCGAGGCGCTTGGCGATCTCGAGCAGGTGCGCCTTCGACGCGTTCGCGTCCACGCCCTCCTCGGTCGGTGCGTCCGTGTCGCGGCCGCCGGCCGCCTTCCGGTCGGACGGCCCGTTCTCGGCCTTGCGCTCCCAGTGGTCGCCGACCTTCTCGTACTCGTGCTTGAGTGCGGCGAAGGCGGTTCGGTGCGCCCGTTCGCCCTCGCCGTACTCCTCGACCGCCGAGTCGTGCGCCTTCGACCAGAGGGCCTGGGCGTGCTTCTCCGAACGCTCGAGGGTGGAGGGCAGCTCCTGCGATGCGGGCATGGTCCTGTGGTACTCCTTCCGCTGCCGTCGGGGCTAGTACTTCTCCACAGCTACCCCACTCCTCCGGGTTTTCAACCGGGTCCTCGGTCGGCCCCCGCGGCGCGTACCGTCGCGCCAGTCTGGACACGCAACCGGGAGGAGACAACATGAAGGCGATCGTGTGGCACGGCGTCGGCGACATCAGGCTCGACGACGTACCGGACCCGACCATCCAGGAACCCACCGACGCGATCGTGCGCATCACGACCAGCGCGATCTGCGGCACCGACCTGCACATGGTCCGCGGCACCATGTCCGGCATGAAACCCGGTACGGTGCTCGGTCACGAGGCCGTCGGCGTGGTCGAGGACGTGGGGGATGCGGTGCGCGGCTTCTCGCCCGGCGACCGCGTGATCGTCTGCTCCACCATCTCGTGCGGGGTCTGCCCGCAGTGCCGCGCCGGGAACACCGCGCAGTGCGATGTCGCCAACCCGAACGGTCCGGCGGCCGGCACCTCCTTCTTCGGCGGCCCGGAGACGACGGGGCCGGTGAACGGGCTGCAGGCACAGTACGCGAGGGTGCCCTGGGCGCAGCACACCCTCATCCCGCTTCCTGAGGCGGTCAGCGACGAGCAGGCCATCCTGCTCTCCGACATCTTCCCTACCGCGTGGTTCGGCGCGGAGCTCGCCGGGGTGAAGCGGGGCGACACGGTCGCCGTCTTCGGCGCAGGCATCGTCGGTCAGTTGGCGATCGCGTCGGCCTTCCGCCAGGGCGCCGGCCGGGTGTTCGCCGTCGACGGCATCCAGACGCGGCTCGCGCAGGCGCTCGAACAGAACGCAGAGGTCATCGACTTCAACTCCGAGGCACCGGTCGACGCGATCCTCGAGTTGACCCGTGGCGCGGGCGTCGATGCGGTGATCGATGCGGTCGGAGTGGATGCGCAGCGCCCGAAGAGCGGTCCGGCCGCCGAGCAGGCGCAGGAGCAGGCGGCGGAGTTCGAAGAAGCGCAGCAGGAGGTCGCCCCGGAGACGAACCCGCAGGGCGACCTCTGGGTGCCGGGCGACGCCCCGACGCTCGTCTCGCAGTGGGCGGTGGAATCGGTCGCGAAGGCCGGGCGGATCGGCATCATCGGCGTCTACTCGCCGCAGCTGACGCACTACCCGATCGGCGCCGCGATGAACAAGAACCTCACGGTGCGGATGGGCAACTGCAACCACCGCGCGGTCACCCCGCCGCTCATCGACCTCGTCGCGGCCGGCCTGTTCGACCCGACGCGGTTCATCACGCAGGAGGTCGGCGTGGTGGATGCGCTGCAGGCCTACGAGAGCTTCGACCGCCGCGAGGAGGGCTGGCTGAAGACGGTGCTCGAGCCGACGGTGTGAGGCCGGGTCGTCGGCGGACAGCCCGGGGTGGCGCGGGTAGCGTGGTGAGGTGACCGACGACCTGACGCCTCCGCTCCCGCCCCGCGCCGTCGTCACGGTCGACACCGGTCCGCAGCGGCCGGCCCCGCAGCACGGGGACCCGACGGCTCCCGTCTTCGTGCTCGTGCACGGCATCGGGGTCAGTTCGCGCTACTTCGAGCGGCTGGTGCCGGCGCTCGCCGAGGAGGGGCGCGTCGTCGCCCTCGACCTGCCCGGGTTCGGCAAGGCGAAGCCGTTCCGTCCGGGACGCGGGCTCTCCATCGCGGAGTTCGCGGACTCCGTCGCCGCCCTCCTCGACGACGCCGGCATCGCCGACGCCGTCGTGGTCGGCCACTCGATGGGTACCCAGATCGCGGTGTGCCTGGCAGCCCGACGGCCGGACCTCGTGCGCGGCCTCGCGCTGCTCGGCCCGGTGATGGCACCGCAGGATCGCAACGCCCTGAAGGCCGGCGTGCTGCTCGGGATCGACACCCTGCGGGAGGACACCCGCGGCAACCGCATCGTCATCGGCGATTACCTGCACTGCGGACCGGCCTGGTATCTCGCTACGCTGCCCGCCATGCTGGAATTCCGCACCGAAGAGGAGCTGGAGCACACGACCGTGCCCGTCGTCGTGGTGCGAGGCGCCCGCGACCCGATCGCTCGCGACGAGTGGGTCGCCGAGCTGGCGAAACGGGCCGGTGGCACGGCCGCGCGCGTCCCCTCCGTCGCCCACCTCGTCATGCACGGCGCGCCCTGGCGCACCGCCGCCCTGATCTCGCGGCTGGTGCGGGTACCGGGATGAGGCGCACCGTGCTGCGCCGTGCCGGCGTGCTCGCCCTCGACTGGCTGTACGCCGGCCGTCACCAGCTGCGCGCCGCGTTCGACCGCAGCAACCCGGACGCGCTCGTTGCCGGCGAGGGCTCGCGCACACCCGTCGTGCTCATCCCCGGCATCTTCGAGACGTGGCGCTTCCTCCGCCCGCTCGCCCAGCACATCCACGCGTCCGGCCACCCCGTGCACGTCGTCACCGCGCTCGAGGACAACCGGATGTCCGTGCCGGAGGCCGCCGCGCTCGTGCAGCGCCACCTCGACGAGCAGGACCTCACGGATGTCGTCATCGTCGCGCACAGCAAGGGCGGCCTGATCGCCAAATACCTGATGGGGATGCCGGACTCGGGTCCGCGCATCCGCACCACCGTCGCCGTGGCCACGCCGTTCGGCGGGTCGTCGCTCGCCCGGTTCATCCCGATCTCGAGCGTCCGCGCACTGATGCCGTCGTCTCCCGGACTCGTCCGGCTCGCGCTCAACCGCGCGGTGAACGCCCAGATCATCTCCGTCTGGGGTTGGTTCGACCCGCACGTCCCCGCCGGAAGCAGGCTCGAAGGCGCCCGCAACATCGAGCTGGACGTCGGCGGACACTTCCGCATCCTCGCCCGGCCCGAGCTGCTCGCCATCGTCGACGAGGTGCTGTCCCCGACCGCCGTCGCCGACGACCGAGCCGCCGACTGACCCCGGATCGAGCACCGCGCCGCGCCCGATTCCCCCTGTCGCGCGCGGCGGCACCGGCGCTACCCTGGCGCCCAGAAAGCGGGGAGGGATCATGCTGAGCCACCGACGGATGCAACGTCTGACCGCGGTGGCCGCCGCGGTCCTGCTGCTCGCCGGGTGCGCCGGCACGCCGAGCGGGCAAGCGGTCGTGGGTCGGTGGGGCTCCACCTCGGCAGGGCAGCCGAACCTCGACATCGAGAACGACGGCACCTTCTCCGGCTCCGACGGCTGCAACACGCTCTCGGGCAAGGGCCAGATCGACGGCGACGAGATCACCTTCGGCCCGATCGCATCCACCCTCATGGCCTGCGAGGACGTGGACACCTGGCTCGGCAAAGCCGCGACGGGCAACGTCTCCGGTGACACGATGACCGTCCTCGACGACGGCGGCTCCACGATCGGCACGCTGAAGCGATCCGGCTCCTGAGCCCGTCCGGCGGGGCCGCCGACTGATCCGGGAAAAGCCGCGAGAACTGTCTATCGCGGCGAATCACGCCCTCGTTACGGTGACGCTGTTCGGCGCGGTCACGGATCGGCCGGCCGGACGACGTACAAGCGAACGTCCACTGCGCGAGCCGGTGCCCGCGCCGTCCGAGGAGTGAAGCGAATGACCATCTCAGAGTCGAAGGAGCGGGCGAAGGCGTCGCAGTCGCCCTCCACCGCCTACACCGGCACCAGCGACCGGACCCAGCTCAACCCGATCTTCGCCCGGCCGGGCGAGAGTACCGATCTGCCGGTGGACCGCATCCCCGACAACGAGTCGCTGCCCGAGACCGCCTACCAGATCGTCCACGACGAGTCGATGCTCGACGGCAACGCCCGCCTCAACCTGGCCACCTTCGTGGGTACCTGGATGGACGATCACGCCGCGCGGCTGTACGCCGAGTCCGCCGACAAGAACATGATCGACAAGGACGAGTACCCGCAGACCGCGGCGATCGAGACCCGCTGCTGGAAGATGATCGCGGGACTCTGGAACGCGCCGGACCCGGAGAAGGCGATCGGCACCTCCACCATCGGCTCGTCGGAGGCGTGCATGCTGGGCGGCCTCGCGCTGAAGCGCCGCTGGCAGCAGGCGAGAAGGGCCGAGGGCAAGTCGACCGAGAAGCCGAACCTGGTGCTCTCGAGCGCCGTTCAGGTCTGCTGGGAGAAGTTCTGCAACTACTGGGACGTCGAAGCCCGGTACGTGCCGATCAGCCTTGACCACAAGGTCCTCGACGGCTACGAGCTCGAGAAGTACGTCGACGAGAACACCATCGGCGTCGTCGCCATCATGGGCGTCACCTACACCGGGATGTACGAGCCGGTCGCGCAGATCTCCGAGGCCCTGGACCGCATCCAGGCGGACACCGGGCTCGACATCAAGATCCACGTCGACGGCGCCTCGGGCGGGATGATCGCGCCCTTCCTGCAGCCGCAGCTGGAGTGGGACTTCCGCGTCGATCGGGTCGTTTCCATCAGCACGTCCGCCCACAAGTACGGCCTGGTCTACCCGGGCCTCGGCTGGGTGGTCTGGCGCACGGTGGAGGACCTCCCCTCCGACCTCGTGTTCGACGTCACCTACCTCGGCGGGCACATGCCGACGTTCGCGCTGAACTTCTCGCGCCCGGGCGCCCAGGTGCTGCTGCAGTACTACCTCTTCCTGCGGCTCGGGTTCGACGGCTACTACCGCGTGCAGAAGGCGTCGCAGGATGTCGCGCTCTACCTCTCGGGGGAGATCGCCAAGATGCCCGCCTTCGAGCTGTGGAACGACGGCTCCGACATCCCCGTCTTCGCCTGGCAGCTGAAGAAGGGGCACACCGAGAACTGGAACCTGTACCACCTGTCGGAGCGCCTGCGGCTGAAGGGATGGCTCATCCCCGCCTACCCGATGCCCGACGACATCAGCGACCTCACCGTGCAGCGCATCGTCGTGCGCAACGGGCTGAGCCGCAACCTGGCGGAGTCGCTGATCGGCGACATCCAAGAGGCCGTCGCGTACCTCGACCAGCTCGAGGGGCCGATGCCGCTGGAAGGCCAGACGGCCTCCTTCACCCACTGATCGCCGGAACGCGATCGAGACCCCGGCGCAGCGCGCCTCACACGAGCGGGAGAAGACCATGACCGCAACGAGCGAGCCGAACAAGTCCGCGACGGACTATACGCGGGCGGACGGCACACCGGCGCCCGGGCCCGACCACGTCAAACCGCATCCCTTCGACTCCGTGCCGCACAAGCCGGCGATCGGGTCGCCGGGCACGACGGCGCGCACGTTCATGAGCATCACCCAGCTGGCGATGCTCACCGTCGTCGCCGTCGCGTCCCTGCGCAGCCTCCCCGCCATGGCCGGGTACGGGCTGGGCTCGGTGACGCTGTTCATCATCCCGGCGATCTTCTTCCTGATCCCGGTTGCGCTCGTCGCCGCCGAGCTCGCCACCGGCTGGAAGGGCGGCGTCTTCACCTGGGTGCGCCTGGCGTTCGGCGAGCGCTGGGGCTTCCAGGCGATCTGGCTCCAGTGGGTGCAGAACGTCGTCTGGTATCCGACGCAGATCGCGTTCATCGCGGCGTCGCTGGCGTTCGTGTTCCTCGACCCGAACCTGGCGAACTCCGGCCTCTACACGGCGATCGTGATCCTCGTCATCTACTGGTTCTCGACGTTCATCACCCTGCGCGGCGGCAACCTGTTCGCGAAGGTCGGGTCGTGGTCGGGACTCGCCGGCACGATCTTCCCGGGCGTCCTGCTGATCGTGTTCGGCGCGATCTGGCTCGGGACGGGACAGCCCAGCGAGACGCCGCTGGAGGCGTCGGCGATCATCCCGCCGTTCACCGGCATCGCCTCCATCGTGCTGATCGTCTCGAACGTGCTGGCGTACGCCGGCATGGAGGTCAACGCCGTCCACGCGAACGACCTCAAGAGCCCGGGCAAGGGCTACCCGAAGACGGTGCTCATCGCGTCGATCCTCATCCTCGGGATCTTCATCTTCCCGACGATCGCGATCGCGGTGGCTGTTCCGTCGTCCGAGCTCGGGCTCACCACCGGCATCAACCTCGCGTTCCAGACCTACTTCGACACCTGGGGGATGTCGTGGGCGACCCCGCTCATCTCCCTGCTGATCGCGCTCGGCGCGTTCGCCTCCGTGGTCACCTGGATCGCCGGACCGTCGCGCGGTCTGCTCGCGGCGGCGCGCTCGGGCTACCTGCCCACGTTCCTGCAGCGGCGGAACAAGGCGGGCGTGCAGGTCGGCATCCTGAACGTGCAGGGCATCGTGGTCACGCTGCTCGCGGCGTTGTTCATCTTCGTGCCGAACATCAACACCGCGTTCATCCTGCTGGTGGACATGGCCGCGGCGCTCTACCTGATCATGTACATGATGATGTTCGCGGCCGCGATGCGGCTCCGCCGTACCCACCCGGACGTCACGCGCAGCTACCGAACGCCGGCGATGGGACTGATCGCGACGATCGGCTTCCTCGCCTGCCTGGCCGCGTTCGCGCTCGGGTTCGTGCCGCCGGAGGGCTTCGCGGCGGGCGCGCCGGGATGGGCGTACCCGGCGCTCGTCGCGGTGATCGTCATCCTGCTGGGCGTCCCTCCGCTGATCTTCTACGCCGCGCGGCGTCCGGGCTGGGACCAGCGCACCGCGGCGGAGAAGGCGACCTTCGACGACGTCCTCGTGAATCCACCCGACGACTCCTCGTCCTCCTCGTCCCCTCCCTCTCCGCCCTCTCCGCCTCGAGCCCCGTGAGGGGTCAGGCCGCGGCGCGGGCGAAGTAGGAGCCGGCGGCCAGGTCCTCCAACAGGGTCGGGCCGGTCGGCGCCCAGTCGAACCGGCGCTGCGTGAGTGCGCTGGAGGCCTGGAGGTCGAGGGCGAAGATCCGCCCGATCCACCCGAAATGCGCCTCCACGTCGGCAGGGTCGATCGACACGGCGGGGAGGCCGAGCCCGCCGCCGATCGCCTCGGCGATGTCGCGGGTGCGCACCCCCTGCTCGCCGATCGCGTGCACGACGGTCGCGGCTCCGGCGTTCTCCAGGGCGTGGGCGACCAGGCGGGCGGCATCCCCTCGGTGCACGGCGGGCCAGTGGTTCGACCCGTCGCCCACGTAGGCGGCGACGCCCTTCTCGCGTGCGACGCGCACCAGCTCGGCGGTGAAGCCGTGGTCGCCGGCGCCGTGGACGGTCGGGGCGAAGCGCAGGGCGACCGGGTGGATGCCGCGGTCGACGAAGCCGAACGCCAGCTCCTCCGCTCCTCCGCGCGGGGCGTCCGGTCCGGAGAACGGTGCGAGGTCGTCTTCGGTCGCGATCTGGCCGGGCGCGACGAACGCGACACCGGAGGCGAACAGCAGGGGCGCATCCCTGCCCTCCAGGGCGTCTCCGAAGGTCTCGAGGGCGGCGCGTTCCGCGCGACCCGCTCCCGCCTGGTCGCTGAAGTCGTGGTTGTAGCCGAGGTGGACGACGGCGTCGGCCGCGGCGGCGGAGTCGCGCAGGACGTCCAGGTCGGTCAACCCGCCGGAGACCGGTTCGACGCCCGCGGCGCGGAGGCGCGCTGCGGACGCGTCCGACCGGGCCAGCCCGCGGACCTCGTGGCCGGCGGCGAGGAGTTCGGGGACGACGGCTGATCCGATCCAGCCCGATCCTCCGGTGATGAATACACGCATGATGTGCTCCTTTCGCTCGTCTCTTCCCGATCGATCGACCGCTGATGTCAGAGACTGACGTCAGCGTAGCACTCATGTCAGCAACTGTCATCACTACACTGGACACATGGGACGCTGGGAGCCGGATGCGCAGGGACGTCTCGGGCGCGCCGCGCTCGAGCTCTACCTCGACCCGGGATACGAGCAGACGACGGTCGCCGACATCGCCGCCCGCGCAGGCGTGACCGAGCGAACGTTCTTCCGTCACTTCGCCGACAAGCGCGAGGTGCTCTTCGCCGGGTCCGCCGCGTTCCAGCAGACGGTGCTCTCGGCCATCGCGGACCACACGGAGGCCACGACCGCGCTGGCCGCCGCCGCCGCGGGGATGGATGCCGCGGCAGCGTTCCTCCAGAGCAGTCCCGACCCGACGTTCGCACGCCGACGCGCGGCCGTCATCGCGGCGAACGCGAGCCTTCAGGAGCGCGAGCTGCTGAAGCTCGCGACCGTCACCTCCGCGTCCGCCTCCGCTCTGGTCGAGCGCGGCTTCGAGCCGGACGAGGCGGCCGTCGCCGCCGAGGCCGCGATGGCCGCCTTCCGTCTTGCCTTCGAGCGCTGGATCGCCTCCGACGAACCGCTCGACCTCCGCGAGCTCGTCGCCGAGGGCGTCGCACGCTTCCGCTCCCTCGCCTGAGCCCTGTCGGCGAGCCGGTGCCCTGGCGGCGAGCTGGTGCAGTGGGAAGATGATCGCACTGTCAGCGGGCGGCGCGGCATCGAGCGAAGGGGAGTCGGATGGCAGCACAGACGTGGACGGACCGGCCCGAAGCAGCGCCGCACCCGCACCATCATCACGGCTGGTGGTGGAAGACGCTGCTCACGGGCCTGGCGCTGTGGATCCTGACGATCGTCGTGACGATCGTCACCGGCAATACCAACCTCATCCCGACGCTCATCCTCCTCGGGAGTTTCCTCGTCCCGTTCTGCGTTGTCCTCTTCGCCATCGAGCGCGTGAGCGGCAGCGTCAGCTCGCTGCAACTGGTGCTCGCCTTCTTCATCGGCGGGATCTTCGGCGTGCTCGGCGCCTCGCTGCTCGAGGTGAATCTGCACCAGAGCTATTGGCTGTATCTGCTGGTCGGCCTCATCGAGGAGCTGGTGAAGGGCATCCTGCTGGTCATCATCGGCTGGCGGGTCGTGCCGAAGACGGCCACGCAGGGCGCCCTGCTCGGGGCGACCGTCGGAGCGGGCTTCGCCGCGTTCGAGTCGGCCGGGTACGCCTTCAATGCGGCGATCACGGCGCGCGGCATCGACCTCGTTTCACTGCTGCAGACCGAGGTGCTCCGTGCGATCCTCGCGCCGGTCGGCCATGTGCTCTGGACGGCGGTGCTCGGTGCCGTGCTGTTCGGCGCGGCGCGGGGACGCGACCGCTTCCGGTTCTCGATCTGGATCGTCGTGACCTACGTCGGCGTGGCCATCCTGCACGGGCTCTGGGATTCGGCGAGCGACCTGGCGGCCGTCATCGCCCTGCTCGCGAACGGTCGCGCGGTCGAGGAGCTCACCACGGCCGGCGGTCTCAGCGCCCAGACCGCGTCGGCCGTGACCGCGCTGGCCGGCATCCTCTACATCGTCGTGCTGATCGTCGTCGCGGCCGGCGGCATCCTGACCCTCTGGCTCGTGCTGCGGCATTACCGCCGCGCCGAGCGGCTGCGGGCGGTCGAGCGGCCGGCTGCCTGACAGCCGTTTCCAAAAATCACCCGCAAACGGGGGGCAGCGAAAAGCGGGTGCTTGCCCGAAGCTAAATACAAACGTCGACCCCCCGGACACGGTGGAGGTCGGCGTTTGCTATTTGGGGGAATCACACATGAATCAACAGGGGGAACACCACATGACAACATCCACGAGCCGCGCGCGCGGCCGCATCGCCACGGGGGGCGCGGTGGGGGCCGCCCTCGCGGTGCTCCTCGGCTTCCTCGGCCTCGGCGCCCTTCCGGCGCAGGCCGCCGTGCCGCGGGTGGTCGCCGCTGCGGCCGCGACGCTGATCGCGCCCACGAGCGGAACCCCTCTGGGCGGCGACACCGTCACCATCACCGGCACCGGTTTCACCGGTGCGACCGGCGTCACCTTCGGCGGGACCCCGGCGACGACCTTCACCGTGGTGGACGACACCACGGTCACCGCGACCACGCCTGCGCACGCACCGGGTGCAGTGGATGTCGTGGTGCAGCAGCCGACGGGAGACTCCGCGCCGCTGACCTACACCTTCCTCGCACCGCCGACCGTCACCGACGTCTCCTACAACCGGGTCTCGGAAGCCGGCGGAACCGTCGTCACCGTCTCGGGCACCGGATTCACGGGAGCCACGGGCGTCACCTTCGGCGGCACTGCAGCGCCGGCCTTCACGGTCACGTCGGACTCCATGATCACCGTCACCACCCCCGCGCATGCGCCGGGCGTCGTGGATGTGGTCGTCGAGCATCCGAATGGGGATTCGCAGCCGGGCTCGATCACCTACGTCCCCGTGACGACAGCCGTCATCACGAGCCTGTCGCCCGACCACGGGCCGTCCGTCGGCAACCCGACGATCACCATCACCGGCACCGGTTTCTCGGGCGCGTTGTTCGTGCTGGTCGCATCCGCACCCGTTCCGTTCACGGTCGTGTCGGACACCGAGATCACCTTCTCCCTGCCGGGCCTTCGTGGGCAGGTGCCCGTCCAGGTGCAGACGGCGAACGGCGTCTCGGGCGCGGCCACGTTCACGTACGACCCGCTGCTCGTCGTCACGGGGGTGAGCCCGGCGAGCGGGCCGACGACCGGCGGCACCCTGGTCACCCTGAGCGGTGAGTGCTTCACGGGTGCGACCGGCGTGACGTTCGGGGGTGTGCCGGCACGGACCTTCACCGTCGTGGATGACACCACCATCACCGCGATCGCGCCGGCCGGTTCCGGCGTCGTCGACCTCCAGGTGCAGCCGTCCGTCGCCTGCCAGGGCCTGCTGCAGACGGCGATCTTCACCTACGTCGCCGTGACCGCCTCCACCTCCGCCGACGGACCGACGGCCACCCTGGCCGACACCGGTTCGTCGACCCCGGCCGGACCGATGCTGGCGGGCGGGGGCGTGTTCCTCGCCGCCGGAGCCGCCCTGCTCGTCGCCCGGACCCGGCGTCGCGGCCTGACTCCTGTCAGCGGCCCGCAGCAGCCGACCGTCTGAGCGCCACCGCGCGGTCGGCGTCCTCCAGCGCGAGTTCCGCGTTGATCTGGGCGCCGGCCAACGCGCCGGTGGCTGCGGCGGCGCCGACCTGCGCCTTGGCGTCGGCGACGTTGCCCGCGGCCCACACCCCGGGCACACCTGTTCGGCCGAAATCGTCCGCCTCGATGCTGGTGCCCATCCCACCGGGCAGCTCGACGCTGCGCAGACCCAGGGACTGGAGGCCGTGCGTGCGGGCCTCCATACGCGAGCCGACGGCGAGCACCTCCCGCGCGACCAGCGTGCCGTCGTCCAGCCGGACGCCGGCGATGCGGTCGTCCGCCGTCTCGACGGCCGCGATCCGTCCCTCGACGACCGGGACGCCCAGCGCGTCGAACCGAGCCCGGGCGGCCTCGTCGGGGTCGTGACCGTTCGCGAGGTATACGACGTCATCCGAGAGCTGCCGGAACAGCAGCGCCTGGTGGACCGATCCGTCGCCGGTCGCGACGATTCCGATGGCCCGGTCGCGGACCTCCCAGCCGTGGCAGTACGGGCAGTGCACGAGGTCGCGTCCCCAGCGCTCGGCGAGGCCCGGGATGTCGGGGAGCACATCCCGCAGCCCGGTCGCGACCAGCAGGCGGCGTGCCCCGACGGTGCGTCCGTCGCCGAGGGTCACGACGAATCCGTCGCCCGAGCGCACCGCATCCGTCACCTCGCTGTCGAGGATGCGTCCGCCATAGCGTCGGACCTCCTCGCGCCCGATCCGCAGCAGCTCCGCCGGCGGCATCCCCTCACGGCCGAGAAGACCGTGCACGCCGTCTGCCGGAGCGTTGCGCGGCGACCCCGAGTCGATCACGAGCACCTCCCGCCGCGAGCGCGCCAGCATGAGTGCGCCGTTGAGTCCTGCCGCACCGCCGCCGATCACCACGGCGTCCACCGTCTCGTCCTGCTGTTCCCACTGGTCCGTCATGCAGCCAGTGTCGACGCCGGCCCGCCGGGATGGCAAATATTCTTGCCGAAATGGCAAAATGATCCCATGGACACCGAAGACGCCATCGCGGCCGCCGGGGCCCGGCTGCGCAGCCTGCGCACCGACCGCGGCCTCACACTCGCCGAGGTCGAGCAGACCACCGGCATCTCCACCAGCACGCTGAGCCGCCTGGAGTCCGGCCGCCGCAAGGCGACTCTCGAACTTCTGCTGCCGTTGGCGCGCGTGTACGGCACAACGCTCGACGAGCTCGTCCGGACGCCGCCCTCAGACCCGCGGGTGCGTGCCCGGCCGATCGACTGCGAGGGGATGACACTTCTGCCGCTGTCCCGGCACGCGACGGGACTGCAGGCCTACAAGATCGTCATACCGCCCCGTGCTCGCGCCGTCCCGCGGCAGCGTACCCACGAGGGGTACGAGTGGCTCTACGTGCTCAGCGGCCGGCTCCGCTTGCTGCTCGGCGACGAGGAGGTCGTGCTCGAGCCCGGGGAGGCGGCGGAGTTCGACACGCGGGTGCCGCATTGGTTCGGGGCCGAGCCGGGAGGCGCGGTCGAACTGGTGTCGCTGTTCGGGTCGCAGGGCGAACGGGCGCACGTGCGCGCCCGCACGACGACGGCGGCATAGCAGCACCGTCGCTCGCTCTTACTCCGTCGCGGCGACGGGTGCGGTCTCGCTCTCGGTCAGCGCCTCCTGGGCCTCCTTCGGCAGCTTGCGCACCTTGGCGCGGCGCTTGCGGCGGTCCGGGATCATCGACCGCATCTCCTCCAGCCGTCCGAAGCAGAGCAGCCGGTCGCCCGCCTCCAGGACGACGCCGCTGCGCGGGTTCGGGATGACGGACGCGCCCCGGTGCAGGGTGAGCACCGAGATGTCGCGGTCGCCGAGACCGGAGTCGCGGAGGGTCTTGCCGACGAGGTCCGCGTTGGTGTGCACGAGCAGCTCGGCGACGCCGTAGCCGGTCGAGACGGTGAGGCGCTGACGGACGTCGATCTCGGGGAACGCCACCTGGTTGTCGATGAAGTCGATGATCGCGCCGGCCACATCCAGTCCGGTTGCCCGCTCGATGCCCTCGAGCCCCGGTGAGGAGTTGACCTCCATGACCAGCGGGCCGTCCTTGCCCTCCAGCATGTCGACGCCGGCGACGCGGAGTCCCATGATCTGCGCCGACCGCACCGCCGCCTCCTCGAACTCGGGAGTCAGCGCGACCTTCTCGACGGTGCCGCCGCGGTGCACGTTGGAGCGGAACTCGTCCCCGCTCGCCACGCGCCGCATCGCGGCCACCACCCGGTCGCCGACCACGAGCGCGCGGATGTCGCGCCCGCGGCTCTCGGCGATGAAGCTCTGGATGAGCACGTTCTGCTTCGTGGAGTGCAGCGTCTCGATGATCGACTCCGCGATCTTCGCCTCCGGGGCCAGGATGACGCCGATGCCCTGGGTTCCTTCGAGCAGCTTGATCACGACGGGCGCACCGCCGACGCGCTCGATCGCCATGCGCACGTCCGCGCGGCTGTTCACGAACGCCGTGCGCGGCATCCCGATGTTGTGGCGCGAGAGGATCTGCGTCGCCCGCAGCTTGTCGCGCGAGTTCGTGATGCCGTTCGCGGTGTTCGGCGTGTACACATCCATCTGCTCGAACTGCCGCACGACGGCGGTGCCGTAGTAGGTGATCGAGTTGCCGATGCGCGGCAGGATCGCGTCGTAGTCGGACAGCAAACGGCCCCGGTACTGCAGGTCCGGCTCGTCGCCGGAGAGGTCGATCGCGAACCGGAGCGTGTTGAGCACCTTGACCGTATGACCGCGGTTCTCGGCCGCCGACCGCAGCCGCTGCGTCGAATACGCGTGCGGGGCGCGCGAGAGGATGGCGAGTTTCACGGGAGGGCTCCTGCAAAGATGGGGGAATGGCCGACCTCCATCCAACCACCGACACGGTCGGCTGGCGTGAGTGGGTGAGCCTTCCCGGCATCGGCGTGCCGTGGATCAAGGTGAAGGTCGACACCGGAGCCCGCAGTTCGTCCTTGCATGCCTTCGACATCGAGGAGTTGCCGGGCGATCGGGTGCGGTTCCGGGTGCAGCCGTGGCAGGACTCCGATCGGGATGCGGTCACCGCCGAGTGCGCGGTGCACGACCGCCGCGTGGTGCGCAGCTCGTCCGGTCACACGGAGGAGCGGATCGTCGTGCTGCTCGACCTTGTGCTCGGCGGCCGCCCGGTGACCGCGGAGACGACGCTGACCAACCGCGACCAGATGGGTTTCCGGATGCTGGTCGGGCGCGAGGCGCTCCGCCAGGGCTTCATGGTGGACCCGGCGCGCTCCTTCCTCGGCGGCCGGGCGCCGCGAGAGATCCGCCGCCGCAACCGCGGCCGCGAGCTCGCCTGACGCGCGGCCACCCGCGTCTCCCACCGGCTGTCGCGAGATTTGGCGCAAATCTCGGTTTTGACGGCCCCATAACGACGATTTGGCGCAAATCTCGCGCGAGGCGAGGCGAGGCGAGGCGAGGCGAGGCGAGGCGCGGCGCTCAGTCCAGACCGAGTTCGCGCCTCCAGTGGGCCAGGAACTCCGCGCCCGCGTCGTCGTGGATGGCGTCGCCGATGGTGATCACCTGGTACGGCCGGTCGAGGACGCCGTCGGAGGGCCGCACATCCACGTGGGCCACCTCGTAGCCCGCGTCGTGCACGAAGTCCGCCATCTTGTAGTCGCTGCGCGAGTCGCCCACCGACCGCCAGCGGCGGGGGAGCGGTCCGCGCGCCGCGAAGTAGTCGAAGGCGCGCTGCGCGCCGCGGTCCTTGTCGAGCAGCACCGACTCGATGTCGGTGGAGATGATGGTCGGGTCGATCCGGTACGGCACCGCGCCGTCGGCGTCGGGGGCTTCCCGGTCGCCGTAGCGCAGGCCGACCCCAAGGCTGGTCAGCGCGTCGAAGGCGGCGTCCTGGAAGCGCGACTGGGCCTCGGCGTAGGTGTCCGCATCCACGTCGGTGCGCTGCTCGACCGAGATCATCGCGCGCTTCGTCTCGTCGAAGAACATGGTGTCGGCGAAACGGTCGCGCACGAGCCGGCGGACCGCGTCGACCGCCTCGGGCGTGAAGGCGACCGTCTCGTCCACGGTGACCTCGCCCATCCCCTCGCCGGTGATCGGCGCCCACGCGCCGCCCTTCTCGAACACGCCGAACATCCGCGCGCCGTGCTGGTCGAGGGCATCACCGAGGCCCGCGTCGCACAGCGGCGTCACCACCTGGTTGCGGATGAAATCGCCCGACCGCCCGGTGATGAACGCGATCGGAACGCCCGCGGCGGCGATCGCCACCAGGTCGGTGACAATGCTGCGGATGGCGATGGTGCGGGTGACGGGACTCGCGATGGGCCCGTCGACGTCGAAGAGGAGGCCGAGGTTGTGCACAGTCCATTCTCTCCGCTGCGAGAATGGTCGCATGTCGCAGCCCGCTCCCGCAGCCCAACCGCTGTGGCATCCGGATGCGCCCAGCACGGTCGTGCAGGGCGACAACCTGGAGGTGCTGGCGGCCCTGCCGGACGCGTCCTTCCGCCTGATCTACCTCGATCCTCCCTTCAACACCGGGCGGCCGCAGGCGCGGCAGACGCTCACGTCGGTGCGCTCCGAGGGCGGCGCCGGCAGCGTGATCGGGTTCAAGGGGCGCAGCTACGAGCGCATCAAGGGCGACCTGCTCAGCTACGACGACCGCTTCGAGGACTACTGGGGCTTCCTGGAGCCGCGACTGATCGAGGCCTGGCGGGTGCTGGCCGACGACGGGACGCTGTACCTCCACCTCGACTACCGCGAATCGCACTACGCCAAGGTGCTGCTGGATGCGCTGTTCGGCCGGGAGTCGTTCCTCAACGAGATCATCTGGGCCTACGACTACGGTGCGAAGCCGAAGAACCGGTGGCCGGCCAAGCACGACACGATCCTCGTCTACGTGAAGAACCCGTCGGCGTACCACTTCGACAATGCCGCGGTCGAGCGTGAGCCGTACATGGCGCCGGGGCTCGTCACACCGGAGAAGGCGCAGCTCGGCAAGCTGCCGACGGACGTCTGGTGGCACACCATCGTGTCGCCGACCGGCCGCGAGAAGACCGGGTACCCGACGCAGAAGCCGGAGGGTGTGCTTCGTCGCATCGTCCAGGCGTCCAGCCGGGAGGGGGACTGGGTGCTCGACTTCTTCGCGGGGAGCGGCACGACCGGCGCGGTCGCCTCGGCGCTCGGGCGGCGCTTCGTGCTGGTGGACAGCAATCCGGCCGCCGTCGCGGTCATGCGCGACCGGCTGGCGGCCTGCGAACCCGGGGTTCGCTTCGTCGACTGAGCGGATCCCCGCGATCCTCGGCGTTCGTCCGGAAATCTCAGAGTCGTGTGTGGAAGGGTGGATGCACTATGCGATCGAGCCTCCGCGCCCTCCCCTTCTTCTGGGGTGCGCTTGTCTCCGCCGGTTCGTTCGTCGCCGTCTACCTGGTCTTCGTGCAGAGTTACATCGGCCAGGTGATCGATGAGCGGGCGTTCGCGGGGGCGGATGCGTGGAAGGGCGACGTGATCGAGTTCGCGCACACCTTCCTCAACGCGCTGCCGGTCGCCTCGGTGGTGATCGGAGCGATCGCGGCCATCGTGATCGTGCTGGTCCGGCGCAACTGGCTGGTCTTCGCGGTGGCGGTCGGAGCGGCCATCGGCGCGAACGTGAGCACGCAGGTGCTGAAGTACACCATCCTGTCCCGGCCCGAGAAGGGCGTGGATGTCGGGCTCTCCAACTCGCTGCCCTCCGGTCACACGGCGGTCGCCGCCTCTGCGGCGCTGGTCGTCTTCCTGGTGGCGTCGCCGCGCCTCCGCCCGGTCGCCGCGGTCATCGGCTCGATCTTCGCGATCGCGGCCGGCGCATCCACCCTGGTCGAGCAGTGGCACCGGCCCAGCGACGTCGTCGCCGGAATGCTCGTCGTCGCGTTCTGGGGCTGCCTCGCCGGGATCGTGCTCTCATGGCTGCACCTCCCGGGTGCCGAACCGCCGGTGCGCAGCAAGCTGTGGCCGCTGGTCTGGATCGGTGCGGTCTGCGCGGCCGGCTCGGTCATCGCGCTGCTGGTCACCTACTTCTCGGCCCAGTCGGGAACGGAACACCTGTTCATCGCTTACGCGGGCGGCGTCGCCGCGATCGTGGCGACCGGGTTCGTGCTGGCCGCGCTGGGCAACCGCCTGTACCGCCGCCTGGCCTGACGCTCGGGCGGGTGTTCGCCTCGACCGCAGCCGCGTCATATTGCCGACATTCAGTGCGTCTGCACGGGTGGGCGGTGATTTCGCGCCGCCCTACGACGCCCGGCGCGCCTGCCGCGCCCAGGAAGGCCCCATGAACGACGACACCCCCACCCCCGCGGAGACGGACGCCCGACCCGCCGCTCCCATCGAACCCGCCGCGTCGGTCCCACCCGGTGATTCGGCCCCGCCCATCCCGCCCGGCCTTCCTGCGCACGCGCGCCCGCAGAAGACCAACGTCCTGGCGATCATCGCCCTGATCGCAGGCTTCCTCGTCCCCCTCGCCGCCTTCATCTGCGGGGGCATCGCGCTTTCCCAGATCAAGCGGACGGGCGACAAGGGTCGCGGTCTGGCCTGGTCCGGCATCATCGTCGGCGCGGTCGTGAGCGTGCTCACCATCGTGGTGTCGATCCTGATCGTCGTCGCTACCGCGGCCGCCGTGCAGAGCGCCGTCGACACGGCATCGCAGAAGGGCTCGCCGTCCGCGTTCCACAAGCCGGGGTGCCAGGAGATCGGCGAACTCGTCGTCGACATCAGCGAGCAGATGGGCGGGATCGCCCAGGCCACAGGTGCTGAGCGCATCGAGGCGATCTCGGAAATGCAGGAGCTCTCCGCTGAGGCGCACGCGCTCGCCGTGACGATCGACGACCCGCAGGTCGCCGACGCTGCGGAGAACACAATGACGGCGCTCGACGATGTCATCGTGACCTTCGAGGCCGCGTCCACCGATGCCCCGGCCGACCCGGGGAGCGCGTACGACACGATCGCCCGGGCCAAGGAGCAGCTCACGACGCTATCAGCCGCGATGACGGAGCTGGAGACCGCCTGCCGTTAGCGGATCAGGGCGCCGCGGAGCCGTCCTCGTGCTCGTCGAAGAACCCGGTGAGCGCATCGACGAGCTCCGCGGGAGCCTCCTCGGCGACGTGGTGACCCGAGTCGATCCCGTGCCCGCGAACGTCGGTGGCCCACGCATCCCAGATCGCGAGGGGGTCGCCGAAGAGCTGCTCGAGGTCGTCGCGGAGTGACCAGAGCACGAGCAGCGGCATCGTCAGCTGTCGCCCGGCGGCGCGGTCATCCTCTTCGTCGGCCCGGTCGACCGTCAGCCCCGCGCGGTAGTCCTCCAGCATCGCGCGCACGACCTCTGGGCGGTGGATGGCCTCCCGTCGCTCGGCGAAGTTCTCGAGTCCCATCGCCTCGGGGTCGCCGTGGTACCAGGAGTCCGGGTCGGCGGTGATGACGCGCTCGGGAGCGTCCGGCTGGGCGAAGAAGAACCAGTGGTACCACTGGGTGGCGAACTCCGGCGTGATGCGGTCGAGGTGCTCGACGATGGGAAGACAGTCGAGCAGGGCGACGCGGCGGACAGCTTCGGGATGGTCCATCGCCAGCCGGAATGCCGCGTAGCTGCCGCGGTCGTGGCCGACCAGGTCGAACCGGTCATGGCCGAGTCGATGCATCAGTTCGCGGACGTCCTCGGCCATCGCCCGCTTCGACGCCTGCGCGTGGTCGGCGCGCGGCGGCGGTGCGGTCGAGCGGCCGTAGCCGCGCAGATCCGGCACGACGACGGTGCGGCCGTGTTCCACGAGCAGCGGCGCCACCCGGTGCCAGGTGGAGCCTGTGCGCGGGTGGCCGTGCAGCAGCACGATCGGCGGTCCGTCACCGCCGATCCGGACGTGGATGCGCGCCTCGCCGACATCGACGTCGGCGATCTCGAACCCGTCGAACATCGCCCGGTAGGTCAGGCCTTCTCGCGCAGGTTCTCGGCGATCTTGGCGAGCGATCCGTCGAGCGCCTGCTGCATCCCGTCGAACTCCTGCGTCGTGTGGATGCTCAGCTCGACTCCGTCGTCGGTCAGGCGGAGGGAGCCGTGGTAGTCGTGCGGTCCGGGAGCCGACCAGCGCACCTCGCGTGCGGCACGATCCACGTCGAAGTTCGCCTCGGAGGTGACCGTCTCGTCGGTACCGTCCCGGTCGGCGTCGACGTGGGCGGTCGTCTCGACCTTGCCGTCGGGCAGTTCGTGCGCCTCGGTCATGCGCGGGAAGTAGGCGGGAAGGTTCTCCGGGTCGGAGACGTAGTCGAAGTACTCGTCGGCGTCGCCATCGAGCGCTCGCTTCGCGGTGTATGTAGGCATGCCGCGACCGTACGCTCGCCCCGCCCCCTCCGCATCCCCTTGCCCCCCACCGTTGACCCCCACCGTCGAGTCCGCAAACTTTGCACGCCCCACGCCGTCGAAGTGTGCAAAATGTGCGGACTCGACGGTGGGGGTCAGGGGGCGAGGGAGGTGCGGGACGAGCGGGCGGCGCGCGAGGGACGGGACGCGATCGAGGCGTCGAGGGCGACGGCGGTGAGGGTGAGGGCGCAGACGCCTGCGGCGCAGAGGATGAGGACCCCGGCACCGAACGGAGCGATCAGCCCGGCGGCGGCCACGCCGATCGCGCTCCCGGCCACCTTCACCCCGGCGACGGTCGCGAAGACGCGCGCGGCAGCCCCGGGCGGCGAGTACTCGGTGCGGGCGGCGAGGGTCGCCGCGAACAGGGCGGAGTTAGATGCTCCCACCGGCGCGAACGCCACACCGCCGATCGCTGTCTCGGCCGAAGGCACGAGCAGCGCCGCCAGGGGCAGCAGCAGCGCGACACCCGTGACCGCGACACCGATGCGCACCAGCCGCTCGGGCGACCCGGACAACGGTCGCGCGATGAGCAGAAGCGCCGCGGCCAGCCCGCCGGCGCCGTACAGCGCCATGAGGAGGGCTGCCGACGACGGCGCCGCGCCCCGGCTCGACGCGAGGGCGGCCGCGATCACCGGTGCCGCAGCGAGGGCGGTCGCCGAGCCGACCGTTGCGACGGTGGTGCGACGAAGGGGCGCGGACGTCAGCAGCACTCGAAGGATGCCGCCGCCCGCAGCACGCGCTGCGGTCCGGCGGGTGCGCGGCAGCCAGAGCACCGGGACCGCGGCGATCACCAGTAGCCCTGCCGTTGCGGCCAGAGCTCCGGCGGGCGAGAGGAGGACAGCGCCGGCGGCGATGGCGGCCGGGCCGACTGTCCCCGCGACGCCGTACGTCAACGCGTCGAGGGCCTGTCCGCGCCGCTGGGTGACACTCGCTGCGTCCGCCGCGGTCGCATCTGCCGTCGACCGAGCCGCCAGGATGGGCGCCAACCGGCTGCTCAGCCCTCCCGTGACGAGCGGTCCCGCGCAGCCCGCCGCCGCCAGCGCGGCCGCCGCGCCGATGATGCTCGCCGGCAGCGTCACCGCGGCGACGACGAGGAACAACGCGTACCAGAGGAAGGCGCCGGCGAGCACGGGCCCGGGCCGCTCGCGCGCATCCAGCAGCCGTCCGGCGAGCGGCCCGATCAGGTGCGGGATGGTGAGTGCGGCGGCCAGCAGCCCTCCCGCGGCGGGACCGCCGACGGCCGTTCCCGCGAGCACCGCCGCGACGATCGCCCCCGCGTCCGCCGACCGCGCCGTCACCGCCGAGGTGAGGTAGGCGATGACGCCGGCTCTCCGCTCGCTCATGCGCCACACGTTGCTCCGGGTCGCGTCACCTGTCAAGATAGTGACGTGACTTTCGAGTTCGTCGCGGGCAATCTCGCCCTCGACTTCGTGGCGACCGTCGCCGAACGCCGGACGACGGCGGTCGAACGCGTCCCGACCCCTGAGGCGCTGGCCCGCTGGTTCGCCGATGCGGGAGTGGTGGATGCGCCACCGCCTGTCGACGACACCGGCCACCGCGAGGCCCTCCGCCTTCGCGAGACGATCTGGCGGCTCCTCACCACGGATCCGGGCGAACCGCTCGACGCGGACGCCGTCCGGCAGCTGCAGCGTCACGCCGCGGCGCCCCTCCCGGTCGCCGTCCTCGCGACCGACCGCGCCGTCACCACGACGGGCGACCTCAGCGGCTGCCTCGCCGCGGTCGCGCGGGCCGCCGTGGACGCGTTCCGCCCCGAGAATGCCCGACACCTCAAGTGGTGCGAGGGCACGGACTGCACGCGGCCGTTCCTTGACGCGTCGCGCGCATCCAATCGCCGCTGGTGCGGGATGGCCGGCTGCGGCGACCGCGCGAAGGCCGCGGCCTACCGAGCCCGCAAGCGCGCCGGCCGCGGCGCGCATCAGGTGCTCTGACGCACCACCAGCTCGGTCGGCAGCAGCGTCACGCGGTCGACGTGCTCGCCCGCGAGGCGCCGCACCAGTACGCGCGCCATCGTCTCGCCCAGCCCGATGGAGGGCTGGTGCACCGTCGTCAGCGGCGGCGTCGACATCAGGCCGAAGCTGTCGTCGTCGTACCCGACCACCGCGATGTCGCCCGGGATGCTGAGCCCTGCCTCGTGGATCGCCGAGTACGCTCCGGCCGCCATCTGGTCGTTCGCGGCGAACAGCCCGTCGATCGGACGGCCCTCCGCCAGCAGCCGCCGCATCGCTTCCGAGCCCGAGGCGGGTGAGAAGTCGCCGTACGCGACGCGCGTGGCGTCGAGCCCGGCCGCATCCATCGCCCGCTTCCAGCCCGTGAAGCGGTCGAGGCCGGCCGGCATGTCCTGCGGTCCGGTGATGAGGGCGATGTTGCGGCGCCCGCGGTCGATCAGGTGCTGGGTGGCGACCTGCGCGCCGGCGACGTTGTCCACATCCACGTAATACGAGAGGTGCTCGGTCTCGCTGACCGGACGTCCGCCGAAGACGAGCGGGAGGGATGCGCCCAGCTGTGCGTAGGAGTGGTCGCCCGAGTGGTGCGAGACCACGAGCGCTCCGTCGACGTTGCCGCCCATCAGGTAGCGCCGGGTCTTGTCGGGGGTGGTCTCCGACGAGATCACCATGTTGAGCGTGTACTCCGTGTCGGCGAGGCTGAGCGCGACGCCCTGGACGATGGATGCGAAGAACGGGTCGGCGAAGACCTTGGCCGTCGACTCCGGCACGACGAGGGCGACGACCTGCGTGCGCCGTGACGCCAGCGATCGCGCGGCGCGGTTGGGCACGTAGTTGAGGTCGGCGATCGCCCGCTCCACCGCGGCGACGACCTCCGCCGTCACCTTGGGCGATCCGTTCACGACCCGCGACACGGTCGCGCGCGACACCCCGGCGCGCGCGGCCACCGCCTCCAGGGTCGGCACCGCCCCGCCCGTGATCTGCTCGGTCGTCATCGGGTCTCCTCGTCGCTCGCGTCCATGCTAGACGTGCGACGCGGCGACTTCCTCCGCGACGCCCTCCGCGCGTGCTGCCGCGATGACCTCGGCGAACGCCTGCCCCGAGTCCTTGACCGTGCGCTCCTGCGTCTCGTAGTCGACGCGCACGATCCCGAATCGCTTGGCGTACCCCCACGCCCACTCGAAGTTGTCGAGCAGCGACCAGACGAAGTACCCGCGCACGTCGGCTCCCTCCTCGATGGCGCGACCGACCGCGTCGATGTGGGCGAGGATGTACGCCGTGCGCTCGCTGTCGTGCACGCGGCCGTCGTCGGACACGACGTCCTCGTACGCGGCGCCGTTCTCGGTGATGTACAGCGGCGGGAGGGTCGGATAGTCGCGGGTGAGGCGCACCAGCAGCCCGCGCAGCCCGTCGGGGTTGACCTCCCATCCCATCGCGGTGATGGGCAGGCGCCGCGACGGGAAGGTCACGTACTCGCTGCCGACGAACGGTGACGAGGTCGGCCGCGGCGTCGGCACGACCGGCGCGGGTTCGTCCGCGCCGAGGGGATGCCCGCTCACGTTGTCGTCGTGGTAGTGGTTCACGCCGAGGAAGTCGAGCGGCTGCGCGATCGCGGCGAGGTCGCCGTCGTGGACGAGCTCCTCGAACCGGTACTCGCGCACGTCCTCCAGCACATCGGCCGGGTAGGCGCCGAGCAGCAGCGGCTCGAGGTACATCCGGTTCCACAGGCCGTCGATGCGGCGGGCGGCCTCCTGGTCCACCGGGTCGGCGGGATCGTTCGGCACGGCGGTCGTCAGGTTGAGCGTGATGCCGAGTTTGAGCGCGTCGCCCTTCCCGCGCTCCGTGGCGCGCGAGCGGATCGCAGCGGCGGCGAGCCCGTGGGCGAGGTGCTGGTGGTGCAGCGCGGCGAGCCCGGCGCGCGGCTCCTGCCGCCCGGGGGCGTGCTCGCCGCCCGCGTAACCGATCAGGGAGGAGCACAGCGGCTCGTTGAAAGTGGTCCAGTGGTCGACCCGGTCGCCGAGGGCGTCGTACACGGCGATCGCGTAGTCGCGGAACCGGTACGCGGTATCGCGGTCCGCCCACCCGCCCTTCTCCTCGATCGCCTGCGGGAGGTCCCAGTGGTACAGGGTGAGCCACGGCAGGATGCCGGCGCCGAGCAGCTCGTCGACCAGCCGGTCGTAGAACGCGAGCCCGGCCGGGTTCACGGTCCGGTCGCCCGGCTTCACCCGCGCCCACGACGTCGAGAACCGGTACGACTGCAGCCCGAGGGAGGCCATGAGCGCGACGTCCTGCGGCATGCGGTGATAGTGGTCGACCGCCACCTCGGGGGTGTCGCCGCCGGCGATCGCCTGCGGGACCCGGGCGAAGGCATCCCAGATGGAGTCCTCCTTGCCGTCCTCGTGGGCGGCGCCCTCGATCTGCGTTGCGGCGGTGGCCGACCCCCAGAGGAAGCCGTCGGGCCAGGTGCGGTTCATTCTCAACCTTTCACCGCGCCGGCCATGATGCCGGAGACCAGCTGCCGGCCGGCGAGCACGAAGAGGATCAGCAGGGGGATGGTGGCGAGCACGGCTCCGGCGAGCACGATCGAGTAGTCGACGTACTTCGCCGACTGCAGCTGACTGAGCGCCACCTGCAGTGTCGGGTTCTGCGGCGCGACGAGCAGCGGCCAGAGGTAGTCCGTCCACGCGGTCATGAACGTGAAGAGGCCGAGGATCGCCATGGCCGGTCGGGCAGCGGGGACGCCGACGTGCCAGAACGTGCGGATCATGCTCGCGCCGTCGACGCGGGCCGCCTCGATGAGCTCCTCGGGGATCACGTCGACCAGGTACTGCCGCATGAAGAACACGCCGAACGCCGTGACCAGGGTCGGCACGATGACCGCGCCGAGGGTGCCCGTCCAGCCGAACTGCTTCATGACCATGAACAGCGGGATGATGCCGAGCTGTGTCGGCACCGCCAGCGTCCCGACGACGAAGACCATGAGGCCTTCCCGCCCGCGGAAGCGCAGCTTGGCGAACGCGTAGCCGGCCAGCGTCGAGAATCCGACGACCGAGACGGTGATGACCGACGCGACGATGATCGAGTTGCCGAGCGCCAGCCAGAACGGCACGGTGTTCAGCACTTCGCCGACGTTGGTCCAGAACTGGCCGCCGGGCAGCAGGGGCGGCCAGGTCGACGTGAGCACGGTGCTGTCGCTGGAGCCGGCGACGAACGACCACCACAGCGGGTAGGCGCCGCCGATGAACAGGGCGAGCAGGATGCCGTAGGTCAGGAATCCGGGCCGGCGGTCGATGCCGAGCGCCTTGCGCTTGGGGGCCCGTCCGGGTCGGGTCCCGGCGACAGGGCGGGGGGCGCGGGTCTCGCGCGCGGTGGCGGTCACAGGTTCTTCTCCTCGCTCGCTGCGGCCAGGATGCGCGAGGCCTGCAGTCGTTTCGCGGTCCGTTTCTTACTGAGCCGGCTCTCGGTCGAGGCGATGCGGCGCGAGATCAGGAAGTTGAGCACGCCGAACACCACGATCAGGAGGAACAGCAGCCACGCGATCGCCGAGGCCTTTCCGAAGTTCTGACGGTTGAACGCCATGTCCCAGAGGTAGAGCACGGTGGTCTGGTACTGCCGCTGCGGACCGCCGGGCACCGCGCTCGACGGGTTGAACAGCTTGGGCTCGGTGAAGATCTGCAGTCCGCCGATGGTGGCCGTGATGATGACGAAGATCATCGTCGGGCGGATGCTCGGCAGCGTGATCGAGAAGAAGCGGCGGAACGACCCGGCGCCGTCGAGGGCGGCCGACTCGTGGATGTCGCGGGGGACCGCCTGCATGGCGGCCAGCAGGATGAGCGCGTTGTATCCCGTCCACCGCCAGTTCACCATGGAGGCGATGGCGACGTGCGACGGGAAGGTCTGGGTCTTCCACATCACCGGGTCGAGGCCGACGGCCTGCAGCATGTTGTTGATGAGCCCGTACTTCTCGTCGAACGCGCTCGAGAAGATCAGGGTCACCGCGACCGGGGTGACGACGTAGGGGAGCAGGACGCTCATCCGCCAGAAGGTCTTGGCCCGGATGTTCTGGTCGAGGATCGCCGCGATGAAGACGGCGGCGATCAGCTGCGGGATGGCGGAGAGCAGGAAGATGCTGATCGTGTTGAACAGCGAGTTCCAGAAGAACGGATCGCTGAGCTCCGCTGCGTAGTTCTTGAAGCCGACCCACTCGCCGGGCCCGGTGAGCAGGTTCCAGTTGTTGAGTGAGACGACGAACGTGTAGACGAGCGGGAAGAGCCCGACCAGCCCGAAGAGGATGAAGAAGGGCGCGATGTAGAAGTAGGGCGACGCCTTGACGTCGAAGCGGCTGAGGCGCTGCCTGAAGTTGAGGTCGGCGCGTGGGGCGCGGCCGCGCCGCGGCGATGCGGCGGGGGCGGCGGCGCCTGCGGCGTCGTCCCGAGCGGTGGGTGCGGTGGTGGTCATGGCGGTTCTCCCCGTGGAGCGGGCCCCCGCCGCTGTTGCGACGGCGGGGGCCCTTGTGCGGTTTCGGGTTACTTGTTGACGACCAGCTGGTTGAGCAGCTTCATGGCGTTGCTCCACGCCTGGTCGCCGTTCGCCTTGCCGGAGTCGAGCTCCTGGACGGACGGCCCGAACACCTGCGACTGGATGACGGAGTCGTCCGGTCCCTTGTACTGGGCGACGACGCCCTTGGCGCGCTCACCGAGGATCTGGCCGATCGGCGCGTTGTTGAAGAACTTCGTCAGGTCGCTCTCGCCGGTGACGCCCGCGTCGGTCTGGGCGGCGGTCACCGACGGGAAGGTGCCGGCGGCCTGGAAGGTCTGGACCTGCGACTTGGCGGTGGTCAGCCATGCCGCGAGGGCCGCGGCCTCCTTCGGGTGCTTCGACTGCTTCGGGACGGTCAGGAACGATCCGCCCCAGTTGGCCGCGCCGCCCGGGAACACGTTGGCGAAGTCCCAGCCGCTGGTCGCATCCCCGCCGCCGGCCTTGACCTGGCCCTGCACGACGCCGAGCATCCAGCCGGGGCAGACGAACGTGGCGAAGGAGCCGTCGGTGAAGGCCTTTCCCTTGCCCCAGTCCCACTGGGTCTGGTTGGAGGAGAGACCGGCAGCGGCGCCGGCCGCGAGCTTCGACCACAGCGCCTTGAGGTCGCTGTTGTCCTCGATGTTGAGCTTGCCGTCCTTGGTGTAGTAGCCCTCCTCCTGCTGGTTCACCATGGCGTTCCAGATGAAGCCGGACTGGTCGTACCAGGGCTTGCCGGTGGCGGCGTGGTACTGCTCGCCGACCTTGAAGAAGTCGTCCCACGTGGCGTTGTCGCCGCCGAACAGCTTGGCGACGGACTCGCGGTCGCTGGGGAGGCCGGCCGCGGCGAAGAGCTTGCCGTTGTAGCAGAGGCCCTCCGGTCCGATGTCGGTGCCGTAGCCGATGATCCGGCCGCTCTTGTCGGTGGCCTGCTTCAGCTTCCAGTCGACCCAGCGGTCCTTGATGTCGTTCGCGCCGTAGTCCTTCAGGTCGTTGAACTGGTCGGAGACCTGCATGACCTTGCTGAGCCAGCCCTCTTCGACGGCTTGGACGTCGGGGAGGCCGCTGCCGGCCGCCTGCTTGGTCTGCCAGTCGGTGAGCGCGTTGTCACCGGTGTCGATGTTGGTGGCCTTGATCTTGATGCCGGGGTGCTCCTTCTCGTACTGCGAGTAGAGCTTGTCGAAGCCCATCGTGCCGAACGTGGTGACGGTCAGCGTGGTGGGGTCCGAGCTCGATCCGCTGCCTCCGCTCGATGAGCATCCGGCTGCGATGAGGGCGAAGGATGCTGCGCCGGCGACGGCCGCGGCGATCCTGGTGCGTCGTGAAAGCTTCACGGTTCACTCCTTTGTGCGTGTGTCTTGTGTGCGCCTGGTGCGCGCTGAGAGCGCTCTCATTGCAAAAGCGTGAGAGCGCTCTCACGCGTTGGAACAGAATGTAGATCGCTTCCCGTCCTCGTGTCAAGTCCTGCGTGGTCGCGCTCTCATCCGCGTCTTTCCGGGACATGCGAAACGGCCGCCACCCCGAGGGGTGACGGCCGTCGCGTGAGCGTCGCGCTAGTCGACCGCGGGCCGCGGGCGCTGCGCCCGAGTGGATGCGGTGTCCGCACCCGGCTCGATCAGCGCACCGAATTCGGCAGCAGCGCGATTGGCGATGATGCCGGTGTCGTACTCCTCGGCGTCGTCGTCCTCCGCCGCGGAGGCGAGCACGCCCGCCGGGGTGAGCGCCCGATCCTTCTCGGCCTGCGCGTCGGCCGCGTCGGCTGCGTCGTCCGCCGCCTCCTGCAGGGCCGACTTGGCGCGCAGCGGCGGGGTCTTGAAGAACAGCGACAGCACGAAGGCGATCAGCACCACGATCATCGCGACCCAGTAGACCGTCACCGCCGAGGCGTTGAAGGCGACGAGGAACGGCTGCGCGAGGCGCGGGTCCGCGTCGTTCAGGAACGAGGTGTCGTTGACGTCAGCGCTGTTGGAGCCGCTGTTCGTCGTCTTGAGCTTGTCGGCGACCGTCGGCACGACGGCGTCGACGACCTGCTTGCGCTGATCGGCGTTCGAGAAGTCGATCGGCTCGGCGGGCACCTTTTGCTCGGCGACGGCCTGCGGGACGCCCTGGGCGACCGCCTGCTGGACACCGGCCTGGTGCGCCTGGGCCTGCGCCTGCTTCTCGATCGGGTCGACGATCTTGTTGTAGATCTGGTCCATGATCTGCTTGTTCTCGGGCGCGCTGGCGACCGACGGGGTGAGCGCGGCATCCAGAGCGCTGGTCAGCGTCGGGGTGTCGGTCAGCGCCGTCTTGATGTTCGTCGGGAACACCGTGAACAGCAGGGACAGCAGGACGGCCGTGCCGAGCGTTCCACCGATCTGCCGGAAGAACGTGGATGCGCTGGTCGCGACACCCATGTCCCGCAGGCCGACCGAGTTCTGGCTGGCGATGGTCAGCGTCTGCATCAGCTGGCCGAGGCCCAGGCCGATCAGCAGCATGGCGCCCGCGATGAACCAGTACGAGTCGTCCGCCTTGATGAAGGTCAGGTAGAAGAACCCGCCGGCGAGCATCGCGGTACCGATGATCGGGAACTGTCGGTAGCGGCCGGTGCGCGCGATGATCTGGCCGGAGACGATCGACGACACCATCAGGCCGAGGATCATCGGCAGCAGCTGCAGACCGGACTCCGTCGGGGTCGAGCCGAGCACCAGCTGCAGGTACAGAGGCAGGGTCAGCATGGCGCCGAACATCCCGAAGCCCACGAAGACGCCGATGATGGTCGCCATCGAGAAGGTGCTCGAGCGGAACAGCTTGATCGGGATGAGCGCGTCGTCCTTCATCGCGATCTCGATGAGGATGAACGCGATGACTCCGATGACGCCGATCACGTAGCAGGCGATGGAGGCCGGGCTGTCCCAGCCCCACGTGCGGCCCTGCTCGGCCACCAGCAGCAGCGGGACGAGCGCGACGATCACGCCGGCCGCGCCCCACCAGTCGATGCGGGCGGATCCGCGTTCCCGCTTGGGCAGGTGCAGGAAGCGCAGCACCATGGCCAGCGCGGCGAGGCCGATCGGCACGTTGATGAGGAAGACCCAGCGCCATCCGGTGATCCAGAGGATCTGGTCCGCACCGGCGAAGAGTCCGCCGATGAGCGGGCCGATGAGGCTGGAGATGCCGAAGACGGCGAGGAAGTAGCCCTGGTACTTCGCCCGCTCTCGCGGTGCGAGCATGTCGCCCATGATCGCGAGCGGCATCGACATCAGACCGCCGGCGCCGAGGCCCTGGATGGCACGGAAGGCCGCGAGCTCGACCATCGACGTCGAGAACGACGCCAGGATCGATCCGACGATGAAGATCAGGATGGCGATGACGAACAGCGGCCGGCGGCCGAAGATGTCGGAGAGCTTGCCGTAGATCGGCGTCGAGATCGTCGAGACGATCAGGTAGCCGGTGGTGACCCACGCCTGCTCGCTGAGTCCGTGCAGGTCGTCGCCGATGGTGCGGATCGCCGTGCCGACGATCGTCTGGTCGAGGGCGGACAGGAACATGCCGGCCATGAGGCCGAAGATCACGAGAAGGATCTCGCGATGCGACATGATCGGTTTGGGTGCGGCTGTCGCCGCGCTGGTCTGACTGGACATCTGTCTCCGTGTCGAGAGTCGGGTGTGGGGACGCCCGGCACGCGGAACGTCACACCGGTGTGGGGCAAAGAGAATTTTGCGGAGACTGCAAAGTTACACCCGCTGCCTCGATACTCACAACGCATGCGGGAGGTACCACGCTTACCCGTTCGCCAGCGGCGAACAGGGGACGGTGGCAGCGTTGCCATCAGCGGGAAACCGCGCTCTCCGTGTGGCGGAAAACGAACGCAGGTGGCCCCCATCCAGGTGACGCATATATAGAAGGCGTACGTTGGAAACGCCGACCCCCGACCGTCTCTTAAATCGCCTCGAAAGTTCTATGAGATCTCTCAGCCGTCCCCGCCGCATCCTCGCCGCAGCCGCTGTCGCCGCCTCCGCGGCGCTCGTCTTCACGGCATGCGCCGGTGAGCCGTCGCCGGTCACGAAAGCCGTCGCGCAGGCCGCCGCGCCCACGCCGTCCCCGTCCGCGACCGTCGTGTCGTCGGTGCAGCCCGCCGCGGGCAGCGTCTCCGGCGGAACCGTCACCCTCACCGGCTCCAACCTCGAGAAGGTCGCCGCGGTCCAGGTCGGCGGTCAGCCGGCCACCGTCACCCACGCGACCGACGACAAGGTCGTCGTCACGGTGCCCGCCGCCGCCAACTTCCAGGCGGGCAGCGTGCCCATCACGGTCACCGACAAGAGCGGCAAGCCCGTGACGACGACCGCCGCCACGTACGACTACCAGGTGCAGACGCCGGTCGACAAGCAGCTCGCCTACGCGCTCACCTACTGGAAGAACTACAACACGGCCGAGTACGGCGACCTCAACCCCGTCGGCGGCGACTGCGCCAACTTCGTCAGCCAGACCCTCATCGCCCGTGGCTGGCAGATGAACGGCGACTGGTACAACCACGACGCCGCGGCCGACTGGAGCCCGGCGTGGGGATACGTCCCCGCCATGGACAACTACTTCCGTGAGAACGCCGCCAAGCTGGGTCTCACCGAGTACTCGTTCGACCAGCGCGACAAGATCAAGGTCGGCGACATCGTGATGTTCGACTGGAACGACAACAACTCGCTCGACCACGTCCAGATCGTGTCCGCCGTGCAGAACGTGAACGGCCAGATCAAGATCAAGATGGTGGGCCACAACGAGGACAGCGACTACCGCGACCTCGACGAGGCCATCACGGTCGACCACCCGGGTGGCATCGGCCACTTCTGGAGCCTCTCCAAGTAGCGGTCGGCATTCCGGCCACACCCGCCGGGCCGCGTCACGCGCGTGAGCTATGCTCATCGCGTGACTCTGGGGGGTGCCCGCGAACGGCGGGTGGGGATGCGACGCGCCGCCGTGATCGGCGGCGCGCTCGTGGCGATGCTCGTGCTCTCGGGATGCGTCCCCGGCTCTGTCGCGGCGGCCGGTGCGACGCATCGTCCGACACCTCACCGCTCCGCCCCGTCGCCCCGGCCGCCGCGTCCGACCCCCACCCTCCCGCCGACGCCGACACCGGTGCCCTTCGACAAGACGGCGCAGTCGACCGACGATCCGGCCAGTCCCTGGGTCGTGGTCAACAAGGCGCGGGGGCTGAACCCGGCGGACTACGCCCCCACCGACCTCATCTACCCGGACCTGCCGAATCTCAACGACCAGCCGATGAGGCAGGAGACGGCCGCCGCCGTCGTGGCCATGTTCCAGGCGGCGAAGTCGGAGGCGGGCCTGAGCCTCTCCATCCAGAGCGCCTATCGTTCCTTCGACTCGCAGACGCGCGTGTACGCCGACGACGTCGCCCGGAACGGGCAGGCATACGCCGACACGGACACCGCACGCCCGGGGCACAGTGAGCACCAGACGGGCCTGGCAGTCGACATCAGCGCCGTCCCCGCGCACTGCTCTCTCGACGCCTGCTTCGGCGAGACCGAGCAGGGCCGCTGGCTGGCGGCGAACGCCTGGCGCTTCGGATTCATCCTCCGCTACCCGGCCGACAAGGTCGCCGTCACGGGTTTCACGTACGAGCCGTGGCACTTCCGCTACGTCGGAGTGCTCCTCTCCACGCAGCTGCACACCACGGGCGTCACCACTCTCGAGGAGTTCTTCGGGCTCCCGGGCGGCGAGACCTACCCCGGCTGACGGCGGGGCGACGCTGAGTCAGGCGCCCAGCGCGTCCCCGACGATCCGCTTCGCCTCGTCCTGGACCTCGCGCAGGTCGTCCTCGCCCACGAACGACTCGGCATAGATCTTGTAGACGTTCTCCGTGCCGGAGGGCCGCGCGGCGAACCACGCCGACTCCGTCTGCACCTTCACGCCGCCGAGCGGCGCGTCGTTGCCCGGCGCGCGGCTCAGCTTCGCCGTGATCGGCTCGCCGGCCAGCTCGGTCGCGGTGATCGCGTCACCGTCGAGCTTCGAGAGCGCGGCCTTCTGCTCGGGCGTGGCCGGAGCATCCACCCGCTGGTACACGGGGTCGCCGAACCGCTCGGTCAGCTCGCGGTACAGCTGCGACGGCGACTTGCCGGTCACGGCCCGGATCTCGCTGGCGAGCAGGGCCAGCAGGATGCCGTCCTTGTCGGTCGTCCACGCCGTCCCGTCGAAGCGGAGGAAGGAGGCGCCGGCGCTCTCCTCGCCGCCGAAGCCGACCGTCCCGTCGATGAGGCCGGGCACGAACCACTTGAAGCCGACCGGAACCTCCCACAGCCGACGGCCGAGCGACTCCGCGACGCGGTCGATGATCGACGACGACACGAGGGTCTTGCCCACCGCGGCGTCCTTCCGCCACTCGGTGCGCGTACGGAACAGGTAGTCGATCGCGACAGCGAGGTAGTGGTTCGGGTTCATCAGACCGCCGTCGGGCGTGACGATCCCGTGGCGGTCGGCGTCCGCGTCGTTGCCGGTGAGGATGTCGAAGTCGGCGCGGCGGGCGACGACCGAGGCCATCGCGGACGGGCTGGACGGGTCCATCCGGATCTTGCCGTCCCAGTCGAGCGTCATGAAGCCCCAGGTCGGATCGACCTCCGGGTTCACGACGGTAAGGTCGAGCTCGTAGCGCTCGGCGATCGCCTGCCAGTAGTTGACGCTCGCGCCGCCCAGCGGGTCGGCGCCGATGCGGATGCCGCTGTCGCGGATCGCCTTCACGTCGATGATGTTCTCGAGGTCGTCGACGTAGTGGCCGCGGAAGTCGTAGGTCTCGACGCCCGACGGCTCCGCCATCCGCACCTCGGTCATGCCGTTCGCGATGATCTCGTTGGCGCGCTTCGCGATCCAACCGGTCGCGTCGGTATCGGCCGGGCCGCCGTGCGGCGGGTTGTACTTGAAGCCGCCGTCCGAGGGCGGGTTGTGGCTCGGGGTGACGACGATGCCGTCGGCCTGGTCGTCATGGCCGCCCCGGTTGTAGCGGATGATCGCGTGCGACAGGGCGGGGGTCGGCACCCAGTCGTCGAACTCGTCGACCAGCACGCGCACCTCGTTGCCGACGAGCACGGCGAGGGCGGTGGTCGTCGCGAACTCGCTCAGCAGATGCGTGTCCGCACCGAGGAACAGCGGGCCGGTGATGCCCTGGCCGTTTCGGTACTCGACGATCGCCTGCGTGGTGGCGGCGATGTGGTCCTCGTTGAACGCCGTGTTCAGCGAGGAGCCGCGATGGCCCGACGTGCCGAACACCACGCGCTGCTCCGGGATGCTCACATCCGGCTTCAGCTCGTAGTACGCGCGCCGCAGGGCGTCGACGTCGATCAGGTCGGAAGGCTGGGCGGGGGTGCCGGCTCGTTCGTCCATGGTGACTACTCTTCCACGGCACGGGAGCCGCGCCAACGGCTCGGTAAGCTGAGCGGCATGTCCTCCGCCCCCGACAGCGCCCCCGCGGAGCTGCCCGCCTCCCTCGACGACGTGTACAGCTTCCTCGGACCGTCGGGCACCTTCACGGAGGCGGCCCTCAAGCAGGTGCCCGAGGCGCGCGGCAAGCAGTGGCGGGCCGTCAACAACCTCGGCGAGGCGCTGGCGGACGTCGTCGAGGGCCGCAGCGTCGCCGCGATGATCGCGATCGAGAACTCGATCGAGGGCGGGGTGTCGGTGGCGCAGGACGCATTGGCCACGATCCCGGGCCTGCGCATCATCGGCGAGTACCTCGTGCCGGTGAACTTCGTCCTCGTCGCCCGCCCGGGCACGACCCTCGCCGACGTGCACACCGTGAACGCGCATCCCGTCGCCTACGCGCAGTGTCACCAGTGGCTCGACCGTCACCTCCCCGACCACGGCCACCTGCCGGCGTCGAGCAACGTCGCCGCGGCCGCATCGCTCTTCGAGGGCAGCGCGGCGGATGCGGCGGTCGCGCCGCCCGGGATCGTCGACCACCACGACGTGGTCGTCCTCGCCGACAACATCGGCGACAATCCGAACGCCGTCACCCGCTTCGTCCTCGTCAGCACGACGCGCAGCGTGCCGGAGCCGACCGGAGCCGACAAGACCAGCCTCATCGCCGAGCTTCCCGACGACCGTCCCGGCAGCCTCCTCGACCTCCTCGAGCAGTTCTCCACGCGGGGGATCAACCTGAGCCTCATCGAGTCGCGCCCGATCGGCGACGCGCTCGGCCGGTACCGGTTCGTCATCGACGCGGACGGCCACATCGCGGACGAGCGCGTCGCCGACGCCCTGCTCGGTCTCCGCCGGTTCAGCCCGTCCGTGATGTTCCTCGGCTCGTACCCGCGGGCAGACGGTCAGCGGGTGGAGTTCGACCAGCGTTATCGCGACGACGTCTTCACCGAGGCGCGCGAGTGGCTGGCCTCCCTGACCGACGAGGAGCGGCCGGCAGGCGCGCAGGGCGGCGCGTCGGCGTAGGCTGCCGAACAGGACAGCCGGGAGGTCATCATGGTCGCAGACGAGCGTGACGACAGCGGTCGGGCGGGCGAATTCGACCCGCGCTTCGACCCCGCATTCCAGCGCGGCTATCAGCCGCAGCCGGGCGAGCGCGCCCGCACGCGCGTCCGTGCCGATGCTCCCGACTCGGCCTACCGCCGGCCGTCGTCGCTGCTGCGAACGCGTGAGGACGCTGCGCCCGCGACGCCCTCCGAACCGCTGACCCCCTACGAGGAGGCGGCGCTCTCGCTCGATGAGGGCCGCCCCGCCCTGCCCGATCCGCTGGAGGCCGGGGCGCCCGCCGCTCAGACGGTCGTGGTCGCCTCCGCCGGCTCGCTCGCGGGCGTCGAGCTGAACCCGCGGCGCAACCCCTTCATCCTCGCCCTCTGGCTCATCGGCGGCGGGTTCGTCGTGCTCGGCATCGTGCTCTACGCCGTCTCGGTGACGTCGTCGTACAGCGGCCCGACGCCCAGCACCGACGTGGGCGCGCTGGTGTTCGCCCAGCTCGGGTGGATGCTCGCGGGGCCGCTGATCACCGTCGGCCTGCTCACCCTTGTCGGCCTGCTGTTCCTGACCGCGCTCTCCGGTCGGCGGATGCGGGATGCGATTCCGGAGGACGACGCCCCGGCGGGATGACGCCGGGCACAGCTGTCTCTCGGAGCGTGCGGAGGTCGCCATACACTGCGGCCAGGCCGACGGCTCTCGACGATGTCGACGACCCGTCGGACCGACGCGAGAGAGGATCCACCGTGACGTTGCGCCGCACTCCCTTCCCCGCCCGTCTCGCTGTCGGCATGCTGGCGGTCGCGGGGACCCTCCCGCTGCTCGCCGGCTGCACTGCCTCGCCCGAACCGAGGGCCACCCCCTCGCCGTCGGCCGCCGCCGACGTCAACGGCCTGCCCGCCGGGGTTCAGCAGGCGACGGAGGTGCCGACCGCCGTACCGAACACTCCCGAACTGCGCCGTGCCGTCACCGTCTCGTCATGCGAGAAGGCGGCCGGCGGCTGGAAGGCGACCGGGACGGCGAAGAACACCACCGACGCCCCCGTCGAACTGACGGTCACCATCTTCTTCACGAGCGACAAGGGCACCGTGCTCGGGACGGGCGACACGAAGGTCGCGGTGGAACCGCAGGCCGAAACTCGGTGGACGGTCGCGTCGAAGCTCACCCCGACCCCGAAGACTCTGTGCGTGCTCCGCGGGGTGGGCTGACTCGCCCGCTCGGGTGTGTCGCAGCTTCGGTGTCTTGTTGGCTCTCTCTGGCGCCGCGATCTTCGCCTTATTTGCGATCATCGTGACGATTCAGTCGTTACCTAGGATGAAGTGAATCCTAGGTATCGCTCCGGTTGGTTTCTGGTTACCTCTCGCGCGCGAACGGTTACCGTCGTCTCAGGTCAATAGTGCGGTCTTGCGCCCGGCCTCGATCAGATAGGAGACGAAGGCCGAGCATGTGACCAGCATGTACTTTGCAATTGCCTGGTCGGCGTCAGCTGCTTCGATTCCAGCGTGGCGGATGCCGTCGGCGTCGGACGTCCAGCCATACATCTTCGACCACGCTTCCTTGAGTGCTGGGTGGATCGTCAGACCCGCCTGCTCCAATTTCTTGAGGCCTGCACCAAGTTGACCTTCGCCCGTCACCTTCTTCACCACTGCTTCGACAGCGGAAATCGATTCTTTGATGGAGTTTGGGTAGTCCGGCTTGGCCCTGTCCGCCAGCAGATCGACCGCGCGTTCGAGACTGTGACGCGCCCCCTTGATCTGGTCGGCGTCGGCCAGAGCCTCTGAAACGGCCTCGGATTCAGTGGCAGAATCCACGGGGGTGATTTTGTGGCCGATGAACCGGTAGCCGACGAGATTGTCCTCGAAGCGGCTGTTGAGGGCCTCGGCAATCGTGTCCGGCAATGATTCGAAATGGAACGACTTGTTCCGGTCAAGGTAGTGGACGAAATCCTCCAAGAGGTCGAACACTTCGTTCCACTCCGCAGTCAGAATTGTGGTCTTCAAGAGGTTCCAAAACGACCTCGTGGAAGGCATCTCGTCGCGGGGTTTCCTGAAATGCCAAACCCAGACGGCTCCAATCAAGTTGGCTTCTGTGGCGTCCGCGTATGGCGCGTCCTCAAACACATTCGGCGTGATTGCCACGATGTTCCAGAGGTCGATTCTCGTCTCGTCATCGAGACTCTCGCGCTGACTAAGCGTGCGGACTGGCTTGTAGCCGTAGCGCTCGGAGAAGGATGCCATGTCAAGAGGTTAGCGAGCACCACGGACAGGCTGGTTTCTCTGGAGGACGGAGATCCCCAGAGGACTCAGAACAGAGCAACTGCTTCAGCGACTGTTCTGCGGCTCGCCAGATCATCAAGGAACGCGTGCAATGCGGCGGTGGAACGCACCGGCGTCGCTCCGTCGTTCAGTAGCTTCTTGTTGCCCGCTGGCGTGGCGTCTCCGAAGTCAACCACCATCACAGGGCGGCCGAGCTTCATCGCGCCTTCGCCAGCAGCAAGAGTGCCACCCTTCTCGCCAGCCTCTATGACCACAAGCGCCTTTGATAGGCCGAAGATAATGCTGTTCCTCGCCATAGCGGCGTGTGCTTGCCACGGCTGCGAAGGCGAGAATTGTGAAATGACGAGAGTTCGCTCTGCGTCGAAGTCCTTAGCAAACTCGCGTTTCACTCTAAAGTGGTCGATGCCTTCGGCCAAGACAATGACTGTGCTTCCGCCGTTCCTGAGCGCTGCGAGGTGCGTCGCGGTGTCCACGCCCTTGGCGTATCCAGACACGATCGTCAGGTTTCTGAGGCTCACGGCCGTTCCGCATCGGTCTGCTGCTGCGAGGCCCTGCGGCGTCACATGACGTGACCCACACATGCCCACACCGTCCGCGTAAAACAGATCCTTGTTGCCGCGGAAGAACAGGATCGGCATGAGCGGTTTGCCATCACTAACGAGGGATCGCGGGAAGTCCCCATCGCCGAACAACATGGCTCGGACTCCATCGGCATGAAGTTCACCCGCCTTGACCTTGGCGTCGATCAACGCTGCTTCAGGCGCGGACTCGGCGGCACGCTCAATGGCGTCTCGACCCCCTGCTCTCAGGGCAGCGGTGATCCGCCCCGGGGTTCGAAGAACCTCGAAGGCGAGCAACGCTAGTCTGAGTGAAAGGAGCTCTGAGTTCATTAGTTTCTGATTGTCCTGGCTACTGCGAGTGAGACTACGCTGCTCGCCCCAGCGCGTAGGGCTGCTGCCGCCGCGCCACGAGCGCTACCGCCCGACTGATACACGTCGTCCACGACGATAACCCTCCCGGACAGGGCGCCGTCAACCGTAAAGGCTTCTGATAGATCCTGCTTCACTTCCTTCTGGGCGGGGCGCGGACCGGCTGAATGGGACTCGACGAACGGAATCCCGACCTTCGCAGCGACCTCGCGCGCCATCACTTCACCGAAACTCTGCCCGTCGGCCTCATGGCCGGGACAAGCAATGATTGCTGTGGCGTCGGCGTAGAGCGGGTGCTCCTGGATGAAAAGAACCAGTTGGCGGAGCATCCGAGCTCGCGCTCGTCGCGAGTTGCTCCACTCAGGGTGTGTCGCGTGCTTGGTCCAGTTGATGCAGTTGCCCATGTCCGTGTGTACGAGATCGTCCTCGTCAGGGACGGTGTACCAATCGAGCGCAATGGCATGGTCGACATAGTTTGGTGCCGGAATGCTTACCACTTGGGTAAGCAAGTCCAGGAGAGCCGTGGCCGAGTCGGGAACACCGGCCGAGAATTCAAATGCGTGCGTCCACTTCTTGCGACCCTTGTCCGTCAGTTCCCGCGGCCTGCACGCTTCACCGAACGTGTCGACGAGTTGTGCCGCGACCTCCTCGGGGCCGCAGAAGAGGACTACCTCGCCCGGCTTGCCGTTCTTGTTGTCCTTGACTTCGTAGCTCGACAGCTTGCCGCCCCGCCGATTGGGCAGGTAAGGCGGAATGTTGAAGTCGATCAGTCTGGACATGCCGTAACCCCCGTTGGCGGAACTCTATTCGGACCTTCCGACATTGTCGGAAGGTGGTGCGGCGTTGCCATTCCCACTTCTGGGGGACCCGAATCATGTGCCGCTGTGCCATGGCGTGTTTTCGTGGTGGAGCCGTCTTTCGGACGTAACAGCCCCGTCGGTAATGCTCCGGGTGAGGCCGCTCATGACGATCTGGCAAGTAGGTTCCGCTCGCTGGCTTCTCCCTCGGAGGCCAGTGTGCGCACAAGCACGGACTCTTCCCCTGCAACTCTTCCCGACGATTCCGTCGAGCGACTTGTGACGCTGCTGTCCAGCGACGACGAGCCAAGCGCCGAGGCGGGGGGCGACCGTTGAAGCGCTCTTCCTTCCAAAACGCCGCCGTACGCTCACGGCTCGACAACTCGCAGATGCTGGGTACCACGTCTTCCCGCTCCGACCGAACGCAAAGACGCCGCCGACACACCACGGCGTCCACGACACAACCATGGATCTGACGCAGATCGGTTCCTTTTGCGCCTGACTTCCGCTCTATAGGCGCGACTTCGGGCGTTCCTCGTCATGATTCGACCCGTAGACCTCTCTGTCCAGGTGAAGCCACCTTCGACAGGCAAGGAGTCCACAGATGGATCGAGACACCCCTCCGAACACCAGCGCACGATCGCCGAGACGGAGGCGAGCCCGGCGCGCCTGGCCCGTGGCCGCCGTCCTCGGCTTGGCCGCGGCCGCCGTCGTCGTCCCGGCGCAGGGGGCCGCCGCGACGCCCGGTCCCGGCTCCTACGTGGCGCTCGGTGACTCGTACGTCGCCGGCCAGGCACTCGACCACCTGACGGGCGCGTACCCCGAGTGCCTCCAGTCCGTGGCGAACTACCCGCGCACAGCCGCGTGGCGTGCCGGGCTGATCGCCAACGACCAGAGCTGCTCGGGCGCGACGATCCCCGACCTCTTCGCCGCGAAGGGCGCGATCCCGGCGCAGACCGACGCGCTCAGCGCATCCACTCAGGTGGTCACCCTCTCGATCGGGGGCAACGACCTCGGGTTCTCGGCCATCCTGCGCTCGTGCCTGGCCGCCTCCGCGGACGGTCCGCTGTGGAGCGGCGAGAAGTCGTGCCGTGAGAAGTACACGGTCGGCGGCGTGGACACCCTGAGCGCGAAAGCGGCCGGGGTCGTCGCTCCGGCGGTCGGCGAGGCCGTCACCCGCATCCGAGCGAAGGCGCCGAACGCCCGCGTCGTCGTGGTGGGCTACCCCACGCTCATGCCGGATGCCGCCCACACACCCGCAGGAGGCTGCTTCTCGCCGCTGACCTCGAGCAAGCCGGCCTTGCCGTTCGCGACCACCGACTTGGACTACTTCCACGGGGTCCAGTCGACGCTCGACACCCGCACCCAGGCTGCGGTCCGCGCCGCGGGCGCCGAATACGTCTCGCTGCTGGCCGACACCGCCGAGCACTCGGTCTGCAGCACGACGCCGTACATCGACGGGATCACCCTCTCCGGTTTCGTGCTCTCCCCGACCTCGATGCACCCGAACCTGGCCGGCCTCGGCTACCAGGGCCGGGCCGTCGGCGCGGTGCTGAAGGCGCCGCGCGACTTCCAGGGTGTGACCGGCGCGCTGGTCTCCCTCGGCGGGACCTCGGCCGACCTGCAGATCCACGTTCCGCTGGCCACGCTGCACACCACGCCGGATGTCGCGGCCGAGGTGAACGGGTCGTACGTCGCGAACGTCAACGGCGAACACGGCTGGTACGTCTGGTTCGAGAACCGTGAGGACACCCGGGTGTACCACGTGACCGTGACGGTCAAGCCGGGCGACACCGTGCGGTTGCGGACGGCGACCGGCGCGGTGCAGGTGCTGACCCTGACGCCGAAGGCGTAGGCCGAGCGGCGCGGTCGCCCTCCCGGATTCCGGGGCGGTGGCCGCGTCAGCCGACCCGGATGCCCGGGGCCTTCACGCGCAGCGCCAACTCGTCCACCCGGAGGTCGAGGCGCAGGATCTCGCCGAACGCGTCCCCGTCCAACTCGAACGGCTCCGGCGCATCCACCGCCAGCTGCACCGAGGCGCCGCGCAGGTAGCTGAGCCGGGTGCGGATCGCGCGGTCGGTGAAACGGATGATCCGGCGACCGATGCTCGACTTCCGCAGGACGCGGTTCTCCCAGGTCACCTTGCGCCAGATCGCCAGCCAGCCGAATACCGTCGCTGGCTGGACGATCGCCACGTCGAGGAGACCGTCGTCGAGCTCGCCGTCGGGGATGAGCTCCATGTTCCCCGGCAACGCGCCGCAGTTCGCGACCAGGATCGTGCTCACGTGCGCCGACCGCTCGTGTCCGTTGTCGAGCCGGTAACGCACCGGGACCTTCGACGCCTTCGGCAGAGCACGGAAAGCGGCGTCCACGTACGCCAGCCAACCGAACCGGCGCTTCAGCTGCGGCCGGGCGTTGGCGATCATCGCCGCGTCGATCCCGACACCGGCCATCACCAGGAACGCGTGCTCGGTCGCCGGCCCGTCCGGGCGGTGCGCCACGGCGACGCCGATGTCGATCCGCCGCTCGCGGCCGCTGAACGCGACGGCGCACGCCGCTTCGACGCTCGCGATCGGAATGCCGAGGTTCCGCGCCAGAAGATTGCCGGTGCCCCCGGGGATGATGCCGAGGGTGGCATCCCGTCCCCGCAGTGCCTCAGCCACGGCGCGCACGGTGCCGTCGCCGCCCGCCGCGAGCACGAGGGACGCGCCCCGGGCCAGCGCCTCGCCGACCTGCGACTGCCCGCCCTCCTCCGGCGTCGTCTCGAGCCAGAGCAGTTCGAACCGGCCGGCAGCGGCGGTCTCCACCGCCGCCCGGACGCGCGGAACGTCGACCCGCACGGGGTTGTAGATGACGGCGGCGACGCGGCGCTGCTCCCCGTCCCGTCCGTTCACGCACATCACGCTACCTGTTCGGCATCGGTCGATAAGCTGGTCAGGTGATCGATCCCGTACTTCTCCGTGAGAACCCCGACATCATCCGGCGCTCCCAGGAGGCCCGGGGCGACTCCGTGCAGCTCGTCGACGAGGCCATCCAGGCCGACATCGAGCGCCGCGCGGCGATCACGGCCTTCGAAGAACTCCGCGCCGAGCAGAACGCGTTCGGCAAGCAGGTCGCGAAAGCGCCGAAGGAGCAGAAGAAGGAGCTCGTCGCCCAGGCGCAGCAGCTCGCCGGTCGCGTGAAGGAGGCCCAGCAGGCCGCCAACGACGCGGATGCCCGGTTCGAGCAGCTGGTCCGCAGCATCGGCAACCCGATCGTGGACGGCGTCCCGGCGGGCGGGGAGGACGACTTCGTCGTCCTCAAGACGGTCGGCGACATCCCCGAGTTCCCGTTCGAGGCGCGCGACCACCTGGAGCTGGGCGAGCTGCTCGGCGCGATCGACATGGCCCGCGGTGCCAAGGTCGCCGGCGCCCGCTTCTCGTACCTCCGCGGCATCGGAGCGCGGCTCGAGCTCGCGCTGATGAACATGGCGCTCGACAAGGCCCTGCAGAACGGCTTCATCCCGCTGATCACGCCGACCCTGGTGAAGCCCGAGATCATGCAGGGCACCGGCTTCCTCGGCGCCCACGCCGACGAGGTCTACCACCTCGAGAACGACGACCTCTACCTGACCGGAACGAGCGAGGTCGCGCTCGCCGGGTACCACTCCGACGAGATCATCGAGGTCGACGAGCCCATCCGCTACGCCGGCTGGTCGACCTGCTACCGGCGCGAGGCCGGCTCGGCGGGCAAGGACACCCGCGGCATCATCCGGGTCCACCAGTTCGACAAGCTGGAGATGTTCGTCTACACCCGCCCGGAGGAGGCGGAGGCCGAGCACGAGCGGCTGCTCGGCTGGCAGGAGGAGATGATGCAGGCGCTGGGACTCAGCTACCGCGTCATCGACACGGCGGCGGGCGACCTCGGCTCGAGCGCCGCGCGCAAGTACGACGTCGAGGCGTGGATCCCCACCCAGGGGCGCTACCGCGAGCTCACCTCGACCTCGAACTGCACCACCTTCCAGGCACGCCGCCTCGACATCCGCTACCGCACCGAGAGCGGCAAGACGGCGCCGGTCGCGACCCTGAACGGGACGCTGGCCACCACGCGCTGGCTGGTCGCCATCCTCGAGACGCACCAGCAGGAGGACGGGTCGGTGCGCGTGCCGGAGGCGCTGCGCCCGTACCTCGGCGGACTGGAGCTGCTGGAGCCGACGCGTTCGTGAGCGACGACTCCCGCCTGCTGATCGCGCTCGACGTCGACGGCACGTTGATCCATGAAGATGAGACGGTCGGCGACGCCGTGCGCGCAGCCGTCACCCGGGTGCGCGATGCCGGCCACGAGGTGATGCTGGCCACGGGACGCAGCTGGGAGACGGCGCGACCCATCCACGAGGAGTTCGGCCTCACCAGCGAGTTCGTCGTCTGCGCGAACGGCGCCCTGACGATGAAGCGCGACGACACCCTCGAGGGCGGTTACCGGCGCGAGTTCATCGAGGTGTTCGACCCGACCGAGGTACTGGAGACCATCCGGCCGCACCTCCCGAGCGGCAGCTTCATGGTGGAGGGGCCGACCGGGTTCCGCCGGTACACCGAGGGTATGACCGACTGGGAGCTGGTCAACGCCGAGCAGGTGCCGTTCGAGGAGCTTCTGCAGCATCCCGCGACCCGTGTCGTCGTCGTGTCGCCCGAGCACGACACCGAGGAGTTCCTCTCGATCGTCGACCGGATGGGCCTCCAGCGCGTCAGCTACGCGATCGGCTGGACCGCGTGGCTCGACATCTCGCCGGACGGCGTGAGCAAGGCAACGGCGATGGAGCGGGTGCGGCACGCGCTCGACATCCCGCGGTCGCGCGTGGTCGCGGTCGGCGACGGCCGCAACGACATCGAGCTGCTCGCCTGGGCGGGCGCCGAGGGTCTCGCGGTCGCGATGGGTCAGGCGCCGGACGAGGTGAAGGCGGTCGCCACGCGGTCGACCGCACCGGTCGTCGACGACGGCGTCGCGGAGGTCCTCGACGCGCTCTGACCGAGCGCCCCTCGGTCTGGGGGAGGCCTTCGCGCGGAACGACGCGCGCCCATCCAGAGCATTGCCAGCCTCCCGTGCCACCCTTTAAGACGGCGTGCGCTCTTTTCCAGGCGCCCGCCTGTGAACGCGCGCACACCCGGCCGGAAGGAAGTGAATGAGCGAGATGCACACCCGCGCGCAAGCGCGAGCGCAGGAGAAGGCGGCAGGACCAGCGGTCCGCCACGGTCGACTGAAGCAGCACCATCCGCTCAAAGCACTCCTCAAGATCTTCGTCGCGGTCGTCGCCGTCTTCGGCGTGACCGGCGTCTCGCTCGCGGCCTACGCGGCGGTCGATGTGGTGGCCAGCGTCAAGAAGTCGGTCAAGCTCGTCGACGCGAAGGGCAACGAGACGACACCGGGCGTCGGCGCCATGAACGGTGCGTTCAACGTCCTCCTCGCCGGCAGTGACAGCGGTGGCGGCAACACCGCATACGGCGACCGCGAGGAGAACCTCAACGACGTGACGATGCTGCTGCACGTGTCGGCCGACCACCAGAACGCGACCGTCGTCAGCTTTCCCCGCGACATGTTCGTCTCCATCCCGTCCTGCCCGGACCCGAAGGGCGGCAGCTTCGATTCGATGAGCCGCCAGAAGATCAACAACTCCCTGAGCTACGGCGGCCTGGCCTGCACGGTGCTCACGGTCGAGAAGCTGACCGGCCTCGACATCCCGTACGCCGGGGTGATCCAGTTCGACGGTGTCATCGAGATGTCGAATGCGGTGGGCGGCGTGCCCGTCTGTGTCGCCGGAGACATCGAGGACCCGTACACGGGGCTGGATGTGAAGGCCGGCCAGAACGTGCTCCAGGGCTCGCAGGCGCTCGCCTTCCTCCGCACCCGTCACGGCGTCGGCGACGGCTCGGACCTGGGCCGCATCAGCAACCAGCAGGTGTTCCTGTCGTCGCTCGTCCGCACCATCAAGAGCGCCGACGTGCTGAGCAACCCGGTGAAGCTGTACGGCCTGGCCAAGGCGGCGACGAGCAACATCACGCTCTCCGACAGCCTCAACAACCCGACCACGATCGTCTCCATGGCGATGGCGTTGAAGAACATCGACATCAGCAAGGTCGTGTTCGTGCAGTACCCGAACCACTATGTGGACGGCGGCGTCGCCCCGACGACGGATGCTGCGGACCAGCTGATGAGCGCCCTGCAGAACGATCAGCCGGTCACCCTCACGGGCGACACCGGCGTGGGTTCCCAGGCCGACCCGAACGCTCCGGCCACGCAGACCCCGGCCACGCAGCCGCCGGCGACGCAGGCGCCTGCCACCCAGCCTCCGGCGACCCAGGCTCCGGCCACCGGCACCGACTCGGGCACCGCCGGCGGCGGCTCGGTCGAGCTCCCGTCGGACGTGCACGGCCAGACGGCGGCGCAGTACACCTGCTCGAAGCCGTTCTCCGAGTGATCACCGTCGCCCGGGTTCGCTAGAATCGGGCGACGCCGGGTTCGCCCGGCGCCGGGAGGGCTGTCCGAGCGGCCGATGGAGCCAGTCTTGAAAACTGGTGGGCAGAAATGTCTCGTGGGTTCGAATCCCACGCCCTCCGCAGTCCGTCTTGTGTCTCTCGGCGCGAGACACGTCAGTTGCAAGATGAGCGTCTCTTTGGCGGCGGCATTCACCTGCGAATCGCGGGGAAGCCTGATTGGTGGGCGTAGTCCACGGCTTGCGCGCGGGAACTGACGCCGAGTTTCTTGTACAGCAGCCGGGTCATCGTCTTGAGCGTGTTGCCGCTGATGAAGAGGGTGCTGGCGATCTCCGTTGCGGTGAGCTCGGTAGTGAGAAGGGCGAGGACGTCATTCTCCCGTTTGGTCAGTTGAGGGAGGTCACGCCGGAAACTGCCGATACGGGTTGCCGCGCGGGTTTCGGCGCCGGCGAGCTGCGCGAGGTGTTCGAGCTCGTCAGGGCTGATGGCTTCATAGCTGGTGTGCAGGCCTGCGTGTTGCAGGAGTGCGTCGGCTCGGATGAAGGCGTGGGTGGCGGTGCCGGTGTAACCGAGGGCCCGTGCGGCGGCAGCGTGGACTAGCAGCGCGTTCGCCTGCAACCGTGGTTCGAGCGCGTCCTCGGTGACGGGTCTGCTGAGGTCGAACGCTTCTCGGTGGCGGCGTTCGATCTGGGCGATCGCAGCTGCGATGACCCGGTCGGAGGAGGACAGGTGGATGAGCCCGTCCAGGCCCTCGGTCATCCGGCCTCGGAGGAGTCTGATCCGGACCCGAGCGGCTCGGGCGAGGCGTCCGTCAACGCCGGCGGAGTTGAGCACGGGATGGCTCTGCAGGTGCAGTTCAAGCCTCGATTCGGTTACGGCGGCGGTCGCTGCATTGTGGGCATGGAGGGATCGCACCCAAATCGCCGGTGCCCAGTATTCGCCGAGGCCGATCTCGTCGGCCCGATCGAGCAGGGCGAGCGCCCCGGGCAGATCGTCCTGGTCGGTGCGGAGCAGAGCCTCCGTGACCAGGAGTGCGGCGTCGTGGCGGCTGTCGGTGACACCTTCGTCGTGCGCACGCTGTACCCACTTGCGCGCCATGTCAGTCCGGCCGCGCTCGGCGTGGAGCCAGGCTGCGGAAGCCGCGACGCGGCGGGCGACGTACGGTTGCTCGGTCGCACGGGCGAGGACGAACACGCGCGCGTACTCCGCGGCAGCGCGCGGAGAGGCCGCCGCGTCGAGGGAGCGAGCCCACTGCATTCGCAGATGCGGCATCGTGGTGGCGATGTCCTCGATCTCATTCAGAGGCGCCGCAGCGGCGAATGCCAGGGCCTCTTCCGCGATCCGGGCGGCCTCTGTCGGGTCATCGCGGGTGCGCGCAGCTGCCGATTCCGCGGTGTACCGGATCAGCCGCTGAAGGACGGAACGCCGGTGGTTGGGGACGGGCGGATGCAGGAGAGCAGGGTGCACCTGGCCGGGTTCGCCGCCGCCCACGATGTGCTCCAAGTGGTTGGCTGCCATGAACAATCCGGGGTTGCGCATGAACGCTTCCCCGGGCAGTGCCTTCAAAGCGGCCAACAGCTGGTCCGGCGCAGTCACCGAAAGTTCGTCCCAATGCTGCTCGATGAGAGAGGCTGCCGCCTCGGCCCCGTCCGTGCGGGCGATCTGCGGCACCGCGGTCGGGAGGTCTGCGGGGTTCATATCATCACCGGTCCTGCTGCGCATGCCGTCTCCAACGGTGTCAGCCAATCGCGGTCATGTCCAGTGGCCCATTGCGATCGGCTGACGTCCACGGCCCCGGCCGGGGTGAAAAAGCATGGGCCCGGGTGAAAGACCGGCTGCTGGCCCACCTATAAGAGTTTCAAACGACAAACTCAGCTTTCGAGAGTCCCACGCGGGCCCCGCCGAGGGGTTCCGCGCGTTCTGGGCTCGAAGCTTGGGGAGGATCCTGTGTCAGCACGCCAGAGAGGCTTGACGTCCACGAAGTGGGGTGGCCTGCGACGCGCAGTCGCGGGTATCGCCCTGGCCGCCCTCGCCACGGGCGGATTGTCCGCCGTCGCCCTCGGAGCTGCAGCGCCCGCGGACGCGGCGGCGTCGCCGTCGCAGCAGTGGCTGACCGCCGTCAGCGGCTCGGCAGCCAACGGCGGCACGCTCACAGGAACCTTCGGCACCACGGGTGTGACGGCCACGGTCACAGCGAGCGGAGATGGGACTCCGGCTCGCCCGTTCACCAATGGGACGATCGACCGTGCCAACGGACTGATCTCGCCCGACGCTCCCACGGGTGCCCCGACGATCACGCAGGGTGTGGTGTCGGGGCAGAGCCTGAACACGCAGGTGCGGTTCAGCAAGCCTGTCATCGCACCGCGGATGCACTTCATGAACGTCGATGGAAGTCTGGTCCGGATCAACAACGCTATCGCGGGCGACGGAATCACGGCCACCCGGGCGGCCGGGAACTCGGTGTTCACCGTCGACAGCACCAACCTGATCAACAGCCCGGCACGCCGCGCCGACAACTCTTTCTGTCAGCAGCCCGACGGATCCAACCCGACCGGCGCTTGTGGAACGGTTGCCATCAGCAATACGAGCGGTCTGGTCAGCGCGTTCAACTTCGCGAACAGTGACCAGAACCTCGGCGGCGACTCGTGGCAGTGGGACCTGTCCTTCCCGAGCGCGCCGCTGACCAAGCAGTTCACTCCTGGGGCGATCAACCCGGGCGGGACCAGCCAGCTGACCTTCACCATTGCGAACCCGGCGAACGAAGGGCAGTCCGCCCTGAGCCCGCTCGGCTTCACGGACACCCTGCCCGCCGGCGTGACCCTGAAGGACGGCACCGTCACCAACAATGGCCAGTGCGGCACCCCGACGACGTCCGGCATCACCGCCGGAAGCAACACAGTGACGGCCGGAGCCATTTCGGTTGCCGTCGGCGCCACCTGCACCATCACCGTGAACGTGACCGCGACGACGCAGGGCACCTACACGAACGACAACTCCAACCTCACGACGACGGTGGCGAACCTCGTCCCGAACGCGAACACCTCGCTGACGGTCACCACGGCACAGATCCCGACGGTGGGTTGCACCACTGATCCGGCGATCTTCAACACCGGCTACAACCAGGCCACAGACGGCCAGCTCGCCAACGGTGCCGCGGACCCGCGGTGGACCGTGGCTGGCGGCTACACGGGTCTGAACTACGTCAACACGACCACATTCCCGGCCGGCCCGTCCGCTGCGGCGCTGCCGCCGGCAGGCGCGACCTACGCCCCGGCGCAGGCCGGTAAGGTCAACAACCTGTGGTCGAACTCTCAGTCCGGGAAGTCGCAATGGATCTCGGCACAGTATGTCGACCCCGCGAACGGACAAAACCAGGCTGACGGCTACGGCGATTGGTACTACCGGTACCAGTTCAACCTGGACCCGGCGGTCGACCCGGCGACGTTCCAGCTGGATATGTCGTGGTTGTCGGACAACACCGTCGCCGGCGTCTGGGTGAACAACGTCGCGCAGCAGGGCGCCAACCTGCCTCAGGATCCGAACAACGCCTGGGGTGGTGGCGGCTTCAACTCCGGCAACGCCGCGAAGACCTCGATGGCCGGCGACTGGAAGACGGGCCTGAACACGATCCTCGTGCAGGTCAAGAGCTACTACACCGCCGAAGGCTTCGACGCAGAGGTCACCTCGACCGCCTTGTGCCCGACGCCCACGCTGACCGTCACCAAGCAGGTGCAGAACGCCACCTCGGGCGATAACTCCGCACCTCTGCAGGTGGGCGACACCGTCAACTACACGGTGACCGCGACGAACACGAGCAAGGTTCCGTTCACGACGGCGAACCCGGCGACGATCACCGACGACATGTCCGATGTGATCGACGACGCCGACCTGGTCGCGTCGTCGCTGAAGGCGACGGTGGACGGCGCAGCCGTCACCGTCCCGACGTTCGCCTCGCCGACGCTCTCCTGGTCCGGCCCGCTCGACGCGGGCAAGACCGTGACGATCACGTACACGGTCACCTACACCGGTGAGGGCAACAGTGTCCTGAACAACAACGCATGCGTCCCCGACGGCACCCAGACCGCCGGCACGCTTCCCTGCGCACCGACGACACTTCCCGCGCCGAAGATCGACGACTGGAAGACCGTCTCGGCCTCGGCGAACCCGCTCGTCGCCGGCTCCACTCTCACGTACACGCTGCACTTCGAGAACACAGGGACCACCTCCGGCCCGGTGAACAAGATGGACAACCTGTCCGACGTGACCGACGACGCCACCGTGACGACGGAGCCCGCGACGGCCAGCGGGACGCTCACCGGCACCCGCACCGGCGACATCATCGCCGTCACCGGCACCCTGGCCGCCGGCGCGACCTCCACCATCACGTATACCGTGACGGTGAAGCCTGACGGCCAGCGCGGCAACAACGTGGCGGCGAATTACCTCGTGAACCAGAACGAGCTGCCGCCCACGACGTGCCAGCCGGTCGACCCGCAGCGCCCGGACTGCACCGTGACGAACATGCCCGACCTCGCGGTGTCGAAGAGTGTCGACCCGGCGTCCGGAACAGCGGTGAAGGCCGGCGACGTGCTGACCTACACGCTCACGTTCGACAACACCAAGGGAACTGACACGGCGCCGGTCACCGGCTGGAGCGACGACCTGTCGAAGATCCTCGACGACGCAGACGTGACCACGCAGCCGACGAGCTCGATCGCTTCCCTGCAGGCCGGCGCGATCAGCAACGGTTCGTTCCCGGTCACGGGGACGGTTCCGGCCGGCGAAGTCGGCACCATCACCTACACGGTGACGGTGAAGCCGAACGGGCAGCGCGGTGACAACGACCTGGGCAATGCACTCAGCAACGGCGGCCCGTGCGCTCCGGGGCTGTGCACGGAGAACCCCGTGCGGTCGTTCTCGATCACCAAGACCGCCTCGACGCCGGTCGTCCACCCGGGCGACACCGTCACCTACACGGTCACCCTCGCGAACACCGGCAAGGCGGACTACACCGCCGATGAGCCGGCAACGATCACCGACGACCTGTCGAAGGTTCTCGACGACGCCACCTACGTGCCTGGCTCGGCGACCAACGGCGCGACGGTGTCCGGTCTGACCCTGACCTGGTCGGGTCCGCTCCCGGTCGGCGGGACGCAGGTCATCACCTACCAGGTGACGGAGGGTCCGGTCGGCACGGGTGACGGGACGCTGGCCAACACGGTCAGCGGACCGCCGGACTCCACCTGCATCACGTGCGAGACCGTGACCCCGCTGCAGGCGTTCCGCGTGACGAAGACCGCCGACGCGACCGAGGTCGTGCCTGGCCAGAAGATCACGTACACGATCACGGTGAGCAACACCGGTACCGCCGCGTACACCGCGGCGAACCCGGCGAGCTTCACCGACGACCTGTCCAAGGTGCTCGACGACGCGACCTACAACAACGACGCCACGAGCGGGGCCACCTACGCGGCACCGACGCTCTCCTGGTCGGGCGCTCTCGCGGTCGGACAGACGGTGTCGGTGATCTACTCGGTCACGGTCGACGACCCGGACACCGGGGACAAGACCCTCGACAACGCCGTGGTGACGCCGCCGGACGGCGGCTGCCCGACGGCGACCACGGACAACCCGGATTGCCGCTCGGTCATCCCGTCCGGTTCGTTCACGGTCACGAAGGCTGCGGACAAGGAGACGGTGAAGCCGGGTGACACGGTCACCTACACGGTGACGGTGAAGAACACCGGGAAGGTCGCTTACACCGCGGGCTCGCCCGCCGCCTTCCGCGACGACCTGACCAACGTGCTGGACGACGCGAAGTACAACGGCGACGCTACGCAGGGCGCAAAGGTCGAGGGCGCGACCCTCACCTGGAGCGGGCCTCTGGATGTCGGGCAGACGCTGACCGTGACCTACTCGGTGACGGTGAACAAGCCGGACACCGGCAACCTCACCCTGGTCAACGCGGTCGTCCCGACGGTGCCGGGCGGAACGTGCGACCCGCAGGACTCCTGCATCACGCACACCCCGCTGCGCGCGTTCACGGTTGCCAAGACCGTGAGCACGACGGCCGCGGTCAAGCCGGGCGCGAAGGTCTCCTACACGGTCACCGTGAAGAACACCGGCGCGGTCGCGTTCACGACCGAGAAGCCGGCCTCTTTCACCGACGACATGTCCGACGTGCTGGATGACGCCACTTACAACAACGACGCCACCCACGGCGCCGTGCTGCAGGGGACGACGCTCAGTTGGTCCGGGGCGCTCGACCTGGGCCAGACGATCGCTGTGACGTACTCGGTCACCGTGAAGCAGGCCGGTGCGGGCAACGGACGCCTGGTGAACACGGTCGACCCGCCGGTCGACGGGTCGTGCGACCCGGCGGGCGCCTGCGACACCAGCACGCCGCTGGTCCCGCCCGCCGCGGGCACGGGTCTCGCCTTCACCGGCAGCGACATCGTCGCCCCGGGCGTCATCGCGCTGCTGCTGCTCGCCCTCGGCGGCGCAGTGATGATCGTCCGTCGCCGCCGCCGGAACGGTGAGACGCAAGACAACGCGTAACCAGATCAGGGTCCGGCCGGGCGTCGTCGTCACATACGACGAACCGGTCGGGCCCTGACCCGCCGCCACGCTGCCCCCACGCGATCGACGCGCCGACATGCAGCCGACGAAGGGGATGAGGTCATTTTCCGCTCGAACATCGTGCTCGCGGCGGTGAAGACGCCGCAGGAGTACCAGGCTCTCCGCGTGCTGCTCCTGGCCGCAAAGGAAGCCGAGACGGAAGCGACCGGCCCAGACCGACGAGAAGTTTTCCGGATGACCCGCTCACTGCTCGCCGCGGCGCGGACGATCGGATTCACGTTGCGCGATCTGGCCGAATTGACAGGGGTGTCGCAGGGCTCCCTCCGCAGCCGGAGCAACGTGCTCACGCCCATCCCACGAGCCAGGTTCCTCGCCCTCGTCCCCGACGACGCCACAACGATCTCGGCGGGAGTCGATGCGCCCGCATACCCGGGGGAGGATCCGGTGGAGCTCCTCACCTGGTATCTCGGCTCTGCTTCTTGCCGCGACAGGCTGTGAGAGCGCCCTCCGCTTCAGGCGCCGGCTGGTGAAGGAGCTCTCAGCTCGTGAGGGCTCGAACGAATACGTCGAGCGTGTGCTCGGCTGCGCGGTCGGCGGGCGAGATGTTGAGGTGACCATGCGTGGTCCCGGGCTCGTGCGTCGAGAACACGGTGACACCGCTGGTGGCGAGCAGAGCGGCGTACGCCTCCCCCGATGCGCGCAGGGTGTCGGCATCGGAGTTCACGATGACGTGCGGGGGAAGGCCTGTCGGGTCGCCGTTGGCCGGGAAGGCGTACGGGTCTCCGAGGGCCTCAGCGCTCCCGGCATAATTGCGGGTCAGCCGGCCGTCGGACTCGTCATCGAACGCCGTGTGTTCGGGCGGGAGGGCGGCCACCGCGGCGGCGAGATCCGGCCGTATCTCGGGAAGACGGGGGTGCAGCATCGGGTATGCGAGCAGCACGAGAGCCGGCTGAGGTGAACCGTCGTCGCGCAGACGGAGCGCAACGCCGGCGGCGAGATTCCCTCCGGCCGATGCGCCACCCAGCGAGAGCCGGGAGGGATCCACGCCCAGCGCGTGCGCGTTGGTCCGCGTCCACAGGAACGCGGCCATGACGTCGTCCAACGGCACCGGGAAATGCACGCCGCCGACGGCGAGCCGGTAGTCGACGCTGGCGACGACCACTCCGCGCGCAGCGATCCATCGAGCGACCCCGTCCGCCTCGGGCAGGTCCAGGTCGCCCTCGACCCAACCCCCGCCGTGCAGCCAGACCAAGCCCGGAGCGGCTCGGGCGCCTTCTGGGGCGTAGATGCGGACAGGGATGGACCCATGGGGACCATCGATGCGACGATCCTCGATCACGAGCCCCGCGTCCTGTTCGCGCATCCTCAACGGCCGCCGTCGCTGTGCGGGCTTGAACGCACCAGCTGCAGGTCGTCGAGCGTCCGCGTGATGTGCGCGCGCAGGGTCTTCACGGCCGCGTCGGCATCTCGGCGCACGGCGTGCTCGGCGAGCGCTGCGTGTTCGTCGGGGAAGTCCCGTCCGGGGTTCTTCGCCACCGACCACTGCCGGTACACCTCGCTCTCGAGCCAGAGCCGGTCCGTCGCTTCGAGGAGAACCGCGTTCCCCGAGCCCTCGAGGAGAGCGCGGTGGAATGCGGCGTGAGCGTCCCTCCACTCCTTCGAAACCCCGAGCCGGGTCGGGTCGGTGAGCGGCGTGCCCGAGAGCCGGTGGTGCGCCGCGACCACCCGGGACTCCCATTCCAGGCTCCCCGACCGTATCGCCAGCTCCAGCACGGCCGGCTCGAGGACGAGTCGCGCATTGACCACCTCGGTCCATCTCTCGCTGGTGTACTGCGGCACGAAGAATCCGCGGTTCGTCCGGCGTTCGATCAGACCTTCGCCGCTCAGGTGGGCGAGCGCCTCTCGTACCACTGTCAGGCTGACGCCCATCTCGGCGGCCAACGCCGCAGGCTTCAGGGCTGAGCCGGGCTCGTAGGCTCCCTCGAGCAGGCCGTCGCGGACGACTGCGTAGGCGGATGCGCTGGGCGATTGCGCGAGGGGGGATGCCTGATGCATACTGCCATCTTATCCCGCGGATAATCGATTATTCGCAATAAATCGATTGGATGACTATGAATCACCCCAGCCCCCTCGCGACCTTGCCCGACCTTCCCCGCTTCTCGGTCACGCTCGACGATGCACCCGACGGTGTTCTCGGTGCGGCTCACTTCTCCGGAATCTTCGGCATCCCGGGAGGCGAGGACCGTTCCCCGGCGATCGCGTGGGATGGAGCGCCGACGGAGACCCAGAGCTTCGCCGTGACGATCTTCGATGCCGACGCACCGACCGGCGCCGGGTTCTGGCATTGGGCGGTTTACGACATCCCGGCCGGCACGACGTCCCTCCCTGCAGGTGCAGGGACGCCGGGCTCGACGGGCCTTCCGGCCGGCGCCAAGCAGCTGCCCAACGATGCTCGGGCCCCGCGCTACGTGGGCGCCGCACCTCAGCCGGGCTCCGGTCCGCACCGATACTTCGCGATCGTTCACGCGTTGTCGGTGCCGACGCTGTCCATCCCCGTCGACGCCACACCGACGTTCCTCACCTTCGTGCTCGGGGATGTGGCCATCGGCCGCGGTGTCGCCGTGGCCGAGGCCGAGCTGTAGCGGGCGCGTCGTGCGATTCGGAAATCTCGCCGGCCGGCTCGTCCTCATCGTCGGCAACCGGGCCGTCGACGTCGAGCTCGCAAGCAGCGGTCGATTCGGCCCGCTTCCGCACGCGGTGTACGAGCAGTGGGGAGCCTTCGCGGAGTGGGCGGCGTCGTTCCGCGCCGAGCCTGACCAGCTCGTCGTCTTCGACAAGACCGCTCTGGGCTCGCCCTCTCCGACGCCTGCGCAGGTGTTCGCCGTCGGGCTGAACTATGCGGAACACGTCCGCGAAGCCGGCCTGCCGATGGCGACCGGTTTCCCACCCGTCTTCACGAAATTCCCGTCCTCCATCACGGGGCCCTACACGCAGGTGACCCTGCCGCAGGGTCACGTCGATGGGGAGGTCGAGCTGGCGCTGATCGTCGGCAGGCGCGCGCGGAACGTCTCCGTCGACGAGGGATGGGGTCATGTGGCCGCTGTCACAGTGGCGCAGGACATCTCAGAGCGCGTCGAGCAGTTCCGGGGGTCGCAGCCGCAGTACAGCCTGGCGAAATCGCACCCCGGATTCACCCCGCTCGGTCCTTGGGGCGTCACGCCGGACGAATTCGCCGATCCCGACGCGCTGGCACTCCGGTCGGTGCTCAATGGGGAGGTGATGCAGGACGGCAACACGCGAGACCTGGTGACGGGCGTCCCCGAACTGGTGTCCGGGCTCTCTCGCGTCGTCACCTTGCTGCCGGGCGACGTGATCCTCACCGGGACGCCGGACGGAGTGGGCATGAGCAGGAACCCGCCGCGTTACCTCCGGCCGGGGGATCTGCTGCTCAGCACGATCCAGGATGTGGGAGCGCTGGCGCAGACGTTCGTGTCCGCGGCCGACTGACAGAGGCTCAGCCGATCACCCGCGCTTCACGAGCGCTGCGTCGACGACGCCTTCGGCCAGGGTCCGCGCCTGCCGGAACGGCTCGCGGGAGCTGATGGCCGCGCTGCGTGCCGCCGCGCCGTCGTAAAGGAGGGCGAGTGTGGCGCCGACGGCTTCGGGGTCCGCGCATCCGGCCTGCTCGGCCAGGTCTCGCAGCCGGTCTGCGAACTCGAGCTTCCGCCGCCGCACCACCAGATGCACCGGCGAGTCGCGCTCGGGGAACTCCGCTGCCGCTCGGAGGAACGGGCACCCCGGGTACAGCTCGCCCGTCGAGGTGGAGTCGAAGACGGCGAGCATTCGCGCTACCGGGGAGTCCTCGTCGGTTGTGGAGGTGACGGGTGTCGCCATGAGGTACTCGGCCGTCAGCGCATCCTTGCTGGCGAAGTGGGCGTACAGCGTCCGCACCGTGACCCCGGCATTCTGCGCGATGTCCTCCATGCTGGTCGCTCGGATGCCCTGCTCGGCGAAGCGCTCAGTCGCCGTCCGGAGAAGGCGCTCGTGCAGCGCCGGCCCGCGCTGTCCCGTCGATCGCGTCATGCCGCAAGTATAACGAAGATTGTACTTAAAGCGTTCCGGGAGTTACGGTGTGCTCCATGAGCGTTCACGATCAGCGGTCCGCGGCACCGGCAGTGCGGAGCGATTACTCGCCGCGCGAGGTCCGGCTGGTACTCCTCGGGCTGATGGCAGCCATGTTCACCGTGCTCGTCAGCTCGAGCATCGTCGTGAACGCGCTCCCGACCATCGTTCCCTCCCTGCACGGCACGCAGACCGCATACACGTGGATGGTCACCGCAAGCCTGCTGGCGAACGCCGTCTCGACTCCGGTATGGGGAAAACTGTCCGACCTCCTCGACAAGAAGCTGCTCGTGCAGACCGCCATCGTCGTGTTCGTGCTGGGCACCGTCGCCGGAGCGCTCGCTCAGAACGTCGGCATCATGATCGCGGCGCGCGCCGTTCAGGGGGTCGCGGCGGGCGGTGTGCTCGCATTGCTGCAGAGCATTCTCGGTGTGATGGTTCCCGTACGGGAGCGTGGGCGGTACGCCGGGTATACCGGAGCCGTGCTGGCCCTGTCGACGTCGGTGGGGCCGCTCGCCGGCGGCCTCATCGTCGACAGCCCGCTGGGCTGGCGCTGGACGTTCTGGCTGTGCCTGCCGATCGCTGTGGCGGCGCTCGTCACGCTGCAGTTCACCTTGCGCATCGCGCCGTCGCAGAGGCGGGGCACGGTGGACTGGGCGGGCATAGCCCTGCTGGCGACCGGCGTGAGCCTTCTGCTGATCTGGGTCTCCTTCGTCGGCCGCCCCGGCTCTTTCGGGTGGTGGTCGTTCCTTAGTGCTCTGCTGGTCGCCGGCGCCGCGGCATCGCTCACCGCACTGATCGTGGTCGAGAAGCGGACCGCCTCGGCCATCTTGCCGACCTGGCTCATCCGTCGGCGCATCGTCGCGCTTGCCCTCGTCGCCTCCGTCCCCGTGGGGTTCGGCCTTTTCGGAGCGACCACGCTGTTCTCCGAGTACCTGCAAGTCGGCCGGGGCGAGGATGCGACAGCGGCAGGATTCGCACTCCTGCCGTTCATTTTCGGAACCCTGACCGGATCGCTCGTCACCGGTCGGCTGATCACCGCCTACGGACGATGGCGGCCGTATCTCATCGCCGGCGCCGCGGCGCTGACAGCAGGATTCGCGGGCATGAACATCACCGGAGCACACGCCCCCTTCTGGCAGTTCGCCACAGCGACAGCGCTAGCCGGCCTCGGAATCGGCATGCAGCAGCAGAACCTCGTCCTCGCGGTCCAGAACAGCGTCGATCCGGCAGACGTCGGCGTCGGCAGCGGCACCGTCGCTTTCATCCGCGCGCTCGGCGGAGCGATCGCCCTGGCGGTGTTCGGGTCCCTTCTCGCCGCCCAGTCCTCGGCGTCCATCGCGGCCGTGTTGAATGCTCACGATGCAGGCGGCTCAGCCGTCGAACTCGACCGTCTCGGCGGACTGCCTGAGCAGGTGCAGGCTGTCGTCCGGTCGGCGTACGCCGACAGCTTCGCCCTCCCGTTCTTCGTGGCGGCATGCCTTTCGCTTCTCGGGCTCGTCGCCGTGCTCGGGATGCGCCACAGCGCGCTCCGCAGCTCCATGGGAGCCCCTACCGCGAACGGCTTACCGGACTAGCCGGCGTAGCTCCCTCGGCTACGGGTTCAGCTGGTCGTCGATCGCCTTCTTGAAGGCGCCCAGTTCGATCGTGTTGCCCTCGTAGACCTTTCCCTGGTCGCTCCAGCTGAGCGCCAACGTGCCGACGGCGTCGTCACCCGTCACCTCGGCACCCTGGAAACGGATGTGATCGATGATGTCGTCGTGGGCCCCGCCGTTGTGCTCGTCGTCGAGGAAGTAGATCCGGTTCGGCGTCAGAACGAGCCGACCGGCATGCCGGCCATCCTCATCCAATCGATCGGCTGCCACTTCCGCGATCGGCTCCTCGCCTCTCGGAAGCCTGTCCGGGTGGCCCTTTCCATGTTCAACCATGACGGCACCATAGACCCGGGACGATGGCGATGGTGAGGGCCTCTGCGAACACGGGGATGTGCGGGACCCTTCGCATCCAGCTCCCCGACGACCAGGAGGGGTGCTCGCTCCCGGGCAGATCCTATGGGGAGCCTCAGTCGCCTCCGGATGCGGTGATCGCCCCCGGAGAGGCGGTCCGGGAGGCGAGGAGGCCTCCGACCCCCGGGATCAGCGAGAACAGCCAGACCCGGCGGCGCCCCTTCGACAGCAGGACGGCCGTGATGACGGTGCCGGTGTAGGCGAGACCATGCACCGGGCCGAGGACCCGCGAGAGTTCCGGCAGGTGAATGGTGACGAGGTTCGCCAGCAGCACCACGAGGGTGGCCAGCTCGATCGTGCCGACGATCTGCAGGATGCGCCGGGGACTCACAGCCCGACTCCCGTCGTGGATCCGGGCCGGTAGATCATCAAGACGACCACGATCAGCCAGAGCAGGTTGAACACTCCGGTCAGCATCCCGAGCCGGCGGGCGGTGCTGCTCGGCGCCGCGGAGTCGTGGTCCTGCGGCGAGTCGACGGCGCGGACGACGCGGATCTGGGCGGGAAGAATGAACGCGATCAGCAGGGCCGCCGCGAGAGCGGTGAGGATCATCGAGATGATCAGCCAGGTGTCTCCGAGCACCCCGATACTCGCCGCTGTCGCCAGGCCGAACACCGGTACGAGCACTCCGATCACCGCATAGACGCGGGTGATCCGGTGCAAGAGGTTCACCACGGAGACACTCTTCGTGTCGCCGGGCGACGCGAGGGCGACGCGGGCGTACCGCGGGAACATGCTCGCGGCGATGGCGACCGGGCCGACCGTGAGGATGGCGGCGAGCACGTGGACGGACAGGAGGAACGCGCTCATGCACCCGTCCGTTCGCCGTTGACGGGCGCGCACGGTAGGCGCCCCACGTCGAGCGGGTCGAATCCGTCGAACGGCACGAACGGGGCACGGGGCTGGGGCATGGCGGGTTTCCTCTCGTGAAGCTCTCCTTCGATCCTGTTCGGATATCCGGGGCGTTCACCATGGCCATTTAGCCAACTCTTGCCTGAATCTCGCCAATCGCTCGTCCTCGGTATAGTTCGGGTATGTACAGCGTTGTCGTCCTCGCTTTGCCGGACACGATCGCATTCGATCTGGCCACCCCGATCGAGACCTTCGGTCGTGCGCGGTTGCCGGACGGGAGGCCGGGATACCGGGTCGTCGTCGCCGGTCTCGGGCAGTCCGTGCAGGCCGGACCTCTGCGCGTGCAGCTCGACGAGGGGTTGGACGTGCTCGAACGCGCCGACCTCGTCGTGGTCCCCGGCAGGAACGATCCCTCTCGACCATCGCCGCCGGAGATCCTGACGGCTCTCCGCTCGGCCGCGCGACAGGGGACCAGGATCGCGTCGATCTGTGTCGGCGCGTTCACCCTTGCCGAGGCCGGCCTGCTCGACGGCAAGGATGCGACGACGCATTGGATCGCCGCGGACGAGTTCGCGTCCCGGTTTCCCGCCGTCCGGCTCAACCCGGACGTGCTCTACACGGACAACGGAGACATTCTGACCTCCGCCGGCGCCGCATCCGGTCTTGACCTCTGCCTGCACATCATCCAGCGCGACTACGGGATGGCGGTCGCCGCGGACGCCGCCCGCCTGGCGGTGGCCCCGCTGCACCGCCCCGGAGGGCAGGCGCAGTACATCGTCCGCAACCGTCCGACGGCCGGAGCATCGGCCCTCCGCGACATCCTGACCTGGATCGAGGCGAACGCCCACCGCGAGCTCTCGCTCGCGGACCTTGCGGCCGAGGCCGGCGTGAGCGCGCGCACGCTCACCCGGCGGTTCACAGACGAGACCGGCCAGAGTCCCATGCAGTGGGTCTCCGGTGTTCGTCTGCGGCACGCTCAGGAACTGCTGGAGACCACGGACTACACCGTCGATCGGATCGCCGCCCAGACGGGCTTCCCGAGCACCAGCAACTTCCGGGCACAGTTCGCGCACGCCCTCGGCATCACCCCCGGCGCCTACCGGAAGGTCTTCCGCCCCCAGCCGGCCGCCACTCCTGCTACCGTCGAGGCGTGGGAACGATTTCCAGCGCACTCGTGACGGGGCGCTTCTTCTTCATCCGCGACCGCCGCGCCTGACGGCGCGCTCGCTCCTGCTCGCATAAGCGCGCCGTCCTTCCGAGACGTCAACCGCACCTCGGACGGGCGCTTCCGCGTACCCACGCCGCCCTCCACAGGTGCTCCACCCTCACTTCCTGGAGCACGCTCATGCCTCGTTCACTGCATGGCGGCCGACACGAACTCGGCCAGAACTTCCTCACACACACCCCCTCGATCGCGACCATCGTCTCCCTCGTAGGAGCGACCAGAGGCCCCATCCTCGAACTCGGTGCCGGCGACGGCGCCCTGACGCGACCGCTCGCGGCGACCGGTCGACCGCTGACGGCGATCGACATCGACGAACATCGTGTGCGCCGGCTCGCGCGGACCCTCCCGAATGTCCGGGTGGTTCACGCGGACGCCCTGCATCACGCGCTGGACACTCCGGTCATCGTGGGCAACATCCCGTTTCACCTCACCACACCGATCCTCCGTCGTCTCCTCGGGCACCCGACGTGGATGCGGGCGGTGCTGGTGACTCAATGGGAGGTCGCGAGGAAGCGAGCCGGGGTCGGAGGGCACACGATGATGACCGCGCAAAGCGCGCCCTGGTTCGCCTTCGAGCTGCACGGGAGGATCCCCAGCTGGGGATTCACGCCTCGCCCGAGCGTCGATGGCGGCATACTCACCATCGCGCGCCGCGGATCGCCGCTGGTGCCGCACGCCGATCGTCGCCCCTACGAGACGTTCGTTCGCGGAGTGTTCTGCGGCAGAGGAGGCACGCTGGAACGCGTCATTCAGGTCGCGGCCCGGGTCAGCCCGGCGACCGCTCACCGCGCCCTCTCCCGCTCCGCCGTGCCGAAGACCGCCCTGCCGCGCGACCTCACCGCCGAGCAGTGGGCGGCCCTCTGGCTCACGCTCCGGGAGTAGCGGCCGTGCCATCACTCGCGGACAGAGGGAGGGCCCGTGGTCAGGCCGCGTACGCTGCGCGTCGACACGGCCGCAATCGACGCGAGCAGGGCCACGAGCGCGCATCCCAGGAGCGTCTGGACGGTGCCGAAGGACTGCGTGAGCGGCCCGACCAGGGTCTCGCCGAGGGGAACGGCGACGAACGACCCGACCATGTCGTACGAATAGACCCGCGAGAGCGCATCTCGCGGGACGTTGGTCTGGAGCGATTGGTCCCAGGCGATGGAGAAGAGCTCCATCGCGATCCCGCCGAGCCCGAACGCGATCAGGAGGACCGGGAGGGACGGCAGCAGTCCGAGCGCCGCGAGCGGAAGGGCGGTGACGGCCATGAGTCCGACGCCGATGCCGAGCGCATGGCGCGGGCGCCAGCGCAACGCGACGATCGCTCCCACCGCGAGGCCGACGGCCTGCGCCGCGACGACGAGACCCCATCCGGCGCGGCCGAACGATGCGTCGGCGACGACGGGTCCGACCACCGTCGACCCGCCGACGTAGGCGGCGTTCAGGACGGTGAACTGCGCGACGACGATCCAGATCCAGCGGCGGCCGGAGAATTCCCGCCAGCCCTCGCGGAGATCGGAGAGGACCGATCCGCCAAACGCGGGCCGCGGTGTCTGGTGAGGAAGCCGCATTCGCGCGTAACACAGGGCCGCCAGAGCGAAGGATGCCGCGTCGACGGCGAGCCCCGCGCCCGGACCGATCAGCGCGACCACTCCCGCTCCGACCGATGCGCCGAGAATGGTCCCGCCGTTCAGCCCCAGCCGAAGCAGCGCGTTCGCCGGGCGGAGAACATCCGCGGGGACGGTCTCGGGCACCATCGCGGCCGCGGCGGGCAGACTCACGGCGCTGACGGCACCGTTGAGGATGCTCAGGGCGATGAGCGACCAGATCGCCGCCGTCCCGGTCAGGACGAGGGCGGCGACGACGCCTTGGGTGAGCGCGGCGCCCACGGAGGTGCCGACCAGCACCAGCCGGCGGGGAAGCCGGTCGGCGATGACGCCGCCAAAGAGGAGCACCGCGACGTTGGCGATGGACCGGGCGCCGACCACCAGTCCCAGGTCGACGGGGGAGCCGGTGAGGTCCAGCACGGCGAACGCCAGTGCGATCGGGGCGACGGCATTGCCGACGACGCCGATGGTGCGGGCGGCCAGCAGCCAGCGGAACGGTGCATGGTGCAGCGGGCTCGGCTTCTTCGTCGCGGGAGCCGTCGACGCGGCGACCTGGCCGGTCACGGACGCCTCAGCGGGAAGAGCGCGACGGTCATCGACACGGGTACCGTTCCCGGGGTGCGCGGGCGCTGTGCCGCGGCGTGGATGAGCGCCGACGCCTCTCCGACCCGGCGCACGACGCGACGCCAGACCTCGGGGTCCACCCACAGCTCAGCGTCGGTGGAGACCGACGGCCCGGCCGCGCGCTGCCGCGCACGGCGGTGCAGCTCCTCGGTGAGGGCGTCGTAGTACACGGCCTGCTCCTCCCGCAGCGCCGCGGAGGTCGGTTGCGCGGGAGGGAGGAGGAACGGCTCGGCCGACGCTTCGTGCCGGTAGCGCTTCGCCTCCCCGCCCCGCAGGCGCACGACCTCGACGACGCGCACCAGCCCCGCACGCTCCAGTACCCGAAGGTGATAGCTCGCCGTCGCCTGCGAGTACCCCAGCTCGCGCCCCGCCTCCGCGGCGCTCATGGCGGCGCCGGTCAGCAATGACAGCAGCCGCAGACGGATGGGATGGGCGGTCGCGCGAAGCTCCTCGAGAGTTGACATTCCGCCATGGTCGCGCGCGGCGAGCCGACCGTCAAATGTGTCTTTGGGGGTTGCAAGGCGGAGTGCGAGTCAGCCCAGAGGATGATGAGATCGATTTGGCGCCTCGGCCAGACTGAGGGGATGAGTGTGTCGTCTCCTGGCGTGATGCGCCGCTGGGTGTTCCCCGTCCTTCGCCTCGTCGTCTTCGCCGCGATCGCGGCGGCACTTGTCAAGCTCGCGTTCTTCAGCGGTGCCACCGCCGGAGCCGACGGGGTCAGGCCGACGGGAGTCGTCTCTGAGCCGACGACGACCGTCGCGAGCGGGTCGATCCGCAACGACCTCACGGTGGACGCGACCGTGTTCGCCGATGCGGCGGCGCCGGTGCGGGCCACCGCGGCGGGCGAGGTGACGAAGGTCGCCGTGGCGCCGGGCGCCGCGGTCGACGCCGGCACACCGGTGGCGGTCGTCAAGCAGCAGCTCGCCACGCCCGCGGCGGACGGCAGTCCGCGGTACGGCACGGTGACGATCACGGCCGGCGCCGCGGGGACGGTGTCCGCGGTCGCTGTGCTCGTCGGTCAGCAGGTCGCCGTTGGCGATGTGCTCGCCCAGGTGGCTCCGCCCACGTTCAACGTGACCGGGTCGATCGCCGCCGTGCAGCAGTACCGTCTGCTGACAAAGCCGACGGAGGCGAAGGTGACCATCGCGGGCGGCCCGGCGCCGTTCACGTGCACAGGCCTCAGCGTCAGCGCACCGCTGGCCGGCGCGAGCGCCGGGTCCGACGGATCGGCGCAGGCCCCGGCTCCCTCCGCAGGTTCGCCGTCCGGAGCGGGATCGACCGGGGGTCCGACCGTGCGGTGTGCGGTGCCCGCCGATGTGACGGTCTTCGCCGGCCTGGCGGCGAAGCTGACCATCAGTGCTGGCTCGGCCGACGGCGCGCTCCTCGTCCCTGCGACGGCCGTCGAGGGAGCCGGTGCGGCGGGGACGGTGTACCGGCCGGCCGCCGATGGAGGTACTCCGACGGCCGTGAAGGTGCAGTTGGGGATCTTCGACGGTCGGCAGGTGCAGATCGTCTCCGGGCTGAAGAAGGGCGACGAGATCCTGCAGTTCGTCCCGTCCAAGGTCGACGAGCAGGCGGCGGCGAACGGCATCAGCGGCTGATGGCGATCCTGGTGCTCGACGGGGTCACCCGCGTGGTGGAGATCCCGGATGCCGAGCCTCTGCACATCCTGCGCGGGGTCGACCTCGTCGTCGACGCCGGCGAACACGTGTCGATCGTCGGCCGGAGCGGGTCCGGCAAGTCGACGCTGCTCAACATCCTGGGCCTCCTCGACGAGCCGACGGCGGGCAGCATCCGGTTCGATGATGTTCCGGTGCAGCGGATGTCGGCGGCGGACCGGGACAAGCGCAGGGGCCGGGAGGTGGGGTTCATCTTCCAGCAGTTCAATCTCCTCCCCGGTCGCACGGCGGCCGAGAACGTCGCGACCCCTCTGCTGTACGCCGAACCGCACCGGTTCTGGCGTCGCCGACGCCTGGCGCTCGAGATGCTCGACAGGGTCGGCTTGGCCGACCGGGCCGACTGGCTGCCGAGCAGGCTCTCGGGCGGCGAGCAGCAGCGCGTCGCGATCGCTCGGGCACTCGTCCGCGAGCCGCGTGTGATCCTGGCCGATGAGCCGACGGGAGCTCTGGATGTGGAGACGGGTCAGGCGGTGATGGGGCTGCTCGACGGCGTGGCCCGCGACAGTAGGGCCGCCCTCGTGACCATCACACACGATCCGCACATCGCCGCACTGGCCGACCGCCGCCACCGGCTCGACGGCGGCGTCCTGCATCCCGACGAGGTCGAGGTCATCCGGTGAGAGCGCTGACGTCGGTTTACAGCGTCCTCGTCGAGGCGTGGTCGGAGTTCCGGGTCTACCGGGCGAGGGTGCTGATGGCGATCGTGGGCGTCGCGGTCGCGATCATGGCACTCACCTCCATCGCGGCCATTTCGGCGGTCGCTCAGCAGGGGGTGGTCGAGGGGCTCGAACGCGGTCAGGGGCGGCCGGCGATGATGAACATCAGCTTGCCGTACTCCGAGGACGGCCGACCGCTCACCACGGATGAGGAGTTCGGCCACCTGATGACCGACACGCTCGCGCGGTACCAGGTGAGCTACTCGACGCGCCAGGGATATGCGCAGCCGGTCGTGCGCGGGCTGCCGCCGGACGCCAACCTCAGCGGCCAGCTGGTCGACCCGGACTACGCGGTGATGTTCCGCACCCGGATGGTCGCTGGGAGCTGGTTCTCCGCACGCGATGCCGACCGGCTCGTGCCGGCGGTGGTCATCAACGAGGGCCTGTGGCGTCTGCTCGGCTCACCCGACGTGGCCTCGCACCCGATGCTCCATCTGATCAGCCCGACCTCGGTCGACGCGGTCGTCGTCGGGGTGGCCGCGGGCGGGGACGAGCACCTGGCCCAGTTGTGGATGCTCTACGACGCCTATCGGGCGCTCCAGCCTCCCGGCGCGGCTGAGGGAGACGCGGGCTCGACGCAGTACTTCGCCTGGGTGCCGCCTGAGGTGGCTGGTCCGCTGTCGGAACGTCTCTCCGCCGACCTCTCGCGCGCCGTCGGGAACGGTGCGACGGTGAGCGTGAACCGACAGGACTACCAAGCTGCTGACGGCCCTGACCCGCTGCTCTTCCTGAAGATCGTCGGCGGTGCCGGCGCGGGTCTCATCCTGCTGCTCGGCGCCCTGGGGCTCCTGAACATCTCGATGGTGACCGTCCGAGCGCGCATCAGGGAGATCGGGATCCGGCGCAGCTTCGGCGCGACGGCGGGACGCGTGTTCGCGGGGGTCATGATGGAGAGCGTCGTCGCGACCGCCGTCGCCGGAGTCATCGGGGTGATGTTCGCGATCCTCGCGCTCGAGAACCCGGTCGTCATCGGCTTCCTGCACCGCCAGGGTCTGCAGGATGTTCCGGCGTTCCCCCTCTCCGCAGCGGTGTTCGGGATGCTGATCGCCGTCGGCGTCGGTGCACTCGCCGGGCTGTTGCCCTCGATCGTCGCCGTCCGGGTGCGGCCGATCGACGCCATCCGGTATTGACGGGTCTCGTCTCTCGCGGCGCGAGACCCCGTACAGTTGCGGGATGAGCGTCCACCTGCTGGGCGGCGGTGCACTGGAACCGTCGGATGCGCCGCTGTACGCGCCCTTCCTCGCTGAAGCCGCTGCGCGAGCCCGCGATGTCGGACGCACGGTGCCTCGGGTCGCGATCGTGTCGATCCATCCCGGCGGTCCGGAGCGGGCCGAGGTGCTGTGCCGGGTGCTCGCGGCGGCCGGCGAGGTCGACGTGCATGTGACGAGCTCGTACGGCGGCGAGGAGCTGTCGCCGACCGCGATCGCGGAGGTCGACGGCATCCTGGTCGGCGGCGGCATCGTCGAAGCCGTGCGGGAGGGACTCGTAGCGCTGTTCGCGGAGCTCCGCCGCCAGGTCGCGGCCGGCGTGCCCTACCTCGGCGTCTCGGCCGGCGCGATGGTGGCCGCCGAGCGAGCGCTCGGCGGCGGTTCCCGCATCCGCGGTCGGCTGGTCTGCCCGGAGGACCCGTCCGAGCCCGGGATCGAGCTCGAGGTGGCGCCGGGCATCGGACTCGTCGACGGCTCGGTCGACCCGCACGTGGCACAGCGCGGCACGCTCTCGAGACTGATCGCCGCCGTGGAGTCCGGGCTCATCGATGGTGCCCTCGGCGTCGACGAGCGCACCGTATTGATCGTCGGCGATGGAGGCTTTCGGGTCGTGGGCAGCGGCAGCGTGTGGAGGGTGCGGTCGGTCAGCAGCGGCGCGGCTGTGTCGATGATCGACGCCACGACTGCCGACGTCCGCTGACGCCTCGTCCCCGTCTGCCCGCGTCGCTCACGGGCGCAGCAGTGCCGGCAGGAGGACGTGGTCCACGAGCTCGGTGACAGCCTCCCGATCCAGGTACTGCTTCCGGAGGACGACGCTTCCGAAAGCCGCGGTCGGCACGATGCCCGCGATCAGCCCGACGGGAACGTCCTTCTGGACCGTGCCCTCCGCCATCCAGCGCTCGATGACGGCGGTCAGCGCCAGAACGGGCGGCTGACCGACCTCCCGGTACGCCGCCTCGTACAGCACCGGATCGCCGCCGATCGCGCTCAGCAGGCTGGCGAGCACCCGGCCCGAGCGCTCGTCGGACCCGGCGAAGTGCAGGGCCGCTGCGAGCAGATCACCGCGCAGCGAACCCGTGTCGGGCGGGGCTGATCGGGGCTGGGATGCCCGGACGGCGGCCACGATGAGGTCCGCCTTGGTCTCCCATCGGCGGTAGATGGCGGACTTTCCGCAGTGCGCCCGCTCCGCGACCGCCGCGATCGTCGTGCCGCCGTAGCCGATCTCGATGAGCAGATCCTGCGTCGCCGAGAGGATGCGGGACTCCAGTTCGAGATCGCGCGGCCGGCCCACCGGGTTCGCAGAGGCATCGGACATAGGAGGCCATTGTACCTTTCGGGAATTGGCGGTACCGTAATCCTATTACAGTACCACTCGGAACCGTAACTCCATCACAACGGAGGTGCTCATGACTACGCAAACCCTCACCCCGGTCGCGTCCGCATCCAAAGCCCGCGCGGCGATCATCCTCATCGTGGCGACACTGATCGCGATCGGCCTGAACGCCGTCATCGCCTCCCTCGCTCACGCGTTGGGCGTCTCGTCCGCCTACGGCCCGCTCACCGTTCCCGCCTACGCCTCGATGACGGTGCTCGGAGTCGCTGCAGGCTGGGTGGGATGGGTCCTCATCCGTCGCCGCGCCCGCAACCCGCGGCGTGCACTGTCGATCGTCGTCCCGATCGTCGTCGTCGCGTCCTTCCTGCCGGACGTCCTGCTGGCGACGCTGCGCTTCGTTCCGGGAACGACGTCGGGAGCGGTTCTGGCGCTCGCCCTCATGCACCTCGTGGTCGCAGGGGTCGCCATCCCCGCGTACGTCCTGGCGTCCCGCGGCGCTCCGGCTCGCCGGTCGTAATCCCCTCGGATGCGAAGGAGTCAGCGGCGCTGGAGCATCCGAGAGGTGTGGACGGGGAGAGCGTCGAACACGTCGGACCACTCGGCCTCATAGCTGACGGGATCGACCTCTCCATGCCTCCGCTTCGCCTCCAGCGTCATCAACCGTTCGGCGCTGACACGGAGAAGCGCGACCTCGCCGTGTTCGTACAGTTCGCCGTGGACGTACTCCGAGGTGACGGTCACGGCGCGGGATCGGGAGCGCAGGTCGCGAGCCAGGCGGGAGAGGATCAGGAAACCTCCGGCGTAGAGGGCGAGCGCGGCAGCGAGGCTCAGCGCGGCGTTCTCACTGCCGAGGAAGACGAGGGCGAACAGGCACAGGATGCCACCACCCACAGGCCAGACATGGGCGAGATGGAGGATGCGCCGCTCGGCGTGCGTGATCCCCGGAGGGTAGACCGTCAACCGCACCTGCTGCCAGATCCCCCGGCTGGCCGGGGAGACATCGAGGGTTCCCCAGGGTGCTCGACCCTCGAGGAGACGCCGGACGAACTCGTTCATGAGTCCAGGATGCGCCGGAGCGACGCGAGCGGATCCGGTCCTTGCGATCTCCATACGGCCGCGACCGCGAACCTAACGGGATGCTGACGGTCGGACTGGTCATCGACCGCACATCGCGGAGCTCCAGGCCGGGGAGCCCTCGACGGTCGTGACGAGGTGGCGCCGAGCGGGGTCGACCTCGCGGAGCAGTGCGGCCCCACGGCAGGGAACGACGACGAGATCGCCGACCCGGACATCCGACACCACCTCCTCGAGCGCAGGGGAGGGCGTGCTCGTCCCTGCGTCGTGGATGCGGGCACGCCGATGGCAGGCGGTGGAGGTGCGTCCGATCATCCTCAGCTCGCCGACGAGTGCCGAACCCGGGAGCCCGGCGTCGATCCACACGTCGAGCGATCCGTCCGCAGCCGTCGCCACCTCGAGCACGCGTGACACGACCACCGAGGCGAGTTCGTCGGACGAGGGCATCCCGCCCGTGCCCGGAACCACGGCGGCGGCGGTGTGGACGCACGGCGTCCCGCACCACTCGGCCAGCCGGCTCAAGGAGACGCCGGCCACCGTGACATCGCTGAGGGTCGTGATCGTGAACTCCGGCCAGAGGTCCCGGCCGATCGGGTCGGGGACGGAACCACGGAGGCTGGGGAGGATGTGCGTGAGTGTCATAGTCGACGGTTCTACGCCGCTCCGGACCGGCCCGCAGCACTCCTAACGGAATCTCCACGCCGACCGCCGGAGGGAAAGCGTTAGGACTCCGGCGCGCGCCGTATGGATCGCGTTAGGACCGCCGCTCTGCGCTCCCCGCCGCACTTACATAGGTCCGGGGTTCTGGCGTGCCGCCAGTCCTCACCGCTCGGCCGGACATCGGCGAGGCGGTTGACCCGGATGGAGAGATTCCGTGTTGGACCTCATTTGCGTTGTGGGGATCGTCGCGCTCGGCGCGATCGTCGCCCTGGTCGGTCGAGGGGTGGAGAAGCTGTGATCTTCTTCGACCTGCTGGCGGCCGCGGCGGCCCTGGCCTCGATCGCGTACCTCGTGTACGCCCTGTTGAAGCCGGAGAAGTTCTAGAGATGCCGGATTCGATGAGTACCTTCTGGCTGTTCGTGGCGTTCCTCGCCACGCTCATCCTCCTGCTCGGCCTCGCATACCGCCCCCTGGGCGACTACATGGCCGCGACCTTCACCACCCGCAAAGACCTGAAGATCGAGCGCGGGTTCTACCGGATCATCGGCGTCGACTCCCGCGTGGGTCAGAGCTGGCCGGTCTACCTGCGCAGCGTCCTCGCGTTCTCGATCCTCGGCGTGCTGCTCGTCTACGCACTGCAGCGCGCGCAGGCCGTCCTCCCGTACTCGCTGGGGCTGCCCGCCGTTCCCGAGGGGCTGTCGTTCAACACCGCGATCTCGTTCGTCACCAACACCAACTGGCAGTCCTACTCGCCGGAGGTGACCGTCGGGTACACCGTGCAGATCGCCGGTCTGGCGGTGCAGAACTTCCTCTCCGCCGCCGTCGGGCTCGCGGTCGCCATCACGCTGGTCCGCGGGTTCGCCGCCCACCGCTCCGGCACGATCGGCAACTTCTGGGTGGATGCGACCCGCGCCGTGCTGCGCATCCTGCTGCCCCTCTCGGTTGTCTTCGCGATCATCCTGATCATCGACGGCGCCATCCAGAACTTCAACGGCTTCACCAGCGTGAGCACGCTGACGGGTGGATCGGCGACGATCCCGGGCGGCCCGGTGGCGTCGCAGGAGGCCATCAAGCTGCTCGGGAACAACGGCGGAGGGTTCTTCAACGTCAACTCCGCGCATCCCTTCGAGAACCCGACGGCGTGGACCAACCTGATCGAGATCTTCCTCATGCTGCTGATCCCGTTCTCGCTGCCGCGCACCTTCGGCCGGATGGTCGGCGACAACCGTCAGGGCTACGCCATCCTCGGCGCGATGTCCGCGATCTTCCTGGTGTCGCTCGTAGCGCTCACCCTCTTCGAGCTCCAGGGCGCCGGGACCGCGACCCAGGCCGCGGGCGGTGCGCTCGAAGGGAAGGAGCAGCGGTTCGGCATCCTCGGATCCACCTTCTTCGCGACGACGAGCACGCTGACCTCCACCGGCGCGGTGAACTCGATGCACGACAGCTTCACGCCTCTCGGCGGGATGATGACGATGCTGAACATGATGACCGGCGAGGTCGCTCCCGGCGGTATCGGCGCAGGACTCTACGGCATCCTGATCATCGCGATCATCTCCGTCTTCCTCGCCGGTCTGATGGTCGGTCGCACCCCGGAGTACCTGGGGAAGAAGATCGGCTCGCGGGAGATCAAGCTGGCCAGCCTGTACATCCTGATCACGCCGACACTGGTGCTGCTCGGCACCGGGCTCAGCTTCGCCATCCCCGCGATCAAGGACAACGTCGAGAAGGTCTCGATCTGGAACCCCGGGCAGCACGGTTTCTCCGAGGTCCTCTACGCGTTCACCTCCGCGGCGAACAACAACGGGTCGGCCTTCGCCGGGCTCACCGCGAACACGCCCTGGCTGAACGCTGCGCTCGGCACGGCCATGTTCCTCGGCCGGTTCCTGCCGATCGTGTTCGTCCTGGCGCTCGCCGGCTCGCTGGCGGCCCAGGACAAGGTGCCCGCCACGACCGGCACCCTCCCGACGCACCGACCCCTGTTCGTCGCCTTCGTCGTCGGCGTGGTCGTCGTCGTCGCAGCACTCACCTACTTCCCCGTTCTCGCGCTGGGTCCCCTGGCGGAAGGGCTTCACTGATCATGTCCACTCTCACTGACACCGCGGAGGACCGCGGTCAGAACCAGCCCCACGGCGGGAAGGCGCCCACCGGCGCCTTCAATGGGCGGCAGCTCTGGGCCGGGCTCCCTGGCGCTTTTCGCAAGCTCGACCCGCGCGACATGTGGCACAACCCGGTCATGTTCATCGTCGAGGTCGGCGCTGCGCTGACCACGATCCTGGCGATCGCCGAGCCGTTCCTCGGCCGGCAGACCTCCGGCGGCACGGTCACCACGCTCGCCTTCACCTGGGCGATCGCGGTCTGGCTGTGGCTCACCGTCCTCTTCGCCACCCTGGCGGAGTCGGTCGCCGAGGGCCGCGGCAAGGCGCAGGCCGCCAGCCTCCGCAAGACGCGGACCACGACCGTCGCCAACCGGGTCGCCGACTACGACCCCGAGTCGGATGCGGCGGCGCTCGCCGCAGCCGTGGCGCAGGTCCCCTCCGCCGAGCTCCGCCTGGGGGATGTCGTGGTCGTCACAGCCGGGGAGCTCATCCCCGGCGACGGCGACATCGTCTGGGGCATCGCCTCCGTCGACGAGTCGGCCATCACGGGCGAGTCCGCACCGGTGGTCCGCGAGTCGGGCGGCGACCGCAGCGCCGTCACGGGCGGCACCCGGGTGCTGTCCGACCGGATCGTGGTGCGGATCACCAGCAAGCCGGGAGAGACCTTCGTCGACCGGATGATCAAGCTGGTCGAGGGCGCGGCACGGCAGAAGACGCCCAACGAGATCGCCCTGAACATCCTGCTCGCGGCACTCACGATCGTCTTCGTCGTGGTCGTCCTGGTGCTCGGGCCTACGGCCGGGTTCGCGAATGCGGCGCCGAGCGTCACGGTTCTGGTCGCCCTGCTGGTGTGCCTCATCCCGACGACCATCGGCGCGCTGCTGTCGGCGATCGGCATCGCCGGGATGGACCGGCTCGTGCAGCACAACGTCCTCGCGATGTCGGGGCGTGCGGTCGAGGCGGCCGGTGACGTGACGACGCTCCTCCTCGACAAGACGGGGACGATCACCTACGGCAACCGGCAGGCTGCGGAGTTCACGGCGGTCGAGGGCGTCGACCAGCGTGAGCTCGTGAAGGCGGCTGCGCAGGCATCGTTGAGCGACCCCACCCCGGAGGGATCCTCGGTGGTCGCGCTCGCCGAACAGCAGGGATTCGTTCAGGCCGGAACCCTCGACGGCGTTGTAGTGCCGTTCACCGCGCAGACACGGATGAGCGGCGTCGACTTCGCCGACGGGTCGCAGGTGCGCAAGGGGGCGGCGTCGATGGTCGTCGCGTGGGCGCAGGAGTCCACTCCCGTCGCCTCCTCGATCCTCAGCGATCTCGACGAGAAGGTGCTGCACATCTCCGAAGCCGGCGGCACCCCGCTGGCCGTCGCCACGAAGTCCGCGACGGGCGACGCCACCATCCTCGGCGTGATCTATCTGAAGGACATCGTCAAAGCGGGGCTCACCGAGCGGTTCGCGGACATGCGCCGGATGGGCATCCGCACCGTGATGATCACGGGCGACAACCCGGTGACCGCCCGCGCGATCGCCGCCGAAGCCGGGGTCGACGACTTCCTGGCCGAGGCGACCCCGGAGGACAAGCTGGCCCTCATCCGCAAAGAGCAGGAGGGCGGCAACCTCGTCGCCATGACCGGCGACGGCACGAACGACGCCCCGGCGCTCGCGCAGGCGGATGTCGGCGTCGCGATGAACACGGGCACCTCGGCGGCGAAGGAGGCGGGCAACATGGTCGACCTCGACTCCGACCCCACCAAGCTGATCGACATCGTCCGCATCGGCAAGCAGCTGCTCATCACCCGCGGCGCGCTCACCACGTTCTCGATCGCGAACGACGTGGCGAAGTACTTCGCGATCATCCCGGCGATGTTCGTCGGAGTGTTCCCCGGGCTGCAGGCGATCAACATCATGCAGCTGCACTCGTCGTCGTCGGCGATCCTGTCGGCGGTGATCTTCAACGCGATCATCATCGTGATCTTGATCCCACTCGCACTGCGCGGTGTCCGCTACCGGGCCGCCTCGGCCTCGGCCCTGCTGCGCAGCAACCTCCTGATCTACGGCCTCGGCGGGATCATCGCCCCCTTCATCGGCATCAAGCTGATCGACCTGGTCGTCAGCCTGATCCCCGGATTCTAGAAATCAGAACGGAACTCATCATGAATGCTTCGACACGGGGAACCGGGCGCCAGTACTGGGTCGCCCTCCGGGCACTGCTCATCTTCACCGTCGTCCTCGGCGTCGCCTACCCGCTGGCGGTCACGGGGATCGGCCAGCTCACCCTCCCCGCGCAGGCGAACGGCTCGACCGTCACCGCGCAGGGGAAGGTGGTCGGGTCGAGCCTGATCGGTCAGTCCTTCACCGACAAGAAGGGGAACCCGCTGCCGCAGTGGTTCCAGTCCCGACCGTCTGCGGCGGGCGACGGGTACGACGGCGGCGCGTCCAGCGGTAGCAACCTCGGACCGAACAACCCGGACCTCGTGAAGTCGATCGACGAGCGGGCGAAGGTCATCGAGAAGGTGGACGGCGTCAGCGCCGGCCAGATCCCGCCCGACGCGCTGACCGCATCCGGATCGGGATTGGACCCGCACATCTCGCCGGCGTACGCGCTGCTCCAGGTGGATGCGGTGGCGAAGGCCCGAGGCATCAGCGCGGACCGGGTGCGCGCCCTCGTCGAGAAGCACGTCCAGCAGCGCGACCTCGGCTACCTGGGGGAGCCGACCGTCAACGTCCTGCAGCTGAACATCGCTCTCGAGGCCATGGCGCCGTCAGAATGAGGGTATGACTGCCGCCGACCAGCTCCTGGACCGCTTCGTCCGCACCGTGGATCGGGAAGGGCTGGGCGCCTATGGCGCCCACGCGCTCGTGGGTGACGACGAGGCGAACCACCGCTGGCGCAGCGACGACCGGGTGAACGTGTACTCCGTATCGAAGGGGGTCAGCGCGCTGGCCGCGGGCATCGCGGTCGATGAAAGCGTGCTGACCCTCGACACGACCGTCGCGGAGGGGCTCCCCGGACTGGAGCTCGGCGACGGGGTGGGAGCGGTGACGCTCCGCCATCTGCTGACGATGTCGAGCGGCATCGAATTCCAGTGGTTCGCCGACCAGCCGGTGCCCGGCGCCGACCTGGCGCAGGAGATGCTCCGCCTCCCGACCCGCGGCCCGGGGGAGCACTTCCTCTACTCGGACGCGAGCACCTACGTGGCCATGCGGATGCTCGGCGCTGCCGTCGGCGACGTGCGCGACTGGCTGCTCCCGCGGCTGTTCGAGCCTCTGGGCATCGACAACCCGCAGTGGATGCGGTGCCCGCTGGGCTGGATCGTCGCGGGCAGCGGCCTCCAGCTGCGCACCGAGGAGTTGGCCCGCATCGGCCGTGTGCTGCGCGACCGCGGCGAGTGGCGCGGATCGAGGATCGTGAGCGCCGCCTGGATCGACGGGATGCACGCGGACTGGCGCGACACCGGCAGCGACGGCACCTCCGCTCACTACGGGATCGCGACCTGGGAGGGCCCGTCGGGCCTGTGGCGATTCGATGGACGGTACGGGCAGTACGTCGTCGTCGACGACGCGCACGGCGCCGTGCTCACGGTGACGGCTCACGAGGAGTTCCGGACCGGCCGGCTGCTCGAGGTCGCGCACGAGGCGCTCCTCGGTTGACCCTCCACCAACCGGGTAGTGTTTCGAGCGTGCCCCACCCCGGGCGCAGAGGGAGAGGATTCGCATGACCGACAGCCCCGTACCGTCGTTCGAGCTGCTTGCGGCACAGCTGCTGGAGGACCCCGACCTGGACGTGTCGGTGACCGCCACCGGGCTCCACGTGCACGGCCGCCTGTTCGCGTACCTGGACGGCACGGACCTCGTGGTCGACCTCCCCACCGGCCGCGCCGCCGACCTGGTCGGCCGTGACGTCGCCTCCGCCGTCCCCGCCGGCCGCAGCGAGGCCAAGGGCTCCTGGGTGCGGATCGCCGACACCGAGGACTGGCCGGAGCTCGCCAGCGAGTCGCACCAGTTCGTCGGCGAGCCCGCCGTCGGCCACGACTCCTGATCCGACGATGACCGACCCGGTCCCTCCCGCCGCCGGCTGGTATCCGGACCCCAACGGGTCCGGCGCGCTGCGCTGGTGGGACGGCTCCCGCTGGGGCGACCAGCTCGCGCCGGCAGCACCGTCTCCGTACGCGGCGCCGTCCCCGTACGGGCCTCCGCCGCGCCGCCCGCTCGCGCCCGGAACCCCGGTGTATACGGTGTGGATCTGGCTTGTCGCGGTCGCACCGGTGGTGAGTGGACTGCTGGTGTTCCTGTTGCACCCGCAGGCGATGTTCCGCGCGGCCCCTGATGGTTCCGGTATGGTCCTGACGGACCCGTTCGCCCTGGTCGGCGGCCCGCTGTACTTCGTGGTACTGGGTGTGAGCTGGCTGATCTCGGCAGCGACGATCGTCTTCTCCTGGCTGGACTACCGCGAACTCGTCCGCCGCGGCACGGAGCGACCCTTCCACTGGGCGTGGTCGTTCCTCGGGATCGTCTACCCGATCGGCCGCAGCGTCATCGTGCGCAAGGTCGCCGACGGCCGCGGGCTGGCGCCCCTCTGGGTGGCGATCGCCGCGTACGTCGTCACGATGGTCCTGGCGGCGGTCTGGTCGATCCTGCTCGTCAGCGAGATCCTCGGCACCCTTACGCAACACGTCCCCGTCGGCGCCTGAGAGAACCGTGTCCGGGCACCCCCGCGGCGTCCGTTATGATGGCTGTCGTGCGTCCGTTCGCGGGCGCGCTGGAGACGTCGCATAGTCAGGCCTAGTGCACCACCCTGCTAAGGTGGAGTCCCCGTAAGGGGACCGAGGGTTCAAATCCCTCCGTCTCCGCCACTCGGGATTCGGCTTTCCCCGAATCCAATTCATGAAAATCCCGGCAATACGTTCGCACGCCCCGGCAGCTCGATGGTGTTGTGTGCCCACCGACAACTACCGGTTGCACTCGCCCAAACGCGTACTCAACGTGGAGTGCCGGCGCCGCGGCGCTGGGCTTCTTCTTGGATCGGCCCGATACCCAGAACGACGTTGGCAGAGGTTGAGAACTTGTTCGGGCCCCAGAAGGGGCAGAAGTGGCTCAGGGCGGCGGCGCCCGGCACATTCCATGGGCTAAACGCTGTCGCTGAGTCTGATTTGTTCCATTGAGCTCGCGGCCATCGGGGCGCGCGGGGCGGGCCTCCGGCGCCGTCGGGCTCGACGCCGCCGTGCTTGGCGCTGTCCGCCCGATAGGCTCCATCAACGTCATCGCCGCACGTCGCTGGCGCATGCTCTAGGCTCCGCGGCTTCGCACGTTCGGTCGGCAGCAGAGGAATATGCAGCGACGTGAAAGTCGTGCACAGATGACCGGGACACAGTCGTTCTTCGAAAGGCCCGATGAACGGTGTGAGGAAGCGTGGAACGACGTTGAACTCGAGCAGGCCGTGCGAGCAGATGCCTCGCAGAGTCTGACTCCTGTGCTTTGGGCGATGAAGGTAAGGACTAGCCCCAGCTTTTGAGTTCGTCTGATACCGTCGGTGCGCCCTTGGCGAGTTGGGTTCTCCAATCGAGATCTCCACGGCTTTGGAGTTGTCCCACCACGACAATCGGATGAACTCCGGCTTCGTCGGCACGTTCGTTAATCCACTGCGAACGAACCGTTCCGGCTGGCTTCCTGATACCGCCGGGAATCGCCCACTTGGCCGCTAGGCGGTCGGCCGCCGCTTCGTCGCCCAGTGTGTGTGCATCCTCGTCTATGACCAGCTCTCCGGGTTTGACGTCGCCCTGGACGAGGTGCGCCAGTTCGTGAAGGAGCGTGAAGAGGACTTTGTCCAGGCGCTTTCCCCTCCCGGAGAGTGCGATCACGGGCTGTTCCGGCTTGTCGTCGAGTAGGAACGTTGCGCCGTTGAGCTTGCTCCCGGGCAGCGATTCCACGTAGACGAGACGGATTCCGACTTCGGCGAAGCGTGCCGGGAGGAGCCTGAACGCGTGAGGATCCCGAGTTAGTTGGGAAACCGTTTGTGCTAGTTCCTCTGCGCCGGCGTGGTTGTAATCGCGAGCTTGGAGAGAGCGAGCTCGTTTGCGCGATGCTGCCAGCCAAGCGAGTTGCGTAGGCGTCAGCGGCACGTCATTGTTTGACCGTCGTGCTGCTGCTTGGAACACTGGCTCGTGGTCGAGGTCCGGGATCTCGAAAAGGTCCTGAAGGCTTCGTTCCAGCTCGCCGATGGTGTTGCCATGGAGCAGTCCGCGGTTGCGGAGTAGCGAGATCGGGGCGCGCTCGTTGAGACGGGCTCGGCGCCGGACCTCGTCGAGTTGCTGTTGCGTGGCGCTGTTCTGGCTCTGCTTCTCAAGTAGATACGCGTTCTGCATGTTCAACCAGAACTCCGCGCTCTGATTGAATGCCGCTCCGATCTGGGCCGCTGACTCTCGGGTGATCTCCTTCTTGCCGGAGATGATTTCCGAGACAAACTGGGTCGGCCGACCGAGGATCTCGGCGAACTCGACCTGGGACCAGTCTCGCTCTTGAAGTTCCCTCGCGAGGAAGTCTCCCGGGGGGAAGGCCAGGGCAAGCTGTCTGTTTATGTGCGTCATCTCCCTACTCTCCGTCTAGTGCGCCGATGATTTCTGCCCCTGGAGGGACCTCACTGGTGATCCGAATGATCAGCCGAGGTCCGCCAGCGAGGCAGACCGATATTCGGCCTTCCTCGTCGTCGTGCGCGCGAAATGCCAGCGACTTCATGTTTTTCAGATCGCGTGGGTCGACCGCGTTTCGGACGAGAAAGAGGGTCTGTCGGAAGAGGGTGAGGCGTTGTGCGGTCCAGTCGCGCGCGGTGGCGGTCAGGTCGTAGGCGAGATGCTCGAGCACTTCGTCGGCGAACTCTAACCTCATGGCGTTCCGTTCTTCACCCCTCCACTGATCGCGCCAGTCTACTGGCATGAAGATGGATTCGGCCGGCACGACACGCTGCATCTACTACACCGTATCACCCTAAGGGTGATGATGGGTATACAATAGAGTCGGAGCCGAAAACGTCGGCCCAGGAAGGTCACGAAGATGACTCAGCAGGACACCGCTACCAATGCCGAGAAGAAGCACCCGGCGATCCACATCACGATCGACTCGAAGCCGTTCGTCGTACACGTCGACAATTGGGAGGCGCGGGACCTCCTCATGCTCGCCGGTCTGGATCCGGCCGAGTACGACCTGGCGCAGATCAAGCGGAACGGAACGCTCAAGCGATTCAAGGACACGCATGTGGTGAAGGTCGACGAGGGCGACGAGTTCGAGTCGATCAAGCAGGACGGGCCGGTCGCATGACCGACGGGGTCGACGGCTTCATCGCCGACCTTGCCGCCTGGGGAGTCGCGGCGCGCATCGAAGGAGCAGTGGTTGTGTTCCCGGTGCGCGCCGTCGACGGCGCCCGTGCTGGCGAGGGCACCGAGAGCGGCGTTGCGGTCAACGAGCTCGGCGCATGGCCGGCCGTTCCGCCTCACTGGGTTCACTTTCCTAGCACCATGACGATCCCCAATGCCCACCCGGACCAGTCGGACACCCTCCCGGGCTGGACGCGACATTCGCGCCAGATCGAGCGCTGGGAGCTGGTCACAGAGGCGGGCCGTGCCTGGCTGGGACATGTTCGGGCCGTGCTGTCGGAGGCGACATGAGCACGACGGGCTCCGCCTGGAGTGTCGCTATGCCTCAGGCCATTGCGGAGGAACTTCGCGCGCACCTTAGTCGAACAGATGAGCAGGAGGATGTCTGCCTGGCGACCTATGCCCTGTCTACTGGTGCGACGCGCAGGTCCGCGCTCATTCGCCGGGTCTACCTGCCAGGCCCCGGCGAGCGTCACGTGCGCGGCAACGCCGCGTTCACGAGCGGCTACGTCTTTCGCGTAGCCGAAGAGGCTGCCACTCGGGGAGAGGGTCTCGTGCTTTTGCACAGTCACCCGCGGGGTCGGTCCTGGCAGGACATGAGCTCGACGGACCGGGAGACCGAATCGGGCTACGCCGGCATTTCGGTCGCCGCGACAAAGCTGCCGATGATCGGGATGACCCTTGCCGCCGGAACAGGGATCTGGTCAGCCCGAAGCTGGCGTTCACGCGATGAAGTCACGCACTGCGAGTCGGTCCGCGTCGTCGGCACCAAGTTCCGGATGGGATTCAACCCCGACCTGCGCCCTGTACTCCAGGAGACGCCGGCGCAGCGACGCACGGTCAGCGCCTGGGGTCCCGCCGTTCAGGCAGACATTGCACGGATGCGGGTGCTCGTGGTCGGCGTCGGCAGCGTCGGGCTCGACGTGGCGCAACGGCTGGTCGCGTCTGGTGTTCAAACAGTGGGAATCATGGACTTCGATGCTGTCGAAGTCCACAACCTCGACCGCATGATCGGCGCGAAGCGGATGGACGCACTTCTCGGCCGGTCCAAGGTCAAGGTGGCTCGACGGCTCCTCGCCGCCCAGGCAACGGCAGCGTCACCGCGGATCCAAGCCCACGAGACGTCGATCTGCGAACCTGCCGGGCTCGCGCTCGCGCTCGACTACGACATCGTCATCTCTTGCGTTGACCGCCCCTGGCCACGCGCGGTACTCAACCAGCTCGCCTACTCGGACCTGATTCCGGTCATCGACGGAGGCATCAACATCGAGCCGGACGAGCTGGGCGGGCTGAATCGGGCGACTGTGCGGGCGCACACCCTCACGCCTGGCCGTCCCTGCATGGTCTGCATCCGCCAGCTCAAGCCTTCCATGATCGCCCTGGACCGAGATGGGCTCCTCGATGACCCGGAGTACATCGCCTCCTCCAGGATCGACCTGGAGCGAGCTGGACAGAACGTCGCCACAATGTCGACGATGGTGAGCGCCATGCTGCTCGCGCAGTTCGTTAGCCTTGTGGCTATGCACGGTACGGTGGGGGTGCCAACCGCCCGTTGCTTCCATTTCGGACACCACATCCTGGAACCGTTGGACGAGATCACGCAGCCCGGTTGCCGCTGGGAAGCGAACATCGGCGAAGGCGACCTCCGACTGCCTATTGCGACCGGCCACCCTGAGGCGCTCGCTACGATCGCCTCACGTCGTGCTGCCGCAAGGTCTCCACGGCACTGGTTAGTGACCCTCAGAGGGCTGATCGACATGAGGCGTTTCCGGGATTGAGGGGTGGATTTGTTGGCGGCGTTCCCGGTCACAAGCGTCTTAGCAGGATGTTATTTCCTAGAGAACTAGTTGATCCCTCGGCTCAGTCGTTTCCAGACTCGTGAGAACGATCGCAGGCCGTCAACGTCGGGGTAGCAGTATGGATGGTCAATCCTCACACCGGGTGGAGGGCGGAGTTTGCCCCGTCTCGCGCGCCCTTCGAGTGCTTCCCTAACTGACGCCTTGTCGACGTGGATTCGGACCGAAACGCATCGGACCATCTGCATTTCGAACCGATGAGTCTTGGCCAGGTCAACCATCACGACTGGGATGGTCATCGTTGAGACCACCTCGGACCGAACCATGCGCCGCACAGTCCCGTGGTCGTTTGCGTACCGAATTGTCTTCGTAGAGGGAAGCTGGCCGAGAACAAACACGCCCTCTTGCGCAGCAAGCCGCGGGGATATTTCTCGTCTCGGCGTCCAAAGGCGGACTTCACCGGAAGGAATGTCGCCGATCCGTTCGGCCGAATCTGTGGGCAGACGCGAACTTTGCTTCGGCACTAGCACCGCGAACACTCGACCCTCCACGTCGTCCAAGGTTTCGACGGCGAAGAAAACCCCGACCAGCGGATTTCTTGAGAAGTCGACCATTCGCGTTGGAATGCCGTGATGCTGGAGAAGAGCGAGCCACTCTAGGTCAGTTTGAGGCATTTCGGGAGGGGCCGTCACCCAGCGTCTGGCCTCGTCGAGCAACTCGCCTTCGGCTCGGTTGAGGTCGGAATTCGTGATGCTTGTTGGCGAGTCTGAAATGCGTGAGAGTGAAGACGAGAGCGCCCATCCAGCGTCGACTTGTCCACGCCAAAACGGCTCGCAGCCGATCTCTTCTGCGAGTAACTGAACCTCTTCTATCCACTCCGCAAGCTCGCTGGAGGTCGTGACAACGCGCTCGTGCATAGCGAAGTGATCGCCGGGACTGATCAACATTGGCGAACTACCCAATTGCAGACGACGCACATGCGGAAAACAATGCCCGATTCACGCGTGCGTCACCACCCCTCGTCGCCGCGACAACAAGCCCTCGCTTTGGGCAACCCGATGCATGGCAGCAGGTCTAGCTGGCGAGGGAGTATGGCCCCTCCGTCGTGAATTTCTTAGCCGATGTGGTGGGATCGTGATGGAACGATCGTCTCGCGATCCTTGGTTTGACGCGCCACCAGGATTTTCACGAATACCCCGCCACTCGGCTCCGACGGCTGGCGCGGCTCCCTCCGTGTCGTGCGGGGAGCTGGCGCGACCTCGCTCCCGCAACGGAGCGTGGAGGTTCAGGTCGTCTCCCCGCGAACCAGCTCCACTACGCTGTCGAGGTCCAGCTCGGCGGGTACGGGGTCCGGTGCCGGCCGGCGCGTGGACAACATGGCGAGGTCCCGAACGAGGGTGTCCATGATGAGTGGCTGGTTCACCGAGACCGTACTCAGTCGGGGTGTGATCAGCTGGCCGACAGCAGTTCGGTCGACTCCGACGAGAGCGAGGTCTGCGGGCACTCGCAGGCCGAGGACCCGCGCGGCGGCGAGAACGGCGATGGCGACGTCGTCGTTGTAGCAGCAGATGCCGAGCGGAACGGAATTCTCCGCGAGGGCCGGCCCGAGCGCTGCGGTGGCACCGTCCGTGTCGAGGGGGATACGCACGGTGAGGGGAGCGTCGAGGCCGCGCTCGCGGGCTTCGCGCTCGATGCCGTCGAGTCGAGGCGGTCCGAATGGATCGAGCCGCTTGTCATCGAGCGCTGCATACACCAGTCGTCGGGGTCCCGTACGCAGCAGTTCGCGGACCTGGATCCGTCCGACGTGGATATCGATGGGGTCCGGGTCGGCATCGACGGGGATGGGGGTTCGGCGTGGAACGACGCGCGTTCCGAAGGCCTCGATGCGCTTGCGCTGTTCGCTGCTGAAGACGCCGAAGTCGACGATCGCCGTCGGTCGCAGATCCAGAACGGAGGTCAGCGTCGCTTCGTCCTGCGTGTTTGCAAAGTGCACTACGACGCTCATCCCCTCTCCCGAGGTCGCGTTGGTCAATCGGTCGACCGCGTCTTGCAGGTGGGGGCCATAGGTGGCGTTGGGTACGACAACGATGATGATGTCGCTGAGGCCGGTAACCAGGGCCCTGCCTGCCCGTGATGGTCGGTAGTGGAGCGCCTCCGCTGCCTCGAGGACGCGTGCGCGCGTCTCCTCGGGGAACCGGTCATCGCCGTTGAGGATCTGGCTGACCGTTGAACGTGAGACACCGGCGGCCGCTGCGACGTCCTTGCTCGTCGCGCGCCGGGCGTACCGCACATCCACCGTCATCAGACCAGTTTGGCACATCAGAGTTGACACGTGACACTGGCCCGCTCTACCGTAGGTGTCGCGTGTCACTGACACGTGACACTTGCCGGCAATGTGACCGGTCCCAACGTGACGAGGGAGTCAACAGTGGCGAAGGATTCAACCCGGACGTCGGCAGAACAGCAGAGAGCGGCGGTCGCCGTGAGTGCCGAGGAGTCGTTGACAGCATCCCTGGCTGCTCATGCGGTGGGCGAGGCGGTTGATGACGCGAGCGGTCAGAAGCTCACAATCCGCGAGCGGCTCGCGTACGGTGTCGGCGACATCGGCGGCAACCTGATCTTCGCGCCCATCTCGGCCTTCCTGCTCTTCTACTTCACCGACACCGTCGGCATCGGCGCCGCTATCGCGGGCACACTGCTGCTGTTCGGTCGCGTGCTGGACGGCACGATGGACCTCGTCCTCGGGGCACTGATCGACCGGACGAACACCCGGTGGGGTAAGGCCCGACCATGGATCCTGTTCGCCACCCCGGTCGTGGTGATCTCGTTCATCCTGCTGTTCAACATTCCCGCAGGGCTCGGAACGGGGGCCAAAGAGATCTACGCGTTCGTCATGTACTTCATCTGCCTCGGCGTCGGCTTTGTCGGGTCGAACCTGGCGTATCACACACTGCTCTCTGTGATCACGAGCAACTCGAAGATGCGGGTCTCGCTCACTGTCATCCGCACGTTCTTCGCCCTCGTGACCACGCTGGTCGTCAACTTCGTCACGATCCCGGTCATCACGGCGAACGGAGGCGGGCAGGCAGGATGGACGATCATCTCGATCATCTACGGCGGGATCTCGGCACTCACCTTCTTGATCGTGTTCTTCGGCACGAAGGAGCGGATCAGGGGGACGATCAAGCAGGACGACGGAAGCAAGCTGCCGCTGGGCAAGTCGCTCGGAATCCTGTTCCGTAACCCGTACTTCTTCCTCGCCTTCGGCTTCTTCTTGCTGAACTACGTCCTCACCGGTACCGCCGGAGTGGGCGTGTACTACGCGAAGGATGTCCTCGGCGACCCGAACATCTACAGCTTCCTCGGATTGGTTCAGCTGCTCCCGCTGATCATCGGTCTCTGGTTCATGCCCGCCATCATCGCTCGCTTCGGCAAACGCAAGCTCATCCTGATCGGTGCCGTGGTCACCGTCCTCGGCTGCGCCATCTCGCTCATCGATCCGAGCAGTCTCACACTCGTCATCGTCGGTGGGCTGGTGCGCGCGGTCGGCGGTATCCCCGCTGCCGCTGGTCTCTTCGCCCTCGTCGCCGACGTCGTGGACTACGGCGAGTGGAAGAGCGGTGTTCGCCTCGACGGCATGACGTATTCGGCCGCGACGGCGGGCCAGAACTTCGGGGCCGGTCTCGGCGTGGCTCTCGTCGGCTGGCTGCTCGCCGCTGGGGCCTACAACGGCCAGGTCTCCGCCCAGCCTGCATCAGCCGTCAACATGGAGGTCTTCCTGTACCTCTGGCTTCCGCTGATCATCTCCGTGCTCATGGGTGTCATCATCTGGTTCCTGAACATCGACAAGAACCTCTCGCAGATCCAGCGTGATCTGGCTGCACGGCGAGCAGCGAACGCCGCGACGGGCGAGTGATGACGTCATCGTCGGCGGGTGCGCTGAACTGGGCGGTTGTCGGCACCGGCTTCATCTCCCAGCTCATCGCGAACGATCTCGCGTTGACCCCTGGCGCCGTCTGCTACGCGGTGGTCTCCAGGGACCAGACGAAGGCGAACGCGTTCGCGGACGAACGCGGGTTCCCTGTCGCATATTCAAACCTGCACCGGGCGCTGGCAGACCCCGACGTGGACGTTGTCTACGTCGGGACCCCGCACGCTACCCACGCGAGGATCGCAGTGGCGGCCCTGGAGGCTGGAAAGCACGTCCTCGTCGAGAAGCCGATCGCCGTCGACGAGGGCGACGCGCGACGCATCGCCGACGCGGCGGCACGCAGTGGTCGATTCGCGATGGAAGGCATGTGGATGCGGTTCCTCCCCGCCTACCGCGCAGCACTCGAGGAAGCGTCCTCCGGCGCGATCGGCGACGTCCGCAGCGTGCGGGCATCCTTCGGCCTGCCTTTCGATGCACCGGAGTCGCCACGGTGGAGCGCAGAACGGGCCAGCAGCACGCTGTTGGACCAGGCGATCTACCCGGTCACCCTCGCGCTCGACGTCCTCGGCGCACCCGATCGCGTCTGGGCGTCCGGTCGCATCCGGTCAGACGGAGTGGACCTCGCTGAGCACATGACCTTCGACTACGCGGACGGGCGATTCGCCCAGCTGGCCGCGTCGATGGTCGACTACGCGGAACCCACGGCGACCATCAGCGGCACGGAAGGCTGGATCACCATCCCGGCACCCTTCTGGTCGGCATTCGAGTACCAGAAGCGCAGCGGTCCGATACCGGATGCCCTCGCAAGGGTCGACACGACGACGTTCAGCCGCGACGGATTCGGCTACGTGCCCATGCTCGCAGCTGTCACAGAGGCGATCATGGCCGGCCTCACGGAGCATCCCACCCATCCATTGGCCGACAGCGTCGCGACGCTCTCGGTGCTCGACACCATCCGACTACGCATCATCGAAACAGCGCACGAACAGAGGAGCACCCATGAAGCGCACATCCTTCAATGACGGCTGGCAGTACCGGGAGAAGGTGAACCCTTTCGCAGAGCTGGCCGGCATCAGCGCACCGTTCGAAGACATCGCCCTCCCGCATGATGCCCAGATCGGCCGGGCCCGGGATCCGGAGGGTGATCGCGCCGTCGCGTTCTTCCCGCCTGGCGCGTACCAGTACCGCAAGACCTTCATGGTGCCGTCCGAGTTCGACGGGAAGCGGCTCGTTCTCGAGTTCGAGGGCGTCTACCGGGATGCGACAGTGCACATCAATGGGAACTTCGCGGGCCACCGCGCCTACGGCTACTCGGGGTTCGCGATCGACGCCGACACCCACCTGCGCCCCGGCGAGGAGAACACCATCGAGGTCGAAGCGCGAAACGGAGAAGACTCCCGGTGGTACACGGGAGCCGGGATCTACCGCAATGTCTGGCTCCACGTCGGCTCCGAGGTGCACATCCCTGTCGACGGCGTGAAGGTAACGACACCGGACATCGAGGCGGACGCGGCCATCGTCGAGGTGGCCGTGACCGTGGCGAACACCCGCAACCGCCGCGCAACGGTGTCTGTCAGCGTCAGCATCGCCGATTCATCGGGTGCGACGGTTGCCACCGGAACAGTGCCCGTGAGCGTGGAAGCCAACGGTTCGGCGTTGAGTCGGCAGCGGCTGCGAGTGGAAGCGCCCGCCTTGTGGAGCGCCGAAACTCCCGCTTTGTACAGCGCGCACGCCGAGCTGTCGGATGAGGTCGTCATTGACGAAGCCCATAGCTCATTCGGGATCCGCAAGCTGCAGGTCGATCCGGTCCGGGGGCTGCGCGTCAACGGTCATATGGTCAAACTGCGCGGGGCGTGCATCCACCACGACAACGGCATCCTCGGCGCGGCGACCTTCGGCGCCGCGGAGGAACGTCGGGTTCGCCTGTTGAAGGAGGCGGGCTTCAACGCGATACGGTCCGCTCACAACCCGATAAGCGTGGGGCTGCTCGAGGCGTGCGACCGGCTCGGCATGTACGTGATGGACGAGACCTTCGACATGTGGACGTCCGGGAAGATGTCACACGACTACTCCCTCCATTTCACCGAATGGTGGGAACGCGATGTCGAGGCGATGGTCGTCAAGGACTTCAACCACCCGAGCGTCATTCTGTACTCGATCGGAAACGAAATCCCGGAGACCGGTTCACCGGCCGGGGGGATCACCGGCCGGGCGCTGGCGGAGAAGGTCCGAGCGCTCGATCCCACGCGGTTCGTGACCAATGCCGTGAACGGCCTGTTGGCCGTGATGGACGATCTGAAGGCGATGGGTGCCCAAAGCGACGGCAGCCCAGATGAAGAGGTCGGCATCAACACGATGATGGCCAGCGGGCCGGGGGCCTTCATGAACAAGATCGGGTCGTCCCCATTGGTGACTGAGAAGACCGCCGAGTCGTTCGGGCTGTTGGACATCGCCGGGATGAACTACTTGGATGCGCGATACGTGATGGATAGGGAGCTCTTCCCGAATCGTGTGATCGTCGGGACGGAGACGTTCCCGACCCACATCGACAACAACTGGGGCCTCGTCACCGACAACGCGCACGTCATCGGCGACTTCACCTGGACAGGGTTCGATTACCTCGGCGAGGTCGGCATCGGCGCCCCGCAGTACCTGGCCGAAGGGGAGCAGCCGACCCTCAGCGTCGACTTTCCCTGGATCGCCGCCTGGTGCGGCGACCTCGACCTCATCGGAGACCGTCGCCCGGCGTCCTTCTACCGAGAGATCGTGTTCGGGCTCAGGTCCGAACCGTACATCGCCGTGAACCGTCCGGGACGCGAGGGCAGCTTCTATGCGGGCCCCTGGACCTGGAGCGACAGCCTCGCCAGTTGGACCTGGTCGGGTCACGAGAATGCTCTGCTGACCGTTGAGGTCTACAGCGACGCGGACGAGGTCGAGCTTGCGTTGAATGGGGAAGTGATCGGGACTTCCGCAGCTGGTCGTGATCACGCTTACCGAGCCGAGTTCCCCGTGGCGTACACACCGGGGACGCTGGTGGCCACCGCTATCCGAAACGGTGTCCGGGCGGAGTCCCACACGCTCGTCACGGCGGGGCCGGCGGTTCAGCTCCTGGCGGGAGTGGACGCCGAGACCGCTGACGGTATCCGGTTCGTCCGCATCGGAATCGCCGACAGCGATGGTCGAATCGTATCCGGCGCCGACCGGCTGGTCACCGTCGAGCTGGAAAGTGAGGGACGCCTGGTGGCGGTGGGGTCAGGGAATCCGGCGCCCGCCGACTCGTACTTGAGTGGGCGGCACACCAGCTTCGATGGTCGTGCGCTCGCGGTCGTGCAGGTGGCCCGTGACGCAACGGTCGAGGTCACGATCTCGGCAGACGGCCTTACAGCGGTGCGGCTGTCATTGACCGCTGATGAGATGGAGATCCTCGACGGCGAGAAGTCGCTCAGCGCTGTGTGATGATGTCAGACGAAACGGTGAAAGAGGGGTCGGACGGTCTGTCCGGCCCCTCTTCGTCCGCTGGGGCTTGGTAAGAGCGCGCCCATTTCGGCTGCCATTGCTCACGGTCTGACACCGCATCCGCGGACCGAGTCGCAGCCTCAGCGGTTCGTCATCTGTCCGGGAACGACGCGTAGATGAGCTCCGGGTTTGTCGGGTCGCCCTTGAACTCGCAGATCCACACTTGGGGCTGGCCGCCCTCATTGTTCCCGACCGAGGACGCGAAGATCGCTACGTGACCCGCGCCGTCCTCCTGAGCGTCTCTGAGGGTGTCAGGAGTGAGGGGCCCGAACTCGGTGACACCTGGACTCGCCTGCTCCCAACTCGAGTACTGGGTTCGAACTGCCTCTTGGCACATGTCTCGAAGCTGAACGGCATCGAAGCCCAGCACGGTGTAGTCGGCCGTCGACGGTGCCGACGTCTCCGTCGGAGTCGGTGTCGGGGTCGGAGCGGGGGTGACGGACGGAGGCTCCGTGTCTCGAACCTCCGGAGTCGCGGTGTGGACCATCGGTGCCGTGGCGGGCGTGAGGAGGTGGGCGCTCAGCGCGTAAGCGACACCGCCACCGGAAACCAGAAGCGCCGCGATGACCAGACCGACGATCAGCGCCACTCGCTTGCGCGTACTGGTTCGCCCGGCTCGGTCGGCGCGGGCAGCCTCCACGATGGCGTTCCTCCAGGCCGCACTTCGGCCACTGTCGAAGCGGATGTCGTCATTCATCGGAAGTCTCCTTCCATCGAGGCAAGCGGGGTCGTTTCGTGGAGCAGGGCGGCCAGCCGGGCCTTGGCCCGCGAGAGGCGTGACTTCACGGTGCCGGGAGGGACCTGCAATACCGCTGCGGCGTCGGCCGTGCTGAGCTCCTCGATGACGCACAACGCGAGGATGTCCTGATCTCTCCGCGACAAGCGCGGAAGCGCCGACCGCAGAGCGCTCCGTCGCGGGTCGGAATCCAGCCGGTCGTCGACCGCGTCACTGTGATCCGGTGCGTTCTCCTGCTTGGGCAGAACGGTGAGCACGTGTTGGTAGCGGCGTCGTGAACGGGAGAAGTTCCGGCCGACGTTGTTCGCGGTCACCAGGAGCCACCCGATGACCGAGCCGTCGACATCGCGCATCACCTCGCGCCGCCGCCACGCCTCCAAGAACACCATGCCGGTCACGTCCTCGGCGTCGTGCACCGACGGCGTCAAACGCAGGGCATGACGGAATACGCGGTCGCGGTGCAGGTCGAACAGGTCGCCGAACGCGTCCGGATCGCCCGCTCGAGCGCGTGCCAGCAGGGCCGGCTCATCGATGTCATCGCTTCTCACATCTCGATAATGTCCGAACCCGTGAAACGGTTCCCGCGACCCACGCGCCTGTCTGCATCCACAGCCGCCCGCTCAGCGCGTATACGTCTGCGAGGCGTATCGACGTGCTCAGGAGTAACCGCAGCTTGGGCTCCCTCAACGTCGCGTTGCTGTTTCTTCTGTGTGTCGGCCGCGATTCGGAGACGAGCCGCCCCTACGATGCCCCTGTGTCCCGTGACTTCACTGACGAGGAGCGAATACTCCTCCACTTCCTCACGACAGGCGAGGATCCGACAGCGAAACTCGCACGGGTTCAAGTTGGCGCAGCCAAGTTCCTTGATTACTGGGGTGCGCATGATCAAAGCTTCGAGATCGAACCGGGGCCGGATGTCACCCCGCTGCCAACCGGAGACGGAATTTACAGGCCCTCAGACAAGTACTTCACCTTGGCGTCGGGCGAACAAGGTGGCTTGATGCTGTGGGTCACGTCCGGCCTGATCACTTCGCTTGAGGTCTACGGGTATGGGGACGAGATACCGAGACTGCCTATTCCCGACGAGATCGCAGACACGCCACACCTTCGCTGAGACGCCTTACAACGTCCGCAAGTCGGTCGACGAGCGGGATGCGAAACGGGTCAGCCGGCGGAAAGCAGACCGAGCAGATCTATGTGCTTCCACTCGCGAGCGATGTCTGCGGCGGATTGACCATCGTCGTTGAGCGCAGTGCGGTCGGCGCCGTCAGCGATCAGCGCCGTTGCCGCTTCCGTGTTGCCGGCCTGGGCGGCGTACATGAGGGCTGTCCAGCCATCGCTGTCTCGGTGGTCGACGTCGGCACCGGCGGCGAGGAGACGTTGAACAGAACCAGAAGCGCAACCACCGGCTGCGGCAGACAGGGGGACCTCGTCCGTGCCTGCGTTCGGATCTGCCCCGGCGTTGAGGAGGAACTCGACTCCGCGTTCGTCTTGATCTCCTGACGCGATCGTCAGGGGGGTCCTTCCGAGATGGTCCATCGAATCGATAGTCGCGCCGGCCGAGATCAGGATCGCCATCGCTTGCACCTGCGCTCGCCTGGCGGCAGCGTGGAGCGGGGTCTCCGCATCGTCCGGATTCGGCGCGTCGACATCCGCCCCGGAAGCGATCAATTCCCTCAACTCATCGAGCCGGCCCAGCTGGGCGGCCCGATGAAGCGGTGGATCGTCGGCGAGCCACGCATCATCCCACCGTCCCCACCGCCCAGTGTCGGGACGATCGGACAGCTCGACGAATTCGTCCCACGTCGCCGGGGTTCGCTCGACTTCCGCGTCCCTGAACATCACGGCCAGTTCACCGGTCGGGCTCACAAGCACCTGGAAGCGGTACCGTCCATCGTCGAGAATGTCGAGCTCCTGCGAGAGGAGCTCGGTCGAACCGTCCAGGAGTCTCAAGGTCGCCACGTCGTCGGCGTCGTTCGCAACTGCAGTCGCGCCGAAGAAGCGCAGAGTAATCCGGGCAAGGCTCTCGAGCGCGTTCTCGGTGATGAAGGACAGCTCTGCGACACCGTCCGCACCGAGGCTCCATCGGCTCACGCGTCCGTCATGGACACTCATATCGAGGAGAGAACGTACACCGGCCGGCAGGGTCGACTGGATGCCGTCGATGTATTCGTTGTAGGCGACCAGGCGCGCGAGGTCTTCCTCGGAGTCCAGGAGAACCGAGTCGACCCCGTTCGCGCGCATCGCCACGATGGTCGAGTCTAGCGATACGCAGCGACCGAGTGCGGGCAACGGCGATGTTGCCGACGCGCCCCTTGCGGCTCGCTGGATGCGAGCGGAGGGTGGGGAGGTGATCCGGATCGGCTCGATCGTGTGGGGTGCCCGGGATGTGCCGCGCGCGGTGGAGTTCTGGTGTGCGGCGCTCGACTACAGGCCGCTCCGGGAGCCCGACGACGATTGGGCGCTGCTGGGGCCGGCGGACGGCCGCGCAGACCGCGCGACGGGTCCCCAGCTCGCGATCAAGCAGGTCGGCAGCGAGGCGAATCCGAGTCCGCGGCATCACCTTGACCTCTACGCGTCCGATCAGGCTGCGGAGGTTCAGCGGCTGATCGAGCTCGGTGCGCGGGAGGTCGACTGGGATTACGAGGACGATGCGGACTATGTGGTGCTGGCCGACCCTGACGGCAATCGCTTCTGCGTCGTCGACGCCAGCGAGAAGGCCCTGTGACGAGACGGTCATACGACTCCTCGGAGGTGCGCGTCCCCGACTCAGCCTGCCGGCGTCAACCGGTCGCCGTCTAGGCGCAGCAGGTAGCCTCCCGCGAAGGACCAGGAGCCCGGGTACACGGCGGTGGAGCTCCACAGCTTCGCGCCCGACTGCCGGTCATAGGCGACGAGGTCGCCACTCGGTTCGTTGGGGAAGACGTAGGTGTTCTCCGGCCCGAAGAAGAGCCCGGAACCGCTCGGGACATCCGGCACAGGTTGCGGAGCGCCCGTCGACGCTTCGAAGGTGCAGGTCCGGGTACCGTCGTGCTGGACGATGATGGCGTCGTGCTCACTATCCAGGTAAACAGTAACCAGAGGCGAAGGTCGCCCAGCGCCGGTCACCAGATCGCAGCGAGTCGCGGCTGCTGTCCAGAGGGAAGTCCCGGAGCTGGAGTCGATTATGGTGAGCTCCGATGTGGACACGACAGCGATGAGATCCGTCGGGCCGGAAAACCTCGTGTCCACACCGGGAGTCCCGGTCAGCGAGCGGACGACGAAGGTGTCGGAGTCCGGGGGTAGCTGCCTGACCCAGGTCGTCCCTCCCGAAGAGTCGAGACCGGTCAGCTCGACGGGCAGTCCAGAAGCGTCGTATTTCGACACCACAGCCGGGTGGGTTTCGGTGTTCAGGAAGGCGTTGATGCTCCATCCCGAATCCAGGCCTCCCGTCTCGAGATCGATGCGCCCGTACTCGTATGGGTAGCCCGTGGGGTAGGGCTCGTTCAATTGGATGCTGACAGGGAGGAAGTCGGACTCTCCCGCCGGCGGGTAGACCCACGAGGACTTTCCAGAGATGGCCGTGGACCAGCGAGGCGTCTGAGCGTCACGAGGATCGACCCGGACGATCGCGCCGGGAGTGGTCATGACGATGTCCCCGGAATCACCCGGCACGGCCACCGCGTTGAGGACGATGTCGGCCTTCTGACCCGCGAATTCCCCCTCAGTCCTGCCGGTGGCCAGGTCGATGACCTCGTGCGGTCCGTCCCCCAATATCTGGTCGGCGACGAGAACCCTTCCGGACGTACCGAGCACGATCACGTCGACGTCGTACATCGGCGCTGCACGCCAGCTCCACTCACGCGACCAGATGGCCGTACCCCGCTGGGTGTCGACGAGCGATAGCGAGACGTGCTGCAGGTCGTCCTGACAATCGGGGCTGCCGTCGCCCACGACGTGCGCTCCCAGCTGGACGAGGGCGAGGCCGTCCGCGATGTCGTAGATGTCGCGCTGCTCGCAGGATCGTCCCGTGCCCGGGAGGTCGAGGGACCACGAAGCTGCTCCGAGCTGGTCGACGTCGTGCCGCTGGATCGGCGTCGTCTGAACGGCGATCGGGCGACTCGTGGGCGTCGGGGTGGACGTCGGCGTCGGGGTCGGGGTGGGCGTGAGAGTGGTGCTCGGGGTCGGCGGGGGCGGGACGTCCGGCGACCCGAAGTGCAGGACGCCGCTGAGTGCGAGCGCGGCGGTTCCACCCGCGAGGAGAGCGGCCGCGCCGACGAGGCCCGCGACGACAGCGAAACGCGTGCGTGAAGGACGTGGCGGTGCGGTGGCGACCGTCTCGTGGAGGATGTCGCGGAGGATGGCGCTGCGCGCCGGGTCGAAGGCGGGTCCGGTGGCGGTCATTCTGCACCTCCTTCGAGGGCGGGGTGGATCGGTTCGGAGACGAGGGTGAGATCGCCGAGACGGCGCTTGGCGCGGGAGAGCCGGGACTTGACCGTCCCGACGGGGACGCCGAGAGTGCGTGCCGCATCGGCCAGCGGAAGCTCTTCCAGCACGCACAGCGTGATCACGTTCTGATCGGCGGTGGACAGGGTGGCGAACGCGTCACGGACGCGTCGGTCCCGTTCCCGGTTGTCGAGGTCCTCGGCGACGTCGTCCGCGTGATCGGGCGTGCGACCGGGTTCGGACATGCGGGTGAGCGCCGCACGGTAGCGGCGCTTGCCCCGTTCCAGGTTGTGGACGGTGTTGTTCGCCGTGACGAGCAGCCAGGCGATGATGGATCCGTCCACGACACGCACTGCGTCGCGACGGCGCCAGGCCTCCAGGAAGACGACCGCGGTGACATCCTCGGCGTCGTGCGGCTGGCGCACCAGTCGCAGAGCGTGGCCGAAGACGCGGTCTCGATGCTTGTCGAACAGCGACGTGAACGCGTCGGGGTCCCCGTCTCGCGCCCGGGACCAGGCGACCGCCTCGTCCAAACCAGCGTTGTGCATATCCCCTAGTGTCCGATGGGCCGGAAAGGTTCCAACGCCGACCCCGCCCCGACGATCAGGGGCGCGCGGTGAGGTTGCCGACGGCCCATTCGCCGAGCTGATCGAGGATCGGGAGCAGACGGCTGCCGCTGTCGGTGAGGCCGTACGAGACGGTCACGGGCGGGCCAGGCGTGACCGTGCGGACGACGAGGCCGGCTTCGGCCAGGTCTGCGAGGCGGTCGGAGAGCACGGCGTCACTGATTCCGGGCACGGCGTGACTCACTCCGCGGAAGGTGGAGGCGCCGCTGCCGAGAGCCGACACGATCATCCCGTTCCACCGCTTGCCGAGGACGGAGAACGCGAGGGTGACGGCAGCATCACAGCGGATGACATCGTGCTCGGGCGCGTCCATGTCCCAATTGTACGCATGCTACAGTTCGCATAGTCGCTATGTTTTAAAGAGCGACTATGACAACTGATGGGAGAAGCATGGAGCTGTACCGACTGGACGCCAGCATCACACCGGCCACCTCAGCGAGCCGTTCGCTCGCCGACCTGGTCGAATCCGAATGGCTGTCCACGCATCCCGATTCCCGGGTCGTCCGCCGCGACCTCGCCGCAGATCCGATCCCTGCGACGGCGTGGCCCGACGTCGTGACCTCGGGCGCCATCGCGGAGTCGGATCGTACGGATCGTCAGCGCGCAGCACACAGCCTCGCGACCCAGCTGGCCGACGAGCTGGTCAGCGCTGACGCACTGGTGTTCGCCGTTCCCCTCTACAACTACGGTGTCTCGCAGCATTTCAAGACCTGGTTCGACCTGGTGTACACGGATCCCCGGACCAACCCCACGGGCACGGCACTGCGTGGCAAGCCGGCCACTCTCGTCACCGTCCTGGGCGGCAACTACGCGCCCGGAACTCCCAAAGAGGGATGGGACCACTCCACCGCGTGGCTTCGTCGCGTCCTCGAGGACGTCTGGGGACTCGACCTCCGCGTCGTTCAGCGGCCCTTCACGCTCGTCGGCGTCAACCCTGCGCTCGACGCGTTCGCCGACGCGGCGGCGGAGCTGAAGCAGGCCGCCGAAGAGGAAGCCGTGCACTCGGGACGCCACATCGCACAGAGCGCCGGGGCCTCGCTCGCCGGATAGAGCTCACCCGAACGAGATTCGAGAACGGCGGCTGATCATCGGCCGCCGTTCCCGTTCGCCAGGAGGTCGTCCTGAGGCTCGATCGCCCGCCGGACGGCACTCACAGCTTCGTCGATGACCCGTTCACGCGCAGCCGCATCCTCCCGCTCCGACTCGTACACGAACGCGGTCGCACCTCGGCGGCTGCCGCAGTAGTCGATGATGCCGTGCTCGATCTGTGTTCGAAGGGCCTGCTCGTAGCCGTGGCGCTCGTACACTCCGGCGTCGTCGCCGGCGACCGGGATCAGGTGGATGGTGAGGCGGCCGAGATTGCGCCGGATGCCGTGCTCGGGGTCGATGGTGAACGCCCATCCGTTGACGAAGACGCGGTCGATCCACCCCTTCAGCTGAGCCGGCATCGACCACCAGTAAACGGGGAACACCAGGACCAGATGGTCCGCCCCATCCACTCTCCGCTGCTCCGCGATCACGTCGGGCGTGACGTGACCTCCCGTCAGATACGTGCGACGGTCGGCAACGGTGAAGCGAGGGTCGAAGCCCTCGGCGGCCAGATCGACGATCTCGACCGGTGACGGGTCCAACATGCTCGCGAGTCGGCGGGCGATCTGGTTGGTCAGAGAATCAGGCTCGGGATGTGCGGTGACGATGAGGGTCTTCACACTCCATCATCACCGGTTCGCCGCACGGAATCGCCTCAGTCGCAGGCTGTTGGTGACGACGAAGACGCTGGAGAGCGCCATCGCGGCCCCGGCGAGAAGCGGGTTCAGGAGGCCGAGCATCGCGACCGGGATCGCCGCCACGTTGTATGCGAACGCCCAGAACAGGTTGCCCTTGATCGTGCCGAGCGTGCGGCGGGCGAGCCGGATGGCGTCGCCGACGGCGAGCAGATCACCGCTCATCACCGTGATGTCGCCGGCGGCGATCGCTGCGTCGGTTCCGGTTCCCATGGCGATCCCCAGGTCGGCGGCTGCCAGTGCGGCGGCGTCGTTGACCCCGTCGCCGGCCATCGCGACGACGTGACCGTCCTGCTGCAGCCGCCGGATGGCATCCAGCTTTCCCTGCGGTGTGACACCGGAGCGCACATCCACGATTCCCACGCGTTCCGCGACCGCGTTCGCGGAGCCCGCGTTGTCGCCGGTCAGCAGCACCGGGGTCAGCCCGAGCCGGCGGAACTCGGCGATCGCCGCCGCGCTCCACTCCTTGATCGTGTCGCTGACGACCACGACGCCGCGCACCGCGCCGTCCCACGCGACCGCCACGGCGGTCTCGGCCTCGCCCTCCGCATCGCGGATCCGGTCGCGCAGCTCCGCGGGCAGCTCGAGTGCCCACGCGTCCGCCAGCCAGGATGCCCGTCCGACGGTGACGTGCCGGCCGTCGACGGCGGCCTCCACGCCGAGGCCCTGCTTGGAACGGAACGACTCCGCCCCGAGCAGCGCGATACGCCGGTTGCGGGCGCCCTCGACGATCGCCCGGGCGACGGGATGCTCCGAGCCGTCTTCGGCGGCGGCGGCGACTGCGAGGACGGTGCCCTCGTCTTCGCCCGCCGCCACGTAGACGTCGGTGAGGCTCATCCGGCCGGTCGTGATGGTGCCGGTCTTGTCCAGCACGATGGTGTCGATGCGGCGGGTCTGCTCCAGCACCTGCGGACCGCGGATCAGCAGGCCGAGCTGCGCGCCGCGACCGGTCCCGACCAGCAGGGCGGTCGGGGTCGCCAGGCCCAGTGCGCACGGGCAGGCGATGATCAGGGTCGCGACCGCAGCGGTGAAGGCGACCTCGACACCGGCGCCGAGCACCAGCCAGAGGGCGAGCGTGAGCAGAGCAAGGCCGATCACGACGGGGACGAAGATCGCGGAGACCCGATCGGCCAGCCGCTGTGCTTCCGCCTTTCCGGTCTGGGCCTCCTCCACCAGGCGGCCGAGACGAGCCAGTTCGGTATCCGCGCCGACCGCCGTCACCTCGACCACCAGACGTCCGCCGACATTCACCGTTGCGCCGGTGACGTGATCGGTGGGAGAGACCTCGACCGGGACGGACTCGCCGGTCAGCATGCTCAGATCGATCGCGGAGGACCCCTCGACCACCCGGCCATCTGTCGCCACCTTCTCGCCCGGCCGGACCACGAAACGATCGCCGACCGTGAGGGACGAAACGGGCACCCGGGTCTCGACTCCGTCAGCGAGCAGGGACGCGTCCTTGGCGCCGAGCTCCAGCAGGGCCCGCAGCGCTGCGCCGGACTTGCGCTTGGCGCGGGCCTCGACATAGCGGCCCGCGAGGATGAATACGGTGACGGCCGAGGCGACCTCCAGGTAGATCTCGCTCGCGCCGGAACCCGGTTCGGCGATCAACTGGAAGGTCATGTGCATGCCGGGTTGGCCGGCCATGCCGAAGAACAACGCGTAGAGCGACCACCCGAAGGCGGCGATGACGCCGACACTGATCAGCGTGTCCATCGTCGCGGCGCCGTGGCGCGCGTTCACCCATGCGGCGCGGTGGAACGGCCACGCACCCCAGACCGCCACGGGTGCGGCGAGGGTCAGGGTCAGCCACTGCCAGTTCGTGAACTGCAGCGCGGGCACCATCGACAGCACGACGACGGGCACGGTCAACGCGGTCGAGATGAGGAGGCGCCGCCGCAGCTCTTCCGCCTCCCGGTCGGCGGCCGATACGGCTGGTGTCTCCTCGAGCGGCGGTGCCGGGACGGCGGCTGTGTACCCGGCGGCTTCGACGGCCTCGATCAGCGTGGAGGTGTCCACGCCGTCGGCGGTGATCCGGGCTTTCTCGGTGGCGTAGTTGACGGTGGCCTCGACGCCCTCGATCCGGTTGAGCTTGCGCTCGATCCGGGTGGCGCAGGAGGCGCACGTCATCCCGCCGATCTCGAGTTCGACGGCTCCGCCGCTCATGCCGAGACCAGCGAGTATCCCGCCTCGTCGATCGCAGCGCGGACAGCGTCCGTGTCGAGAGGCGCGGCCGAGGAGACGGTGACCGTGGAGGTTCCGCCCGCGTTCAGATCGACCCGGACGGCCTCGACGCCGTCGAGTGCTTGGAGCTCTTCGGTGACGCTGGCGACGCAGTGCGAGCAGGTCATCCCGGCTACCAGGTAGTCGACGGAGGAGGCCGCCGTGGATGCGACAACCGTGTCCGCGTGACCGTGTGCGTCCGCGCTACAGGTGCAGGCGCTGTTCTTGTCGGTGAGACCGAGGTCGCCACGGGTGGACGTGGTGCTGCGCATGATGGTGTCTCCTTCGATTCGTGGTCGGGAACGGCCCGGCGCGGGTGGTCGGCATACCCCCTATGGGTATAGGTTATACCCGGGCCGGGTACCGGACAAATTGCTTCTCTGCCAGGATCGAGGAGTGACTCATCGGAGCTCTCGTGTCCTGGCGGCCATCGGAATCGTCGCGCTCGCCCTCACTGCGACAACCGCGTGCACGACGGGTGCCGGCTCGCCCAAGCCGAGTGCGTCCGTCTCACAGCCCACCACGAGCGCGAGCCCGAGCCGCAATCCTGACAGCGGGCAGGAGCCGGTAAAGGGAGCGGCCGAGAGTTTCTCGGCGTGGCTCGCGGCGTCGCGCGTCCCGGACGTCGACACGGCCTGTGCGGGACTGGCGCCCCAGCTCGTGCAGCGGATGATCGCAGAGCTCAACGCGAACGCGGGAGTCAACGTGTCCACGTGCGAGGAGATGATCGCGGCCACTGCTCAGCTGTACAAGGCGGCGGGACAGGACGCGAGCGTCGACATCGCCGTCCAGCACGAGACCGCCACCGACGCCACGCTGTTCGTCACCTACGGCGCCTCCGGAGACTGCGGAACCGTCGTGATGCACCGGCCCGGTACGGCCTGGATCATCACCGAGCAATCCCAGGAGTGCGCGCGCTGAGGGATCAGCCCCGCGGCCGATCGGCCAGCAGCCCGAGATCGCGCAGGCTCTCGGCCGTCTCCACGATCGTCTCGACGGCGGGACGTGGCCGGAGGCCCAGCTCCCGCTTCGCGCGCTCATTGTGGATGACGAGGGGCGCGGGCTCCTCGCCGGGCAGCTCCTCGGTGGGCGCCTGGGCGGCGAGGTCGCCGAGACGCTCGCGCAGCACGTTCGCGACGTCGAGGAACGTCATCGTCGGCCCGTCCGCCAGCACCAGGTAGCGGTTGCCCGCCGCTCCCGGGGTGGACATGGCGGCGAGATGGGCCGCCGAGACGTCCCGCACATCCGCCATCCCGAAGCGCTGCCGCGGGACCGCCGTGATCGTGCCGTCCAGCATCCCCGTGAAGTAGGCGAGCGACGACCGCGCGGAGGAGGTCAGGGTCGGGCCGGCGATCCACGTCGGGTTGACGGCGACCAGCTCGAGGTCGCCGCCCTCCCGCTCGACGAAGTCCCAGGCGGCGCGTTCGGCGACCGCCTTCGACAGCGGATAGGCGGGCAGGCCGGGAGTGGAAGGGTCGGTCCAATCGCTCTCGTCGTAGTCGCGGGCCGGCTTGGGCGAGTACCCGACGGCAGCGAACGACGAGGTGAGCACGACGCGGCGCGCACCGGCGTCCCGTGCGGCGCGCAGCACGCGCAACGCGCCGTCGCGGGCGGGGACGACGACCTCGTCGGGCACGGAGGACTGGATCATCGGCGACGCGGTGTGGTGCACCTCCTCGATACCGGCGAGGGCGCCGGCCCAGCCGTCGTCCTCGGTGAGGGATGCGGCGACGAACGAGAGGCCACCGGCGTCGACGCCCGCACGACGGACGGCGTCGCGGACCTCGTCCGCGCGGTCGAGCGAACGGACGGTGGTGCGGACCGCGGTGCCGGACGCCAGCAGGTCGGCCAGCAGCCGTGTGGCGAGGTAGCCGGTGCCGCCGGTGACGAGGGTGGTCGGAGCGGGGGATGTCATCGGAAGGTCTCCTCGAGTCGGGGAAGGATGGATTCGAGCTCGGCGTACGCCTGAGCCTCGGCGGCGGAGTCCGCGTGATCCCGCGCATCCCACAGGGCGGCCTTCACCCTCAGGTAGTCGAGGTGCACGCGGAGCGTCGCGATCTGCTCCTCGACGCGGTCGGCGTGCCGAAGCAGGATGTCGCGCTGCTCGGCCGCCGCCTCGCGTCCGCGCCGGCGGTTCGCCTGGTACGTGCGCATGTCCTCGATCCCGACGCCCATGGCGCGCAGGCAGGCGAGCACCTGGGCGGCGTCGAGGTCGCCCTCGGCGTACCGCCGGTGTCCACTGCGCTCGTCGCGCGCGATCGGGCCGAGCAGGCCGACCTCTTCGTAGTACCGAAGGGTCGGCTCGCTCAGCCCGCTCTGACGGGAGACGTCCTGGATGGTCAACGTGGTCATGTCCCCATCAGAACAGACCTCAAGCGCTTGAAGTCAAGCGCTCCGTCGCGACCGGCTCAGGCGGCCAGGTGCTGACGTGCGCCGAAGAGCGTCACCGGGGTCTGCTCGCCGTGGCCGACGCAGACGAAGAAGACGAACTCCGTCGCCGCAGGGACCGTGACGACGGCGGCGACGTTCTGCCACGGGTCGTCCGGGAGGTCCTGCAGGCGACCCAGCTCGAGCGGGCGGCGCTCGATGTCGCGGGCGAGCCCCTGGACGGTGAAGAAGGCGTCGAGCCCGGCATCATTGGCCGGGTCGCCGAGCCAACCGACCAGCGGAGTGTCGGTGGCGTCGCTGACGGGCAGCGCGGTGAAGATCGCCGAGATCGTCTCCTCGAGCGGCGAGTCGACCGTCACGCTGTCCGCGCGGTTCGGGACCGGGCGCGAGGTGATGGCGATCCACTGCCCGCTGGTGAGCGTGGTCAGGCGTGTGAGAAGGCGGCTGGGAACGGTGGAGCTGATATTGCGCAACATGGAAGTTCGGGTACTTTCCGTTACGGCGCCTCGAACGGGCCGGCGTGATGTCGGGTCACACACGGTTTCGGGACGCGTTATGAAGGCGCTCGCGTGGGCCACCGGGTTGTCGGGTTGGGAGCCTCGTGCGTTCGCGGCCGGTGATTCGGGTTCACCGGTAGCCCAAAACTACTCCGATGTCCTCCATAGCGCGGACACCAAAACGGGGGTCATTTGTCCCCCTGTGAAAGCGCTCAGCTTCCAGCCATGCGGGGCTGGAAACGTGGTAGCCGGACGTCGAAACGACAGCCGCCGACCGTGTTCCGCACGGAGACATCCCCGTCGTGTGCGGTGACGATGCCATGCACGATCGCCAGGCCGAGCCCGGCCCCGCCGGACACGACTCCGCTGCGGGGCGATCGCGCCGCGCTGCCGCGCCAGCCGGCGTCGAAGACCTTCGGCAGGTGCTCCTCGGGGATGCCGCCGCCCTCATCCACGACGCTGAGGACGACGGACGAATGCGCTCCCTCCCGCACCGACACGTGGATGGCCGAACCGGCGGGCGAGTGCTCGATGGCGTTCACGAGCAGGTTGTGGATGACACGGGAGAGCTCCCGCGCATCTCCCCACACGGTGAGGTCGCCGTCCTGCGATTCGTTCAACGACACCGACCGGGTCGCCGCGAGGGGAGCGAGGTCGGCGACGGCGTCGCTGACGAGGTCGTACATCGACAGCGGTCCGAGCTCCAGCCGCAGGGCTCCGGACTGGATCTTGGACAGCTCGAACAGGTCGTCGACCATGTGACTGAGCGTGTCGGTCTGACTACGGAGCTGGCGGTAGTACCGCTCCGGATCGGCCGCGATGCCGTCCTCGAGCGCCTCCGCCATGGCCTGCATCGCGGCGAGGGGCGTACGCAGGTCGTGCGAGATCCAGGCGACGAGTTCTCGCCGGGACTCGTCGAGCATCCGCACCTCTTCGCGTGACTCCGCGAGGCGTCGGGAGACGTCGGCGAGGTCGTGCGAGAGGGCGCTGAACTCGCTGCTGTCCTGCCGTTCCGCGGGCACCACCTGGCCGTCGCCGACCGCCCGCGCGGCGACGCGGAGCGTGCGGCTGGTGCGCACCAGCCCCATCCCGAGCACGGCGGCCACACCCAGGCTCGCAACCGCCGCGACGCCGATGACCCAGGCGAGCACGACGAAGTCGTGCGACGAGATGTACATCGCCCGGGCGATGGCGACCGTGCCGCCGACGATCGACGCGACCGCAGCGAGCACGACGACGCCGAGGCGGATCAGGATGGAGGCGCGGCGCAGCAGATGCAGCACCATCACGGCGATGGCGGAGATCACGATGGCGACGATGAGGCTGGTGCCGACGATCACGGCGAGGTCTCCGAGGGCGATCATGCGGACATCCTCAGACGCTCATCCGGTAGCCCACCGCCCAGACGGTGGTCAGATGGCGCGGCTTGGTGGGGTCGTCCTCGATCTTCTCGCGCAGCCGGCGCACGTGGACGGTGACCGTCGAGAGGTCGCCGAAGTCCCAGCGCCACACCTCTTTGAGCAGCTGCTCCCGGCTGAACACCTGATTCGGATGCTTGAGGAAGAACGCGAGGAGGTCGAACTCCCGGGCGGTCAGGGTGAGCTCGCGTTCCGCCTTGGCGACCGTGCGGTTCGACGGATCGATGGAGAAGTCGCCGAGGCGGAACGGCGCCTCCGGGGTGAGCGCTCCGACGCTCCGGCGGAGGATGGACTGCGCGCGCAGCACCAGCTCGCGCGGCGAGAAGGGCTTGGCGAGGTAGTCGTCCGCTCCGGCCTCCAAACCCTGGATGCGGTCGTCGGTGGACCCCAGGGCGGTGAGGAGGATGATCGGCACAGGCCGTCGGCTGCGGAGCCGACGAGCGACCTCGAGCCCGTCGATTCCGGGCAGCATGCGGTCGAGCACCACCAGGTCCGGCGGCGTGCGCTCGGCGAGGTCGAGCGCGCGGAAGCCGTCGACGGCCTCGTCGACGATGAGGCCCGCGGAGCGGAGATAGCCGCTGGCGACCTCCCGCACGGTGGGGTCGTCCTCCACCACGAGCACGCGGCGGTCGCGCAGGTCGCGCGCCGCGGCTTCCGACAGCGGGGTGGTCATGCGCTCAGCATAGGTCGGTGGGCTGCGGGTCGGGACGGGTCACGGGGACACCGGCCTGACCGTCCGTGTTTCGTAAGATTCTGACCGGCCGGGCGGAGGCGGCGCTGCATAGCGTCGAATCGTGATCGAACCCATCGACGTCGTGTTCCCGTGCCTGAACGAGGAGGAGGCTCTGCCGGCCCTGCTGGCGGCCCTGCCTCCGCGCTACCGCGCCATCGTGGTCGACAACGGGTCGACGGATGCCACCGCCGAGGTCGCGCGCCGGGGCGGAGCGCGCGTCGTGGACGAGCCGCGGCGCGGCTACGGCGCCGCGGTGAAGGCCGGCCTCGAAGCGGCCACCTCCGAGCTGGTGGTGGTGTGCGACGGCGACGGAACCATCGACCCTCGTCAGTTCGACGCTGTCGTCCGGCCGGTCGACTCCGGCGCGGCCGATCTGACGATCGGACGCCGTCGACAGACGAGCCGCTCGGCCTGGCCGTTCGCCGCGCGCGTCGCGAACCGGGTGCTCGCACGGCTGATCCGCTCGCGCACCGGCGCCCCCCTCTACGATCTCGGCCCTGTGCGGGCGGCTTACCGGGTGCCCCTGCTGGAACTGGGCGTCACGGATCGGCGCAGCGGCTACCCGGTGGAACTGGTGCTGCGCGCGCATCGGCAGGGATGGCGTCTTCAGCAGGTCGCGGTGGACTACCTCCCACGCGTCGGGAGATCCAAGGTGACCGGCTCGGTCCGCGGCTATCTGACGGCGGTGCAGGATGTCCGCCGGCAGCTGGCGGAGTCGGCGCGATGACCGCCGTCGCCGTGATCGCGAAAGAGTGCGTGCCGGGCAGGGTGAAGACCCGCCTGCAGCCCGAGTTCTCGGCTGAGGAGGCGGCGTCCATCGCCGCCGCTGCGCTGGCCGACACCCTCGAGGTCGCCGCGGCGCTTCCGGCCTCCCGCCGCATCCTATATTTCGACGGCGACGCTCTGCCCCCGGGGGCCGCCGGGTGGGAGGTGATCCCGCAGTCCGGCGGTGGGCTCGACGAGCGCATCGCCGCGCTGTTCGACACGATCGACGAACCGCTGCTGCTGCTCGGGATGGACACGCCGCACGTCGACCCGGCGGTCCTCGCCGGGGTGTTCGCCGACGACCCCGAGGTCGATGCCTGGTTCGGCCCGGCGACCGACGGCGGCTTCTGGGCTCTGGCGATGCGGAGGCCGAACGGCGTTCTGATCCGCGGCGTGCCGATGTCGACGGACCGGACGGGAGCCCACCAGTTCGAGCGGCTGCGCGCCGCCGGGTTGCGCGTCCGGCTCCTGCCACCGCTCACCGACATCGACACCGCGGCGGACGTGCCGATCGCCGCACGACGGTCGCCGGCGGTCGCGCGGGTGCTGACTGCTCTGCGCCCGAGCGGGGTGCACGCGTGAGCGCGGCCCTGGAACCGGCGACGGCGCTCCCGTCGGCCTGGGAGATTCCGGCCGACTTCGGCGGGGGCGGCGCCGAACCCTACGAGCTCGCTCTCCGTGCGGGCGGCGGACTCCTGACCGTCGTCAGCGACGGTGCCGACGATGACGCGGCTCCCCTGGACGTCTCCGCCTACCTCGCGCCCGCGACCGCGGCGGAACGCCGAGTGCTCGCCCTGACGTCCGGGCCCGTACTCGACGTCGGATGCGGCCCGGCCCGGATGGTCCGGGCGGCCATCGAGACGGGCAGACTCGCGCTGGGGATCGACATCTCGGCGGTGGCGGTCGGGCACGCACGGGCCAGGGGGCTGCCGGTGCTGCGCCGATCCGTCTTCGAGACGCTCCCTGCGGAGGGGACCTGGGGAGCGGTCCTGCTCCTGGACGGGAACATCGGCATCGGAGGGGACCCCGCCGCTCTGCTCGCCCGCGCTTCCGAGCTGCTGCGCCCCGGCGGGCGGATGCTCGTGGAGACCCACGCCGACGGGGACCGCAGCGCGCGCTTCGTGGCGCAGCTCGTGCATCCCGTCGGCGCCCGAAGCGGGTGGTTCCCGTGGGCCGAGGTGGGGGAACGAGCCGCCACCCGCCTGCTCGACGGGCTCGGGATGCAGACCGCGACCGTCAGGAGCGGCGGCCGGACCTTCGTGCTCGCCACACGATGACGCCCGACGCGATGGCCACGGCGAGAGCGATCGCGATCCACAGCACGGCGAGCCGGAGGCCGTAGTCGCCGGGCAGCACGGTCGCGTTACGCGGCCCTCGAGCCTGGGCGATCAGTTCGGGCACGACCATCGCGGTGAGCAGGGCGCCGACCGCGAAGCAGGGCTCGACGACCGCCACCACGGCCGTCGGCAGACGGCGCGACACGCGCCGAAGCAGGAGATCGACCACCGTGACGACCGGAACCAGCACCGCGTCGTGCAGCACCGCGGCGGCGGCGAGCCACAGCACCAGTCCGGCGATCTGCACGGGCTGCAGATCCAGGACGAGGAACACCCCGCCGACACCGATCAGGGCCGCTCCCAGCGCGCCGATGGCCGCACGCGTCCGTATCATCCCGGCATCACCTCGATCGAACTCAGCCACTTGGTCTGCAGGACGCCAGGACGGCCCGGCGCGATCACCCGCGCCGGGTAGCCGTGGTCGAGATCGAGGGTCCGCCCGTTCAGCGACAGGGCCACGAGCGTGCTCGGGTCCTCGGCGAACTCGGGCCCCATCGTCGTCATGCGGTAGGCGCCGCGCGGTTGCAGGCTGGTGACCAGGATGGTGGATGCGGCGGGCGCGCCGACAAGCGCGAGCAGGTCGCGCATCCGCACACCCTCCCACTGCGCCGTCGTGCTCCAGCCCTCGACGCAGGCGATCGGCAGGGTGGCGCGCGCGTGCGGCAGACCGCTGAGCCGGGTGCGGTCGAGCACCTCGGTGCGGTCGCCGCGACGGACGGTCAGGGTCCAGTCCGCGGCTTGGGCCGCATCCACCACTCCCGCTGCCTTCGCCGTGGTGTTCACGGGCACCTGCTGCGGGCCGTAACCCTGGACGCGCGGTGCGAAGGCGTTCAGCGGCGCCAGCCATCCGAACGACTGACCGGCGGTGAGGCCGACCGCCGCGATGCCGGTGGCGGCGATCGTGCCGAGAAGCGCCCGGCGCGTGACCCTCTGTGGCTCAGTCATCGGTGACGCTCCGGTCGGTCGCTGTGCTGCGGCGGCGCCAGAAGCGGACGATCGTCGGCAGCTTCACGGCGATATGGATCGCCAGCGAACCGACGATCACCCAGGCCAGGGCGTAATGCGTCTGCCGGAACGGGAACGGCCACGGGTACCACTGGTACGTGTTGACCAGCCCGATCGCCGGTTCGAGCAGGGCGCTCGAGACCAGCAGGGCGATGGATGCGCGCTCCAGCAGCTCCCGCGCCGACCGCACCGGCGGCCACAGGAACAACCGCGGGTAGACGGTCCACAGCTTGCCGAGCAGGAGCGGGAAGATCGCGATGCCGACGGAGACGTGAAGGCCCTGGGTAAAGGCGTAGACGCCCGGCCAGGTCGGGAACCGCATCCCCGGCAGCGGCTCCTGCAGCAGGTGGCTGTAGAGGCCGGTGAGGAAGCAGACCAGGAACGCGGTGGCGAGGAGGCGGCCGATCACGACCGTCGTCCGCGCGCTGCGGGCGGGTGCGGCGAGCACGCCGCGGGCGCCGGCCATCCGCTCGGCGAGGGCGCTCGAGACACGTTCGGTGACGGACATGGTCCGATTCTGATCGGCGGCCTGAGGCCGCACGCCCGGCAAATCTTACGATCCCCGAACGGGACGCCCGATCGCGCTGTGCGGCACCGCCGGGCCGGTCACACTCGACAGCGTGAAGATCGCCATCGTCTCCGTGCTGCTCGCTGCCCTGGCGGCCGTCACCGCGCTGTCGACGGCGACCCTCGGCGGGTTCGCGCCCGGGGCGAAGGTCGCGCTGGGGGTGGCAGCGGGGGCGGCCTGGCTGCTTGCGGCGGCGGCGTTCCTCGTGCTCCTCCGCGTCCGGGGGCGCGCGGCGCTCGTGCTCGTGCTCGCCGGGTCGGCGGCGCTCGGCTGCGCGGCGCTGGCCGGACCGCCCAACCTCAGCACCGACTCCGCACGCTACGCCTGGGACGGCATCGTGCAGGATGCGGGGCTCTCCCCCTACGCGCATGTGCCGGCCGCCGATGCGCTCGACCGGTACCGCGTCGCGTGGCTGTTCCCTGAGCCTGTGCGGGGAACGGACGGCGCGCTGCACTGCGAGGGGCTCCGCATCCAGCAGACGACATCGGTGCCGGACGGCGACGTGCTCTGCACCGCGCTCAACCGGCCGCAGGTGCCGACGATCTACCCGCCCGCGGCGGAGGCGTACTTCGCGGCTGTGCGCTCGGTGGTTCCGGTCGGCGCCGAGTACGCGCCGCTCCAGGTGGGCGGCCTGCTGCTCAGCCTCGGAACGACGGTGCTGCTGATGTGGGGGATGCGCGCTCGCGGCCTCGATGCCCGCTGGGCCGCCTTGTGGGGCTGGTCGCCGTTCGTCGCTTCGGAGGCCGTGACCAATTCGCACGTGGATGCGCTCGGCGTGCTCTTCATCGTCGCCGCGACCTTCGCCGCGACATCGGCCGGCTCGCCGGCCGCCTGGTCGGTTCGGCGCCTCGGCCCGGACGGGAGCCGACGTCGTGCGGCGCTCGCCGGGGTGTTGATCGGGCTGGCCGCCGCGGCCAAGTTCGTCCCGGCGATCGCCGCACCGGCTCTTGCGCGCCGCCGACCGATCACCACGACGCTGGCTGCCGCGGCCACCTTCACCGTCAGCTACATCCCCTATGTCGCCGTCACGGGCTGGGCGGTCATCGGGTACCTCCCCGGCTACTTGGACGAGGAGGGTTACGACAGCGGCTCGCGGTTCGCGCTGCTGTCTCCGTTCCTTCCGGGCCTGTGGGCGACGGGTGCGGCGGCGCTGCTCATCCTGGCCGCGCTTTTCCTCGCCTGGCGTATGTCGGATCCCCGTGCGCCGTGGCATGCGCAAACGGTGTCCGTCGGCGCTGTGCTGCTGATCACGAGCCCGAGCTACCCCTGGTACGCGCTCGTGCTCATCCCGTTCATCGCCCTGAGCAAGCGGTGGGAGTGGCTGGTCGTCCCGATCGCGCTGACCCTGCGGACCCTGGTGCCGGGTCATCCGCTCGGGACGCTCGTGGTGGCGGCGGCCGCAGCGGTGGTCGCGACGGCCACCGTGGTGCGCTGGCGCCGTGCTCGCGCCGAGCGTCGCATCCCCAACCCCGCGCGTACGACCCGGACCGAGATCTCGAACCCCGCCGAACGCGCGCCCGCATCGACCGCCCCTGCCCGAGAGGAGACATCATGACCGAAGCCGACATCGCCGTGATCGGAGGCTCCGGCCTCTACCGGCTGTTCGACGCCGACGCCGACGTGGAGACCGTCGTCGTGGAGACCCCCTACGGGCCGTCGTCCGGACCGATCCGCATCGGCGAGGCCGCCGGACGCCGTGTCGCTTTCCTGGCGCGGCACGGCGAGGACCACGCGCTCGCGCCGCACCGCATCCCCTACCGTGCGAACATCTGGGCGCTGGCCGCGCTCGGCGTCCGCGCGGTCGTCACCTCGTCCGCGGTGGGCGGGCTGTCCGACCGCGCGCGGCCCGGCCGGTTCGTCGTCCCGGACCAGCTGATCGACCGGACGGCGGGGCGTCCCGACTCGTTCTTCGATCAGGATGACGTGCAGCACCTCGCGGCGGCCGACCCGTTCGACCCGGTCCTCAGCGCGGCGGCGGTGAATGCGCTCGCGAGTCTCGGCGAGGACGCGATCCCGGAGGGGACCTCGGTCGTCATCCAGGGCCCGCGCTTCTCGACACGGGCGGAGTCGGCCTGGTTCCGGGCGGCGGGCGCCGACATCGTGAACATGACGCAGTATCCCGAAGCCGTGCTCGCGGCGGAGCTCGGCCTGGGTCTCGTCACCATCGCGTTCGTCACCGACACGGATGCGGGCACCGCCGCCGGGGAGACCGCCGACGCGGCCGATGCCGCACTGGTGCTCGAGCGGATGGCGCAGGCGGAGCCGCGCATCCGTGCCGCGATCGCGGCGACCATCGCCGCCGTGCCCGACGACTACCGGCCGCGCGCCCTCATCCCCGCGGAGGCGATCCGCCGCGTGCTGTCGGCACCGGTGGCGGTCGGAGGCGTCCGGTGACGCATCTGCTCGTGACGGGAGGGCTGGGATTCATCGGGTCGCACGTGGTGGAGTCCGCGCTCGCTCGCGGCTGGCGGGTCACCGTCGTCGACTCCCTGCGACCGGACGTGCACGCGAGCGCCGACATCCCCGACTGGTTCCTTGCCCTCCGCGGCGACACGGACCTGCTCGTGTGCGACGCCGGCGCGGTTCCGCCGACACTGCTGCGCTCGGTGGATGCCGTGTGCCACCAGGCGGCGAAGGTGGGGCTCGGCGTGGACTTCGCCGACGCCCCGGATTACGTCGACTCCAACGTCGGCGTCACGGCGCGGCTGCTCGCGTCGATGGCCGAGGCGGGGACGACCCGGCTCGTGCTGGCGTCCTCGATGGTCGTCTATGGCGAGGGGCTGTACCAGGACGGGGATCGCGTGGTCCAGCCGCCCGTGCGAGCGGTCGACGACCTCCGTGCCGGCCGGTTCGATCCGCTGGACCGGGCCGGGCGGCCGCTACGGCCCGTGCTGATCGCCGAAGACCACCCGACGGAGCCCCGCAACGTCTACGCGCTGAGCAAGCTGGCGCAGGAGCACCTCGTCCGCTCCTGGGCTCGGTCGACCGGCGGGCGTGCTGTCGCGCTGCGCTATCACAACGTGTTCGGCGCGCGGATGCCGATCGGCACGCCGTACGCGGGGGTCGCCTCCCTGTTCCGCTCGCGGCTGGAGGAGGGCCGTGCGCCGCTGGTGTTCGAGGACGGCCGCCAGCGCCGCGACTTCGTGGACGTGCGGGATGTGGCCGAGGCGAACATCCGTGCTGTCGAAGCTCTGGCCGCGCGACCGGACGGCGATGTGCGCGCCTACAACGTCGGCAGCGGAGTGGTCCGCACGATCGGGGAGTTCGCCCGCGCGCTCGCGGAGGCGATGGCGGGCCCGGCTCCCGTCGTGACCGGTGAGTTCCGGCTCGGGGATGTGCGCCACATCACGGCGTCGTCCGACCGCATCGCCGCAGAGCTCGGCTGGCGCGCGCGCCAGCCGTGGCCGGATGCGGTGCGCGCGTTCGCGTCGGCGCCGATGCGGCCACGCGCCGGGGCTTCCGTCTGAGTGCGGGTCCGCGTCTTGACGTGTCGTGACGCCGAGTGCTTGATTGGTCGGACCTGGCGAGGAGGCCACCATGGGGCGCACGATCTGCGACATGTCCGTCTCGCTCGACGGCTACGTCACCGGCCCGAACGACAGCCGCGAGAATCCCTTCGGCGACGGAGCGGACGGCCTGCACGCCTGGTTGCGGCCGACGGCCTCGGACGAGGACCGTGCTGTGCTGCAGAGCGTCATCGGCAGCGTCGGAGCGATCATCATGGGGCGGACGTCGTTCGAGAAGAACGAGGGCGACGGGGGATGGGGCGACGCCGGGCCGATGGGCGACGTGCCGGTCTTCGTGCTCACGCACCACCCGCCGGACCGGCCGTATCCCCCGGGGTTCACCTTCGTCTCCGACGGCGTTCCCGACGCCATCCGGCAGGCCCGGCAGGTCGCGGCCGACAAAGACGTGCACCTCTTCGGCGCCACCGTGATGCAGCAGGCACTCCCCCTCGGCCTCGTCGACGAGCTGCACCTCCATGTGATGCCGATGCTCCTCGGCGGCGGCACCCCGCTCTTCGGGCCGCTCGACGCGGCGATCGCGCTGGAGCGTGTCGGGGCGCAGCTCACCCCGGCGGCGACGCACCTGCAGTACCGCGTGGTCCGTTAGCGCCGCGTCAGAACTCCACCGGATCGCGGATGATCGGGCACGTCATGCAGTGGCCGCCCCCGCGTCCCCGGCCGAGCTCCGCTCCGACGATCGGGATGACCTCGACACCCGCGTCGCGCAGGAGCGCGTTGGTGGCCGTGTTCCGGTCGTACGCGTACACCACGCCCGGGCGTAGGGCGACGGCGTTGTTGCCGCTGTCCCACTGCTGGCGTTCCGATTCGTAGTTGTCTCCGGCGGTCTCGATGACGTGCAACCGGGGAAGGCCGAGCGCCTCCGCGACGACGTCCACGAAGGCGCGGTCGCCGTGGTCGATCACCCGGAGTCCGGGGGCGGCGTCTTCCGGGACGAGGGTGAACGTGTGAACGGCATCCATGATCTTCGGGTAGAGGGTGACGATGTCGCGGTCCGCGAAGGTGAACACGGTGTCCAGGTGCATGGCCGCGCGGAGCTTCGGCATCCCGGCGACGATGACCTGGGTCGCGGCGCCCTGCGCGAAGAGTGCTGCGGCCGCCTGCGTGATCGCGTGCCGCGACGTCCGCTCGCTCATCCCGATCAGGACGACGCCGTTGCCGACCGGCATGACGTCGCCACCTTCGAGGGTCGCCTGGCCCCAGTCCGCCTCCGGGTCGCCCCACCAGACGGTGGCGTCGCGGAAGTCCGGGTGGAAGCCGTAGACGGCCTTCATGAGCAGTGTCTCGTCGTGACGGGCCGGCCAGTACAGGGGGTTGAGTGTCACTCCGCCGTAGATCCAGCAGGTGGTGTCGCGGGTGTACAGCGTGTTCGGCAGGGGAGGCATCAGGTACTCGCGGACGCCGGTGGACTCCCGGGCGAGGGCGACGTAGTCCGTCCGGTAGTCGTCGGGAAGGTCGGAGGTGGCCAGTCCGCCGATCAGGTAGCGGGCGAGTTCGGAGGGAGCGAGCGAGTCGAGGTACGCGCGCGTCCCCTCGATGAGGCCGAGACCGACCTCGCCTGCGACGATCTTGCGATCGAGCAGCCAGGACTTCGCGTCCGGGTCGCTGACCGTCTCGGCGAGGAGGTCGTGGAGTTCCACCACGTCGACGTCGTTCGAGCGCAGGTCGGCGACGAATGCGGCGTGATCCCGGATGGCGTTGTCCACCCACATCACATCGTCGAAGAGGAGGTCGTCGGCGTTGCTCGGCGTCAGCCGGTGGTGGGCGAGCCCGGGCGAGCAGACGAGCACCTTCCGCAGCCGGCCGACCTCGGAATGGACGCCGTACGTGGGCGCTGGGGATGAATCCGTCATCGTTCCTCCTTGGATGAGACCTCAGATGCTGATCCAGCCGGCGGCGAGGGCGACGATGCCGGTGACCGCGCCGATGACCGCGACGGCCAGGATGATCAGCTCCCGACCGGTGAAGACGCGCCGCCCTTGCTCGCGGCGCGCCATGACGAACAGCACCGTCGCCGGCGCGTAGATGATGAACGAGAGCAGCACGAAGGTCACGCCCGCAGCGAAGATGAGGTACGCCGTATAGAGGGTCGCGAGGACGGCGATGGTCGTCTCGCGCCCCCAGCCGCGCGGGGCGTCGCCGTACGTCTCCCTCGTGATGACCAGCTTCATCGCGTAGCAGGCGACCAGGAAGAACGGGATGAGCGTCAACGCGCTGGTGAGATCGAGCGCCAGGTTGAAGGCGTCGTGCGAGAAGTAGGTGATCACCAGGATCACCTGCACGAAGATCGCCGTCATCAGCAGGGCGGGGACGGGCACGTCGGCCGCGTTCGAGCGCGAGAGGAAGCGCGGCATGTCGTTGTCCTTGGCGGCGACGAACAGCACCTCCGCCGCCATGAGCGACCAGGCCAGGTAGGCGCCCAGCACCGAGACGACGAGTCCGATGCTCACGAACCAGGCGCCCCACGGTCCCACGGCGGCGGCCAGCACGCCGGCCATCGACGGCTGCCGCAGCTGCGCGATCTCGCCCATCGGCAGCACGCCGTACGACACGAGGGTCACCGACGCGAAGGTGGCGAAGACGCTGAGGAACCCGAGGATCGTCGCCTTGCCGACGTCGGCGCGCCGCTTCGCGTGACGGGAGTAGACGCTCGCCCCCTCCACGCCGAGGAAGACGAAGACAGTCACCAGCATGGTGCCGGTCACCTGGTCGAACAGCGACCCGGCGTAGTCGGCCCCTCCCCAGTTCTCGGCGAACACCTGCGGTTTGAGCACGAACAGGCAGAGCAGGATGAAGACGACGATCGGAACGAGCTTGGCCACGGTCACGATGCGGTTGATGACCGCCGCTTCCTTGATGCCGCGGCGGATGAGAAAGAAAAACCCCCACAGCCCCAGCGACGAGATCCCGATCGCGAGGAGGGTGTCGCCGTCACCCAGCGCGGGGGCGACCGCGCCGATGGTGGACATGATGAAGACCCAATAGAAGACGAGTCCCATCCCGGCGCTCGCCCAGTAGCCGATCGCGGAGAAGAAGCCGAGGAACTGGCCGAATCCGGCTTTCGCGTACGCGTACACACCGGCGTCGAGCTCGGGTTTCCGGTTGGCGAGCATCTGGAAGACGAACGCGAGCATCAGCATCCCGACGCCCGCGATCGACCACGCGATCAACGAGCCGGCGACCCCGGTCTCCTGGGCGAACCGGCGGGGGAGCGAGAACACGCCCGCTCCGACCATCGACCCGACGACCATCCCGGTCATCGTCAACATGGACAGCTTCGCGGCGGGTGCGGCCTCCCGCGGTGCTGTCTCGTCTGTTCTCGTCACCGACCCTCCCCAGGGGTGCGCTGCGTCGTCCAGCGGGGAGGTGAGCACGTTCCCCGCCACACGGTTCGACGCGCACATTCAACTCGCCGGGCCGCCTGCTGGCAAGGACGGAAATCGGGGAGGGGAGCCTCCGGGCGCTACGGGAAGCGCGTCAGGATGAAAACGACCGCATAGTAGAGGAAGCCGACCGTCCCGATGATCATGCCGGCGATCGCGAGCCCGCGGCCACGGGCGATCCCCTGCCGGGCGGCGCGGAAACCGCGCGCGGAGATGACGGCGCCAAGGGCTCCGATGAAGCCGAAGACGAACAGGCTGACGCAGGAGATGACGAAACCCCAGATCGCCGGCTTGCTGAAGGGCAGCGGTTCGGGCGCAGGGACCGCCGGTAGCGCGCCAGGGAAGTGCGGGGGCAGCGTCGGCTCAGCGTCACGCGACGTGCCGTCGGGCGGGAACGACGGGGTGTCGTCGGTCATGGGCGACAATCCTTCTCGTGATGGCGCCCCGGGGGACGCGTACTCGGCGGTGTGAGCCTGACAGGCGTGGACAGCGTAGCCACGCGACGCTTCGCCCGTGTCTTTCCGCTCGGATCGGCGTCTGCGAATGCTCTCAGCCAGTCGCCGGATGGGCGGGTCGGCCATTGCGTTCGCCCGGCGCATCCGACAGCGTGTCACTGTGGTGCGGGGGATGCGGCGGGGAATCCGTCAGAGGATGCCGGCGGCCGGGGCGGCCCTAGCGCTCCTCGGCGGTCTGACGGTGGGATGCACTGTCGCGCCCGCCCAGGACGCGCCGACGCGCACCGCACATCCCGTCGCGGTGACGAGCCCCACCCCGATGCCGACTCCGACCGCCGACACCGGGCTCGCCGACGAATTCCAGTACCTTCCGCCGGCGGGGACCGTGATGGGCACGGGCAGGCTCGGCGATGTCGACGGGCACGCAACCGGGGACGTGACGGTCAGCGTCGCACCTGACCTACGGTTCCAGGTCGTGCTCAGCGGGTTCAGCACGACCGCACAGGGAGCGACCGTCGCGCTCAGTGTCGACCGGTTCGGGGCGACGGCCGGAGCGCCGACCGTGCCGGCGCACGACGACCCCGTCGGGGTTCTCGAGGCGACCAGCGGCGACCAGGTCTTGCCGTTCGATTCGAGCGGGCGGACAGACCGTGGCAACCTGTCGTACTTCAACAGCGTCGAGCTGGTGATAAACGGCACGGTCGAAGCAGCAGCGCCGATCACCTGGACCATCCCGGACTTCTACCCCGGCCTCACCGTGAAGGATTCCGGACCCCGGCCATACGCCCGTGGAACCGTGAGCCTGTACGACGGGCAACCCGCCGCCTACGCCGTCTGGGGCAACGACAATTCGCAGGCGGTCGCGGATCGCTTCGGGATCACCCAGGACCAGTTGTTCTACCTGAACCCGCAGTTGCGCCGCGGCGACACGACGCTGCTGCGCGACACGAGTCTGAACCTCAGCGTCGCGTATCGCTAGCGCGTGCGCCGCGGCCGCCCCCGCGGCTCAGGCCTCCCGGGTCTTCGGCGACCGCGTCGCCGTGTGCGACGGGTCGCGCTCGACCGCGCCGCCGAGCACCTCGTCGATGCGGGCGAGCAGTTCGGCGGGGATCGTCACGCCGGAGGCCTTGACGTTCTCGACGACCTGCTCGGGGCGGGAGGCGCCGATGATCGCCGTGGCCACGTTGTCGTTCTGCAGCACCCAGGCGACAGCGAGCTGCGCCGGCGTGAGGTCGAGCTCCTGCGCGATCGGCGTGAGCTCCTGCACGCGGGTCAGCACGTCATCGGTCAGCCAGCGCTTGACCGCCCCAGCGCCGCCCTTCTCGTCGGTGGCGCGGCTGCCCTCGGGCAGCGGCGCACCCGGACGGTACTTGCCGCTCAGCACGCCCTGTGCGACGGGCGACCAGACGACCTGCGAGATGCCGAGCTCCTTCGAGGTCGGCACGACCTCCGCCTCGATGACCCGCCACAGCGCCGAGTACTCCGGCTGGTTCGAGATCAGCTGGATGTTCAGCTCCTTGGCCAGCGCGTGGCCGGCGCGCAGCTGGTCGGCCGTCCACTCGCTGACGCCGATGTAGAGCGCCTTGCCCGCGCGGACGACGTCGGCGAACGCCTGCATCGTCTCCTCGAGGGGCGTCTCGACGTCGTAGCGGTGAGCCTGGTAGAGGTCCACGTAGTCGGTCTGGAGGCGCTGCAGGGATCCGTCGATCGACTCGAGGATGTGCTTGCGCGAGAGCCCGACGTCGTTGTGGCCCTTCGGGCCGGTCGGGCCGAACACCTTGGTGAAGATCTCCAGCGACTGGCGGCGCTCCCCCTTGAGGGCCTCGCCGAGGACGGTCTCGGCCATCGTGTTGGCGTAGACGTCGGCCGTGTCGAAGGTCGAGATGCCGGAGTCGAGGGCGGCGCGCACGCAGGCGGCGGCCGTGTCGTTCTCCACCTGCGAGCCGTGGGTCAACCAGTTTCCGTAGGTGATCTCGGAGATCTTGAAGCCGGAGTTTCCCAGGTATCTGAACTGCACTGTCGTTCCTTTCGCACCGCTGAAGCGTGGTCATCGCGATGCTAGGCCGCATCCGTTCTGCGAATCCAACAGGAGAATCTTCTCGGATTGAGTCCGCCGGTCGATGAATGCCCGAGTGACGCCCGTTAGCGCCGCACGATCGCCCGGGCGCCCGCGTCGTGCGGGAGGCGGAACGCCCCGACCAGCGGAAGCACGAGCAGCGCCGCCGCCAGCGCGAACGCCCAGTGGTAGCCGGGCAGCGGCGACCCCGTCACGCCCTCCGACACCGCCGTCGATGCGCGCACGAACACCGCAACGACCGCCAGGCCGAGCGCCACCGCGACCTGCTGCAACGCGGACGCCAGGGTGTTCGCGTTCGTGGTCTCCTCCGGCTCGATGTCGGCGAACTGGAGCGTGTTGTACGCACTGAACCCGACCGAGCGGAACACCCCGCTCACGATCAGCAGCAGGATCAGCACGGGAACCGGGGCGTCGGGACCGATCGCCACGAAAGCGAGGAGCACCAGCATCCCGAGCCCGTTCGACCAGATGAGGATGCGGCGGAAGCCGAACCGCCGGATCAACGGCGTCGTGAAGGGCTTGATGCCGAGGTTGCCGACGAAGACGGCGATGACCATGAGCCCGGCGACGGTCGCGCTCCAGCCGTAGGCGAGCTGGAACAGGAGGGTGAACAGGAACGGCGCTCCTGTGATGATCATCCGGTACACGCCGCCGCTGAGGTTGCCGGCGCGGAAGGTGGTCCGCCGGAGCACGCTCCAGTCGAAGAGGGTGTCCGTGCGCTGTCGAGACGCGACGATGTTCGCCCACACGACACCGGCGGAGCCGACGATCGCCACGGCGCCCACGATCTCCAGGGCGGGATCGTCGGCGCTGAGCGCTTCCGCCCCGGCGGTCAGCAGGATGAGGGCGAACGCGATCGTCAGGTACCCGCGCACATCGAACGGCGTTCCCCGCTGCGGCTCGGAGTGCGGGATGAGGCTCAGCCCGGCGACGACGGCCGCGATCCCGAGGGGCACGTTGATGAGGAAGATCCACCGCCAGCCGACGGTGTCGGTGAGGATGCCGCCCAGTGCGGGTGCGATCACGGGCGCGATCAGCGCGGGCCAGGTGAGGTAGGCGATCGCATCCAGGAGGTCGCGCGGTTCCGTCCCGCTCAGGACGGCCAGCCGTCCGACCGGGACCATGAGGGCCCCGCCGATCCCCTGCAGGACGCGGGCGAGCGTCAGCAGGGTCAGGGTCGGCGCGAAGGCGCAGAGCACCGACGCGACCGTGAAGACGACGATCGCGGTGAGCAGCACCGGCCGGATCCCGATGCGCACGGAGAGCCATCCGGTGGCCGGGATGCCCGCGGCGACCGCGAGCAGGTAGGCGACCATCGCGATGCTCAGCTCGGCGGGGGCGACCCCGAACTCGCGCGCCATCGTGGGCGCGGCGGTCTGGATGATCGTGCCGTCCAGGTTCTCCATGAAGAACGTGGCGGCGACGAGGAGTGCGAGTCCGCGATGGAAGGAGGCCGACGGTCTGGTCATCGCCCGCGTGCCTCCGCCCGCACCCGCATGGTCAGCGCGTGATGCGTCACGGTCAGCGTCGCCGCGATCACCGAGCCATTGGGGTCGCCGTCGAGCTGGATCTCCTGCGGTTCCTCGAACCGCACCTGCAGCTTGCGCGCCTGCGCGTACCGGATCGCCCGCGGCTCGGGCGTCAGTCGGCCGACGAACCGGCCGAATCCGGTCCGGTGCAGCAGGCGGTTGAAGGTCAGGCGGTAGCCGATGTTCGTCCAGCCTGCGCCGCGCCCGGGCCGCAGGATGACGGCGTCCAGCATCCCGTCGTCGATGGTCGCGGCCGGGATCAGCAGCAGTCCGGCGGTGAGGCTGCCCGAGTTCCCGACGATGACGGTGTGGGCGCGGGTCGACACCTCCGGCTCGTCGTCCAGGCGGAAGGTGAGGTCGAACTGCCGGTTGCCGAGGATGCTGCGGGCGATCGGGTCCGAGTACGCGAGCCAGCCGATGCGCTTCTTCAGCTCCTGGTTGGTCTTCGCGGCCATCTGGGCGTCCAGTCCGATCCCGGCCATGACGAGGAACGCGCGCTCCACCGACTCGCCGTCCGGCCGTTCGAGCGTCGCCAGACCCAGATCGACCAGACGGTCGCGGCCGGTGAAGGCGACGGTGACGGCCGCGCGCAGGTTGTTCAGCGGCAGGCCCAGCTCGCGGGCGAACAGGTTGCCGGTGCCCGAGGGGATGAGGCCGATCGGGATGCCCGTGCCCGCCAGAGCCTCCGCGGCCGCTCGCAGCGTTCCGTCGCCGCCCGCGACGACGATCAGCTCGGGCTCGGATGCGGCCGCATCCAGGACGGCGGCGCGCCCGTCGTCGGCCGCGCTGGTCTCGAACCACGCCGAATCCGCCCATGCGCCCGCGGACTCCTCCGTGGCGACGGCGGTGCGCAGGGCGGCGACCTGGACCTTGCTCGGGTTGAACACGACCGCCGCCCGCCGAGCCGGCATCGACGGGATCAGGTCAGAGCTCACTCGACCACCGTACGCGGAAGCGGGCCCCAGGAAGCGACCGGTGGCCGCACGCGTCGACGGGAGCCCGGTGTCGGGTCACCAGGCCCCCGTCTCGCGGGAGTCGCGCGACTCCCTGGTCTGCGACAGCTCGGGTGCGTCGCATCCCACTGTTGATACGCCTGCCGCGGCGGGACCCGGATGGCGGCGTACCCGAACGACGGTCACCCGGGCCCGACCCGGGTGATGCGCCGAAAGAATTCGGGGACAACATCGCCGGGGTCTGGGGCGAACCCTCATATGTTCGCACCGATGTCGCCGGAACACTAGGGGAAAGTTCGCCCGCGAGCGGGACATGCGACCAGAGCGGCGAATGCCACCACCGCGGCTCCCGCCAGCAGAAGCGCGACGGGCGCTACGGTGCCGCGCCCTGAGGTCGCGATGAGAACGCCGCCCATCGCGGAGCCGGCGGCGATCCCGATGTTCAGGACGACGACGAAGAGGCCGGTCGCCGTCGGGCGGAACGTCGCAGACGCCGTCCTCGCCACCCGCGCCTGAAGGACAGGAGGCAGGCCGCCGATCCCGAACCCGACGAGCGCGGTGCCCGCCGCGGCCAGCGGCTGAGGGAGTCCGGATGCCGGCGCGATGGTGATCAGCAGGATCCCAGTCGGCACGGCGGCGACCAGGGCAAGCAGCGCGGTTGCCGGATACCGGTCGCTCAGCGCTCCGCCGAGGAGGAGTGCGACGGCGCCGGCGAGGCCGGCCATCAGCAGCACGGTACCGACACCGTCCGGACCGATCCGGGCAGCGCCCAGCACCGGCACGATGTACGCGTACAGGGTCATGTACCCCGTCAACAGGAGCGCGCCTGCCGAGAGAAGCGCGGCCACCGGGATCGCCGAGCGATCGAGGGAGCGGGTCCGCGTCCCTCCCGTAGCTGCTCCCGGCAGCCGGGGAAGGCCCATGGCGAGCACGAGGGCGGAGACGATCACGAGGCCGGCCGCGCCCAGGAAAGCCCATTGCCACGCACCCGCCGCGGCCAGGGCGGCGCCCGCCGGGACCCCGAGGACGGAGGCGAGGGTTCCGCCACCGAGGACGACGGCCATGGCCCGGCCCAGCCGTTCCGGCGGGGTCAGCATCGGAACGTATGCGAAGACGACCGACCACGACACGGCGGCCGCGAGCGCCGAGACGAGGCGTGCCACGACCACGACGGCGAAGACGGGGACGACGGCGACGACGACGGTCGCGACCGCGAGTACGGCGAGCGAAACGACCAGCAGCGGCTTGCGGGGCACGTGCCGGGTGACCTGCATGGCGGGCACCGTGCCGATGACGATCGTGACGGCCCACACCGCGACCAGCGCGCCCACGGCTGATGCGTCGACGCCGAGAGTCGAGGACATCCCGAGGATGAGCGCGGGAGGGAGGAGTTCGGTGCTGACGGAGGCGAACAGGGCGAGGCCGAGGCCGAGCAGAAGCGGCGTCCGCGTGCGGGCGGTCGGAGACGAGGCGATGCTTGCCGGGGATGCTGTCATGCTCGTACCGTAAACATTGACATCGATGAGAAGGTCAAGTGGATGGGGAGGAACGGCATGAGAATCGGTGAGCTCTCCCGGCGCACGGGTGTCGCCACCCGTCTCCTGCGCTACTACGAGGAGCAGGGGCTTCTCGAGTCGACGCGGTCGCCCAACGGATATCGGGACTGCGCCGAAGAGGATGTCGACACCGTCCTGCGGATCCGCGGCCTGCTCGCCTCGGGGATGACGACCCGGCTCATCCGCATGCTCCTCGACATGGAGGGCGTGCGGGGAACCGTGTCTGCCGCTCAGTGCACCCGGACGGTCGCCGGAGAGGTTGCGGAGGAACTCGCGCGCGTCGAGGAACGGTTGCGCTGCCTCTCCCAGAGCCGCGAAACGATGCGGGAGTGGCTCACGACGGCCGGCTATCCGGAACTCCTCGCCGAACCGGCCTGACGGATCGGCGGTCGCGTCGGGCCGCTCAGACCTCGTCGGCGGGCGCCCGCAGCCCGGCCAGCAGGATGCGCACCATGCGGTCGGCTCGCGGCGAGACCCCGCCCTTCGGGCCGGCGCCGTGGCAGAGGTTGGCGACGGCGCCGAGCAGCTCCGCCGCATCCACCTCCTGCTCGATGTCGCCGGCCGCTCGCGCCGCGGCGAGGAGGCGATCGAGCGTCGGGGCGAGGTGTGTGGAGAAGTAGTCGGCCAGCGGCTCGTAGGCGGGGTCGCCGGAGTGGAGTGCCGCCGCGAGGCCGCGCTTCGTGCCGACGAACTGCGTGTAGCGCATGATCCAGCGATCCAGCGCCTCGCCCGGCGGGTAGCTCGCCTCGATCTCGGTCGCCGCGTCGGCGCAGGCGTCGATCTCGGCGCGGAAGACCGCGGAGATGAGGTCCGACCGCAGGGGGAAGTGCCGGTAGAGCGTCCCGACGCCGACGCCCGCGCGGTCGGCGATGGCGCGCACGGGTGCCTCCACTCCGGACTCGGCGAAGACCGCCTTCGCGGCCTCGGTCAGCGCGGTGACGTTCTGGCGGGCGTCGGAGCGCTTCGGCCGGTTCGCCGCGGGCGCGACGGCGTCCGAGGTCGCCGAGGTGCGGGTGCTGGCGGCCATGGCGACTCCTCCGGTGGCAGGCTGAAACGACGGGTGTTGTAAGTGGAACACTGTTCCGGTACAGTTCGACGTATCCGGAGTGACGTTCCGCTTCTTCGGATTCTAGAGCACGGCAGACGCCCGTGCCACGGCCTCATCACATCTGGAGCAGAAGCAATGCAGTATCGAACTCTCGGCCGCACCGGCATCAAGGTCAGCCCGTACGCGCTCGGCGCGATGATGCTCGGGGCGCTCGGAAACCCCGATCGCGCGGACGGTGTCCGCATCATCCACCGCGCGCTCGACGCCGGCATCAACTTCATCGACACCGCGGACCGCTACGGCGACTCCGAAGAGGTCGTCGGCGAGGCCATCGCCGGCCGCCGCGACGACGTCGTGCTCGCCACCAAGTTCTGGGGACCGGTCGACGACGACATCAATCACCGCGGCGCATCCCGGCGCTGGATCATGCAGGCCGTCGAGCGCTCGCTCCGGAACCTGAAGACGGACCACATCGACCTCTACCAGTTGCACCGGCCGGACCCGGACACCGACATCGACGAGACCCTCTCCGCACTCACCGACCTGGTGCGGCAGGGCAAAGTGCGGGCGATCGGCTCGTCCTCGATGCGCGGCTCGGAGATCGTCGAGGCGCAGTGGATGTCGGAGCGCCGCGGCTACGAGCGGTTCCGCACCGAGCAGCCGAACTACTCCATCCTCGACCGCGAGATCGAGCGCGAGATCCTCCCGGTCGCCCAGCGCTACGGCATGGGAACTCTCGTCTACAGCCCGCTGGCGGGTGGAACGCTCACCGGCCGCTACCGGGCCGGCGGCGAGAACGACAACTTCCGGTCGACCCGGACGGGGATGCGTCACTTCCGCGACGAGCGCCGGCTGGCGGCGGTCGAGGAGCTCATCCAGCTCTCCGATGAGGTCGGCGTGAAGCTCACCCACCTGGCCATGGCCTTCGTCATCGCGCACCCGGGCGTCACCTCGGCGATCGCGGGACCGCGCACGATGGAGCAGTTGGAGGACACGCTCGCCGGGGTGGATGTCGCACTGTCGGACGACGTGCTCGACCGGATCGACGCGATCGTGCCGCCCGGCGAGAGCATCGGCGCGATGGATATGGTCTACCGCGGCCCTGAGGTCGGCGACGCGTCTCTCCGCCGTCGTCCGGCCGCCGCGCGATCGGCGGCATAGCGCTCCGTGCCCACGAGGGGGCCGCGCACCAACCCCCCGGTACGGTGCGCGGCCCGGTCCTCGTCCGGTGGACGGAAGTTCAGGCCCCCGGAGCAGGGATGCACGTTCAGCGGGCGCCCCTTCTCGCCGTCCTGATCCGTGTCCCTATAGAGAGATGTCCGGACGGGGCGGAAAGGTTCCATTTCCCTTTCGAGCGCGGAAATCGGCGGCTCAGACCGGTGCGAGCGCCTCGAACGGCTCCGCCGGAAGGCGCACGTCGATGGCGTCGCCGGGCCGCACGATGCCGCCGGTCACGACGACGGCCATGACCCCGGCCTTGCGGACCGTGGCGCCGTCGGCGTCGGTGCCCACGACTTCCTTGAGCAGGCCGGGCTCGAACCGGTCGATCTGGACGCACGGGTTGCGCAGCCCGGTCAGCTCGACGACGGCCTCCTCGCCCAGGTGCAGGCGGGTGCCGCGCGGAAGGCCCAGCAGCTCGAGCCCGTCGGTCGTCACGTTCTCGCCGAGCTGGCCCGGCGCGACGTCGGCCGTCACCTCGTCGAAGAGCTCGCGGTGGATGAGGTGGACCTGGCGCAGGTTCGGCTGCGTCGGGTCGCGCCGCACGCGGGAGAGGTGCTGCACCGTCGCGCCGAAGTGCGCATCCCCTTCGACACCGAGGCCGGCGACCAGGGTGATGGACTCCTGCGGCGGCTTCGAGAAGCGGTGGTCGCCGTCGCTGTTCACCGAGATCACGCGTGCGGTCGTCATCCCCCCATCGTGCCCCATGTCCGTCGACTCAGAGCGCCGCGGCCCACTCGTCGACGGTGGTGACGGCGGCCTGGCGTGGGAAGACCTTTTCGGTGAGCACGCGGTGCACCTCGGGGTCGGCGTCGCCGCACGCGTCGGCGAGCACGGTGAGCCGGTAGTCGAGGTCGGCCGCCTGGCGCAGCGTCGACAGCACGACGCCGCTGGTCGCGATGCCCGCGAGCACGAGCTCGTCGGCGCCGAGGCCGCGCAGCAGCACCTCCAGGTCGCTTCCCGCGAAGGCGGAGACGCGCTTCTTCACCACGACCGCCTCCTGGCCGCGTGGTGCGAGCGCGTCCACGACCTGGGTCGCAGGGTTGTCGACCAGCATGGCGTCGCCGGCGCTCGCCGCGCGGCCGCCGAACGCCAGGTTGGAGGCGGTGATCTCCGGGTAGCCGGGACGGAAGGCGACGCGGACGAAGACCGGCGGGATGCCGTGGTCGCGTGCGGTGGCGAGGGCTCGGGCGGCCGCCTCGACCGTCGGCTCGAAGCCGGGGCGGCCGGCGATGCCGTTCTGGAAGTCCATCAGCAGCAGGGCGGTGGTCATCGGGGATCCTCTCGACGAATCTAGACAGGTACAACTGTGCAGTTTAGACTGTCGATATGAGCACAGGTCAACCGGATGTGACACCGCAACAGATCGCCGTCGACCTCCGGGCGGTGCTCGCCCGGCTTCTTCGCAAGCTGCGCGAGGCCACATCCGACGCCATCACGCCCTCGCAGGCGTCGGCACTGTCACGCCTCAGCAAGGGCGGCGTGTCGACGGTGAGCGCGCTGGCGATGGCCGAACGGGTGCGCCCGCAGTCGATGGCGGCGATCGTGGAGGCGCTGGAGGCGCTGGGCTTCGTCACCCGCAGCCAGGACCCGAACGACGGTCGTCGGCAGATCGTCGACCTGACCGAGGCGGGATGGGCGCAGGTCGCCGGCCAGAAGGAGGCGGGCCTCGCCTGGCTCGACCAGGCGCTGTCCGAGCAGGCGTCGAAAGCAGAGCTGATCACGCTGGCAGCCGCGACCGCGATCCTCGAACGGATCCTCGACTGATGGCTCTCAAGCCTCCGCCGCCCCATCGCTTCGATCGGCGCCTGCTCGCGCCGATGATGCTGGGGGCGGTTCTCAATCCCGTCAACACCGCCATCATCGCGGTGGCGCTCGCCCCCATCGGGATCGCGCTCGGGGCGCCGGCGTCCGAGACCGTGTGGCTGGTGTCCGCCCTCTACCTCGCCACGGCCATCGGCCAGCCGCTGGTCGGACGGCTGGTCGACATCTACGGCGTGAAGCGACTGTTCCTCGCGGGCGGCGCGCTGGTGGCGGTGGCGGGCGCGATCGGCCTCCTCATCCCGGCGTCCCACGACAGCATCTGGTGGCTGGTGGTCGCGCGGGTCGTGCTGGGCCTGGGCACGTGTGCGGGCTATCCGGCGGCGATGCACATGATCCGCGCGGAGGGGCAGCGCACCGGCGTCGCGTCGCCCGCCGTCATCCTCACGGTCCTCTCGGTGACGACGCAGACGGTCGCGGTCATCGGCCCGACCCTCGGCGGTCTGCTCATCGGAGCCTGGGGATGGCGCGCCACGTTCGCCGTGAACCTCCCGCTCGGCGTCGCCAGTGTCATCCTGGGCTGGATCCTCCTCCCGCGTACGACGGGCCTGGAGCCGCCGCGCGACCAGCGGCCCCGCATCGACTGCCTCGGCATCCTCTTCTTCGCGGTGACGATGCTCGCCCTGCTGGTCTTCCTGCAGAACATCTCGGTGGCGACGCTGTGGATGGTCGCCGTGGCGCTGGTCGCGGGCACCGGCCTGGTCTGGTGGGAGCTCCGGGTGGATGCGCCCTTCATCGATCTGCGCGTGCTCGGCGGCAACGGGCCGCTGCTGCTGACGTACACGCGCTCGCTGCTCACCGCGACGATCTCCTACACGTTCGTCTACGGGTTCACGCAGTGGCTGGAGGAGGGCCGGACGCTCAGCCCGACGGCGGCCGGCCTCGTGCTGCTGCCCGTGTTCGCCGCGGGAATCGGGGTCGCGCTGGCCTTCGGCCGTCGTCCTGAGGTGCTCTGGAAGCTCCTGATCGGTTCGGTCGCGCAGCTCGCCGCCGGCATCCTCGTGCTGTTCATGGGCGGGACGACGCCGATCTGGTTCCTCGTCGTCACGATGCTCGTGCTCGGCATCCCGCAGGGACTCAACAATCTCGCGATCCAGAACACGCTGTACCACCAGGCCGAGCCGGAGCGGATCGCGTCCTCGGCCGGGCTGTTGCGCACCTTCTTCTACCTGGGCGCCATCGTCGCGTCCGTCGTCTACGGCAACGTCTACGGAGCCCACGCCACCACCGGTGGCCTGCACGTGCTCGGCTGGGTCGTCATCGGCATCTCGGTGGTCTTCCTGCTGATCACCGTGCTCGACCGCAGCCTGCGGGCGATCGGCCACGAGGGCGCGGGTGGCGGGGATGCAGGCGGCGCGGATGCGGGCGGCAGCCCCTCCACCGGCGAACCGTCCGCTCGTACGATGAGGGCGTGAGCAGGTCACGACACTGGGGAGTCGTCGGTGTGCCGTCGAGTGCCGGCGGTCACACGCCCGGCATGGACCTGGCGCCGGCAGCGATCCGTGAATCGGGCTTGATCGGGCTGCTCGGCGAGCAGGGACACGACCTCCGCGACTACGGGGATGTGCCCGGCTTCCGGCGGCGACCCGATCCGGCGAATCCCGACCGGCAGAACATCGGCGAGGTGCATCGGGTCGCCGTGGAGACGGCGGGCGCGGTGGCTGCGGTGATCGGCGCCGGGCGGACGCCGCTGGTGATCGGCGGCGACTGCACCGTGACCCTCGGCGTGGTGGCGGGCTTCCGACGGGCGGGTGCGCCGACCGCGCTGCTGTACGTGGACGGCGGCCCCGACCTCTACACGCCCGGTCGCATCGCGTACGGCAACGTCGACGCGATGGGAGTGGCGCATCTGCTGGCTCTTCCGGGCAGCGACCCGATCCTGACGACCCTGCAGGGTGAGCCTCCGCTGCTGCGCCCGGGCGAGGTGGTCCTCTACGGCGATGCGCTCCCGGAGGACGGCGACGACCTCGAGCGCACCCTGGTGGAGCAGCTCGGACTCGTCCGTGTTCCGGCGACGCGCATCCACGTGGATGCCGTCGAGGCCGCGCAAGCGGCGCTCGCAGCGGCGGAGGCGGCGGGAGAGCGCTTCGTCGTCCACCTCGATGTCGACGTGCTCGGCCACCTGCACCTGCCGCTGGCGAACATGCCCAACCCCGACGCCGCCCCCTGGGGACTCAGCGTGGCGGAGGTCGTGGCCAGCCTGCGCGTGTTCTCGGACAGCGACCGGTTCGCCGGCATCGTGCTGACCGAGGTCAACCCGAACAACGCCCCCGACGACGCGGCGGTGCGGGAGTACGTGGAGCTGGTCGCGAGCGGGCTCGGCGGGTCGGCGCGAGAGGGCTGACGCCAGAGTGCGTGGAGCTTGCGGATCGACGGCGAGTATGTAACGATACATCGCAGCGATCTTGTATCGATACAGGGTCATCGATGAGGATGGAGAGCCGACATGGGTGCAGGTGGTCCTGCCGGCCGGTATTTCGCAGATCCGGCGCTGGCGGCGTTCGGCGGGCGATTCTACGTGTACCCGACGACCGACGGCTCGCCCGATTGGTCCTCCACCAGTTTCCGAGTGCTGTCGTCTGCGAACCTCCGCGAGTGGGTCGATGAGGGAGAGATCCTCCGGCTCGGCGAGGACGTTGCATGGGCGTCCCGCCATGCCTGGGCGCCGGCGGCCGCCGAGAGGAACGGCCTGTACTACTTCTACTTCACGGCCGAGGACAACATCGGGGTGGCGGTCGCGACCAGTCCGACCGGGCCGTTCATCGACTCCGGCCGTCCCATCGTCGCGGAAGGAGCACATTCGGGACGAGCGATCGACCCGTCGGTGTTCATCGACGACGACGGCGCTTCGTACCTGGTGTGGGGCAACACGGTGGCCCACACGGCCCGGCTCAGTTTCGACATGCTCAGCATCGACGAGGAGACGGTGACGTCGTGGACGCACCCCACCTTCCGGGAGGCTGCCCACATCCACCGCCGCGGCGACCTGTATTACCTCACCTGGTCGGAGAACGACACCCGTGATCCGGAGTATCGGGTCCGCTGGGCGGTGGGGACGAGCCCGACTGGGCCGTGGGAGGACCGTGGAGTGCTCCTCGAGCAGCGCCCGGCCGAGGGCATCCTGGCGACCGGTCACCATTCCATCCTCCGACTTCCCGGGATCGACGACTGGGTCATCGCGTATCACCGGTTCGCGATCCCAGGAGGGAACGGCTTCCACCGCGAGATCGTGATCGACCCGCTGCGGCACCTTCCCAACGGCGACCTGGAGCCGGTCACTCCAGGAAGCGCTGCAATCCGCTTGACCTCAACAGCAATACCCGAAACCCTCGACACCTAAGAGAAAGAGAAAGCAATGTCGCTTCACACCTCGGCGCCGACCCGGCGCCGCGTCATCCGAGCGCTGGTCGCCCTGACGGCGGTCGCCACCGCTGCCGCCGCGCTGACCGGCTGCTCCAGCGGCTCCGGTTCCGGCTCCAAGACCGTCACCTTCCTGTCCTGGGACCCGAAGACGACGATGCAGCCGCTGATCGACGAGTTCCAGAAGGAGAACCCCGGGCTCACGGTCAAGGCGTCCTACACGCCGCCCGTCACGCAGTACGTCCAGAAGCTGCAGACGCAGCTGGGCTCGAACACCGCGCCCGACGTGTTCATCATCACCGCGGAGAACAAGCACCAGCTGATGGACGGCGGTTTCGTGAAGGATCTCAGCGGTGAGTCCTGGATCTCGAACATCGCGCCGGCCGCGAAGGACACCTACAGCAAGTCCGGGAAGGTCTACGGCGCGGCCGTGGCTTCGTGGGGAGGCGGCATCCTGATCAATAAGGACCTGGCCGCGAAGGCGGGCTACACCGCTCCTCCGAAGACCTGGCAGGAGTTCATCGACCTCGGCACGAAGCTCAAGGACACGGGCGTCACACCGTTCTACGAGGCCGCCGACGGCATCCCGGTGACCCTCTCCGCCCTGCTCGGCGTCGAGAACGCCAGCCGGGACGGCAAGATGGACGACCAGATCTGGTCCGGCAAGACGAGCTTCGAGAAGACCTGGACCGACCCGGTGAAGACCTGGAACGAGCTGTTCGAGAAGGGCGTCGAGCCGCGCACCGCTGCCGGCCTCACCGGCGACCAGGTGCTGCAGCAGTTCGAGCAGGGCAAGGTCGCCATGATCGGCACCGGCTCGTGGGCGCTCGGCGGTATCAAGCAGGCCGCACCGAACCTGAACCTGGACTACCTCGCCGTCCCGAACACGAAGGGCGACCTCTACTGGTGTGGCGCCGTCTCGCCCGGATACGCGATCAACGCCAAGGCGAAGAACGCGGCCGGTGCGGAGAAGTTCGTCGAGTTCCTCCAGAGCAAGAAGGGGGTCGAGCTGTACCAGAAGGAGACCCAGTCGATCACCACGACAAAGGACTTCACGCCGGACCTCGACCCGTCCCTCTCCGCAATGGCCCCGGCCGTCCGCGACGGCAAGATCTACCTGCCCGCGGTCAACTGGCCGAGCCACGCCGACGCGATGACCTCCGAGTCCGTCGCGCTGCTCCAGCAGACGATCTCCGGCAAGATCACCCCGGAGCAGTTCGCTCAGGGGATGGACACCAAGCTGAAGTCCCTTCAGTAACGAACCAGGAGGGCGGGCCCGCGCATCGGGCTGCCGGACCCGCCCTCCTTTCCCTCCGAAGCGCCGAACGAGGAAGAACGCCATGGCAAACGCCACCACTGTGGAACGACCGCCCAGCATCGTGGGCGCCGGTTCCATCGAACGCACTCGGAGCCGGTTCCGCCGGGCCCGCGAAGGGTTCGCCGCCTACTGGTTCGTGCTTCCGATCATCGTCGTGTTCGTTGTCCTGTACCTCGTCCCGATGGTGCAATCGCTGTACTGGAGCTTCACCGACTACAACGGGTACGAAGCCTCTCCGCACTTCATCGGGTTCAAGAACTACGCCCGGATCTTCTCCGACCCCTCTATGCTCTCGGCGCTCGGCTTCACCCTGGCCTATGCCCTGCTCACGACCGTCGCGGTGACGGTCTTGGCGATCCCGCTGGCCATGGTGCTGAACCGCCGCTTCGTCGGCCGCGGTTTCGTCCGCTCCGTGTTCTTCTTTCCTGCCGTGCCCAGCGTCGCGCTGCTCGGCCTCGTCTGGACCTTCATCCTGTCTCCGCTCGGCTCCGGCGTGATCAACTCGGTGATCGGCCAGCTGGGGATCGCGCCCGTCCCGTGGCTGTCCGACGAGACCCTGGCCCAGTTCAGCGTGATCCTCGTTGCCGTCTGGGCGCAGACCGGGTGGCACGCCATGCTCTACCTCGCCTACATGCAGAGCCTGCCGTCGGACATCTTCGAGGCCGCGAAAATCGACGGCGCAGGGCGCTGGCAGGAGTTCCGCCACCTGACGTTGCCGCTGCTGACTCCGGCGATCACAGTCAGCCAACTGCTCCTTCTCACCGGAGGGCTGAAGGTCTACGACCTGCCGTTCACCCTCACCCACGGGGGACCGGGGTTCGCCACCCGCACGCTGACGCAATCGATCATCGAGAACGGCATCGCCCAGTCCGACATCGGCAAGGCCTCGGCGCTGAGTGTGCTCTTCCTTCTTGCGGTGGGGATCGTCATCGCCGCACAGCTCGTCATCTCCCGCCGACTCGAGGAGCGCTACTCGTGAAGAAAAGCAGGGGCATCCTCCTCAGCGTCGTGATGATCCCCATCGCGTGCCTGGTGGCCGTGCCGTTCTATTACATCCTGGTGAACACCCTGAAGACCCAGCCGGAGACGGCGGCGAACCCGCTCGCTTTGCCGAGCTCGCTGTACTGGGGCAACTACGTGCACATCTTCGAGACCATCCCGGTGCTGCAGAGCTTCCTCAACACGCTCTACGTCACCGTGGTCTCGATCGTCGTGATGCTGCTGGTCGGGTCGATGGCGGCTTTCGGGGTGCTGATCGGGCGCGGACGGTTCGCCGCCGTGATCGGTGTCATCCTCGTCATCGCCTTCGTCGTGCCCGGACAATCGACGCTCATCCCGCTCTACCGGATGCTCGCAGGCGTCGAACTCGTCGACTCCCTCAATGGCCTCATCGTCATGTACTCGTGCGGGTCGATCTTCTGCTACTTCCTGATCATCGGATACATGCGGACGCTCCCCACCGAGCTGTTCGAGGCGGCACGGATCGACGGAGCCGGCGCGTTCCGGGTCTACCGGTCGGTGGCTCTCCCGCTGATCCGTCCCATCCTGGTGACGGTCGGCGTGTTCCAGACGATGTGGGTGTGGAACGACTTCATCACCCCGAACGTGTTCATCAACTCCCCGGAGAAGCAGACGCTCGTGCTGCAGGTGTACACCGCGGTCGGTCAGTTCACGACCGACTGGCCCGCCTTCATGACCCTCAGCGTCATCGTCCTGATCCCGATGGTCATCTTCTTCATCGTGGCCCAGCGACAGATCGTCAGCGGGCTGGTGAGCGGCAGCGTGAAGGGCTAATCCTTCGCGATCGCGGCCGTGGACCCCCGCTCGACGACACGGAACGGGCTGACGAATTCCACGGCCTCATGGTCGTTGTCCTCGATCCGGGCGGCGAGAAGCTCCACCGCCGTCCGTGCCATGAGGTCGTGGTCCGGGTTCACGGAGGACAACGACGGGACGAGGAACCGACTGAACTCCACGTCGTCGAAGCCGATGACCTTTACCGTGCCGGGAACATCCACGCCGGCGTCCGCCAGCTCGCGGAGGACACCGAGGGCCACATAGTCCGTCACGCAGAAGATCCCGTCGAAGGGGATGCCGGAGGCGATCAGCCGACGGACCGACTCCGCTCCGGCCTCGGGAGTGAACTCCTCGATCTCCACGACCAGCGACTCGTCGAACGGGATCCCGTTCTGCTCGAGTGCGGCCCTGTAGCCCGCGTGGCGCAGGCTCGACGCGCTCACCTCGTCGGGGCCGAAGCTTCCGTGCAGGGCGACGATACGTCGGCAGCCCCGCTCGATGAGATGCCGCACTGCGGCCGCAGATCCGTCCACATTGGCCATTGCCACGTGATCCACGGGCCCCTGGAAGATCCGCTCACCGAGGATCACGACGGGATAGTCCACGTTGAGGAGATCGCGGTCGCTGGAGCCGAGCCCGACGGCGCTGAGGATGAGGCCGTCGTACATCCGCACCCGCGAGGCGGCAAGCGCGTTGAGCTCGCTCTCCCGGGAGCGCCCCGTCTGCTCGATGACCACGTTGAGGTCGTGACGGGCGCCGTGCTCGATGACGGCGGCGGCGAATTGGCCGTAGTAGGGGCGGTCGACCTCCGGCACGGCGAGGCCGATGGTGTGTGTGCGTCCTCGCCGGAGGTTGCGGGCGGCCACGTTGACGCGATAATCGAGCCGGTCGATCGTGTCGAGGACCTTCTGCCGGGTGGCATCCGCCACGTGCGGCCGCTTGTTGAGCACGTTGGAAACGGTCATCGGCGAGACGCCGGCCGCTTGGGCGATATCGCGTATGGTCACCATGGTGCAGCCTTCCCCGGTCCGACACTGGCAGCGTGACTATAACGTTACATCACGGCGGCCCGGGCGACGAAATGTCGTGCGGACCGCCTGTTTGTATCGATACACTATACGCGGAGGTCCTGATGACTGGGTACAACGAGGCGCTCATGTTCGCCTACTTCGCCAATGGACGCGATGCCGACGCCGAGCAGGTGCGGTTCGCCGTGAGCGCCGGCCGCGACCCCCGCGAATGGACGCCGTTGCGGGACGGAAAGCCGATCCTCGTCTCCGACGTCGGGGAGCGCGGTGCCCGCGATCCTTTCCTGGTCCGTGACAGCCGCACCGGGAGGTTTCACCTGTTGGCGACGGACCTGCGCGCCGTCCCGGACGACGACTGGGATCGCGCGGTGCGGTGGGGGAGCCGCAGCATCCTGGTCTGGCACAGCGACGACTTGGTGAACTGGAGCGGGCCGTCCCTCGTCCCGGTGGCGCCCGATAACGCCGGCAACGCGTGGGCGCCGAAGGCCGTGTGGTCGAGTGCCTGGGAGACGTGGGTGGTGTTCTTCGCGTCGGCGCTGTATGACGAGGGCGACAACCGGGCTCGTGCGGGCTACCAGCGCATCCTGATGACAACGACGGACGATTTCGAGCACTTCAGTCCGGCGGAGGTGTTCCTCGACCGAGGCCACGATGTGATCGACGCGGCCTGCCTGGAGTTCGACGGCGTCACGTACCGGTTCTCGGCAGACGCGCTGAGCGCCGAGCCCGCAGAGGCCTCTCAGCACGTGTCGCAGGAGGCGGGCACCTCGCCTCTCGATCCGGACTTCTCCCCCGTACGTCAGAGGGTCGGCGCGGCGGAGATCGTGCGCGGCGAGGGGCCGGCACCGTTCCTGGATCTGGGCGGCGACGGCGCGTACCTGCTCATCGACGAGTTCGAGCTCCGCGGATATCAGCTGTTCCACGCCGCCGACCCGGCAACCGGCGAGTGGACCCGCGTCCCCGATGCGCAGCTTCCGCGCGAGGCGCGTCATGGTTCCGTCCTGCCGATCACCCACGAGGAGCAGCAGAGGCTTCTGGCCGCCTTCAGCGACGCTCCGGCGCACGTCACCATCACCGTGGACGACAATGCTCCCGGAACCCCGATCAACCCGGACATGTGGGGCGTCTTCTTCGAGGACATCAACTCCTCCGCCGACGGCGGCCTCTACGCCGAACTGATACGCAACCGCGACTTCTCCTTCACCGACCGCGACCATCCGGACTGGGACGCCCTCACGGGGTGGAGCACGCGCGGCGCGGTCATCGTCGACGATCGTGCCGGCGCGTCGGGTGGCCGCGCCGTCGTCGTGACGGCGGACGACGCTCCGGCGACGCTGACCAATCACGGATTCGGCGGCATCTCCGTGCGCGGCGGCGTCGACTGCGACGTCACGATCGTCGCCCAAGCGCTGACCGGTCACCCCCAGATCGAGGTTCGACTGGTCGACGAAGGCGGTGAGCCCCTTGCGGATGCGGTGCTCGCGCTTCTGCAACCGGGTCCGGAACGCGAGCTGACGACGTCCATTCGGCCCCTGTCCGATGCGTCCACGGCCGCACTGGAGATCCGGGTGACCGGAGGGTCGGTGCGGATCTCCTGGGTGTCGCTGTTCCCGGGCGACACGTTCCGTCGAACGGACAACGGGATGCGGGCCGACCTCGCCGAGGCGATCGCCGACCTTCGGCCGCGCTTTGTGCGCTTCCCCGGTGGATGCGTCGCTCACGGGCTGGGTCTCGACAACGTCTACCGGTGGAAGGACACCGTCGGTCCGCTCCGTCGACGCCGAGGTGATGTCAATCTCTGGGGGTACCACCAGTCGATGGGACTCGGGTACTTCGAGTACTTCCGGTTCTGCGAGCAACTCGGAGCAGAGCCGCTGCCGGTTGTCGCCGCGGGGGTGTGCTGCCAGAACACGCCGGGCGGACAGGCCGGCTACTCGAGCGAGCAGATGGACAGCTACATCCGGGATGTGCTCGACCTGATCGAGTACGCCAACGGCCCCGTCGACTCCCGCTGGGGAGCCGTCCGTGCGGCCGCCGGACACCCCGAACCGTTCGGCCTGCGCTATCTGGGCATCGGAAACGAGGACGAGCAGTCCGTGCTGTTCCGCGACCGGTTCGCGCAGCTGCTCGACGCTGTCCGCGGCCGGCATCCCGAGATCACCGTTGTGGGCACCGTCGGGCCCTTTCCCTCGGGCTCCGACTACGACGAGGGATGGCGCATCGCCCGGGAACTCGGCGTCGACATGGTCGACGAGCACTCGTACAAGTCGCCCAAATGGTACTTCGAGCACCTCGACCGCTTCGATTCGTACGATCGTTCCGGGCCGGCCGTCTACGTGGGCGAGTACGGCTCGCGCGGCAACACGCAACTGTGTGCGCTGGCCGAGGCGGCATACATGATGGCGATGGAGCGCAACGGCGACATCGTGCGCCTGGCCTCCTACGCTCCTCTTCTCGCCAAGATCGGCGACACGCAGTGGGAGCCGGACCTCGTCTACTTCGACAACACCACCCTCCATCGCACGCTGAACTACCACGTCCAGCGCATGCACGCGGAGACTTCGGGGACCCGGGCCCTGCCTGTCACCCTCCACGGGGCGCCGCGGTGGGAGCGACAGCTCTCGGACCGGGTGACGCTGGCCGTCCGGGCCGCGACCGGGCAGCTCAGCGTGGACGCCGCACGACTGGAGCACGACGGAGGACGCCTCGATATCCCAGCCGCAACCGGAACCGGACGCCTTCGTTTCCCGCTCGACGTCCGCTCCGCGGACTACACCCTCGCTTTGGATGCGCGGCTCGACGGGGGATCGGACGGCTTCACCGTGTCTTTCGGCGACCTCGAATCGGACTACTACTTCGAGTGGAACTTCGGCACCTGGCAGAACCGGTTCCTCGTGCTCGGTACGGTCGCCGACGGTCTTTACGACGAATGGACCGAGCCTCTGCCGTACACGTTCACGGACGGCAAGACCTATCGCCTGGAGATCCGGGTCGTCGCCCGGGGACAGCACATCACCTGCCTCATCGACGGGGAGGTGGTTCACGAGGTGACCCATCCGGGCGATCCCGAACAGCGCGTCTCGGCGACGGCGGTCGTGGACGACCGCACCGGGACGACCATCGTCAAGCTGGTCAATGCCACCGGCTCGGAGCTTCAGGCTGACGTGGTCCTGGTCTCTGGCGCAGAGCCGGTGGAACGTGACGTGGTGACCTTGTCGGCGCCGCCCGACGCCGGCTGGCCCCGACAGGAGGCCCCCGGCGAACCGGTGGCCCAGCGGCGTGGCGGCGGAGCGTTGAGCGTTCCGCCCTTCAGCTTTACGACCGTCCGGCTCCTGCCGACCTGCTGACGCGCACGGCGTCAGCAGGAGCCGTCGGCGAGGCAGGAGTAGCGGGGCAGATCGTCGAGAAGAGGTTCGCTTTCGACCTGGGCATCGGCCGTCCGCTCGGTGATGAGGTGCTGGTACTGCTCGTCGAGCATGTGCAGGATCACCTGCTGCTTCACCGTTTCGAATGCGCCGGAGAACCGGTCCGGGTGCGCGGTGTAATACGTGCGGGCGGCGGCGTCGCTGCCGTCGAGGTCGCCGCGGGCGGCGAGCTCGGTCTGCGCCTGCTGACCCAGGTTGCCGAGCAGGTAGTCGATGAAGTCCGATTCGGAGAACTGTTGCGGGCCGTACACCGGCTGGCCCTTGTCAATCGCATTCGCGCGGCGAGCGTTCTCGTTCTGCCACGCGCGGACGAGCTGGTCGTAGGTCTGCGGCGCGTTCACGTGTGCGCTCGCGGCGAGCTGCAACTGCACGTGCAGTCGCACGACGTCGTCCTTCGCCTTCGCGACGAGCTTCCGGGCGGGGGTGACACCGTCGATGGGGGTCTGCCAGAACGCGGCTGACCCGATGTCGGCTCCGCGGGCCTGGTACTCGGCGACTATCGCGGATCGGTCGCGGGCGAGGTAGAGCGCAAGCTCGCGGACCGGAACCGGGATGCGGTCGACGGTCAGCACCGTCGCATCCGGTGCCGGGCGGTCGGCGATCGGAGCTGCGGCGGTCGCCGTGACGAGGGCGTATGTCAGGAAGCCGCCGGCGCCGAGGACGGCGACGACGGCGGCCGCGATCCAGACGACCAGGCGGGACCGCCCGGCCGGGCGTCGGATGACGCCCGGCCGGTCGTGGTCACGGAGCTGCGAGTGTGCTGATCTGGCTCGCATTGAGGACCTTGTTGTAGAAGTGCACGTCGTCGATCGTCCCATTGACCGGATCCACGGGCGACAGCGCCCATTCGGCGCCGCCGAGCACGGTCGCACCGATGGACTTCCACGGCGTCGTGTAGGACGTCGAACCTTGGAGCACACCGTTCACATACAGCGAGATCGTTCCTGCTCCCTGGTCGTACATCCCGAGCACGTGGTACCACGTGCTCGTGGATGCGGTGGAGGTCGCCGATACCGAGGTCGCCGTCGAGTTGGTGTCGTCGGCGCTGCGCATGGTGAAGGCGAATTTCCCGCCCGAGAGCTGCAGGTAGAACGGGCTGATGTTGAACCCGGACATGCTGGCGAAGGTCTGGTTGCCAGCCGTGCTGTTCAGGTTCACCCAGGCGCCGACCGCGAAGCTCTTGCTGGTGTCGACCGCCGACACCGGCGTCTCCGCGTAAGCGCCGGGGCGCCCCGGGAAGCTCAGCGCGTTGCTGCCGATCTTCCCGCTTCCTGCCCAGGCTGCGCCCGACTCGAGGTGACCGGTCGGGACGCCGCTCGTGACGTCGTTGAACGTCGAGCCGGCGCCTTCGTCCAGCTCGAAGTAGGCGGTGGCCCCGGTTCCGAGGGCGAACGCCTCCCGATCGGTGACGGTGCCCGGGATGGCGTGGACATCGTCGACGACCGCGTTGGCGAAGTCGACGGGTGCTCCGTTCCACTTCGCCTGTCCGATCTTCGTGTGGCCGGTCGCCTTCCAGCCTGAGCTCCAGGCGGTGGAGCCCTGGAGTACGCCGTTCACGTAGAGCTTGATCACGTGCGCGGTCGCGTCGTACTCGCCGATCACGTGCGCCCAGGTTCCGACGGTCGCGCTCGGCCCGAACACCTGCGCATAGGTGGAGGAGGTGGAGTCTGCACTTCGCACGGTGAAGACGTACTTCCCGCCCTCGAGCTGCAGGTAGAACGGGCTGACCGTCGTGCCGTCGATGCTCACGTACGTCTGGTTGCCCGTGAGCGATGAGGGCTTGACCCAGGCGCCGATCGTGTAGCTGGCCGAGGTGTCGACCGCGGGCGCCGACGCGTCGACGTAGCCGGTCGACGTGCCGTTGAGGGATACGGCGCCGGCGCCCATCTGCGCGGACGTCGTCCACGACGCTCCCGCTTGGAGGGTGGCCGGGTTCGCGTGACCGGAGGTGTCGTTCGCGGTGGTCCCGGTGCTCTCGTCGAACCGCCAGTACGCGCCGGCCGTGGGAGTGAGCGCGGAGACCCCGGCTCCGTTGTACGCGCCGATGTTCGGGGCGGCCGTCGCGGAGACAGCGTTGCCGAAGTAGTCGGCGCCTCCGTTGCCGGAGATCACCGCACCCGCGCCGATCGCCGGAGAGCCCGTGCGCAGCTGATAGACGGAGGCGGAGGAGCGTCCCTCGCCGGCACCGCCCGGGTTCAGTAGGAGCGGGTCGGCGGTGATCTTCGCACTGTCCGTCGGCTCGCTCGCCGGGTGCTGGCCGTAGAACAGGTTGTGCGACCAGGTGGTGTTCGTCGTCTGGTAGCCGCCCGTCCCGTGCTTGACGATCAGGTTGTTGGTGAAGTTCACGTTCCCCGGAGGCGTCCCGTTGGTCACGTCCCCGTTGTCACCCGGAGCCATGTACACGGTGTTGTTGTAGAAGTTGGCCGTGCCGCCGCTGGCGATGCCCTGCAGGGTCGCCCACACGGCGTTCGATGCTCCGTCGTTCTGGCTGATGTTGTAGCGGATCGTCGTGGTACCCAGGGCGCCGAACGTGGAGGAGCAGCAGAACTCGAGCGAGCCCCACGGGTTGTCGTGCGTGTAGTTGTACTGCAGCGTCCAGTTCGTGTTGTTGTTGTCGATATCGAAGGCTTCGCCGTCGTACAGCGCCCTCCAGTTGCGAGCCACCTCGTTGTATTGCAGCACGGCGTTGTTGGTCCAGCCGCCCCAGATCGCGGCGCCCGAGAACCGGTAGCCGCTGTCCGTCACGACGTTCGACTGGATGAGCGGCGCCGAGCAGAACACGCAGACGATGGAGTTGCCCCCCGCATTCGTGATCGTGTTGTTCTGGATGACGATGTTGGTGGAGTTGATGTTGTGGTTCAGGCCGATGGCCGAGCCGATGTAGATTCCGCCCGCATCGTCGTCTTTCAGCGTGTTCCCGGAGATGAGCACGTCATCCCACGCCGCTGTTGCGTTGTTGTCGGTCTGGTCGAAGGAGATCGCCGAGGTGCGCGAAGGCTGCGGGTCACCGTTCTGCCAGTAGCCGCTCACCTTGTCGATGAGGTTGTTGACCAGGTGGATTCCGTGGAGGGTTCCCGCGGTGTCGTTGTCCGCCAGGAACCCGGCGCGGGCGGCGTTGCCCGTTGCGGTGTTGGTGATCTCGAGGTTCTGGATCGTCCAGTCGTGCTGGTTGTGCAGGTAGACGGTCGCTGAGACGCCTCCGCCGGCGAGGAGCGGTGCGGCTCCGGTGCCGTAGGAGGAGATGACGATCGGGTTTCCCGAGGCTCCGGAACCTTGGGGAGTGAGCTGTCCGCTCCAGCTTCCGCCCTTCTGGAACAGGATCTGGTTGCCGGCGGCGAACGTGGTGCCGTTGAGCTTGGCCAGCGTCTTCCATGGTGTTGTCGTGCTGCAGCCGGTGTTGCTGTCGCTGCCTGTGGGGGACACGTAGTAGGTGGTGCATGCCGCTTGCGCGGCGGTCGTGGTGGCGAGCGGGAGGGCCAAGGCGGCCACCGCTCCCACGGCGAGCATTGCTGCCCGCCGTTTCCATATGCCTTTCACAGCTGTGCCTTTCTCCGTGGTCGGGGAGGGTCACCGGTGCATCGGTGCGCCGGGTGGAACGTGCCGGAGGGAGGCGGGGGCTCCCCCTCCGGCACGCGATCAGGGAGCGACGTGGAACGTCGCATCGGCTTGGTCGAGAGCTGTGGCGATCGGCTGCAGCTCGAGGACGTAGTTGTAGTGGCGGATGTACCGGCCGGGGTAGTTGTACGACTGGAACGAGCTCCAAGCCGAGTTGGCCAGGCCGGGGACCTTTTTGAAAGTCGCGTCGGCGGCAAACTGGGCGGAGTTGTCGTCGACGTTCAGCACCAGGTCGAAGTTCGAGTGCCGGAGGTAGGAGCCGGGGTAGTTGACCGACTCGAACGAGACATCGGTGGAGTCGGCGAGGCCGGGGACGACCTTCCACTGCGAGTCGGCTTGCGGGTCGAAAGGCAACGGATCGATGCGGCCGACCCCGTTCTGGTGGCGCACGTACCGGCCGGGGTAGTCCCAGGATTTCAGCCGCATCGTCGACGTGGTGCCGTAGGTGCTGATTAGTGCGTTGTACTCGGTCGAGGTGATCGGCTGAATCGTGTTGTGCTTGGAGCCCAGCGGGGCGGTGTAGTTCGCCTTGCTGACCGCGGTCCAGTTGCCGCTGGCGATGTCGCCCTGCCAGACATCGAATGTGTTGTTCGGGCAGTAGTTGTCGCCCCACAGCCACCAGGTGTTGGGATTGGTCAGGGAGCGCACCACCGTCGGCGCTTCCACGCACTGGCCCTGGGGGGGAGCGGTGACGTATTCGGTGAAGGATCCCGGGTTCAGGCTGGTCGACTTCGCCCCGCGCAGGGTCGCGTCAGAGCCGCGGTAGTAGAGGTAGTTCACGCCGTTGACGCCGGTGATCATGTCGGCATCGATGATGTTCCCCTGGCCGTTGTTGTCGAAGAACACCTGCGGAGTGGAAGCGGTGACGAAGTCGCTGGTGTACGAGACGAGGATTTTCGACACCGAAGAGCCGTTCGGGATGCCGCTGAACAGAATTCCGTACTGCTTGCGGCCGGCGTCCCAGAACACCTCGGGTGCCCAGGAGTAGGACTGCGTGTTCACTGCGTTGACGGTCAGCATCCGGTCAGACGACCAGTGGACGAGGTCCGGTGAGGTCCACACGTGGATCGCAGGATTCGCGGCGAAGAAGTCACCACCCGTGAGAATGTCGGTGGCGACCAGCACCCAGCTGCCGTCCTGCAGTCGGTACACGTACGGGTCGCGGATGCCCTTGGTGCCGGCGGTGGGTACCAGGATCGGTTGATTCTCGTGCAGCGGCGTCCACTCGAGACCATCGGGGCTCACCGCCAGGTGCACGGTGTTCGAGTCTCCCGAACCGTTCGGGCTCTCGACGAAGTACGCCATGACATAGTCCGCGTTGACGGTCGCAGCGCGAGCGGGCAGCGCTGCCGGTGCGGTGACACCGATCGCGGTGAGGGCGGCAGCGAACACCGCGAACGCAGCGAGCCGGAGTCTGCCATGGTGAGCGTGATACATCGTTCTCCTTTCGTCGGCACTGACGATATGGGGAGCACACTAACGGAGATTTTAACGATACACAACAAGAAATGTGGATCGATACATATGCTGACGAACAGTGAAAGTCAGCGAGAGAGGCGTGCCGCCGAGAGCGCGGCCGCCGCCGCATCCACTCGGTCGCGCACGACCTCGACGATCGCGTCCGGCGTCGACCGCGGCGTCAGCAGCGGGGCGGTCACCACGTCGCCGCCTGCCCGCTCGGCAAGCGTGGCGAAGTAGCCGGGCGCGAGCAGGTACGTCGCAACGACCACGCGGGCGCCGGGATGCGCCTCGCGGGTCTGCCGGATCGCCTCGGGCAACGGCGGGGTCGCCGCCGAGATGAAGCCGACCGTGACGGGTCGCGCCAGCCGCTCCGCCAGGAGCGCTCCGGTGGTGCGGCAGTCTGCGACAGCGCGGGCATCGGAGGAGCCGGCCGCCGCGAGCACGACCGCGTCGGAGTCGCGGAGGCCGGCTTCGGTGAGGCGCTGGAGGAGCGCGTCGACCAGGCGGGAGTCCGGTCCCAGGGCGCCGGTCACGGACGCGGGCAGGGGTGCCTCGGCCGCGCTGTCCGCCAGGTCGACATAGACGTGGTACCCCGCCGAGAGCAGCAAGGGAACGATGAGGGCGTCGTCCGCGAGCGCGGCGGCGGACGAGAGTGCGGTGGGCACGTCGGGCTGCTCGACGTCGACGTGGCAGCCCAGTACCGGCGCGTCCACGGAGGCCGCGACGCGTTCCACCAGACGGCGGACGGCGGTCTGCCCGTCGGGTGAGGACGTGCCGTGCGAGGCGGCGACGACGGCCGTCGTCACGCGTCCTCCAGCTCGATCTCGATGAAGCCGCCGACGATGCGGGTGCGGAAGGTCTGCAGCGCGAGAGCGGGGTCGGTGAAGCACTCGCCGGTCCCCAGGTCGTACACCTGCTTGTGCAGGGGGGAGGCGATGGTCGGGCGGTCGCCGCGGGAGCCCACGATGCCGCGAGCCATCACCGGTGCGCCGCCGTCCGGGTCCTCGTGCGCGACGGCGTAGACCTCGCGCGGGCCGAGGAGGAAGACGGCGATCTGGCGCATCCTCAGCAGCACGGCCTCGCCCCAGGACGGCTCCAGATCGCCGACCCGGCACGCGCGCACCCAGTCCGCGCTCCGGGACTCCGAGAGGGGGGAGGTCTGCGTGATCGTCATGCCCCGAGACTAGGCAGCCGATGTTTCAGGCGGCGGCCGCTGCTGTTACTTCCCCGTGAATCGGTCCTCACATGCGCCGGCGGCCTCTGTGCGTCGCATGTTAACGCGCGGTTACAACCGCGAAATTCGGGGGAAACCGCGTCGCCGTACGCTCGAAAGGCACGAGGCGGGAGCGAATCCCGCCGGTGCGGCGGCAGCCGCCATGACTGGAAGGGGCCCGCATGACCGGACGCACAGTGATCGTGGGAGGCGGACCGGCCGCCCATCGGCTGGTGGATGCGCTGGTCTCGCGCGGAGCCGGCGCGACAGCAGGCGAGCGGTCCATCGTGGTGCTGGCCGAGGAGCCGCACCTGCCCTACGACCGCGTGCAGCTGAGCAAGCGGCTGGCCGACGGCGACGTCGACCTCACGCTCGAGCCGGCCTCCCACTGGGAGGACGCCGCCGTCGAACTGCGCGTGGGCGAGGCCGTCACGGCGATCGACCGGGTGGCACGCACCGTGACGACATCGGCCGGGGCGGTCATCGCCTACGACGACCTGGTGCTCGCCACAGGCTCATCCGCTCCCGTCCCCGATATCCCCGGAGCCCACGCCAGCCGCGTGTACCGCACCATCGCCGACGTGGATGCGCTGGTCGCCGAGGTCGCGGACCTGCGGGAGACCCTGGGGCGCGCCCCGCGGGTCGCCGTGGCGGGCGGCGGACTGCTGGGGCTCGAGGCCGCGGGCGGTGTGGCGGCTCTCGGCGCGGAGTCGGTCATCATCCACTCGGGCGGCTGGCTCATGTCCGCCCAGCTGGATGAGGGGGCCGGCCAGGCGCTCGGCCGGCTGATCCGGGCGCGCGGCATCGACCTGCATCTCGGCACCCGGCCCCGCGAGATCCTGCTCGATGGAGGCGGACACCCGACTGCCGTCCGCTGCGCCGATGGACGTGCCGTCCCGGCTGACATCGTCGTCTTCGCGATCGGCATCCGGGCACGCGACGAACTTGCGCGCGACTCCGGCATCGCGACGGCGGAACGCGGCGGCGTGATCATCGACGAGGCGTGCCGCACCTCCGACCCGGCCGTCTGGGCGATCGGCGAGGTGGCGGCGATCGACGGCCGGACGGTCGGTCTGGTCGCCCCGGCCAATGCCATGGCGGAGACCGTCGCCGACCGGCTGCTCGGCGGCGACGCCACCTTCACCACCGTGGACGACGCCACGAAGCTGAAGCTCTCGGGGGTCGATGTCGCCAGCTTCGGCGACGCGTTCGCCCGTGAACCCGGCGCGCTCGAGATCGTCTACGCCGACCCGGCACGCGGGCTCTACCAGAAGCTGGTGGTCAGCGACGACGCCCGCACCCTGCTCGGCGGGGTCTTCGTCGGGGACGCCTCGCCGTACACGAGCCTCCGGCCGCTGCTCGGCCGGGAGCTGGACGCCGAACCGGCCGCCTACCTGTCCGCGGCGGGAGCAGAACCGCCCGCGGGCGGCGCGCTCCCGGACGACGCCCTGGTCTGCTCGTGCAACAACGTCACCTCCGGCACCGTGCGGTCCGCCGTGGAGGACGGCTGCCACGACCTCGGCGAGCTGAAGGCGTGCACGCGAGCCGGTACGCAGTGCGGGTCGTGCGTCCCCCTGGTGAAGAAGATCCTGGAGGCCGAGCTCACCCGCACCGGCGCCACCGTCTCCCGCGCACTGTGCGAGCACTTCGACCTGTCGCGCCAGGAGCTGTTCGAGTCGATCCGGGTGCTCGAACTGACCAGCTGGGAGGAGACGATCGCGCGTCTCGGTCGCGGCCGGGGCTGCGACATCTGCAAGCCGGCGGTGGGCTCCATCCTCGCCAGCCAGCACAGCCAGTACCCGCTGGACGGCGGCCGCGGACAGCTGCAGGACACCAACGACCGCGCGCTCGCCAACATGCAGAAGGACGGCACCTACTCGGTGGTGCCGCGCATCCCGGGCGGCGAGATCACCCCGCAGAAGCTGGCCGTGATCGCCCAGGTGGCCACCGACTTCGGGCTGTACACGAAGATCACCGGCGGCCAGCGAATCGACATGTTCGGTGCACGTCTGGAGCAGCTCCCCGAGATCTGGAAGCGGCTGGTGGACGCGGGCTTCGAGTCCGGTCAGGCCTACGGCAAGGCGCTGCGCAACGTGAAGAGCTGCGTCGGATCCACCTGGTGCCGCTACGGTGTCCAGGACTCGGTCGGGATGGCCGTCGACCTCGAACTCCGCTACCGGGGCCTGCGCGCGCCGCACAAGTTCAAGTTCGGCGTCTCCGGATGCGCGCGCGAGTGCGCGGAGGCCCGCGGGAAGGACGTCGGCGTCATCGCCACCGACAAGGGGTGGAACCTCTACGTCGGCGGGAACGGCGGCTTCCAGCCCGCGCACGCGCAGCTGCTGGCGTCCGACCTCGACGACGAGACGCTCATCCGCTACATCGACCGCTACCTCATGTACTACATCCGCACGGCCGACCGCCTGCAGCGGACGGCCCGGTGGATGGAGGACCTCGACGGCGGCGTCGAGCACGTCCGCGCCGTCGTCGTCGACGACTCGCTCGGTCTCGCCGACGAGCTGGAGGCGGCGATGGCGAAGCACATCGACACGTACGAGGACGAGTGGGCGGCGACGCTGCGCGACCCGGAGCGGCTGCGCCGGTTCCGGTCGTTCGTGAACGCGCCGGACACCCCCGACCCCTCGATCGCCCGGGTCGAGGAGCGCGGCCAGCTGCGCCCGGCCACCGCCGAGGAGCGCGCCGCAGGTCCCGTCCTCGTCGCGGGCTCGACCATCCCGGTCCGGCCGGGCGTTGCCGACAGAGGAGAGACACGATGACACGCACAGGAACCGTGACGCTCGTCGGCGGCGGACCCGGCGACCCGGATCTCCTCACGGTCGCGGCGGTGCGGGCGCTCGCCGCGGCGGACGTGGTGCTGTTCGACCGCCTCGCCCCGCATGAGACGCTCGCGGAGCTCGCACCGCACGCGCACCTGATCGACGTGGGCAAGCGGCCGGGACACCATCCCATCCCGCAGGACGAGATCGAGCGCATCCTCGTCCGGCACGCGCAGGAGGGCTCGGACGTCGTACGGCTGAAGGGCGGCGACCCGTTCGTGTTCGGCCGCGGCGGCGAAGAGGTGGAGGCCTGCCGACGGGCGGGCGTCCCGGTTCGCGTCATCCCGGGCGTGACGAGCGCGATCTCGGTGCCGGCCGCGGCGGGCATCCCGGTGACCCACCGGAACATCAGCAGGATGTTCACCATCGTCTCCGGGCACGCCCCGCTCTCGCCGGCCGAGCTGGAGCACCTGGCCGGCCTCGGCGGCACCATCGTCATCCTGATGGGGATCACGAACCTCCCCTCGATCACCGCGGGGCTGGCACGGTTCGGGATGGACCCGGGCATGCCGGTCGCGGTCGTCGAGCAGGGCTACTCCGCGCGGCAGCGCACGACGTTCGGGAAGCTGTCGACCATCCTCACCGAGTCGGTGCGGGCGGGCGTCGGCTCGCCCGCGGTGGTGGTCATCGGCGAGGTCGTCCGGCTGGCGAACGACGGGGATGCGGCAGCGGCCGCCGCCCTGGCGAACGCGGCCGCGGTGACGGGACCGTGAGATGAGCGACGAGCGCCCCGGTGTCGCGGCGTTCCGCCCCGACCAGCTGGCCGGATTCCGCATCGGCGTCACGAGCGACCGCCGCTCCGCAGACCTGATCGACGCGTTCGAGCGCCGCGGCGCCACGGTGCTGCACGCTCCGACGGTGCACATGCGTCACGCCGACGACGACGCCCCCGTGATCGCGGATACGCAGCGGATCCTCGACGCGGCGCCCGACGTGCTCCTGGCCACCACCAGCTACGGGATGCGCCGCTGGTTCGAGGTCGCCGACTCGGCCGGGCTCGGGGAGGCGCTGCAGTACACGCTCGCGGAGTCGACCATCCTCGTCCGCGGCCCGAAGGCGCGCGGCGCGGTGCGTGCTGCCGGTCTCGACGACGCCGGGATGAGCGACGAGGAGACCACCGCATCCCTCGTCGGCAAGGTGATCGCCGAGTTCCCGTCCGGGATCACCGTCGCGGTGCAGCTGCACGGTCAGCCCGACGAGGCACAGCTCCAGCGGTTGCGCGACGCCGGCGATACGGTGATCACAGTCGCCCCGTACTCATGGTCGGTCGCCGCGGACACGGACGAGCGCGTCACCCGCCTGGTCGAGGCGATCGCCGCCCGCCAGCTGGACTGCGTGACGTTCACGAGCGCCCCGGCGGTCGACGGCCTGTTCGCCGCGGCGCTGGCCCGCGGCCGGTACACGGACGTGGTGGATGCGCTGAGCAGTGACGTCGTCGCAGCCGGGGTGGGCCCGGTCACGGTAGCCCCGCTCATCGCGGCGGGGATCGACCCTCTGCAGCCGGACCGCTTCCGGATGGGCGCCCTCATCCGGCTGGTCTGCGAGCACCTGGAGGCGCGATCCACCCGCCGGATCACCACTCGGCACGGCGATGTCGAGCTGCGCGGGAGCCTCGCGATCGTCCGCGGGACGCCGATCCGGCTGACCCCGACCTCGCTGTCGCTCTTCCGGGCGCTCGTGGCGGCCAACGGTGCGGTCGTGTCACGCAAGGAGCTCTCGATCGCGCTGGCGGACGAGTCCGACCAGTACGACGAGCACGCCATGGAGGTCTCGCTCAGCCGGCTGCGGCAGAGCCTCGGAACGCCCGGCCTGGTGGCGACCGTCGTGAAGCGGGGATACCGGCTCGACGTGTGAGGCACCGTGACGCCGGCCGTCATCCCGGCACCGCCTGCGCCGCCGCGAGGAGGCTCGCGATCCGGCCCTTGCATCCCCCGCAGCCGGTGCCCGCGCGCGTCTCGCGGCCGACCTGCTCGACCGTGCCGCAGCCACCAGCCGCGGCCTCGGAGATGCGCCCGGCCGTCACCCCGTTGCACCAGCACACCGTCGCCTCCGGGCCCTGCGGGTCGTCCGCGAGAACCTGCCCGTCGTCGGCGGCATCCAGCCGGAGCAGCGCGGACGGCTCGGCGGGAAGCGCGCCGCCGCGCTCGAACAGCAGCGTCAGCTCGGCGCCGGCGTGGGGGAGCCCGACCGAGACGAACCCCGTGAGCGCATCGTCGCGGACCACGGTCTTGAGGTAGGCGCCCCGGGCCCGGTCGAGCCAGACGGCGACCTCGGCGCTCTCGTCCCAGGCGTCGGCCGCGTGGTCGCCTCCCGCGACCACGTCGAGGCCGGTCGCCTTCAGCATCACGACGGCTGGACGCTCGCGCAGCGCCACGGCGGCATCCGCCCCTGCGGATCCTCCGGCCGCCTCGGCGCGCAGGCGGCGAGCGAGGGCGGCGGCCTGGCGCCAGCCCGGCCCGATCAGCCCGGACGGCGCACCGGCGACGCGGCCGTCGGCTCCCGCGTTCTCGGGCGACGCGACCTGTGCGCAGTCGCCGAGGGCGAAGACGTCCGGGTCGCTCCAGCTGCGCAGCTCCTCGTCGACGAGGATGCCGGACGAGCACGCCAGACCGGCGGCCAGCGCCAGCTCCATGCGTGCGCCGACGCCGCAGGACAGCACCAGCAGGTCGCCCGCGATGTAGGTTCCGTCAGCGCAGCCGATGCCGTCGAACACCGGTCCGCCCGGCTCGTCGCGGAAGCCGATGCTCTCGGCGCGCGCATGCGCGGCCATGCCGACGCCGAGGGTACGGGCCGCGCGGCTGAGCATCCGACCGCCCGGCTCGTCGAGGTTGCGCGCCATCGGCGTCGGACCGTGATGGACGACGACGACCTGCGCGCCGTGCTCGGCGGCGAGCAGCGCGAACTCCATCCCGAGCACGCCGGCTCCGAGCACGACGATGGTGCCGCCGCCCGCGACCACGGGAGCGACGGCCTCGGCGTCGGCCAGGTCGCGCAGGGCGACGACGCCGGTGGGCAGGGGACGCGCACCCTGGTCGAGCGCGGCTCCGGGCGCCGCCGAGCGGTCGCGCCTGGCGTGCTGGAGGCCGTCGAGCGTCGGGATGTTGGCGCGCGCACCCGTGGCGAGCACGAGCCGGTCGTAGGGGAGCTCCTCGCCGGTGTCGAGCAGTACTCGCTGGCGCTCCCGGTCGAGCGCGACCGCCACCTCCCCGAGCCGGATGTCGGCACCGGCCGCGCGCGCCGCAGCGGTGTCCGTGAGGTCGAGGCGCTCGCGTGCGGCCGCCCCGACGGCGTATTCGGCGACGAGGACGCGGTTGTAGGCGTCCTCGCGCTCGGCGCCCACCACGGTGAGCGTCGCCTCTCCGTCGGCGATGGAGGGCAGCAGCTCCTCGACGAAACGGGCACCGACCGGGCCGTAGCCCACCAGCACCACGCGCAGGGGACGTCCGCTCATGCCGCCTCCTCTTCCACAGCAGAGCGGACCGTCACGGCGGTCCGCTTGAACTCGGGCATCGCCGAGATCGGGTCGACGGCCGCCTCGGTGAGCAGGTTGGCGCACTGCCGGCCGGCGAAGTGGAACGGCAGGAACACCGTGTCGAGGCGCATCCCGGTCGAGAGCAGGGCGCGTGCGCTCACGTCACCGCGCTCGTTGCCGACGATGACCCGGTCGCCGTCGGCGATGCCCAGCCGGGCGGCCGTCGCCGGGTGCAGCTCGGCGCGCACCTCGGGCTGTGCGGCGACGAGCTCGGGCACCCGGCGGGTCTGGGCACCCGACTGGTAGTGCTCGAGCAGGCGCCCGGTGATCAGGGTGAGTTCGCCCGGCCGTCGCCCTGTCGTGAGTTCGCGGGCCTGCACGGCGACGAGACGCGCTCGTCCGTCATCGTGGCCGAAGCGGTCGAGGAAGAGGCGGGGCGTACCCGTCGATCCGGCGGGGTACGGCCAGTGGGCCGCCTCCCCGGTCTCCGCCTGTGCGTCGAGGAGGGCGTGGCTGAGTCCCGAGTAGTCCGCGACACCGCCCGCGGAGGCCCGAGCGAGTTCGTCGAAGACCTCCGCCGGGTCGTTCGGCCACACCGACGGCGCATTCAGCCGGTGGGCGAGGTCGGCCAGGATGTCGAGCTCGCTGCGCACCCCGGGCGGCGGATCGAGGGCGCGTCGCCGTCGCAGGACGCGACCCTCCAGGTTCGTCATCGTGCCCTCCTCCTCCGCCCACTGCGTCACCGGCAGCACAACGTCGGCCAGCTCGGCGGTCTCCGACAGCACGAAGTCGCACACGACGAGGAGGTCGAGCGCCTCGAGGCCGGAGCGGATGGCGCCGGCGTCCGGGCCGGAGACGACCACGTTGGAGCCGTGGACGAGCAGCACCCGCACGCCGTCGGGCCGCTGCCCGAGCATCCCGAGCAGTTCCACCGCGGGGACGCCGGGGCCGGGGATGACGGCCGGGTCGACGTCCCAGACCGCGGCGACCGCAGCGCGGGCCGCCGGGTCGGTGATCTTGCGGTAGCCCGGCAGCTGATCGCATTTCTGCCCGTGCTCCCGCCCGCCCTGCCCGTTGCCCTGACCGGTGAGCGTGCCGTAGCCGGATCCGGCCCGGCCGACCAGGCCGAGGGCCAGCGCCAGGTTGATGGCGGCTGTCGCGGTGTCCGTGCCGTCCACGTGCTGCTCCACGCCGCGCCCGGTGAGGATGAAGGTCCCACGCCCGCGCGCGAGCCGGCGGGCGACATCACGCAGCTGCCCGACCGGGACGCCCGTGTGCTCCTGCACCCGCTCGGGCCACCATCCCGCGACGCTCCGGCGCACCGCGTCGAAGCCGGTCGTGCGCGCTTCGAGGTACGCGGTGTCGCCGAGGCCTTCGGCCAGCACCACGTGCAGCAGCCCGAGCAGCAGGACCAGGTCTGTGCCGGGCGCCGGTTGCAGGTGCACGCCGGCGCCATCCGCTGTGAGCTGCGCCGTCTGCGACCGCCGCGGGTCGACCACGATCAGCCCGCCGGCCGCCCGTGCGCCGGAGAGGTGACCGAGGAACGGCGGCATGGTCGCCGCGACGTTCGAGCCGAGAAGCAGGATGGTGTCCGCGTCGTCGAGGTCGGTGACCGGGAACGGCATCCCCCGGTCGATGCCGAACGCCCGGTTGCCCGCGGCCGCCGCCGACGACATGCAGAAGCGCCCGTTGTAGTCGATGCGCGAGGTGCCGAGCGCCAGCCGGGCGAACTTGCCGAGGAGGTAGGCCTTCTCGTTGGTGAGACCACCGCCGCCGAAGACGCCGACCGCGTCGGCCCCGTGATCGCGCCGGATGTCCGCCAGGCGCTCTGCGATCATCCCGAGGGCGTCGTCCCAGGTCGCCGGCCGCAGCTCGCCGTCGCGGCGGATCAGCGGGACGGTGAGCCGGTCGGGCGTGCGCAGGAGCTCCGCCGACGTCCAGCCCTTCTTGCAGAGACCGCCGCGGTTTGTCGGGAAGGCGCGCCCGCTGACCGTGACCGGGTTCGCCGCGAGCGGATCCGGGGTCAGGGTCATCGCGCACTGCAGAGCGCAGTACGGGCAGTGGCTGTCGGCGGCCATGGACGGCGTCGCCCTAGATCCGCACTCCGCGGCGACGCCCGTGCAGGGCCACGCCGACGGTCACGGCGAGCAGTACGGCGTACGCGGCGACGAACCACAGCAGGCCGGACTCGTAGCCGCCGGTCGAGGTCTTGGAGAGGCCGAGCACCTGCGGGATGACGAACCCGCCGTATGCGCCGAAGGCCGAGACGATGCCGAGTGCTGCCGCCGCGGTGCGCTGGGCGGAGACGTCGCCCGCCGTGCTGTGGCCGTCGGCGGCGCCGGCACGCAGGGCGAACAGCGTGGGGATCATCCGGTAGGTCGCTCCGTTGCCCGCGCCACTCGCGATGAACAGCACGAGGAAGAAGGCGAGGAACAGCCAGAAGTTGTCCAGCGGAAGGGTGAGGACCACCGCGAGTGCGCCCGCTCCCATGACGACGAAGGCCGCGATCGTGATGACGCTGCCGCCGAACCGGTCGGCCAGCCGGCCGCCGAACGGGCGGGCCAACGAGCCGACGAGCGCGCCGAGGAAGGCGAGCGAGAGCGTCGCGCCGGCCACCGGGAAGGCGCTGAACGACGGGAACTGGTCGGCGATCAGCTTCGGGAAGACGCCGGAGAAGCCGATGAACGACCCGAACGTCCCGATGTAGAGGAGGGCCATCAGCCACAGCTCCGGGGCCTTCAGCGCGGCGAGGGAGGCGGTCAGGTCGGCCCGGGCGTTGGTCAGGTTGTCCATGCGCCGCCAGGCGCCGACGATCGCCAGGATGATGAGCGGCACCCAGATCAGGCCCGCGAGGGGCAGCTGCAGGGTCGCGCCGGCTCCGATGGTGATGACGATCGGGACGGCGAACTGCGCGACGGCCGCGCCGAGGTTGCCACCGGCCGCGTTGAGGCCGAGCGCCCATCCCTTCTTCCGCTGCGGGTAGAAGAACGTGATGTTCGCCATCGAGCTGGCGAAGTTGCCGCCACCGAAACCGGCCAGCGCCGCGACCAGCAGCATCACGCCGAACGGCGTCTGCGGGTTGGCGACGCAGACGGCCAGGCCGATCGCCGGGATGAGCAGCAGGGCCGCCGAGATCATCGTCCAGTTGCGACCGCCGAAGCGGGGGACCATGAACGTGTACGGGAAGCGGAGTGTCGCCCCGACCAGGCTCGGCATCGAGATCAGCCAGAACGTCTGCGCGGTGTCGAAGGTGAAGCCGGCGGCGGGAAGCGACACCACCACGATCGACCACAGCTGCCACACGACGAAGCCGAGGAACTCGGCGAAGATCGACCAGCGCAGGTTGCGTCGGGCGATGGCGGCGCCCTGGTCGCGCCACTGCGCCGGGTCTTCGGCGTTCCATCCCTCGATCCAGCGGCCGGGGCGGACGGTCAGGGCGGCGCCGGGGGCGGTCGCTTCGGAAGCGGTCGACTCGGGGGTTGCGGTCCCGGTCGTGGCCGGAGCGGAGACGGTGCTGGTCATCGGTGGACCTCCTGCGGGGAACCTGCGGGTGAAGTGGGTGCCCCCACGCTAGGAAGCCCGTGTTTCCGCCGACCGCTCCGTGCGTGAAAGCGGCGTAACGAACACCTCTCGCCCGCTGCGCGCCGCTGTGAGGGGAACGTAACGGGGTGAGCGCACGGGGGCAACGGGCCCGTCATCGCGCCCGCATAGCGTGTGTGACAGATCCCCGGGAGGTGGAGATGGATGCGACCGCGCTGACCGTCGACGGCTATCGTGCCGCCGTGCTCGAGCCGGTGCGGCCCCTGCCCGCGGAGGAGGTCGCCCTCGCCGACGGCGTCGGCCGCGTTACCGCGGGCGACTGGGCCGCCCGACTCCCTGTCCCGCTGTTCGACAACTCCGCGATGGACGGCTTCGCCGTGCGGGCGGCCGACGTCGCGGGTGCGAGCGCGGCGAACCCCGTGACGTTGACGGTCGCCAAGGGTGCCCGCGCCGGTGACCACCGTCCGGTCCCGATCAGGCCGGGGGAGGCGGTGTGCGTGATGACCGGCGCGCCTCTGCCCGACGGGGCGGACGTCGTCGTCCCGATCGAGCTCACCGTCGCCGGTCGGTTCACGGGCGACGCGACCGTGACCCTGTGGCCGCCCGTCAAGTCGAACATCCGGCGGGCGGGGGAGGACGTCGCGGCCGGGGCGTCGCTGCTGCCGGCGGGCGCGACGCTCACCGCTCGCGGGCTCGCCCTGCTCGCGGCGACGGGGCACAGCACGGTCGCGGTGCACAGGCGTCCGCGCGTCGCGGTGGTCTCCAGCGGCGACGAACTGGCGGGAGCCGGCCGACCGTTCGGTGACGAGCGAGATGCGGCCGCCTGCGTCATCCCGGATTCGAACGCCGTCTACCTCACCGCGGCGGCCCGGTCGCTGGGCTGCGAGCTGACGGGCGTGCACCGCGCCGGTGACACCGAGGAGGCTCTGCGGGCGGCCCTCGACGCGGCGTCGCAGGACGCCGACGTGATCGTCTCGACCGGCGGCCTCGGCGCGGGAACGCACGACTTGCTCGGCCGGCTCGCCGCAGCATCACCGGGCGGGATGCTCGCCCGCGTCGCGATGCGGCCCGGACGTCCCCAGGCGCACGGCAGCTGGGGCGGCGTGCCGTGGCTCGCCCTCCCCGGAACGCCCACCGCCGCCTTCGTCTCGTTCGAGGCGTTCGTGCGGCCGGTGCTCGACCGCCTCGCGGGCAGGGCGACGACGGACACGTCGGGCGCGGAGGTCGTCTCGTCCGGCTGGGCCGGGTCCGCCGGGGCGGTGCGCTACGTGCCGCTCGCGGTGACCGACCGCGGCGACGGTGTATCGGTGACCCCGGTGGGGGCGCCGGGTGCGGCCTCCCACGCGCTGTCCGCGATGTTCACCGCTCCGCTCATCGGTGTGGTCGGAGCCGACATCGACGACGTGATCGCGGGTCAGCTCCTGCCCGTGATCGCGCCGGCCTGAGCGAACGGCTCGGTTCCTCGCGGCGGCTACTGGTGCCGGCTACTCCCGGCCGTGCCACTGCCGCCCGGCCCACGGGTCGTAGTCGGCGATCAGCGGCTCCTGCTCCGGGCGATCGGGCTCGGGAACATGCTGCAGGTTCACCCGGACGCGGTACCAGAGCGAGCTGGAGCCGCGCATCCCGTCGACCAGTTCGTCCGCCGGGTGCAGCTGCGCCGCGACGTCCGGGTGGGCGGCCTTCCACTGTTCGAGCGCATCCACCGCCTCCGGCTTCGTCTTCGTGCGGGCGACCTCGATGAGGGGCATCTGCGAGACGCGGCGCCCGGCGCCGTCCCCGCTGCGGGGCGGCTTCTCGGCCGGCCCCAGCTTCTTCGCGAGAGCGAGCAGGGCGTCCAGCGAACCGACGGCGTCGTCGATGCCCTCGTGTGGGTCGCCGCGCTCGGTGAAACGAGCGAGCACCGTCCGGACGGTGAACTCCTCCGGTCGCCGATCGCGCACCTCGTCCCAGTCGAGCGGGGTCGAGACGCGCGCGTCGGGCAGCGGCCGGATGGAGTAGGCCGATGCCACCGTGCGGTCTTTCGCGTTCTGGTTGAAGTCGACGAAGACGCTCTCGCCGCGCTCCTCCTTCCACCACCGGGCCGTCGCGAGCCCCGGCGCGCGGTTCTCGACCTCGCGGGCCAGCGTCTCCGCCGCGAGCCGCACGTCGACGAACCCCCACTCGGGCGCGATGCGGACCAGGATGTGCAGGCCGCGCGACCCGCTCGTCTTCGGCCAGCCGACCAGCCCGTGATCGTCGAGCACCTCCCGGGCGACGAAGGCGACGTCCACGATCTGCGACCAGTCGACACCCGGCATCGGATCGAGGTCGACGCGGAGCTCGTCGGGATGGTCGAGGTCTTCGGCGCGGACGGCATGCGGGTTGAGGTCGAGGCAGCCGAGGTTCGACACCCACGCGAGCCCGGCCGCATCCCGGACCACCGCCTCCTCCGCCGACGTGCCGCTGGCGTAGTGCAGCGTCGCCGTGTCGATGTAGTCGGGGTGCCCCTCCGGCACCCGCTTCTGGAAGAACGGCTCCTGCGTCAGCCCCTTCACGAAGCGCTTCAGCACCATCGGGCGGCCGCCCGCACCGCGCAGCGCGCCGTCCGCGACCGCGACGTAGTACTGCGCGAGGTCGAGCTTCGTCAGGCCGGGCTCGGGGAAGACGACCTTGTCGGGGCTCGAGATGCGCACCTCCTGCCCCTCCACCTCGAGGAACGTCTCGGACTTCTTCGACGGGCTCATGCCCGCCACGGTAGCCGTGCCCGCCCGGCCGGGCCAGGGTCGGTCGCGGCGTCCGCCCGTGCCCGAAACGGAGGACATCCCGGCCCTCCGGTCTCGAACTTCCTCCCTTCGTGGCCGATCCACGGCGCGTCGGGCCGGATCGCCTCCCTTTCCGCATCGGGCCGCCCGCCCCGGCGACGCGTCGGAAAGGGAGGAGAAAAGCAGGATGCGCCCGCGCGCCGACGAGAAACGGAGGCGTCCAGGACCGGAATCAGGCCCGATCGCCTCCGTTTCCGTGGCCCCGCCCGACATCGAGCGGATCGCCTCCGTTCCTGCCGCCCGCCGGCCCGCCGGCTCTGGGCCGCGGCGACGGCTGCTGCTAGCGTGCCGTTCGGGGGGTACGCGATGCGGCGATGGGTTCTCGCGACGGCGATGGCGGCGGTGGTCGCGGTGGGGTTGAGCGGGTGCGTGTTCCCGCCGACACCGTTCGACGGGAAGCGCACGGCGGAGGATCGCATCCCGACCGACCTCATCCCGGACGTCCAGGGCGGCGACATGTCCACCTCCCGTTACCAGGGCAGGGCCGACGGCTGGGACATCTACCTGCTGCGCGGCACGCATCCGTTCGGCATCTGCCTGGCGTACACCGACGGCACGCCGGAGCGCTCCGGCGCCGCGTGCTCGGGCGGAACCTGGGTGCGCACAGGGGTGCCCGACGGCGACGAGTTCGAGGTGAACCTGAACGGCTTCATCGACACCCCGAAACCCGGCCAGCACGTCCTCTCGCCCTGGGTGCGTCAGGTCAGGCAGGGAACCGGCGGGTGAGCGGACCACGGGGCCGGAGGCGCTGGGCCGGCCTGGCGATCGGGGTCATCTGCTGCGCCGTGCTCGTGGGAGTCGCGACGTTCTTCGTGCAGGTCCATGACGCGACCGCCGACTGGTGGCCGCGAGCTATCCCGACCCGGGTCCAGTACGACCATCGCAACTTCACGTGCGGCGACCTTCCGCGCAGGGACGACGTCGGGCCGGAGGCGCTGACCGGCCTCCAACCACGCGGACGCACGATCGGAGGCGGCGTCATCTACGCGCCCCCGGGTTTCGACCTGCCGGACGGCATCGTCGTCTCGGCCGATGGCGAGCTCCGCGCGTGCCCGCTCAGCGGCGGGACCTGACCTCCGAACCGTCCGCGGATTGACAGAGGCGCGCGGCCCCCTCCGTCGGACACAATGGGTGCCATGGGATCCATGGACCTCAACCCGCCCATCGAGGAGCACGACGGCGTGCGGGTCCACCGCGCGCTGTGGCGGCACTGGGGAACACCCGCGGCGATCTACGGGACGATCGTCTACGCCAGCGTGATCGCGGCGACCTCGGTCGACAACGAGGACAGCGGCTCGGCCGTCCAGATCCTCGTGTTCAGCCTGGTCAGCATCGTCGTGTTCTGGATGGCGCACGTGTACTCCGACGCGCTCGGGTTCCACGGCGACGCCGACCGCCTGGGCGACCGGATGCGCGACTCGCTGCGGCACGCGCTGTTCGAGTCGAGCGGGATGCTGGAGGCCGCGGTCATCCCGAGCGTCCCCCTGCTCCTCGCCTCGCTGCACATCCTCTCCGCCACTGCCGGCGTCTTCCTGGCCCTCTGGTTGTGCGTCCTGCTTCTCGCTCTGCTCGGCTTCCTGGTCTTCCGCGTGCGCGGCCGCGGAGTGTGGGTCTGCCTGGTGGGGGCGGTGGTGACCGGGCTGTTCGGCGTGGTCGTCATCGTGCTCAAGTCGCTGCTCTCGCACTGAGCCCATAGCGCCGGAGGGCGCGGCGCGGAAGCGTCCGTGACGGCATGTGTCGGCGGCGAAACAGTAGGACACGCAGCATCGACGCCGCTTGCGGACTCCCGCATCCTGATGCGCATCCCCCGATGCCAGAGGAGTCCCCATGCGTTCCCGTCCCACCCGTTCCCTCGGCGCCGCAGCCGTCGTCCTGACCGGCGCGCTGGCGCTGTCCGCCTGCGCCTCCGGCTCCGACGCCGCAGCAGGCGGAGGCACCAAGGTCGACGGCGGCACCATCGTGTACGCCCACCAGCAGGAACCGGCCTGCGTGTTCGGCGGCTGGATCGAGCAGGCCTACCTCTCGTACCAGGTGCTCGACAACCTGACGTCGCTGGATGAGGACCACAAGGTGGTCCCGTGGCTCGCGACCTCCTGGAAGCAGTCCGACGACGGACTGACCTGGACCTTCGACCTGAAGAAGGACGTGAAGTTCACGGACGGGACGCCGCTCACCGCCGCGGCCGTCGCCTACAACTTCGACTACTGGCTGAAGGGCGGCAACAGCACGGCGCTGGTCTGGCTCGACGGCTACTACAAGGATGCGAAGGCCATCGACGACACCACCCTCCAGATCGACCTCTCCCGGCCGTACCCGCGCCTGGCGGACAACCTGTCGCAGGGCTACTTCGGCATCCAGTCGCAGCACGCGCTCGAGACCCGCAGCAAGGAGCAGAACTGCGAGGCGCCGATCGGCTCCGGAGCGTTCATCGTCGACAAATGGAACCGCGGTCAGGACATCATCCTGAAGAAGAACAAGGACTACACGTCGCCCCCGGCCAACGCGAAGCACACCGGCGCGGCCTACGTCGACGAGATCGACTGGAAGTTCGTGGCCGACCCGACCACCCGCGTCGCCGCGCTGCAGGGCGGCCAGGTCGACGCCATCTACGACGTCCCCGCCGTCCAGTGGAGCACGCTGAAGTCCGGTGGCTACCAGCTGGAGAAGTACGTGACGCCGGGTCGTCCGCAGCAGATCTCGTTCAACACGCAGCAGGGTCCGTTCACCGACGAGAAGGTCCGTCAGGCGTTCGCCTACAGCCTCGACCGCAAGCAGATCGTCGACACCATCGGCCGGGGAGTCATCCCGTTCGAGGGCAACGGGGGTGTCAGCCAGGCGACGCCGGGCTACAGCGAGAAGGCGGCCGACTGGTACAGCCAGGACCTGAAGAAGGCGGATGCGCTGCTCGACGCGGCCGGGTGGACGCGCCAGGGCAGCACCGGCGTCCGCGAGAAGGACGGCACGAAGCTGACCGTCTCGCTGCCATACGGCGCAGGCTCGATCATCAACGCGGACGGCGCGGCCATCCTGCAGGGCGTGAAGGAGCAGGCTGCGAAGGTCGGCTTCGACGTGAAGCTCGTGCCGGTCCCGCAGAGCGAGTTCTTCTCGGGCAAGTACGCCGGGCCGGACACCCACGACCTGGCCGCCGGCTACTGGACGGCCGTCACCGCGGGCATCCTCTACATCAACTGGCGTCCGTCGACCCCTGACCACCCCAACTACTCCAACGCCGCGTTCTACAACGACCCGACGCTCGAGCAGTACATCCTCGACGGCAACTCGGCCCCGACCGTGGAGGCGCAGAACGCCGCCTACGAGAAGGCGCAGGACTACATCGCCGAGCACGCGCTGTCGATCGGCGTCTACGACCGGCTGAGCACGCTCGCGGTCGCGCCGAAGCTGCGCGGGGTGTGGCAGGAGAACGCACAGGGAGGACCGACGTTCTATGACGCCTACTTCGTCAAGTGAGCTGACCGCCGCTACCGCGTCGGGCGCCACGACGGGGCCGATCGCGCAGAACGCGATCCGGCCCCGCCGGGGTCGCGCGGTCACGATCACGCTGCTGCGCAAGATCGGCGCCGCCGTCGTGGTGCTGTGGGGTGCGGCCACGGTCGCGTTCTTCGCCCAGCTGGCGCTGCCTGGCGACCGCGCGACGACCATCCTCAACATCCGGGCCGGCCAGGCGCAGGCGCGCACCCCGGAGGAACTGGCGCAGATCAACCAGCAGTACGGGCTGACCAAGCCCGTGATCGTGCAGTACCTCGACTACCTCCGCGGGCTGGTGTCCGGCGACTTCGGCACCTCGTACCAGCAGTACCGGCCGGTCACCGCGGTGATCGGCGAGCAGCTCGGCAGCACGCTGACCCTCTCGTTGACGGCCATCGCGTTCGCGTGGCTGATCATGGTCGCGTGGGTCACGCTGACGGCCGGTCGCGGGCCGCGGCTGACGGCCTTCGGGTCGACGGTGGATGTGGTGACCGCCGGGCTCCCCGCCTACTGGCTCGGCATCATCCTGCTCCTGGTCTTCGGCCTCGGACTGCACTGGTTCCCGATCATCAGCGGATCTTCGCCCGCCGGGATCGTGCTGCCGGCGCTGACGCTGGCCATCCCGCTCGCCGGGTTCATGGCGCAGAGCGTGCGCACCGAGTTCGAGCGGTCGCTCGATCAGCCGTTCGTGCTGTCGGCGCGGATGCGCGGGATGGGCGAGTGGGGCATCCGGCTGCGGCACGTGCTCCGGCACGCGGTCATCCCGGCCGTGACGCTCTCCGGCTGGGCACTGGGCGCGACACTCTCCGGCGCGGTGATCGTGGAGTCGATCTTCTCGCGCCCGGGCATCGGCTCGGTGCTGGTCAGCGCGGTCAACGCGCAGGACCTCCCGGTGGTCACCGGCATCGTCACCCTGGTGGCGGTCGTGTATGTGGCCGCGAACCTCATCGTGGACGTCGTCTACACCGTCATCGACCCCCGGCTGGAGCTGACATGACCGCGCTCGGAACGCCTCCGTCCCCCGCCGCAGCGGCGGTCCGCCCGACGCTCGCCACCCGTCTCGGCCGTGTGCCGTGGGGGCTGGTGCTCGCGGTCGCCTTCGCCGTGCTCCTGCTGGTGGCCGTGATCGCGCCGCAGGCGCTGACGACGCATCTCCCGACCGCGATCGACTACCAGGCGGCGCTGCAGCCGCCGAGCCTCGCGCATCCCTTCGGCACGGACGAGTCCGGCCGCGACCTCTACACCCGCGTGGTCTGGGGCGCCCGCGACTCGCTGACCATCGGGCTCGGAGCTGCGGCCGTCAGCGTGGGTCTCGCGCTCGTGCTCGGTACGCTCGCCGCCCTCGGGGTGAAGCCGGTGGCGGTCGTGATCGACCGGTTCGTGGAGATCCTCTTCGCATTCCCGGCCCTGCTCCTCGCCCTGCTGCTGATTGCGATCGCCGGCCCGAGCGCCGCGACGCAGGTCTTCGCGGTGGGCATCGGAACCGCCCCCGGGTACGCGCGGATGATCCGCGGGCAGATCCTCGGAGCGCGCAACTCCGGGTATGTCGAGGCGGCGACCGCGCTCGGGCATTCGCGCTGGCGCATCCTGCGCGCGCACATCCTGCCGAACGCCCTGCGGCCCCTGGTGGCGGTGTTCGCGCTGTCGATCGGGCAGTCGATCGTGTGGGCGTCAAGCCTCTCGTTCCTGGGTCTCGGCGTCGCGCCGCCCGCCTCGGAATGGGGTGCCCTGCTGGATGCGGGGCGCCAGTACCTGACGACGGCGTGGTGGCTCGTCGTCATCCCCGGACTCGTGATCGTCGCCGTGGCGCTCGCCGCGACGACCATCGGACGGCACATCCAGGCGCGCCTGGAGAAGGGAGAGCGGTCGTGAGCATCAGTACGGAGACCACGGAGGCCACGGAGACCGACGCCATCGTCGAGGAGCTGGACTGGCCCGCGACCCGGCTGCGGGTGCGCAACCTCCGCACGGCGTTCCGGGTCGACGGCGCGCTGCGTCCGGTCGTCCACGGCGTGAGCTTCGACCTGCGGCCCGGGGAGTGCGTCGCCATCGTCGGCGAGTCCGGCTCGGGCAAGTCGGTCACGGCCCGCTCGCTGGTCGGCCTCGCGGGCCGCTCGGCGGTGGTCGAGGCGGACGAGCTGACCATCCACCACGAGGACGTCCGCCGGTTCGGCCCGCGCGAGTGGAAGCGCATCCGCGGCCGGGACATCGGGTTCGTGCTGCAGGATGCGCTGGTGTCGCTGGACCCGCTGCGCCCGGTCGGACGCGAGATCGACGAGGCGCTCCGCCTGCACGGCTGGGGTGGGCGCCGGGCGCGTCAGGAGCGGGTGCTCGACCTGCTGACGCGCGTGGGCGTCCCCTTCCCGGCCGTCCGCGCGAAGCAGCGGCCCGACCAGCTCTCCGGCGGCCTGCGGCAGCGCGCTCTGATCGCCTCCGCCATCGCCCTCGATCCGGACATCGTGATCGCGGACGAGCCCACCACCGCACTCGACGTGACGGTGCAGGCGCAGGTGCTCGACCAGCTCGAACTCATGAAGGAGCGTGGAGCCTCCGTGATCCTGATCAGCCACGACCTCTCGGTGGTCGCGCGGCTGGCCGACCACATCCTCGTGATGCGAGGTGGCGACGTGCTGGAGCAGGGGCCGGCCGGCCAGGTGCTCGGCTCGCCGGCGCACGAGTACACGCGCGCTCTGATCGCCGCGGTGCCGGGCGAGGCGACCCGCGGGCATGCGCTCACTCCGGGCGCCGCAGCGGTGCCGGTCAAGCCGCCGGCCGGCGCCGTGGTGCTGGAGGCGACCGATCTGGTGAAGCGCTTCCACACCTCCGACGGCACGGTCACCACGGCCGTCGACCGCGTCTCCTTCTCGCTGCGCGCCGGGGAGACGCTGGGCATCGTGGGCGAGTCCGGATCGGGCAAGAGCACCACCGCGCGTCTCGCGCTCGGGCTGGAGTCCCTCGACGGCGGAACCGTCCGGCTGCACGGACAGCCCTGGGCGCCGCTCGCCGAGAGCCGGCGGCGGGGTCTCCGGAGTCGGATCGCCGTCGTGTACCAGGACCCGCTGAGCTCGTTCGATCCGCGCTGGAACGTCGAGCGCATCCTGCTCGACGCGTTGCGCTCCGAGCGGTTCGCGTCGGCGGAGGAGCGGCGCGCGCGTGTGCTCGAACTGCTGGAGCAGGTCGACCTTCCCGCGAACGTCCTCCCGCGGTTCCCGCTCAAGCTCTCGGGCGGGCAGCGGCAGCGCGTCGCCATCGCCCGGGCGCTCGCACCGCGCCCGGACGTGATCGTGCTGGATGAGGCTGTCTCGGCGCTCGACGTCACCATCCAGGCCCAGATCCTCGACCTCCTCGCCGAGCTGCAGCGCGAGTCCGGCGTCGCCTATCTCTTCATCTCGCACGACCTCGGCGTCATCAGTCATCTCAGCGACCGCGTCCTCGTCATGAAGGACGGGGTGGTGGTGGAGGAGGGCTCGCCGGATGATGTCTTCGAACGGCCCGCGCACCCGTACACTCGTGCCCTGATCGCCGCCATCCCGGAGTTCGATCCGGCCGCGCGAGCCGCCACCACCCCTGAAAGCGAGACCGCCGCATGAGCGAACCCAAGCAGCTCTTCGTGAACCTCTTCGAGATGGCCTGTGTGAGCCACATCACGCACGGCCTGTGGACGCTGCCGGGCAACAACCGGGAGCGCTTCGCCGACCTCGACTACTGGCTGGAGCTGGCGCAGCTGCTCGAGCACGGCGGGTTCGACGGCATCTTCCTCGCCGACGTGATCGGTGCGTACGACGTGTTCCGCGGCGGCCCGGAGACGGCGCTGCGGGAGGGGCTGCAGAGCCCGAACCTCGATCCGCTGCTGCTCGTCCCGGCGATGGCCGCAGTGACCGAGCGGCTCGGATTCGGCGTCACGTTCTCGACCACCTACGAGCCGCCGTTCGCCTTCGCCCGGCGCATGTCGACGCTCGATCACCTGACCAAGGGGCGCATCGGCTGGAACATCGTCACCTCGTACCTGCCCAATGCGGCCCGCAACTTCGGCCTCGACGGCGAGGTTCCGCACGACGAACGGTACCGCTACGCCGACGAGTACCTCGACGTGCTCTACAAGCTGTGGGAGGGCTCGTGGGATGACGACGCGGTCGTCGCCGACCGCGCGGCCGGGGTGTTCACCGACCCGTCGAAGGTGCGGTACATCGACCACGTCGGGGAGCGGTTCCGCGTCGCCGGGCCGCACATCGTCCATCCCTCGATTCAGCGGACGCCGACGCTGTTCCAGGCGACCGGGTCGCCCGCGGGCATCGAGTTCGCCGGCCGGCACGCCGAGGTGGTGTTCACCGGCGGACGCACGAGCGAGGAGTTCCGGCGCAATGCCGACGGGATGCGCGAGGCGGCCGTGCGGCACGGTCGCGAGCGCGACGACATCCGCTTCATCGCGATGGCCGGCGTCATCGTCGGCCGGACGCAGGAGGAGGCGGAGGACAAGTGGCGCCTGTACCGCGAGCGCGCGAGCCTCGACGGCATCCTCGCGCACAGCAGCCTGCCGGTCGACCTGACCGCGTTCCCGCGCGACATCACCGTGCGCGAGGCGCTGGCCCGGGCGGAGTTCCCGGCGGAGAAGGTGCCGTACCTGCCGCTCGACACGACGGTCGGTCAGGCGCTCGACTTCATCAAGGTGGGCCGCGACGAGCGGTTCCTCGTCGTCGGCGACCCGAAGACCGTTGCGGATGAGATCGAGCGCTGGCTGGACGAGGACGGCCTGGACGGGATCAACCTCCGGCAGTACCACTCCTTCGACACGGCGCGCGACTTCGCCGAGCTGGTGGTCCCGGAGCTGCGTCGCCGCGGACGGCTGCCGGAGGAGGGTGCCACGTCGGGGACGCTGCGCGAGCGGCTGTTCGGGGCCGGAAGCTCCCGGCTCCCGTCGCGTCACATCGGCACCCGCTACCGCGGAGGAGCGAACCTCGATGTGCCGGTCGAGCCGCTGCAGTTGCACTTCGAGCACGCGGCGTCCTTCTGACGGCGGGTTCCCCGGGTTCCTGGTAGAGAACCGTAGATTGTAGAGTTTCTAGCCAAGCTAGGTATATCCTGACGCCACGGCCGGCCCGGCCGACAGCAGAAGGAGCATCCCATGGCGAAGAAGCCCGGGGAGACGGTGGTCTTCGAGTACGACGGCAACGGGGATGTGGATGTCCTCGAGAAGCGGAGCCGGCCGCTGCCGAATCCGAGCGCGGACGAGGTGCTCGTCGAGGTCATCGCGACGGGCATCAACCACATCGAAGGGTTCATCCGCACCGGTCGTGAGGAGGCGTGGGCGGACGAGCCGTTCCCGCGCGGCTCGGGCAGTGACTTCGCCGGGATCGTCGTGACCGGCGATCTCGGCGGGCGGTTCCGAAAGGGCGCGGCGGTCATCGGGCACGTCCGGACCGGCGCGCACGCGGAGCACATCGTCGTCCCGGTCGGCGCGCTGGTGGCGAAGCCGCCGCACGTGCCGTGGGAGGTGGCCGGCGGTCTGTACCTCGCGGGTGTGACCGCACTCGACACCCTCGACGACCTCCGGATCGGACCGGACGACACCGTTGTCGTGTCGGCGGCGGCCGGCGGCGTCGGCAGCATCGAGGCGCAGCTGGCCAAGCATCGCGGAGCCCGGGTCATCGGAACGTGCGGTGACCGCAACTTCGACTACCTGCGTCAGCTCGGCATCCGGCCGGTGCGGTACGGCGAGGCCATCGAGGAGCGCATCCGCGCCGAGGCGCCCGGCGGGGTCACGGCCCTGATCGACAACTTCGGGCAGGACGGACGCGCCATCGCGGAGTCGCTCGGCGTTCCGCCGTCGCGATACCGGTCGAGCGAGGACCGCCGCGACACCGAGCTGCGGCTGCTGCAGGACGACCCGGAGACCGTCGCGCACGGCACCGCGCAGCTGGGCCGTCTGGCGCAGTTGGCGGAGGAGCGTGCGTTCACCCTGCTGATCTCGGGGTTCTATCCCCTCTCCGACATCAAGTACGCCTACGACGACCTCCAGAACCTGCACTCGCGCGGCAAGATCGTGCTGGGGACGCATCCCGTCACCACGTACTGGACGCTGAAGACCCGCGACGTGCAGGAGGCGCGGGCGTAGCGTCCGCCGCCCGGGCCGCTTGCCCGCGGTTGCGGAAACGGAGGCGATCCGGGCGCATCCGCTCCCCGCCGCCTCCGTTTCCCGCTGTTCTCCGGCGCGCCGCGCCTCAACTCCTCCGTTTCCGCCGGTGACGGAAACGGAGGAGATCCCGGCTGACGCGCCGCCGTGGTGCGGGAAACGGAGGAGATGAGTTCGGAATGCGACTCGTCGCTCCTCCGTCGCCGACTCTTCGCGCCGTCCCCACCCGTGCCGTAGCGTGGAGCGGGTCGGCAAGAGGAGGGGTGTGCGTGGGCGATCGGAGGTCCGTGGACGCCGTTCCGTCCGCATCCGGCGCCCCCGCATCCACCCCCGTGCTCGCTGCGGAGGCGCGCGGCGTTCGGGTGCGGCACGACGGAGCCGCCGCCTGGACCCCTGACGGCATCGACGTCACCGTCGCGCCGGGGGAGGTGCTGCTCGTCCTCGGGCCGAGCGGATGCGGCAAGTCGACCTTCGCGCTGACCCTCAACGGACTCGTGCCGCACGCCGTCCCGGCCGATGTCGAGGGGAGCGTCCGGGTCGGCGGTGTGCTGACGCGGGACGCGACGGTCGCCGCGCTGAGCGAGCACACCGGCATGGTGTTCCAGGACCCGGATGCGCAGCTCGTCGCGCGCACGGTGCTGGACGAGGTGTGCTTCGGACCGGAGAACCGTCTGCTCCCGGTCGCCGAGGTCGAAGCCCGGGCTGAGTCGGCGCTCCGGGCCGTCGGCCTGTGGGAGCGCCGCGACGACGACCCCGACACGCTCTCCGGCGGAGGGCGTCAGCGGCTGGCGATCGCCTGCGCGCTGGCGCTCGACGCCCCGCTGCTCGTGCTCGACGAGCCGACCTCCAACCTCGACCCCGCGGGCGCGGAGGAGGTCTACCGTCTGCTCGGACGCCTGACGGCCGCGGGGTCGACGCGGTCGGTGGTGCTGATCGAGCACGATCTGGACCTGGCGCTCCCGATCGCCGACACCGTCCTCGTGCTCGACGCGGCGGGCCGTCCGTTCGCGTACGGTCCGTCGCGGGAGCTGATCCGCGACCGCGCCGAGGAGCTGAACGAGCTCGGCGTCTGGCTGCCCACCGCGACGATCGCGGCCCTGCGACTGCGCGCGGCCGGCATCCCCCTCGACCCGCTGCCCCTCACGGCCTCCGACCTCACCCGCGCCCTCTCCTCAGCCCCCGTCCCCCCACCGTCGAGTACGCAAACTTTGTACGCTGACGCGCCGGATCGTGTGCAATTCGTGCGTACTCGACGGCGGGCGGAGTCCCCCGAGGGCGAGGAGCACGAGGGCGAGGGGCACGAGGGGGATGAGCACGGGGCGGCGGTTCGCGTCGAGGGGCTGACGGTGCGGCGCGGGCGGCGGACCGTGCTGGAGGATGTGTCGCTGCGCGTCGGACGCGGGGAGTTCGTCGCGGTCGTCGGGCCGAACGGCGCGGGCAAGACCACGCTCGTGCAGGCGATCGCCGGGGTCGCGCGCGCCCCGCGCTCGACCATCGACGTTCTCGGGCTCGACCCGGCGCGGGCGTCCGTCCAGGCACTGCGCGAGACCGTCGGGTTCGTCTTCCAGAACCCCGAGCACCAGTTCGTCACGCACACGGTCGAGGACGAGCTGGCGTTCGGGCTGCGGCAGCGTCGCCTGCCCACGGCAGAGATCGCGGACCGAGTGGATGCGATGCTCGCGGTCCTGGGGCTCGCCGACCGCCGTTCGGCGCATCCCTTCCTCCTCTCCGGCGGGCAGAAGCGCCGCCTGTCGGTGGGCACGGCGCTCATCGAGGGAGCGCCGGTGCTCGTGCTCGACGAGCCGACCTTCGGCCAGGACCGCGCCCGCGCGACCGAGCTGCTCGACCTCCTCGCCGAGCTCAACCGCAGCGGCACCACCGTGATCGCCGTGACGCACGATCTCGGGCTGATCGGCGAGTACGCCTCGCATGTGGCGATCGTCGCGGACGGCCGGCTGCCCGTCGTGGGCGAGACGGCCCGCATCCTCGGCGAACCTGCGCTGCTCGAATCGCACGGACTCCGTCAGCCCGTCCTGGCGCGCGCCCTCGCGGACCCCGCCGTTCCCGAACCCCTGCGCGGCCTCACCCGGCTCGCCGACCTCCCCGCCGCCCGATGACCGCGACAGCCACCGCACCGCGTCTCGCGGAACGCCCACCCGGCTTCCTCGCGCGCCTGAACCCGCTCGCGAAGGTCGCCGCGGTCGTCCCCGCGTGGATCGGGCTGCTCGTCACCCGGGACGCGGTCGTGCCGCTGGTCCTCCTCCTCACGGCGGTCGTCCTCCTGCTGGTCGGCGCCAGGCTCTCACCTCGGGCGCTCGTGTTGCTCCTGCTCGGACTGCCGGCCGGCGTGCTCCTGACGGCGATCGGTTTCGGCCTGTGGGCCGAACCGGGCAGGTCCGCGGACGCGACCGTCCTCGTCGCGGTCGGCTCGTACGAATTCACGGTCGGCGCGCTGGTCGTCGGTCTGACGACCGCGCTGCGAATCGCCGCGATCCTCGCGCTGGCACTCGTCGGCGGCCTCACGACGAGCGGACCCGACCTCGCCCGCGCCCTCACCGCGCAGCTGCGTGTCCCGTACCGGTTCGCGTACACCGCGGTCGCGGCCTACCGGTTCGTGCCGCTCTTCGCCTCCGAGCTGGCCGCGATCCGTCGCGCGATGCGGGTGCGCGGCGTCGCACCCGGCCGCGGACCGGTCGCCGCCGTGCGCCGGGCCTCCGCGATGGTGGTGCCGCTGCTCGCCTCCAGCATCCGTCACGCCGACCGGGTCGCGCTCACCATGGAGTCCCGCGCGTTCGGTGCCCATCCGCGCCGCACCGAACGCACCCCACCCCAGTGGCGCGTGCGGGACACGGTGTTCGTCGTCGCCCTGTGGGTGCTCACCGCGGCGGTGCTCGTCCTGCGCTGACCCGCTGACCCGACTGTTCTGCCCCCAGTACAGGGGAATACGGCCCTCCAGCAGGGTGAAGCCGGGGTGAAAAACGCTCAGCTGCGTCCCCGATTCCGAAAGACTCCGGCAGTACCCGACGCGTCGCGTGTTCCCGCACCCTCGCGATCTCCCGACTGTTCTGCCCGAAGGACCACGTCTTGCTTACCCGACTCCGTTCGTTGTTCCTGCCTGCCCGCGGTGCCCACGCCCGCCGCCGTACGCTCCGCGCTCCGGCCAGTGTGGCCGCGGGCATCGTGCTCGCCCTGATCGGCGCGGTGGCCGTCGGCGCTCCCGCGGCCAACGCCGACGACCTCGGCTCGGGTGTGCTCAACCTCTCCAAGACGGCGAACGTCACGGAGGTCACCCCCGGCCAGAGCTTCCTCTACACGCTCAACTACGGCTGCTCGTCCACGACGACGGGATGCGTCAACGCGGTGCTGACCGACCCCGTCCCCGCGCCGCTGCAGATCGTGGGCAAGCCGACCGTCGTCGGAGCGGGCAGCGCCACCACGACGGTCAGCGGAAACACCGTCACGGTCGCCTTCGCCGACAGCGTCCCGAACACCGTCCCGGCGAGCACGGGTCTCGCCGCGGGCACGACCGGGTCGGTGCAGATCCAGGTCACCATGCCGCAGAACGTGGACAAGTCCCTCGACGGCACGCAGCTGACCAACAACGCGACCTTCACGGCGACGAACGCGTCGACCGTCAGCGGCTCCGTGCCGGTGACCGTGCACGTCCCGGATGTGATCACCGCGTCCGTGTCGAAGACCTGGACGCCCGGCTCGACCCAGTACAACCCGGGCGAGACTTCCCAGGTCGCTCTGACCGTCGCGAACACATCCAACATCCCCGCCACCAGCCTGACGATCGCCGAGCCGGCCGATCCGTCCGCCGCCGGCAACACCTTCGAGTTCTACGACCTCGCGGGCTTCGGCGCCGTGACCTTCCCCGCGGGAGCCGACCAGGTCCAGGTCATCGCGCTCACCGCGGGCGGCCCGGTCGATGGACCGGTCGGCGCGACCCCGCAGCTGTCCTCCGAGGTGCAGCCGGGTGACGTCACGGGCCTCCGCTTCGTGTTCTCGTCGAGCACCGGCGACACCATCGAGGCCGGCGGCACCGCCGGATCGGTCGCCCTCAGCCTGGTCCAGCGCGCGACCGGCCGCACCGGAGGCGCGAGCCTGGTAACCGGCGGAACGCGCACCAACCAGGTCGGCGCGACCGTCAGCACGTCGAGTGGAGACGGACAGGCGCCCCTCGCCTCCGCCCAGCAGATCGTCGCCCCGCTCACCGTCTCGGTCTCGGCCGACAAGTCGTTCGTCGACCCGCAGATCCCCGCGGGCGACTCGTCCGTGGCCACCGTCACCGCCAAGAACACCTCGACCGGACCGCTCACCAGCCTGACGGTGACCGAGCCGGGCTCCGGCACCTTCTTCACGAACAAGGTGACCTTCGGAGGCTTCACCTCTGCCGCCGCGTGGCCGCAGGGGGCGACCGGCGCCACCATCCACTGGTTCGTCAACTCGGGAACCGCCCCTGCCGATTCCACCGTCGACCAGGCCTCCGGTCTGCCCGGCGCACCGACGCTCAGCGCCGGGCAGTACCTGATCGGCTTCCAGATCGTCTACACCGGTTCGATCGCGCCTGGCGCCACCGCCAGCATCCCCTTCACCGTCAACACGACGACGGATGCGGGACCCGCCGGCTCCGGTTTCGTCACCTACCCGAACACCGCGACGGTCGAGGGCGCCAACCCCGCCGGCACTGCGACCGACACGGCGAACGCCAACCTCGACGTGTACTTCCCCGAGGTCAAGCTCACTCTCGACAAGACCATCACGCCCAGCACGGTCATCCCGGGCGGGACGAGCCTCGTCCAGCTATCGGCGCAGACGCCCACCGGTACCAGCTCCGTCCGGCCCGACACCATCGTGATCACCGAGCCGCAGGACACCGCGAGCGCTCCCTACTGGAACGCCTTCGACGCGACCGCGATCGCTCCGACCAGCGTGCCCTCCGGCTCGAAGCTGACGATCGAGTACACCACCGACGGCACGACGTGGAACACGCTGACCGTCGTCGACGCGACGGCCGCAGCCAAGACGTACTCGGCGACTCTCGACAGCGTGCTGCCGAACGGGACGACGCACTCCGACGTCCGCGGCCTGCGCTTCACCTTCACCGACGCCGACGGCTTCGGTCAGGCGACCAACGTCAAGCCGGCGATCACCTTCACCGCGCGCGGCGAGCTGCGCGACGGCAGCGGCCCGACCAACCCGGGCGCCTACCCGACCGTCACGCCGTACCAGAACTGCGCGGTCAGCCAGGCGTCCGGCACGGTCGCCGGCTCCGGCATCACCAGCCAGCCCGCCGTCGACTGCGACACCGTCGGCGTGCAGGCGACGCAGGGCGGTCCCGGCCCGCTGCTCGCGGCGAAGAGCTGGGACGGCACCAAGGTCGTCCAGGCGCAGTCCGGCACCACCACCGGCGTGACGCTCGGCTGGGGCAGCCAGGTCAGCGGGATGCAGTCGATGACCATCCAGGACCCGGCCGTGCCGAGCCCTATCGGCGGCAGCGTCTTCCAGGCGTTCGACCTGGTCCGCATCGACGCGATCACGCCGACGTCCACCGCGGGCGCGACCCTCGACCCGCAGATCCGCTGGGACAAGGTCTCCAAGGTCGAGCTGTTCGACGGGACGCAGTGGAACGACATCACGTCCGCCGCCTGCCCCACGTCCAACGCCTGTGACGGCGTCTTCCCGGGCTACACGCTCACTGCATCGCAGCGCGCGAGCACCCAGGGCGTGCGTCTGACCGTGATCGAGAGCCCGAACCGCGCCGCGCGCATCCAGTCGACGGGTGACGCGACCGCCCCCGCTGTCGGGAGCGGCGTCGCCAGCGTCAGCGCGAGCGCCCAGCCGAACGGCCGGACCGTGCACCTCGACCTCGCCATCCGCAACACCGTCCGGGGCGGCACGGCCACTGACTGGGTGACCGGCACCCGCACCTACAACCTCGGCGGATCGCCGGGGGCCGTCGACAACACGGTGCGTGTCGGCGCGCAGCCGTTCGTCGGCGACCCGGTCAGCCGTGACGCGAACGACCACGTCACGATCATCGACCCGACGTTCACCACGAAGGTGACGAAGACCGCCTCCCCGCAGACGCTCGTCATCCCGCAGCCCGACGTCCCGGCGTCCGCGTACCCGAGCACCACGTATGCGACGACGGCCACGAACACGTCCACGAGCAAGACCTGGCAGTTGCGCCTCTCCGACCCGACGGAGTGCGTGAACGCCACAACGTCCGACCCGTGCGTGTTCGCGCCCTACGACGCGGCGGCCAACCCGTTCGAGCAGCTGAACCTGACGAAGATCGTGGTCGACCTGAGCCAGGCGCCGGGCGTCCAGACGAGCGCCAGCAGCGTCTCCCTGCTCCACCTGGCGGCGGACGGCAGCACCACGACCCAGACGGTGACGCTCGCGCAGGCCATGGCCCTGACGCCGGCCGACCTCAGCGATGTCGTCGCGGTCAGCGCGCTCCTGCGCGGCACCAACGCCCAGGGCACTGACGGCACCGGCGGCACGATCGCGCCGCAGCAGAAGGTCGGCCTGACGCTGACGGCGCAGCTGCGCAAGACGACCCGCACCGGCGGAACGGCTCCCGTGCCCAGCACGATCCTCAACAACGCGCACGCCACCCTCCACGACGACGTCTACCCGGCCGTGCAGGCCGCCGATGAGCAGGGCGTCATGGTGACGCTGCAGAACGGCAACCTCCAGGTCACGACCGGCAAGACCTTCAACCCGACGAGCACCCTGCAGGCCAACCCGGTCGACCCCATCCAGGTCAACCTGCGCGCCCGTTCGACCGGGACCCTGTCGCCCAAGGTCCTCGTCATCGAGGATGCGGACGACAGCTTCTGGAACGCCTTCACCCTGAAGTCGTTCACGCTGCCCAACACGCCGACCGGCGCCGACCGGGTCCAGGTGGATGCGCGCACGGGTCAGGGCGCGAACGCCCAGTGGCAGTCGGGAACGCCGACCGCGATCGGTTCGGCGGCCCTCCCCGCCGGCGTCGCCGCCGCGGACGTGACCGGCCTGCGATACACCTACACGCGTGCAGACGGTGCCGCCTTCTCCGCTTCGGAGGACAAGGACGACGTCCGGCTGAACGTGTCGCTCCGCGCCACCCTGCGTGACGGCAGCGGCCCGGTGACCTCGACCGTCGTCGCTCAGCCCATGCCGGGCGAGACGGCCGCAGGCACCATCTCCGACACGGTCACCGCCGACGCGTCCTACAACGACGTGCACGCCACCCAGGCGAACGCCAGCGCGACCTTCACCGTCGACCCGGGCACCGCGAAGCTCCAGGTCGAGAAGACCAGCCCGGGTCAGGCGGCCTCCGGACGCGAGGTGAACTGGACCCTGCGGTTCAAGAACAGCGGAACCGGCAGCCTGGCCAACCCCGTCGTCACGGACACCCTGCCGGCGGACGGTTCCTTGCTCTACGTGCCGACCAACGTTCCGACGTTCAGCACCTCCACCGGCGGAACGCTGCCCGTCGACGGCGCGGTGATCACCCGCACCTACGACGCCGCGACCGGCACCATCCGGTTCACCTGGCCGGCCGGTTCGCAGCTCGCGCCCGGAGAGACCTACAGCATCACCATCGGCCTGCAGATCAAGCCGGGACTCGCCCCGGCGAAGACGGCGGTGAACACCTTCGGGGTGTCCACCGACCGCCAGCTCACCGGCGCGAACTGCACCGCACTCAACCCGGGCAACGGGCGCGCCGTGACCTTCGCGGGCAACACCTGCTCGACCAGCAACGTCGTGACGACGCTGTCGCAGGGGTCGTTCACCGCATCCAAGGGCGTCAAGTCGTCCACCGGACAGGCGCAGAACGTCGTCAACCCGGCCCTGCCCTGCACTGCCGACGCGGACGGCTACTACCGGTACCCGTGTGCGGCGGTCAGCGCAATCGGCGCGACCGACGACTGGAAGCTCGAGATGGTCAACGGCGGAAACGTCGCGGCCAAGACGCTGACCGCGGTCGACGTCTTCCCGTACCCGGGCGACACCGGCGTGGTCGACTCGTCGCCTCGCGGCTCCGTCTACTCGCCGAAGTTCCTCGGCGACCTGACCTTCCAGCCGACCGGTGACGCCGCGGGTGCGGTGATGACCTGGTACGTGACGACCGCCGCGAAGCCGTGTGCCGCCGACATCACCCCGGGCTCCTCCTGCCCCACCGGCGCGTGGATCCCGTCGAGCGAGATCGGCTCGACCGTCCAGGCAGCGGATGTGACCGGCGTCAAGATGGTCTTCGACTTCAGCGGCACCGCATCCGGCACCCTCGCGGCCGGCGCCGCCGTGAAGGTCACCTACACGAGCACGAACGTGCCGACCACCACGGCTGGCGACCACCGCGCTCCGGTGAGCGCCCCGGTCACCGCCGTCCGCGCCTGGAACTCGTTCGGCTTCTACCCGACATACGTGTCCGGCTCGCAGCCGGCCGGCCCGCAGGAGCCGATCAAGGCGGGCGTCATCCTCACCGGCGGTCCGCTGCAGATCACCAAGACCGTCACGGGACCGGCGGCGCAGTACGCGCCGACCAGCTTCCAGGCGGATGTCAGCTGCACCATCGGCGGCGTCGCCGTCGGTCTCGCGGCGAACGCGACGGTGACGCTCAGCGCGGCGAACCAGTACACCGCGCGGATCGACGGCATCCCGACCGGCGCCCAGTGCGCGGTCGTGGAACACGGCGCCGATGGCTCCTACGGTGAGGCGAGCCGGACGGTCACGCCCGGCTCGGTCACCATCGCGGCGGCGGACGCCTCGGCTCCCGTGCCGGATGACCAGAAGGTCTCCATCGTCAACGACTACGGGACGACCGACCTGACCGTGACGAAGCACGTGGACACCGCGGCGACGGCCGGCACCTTCGGGCCGTTCGGCGTGAGCGTGGTCTGCACGGCTCCGCTCGGCCAGAGCATCCCGCTCGCCGCCGGTGACGCAGCGTTCACGCTCCAGGATGGCGGGTCGCACACGATCAGCGGTCTCCCGGCGCGCTCCAGCTGCGTCGTGACGGAGACGGATGCGGACGGTGCGGCGGCCTCGCCGAACCACGTCGCGATCTCGGTCGACGGAGCAGCGGCGACCGACGGAACGCAGGCGACGGTGGTGCTCGGCACCGGCCCGCAGGCGACGACCGCGGACATCACCAACCACTACGCGGCAGGCGCCCTCGCGATCGCTAAGATCGTCGACGGCGATGCGGCGGCGGGATACGGCGACGGCCCGTTCACCGTCCACGTCACCTGCGTCTACGCCGGAGACCAGACCCTGTTCGACGGCGACCTCTCCATCGTGGGCGGCCAGACCCTGGCCGTCCCGGGTGTCTACCCGGCGGGCACCGAGTGCTCGGTGGTGGAGACGACCGACGGCGGAGCGACGGGAAGCACCGTGGACTCGCCGACCGTCACCATCCCGGGTGCGACCGACGGCTCCGTGCCGACGGTCACCGTGAGCGTGACCAACACGTTCTCGGCGGGCAGCGTGACGATCGTCAAGCAGCGCGTCGGTGACGGCGTGGCCCGCTACGGTGCCGGTCCGTTCACGGCGCAGCTCGTCTGCACCTGGCAGAAGGACGGCCAGACGCTCACCATCCCGCTGCCGAACGCCGGCCTCGTCACCCTCGACGATGCGAACGGCTACACGGCCACGGTGACCGGGCTCATCCAGCGCGCGCACTGCGACGTGACCGAAACCGCGACGGGCGGGGCGACCGCCGTGTCCATCGCACCGAGCAGCGGCGTCACCGTCCCGGCGGGGGCACCGGCCGAGGTGACGATCACGAACACGTTCGACACCGGATCGCTCGTCATCGACAAGAAGCGGATCGGCGACGGCGTCGCCTCGTTCGGAGCAGGCCCCTTCACCATGCAGGTCACCTGCACGTACGAGGTGGATGGGGTGGTCACCCCGATCGACCTCGGCACCGACGGCACCGTGGTCCTGTCGAAGGCGAACGGCTACTCGGCCACCATCGACGGCCTGATCGCCGGCGCATCCTGCGCCATCGAGGAGACGGACGCCGGGCTGGCGACCGCCACCACGATGGACCCGGCCGACGGCACGGTGACGATCTCGGCTGGCGCCGCAGCGACGGTCACCGTCACCAACCGCTTCGACGTCGGGCATCTGCGGATCGCGAAGACGGCCGACCGGGCGACGGCAGCCGTCGGTGACACGATCGTCTACACGATCACCGTCACCAACGACGGGCAGATCGACGCCAAGGATGTGGCCGTGACCGACCACCTCCCCAGCGGCATCCAGGTGCTCGGCGCCCAGCCCGCGGCGGCGAAGGCGACCGACGGCGAGCTGCACTGGGTGATCCCGGGCATCGCAGCGGGCGAGAAGGCCACCATCACGCTGGCTGCGAAGCTCATCGCGCCGCAGGACACGACCAACCGCGCCAGCGTCGAGACGCCGAACGGCCCGTGGGATCCGTCCACCGGCGACGAGCGGTGCGGTGACGGCGCGACGGCGTGCGCGACTGTGACCGATCCGCCCGTCCACGGGCTGGCGAGCACCGGAAGCGACCTGCTGGGATCGCTGGCCTGGGCGATGACCGCGCTGGCCGCGCTCGTCGCCGGCGCCGGCCTGCTCCTGCTGCGCCGCCGGCCGAGGCTCCGGAAGCGATGAACCAGACCCGATCTGGTCAGCGACCGGCCGAGGGAGAGGCTGGGTAAGCCCTCTCCGTCGCGCGGCGGGGAGGACGGGAACCTCCCCGCCGCACTTATTTTCCGAACCGGCGTCATGATCCGGCCCGTCGGCACTCTCTTAAGCGGGGTCGCTCGACAGGGCCCGCGAGCGCGGCGAATTCGGCCCGCCGCCTCGCGGTGCCGCTCGTGCGGTCGCGGTGGGCCGGGTTTTCCCGGCCCGGTCCACCGCAGCGCGTCCCCGGGAGGCGATCGCGGAGCGGCCGGGCCGCATCCCCCTCCGTTCCGCGCAGCCTGCCCTAACCACGAACGGACGACGCTGCTGCCGGGCGTGTGTGGGAACGGAGGCGATCGTGGGGCGGCCGGGCGGGATGGCCTCCGTTTCGCGCGTCGTGCCCGCGCGTCGCCGCGTATCCCCTCCCTTCTGTTGCAGTCACGAAGGGAGGATGCGGCCACCGGCGTGCCGCCTCGCTGCCGGGAACGGAGGGGATCGCGGGCCGGTCGGGCGGGATGTCCTCCGTTTCGTGTCCGCCGCCGGGGTGGCGGTACGTATCTCCTCTGTTTCTGTTGCAGTCAGGAAGGGAGGATGCGGCGGTCGACGCGCCGCGTCCATGCCGGGAACGGAGGGGGATCGCAGAGCGGTGGGACGGGATGTCCTCCCTTTCGTGTGGGCGGGCAGTGTGGCGGTACGTATCCCCTCCCTTTCCGTTGCCGTCAGGAACGGAGGATGCGGCCGCCGCCGCGCCGCGTCCCCGCGGCGAACGGAGGGGATTGTGGGGCGGCCGGGCGGAATGTCCTCCGTTTCGTGTGGGCGCGCGGTGGCTGTGTGGAGCTCCTCCGTTTCCGGTGCGGTCGGAAAGGGAGGATGCGATGGGCGGCGCGCCGCGCGCACGCGCGAAACGGAGGAGGTTTCGGGGGTTCGGCGGCGGGACGCCTCCGTTATTGGCGGCCGGGACGCGTGTCAGGGGAGGGTGACGGGCACGTCGCTCAGGACGCCGTGACGCGCGTCGGAGAGGTACACGGCGCCGATGCGGTGGTCGCCCGCGGTCCAGCTGTATATCTGAGACGCGTTGCCCGCCGCGTCGAGGGTGAGCGTGTACGGCGTCGACTCGCTGTCGGCCCAGACCTGCACGGTCGAACCGGGGATGCCGTGCACGGTGATCGCGACGGTACCGGGTGACCCCAGGGCGGTGACGGTCGGCACGATCGCCGTCCCGGCAAGCGGCGCGGACTCGGCCGAGACGTTGCCGAGCACGTCCGTCTGCCGCGCCGTGAGGCTGTAGTCGGGGGAGATCGCGATCAGCTCGGGCGACGTCCACGCGCCCTCGGCGTCTGCCGTGACGGTCGCGACAGCCGTGCCGTGGTCGGACACCACGATCGTCGCGCCGGGCTCCGCCGTTCCGGTGAGGATGGGCGCGAGCCGGTCGGCGAGGTCTCCGGTGCCCGTGTCCGCGCTGACGATGACCGGGGGAAGCGCCGTCCGGTCGACGCCGATCCGCACGGACGCCGGCGCCGACGTCAGGCCGCTCCGGGTCTGCGTGACGGAGACGTCCCAGGTGCCGTCCGCGAGTCCGCTCAGGTCGGCGTCGAGGGTCCACGAGCCGTCGGGCGCGACCGTCGCGCCGCCCAGGACGACGGAGGGAGACCCGGCCGGGGAGGCGTCGAGCCGGGTCACCGAGGCCAGGGGCGACCCGGTGACCGCGATGGTGGCGCCCGGTTCGCCGCTTCCGGTCAGGGGGAGGGAGGTCGCGGCGGTCTCGAATCCCGAGGGGAACGTCGAGGCGACGACGGGGGCCGCCGGAGGAACGGCCGGAGGGCTCACGGGGGGAGTGACGGGAGGCTCGACGGCCGGCACCGACGCCGACGGCACCGCCGGCACGGCCGGCACGGCCGGCGGCGCATCGTCCGGCGCCGGACCGGGATCGGGCACTACCGGCGCGGCCGGCGGCGGTGAACTTACGGGCGGCTCCGGCGCGGTGCCGGTCGGCGCACCGGGCGCGTCAGGCGCCGCGGCCGACGGTGCATCCGATGGCTGCGCGACGGTCGCATCCTGTCGAGTGGATGCGAAGAGCTGCGGCCCGAGGACGACCGCGCCGACCACACCGGCCGCCGCCGCCACTCCGACGATGGTCGCCCCGACGCCGAAGGCGGCTCCATGCCCCCCACTCCGAGCCGCGCGCCCAGCACGCGCCGCACCCGCCGCTCCAGCTGAATGGCCGCCAGCACCGCCGCCGCCAGCACCGCCGCCGCCAGCACCGCCGCCACCGCCGCCGCCGCCCCCAGCACCGCCGCCGGCACCAGCACCGCCGCCCCCAGCGATCACCGCGCCCCCGGCCGCACCGCCCGCCGCCACTGCAGCCCCGCGCTGCAGGCTGGCCGCGTACGCCGCGGCCCCGCCCACGCCGAGCAGCAGCGGAAGCAGCACGAGCGTCAGCCGTGAGCCGACGTTCTGCGCCTCCGCCGCCACGATCGAGCACTTGGCGCATTCGGTCAGGTGCCGTTCCAGCCGGGCGGTCTCGCGTTTCCCGAGTCCGCCGCGGCTGTAGGCGCCGAGGCGCTCGGTCGTCCAGCGGCAGTCGGATCCTTCGGGGCTGGCCGAGATGTGCGCCTGGATCCATGCCTGGCGCAGCCCTTCGCGCGCCCGGTACGCCAGCGCCGCCGTGCCGTTCGGGGTCAGCCCGAGCAGGGGCGCAACGGTCGCCGGGCTCATCCCTTCGACCTCGCTGTACCAGAGCACCTCCTGCCAGCGCTGCGGCAGCGAGCGGAACGCGCGGGCGGTGAGCGACCTGTCCAGCGCATCCATGCTGGCCGCCTCGGTCGTCTCCGGGTCTTCGATCGTCGTCGCGTCCTCGATGGGAACGTCGCGGCGGGCGCCGCCCCAGGCCGCTGCGACGTTGCGGATCGTGGTGAAGAGGTACGGCCGGAAGCCGGCGCTCGGTCCGCGTCCGTCCCGCACCGCCTTCAGGATGCGGGCGTAGGCCTCGGCGACGACGTCGTCCGGGTCCTCGGTGCTGAACGACCGGGCCACCGTCCGGCCGGCCGCGGCGTGACGCAGCCACAGCTCGGCGAACGCGTCGTCGTCGCCGGCGCGTGCGGACTCGACGAGGTCCGTGTCCGAACGGTCGGACACGGTCTCCTTCTGGTCGTCGTCGCGCACGCTGTGCTCGTCCGCCCGGTCAGCAGATCCCGGCGAGAGCCTGCCGTCGCCGGAGGTCGGTGGGTTCGTGGCGCGCGCCGCCGACGCACACCAGGAAGAGGAAGGGCGCACCGTCCCACGGCACGCGGATCGTGCTCGAGATGCCGTCGGCGCAGTCGACCAGCACGTCGTCGGGCAGGGCGAAGAGCTCTTGGCGCCGTCCGGACCCGTCGCTCGCCAGGCCCTGAACGGCGCCGGCCAGGTCGGTGAACCGCGGGTGGTCGTCCTCCACCGCCCAGCCGGCGAGCGGACGGAGGGTGTCACGGCTGATCGGGAGGATATCGAAGACCGAGGCGGCAACCTCCTCGAGGGAGGCGTCGACGGTCAGTGACCGCGTCCTCTCCAGCATGGGCGCATTGGCCGAGCCGAGGGCGAGCCAGTCGCCGGGGCGGAGGTCGTCGAGCAGGGCGAGCAGTGCGCCGGTCATCGGCGGCGCGAACGGGTCGGGCATGACAGGGGCTTTCTGTGTGCACGCCGAGAGCGCCCGTCGGGTCGCGGGCACTCTCGGCGTCGAGCGGGGTTCGGGTCTCCCGGATTCGGCACCGTTCGATCGGCGTCGATCTGAGCGGCAGCGTTTCGGGTCGCCGCCGCTGGCGCACGTTCGGGTCATGCACCACCTAAGAGATCGCGAATGTCCGGAATCATGACGCCGATTCGCGAAGTTTTTTCCGGTCACCGGCCGCCCGCGGTTTCCCGGACGCCGGCGGAGGTGGCCGGGGCGGACAGGATGCGCACCAGCTCGTCGCTGAACAGCCGGCCGTCCTCGACGACGGCGTCGTTCGCGAGGCACCGCCGCGCGAGCTCGTCCTGCTCGAGGCCGGTGAGGGCTGCGATGTCGGCGAGGCGGATCCATCCCGCTTGGGCGCGCGTCCGGATCGACTCGCTGCGCACGCCGAGCTCGGCGGCGACCAGCCGGGCCGGGTAAGCGGCGCGCAGCAGGCCGCTGATCACCTGGCGGGTCAGGAGGTAGGCCGCCCGCCGCTGCGGTCCGAGCGCCTCCCGCTCGTCGGCGTGGGCGTTGTGCAGGAGCGCTGCCAGGTCGTCCGGAAGGGCGCGGTGCCACCGCGATGCGCTCGGCGCGTCGAGGCCGGGGCGACGGAGAGTCGGGGTGCTCTCGTCGATGGTCATGTCGTTCCTCGGGTGAGGGAGGGGGCGGGATGGGTAAGCGGGCGTGCAAGAGAACGCTACGTGCCCCGGTGCCACCGGCGGACCGATTTCACCCTGCGCTCACCCTCCAGTCACCCCGGCCTCAGTCGCGCTCGACGAGCAGGTTGCGCGTGAGCGCGACGGCGATCGCATCCTCCCGGTTGTTGACGCCGAGCTTCCGGTAGACGCTTCGCAGCTGCGACTTGACCGTGTTGGCCGACACCACGAGGGCTGCGGCGATCTCCGCGACGGATCCGGTCTTCATCAGCTCCGCCAGCACAGCGAGTTCGCGGTCGGTGAGCAGCAGCTCCGGCTCGGCGACGGGGAGCAGCGAGCGCAGGGGCACATCCCGGGTCACCTGGCCGTAGCCGACACCGTCGAGGGCGGCGACGACCCGGTCGAGGTCGTCGGCCGGCAGCAGGGCGAGCGCCAGGCGCTGCTCGGTGCGTTCCAGGACCGCGCCCAGGTGCTCCACCACACCGCGGGTGCGGGAGGTGGGGGCGAGTCGGAGCAGCGCTGCGGCCTCCAACGCGGCCGCCTCCGCGGTCTGCCGCGCCGTGAGGGGGCCGCGGACCGCCGCACGGAGCTCGCTCAGCGCCGATCCGTTCCGGCCGAGCGAGACGTGCACGCGTGCCCGTGCGATGTGCTGGTCGGGGCCGGCGACCGTGTCCCGCTCGACGATGACGGAGGCGGCGTCGGGATTGCCGAGCGCGAGCTGCTGCAGGGCGCGCATCCGGCCGAGGTCGTTACGTGCTGCGGGCGAGCGCGCCTCGCCGGCCCTCATCGACGCGTACGCCTCGAGGCCGGCAAGGGCATCGCCGGGCCTGCCGTCCACCAGCAGGGCCAGCGCTTCGACGCGTGCCACTGCGATCCAGTGCTCGATGGTGCGTGGGTCGTGCTCCATCTCGGCGAGGTGCTCGCGGGCCGCGCCCGCATCCAACCGCTCGAGCGCCAGGATCGCCTCGGCAAGGCGGTAGAAGGTTCCGATGTACGTCTTCCGCTGCCGGTCCGTCCACGGACCGGTCCTCGCGTACTCGACGTGCGCGCGTGCTTCGGGGAGGTCTCCCTGGAGCGCGTGGATGCCCGCGAGCATGGCGAGGTTGCTGAACCCGGGGGAGGGCGCCGTCGTCGGGGAGGCGGCCAGTCCTTTCGCGAAGGTCTCCATCGCCTGCTCGATCTCGCCCGCGTAGTACAGGGAGACACCCACCTGCGAGTAGATGCGCGGGAGTTCGGTGAGCTGCTGCCGGTCGTCGTCGCTGAGGCCGTCGAGGGTCGCGACCGCGGCCGTCGCGGGTCCGACCGCCATGCCCGGCCGTCCGATCAGTCGGTACGCGCTCGCCTCTGCGGAGCGGATCAGAGCGCGGTCGACGGGACTCAGCGCGGCATTGCGCGGCGATCGGGCGGAGCGCACGGCGGTCACGAAGTAGCGCAGCGCCCGGACGCGGTGGAATCCGAGGCCGTTGTAGGCGATGCCCAGCAGCATGGCGAGCAGGGGATGCACGCGCAGTTCGGACACGGGGATGCGCTCCAGCAGGAGGCGGGTGGCCTCGCCGTGCGCGCTCAACAGCTGGAACCATCCCGTTCGCACGGCCGCCGTCGCGGCATCCCAGTCGCCCGCGTCGATCGCGTCCTTGAGCGCGTCGAGCGCCGCCCGGTCGGCGGATGAGCGCTCGGACTCCGAGCCGCCGACCGTCTCGTCGTCCACTGATCCTCCTGAATCCATCATTCACCCCTCGCCGGGCGCGCTGCGCCGCTGGGCCACATCGATGTACGCAACGCGTCCACCATCTTTCTTTATTCGCCGATCGAACTGTTTCGAGCCACGGGCCTGTCGGAAACCGGGCAAGATGAAATGCCTGTATTCGGAAGGAGGGGTGGGATGTCGACGAGCCCGACCCCGCGGGGGACCCGGCGGCTGAGCACGCGTGCGCTTCTCATCATCGCGGCGTTCGGCGCGCTCGGCGCGCTCCTGCTCATCCTCGTGGCGCCGGTGACCGCCCTGCTCGCGGCGCTCTTCCCGCCCGCGTACGCGCTCGCGGCGGGCATGCACAGCATCCTGCCGTTCCTCGCGCGCCGGCTGGTCGGCTTCGCCTGGACGACCACCATCGCGTTCGCGCTGGTCGGTCTGCTGGCGATCGGCTTCACACCGCTCGGCGCGCTCATCCTCATCCCGCTCGTGGTCGCGGGCGTGGGATTCGACATCACCCTGCTCGCACTCGGCCGGCGCGGGACGCTCCGGCCCTGGCATTACGCGGCCGGAGCGCTCGTCACGGCCGTCCTGCTGTTCCTGGTCTCGCTGCCGGTCATGTCTCCGGACGATCTCGCTGCGCCCATCCTGCTGCTCACCCTGCTCGGCCGCGTGGTGAGCCAGCTCGCCGCGGCCGGGATCGCCTGGCTGCTGGGCGACCGCGTGCTCCGTGCCGGCATCATGCGGGCGCCGACGGGAGACCGCGGCGACGGCGCGGAGCCCGCCCTGCGGCACTGAGTCGCGCTTCACGATCGTCACTCCCTTTCCACCAGCAGGTGACGGTCGAGCGCGATCGCGATCGCCTCATCGCGCGTGGAGACGCCGAGCTTGCGGTAGACGCTCCGCAGCTGCGACTTCACGGTGTTCACCGACACGTTGAGCTGGGCCGCGATCGCACTGTGCGATGGATGCTGCAGCAGTGTCGCGAGCACGGCCGTCTCCCGCGGCGTCAGGGGGATGTCCGGTCCCTTTCCGCGCACCAGCGCGATGATCCGGTCGAGCGCCAGCGTCTCGCCGTACCCGAGGGCGGCGAGGGCGTGGGTCACGCGGGCGAGGTCTGCCGCGGGGAGGAGTGCGAGGGGCAGGAGCAGCCCGCTCCGTTCGATGATGGCGCCGAGGTGGTCGACGACCGACGTCACGCGGTCCTCGTTCGAGAAGCGCAGCAGCGCCGCCGCCTCCAGCGCGACCGCCTCGGCACGCCGGCGCGTCGACAGCACCGCGTTCGCGAGCGGCCGCAGGTGCTGCAGCGCGGCGCCGTGCCGGCCGAGGAAGAGCTGCACGCGCGCTGATCCGATGCGCTTCTCGATCTCGCCGGCGTCGCGTTCGAGCACAGCCTCAGCCGATTCAGGATGCCCGAGAGCCAGCTCGAGGACCGCCCGAGCGGTCGCGAGCGCTGCCCGCACGGCGGCCGACCGGCCTTCCGGACCGCGGGCTCCGATCGTCTGGTCGAGGTGGGCGAGTCCGCGGCCGGGGTGACCGCAGACCAGCTCGAGCGTCGCGGCGGTGACGGCGTACGGCATCCAATGCGGCGTGGTCCGGAGATCGACCGCCGCGTCGGCGAGGTGCTCCCGCGCGGCATCCTGGTCGAGGTCGTCGAGCGCGAGGATCGCCTCCGCGACGCTCAGCAGCATGGCGTCGTCGTGTCGCAGCTGCGGAGTATGTGCGCGAGCCGTGCGGATGTGCTCCCTGGCTTCTCCACTGTCGCCGTTCCTCGCGTGGAGCAGGGCGAGCATCACCACGTTTCCGAGCGACGAGCCGGAGGCGACGGGATGCGCGTGCGCCAGGCCACGCTCGAACGCGGCAAGCGCCTCCCCGCTGTTGCCGGTGTACAGCAGGCTCGTGCCCACGTGCGCGTGCAGGCCGCTCACCGTGTCCGCGTTCCTCCGATCGTCCGCGCTCAGGTGCTCGAGCTCGGTCGCGGCCCCGCGGGCCGCGGCCACCGCGCTCTGTGCCCGGCCGAGTGCGAGGTGCACCTGCGCCTGGTCGGAGAGCAGGATGGCCCGGTCGATCCGGCGCAGGTCGCGATCGGGGTCGCCGAGCAGGGCGGCGGAGTCGCCGACCCGCCGCAGGCCGCCGGTGCGGTGCGGGTGCGCGCTCGGGTCGGTGTGGCCGGCCAGCAGCGTGAGCAGCGGTCTCTCGCTCACCGTCCCCGGTGGCAGCCGGCGGAGCGCGGTTGCGCGATCCGGTACCGGTCCGGCCAGGAGGTCGAACCATCGACGACGGACCACCTCCGCCGCCGCATCGGGGCCGCCCGACGCGAGGGCGTCATCCAGTTCGGACCAGGCCTGGTCGAAGAGCGTTCGCTCTCCGCGGCCGGTCGCGTGTTCTTCCGTTGTGCTTTCCGCTCGTTCCACGAGCTGTCCTCCGAAGTTCAGGACGCGCGTCCGCGCGTTCGAGAGCCCGGGAGGATGCAGGCGCCCGCGCAGAGGGGTCGCCCTTCTCCGGGTCTCAGGAGCGCGGGTCGACGCGTCGGCTCACGCCCAGGACGGGCGTCTCTTGAACCGGCGCGACACCGAAGCATGTTCGGGCCGCTGCTGTGAGTGGAGGCGTCGTGCCTCCATCCGGAGGAAGGGGATCAGCCGGGGCTGACGTCGTGGTCGCCCGGTGGAGCGGAGGAGGGTTCGGTCGTCCGCGCGGCGCAGGACGTGTCGTACGGCGCGAACGGCGGGATCCAGGAGTCGACGGGCTCGGCTGCGGAGCCCGAACCGCCGGAGCCGGACGAGGTCAGGACGCCCTCGGCCGACGAGGACGGGCTGAACGCGGGCCCGTGGATGGGGCCGTCGGCCGGAGTGGCCACGGCCGAAGCAGTGACCGGAGAGGGGGCGGGAGTGGCGGTCGGAGCAGGGGATGGCGCGGCCTGGTCGGCGGCGGAGTCCGCGTCGGATCCGGTGGCCGCGGGCGCAGTGGCGACGGCCGGCGCAGGAGCAGGTGCGGCCGCGGGGTCGGCGTTGCCGGTCGCGGTACCCGGGTCGGCGGTTCCGCCTCCGGGGGTTGTCGTCGCCGGGGGAGGCGTCGGCTCGCCGGCCGGCGGTGGAGGCGGGGTGGGCGACGTCGTGCCGCCTCCCGAGCCGGTGACCCCGTTGACCACGCCGTCGACGATTCCGACGACCGAACCCGTCGGCGTCGGGCCGAGGAGCGTGTCGACGACGCCGCCCACGACGGGCAGCGAGGTGACAAGCGGATCCACAGCGCCGGTGACCGGTGCGAGCACCGAGCCGACGAGGCCGCCGGATGTGCCGGAGCCGGAACCCGCGCTCTGCGGCGAGGAGGTGCCCGGGAGCAGCGCGCCGACCGTTCCATTGACGACGGATCCCAGCAGAGAGTGCTGCGGCGGCGGAGCCTCGTCAGCGGAGGCGGGAGCCGACTGGAACAGGAAGCCGAGAGCGGTCAGCAGACCGGCTCCGGCGAGCCCGAGCAGAGCGAGTCGCAGAGCTCTGCGGGGGGAATCGGCTGCGGCGCGCGGCAGAGGTTCGACCAACTCGGTCACGATTCCCCCTTTCGCACGTCGCTGATCGGGACTATAGCGAATATGTTGTCGTCGCGGTGGAATTCCCCGTTACGCGCGCTGCTCCAGCTGGCGCTCCCAGTCGTGCGGGACGCGCTCCGCGGGACCGGGGACGGTCTGGTTCTCCGGGTGGCTGAGCGGCGGAGCCAACTCGGGTCCGCCGACGAACCCCTGGCGGCGGTAGTCCCAGAACCAGTCCTCGCCGGGCTCGTAGCTGCGGATGATGGGATGCCCGGTCGCCTCGGCGTGCTTCGTCGCGTGGGTGTTCAGCGAGTTGTCGCAGCACCCGATATGGCCGCACGCGGCGCACCGGCGGAGGTGGAGCCACCAGCTGCCGGTCTCCGTGCATTCGACGCAGCCGGGACCGGACGGGGGAACGGTGGGGTCGATCGCTTCCGTGTGGGCGTGGTCGGTCATCGCTGCTCCTCGGTGTGTTCGGTGTCGCGGGTCTGTTCGGCGGGTTCGTCCAGCTCCACGATCCCGCCGGGCGGCACCATCCGCAGCCGGGCGGTGAGGCCGTGCTCCGCGAACGCGGCACGCACCTCCTCCTGCCCCTGGGTGAAGTGCGCCCACCCTTCCGCATGCACCGGCACGATGACGGCGTCGCCCAGAAGGATCGCCGCGCGGGCGGCCTTGTCCGCGGTCAAGGTGAGGAAGGCATCCAAACGCGCCGTGCGGGCGGCGCCGACGTGGAGGACTGCGATGTCGATCGGTCCGAGGTTCTCGGCGACCTCCTCGACGACCCGCAGCGAGGCGTTGTCGCCGCTCACGTACACCGTCGGCAGCCCGTCGCCGGCCAGGACGAACCCGAGCACCGGTCCCGACGACGCCTCGGTGCCGTCCGGCCCGTGCTGTGCGGGGACGGCGTGCACCCGCAGCTCGGAACCGTCCGGGCGCGGGATGGTCAGGTGTGTCCATGGGCCGAGCCCGCGGACGGTTCCCTCGACCCGCTCGGCGGCGGCCGTCGTGCTTACGGTCAGCGGGGCGTCGCGGACGAAGACGCGCCCCCGGTCGTCGAGGTTGTCCGGGTGCTGGTCGTGCGAGAGGAGCACCGCATCCACCGCGCCGATCTCCTCCGGCGTGCGGCTCGGTCCGGTCGTCTTCACCAGCACGCGCTCGCCGACGGGGTGGTCCCCGGGCGGGTCGAACGTCGGATCGGTGAGGATGCGCAGGCCGCCCAGGTCGATCAGGGCCGTCGGGCCGCCGATCAGTTCGATGCGGACGGTCATCGCTTCTCCTCTCCGCGCTGCGGTCGCCGGGTCACCCGCAGTCGCACGAAACGGTAGCCGATCCCGACGGCGATCACCACGATCCCGGCGACGATGGCGGCGACCGGGAGGGCGGCGACGAGCGCGACGCAGCCGATCGCGCCCGCGACCGCGAGCAGCCGCGGATACCTCCGGTGCGCGCGGTCCTGCGTCCACGCGGACGCATTGGCGATCAGGTAGTAGAGCAGCACGCCGAAGGACGAGAAGCCGATCGCGCCGCGCAGATCCGTGACGGCGACCAGCACGCAGACGACCAGGCCGACGGCGAGCTCGGCTCGGTATGGAACGCGGAAGCGCGGGTGCACGGCCGCGAACCACGACGGGAGGTCGCTGTGGCGCGCCATCGCGAGGCTGGTCCGCCCGATGCCCGCGATCATCGCGAGCAGGGCCCCGAGCGCCGCCGCGGCAGCACCGATCCGGATGACGACGCCCGGCCAGGCGGCTCCGCTGGTGTCGGCCACGGCCCCGAGCGGAGCGACCGCCTCCGCGAGCCCTGCCGCGCCGAGCGCGTGCAGCGTCGCGAGCGCGACCAGCACGTAGACGACGAGGGTGATGCCGAGCGCCGTGACGATGGCCCGCGGGATGGTGCGCTCCGGCTCCACCACCTCCTCGCCCATGGTGGCGATGCGGGCGTACCCGGCGAACGCGAAGAACAGGAACCCCGCCGACTGGAGGATGCCGTAGCCGGTGACCGCGGGTCCCGGCTGCGCGGCGCTCGGCGCGGTGTGCGTGAAACCGATGACGACCGCGACCGTCAGCGCGATCAGCGAGACGGCGACCAGGATGCGCGTCAGCAGCGCCGTCCGCGTCACGCCGACGCTGTTGACCAGCGTGAGCACGGCGACAGCCAGAATCGCGACCGGCTTCACCCACGGACCCGGCACGGCGTAGGTCGCGAACGTCAACGCCATCGCGGCAGAGCTGGCCGTCTTCCCTACGACGAACGACCATCCCGCGAAGAAGCCCGCCCACTCGCCGAGGCGTTCGCGACCGTAGACGTACGTCCCGCCGGAGGTCGGGTACTGGGCGGCCAGCTGGGCCGACGACGTCGCGTTGCAGAACGCGATGAACCCGGCGATCACGAGCCCGACGAGCAGCCCGGCCCCTGCCGCAGCCGCAGCGGGGGCGAAGGCCGCGAACACCCCGGCGCCGATCATCGACCCCAGGCCGATGCCGATGGCGTCGCCCAGGGTGAGGCGGCGAGCGAGGGCGCCCCCTCGATCCGGGCTGGATGCGGCGGTCACGGAGTCACGAACCGACCCTCCTCCGCATCGCGGCTCGACTGCTCGCGCAGCACGAAATGCTGCTTCTTGCCGGTCGCAGTGTACGGGAGCTCGGTGACGAAGGCGTATCGCCGCGGGCGCTTGTAGTCGGCCAGCGAGACGCTCGCCCGGCAGTGCGCATCCAACTCCCGGGCCGCCGCCTGCGCGTCCGCCAATCGTCCGGGGCGCGGCTGGACGTAGGCGACGACGATCTCGCCCCACTCGTCGTCCGGCAGACCGACCACGATGCTGTCGGCGACATCGGGATGCGCGGCGAGCGCCTCCTCCACCTGGACGGGATGCACGTTCTCGCCGCCGGAGATGATCATGTCGTCCTTGCGGCCCACGATCGTCACGATCTCGTTCTCGTCCCAGCTCGCCAGGTCGCCCGGGTACATCCACCCGTCGCGGAACTTGCGGCCCTCCTCCTCCGGATTGTGCATGTAGGCGTATCCGCTCTTCACGCTCCGCATGATGACCTCGCCGATCTCGTGGCCGTCCTTCGCGGCGAGGTCGTCGGGAGCGGCGACGCGGTCGTCGCCGTACACCTTCACCACCGCGACGTCGTCGTCCAGGCAGGCCCGGCCGGCGGCCCCGGCGGCGTCCGGCAGGTCCTCGGGCCGCAGGTAGGTGTTCCAGAAGGCCTCGGTCGTGCCGTACCCGTTGGCGATGCGGGGCGTCAGCACCCGCTGGTAGCGCAGCGCCGCCGCGCGATCGAGCGGGGCTCCCATCGTGACGATGCCGTGCAGCGAAGACAGGTCGCGCGGGTGCGCCTCCTGCGCGTCTGCGAGTCGCTCCAGATTGGTGGGGGCGCCGATCACGTAGGTCAACGCATGCTCCTGGATGCCGTCGAGCACCGTGTCCGGGTCGAAGCGCGGCAACGTGACGACCTCGGCTCCGACGTAGAACGCGGTGTTCGGCCCGGCGCAGTAGTTGCCGCCGCGGTGGAACCACGGCGACATGTTCATCGTCCGGTCCGTCGGCGCGAGAGGGAAGTGCATGATCACGTCGTGCGCGGTGAGCACCTCGTTGAGGCTGGTGAGGGGAACCGCCTTGGGCATCCCCGTCGTGCCGCTGGTGTAGAGGCGCGAGGTCTCGTCCCACACGCTCGCGCCCTCGGGGGCGCGGAACGACGGGGCGTCGGGGGCCAGAAGCTCCTCGAAGCGGATGGCGCCGTCGAGCAGCGGACCGTCACCGACCGCCGCGAGAACGGCCGGACGATGTGCGGCCAGCTCCAGGGCGGTCCGGACGCTGTCGCTCGCGGCGGCGTCGTAGACGAAGACCGCAGGACGGGAGTCGTCGAGGATGTGCGCCGTCTCGCCCGGCGCCAGCCGGAAGTTCATCGGGGAGCTGACCGCCCGGAGCCCCTGCGCCGCGACGTACAGGAACGCGAACTCCGGAGTGTTCATCAGCTGGTAGGCGACGATGTCGCCGACGCCCACCCCGCGCTCGGCGAGGCCGGCGACGAGGCTTCCCGTCACCTGTCCGAGCTCTGCGTAGGTCCAGCTCCGTCCGGACGGGGGATCGGTGATCGCGACGCGCGAGGCGTACCGGTGCGTGTTGCGTTCCACCGCCGAGGCGTAGGTGAAGTGCTGCTCGAAGACGGCACGCAGGGTGCTCGGATCGTACTCGGTGTTCGGCTGGATGCCGGCGTGCGATGTCGGGTCGGTGAGGGTCATGGTTCTCCTCGGGGACAGGGGGTTCAGGCGTCCGGTGGGCGTCGACTCCGTCTCGGATCGGTGGGGGAGGCGTCCCGGCCGAGTTCCGACCAGAACGGGGGTGCGACGACGGTGAGTCCACCGTCGACGACGAGGGTGTGGCCGGTGATGTACCCGGCGGCGGGGGAGGCGAGGAAGCGGACGGCCTCGGCGATGTCGTCCGCGGTGCCGACGCGGCCGAGGGGGATGCGGGAGGTCATCACGTCGAGGTCGGGGACGCCGGCGTTCCCGTAGAAGAAGTGCAGCGAGTCGGTGTCGATCAGGCCGCCGTTCACGGCGTTCACCGTGATGCCGTCGCGGCCGAACTCGGCGGCGAGGTGGCGGACCCACGACTCGACGGCCGCCTTGTCGGAGCCGATGGCGCCGTACAGCGGGAACGCCCGGTGGCTGCCGTAGCTCGTGACAGCGATGATGCGGCCGCCCGTCCGTCCGCCCCCTGGTCCGCCCGCGCCGCCGCGCATCCGCCCGGCCGCTCGCTGGGCGAGCAGCACGAAGGAGCGGACGTTGGTCGCCCACGACCGTTCCAGGTGCCGCGAGGTCAGCTCGGCCGCCGGGCGGAAGGCGGACGCCGCCGCGCTGGCGACGAGCACGTCGAGACGCGTCCCGTCCGGGAATTCGTCCGCGAACAGGCGGTCGATGTCCTCTTCGCTTTCCAGCTCGAGGCGGTGGGCCCGGGCCGAGCCGCCCGTGGCGGTGATCGCGTCGACGACCTCGGCGGCGGCGTCCGCCTCTCGACGGAAGGTCAGCACCACGTCCATCCCCTCGGCGGCCAGCGTCTCCGCGATCCTGCGGCCGATGCCGCGCGAGCCGCCGGTGACCAGCGCGCGTGGCGGCTCGTTCCGCGGGCGCACGGCCTGGTCGTCGGGATCCGGGGAGTTGTTCGTGGGGGCCTCCGTGGTTTCGGAGGACAGTCTAGAACCGTCGGAGGGTCCCTCCGGTACGGCGGGTGCGACGCACCGGATGGACCTCCGCCGAGGATCGGCGTACCGTCGCGCGGTCAGGACAGAAACGGAAGGACACGCAATGAGCGACGAGAAGAACCGCCCCGACGCCGACGACCTGCCCGACGGCTCCGGCTCCGACGGCAGCGCCCCCGAGCCCGGCGAGGACACCACCTCCGGCGGCGGCCCCGAGGACCCCTCCCACTAGCCCCCTCCGCCCCCCGCCCTCCGCCCCCGTCGAGTACGCAAAAACTGCACGCTCCGGAGCCCTCCGGCGTGCAGTTTTTGCGTACTCGACGGTGGGGGCGAGCGGCGGGATGGGTCAGCGGCGGTGGAAGGGGCGCACGCTGAGGGACTCGACGGTGCCGGCGGGCGGCAGGTCGACCGCGGTACGGACGGTCGCTGCGACCATCTCGGGCGTGATCGTGTACGTCGTGTCGTAGTCGAGCCCCTCGCGGGCGACGAGGGCGCGCTGCATATCGGTGTCGACCCGCCCCGGGTGGATGCTGCTGACGCGCACCCCGTGCGGACGCTCCTCCTCGCGCAGCGCGTCCGTGAGCGCCCGCAGCGCGAACTTGGAGCCCGCGTAGACCCCGCCGCCCGGCCCGCTGGCCAGCCCCGAGCCGCTGTTGATGGCGACCACCAGCCCCTCCGCCGCCCGCAGCGCCGGGAGCGCGCGCCGCGTGAGCGCGGCGACCGCGAACACGTTCACCTCGAACACGTGACGCCACACCTCCGCGTCGGTCTCCTCGACCGTGCCGCCGTCCTCCACGCCGGCCGAGTGCACGAGCACATCGAGGCGCTCGGGAAGCGGCGGAAGGGATGTGCCGGACAGGTCGGCGACCAGATCGGCCACGTACGGCTCGGCCGACGGCAGCTCGGCGACCACCGCATCCACCGCGGCGGCATCCCGCCCGCCGACCAGGATGTGGTGCGTGCGCCCGAGCTCGACGGCGATCGCCCGTCCGATGCCGCGCGACGCGCCGGTCACCAGCGCGATCGGCCGGTCCGGTCCCGCGGAGGCGGCGGACGAGGTGTCGGAGGGAGTGGATGCGGTCATGCCTTCGACATTACGGCCGATCGCTCCCGCGGTCCGCCCCGGTTGGCCCTCCGAACCCGCCTCGCCCTAGGGTGTGGGTGTGTCGGAGGTGCAGGCGTGAGCGAGATCGGTCGGCCTCCGGGCGTGCGCGAGGTCGCCGCCGCCGCCGGTGTCTCGCGCCAGACCGTCTCCCGCGTGCTCAACGATCACCCGAGCATCCGGCCGGAGACCCGTGCCCGCGTGCTCGCCGCGATGGCCGACCTCGACTTCCGCCCGAACCGGGCCGCCCGCATGCTGACCACTGCGCGCTCCCGGACGATCGGGGTGCTGGCCGCCTCGGCCTCCTCCCTTTTCGGTCCGGCCTCGAGCATCGATGCCGTCGAGAACGCCGGCCGTGCCGCCGGGTACACCGTCACCGTCGCCCATGCCGCCTCGCTCGACCCGGCCGACCTGCAGGCGGCCATCGGGCACCTGCGCGAGCAGGCCGTCGAGGGCATCGTGGTGATCGCGCCGCAGCAGCGGGTTCAGGATGCGATGGGCCAGTTCTCACTGTCCCTGCCGTCCGTGACGCTGCACGGTGCGGGCGGCGCCGGGGACGAAGGCGTCTTCGTGGACCAGGAACTCGGCGCACGCCTCGCCACCCGGCATCTCCTGTCGGCCGGCCACCGTCGCATCGCGCACCTGAGTGGACCGGGCGACTGGACGGAGGCGCGCGCCCGACGGGACGGCTTCCTCGCCGAAATGGCCGCCGCCGGCGCGGATGCCGTGGTGTCGCGCGAGGGGGATTGGACGGCGGCCTCGGGCGCGGTGATCGGTGCGGAGCTCGTGGCCGACCGCTCCATCCAGGCCGTCTTCGCCTCGAACGACCAGATGGCGCTCGGCGTGCTGCATGCCGCGCGGGTCGCGGGGCGTTCGGTCCCGGACGATCTGGCCGTCGTCGGCTTCGACGACATCCCCGAGGCGGCGTTCTTCGCACCGCCGCTGACGACGGTCCGGCAGGAGTTCGCGGAACTCGGCCGACGCTGCGTCGCCCGCCTGGTCGCGCTGCTGGAGGGCGGCGACCTCGCGTTCGAGGAGCCGGTCGCTCCCGTCCTCGTCGTCCGCGACTCCGCCTGACCCGCGTCCCGCGCCTCCGCCTCTCGCTCCGTCTCTCGTCCCTCCGCCCCGCCACATTTGCGCCAAATCTCGGGAAAGCGGCCTCCTTTCCCCACATTTGCGCCAAATCTGCGTCCCGCGTGGTGCTCACCGCGCCACAGATTCGTGCCGAATGTGCGGAATGCCCGTCCCATTGCGCACATTCGTGCCGAATCTGCGCTCCGCCGGAAGCTCACCGGCCCCGCCACATTTGCGCCAAATCTCGGGAAAGCGGCCTCCTTTCCCCACATTTGCGCCAAATCTGCGCCTCGCGTGGTGCTCACCGCGCCACAGATTCGTGCCGAATGTGCGGAATGCTCCTGCCTAAACGCACATTCGGCACGAATCTGCGGGTGCACGGGTTGGGGAGCCGGCGCAGCGTAGCGCAGCGACGCACCGCCGCCGGAGCACGGAGTGGCGCGCCCGGCGGTGCGTGACGTATGCTCGCTGTGTCAATGTGACCGGTCACAAAGGAGTGGATGCCCCATGGTCCCAGCCGACGTCGCCTCCGCGGCCCCCGGAGCCGCGGCCGCCGCCCGCGCCCACGAGGCCATCGAGTCGGGCCGCACCGCGCTCGGCATCGAGTTCGGCTCGACGCGCATCAAGGCCTGCCTGGTGGATGCGGATGACCCGTCGGTCGTCCTCGCCGTCGGCGCCCACGAGTGGGAGAACTCCTACGTCGACCGCCTCTGGACCTACCCGATCGAGGAGGTCTGGTCCGGCGTGCAGGAGGCCTACGCCGCCCTGGCCGCCGACGCGCAGACCCGCCACGGCGTCGCGCCGACCACCGTCGGCTCGCTCGGTGTCTCGGCGATGATGCACGGTTACCTCGCGTTCGACGAGGCGGGCGAGCTGCTCGTGCCGTTCCGCACCTGGCGCAACACGAACACGGGAGCGGCGGCGCGCGAGCTGACGGACCTGCTCGGCGTCAACATCCCGCTCCGCTGGTCGATCGCCCACCTGCACCAGGCCGTCCTCGACTCCGAGCCGCATCTCCCGCGCCTCCGCTCCGTCACCACGCTGGCCGGGTACGTGCACCGCCGGCTCACCGGACGCCATGTGCTCGGGGTCGGGGATGCGTCGGGCATGTTCCCGATCGACCCCGCGACCGGCGACTACGACGCCGAACTCGTCGACCGCTATGACCGGCTCGCCGCCGGCCGCATCCCTCCGCTCCGCGACCTGCTGCCCGAGGTCCTCTCCGCGGGAGAACCTGCGGGCGACCTGACCGCCGAGGGCGCTGCGCTCCTCGACCCGTCCGGCACGCTGCGTCCCGGCGCCACCCTGTGCCCGCCCGAGGGCGACGCCGGCACCGGCATGGTCGCGACCGCATCCGTCGCACCGCGCACCGGCAATGTGAGCGCCGGCACCAGCATCTTCGCCATGGTCGTGCTGGAGCGTCCGCTGGCCGAGGTGCACGACGAGCTGGATGTGGTGACCACCCCCGCAGGCGACCCGGTCGCCATGGTCCACTGCAACAACGGCGCCAGTGAGCTCGCCGAGTGGGCGGGACTCTTCGGCCGGTTCGCCGCCGCGTCCGGCCGCCCCACCGATCCCGACGCCGTGTTCGACACCCTCCTCCGGGAGGCGCTGACCGGCGACGACGACGCCGGCGGCCTGCTCGCCTACAACCACCTGGCTGGCGAGCCGATCGCCGGGCTCACCGAGGGCCGTCCGCTCCTCGTCCGCACGCCGGGCAGCCGCTTCACCCTCGGCAACCTGGTGCGCGCCGAGGTCTACGGAGTGTTCGCGACCCTGGCGCTCGGGATGCGCGTCCTCGCTCGCGAGGGTGTCGCGCTCGACAAGATGCTCGCCCACGGTGGCGTGTTCCGCACCGCCGGGGTCGCCCAGCGCTTCCTGGCCGGCGCCCTCGATGCTCCCGTCTCCGTCGCGCACACCGCATCGGAGGGCGGCGCCTGGGGGATCGCCGTCCTCGCCGCCTACCTGGAGGCGCGCGCCGAGGGCGGACAGGACCTCGACACGTACCTGCGCGAGCGCGTGTTCCGCGATGTCGCGTTCGAGACCGCCGAGCCGCGGCCGGAGGACGTCGCCGGCTTCGCCGCCTACCTCGACCGCTACGACGCCGGCCTCGCCGTGGAGCGCGCGGCCGTCACCGCCCTGCCCGACACCACCGCCTCCGCCGATCGCCCAACGGAAGGATCCGACCAGTGACCGACGCCCAGACCCCGGCCCCCGAGTCCCCGGCCGTCCGCGCCGTCCGCGAGCGCGTCGCCGCCCTGCACGCCGAGCTGGTCCGCTACCAGCTGGTCGTCTGGACCGGCGGCAACGTCTCCGGCCGCGTGCCGGGCGAGGACCTGTTCGTCATCAAGCCGAGCGGCGTCGACTACGACGACCTCGCCCCCGAGAACATGATCCTGTGCACCCTCGACGGCGAGGTCGTCCCCGGGTCGCTCGGCTCCGAACGGTCGCCGTCGTCCGACACCGCCGCCCACGCGTTCGTCTACCGCAGCATGCCCGAGGTCGGCGGTGTCGTGCACACGCACTCCACCTACGCGACCGCTTGGGCGGCGCGCGCCGAGCCCATCCCGTGCGCCATCACCGCGATGGCCGACGAGTTCGGCGGTGAGATCCCGGTCGGACCGTTCGCGATCATCGGCGACGACTCCATCGGCCGCGGCATCGTGTCGACGCTGACCGGCCACCGCAGCCGCGCCGTCCTCATGCAGAACCACGGCGTCTTCACCATCGGCTCCGACGCCCGCGACGCCGTGAAGGCCGCCGTCATGGCCGAGGACGTCGCCCGCACGATGCACATCGCCCGCCAGGGCGGCGACGTCGTCCCCATCCCCCAGGAGGCGATCGACCGCCTCTTCGACCGCTATCAGAACGTCTACGGACAGACCCCGGAAGGACCCACCGCCTGATGCCGAAGCTCACCACCTCCCTCGACGTCTACGAGGTCTGGTTCCTCACCGGGAGCCAGCACCTGTACGGACCGGAGACCCTCGCGCAGGTCGCCGAGCAGTCGCGCGCCATCGCCGACGAGCTGGGCGCGTCTCCCGACGTGCCGGTGCGGATCGTGTGGAAGCCGGTCCTCACCGACGCCGACGCCATCCGCCGCATCATGCTCGAGGCTAACGCCGACGACCGCGTCATCGGCGTGATCGCATGGATGCACACCTTCAGCCCCGCGAAGATGTGGATCGCCGGCCTCGACGCGCTGCAGAAGCCGCTGCTCCACCTCCACACCCAGGCGAACGTCCAGCTGCCCTGGGCCGACATCGACTTCGACTTCATGAACCTCAACCAGGCCGCCCACGGCGACCGCGAGTTCGGCTACATCCTGACGCGCCTCGGTGTGCCGCGCACCACCGTCGCCGGGCACGTCTCGAACCCGGTCGTCTCGGCACGCGTCGGCACGTGGATGCGCGCAGCGGCCGGCCGGGCCGCAACACGCACGCTGAAGCTCGCCCGCTTCGGCGACAACATGCGCTTCGTCGCCGTCACCGAGGGCGACAAGACCGAGGCCGAGCACGTCTTCGGCGTCCAGGTGAACACGTGGGGCGTGAACGAGCTGGCCGATGCGGTCGCCGCGGCGCCGGCCGACGCCGTCGACGCCCTCGTCGCCGAGTACGAGGAGCAGTACGACGTCGCTCCGGAGCTGCGCCGCGGCGGCGACCGCCACCAGTCACTGCGCGACGGCGCGGCCATCGAGCTGGGCCTGCGCTCGTTCCTGGAGGAGGGCGGTTTCGGCGCATTCACGACCAGCTTCGAGGATCTGGGCGCCCTGAAGCAGCTGCCCGGGCTCGCCGTCCAGCGGCTGATGGCCGAGGGGTACGGCTTCGGTGCTGAGGGCGACTGGAAGACCGCCGTCCTGGTGCGCGCGGCCAACGTGATGGGCGCGGGCCTGCCCGGCGGCGCATCCCTCATGGAGGACTACACGTACGACCTCACGCCCGGCGACGAGCGCATCCTGGGCGCGCACATGCTCGAGGTGAGCCCGTCGCTCAGCTCGGCGACCCCCACGCTGGAGGTCCACCCGCTGGGCATCGGGGGCAAGGACGACCCGGTCCGCCTCGTCTTCACGGCGGACCCGGGTCCCGCGGTCGTCGTGGCGCTGTCGGACGTGCGCGACCGGTTCCGCCTGGTCGCCAACGTGGTCGAGGTGGTCGAGCCGTCGGCTCCGCTGCCGAAGCTGCCGGTCGGCCGCGCGGTGTGGAAGCCGCAGCCCGACTTCACGACGTCGGCGACCGCCTGGCTGGAGGCTGGCGCGGCGCACCACACGGTGATGAGCACCGCGGTCGGGGTCGAGGTCTTCGAGGACTTCGCCCGCATGCTGCGCACCGAGCTCATCGTCATCGACGACACGACGACGCTCCGCTCGGTGCGTCGCGACCTCGACGCGAACGCCGCCTACTACCGCCTCGCGCGCGGCATCTGACGCATCACCCGCGGCCGGAGCCGGATGTCAGCTCCGGCCGCCGGGTGCCGGCAGCGACGCGACCACCATCTCCAGCAGCCGGTCCGCCTGCGCGAGGCCGCCCGGTCCGGCCGGGACCCGCCAGAGCGCGCTGAGGAGAAGCAGGATGTCGCCGGGGTCGGCTCCTGGCTCAATGTCGCCGTCGGCGACCGCTGCATCCAGCAGCCGTCCGATCGCGTTGGTCACCGGCGCGTAGGTGGCGTCGATCACCGCCTGCGCCGAGGGGCTGGCCAGCGCTTCCCCGAGCCCGTGCTTGATGCGCACCAGCTCGGCCAACTGCCTCGACCAGCTGCGAAAGGCGTCGAGCGGCGGTTCTTTCGCCAGCAGCTCGTCCACCGCGACTTCGAGCCCGTCGATCTCCGCCGCGTAGACGGCGAGCAGCAGCGCTTCACGCGTGGGGAAGTGCCGGTAGAGGGTTCCGGCGCCGACGCCGGCGAGCTTGCCGATCTGGTTGAGCGACACGTCGGGGTTCTCGCGGAAGGCCGTCGCGGCGACGTCGAGGATGCGCGCGCGGTTGCGCTGCGCGTCGGCGCGGGTTGCGTCGGCTCGTCGGGGTTCCGGCATGCGTCTCCTTGCTAAACGGAGAATTCTCCGTTACCGTCGTAAATCAAGCGGAGAGTTCTCCGCTCACGTCCATTCAAGGAGTTCTCATGCAGTATCGCAAGCTCGGGACCACCGGCCTCGATGTCTCCCCGATCGCCATCGGCGCCATGAGCTACGGCGAGCCTGATCGCGGTCACCCCGTCTGGTCGAAAGGAGAGGAGGAGGCGAGGCCCCTCATCAAGCACGCCTTGGAGGCGGGCATCAACTTCTTCGACACCGCCAACATGTACTCGAACGGCTCCAGCGAGGAGATCCTGGGCCGTGCACTCCGCGACTTCGCCGACCGCGACGACGTCGTGATCGCGACCAAGGTCCGCCACCCGATGCGGCCGGGCCCGAACGGCCGCGGCCTGTCGCGCAAGGCGATCCTGGCGGAGGTCGATCACTCCCTGCAGCGCCTCGGCACCGATTACATCGACCTCTATCAGATCCACCGAAACGACCATTCGACCCCGTGGGAGGAGACGCTCGAAGTGCTGAACGACATCGTGAAGGCCGGCAAGGTCCGTTATCTCGGGGCGTCGTCGATGTTCGCGTGGGAGTTCGCGAAGGCCCTCAACCTGCAGAAGCAGCACGGCTGGGCGCGCTTCGTCACGATGCAGGATCACTACAACCTGCTCGCTCGCGAGGAGGAGCGCGAGATGATCCCGCTCTGCCTCGACGAGGGCGTCGGCACCATCATCTGGAGCCCGCTCGCCCGCGGCCGCCTCGCGCGCGCCTGGGATGACGCGCGGGCGACGGCGCGCTCGGAGACCGACGGCGACTACGCCGACCTGCTGTACTCGCCGGCCGAGGAGGCATCCAATCGGGCCATCGTGAATGCCGTCGGAGAGGCCGCGGCGGCGCACGGTGTGAGCCGTGCGGCGGTCGCCCTGGCGTGGCTGCACCGCCAGCCGGTCGTCACCGCGCCGCTCGTCGGGGCGGGATCCATCCAGCAGATCGACGACGCGATCGCCTCCCTGGATGTCGAGCTCACGGAGGACGAGGTGACGGCGCTGATCGCTCCGTACACCCCGCGGTACGACTTCCAGGGCGTCTCGGACGAGGCGACGATGAACGCGATCCGCGCGCGGGTTCCGGGAATGGCCCTCAGCTGAGGGCCCCGCGAACTGGGGGTAACCGGGGTACAAACTATGTCCTCATTAACGGGGACTTCTGAGGATAACAAGCGTAGCCTCGAAAGCAGATGAGAAATCCTCATCTCGCCCGAAAGCTCGAGCGAAGTCAGATGAGACGCTCCTGGGGGAGTGCCGGAGACGGTCATCATGATCGCGCAGACCACACGTTCACCTCACCGCTGGCACCGCCGCACGCCGCGGACCTCGCATCGGCGCTCGCCGCTCGCGATCGTGCTGACCACGCTCCTCGCCGTCGCCACCGTGGTGGCGGGCTGCCTCGTCGGCGGCGGACTGTTCTACGCGGGCAGCGTCGCGTCGACCTTCAACTCGACGGTGACGCACATCCCGCGCGCGTTCCCTCCAGCGGAGACACGGCCGACCCCCGTCTCGACCGGCGCCATGAACATCCTGCTCATCGGCTCCGACTCCCGCGGGGATCCGACGACCGTCGGGCAGGCCACCGAGTCCAACCAGCGCTCCGACACCATGATGCTCGTGCACATCGACGCGGACCGGAAAGACGTGTACATCATGTCGATCATGCGCGACCTCTGGGTTCCGATCCCCGGCAAGGGCACGGCCAAGATCAATGCTGCGCTCGCGTGGGGTGGGACGCCGCTGGTGATCCAGACGGTCGAGCAACTGCTCCAGACGCACATCGACCACGTCGCGATCATCGACTTCCAGGGCCTCGAAGGGATGACGGACGCGCTCGGCGGAGTGGATGTGGACAGTCCGGTCGGCTTCACCACGGTCAAGAAGCCGCACTACACCTTCGTTCAGGGCATGAACCACCTCGACGGCGCCCAGGCTCTCGCCTTCGCGCGGGAGCGGTACGCGTTCCCGACGGCGGACTACCAGCGGGTGGCCAACCAGCAGGCCCTCCTGCGGGCCATCGTCTCCAAGCTGCTCAGCCGCGGGACGCTCACCGACCCCGCCGCCGTGACGTCTTTCGCCGGTGCGACCGGCCGATACCTCAGTCTCGACGAGCAGTTCGACCTCCCGACGATGATCGGGCTGGCGGCGAGCATGCGCCTCGACGGTCCCTCCAGCATCCACGCCTTCACGATGCCGACCGCCGGAACCGGGACCTCATCCGACGGTCAGTCGATCGTCAACGTGGATGAGGGGTCACTCCCGGCTCTCCGCTCCGCACTCGCCGACGATGCTCTCGGGACGTTCACCTCGGTGCACTGAGACCGGACGGGGTCAGGCCCGGCGCAGCATCCGCAGGCCGGCCGGCACCGACAGGGCGGCGACCGCGGCGACGAACACCACCAGCACCGGCACCAGCGGCCAGAAGATGAGCGCCACGCCGACGAGCAGCACGGGCACCGCCAGACCGATGTACGCGATGAGGAAGATCGCGGCGAGCACCTCACCGCGGCGCTCCGGGGCGGCCAGGGAGGCTGCCGCGGCGATCGCCGAGCGGAACTGCAGGCCGACACCGGCGCCCGCCAGCACGCCGCTCACCAGGAAGACCGCGAACGAGGCCGTCAGCACGCCGGCCGCGAGGCCCGCGAGCCCGACGAGCATGAGGACGAGGGCCAGGATCAGCTGCGCGCGGGAGGAGACCCGGGCGAAGACGATCTGCGAGATCGCCGACGCCGCGAACACCGCGAACGGAACGAACCCGGCCAGCAGGTGCGAGGTCTGGTGGAGGGTCACGACGAGCACGCTGGGCGCGAGAGACGTGAACAGACCGAAGACGGCGAAGCCAGCGAAGGCGGCGACGGCCGCGGCGGAGAACGCTCCACGCGCCTCGGCGGGCAGTGAGATCCGCTGCGGACGGTAGGCCGGGCGCTCTTCGGCGCGCTCCACCGTCTCGGGGACGAGGGCGACGGCGACGGCCGCGACCGCGAGCACGACGAGGAACACCGCGTACGGGAGCAGCAGCGGCTCGGGCAGGAACTGCGCGAACGCTCCGCCGATCAGCGGGCCGAGCGCGAGTCCGCCCGTGTTGACGACCGTGGAGACGGTCCCGGCGGTCGCGGGGCCCTCGTCCGGTCGGGCGACGGCGCGCAGCTCGCTGAGGTGCGCGGTCGCGCTGGCCGTGAGGGCGCCGACGCCGATGCCGGAGAGCGTGCGCGCGACGATCAGGCCGGCGACATCGTTCCAGACCAGGAAGAGCGCGGCGGAGACGATCTCGATGAGGACGGCGATGAGCACCATCCGGCGTCGGCCGGCGATGTCGCTCAGGTGGCCGATGAGGAAGAGGCTGGCGATGACGCCGACCGCGTACGCGGCGAAGATGACGGTGACCACCCAGGTGGGGAAGCCGTCGCGCGCCTGGTAGAAGGCGTAGAGCGGAGTGGGGATGGTCGAGAAGGCCATCACGGCGAGGAACGCCGCCGCGATGACCCAGAAGCCGGCGCCGTGGCGCAGGCGGAAGGAGCGCCGGGTGCGGCCCGGTGCGGTCTCCATCCGAGGAGTGGAGCCGGTGGGGGCGGAGAAGTCGAGCGTGCTGGTCATGCTTCGATAGTGCTCCTCGCTGCCTATCGAGTCCAACGGAAATAGACGATGCTGACGATCGTTCTGCTCGATAGTACGTAGGATCGACCCGTGGACACCCGTCAGCTCGAATACCTGGTCGCGGTTGCCGACGAGCGCAGCTTCACGCGGGCCGCCGAGCGCGTCTTCGCCGCACAGTCCACCGTGTCCGCGGGCATTCAGAGCCTCGAGCGGGAACTCGGTGCCGCCCTGTTCGAGCGGGACGCGCACGGCGTCCGCCCGACCGAGGTGGGCGAGGCGGTGATCGCGGAAGCCCGGGCGGCTCTCGAAGCCGTCGAGCGGATGCGTGACCTGGCCGGCGATCAGGGGCCGCTTCGAGGGACGGTGCGGGTCGGCATCTTCACGAATCTGCGGAGCGTCGACCTGCCCGGCATCATGGGCGAGTTCCACCGTCGCCACCCCGACGTCGACCTCCGGCTCGGCCCATCGCCCGGGGGCTCGACCGGCCTGGTCGAAGACGTCCGGCAGGGGCGGCTGGACATCGCGTTCCACGGCCTGCCCGAGACGGTTCCCGACCTCCTGACGCGCCATCTGGTCGACTCCCCGTTCCTGGCGGTGCTGCCGGAGGGACATCCCCTCGCGCGCCGCCGCTCGGTCGCGCTCGCCGACCTGGCGGAGGAGTCCTGGGTGGATTCGCGCGCCGGCTTCGGCAACCGGGTCACTCTCGACCGCGCGTTCGCGGCGCTCGGTCTGACTCGGCGCGTGCCCACCGAGCTGGCCGACCTCGGCGAGATCCCGCGCTTCGTCGCCGCCGGTCTGGGCGTGGCCGCCCTGCCGGAGCTCACGATCATCCCGGCCGAGGGAGCCGTCACGCGCCCGCTGCGGGAGCCGGTGGGCTGGCGACTGAACGCGATCGCCCGTCCACGCCCCGGCCGCGCCGCCGAGGCGCTGCTGACGCTGCTCGCGGAGCGCATCCACGGCGCCTGATCGGGCGCACCGGCCAGAGCTCCGCCAAGGCTTCCCTGCGCAGCCGAGATGCGCGAGACTCGGCCCGGGAGGTCACGTGAGCGGCGAACCGGACACCACGGAGGAGCTGCGGCATGAACTGCGGCACCGGATCAGACCCATGCGCGGCCGCGACCCGCGGGAGCGGGGTCGCACCACGACGCCGCTCGAGCTGCTCTACGACCTGACCTACGTCGTGGCGTTCGCCACCGCGTCCGACCTGCTCGCCCAGCAGCTCAGCCACGGGGACATCTGGCCAGCGCTCGGCGCCTACATCTTCGCCGTGTGGGCGGTGAGCTGGGCGTGGCTGAACTTCACCTGGTTCGCGTCCGCATACGGCAACGACGACCTCCTGTTCCGCATCGCGACGATCGTGCAGATGATCGGCGTGATCGTGCTCGCCTACGGACTCCCGGTGAGTTTCGAGCGGGCATCGCACGGGGAGAGCCCCAACAACCTGCTGATGGTGATCGGGTACATCATCATGCGTGTGCCGCAGATCCTGCTCTGGCTGCGGGCGGCGCGGGAGGATCCGTCCCACCGCAAGAACGCCATGTCGTACGTCCTCATCATCTCGGTCGCCCAGGTCGCCTGGCTGCTGACCGCGATCGTCCCTCTCCCGGTGGGGGTGACGGTGACCGCGCTGATCGTCGTGGCGCTCTTCGAGATGATCGCTCCCGTGGTCGCCACGCGCAGCTATGGCTTCTCGCCGTGGAACGCCGGACACCTCGCCGAGCGCTTCGCGCTGCTCACGCTGATCACGATCGGAGAGGTGATCGCCGCGACGACAGCCGCGGTCGGAACGCTGACGCAAGCGGTGGGATGGACTCTGGAGGCCGTGCTCATCGCCTCCTCGGGGCTCGTGATGGCGGCCGCCGTCTGGTGGACGTACTTCCTGGTGCCGTCACGGTGGGTGCTGGAGCGGCGGCCGGAGCGGGCGTTCCCCTGGCGGTACGCCCACCTGGCACTGTTCGGATCCATCACTGCGATCGGCGCCGGGCTGCACCTGACCACGATCGCCATGGAGCACGGCGGGGTGTCCTTGCTCGGGATCGCACTGGCGCTGGCGGTTCCCCTCGCGATCACCATCGTCCTGGTCTTCCTCACCTGGAGCGTGCTCCTTCATTCGTTCGACTCCACGCATCTGCCGCTGCTGCTGCTCACCCTTGCGCCGCTCGTCGGCGCGGTCGTCGTCGGCGCGACGACATATCCCGGGCAGGCGATCGACCTCGATCAGCGGGGGTCGCTGACGAGCCTCAGCGTGGTGATCGGGCTGGTGGCCGCCGGCGCCGTGATCGAGGTGGTCGGCCACGAACTGGTGGGCTTCGGGCACACCGTCCGTGCGTGGAAGGCCGACGCCGCGGCGCGGCCGGCCGGCTCAGTCGGTGCCGGGCCGAGCGTTGCCGACGGGGACGGCGTCTCCGGCCCCTGACGCCTTACGGCGGTCGCCCCGCGTCTTCAGGAGGCTGGCGGTCGCGGCGACCGCGATCGTCGCGCCGATGAAGAGGAGCGAGAACCAGGTCGGGATCTCGGGGATCCACTCCACATGCCGTCCGCCGTTGATGAAGGGAAGCTCGTTGACGTGCAGTGCGTGGAAGACGAGCTTGATGCCGATGAAGCCGAGGATGACGGCGAGGCCCTGCGACAGGTAGACGAGCCGCTCGAGCAGGCCGCCGATGAGGAAGTACAGCTGGCGGAGTCCCATCAGGGCGAAGGCGTTGGCGGTGAAGACGATGTACGCCTCGCTGGTGAGACCGTAGATCGCGGGGATGGAGTCGACGGCGAAGACCACGTCGATGAGGCTGATCGCGATGATGGTCAGCAGCATCGGGGTGACGAACCGGCGCCCGTCCTTCTTCACCGTGAGCCGGTCGCGGTTGTACTCGTCGGTGACGGGCAGGTGCCGCCGGATGAACCGCATGACCCGGTTGTTCGTCGGGTCGGAGTCGTGGGAGCCGAACGCCTGACGCCACGCCAGGAAGAGCAGGAGGGCGCCGAAGAGGTAGAACACCCACGAGTAGTTCTCGATGAGCCCGGCTCCGACGGCGATGAACGCGCCGCGGAGGATCAGCGCGATGATGATGCCGATCATCAGCACCTTCTGCTGGTACGCCTTGGGCACGGCGAACGCCGACATCAGCAGCAGGAAGACGAACAGGTTGTCGACCGAGAGCACCTTCTCGGTGAGGTAGCCGGCGAAGTACTCGCCGCCGTACGTCCAGCCGGACACCATGCCGATCCCGACGCCGAACAGCAGCGCCAGGCCGATGTAGAACGCGGACCAGCGGGCGGACTCGCCGATCGTCGGCTCGTGCGGCTTGCGCACGTGGGCGAAGAACTCGTAGACGAAGAACGCGATCGTGACGGCGATCGTGATGATCCAAATGAGCGGGGTGACCTGCACCGGGAACTCCCAAGGGGTAGGCGGAACGTCTCGCCAAGGTCTCCTCCGCCCCGACCGGATCGACGATCTCGGTTCGGGACCAGTGGCCCGGGATGCGATGGCGCATCCGTAATGACGGGCTCACTGCCGACGGGAGTACTCCCCTTGTTGTCGTCCAGCCTATCGGGATTCGTGCTGGCAGAGTTCTGGGAACCCGAAGGGAACTCGCTGCGGCCCGGCGGTCACAGGTCGGTGCCGGTGTGCTCCCTCAGCGCGGCGACGACCGCATCCTGGAACGTCCGATCGGTGGCGGCGGGATGCGGTCGCTGCTGCCGCTGGTGGTGCCAGTACGCCGAGGTGCGGGTCTCCGGGTCTTCGCCCTCGGCGAGCCAGACCTGCGTGCGGTGACCGAGCTCGAGGTGGTCGGGCGCGTTGCGGCCGCCCATCCGCGTGGGCACCCAGCCCGGGTCGACCGCGTTGCTGAACACGCCGGGTCGGAGGCGGGGGAGCGCCGCCGCGAGCGCCGTCACGATCAGTTTGCTGTCCGAGTACGACGCGGTGCGCGTCCGCCCCGACCAGTCGAGTCCCTCGAGCGTCGCGTGGCCGCCGCGGTGCATCCCGCTGCTGAGATAGACGTAGCGTTCGGCCGGGACCAGCGCGGTCAGGAGGTAGGGGGCGACCACGTTGACCGGGAGGATGCCCGGGCCGTCGATCACGCCGGCGTTGTGGATGATCGCATCCACGCCGTCGGCGTCCGCCACCTGTTCGGCGAGCGCCCGGACCTGCTCCTCGTCGGAGAGCTCCGCCGCCAGGATCACCCCGTCGTCGCCCAGCGCATCCCGGAGCTCGCCGGCCCGGTCCAGGCTGCGGACGTGGCCGACCACGGTGTGGCCGTGGTCCGCCAGCTCGCGCGCGGCACCGAGGCCGAGCCCGCTCCCCGCGCCGGTCACCAGAATCCTCGCCATGTCGTCCTCCTCAGTCGAGACGCCATCCACGTTCGGGGTTGGCGAAGATCGCGTCAAGGGCCTTGGCCGGCGAGGGCTCTCGCTCGACGGTGACCCGACGACCCGCATCGCAGATGCGCTCGATATCCGGCAGAGCTGGCGACGCGGCACCCGCTGCCCTGACCGCCGAGAGGCCCCTTCGGCCGGAATGTTCGCTCACCGAACGCAGTGCGTGACCCGTCGGGGGGTGCTCCGATCGGTCGGAGGGTGAGTGCGGGGTTAACCGTCTAGCCGACCGACCGGTCTACCGCTAACTTCGCGCTCACGCGGGTACCCGCCCACGTCAGAACCGAAGGTGATCCTCATGACTCACGACTCCGCACCGATCGACAAGGCCGCCGCCGGCCGCCACGCCGGCGAGACGGGAGAAGGGAAGCCCCGCCGCCGCGTCTCCGGCCGCATCCGCGCTCTTCTCGCAGGAGGTCTCGTCCTCGGCGTCGGCGCGACGGTCACACTCGCCGCCTGGAACGACTCCGAGTTCGCGACGGCGACCTTCCAGGCCGGCACGTTCAACCTGCAGGGCTCGACCGACGGGACCGCCTTCTCCGACCACGCATCGGCGCCCGGCGCGGCCCTCGGGTTCAGCGTGACCGCCAATGCCCTCTCGCCGGGAGACGTCGTCTACGCCCCGTATGCCGTGCGACTCGCAGCCAACACCACGAGTCCTGCCACCGTCACGGTTACGGCCCCGTCCACCTCCGGCACGGTCGCCGGGCTCACCTACTCGCTCATCCAGCCGAGCGCGTTCGGCTGCAACGCGAGCACCACCGGGACCGTGCTCGTCCCGGCGGCGACGGCTGTCGGCTCCGTGCCCGGCACCGTCACCTTCGAGCTCGCGCCCGGCGCACCGACCACGTCGAGTGGGGCTGCGGTCGACTTGTGCTTCGTGGTCACCGCGGGTGCCTCACTGACGCAGTCGCAGACGGGGAGTGCGACGTGGCAGCTGCAAGCCGCTTCGCACTGATCCGGTCCACGATCCTCAACGTCACAGCGGTCGGTGGGGTGCTGTGCATCGCTTGGGTGGTGGCGGCTCTCGTGTTCCACCTGAGCCTCATCATGTTCCGGACGGGCTCCATGTCGCCTGGCATCCCCGCGGGATCGCTGGCGCTGGTGCGCGAGATCCCGGCGAATGAGGCCCACGTGGGCGATGTCGTCACGGTGGACCGACCGGGGCTGCTGCCGGTGACGCACCGGGTCGTCGAGGTGACGGCTCCCGCCAGTGCGCCCGCGGGGACGCCCGTGGAGATCGTCCTCAAGGGCGACGCCAACCCGACCGTCGACCCGGCCCCGTACCGCGTGTCGACGGTCCGGATCGTGCTGTGGTCGCAGCCGGGCCTCGCCCGAGCCGTCGTCTGGCTCGGGCATCCTGCTGTCATCGGCTCGCTGACCGTGGCGACGACGGCGCTGGTGACGTGGATGTTCTGGCCGCGCCGTGCCGTCTCCCGCCACCGGACGGCGTGACCATGCGCGTACGGATGCTCGGAGCAGTGCTCCTCGCGGCTCTCACGGCGGTGGCCCTGCCGTCGCCTGCGCTCGCGGCGACGCCTCCGCCCGGGACCGGCCCGCTCGTCGTCACTTCGGACGGCGGCGACATCACCCATCAGCTCGTGCCCGGAGCTACGTTCGTCTGGCCGATCAGGGTGACGGCGGACGTCGGCCAGCTCGATTCGCTCCTCGGTGGCCTGAGCGTCCGCGGCGGTCTCGCGCGCTCCGACGACATTACCGCGGAGGTCGCGAGCTGCACCGTCGCCTGGGCCGCCGACGGCTGCCCGCCGGGGGAGCACCGCGTGCTCGCGCCGACGCCGCTCGATCGGCTTCCCCGGGCGCACACCGCACTTCAGGCGGGAACCGTGCCCCGGCCGGGGACGACCTATCTCGAGGTGCGCATCCACGTCGCCTCGGATGCGCGCATCCCCGACGACGGCTCCCTGACGGCCGTGATGTGGGTGGATGCCTCTGGGCCCGAGGGCGGGGCCTCCTCCGAGCCGACGCTCTCCCTCTCTTCCCTCGCGGACACCGGGAACAACCTTCCCGGGGCAGCTGCGATCGCCGTCGGCGCGATCGCAGCGGGCCTCCTTCTCGCCGGGGCGACCCGCCTGCTGCGGCGCTGGAGGCGAGCGCATGCCTAACCGGTTCAGGATGCTGGTCGCCCTGGGCGGCGCTGCGAGCCTCTTCGTCGGCCTGGTGACCGCGACGGCCGTCAAGCCGGTGGACGCGCAGTGGCTGGACCGCGAAGTGGCCACCGCGACGCTCACGGCGAAGACCATCCCTCCGCCGCTGCTCGCCGGGACGACGCCCTATTGCAGCTGGAACTCGGTGATCACCACCACGGCTCTGATCTTCACCTGGGCGCCTCCGGCGGGTTACGCATCCACGTCGGTCCGCATCACGGCGCAGAAGGGCGGCGCAACGCAAGTCATCACCGGGGCGACGACGACATCGTCGGGCGGCGTGTACACCACGACGGTCCCGGTCAGCCTTCTGAACGCGCTCGGCAGCCTTCTCGGCGCCACCGTCGTCATCCACCTGGCGGTTGTCGATCAACCGACCGGCTGGCTGTCGAAACCGGTGGACTACACCTGGACGATGACGCTGGCCGGGATCGCGGTCTCCTGCTCGGGGCAGCCGACCTGACTCGAACCGATGTCCCGACTCAGGCTGGCGGGTCTCCGGCGGAGGGGTCGGCTACTTCGATGACGACGGGCGAGTCCTGCGTCTCGTCCGGCATCCGCCAGACGCGCGCCACGGCCCCGACGTCGGGCACGGCTGCCAGGGGTAGCGAGCGTGCCGACATCGTTCGCGGACGCCATCGGGCGCGAAGGGTCGACCGGTCGGCCATGACGACCTGGATGTCGAACGTCGACACCGCTCCGTCCTCGGAGAGGTTGACGGCACGGTTCACGACTCGTCCGGTCTCTGCTCGTGCGTGGGACCGGACGTGCAGCCACCGCGTGTTCAGGGCCCGCTCCTGGTTCGCCTCGATGACCGACCCCCGGAATACCCCCCACAGCGATGCAGCGAGACCGGCGATGACCACGGTGAACAGCACGTCGAACCACAGCCCGGGGGTATCGGCCGTCCAGATCCCGGCGATCATGGCGCCGGCCGCAATCGACGCGCCTGTATTGACGACAGCCAGCACTGTTCGACCGGCGGCGCCCATGCGGTGAGGGAAACCGAGCTGCTGGGGTGGAGCGGCCGGCGCACCGAGAGAAGGGAGCAGGTGAACGACGTGCGCTTCGGCGTCATCACGAGGCGTTCTCCGAACCACGGCATCAGGATACGCGCCGAGTGGGCCGGCGGCCTCCTTTCCGACCGATGGAGGCCGCGGAAGACCCGCTCCGCGGGGAGCCGCCATCCGAGTGGGCCGCCGGTGAATATTCCCGACACGTCATTACGATGAAGTGGACGCCACTCCTTACTACCCGAACCTGGAGTACACGCAATGAGCACGTTCTCGGATGAGTCCGCGCACTCCTTCTCCGCGGGCGCCGACCCCGAGCCCGCGAGTGATGACGACATCCGGCTCACGATCGACCGGGACGTTCTCCGGCTGTTCCAGAATGCCGTCGACGCGGGCGACTACGACGCGGCGACGGCGGTCGTCCGGGATCACTGGTTCGACGTCGTCATCGGGATCCGGCTGGGCTTCGCGCAGGTCGCCGAGCGCATCCCGGCGGCAGAGCTTCACACGCGTCCGCTGCTCATGATGATGCTCGGAATCGCCTACAACCTGCAGCCGAACCGGCGGATGAAGGGGCTGCGCTACTTCGTCGGAGCGGCCCGGGCCGCGCGCCAAGGCGTAGACCGGGTTGGACCTGTCGACCGCGCGCTCATCCTCGCCAGCGAGAGCGCCGCCTACCGGCTCATCGGGCGCCCGCGCCTCGGGATCACACCGGCGCGGAAGGCCGTCGCCGCGCTGGACGGACTCACCCTGGATCAGCGCGCCGCCGTGCAGGCGCTGTCGCGCATCTACGCGCACGTCGGCACGACCCAGTACTACGCGGGTCAGGTCGAGTCGGCCCTGGAGACGTTCGAGAAGGGGATGGCCGAATCGCCTCCCACCGGCTACTCCTCCGGCTTCGCCAACATCGCGATGGCGGCCGGCATCCACGCGCTGAGGGGCGACATCCACGAGGCGATGGCCTTCATCGAACTGGCCCAGGACGAGCAGTGGACCGCCCAGCAGCGCTCCTGGTATCCGGGCACGTTCTACCGCGTCGCCGAGGCGATCGTTGCGCTGGAGCGGTTCGACGCCGCGGAGGCGCGGGAGCAGCTGGCGGCGATGACCCACGATCGCCGGACGATCGAGCACTGGCGCGCCATCGCGGCGACCGAGGCGCTCGCCGATCTCGTCGCGGGTCGGCCCTCGGCCGGGCTCGCGGGGATCGACGCGTTCGCCGCGCTGCGCGGGGCGGAGGGTCGCGGGGCGGCCGCTCGGCGCGAGCTCGCACCCTATCGGGCGCTGCTGCACATCGCGCTCGGCGACCTCGCCGCGGCGTCTGCGGTGCTCCGGCAGCTGGAGTCGGGCAGCGTCCACCGCCACGTGGGCCTCGCCCGCGTCGAACTGGCCTTCGGCCGCACGGGCGCCGCGCTCCAGCAGGTGCGCCGAGTCGCCGGAGCGCCGATGGACGCACGCACCCATGCGGAGGTGCTGGCCCTGGAGGCCGCCGCGCTGCTGCGCTTCGCGAGCGGACCTCGTCGGACGGCGGCCGTGGACGAGCTGGGCGAACTCCTCCGCGCAACGGGACAGCGGCTCGCCGTCGCGCTGGTTCCCGTCGACGACTTCCCGGCCGTGCGCGACGCCCTCGACGGCGCCGGCTTCGGCGACGTGCTCGCCGGCGTCCCCGCCCGCTCCCTCCTGTTGCCGCTGCCGGAGGGAGAGGCGCTGAGCAAGCGCGAGCTGGCCGTCCTCGAGGTCTACCTGCGCATCCCGCGCGTGCCCCAGGTCGCGGAGGAGCTCGGCGTCTCGGTGAACACGGTCAAGAGCCAGATCCGCAGCATCTACCGGAAGCTGGATGTGTCCAACCGCGACGAGGCCATCGCCGTCGCGCTCGACCGGCACCTGGTGCGGCTGCCCGACTGACGTTCGCCGCAGCCGGGCCGCCGCCCGGGCGCAGCACGATGCTCGATTCGTTCAAGACTTGACCCGGGCGCCATCCCTACGGTCGAACCATGACCGGAATCGAGCGATTGCGCGAGCTCCTCGACGGGGACGTCCTCACCGCGGACTCTCCCGGCTACGAGCGGGCACGCCGTCCGGAGAACCGTGCGTTCCGGGACACGCTCCCTGCTCTGATCGTGCTGTGCCGGTCGGAGGAGGACGTCGTTCGAGCGATCGCCTACGCGCGCTCGACCGGACTCCGCCTGGTGCCGAGGGGAGGCGGTCACTGCTTCGCGGGTCGGTCCTCGACCGAGGGGATCGTCCTCGACCTGTCGGCCCTGAACGAGGTCGCCGTCCATCCGGACGGGACGGCCCTGATCGGCGCCGGTGCTCGTCTCGGGGCCGTCTACCGCGCCCTGCACGTGCACGGGCGCACGCTGCCCGCGGGATGCGGGCCGAGCGTCGGAATCGCCGGGCTGACGCTCGGAGGCGGGATCGGACTGCTCGGCCGTGCCTACGGGCTGACCTGCGATCGGCTCCTCGGTGCACGCGTCGTCCTCGCGGACGACTCCGTGGTCGACTGCGATGCGCAGAACGAACCGGAGCTGTTCTGGGCGCTGCGCGGTGCCGGTGGCGGACAGTTCGGCGTCGTCACCTCCCTCCGCTTCTCCACCCTCCCGGAACCCGCAGTGTGCCGGATCGAGGCGCACTGGCGCGACATCGACCCGCGTGCGGTGCTCACCGCGTGGCAGTCGTGGGCTCCCGACGCACCGGATGAGCTCACCCTGAATGCGACGGTCGAGAGGCATCCGGATGGCTCCGGTCTGCGCGTCCACATCGACGGCGCGTCCACGTTGTCCGAGAGCCGCACGCGTGAACTCCTGCACGAGTTCGCGAGCCGCGCGGGCCGGCCCACGCTGCTGGCGGTGAGCGAGCCGATGCCCTACTCGGCTCTGAAGGACGCGCTGTCGGATGACGCGAGGTCGTCGAGCACGGAAAGCGTCCGCATCCGCTCGGAGTTCTTCGACCGTCCGATCGACGACGGCGCCGTCTCCGCGCTCGTGTCGTGCCTCGAGACGGGTGAGGGCTCACGCAGCCGACGCCTGACATTCACCGCACTGGCCGGTGCGTACAACCGCATGGCAGAGACCGCGACCGCGTTCGCCCACCGCGGGCAACGATTCCTGCTCGAGCACGCCGGAACACCGGGCGACCCCTGGATCGATGCGTCGTGGGAGCTCGCACACGAACATGCCTCCGGTCGCGTCTATCCCAACTTCCCGGACCCGGCGCTCGAGGATCCGCTTCGCGCGTACCACGGTGCGAACGGTCCCCGGCTGTCCGCCGTGAAGCAGCGCTACGACCCGCGCCGGTTCTTCGACTTCCCGCAGGCGGTTCCGCCCGCGGGTGCAGAACGCCCAACCGACAACACGAAAGAGGTTCACCCATGAGCAATGTGATCTGCGGCCTGGCCGTCTCCGTCGACGGCTACATCACCGGCCGCGAGCCAGGACCGGGCCGCGGGCTCGGCGACGGCGGCGTCCTGTTCGACTGGTACGGCAGCGGCGACGTGCCCAGTCAGGTGTTCGACGGTTTCCGTCTGACGGAACCGAGCGCACGCATCTTCGACGAGCTGGCGTCCCGCGTCGGCGCAACGCTCGCGGGCCACACCACCTACACCGACTCCAACCGCTTCGCCGAGGGGGCACCGCATCCCACCGCGCCGCTCGTCGTCCTCAGTCACTCGGACTTTCCGCCGGCCAACCCACGGCAGACCATCGTCAGCACCGGCATCCACGATGCCGTCGACGTCGCCAAACGCGCGGCGGCCGGAAAGGATGTCGGGCTGATGGGCGGAGTGCTCGTGACGGAGGCGCTCGCCGCCGGCCTGGTCGACGAACTGATCCTGCATCAGGTGCCGATCCTGCTCGGCGCCGGACGGCGCTTCTTCCACGAACTGCCGCAGCACATCCGGCTGGGGATCCTCGAGGTCGTCGCGGCCCCCGATGTCACGCACCTGCACTACGAGGTGAAGCGATGATCCTCGTCACCGGCGGCCTCGGGATGATCGGAGCGCACACCGCCGCCGCCCTCGTCGACCGCGGGCACGAGGTCGTCGTCACCGCCCACCGCACGACCGAGGTGCCGTCGTTCCTCGACGGACGCGTCACCGTCGAGAACGTGGACATCGCCGACCGGGACGCGTTCCTGGCGCTGGACGACCGACACGACATCCGGGACATCGTGCATCTCGCCGGCAGCATCCCGGAAACGGACCCCATCGAGTTCTTCCGGCGCGACACCGCCGGGCTCCTCAACGCCCTCGAAGCCGCCCGCAGGTGGGAGGTGGGCCGGTTCGCCGTTGCGAGCAGCATCGGCGTCTACACCGGCCGCCCCGAAATCCCATGGACGGAGGATCTCGACCTCCCGTCGGCCGATCTTCCGCACGCCATCGTCGCGTTCAAGAAGGCGGTGGAACCGCTCACGCTGTTCGCGCTGGCGGGGACCGGCGTGCACCCCGTGCTGTTGCGGATCGGGAGCACGTGGGGACCGCTCATGGACCCGGAATCGCCTTTCAATCCCATCCCGCCCGCTGTCGGAGCGCTGCGTCGGGGCGAGCAGCCACCGGCGCTGCATGCCGACGACGGCGGCGACTTCGGCTATGCCCCGGACACCGGTCGCGCGATCGCGCTCCTGATGACCGCCGACGTGCTGGATCACACCGTCTACAACGTCTCCAGCGGGCATCGCTACACCCACCGCGAACTCGCCGAAGCCCTGGACGCCGCATTCCCCGAGACGCCGGTGCGGTTGCTGGAGGGTCGCTCCACGGGACCGGGAGAACATCCGTACCTCGATATCTCCCGTCTCCGGGCAGAGACGGGTTTCACGCCGGAGTTCGACGTCGCGGCCGCGGTCGCCGACTACGTGGCCTGGCGCAACGCCCACAGCCGCTGAACCACCACGACCAGAGAGGGAGGAAGCCGATGGAAACGGTGATGGGAATCGCTCGATTCGTGTTCCACGCGGGTGCCGTCGATGAGTTCACACGACTGTCCAGACAGTGCGTGCAGATCGTCGAGCAGGAGGACACGGGGACGACGCTGTACGAGGTGTACCTCAACGCCGATCGGACGGAGGCGATCGTGATCGAGGAATACGTCGACGCCGCCGCGTTCTTCGATCACCTCGCACACATCGGGCCCGACCTGATGGCGGCCATCTCGGCAACCGGAACGCTCACCGGCGAGGTCCTGGGCAGCCCGAGCGCGGAACTGCGCGAACAGCTGGAGAACGCACCGGTCTCTCTTTTCGCTCCGCACTTGCGCGCAATTACCTGATTAAGTAAATATGGGCAGGTGACTCCTGCAACTCGTCCCTATCGGTCCACCGAAGAGCGTCGGCGCGAGATCGTCGACGCGACGATCGCGGTGCTGGCCGAGCGGGGCTTCGCCGCCACCTCGTTCGCCCGCATCTGCGAGGACGCCGGCCTCAGCAGCACACGGATGATCTCGTACCATTTCGCCGACAAAGCGGCCCTGATGCAGGCGGTGGTCGCGCACGTGGTCGACGGCGCGGCCGCCGTGATGGTGCCGGCGATGGAGGCCGCCAGCACCTGGCGACGCAAGCTCGCGGCGTACATCACCACCAACCTCCGGTACCTGGCCGACAACCGCCTCGCCGCGCGCGCGGTGATCGAGGTCGTCGCCAACGCGCCGCGCGCCGACAACGGCCTCCGGGAGGACACCTCGGCGCTGCTGCTGTCGGTGCTGCTCTCACACGGCCAGGAGGCCGGCGAGTTCCGCGAGTTCGACACCCTCGTGGTCGCGCGCTCGATCCGGGCGACGATCGACGCGTTCGCCACGACGATGCCCGGCTCCCCCTCCGCCACCGATGCGGCGATCGCCGAGATCGTCGATCTCTTCGACCGCGCGACCCGACAAGGAGAACCCGCATGACGTCCACCGTCGCTCACCCGCTCGAGGTGCATTCCGCTCTCGCAGCCGTCACCCGGCTCTGGGTGCTGTGCGCCGCCGTGTCCTTGACCGCCCTCGGTGTGGCGGCGATCCTGAGCGCGGTCGATCCCGCCGACGTGAACTGGGTGGTCTGGCTCCGTGGCGCCGTCGTCGCCGGAGCGAGCATCGTCTTCATCTTCGTCACCCGGGCCGCCGCGCGGGGCAACCGCACGGCCTACACCCGGATGCGGTGGATCTCACTGCTCGCGCCGATCGGCATCGTCGTGATCATCGTCGCACCGGACACGGGCTATCCGATCTGGATGAAGGTCGAGCAGGCTGCGGTCGGCGCCATCATCGCGATCATCGCGGTGTTCCTGAACAGGCGGGTCGTGCGCCGGGCGTTCGCCAGGGTTCGCTGACGACGGGGGTCGGAGAGGGGGGAGCATGGAATCGTATGTCGAGCGGCCGCCGACGCCGGCGCTCGCGCGGGTGGTGCGCACGATCTGGATCCACCGCACCGGCGACGCCCCGTACGTCCAACGCCACCTCCCGACCGGCGGTGTCGAGATCCACGTGCCGCTCGGCGGCCAGCCCCGGCTGATGGGGCCACTGACCGGGCCGCGGCTGGAGGTCATCCCGCCGCACACCACCATCGTCGGGGCCCGGTTCCTGCCCGCCGGCGCGCCGCCGCTGCCGGTCATGCTCGACGAACTGGTCGATGAAAACGTCGGTCTGTCGGAGGTGTGGGGCGGATCCGCGGAGCGCCTCGGCGAGGCCATGGCGCTGTCCGGCCGGGACGAGCGCGCCGTGGCCGTCCTGGAGGCGTTCCTTCTGAGGGAGTTCCGCGCGGCGGAGCGGATCGACCGGGCCATCCGGGAGGCCGTCTCCGCGCTGATGCCGTGGCGACCCCACGATGTCGGCGCCGTCGCGGCACATGTCGCGCTGTCGGAGAGTCAGCTGCGACGTCGCTCCCTCCACACGGTCGGGCTCAGCCCGAAGGTGCTTCAGCGGACCCTTCGCTTCCAAGGATTCCTGGCGCTGGCACAGGCCGGCGTAGCGGCGAGCGGACGACGCGGAAGCGATGGGATCGCCGGGATCGCCGTCGACGCGGGATACGCCGACCAGGCCCACCTGAACCGGGAATGCCTGCGATTGACCGGCCTCACGCCCAGCCGATTGCTGCACGGCGATGTCGAGCGCTGTGCCTGCGGCCACGACCACTCCGCGTCGTACCTTCCGTTCCTCGCCAGCCGCTCACCGGGGCTCACCCCAGCGCCGGAGCTTCTCCGGATCCGCCACGACCCAGAGGTGGTCGACGGCCCCGACGACGCCGTCCGCGACAACGACGGCGAAGACGCGTCCCTCACGGGAGGCGACGAGACCTGAGCGCCCGTTCATCGGCCGGACGTCCAGGCCGAGCGATGCGGGGTCGCCGAGCAGGCCGTGCAGGAGCGTCAGGCCCGAGGCGACGCCGACGGCCACCGGTAGGGATGCGTCGCCGCCGCAGTCGACCACCACGTGGACGTCCGGACCGAGCAGCCGACCCAGGGCCGGTGGGTCGCCGGCGAGGTAGGCGTCGCGCAGCGAGGTCGTCAGAGCGGCGGCCGCCGCGGCCGCCTCCGCCTCATGCCGCGCCCGCCCGCGCCGCGCCCGACCGGGCCCCCTCGGTGTGCGTGATCGCCTCATCCGTTCGTCCTCCGGCGACGACCTCGTCGCGGGTCAGCGGGCCCACCGGCTCCAAGCGGTCTTCGAAGAACACCCGGGCGAGAGCCGCCCGGAGCCGTTCGGTGGGCCGGAGCCGCCCGTCCTCGTCCGGCCTGGCGTCGACCGGGTGCACGGCGACCGGGCCGGCCAGGCGGTACCGCTCGGCCGCACCCACCGAGCCGTGGACCTCCACGTACTCGCCGCCGGGCAGCCGGACGATGCGCCCGGTCTCGTAGCCGTGCAGCAGGATGTCGCGGTCGCGCTTCTGCAGCGCGAGGCACACGCGCCGGGTGACGACGAACGCCACGACAGGACCCAGCACCACGAGCGCCTGGTAGCCGGCCACCACGGACTCCACCGTGAGGTGGAAATGGGTGGCCACGAGATCGGCGCTCCCCGCGCCCCAGAGGGCGGCATAGAAGACGATGCCCGAGACGCCGAGGCCGGTGCGCGTCGGCTCGTTGCGCGGGCGGTCGAGGAGGTGGTGGTCGCGGTGGTCGCCGGTCACCCACTCCTCGACGAACGGGTACACAGCGATCGCGAGCAGGTAGAGCCCGACCACCGCGAGGGGGATGAGGATGGCGAGCGTCCAGGTGCGGCCGAGCCACTCGAACTCCCAGCCGGGCGGGACGAGGCGGAGCGCTCCGTCGAGGAAGCCCGTGTACCAGTCCGGTTGGCTGCCCGCCGACGCGTCGCCGGGCGAGGAGGGTCCGTAGAGCCAGATCGGGCTGATCGTGACCGTCGCGGCGATGAGGACGATCGCGCCGGTCGCGATGGCGAGGAGGCCGCCCGCTCGCGCCGCCAGATTCGGCAGCACGGGGACCCCGACGATCCGCTCCTCCGTGCGGCCCGGGCCGGCGAACTGCGCCGGCTTGTCGAGGTACGCCCGTCGCGCCCGCGCCGCGAGCAGCAGCACGAGCAGCGCCGGCACCACGGCGACGTGGATGGGGTAGAGGTTCTCGATGATCCGCCCGGGGAACTCGCCCCCGAACAGCAGCGCGGACAGCCAGGTGCCGACGACGGGGATGCCGAGGACGATGCCCTCCACGATCCGCAGTCCGGTGCCGGACAGCATGTCGTCCGGGAGCGCGTACCCGCTCCAGCCGCCGAGCAGGGCGGTGATCAGCAGGCCGAACAGCAGCACCCACGACAGTCGGCGCGGACGGCGGAACGCGCCGGTGAAGAACGACACCGCCAGCTGCAGCATGATCGCGGCCGGGAGCAGGAGGCCCGCCCAGTGGTGCGCCTGGCGCACGAGCAGGCCGCCGGGCACCTCGAACGTGATCGCCAGCGTCGACTGTAGGGCCTTCGACATTTCGGCGCCCGCGAGCGGCGTGTACGGGCCGTCATAGGTCACGCGCGTGCTCGACGGCGTGTAGACGAACATGAGGATGAAGCCGGTCACGAACAGCACCAGGACGCACGCGAACGCGATGACCCCGAACATGTTCGTCCAGTGCAGCGGCACGCGCCGGGTCCGGAGCTCGTCGCGCAGTGCGGCGACACGGCGTCCTGCAGCGCTGTTCGAGACGACTCCGGCGAGCCGCGCCGTCGCGGAGGGCCGGTGCCTGCGGTCGACGGGCATCAGGCGGCCCTCCCGACGAGCTCGCGCGCGTCGGACGCTTCCGGCACGCCACCCCCGACGAACGCCCGGCGGGGATGCTGCACCGAGAGCAGCGACACGATGTCGCGGCCGAAGAACACGGCGCTCGCCCAGATCAGCAGCACCCGCACCTTGCGCTCCCAGGTCGGGATCGCGAGCACGTGATACCCGCGGTGCATCACCCAGGCGAGGAATCCCGTGATGACGATTCCGCGCCACTGGAAGATGCCCGTGCCGAGGCCGAGGGTCGCGACGACGCCGAGGCTGTGGTGCACGTAGTCCTTCGGCTGCTCACCGCGCAGGGTGGCGACGATGTTCTTCGCCAGCCGCTTGGCCTGCCGGACCGCGTGCTGGGCGTTGGGAACCGTGACGGCGCCGTCGATCGGGGACGCCAGGTCCGGCACCGCCGCGTCGTCGCCGGCCGCCCAGGCGTCCGGCACGACCGCGTCCGGCGTGCCCACTCGTAGGTCGGCGCGCACCATCACCGATCCGCGCGCCGTGACCGGCAGGTCGGTGTGGTTCGCGACGACCGGGTTCGCGCCGTTGCCGGCGGTCCACACGATGGTGTGCGCGTCGAACTCCGCACCGGTCGAGAGCACCAGGTGGCCGCCGTCCGCCGAGACGAGCTGCGCATCCAGGTGGATGTGCGCCCCACGGCGTTCCAGAGCCCGCACCACCCAGCGTCCCGGCTCGTCGGTCACCTCGGGGAGGATGCGGTTGCGCGCCTCGATCAGGTGGAACGAGAGGTCCGAGAAGGTCAGCTCGGGATACGACTTCAGAAGCGCCGTGGCCAGCGAGAGCGTCTCGCCGAACCCTTCGACGCCCGAGAACCCGCCGCCGACGAACGCGACGGTGAGCAGGCGGTTGCGCTCCGGTCCGGGCGGCAGCACCGAGGCGCGGTCGAAAGCGTCGAGCAGCCGATCGCGGATGGCGACGGCCTCCTCGACGTGCTTCATGCCGATCGCCTGCTCGGTGATGCCCGGGATGGGGAAGGTGCGGGTGACGGCGCCGGCGGTGACCACGATGATGTCGTAGCCCAGCGGGAACGGCTCGCCGTCCTTCGGCAGCACCGTCACCGTCTTCGACGCGTGGTCGATCCGGGTCACCGACGCGGGGATGAGCCGCGCGCGCTTCAGGTGGCTGCGGAGCGAGATGGCGGCATGCCGCGCCTCGATCGACCCCGCTGCGACTTCCGGGAGGAACGGCTGGTACGTCATGTACGGCCGGGGGTCGATCACGACGATCTCGGCTTCGTCCCTCCGCAGCTTCTTCTCCAGCTTCCATGCGGTGTAGAAACCGGCGTAACCGCCGCCCACCATGAGGATCCGGCGCATGAGTGCCTCCTGTCCGGCCGATGAATGTGCCTTCACCCGCTATGACCGGACAGCGTCCCGATTTGTGACATCGGGGGCGGGATTTCACGCCGGGACGGGGATGCGTTCCAGCTTCTGCGGGTTGAGCACCCACTGGAGGCGGCGGATGCCGTCGGCGGTGACGTCGAGCGCGATGAAGGCGACCACGGCGCCGTCGCGGACCAGCACGGCCGCGGGGCCGCCGTTGGCTTCGATGAGGCGAACGGTGCCGTCCCAGAACCGGTCGGCGAAGGCGTGGACGTACTTCGCCACCGTCTCGCGGGTGAAGACCGGGATGCGCGACGCCCGGGCCAGTCCGCCGCCGTCGGAGTAGCTGACGATGTCGGCGGTGAAGATGCGCTCGAGTTCGGCGATGTCGCCGGACTGCGCGGCCTCGAGGAAAGCCGCCAGCATCCGCTTCTGCTGGGCGTGGTCGACCTCGCGCACGTGCCGCTCCTCTGCCAAGTGCTTCCGCGCGCGGCTGACGAGCTGCCGCGCGGACGCCTCGGAACCCTGGATGATCTCCGCGATCTGCGGGTACGGGTAGTCGAAGGCCTCCCGCAGCACGTAGGCGGCGCGTTCGGTCGGCGTCAGCTTCTCGAGCAGAACGAGCACGGCGAACTCGAGCGCTTCACCGCGCTCGGCGCCGAGAGAGGGGTCGGCGCTGGTGTCCACGGGCTCGGGCAGCCACGGCCCGATGTACGTCTCGCGCTTCACCCGCGCCGACTGGGCCTGGTTGATGGCCAGCCGGGTCGCCGCGGTCGCCAGGAAGGCCGCCGGCTCGCGCACCGCCGAGCGGTCGGTGCGCTGCCAGCGCTCCCAGGTGTCCTGGACGATGTCCTCCGCGTCCGCGACGGTCCCGAGCATCCGGTAGGCGATGCCGAACAGGCGCGGCCGCACCGCCGCGAACGTCGCCGCGGCGGTGTCGAGGTCGTCCTGCTCCACTGGCCCCGTCATGGTCGAATGTTAGTGGCGTTCCTCCAGCCAGCGGGAGAACGTCGTCCCGCCGAACCGGTGGTCGGTGATCGCGGGGTCGTTGCCCGGCGTGAGCGAGCGGTCGTCGACCCGGCCGCCGTAGTATCCGGCGTCGGGATCCGTCGCCACGGTCCGCGGGTCGCCCGTCGCGGAGAACAGCCGGCGCGCCAGTTCGTCGAGCCGCAGGGGCTCCGGACCGGCGAGCTCCACGATCCCGTTCAGGGGCGCGGCGACGGCCACTTCGGCCAGGGCGGCCGACACGTCCGTCGCGGCGATCGGCTGCATCAGCACATCCGACAGCACGGCCGTGCCATCTGTGGTTGCCCCGTCGGCGAGCGCGCCGATGAACTCGAAGAACTGCGTCGCGCGCACGATCGTGAACGGGACGCCGCTCTCGTGCACGATGCGCTCCTGCGTCACCTTCGCCCGCATGTAGCCGATGTCGGGCATGCGGTCGACGCCCACGATGGAGAGGACGACGTGGTGGCGGACGCCCGCGGCCTTCTCGGCCGCGACGAGGTTGGTGGCGGACCGCTCGAAGAACTTGTGCACCGGGCCGTCCTCGAACGACGGCGCGTTGGGCGTGTCGACGACGACGTCCGCACCCTCGAGGACCGCGGCGAGCCCTTCGCCCGTGACCGTGTCCACGCCGGTCGACGGCGAGGCGGCGACGACGTCGTGGCCCGCCTCCTGCAGACGAGAGACGACTCCGCGGCCGATCAGGCCGGTCCCGCCGATGGCGACGATCTTCATGTGCTGCTCCGTTTCTGCGCGGACGCTCCGCGCGTCACCAGCTCTGACCGGACAGGTGCCCGGGATGTGACAGCGGCGCGCGACGTCTCCGCTCAGCGCAGCAGAGCGTGGTGGCGGGACACCTCCGTCTCGGCCGGCTCGCCGCTGACGCCGCGAGGATTCCGGATACCGGCCGCCGAGATCAGGCCGCCCAGGGCGAGCGCGATGGCCGCTGCCCCGGCGAGCTCGTGGAAGCCGGCGACCGCCGACATCGCGGCCCCCGCCGAACCCGCAAGGGCCACCGCGACGAGGCCGGCGACACGGGACACCGCGTTGTTCACGGCCGACGCGATCCCGGACCGTGCCGGATCGACGGCACCCAGGATGGTCGCCGTCAACGGAGCGACCGTGATCGCCATGCCCAGCCCGAAGACGACGACGGCAGGCAGCACCTCGGTCAGGTAGTCGGCGTCGCGCGAGATCCGCAGCATCAGAGCGAACCCGCCGGCCGCGACCAACGGTCCGACCGTCATCATCAGTCTCGGCCCCACCCGGCCGCTGAGGCGGCCGAAGTACGCGGACAGGGCGATCAGCACGATGCTGGACGGGACCATCGCGAATCCGGCGAGAGTCGCCGAATATCCGGCCCCCTGCTGGAGGAACAGCGCAAGCGCGAAGGTGCCGACAGCGACGCCCCCGTAGATGAAGGCCGTCGCCACATTCCCCACGGTGAAGTCGCGTGCCCGGAAGATGGTGAGGGGCAGCATCGGCTGCGCCGCCCTCCTCTCGCGCAGGACGAAGGCGACGAGCGCCGCAGCGCCGACCGCGAGCGAACCGAGGATCAACGGCGAGCCCCATCCATATCGTGGATGTTCGATCAGGGCGAACACCGGCAGACCGAGCCCGAGCACGCCGAGGCCGGCACCCGCCCAGTCCACCCGGGCGCCGGGCCGGTGGGGAGCGTCCGCGGGAAGGGCGCGGACGAGCAGCAGCGCAACGGCGATCGGCAGGAGGTTGATCGCGAAGACCCATCGCCACGACAGGGCATCGACCAGCACACCGCCGAGCACGGGCCCCGCGATGCTGGCGAGGGAGGTGATCGCCGTCCAGACACCGATCGCCCGGCTCTGCGCTGCGCCGTTGAATGCGCCGAGGATCAGGGCGAGAGAACTCGGCACGAGCAGGGCGCCGGCGACGCCTTGGAGTCCCCGAGCGAGCACGAGAATCGCCGAGGTGGGCGCGAGAGCGCACAGCGCCGAGGCGATGGCGAAGCCGAGGAGACCCCAGAGCAGCACCCGACGGCGCCCGAACAGATCGGAGAGCGACCCGGCGAGCAGGATGACCGATCCGAGCGTCAGGAGGTACGCATCCACCACCCACTGCTGGACGGCGAGGCCGCCTCCCAGCTCCCGCCCGATCGCGGGGAGGGCGACCGTCACGACGCTGCCGTCGAGGAAGGCGATGAAGGTCGCCACGACGGCCACCGCCAATACCGTTCGCTGTGGCGCCGTCATCCATCCGGTCATCGTCTGTCGTCCGTTCGTCATGGTCCCGGGAAGGTCCCGGCTCCGGCTCTGACCGGTCAGCCCACCGTTCTGTGACGGAGACGCCGAGCTGCGACCTGTCACATTCGCGCCGCCTGTTCGGTCGTACTGGGTGACGGCTGCACACGGCCGCCGTCGGATGAGCATTCGAGGAGACACGACATGAAGATCGTCGTCATCGGCGGGACCGGCCTGATCGGTTCGAAAGTGGTGACCCTGCTGGCAAGCCACGGGCATGAGGCGATCGCCGCCTCTCCGAACTCCGGTGTGAACACGCTCACCGGTGACGGAGTGGATGCGGCGCTCGCCGGAGCGGACGTCGTCGTCGACGTCTCGAACTCGCCCTCCTTCGAGGACCGCGCGGTGATGGACTTCTTCACCACCTCCACCAACACGCTCATCGCCGCAGAGCGCAAAGCCGGAGTGCGGCACCATGTGGCGTTGTCGGTGGTCGGCACCGAGCGCATGACGGACAGCGGGTACATGCGCGCGAAGGTCGCGCAGGAGCTGCTCATCCGCGAGTCCGGCATCCCGTTCTCCATCGTGCACGCCACGCAGTTCTTCGAGTTCGTGAAGGCGATCGCCGACGCCGCCACCGACGGCGACACTGTGCGCCTTGCGCCCGTGGTCATCAAGCCGATCGCAGCGGAGGACGTCGCCACCGCCGTCGCCCGCACCGCCGCCGGTTCGCCCCTCGGGGGAGTGCTGGAGGTGAGCGGACCGGAGGAGTTCCGGCTGACCGAGCTGATCGCGCGCGGGCTGGCCGCGCGGGGCGACGCGCGTCAGGTCGTCGACGATCCCGAGGCGCGCTACTTCGGCGCGCACCTCAGCGATCGGGAGCTCGCCCCCGGTCCGGATGCGGAGGTCTTCCCCACGACGTTCGCCCAGTGGCTGGACGCCCAGGCGGTGACCACCCCGTGACAAGCCGGTCCGGCCGAGCCGTGAGGTAAGAGCGGGAACACCGGGTTTCAGGCGGCCCACTCCCCGGGCATGCGCCAAGCAGACCACGGCTGGTCCCTCCCGCCGCCGGACCCTTCACACCCGATACGAGAGAAAGGCGTTCCCATGTCGATGACAGCGTGGCTGCCCTCGGTGCTCACCCGGAGGCGACAGCTCGTGGGCGAGCTGCGCGCCGCCACCGCTGCGCGCGATGCCCGACGCCTGCGACGGCTCCTCGACCCCGACGTCGCCGTCGTGGTGGATGCGGGTGAGGGCGACCGCGCGAAGGTCCGCGTGGTGCGCGGAGTGGAGGATGCCGCGCTCCTGCTCGCCTACGGCCTCGGCGCCCGGAGCGGACGGGAGGTCGTCGAACGCCCGGTGAACGGCCGCCCGGGCTTGCTGCTCCGCCGTGACGGGCAGCCGGTCGCGACGATCGCCGTGGACGTGACCGCGGGGATGATCAGTGTGGTCTGGGTGCGGCTCGGTGCCACCGTGCTTCGGCGCGGCAACGCCGTGCTGCCCGTGTGAGGGCGCGACCGCGACCCGTCCGGGATCCCGTCCTAGATCCCCCGGTCGTGCGAGATGCCCGCGCAGAGGTCGCCGCCCTCATCGAGCACGATCAGGCCGCCGTTCGAGTTGGCCGAGTCTATCAGGCGGCGCAGCCATTCCCGGTTGATCGCGGGCGGCCGCGGGCTGTCGTAGTGGAACCGGAGAGGGAGCGAGGAGTCCAGCCAGATGGTGCTCCGGCCGCTTCCGTTGGCCTTCGACTCGCGCCACGAAAGGGCGAAGGACTCCTTGCGCTGGAGCTTGGCGATGATGGCGACCTCCAGGTGGGCGAGGACGACGTCGTCGAACGACACCCGTGCTGAACCGTCGTAAGCGAGGTACCCCATCGGACCCACCTCCTGGCCATACCGTATCCATTCCGGCGGCCTCCTCTGCCTCCCGATTTCCGGCCGCGGCTCGCCGTGTCGTCTACTATTCGGGGATGAAGAAGCCAGCTCCCATCGAGGACGTGTCGATCGGCGGCGACGCGATCCGGCTCGGGCAGTTCGTGAAGTTCGCCGGACTCCTCGACTCCGGCGGGAGCGTCAAGGAGGCCATCGCCGACGGTGATGTCGACGTCAACGGCGAGGTCGAGCTCCGGCGCGGGCGACAGCTGCAGGTCGGGGATGTGGTGACCTTCGCCGGACACGCGGTGCGCGTCGCCCCCTGAGGTCACTTCCTCGGCAATCCCTCGGAAGTCGTAGACCGTCGCGACCCGCGACTGACTCGCGCCGCGGGCGCGGTCCGTAGCGTCGAGAAGGTGACCGCATCCCTCTCCCTCCGTCCGACGCATCCGGCGCGCACCGCTCCCCGCTCGCTTCCGGCCGTGCTGTTCGCCGTCTACCTCGTGCTGCTGGTGTGGGCCGTGCTGTGGAAGTTCCACGTGCCCGACTTCGGCGGGGAGGGCGTGCGCGCCGTCAAGCTGGTGCCGTTCGTCGCGAGCGAGGGGTTCGGCGTCAACCGGCCCTCCGAAATGCTGGCGAACGTCGCTCTGTTCGTGCCGTTCGGCGTCTACCTCGGGGTACTCGCGCCCCGGTGGCGCGTGTGGCCGGTCGCCGTCGTGGCGGCGCTCACCAGCTGCGCTCTGGAGGCGGCCCAGTACGTGCTCGCCTCGGGGAGTTCAGACGTCACCGACGTCATCCTGAATACGTCCGGCGCCATCGGCGGATTCCTCGTCCTGTCGCTCGCCCGGTGGGTGTCGCGCGGCCGAGCCGTGTCCGCCGTCTACTGGATGTGCTTCATCGTCACGGTGGCCGCCGCGGTGTTCGGCGCCTCCCTGCTCGGGTCGCCGCTCCATTCGCTCCCGCCGCTGCACCGCTGACGACCCGCGCCGCGGCATGCGATGGAGGTGTCACTCGTTCGGGGGTCATCCGACCTTTCTGGGGGTGAAGCCAGGGTGAAATTCGGCCGCAGCCCGCTGGGCCGCCGCTAGCGTGTGGCGCGGCGGGCACCGGTCTCGGTGGTGCTCCGCCGCTCCATGACGCAGGACGAAGGGGATGCTGCTGTGTCTGCACACCAGGATGGGCGCGGCCGCCGCCGCGAGGGACGAATCGCGTTGGGTTCGCCTTGGCGCTGGCTGGCCGCATTGGTCGCCGGAACGCTCGCGCTCGCCGCGGCGCTTGTCGGAGCGCCGGCGATGGCGGCGCCGGTCTACCAGATCGAAGCATCCTGGGCCGCAGGAACCCCGACGACCGTGAAGAGCGGCGACGTGGTCACCGGCGTCTGGCGCATCAACGTCAACGACGACGCCCCGGCGCCGTCGAACGACCCGGTGGACAACGTGACGGTCACGATCACGGCGCAGAACGGCCGCTACACGGCGGTCCCCTCGCTCTGTCTCACCACGGGCGTCACGCCCGCCTCCAGTATCTCCGCCGACGGGCACACCCTCGTCTGCAACGTCGGGACGCGCGACCAGGGCACCGCGGTGGTGATCCAGGCGCCCATCGTCGCCGACGGCGCGACCGGCGACCAGATCACCGCGGACGGCAGCATCGGCGGTCAGACCGCGTCGCTGAGCCCGATCGACATCACGAATCCGTTCGGGATGGACATCCGCTGGGGTGTCGGAACGCCGACCTACTCAGTGGGCAACGGTGGATTCCTGATCGATTACGAGTGGACGTTGAGCAAGGCGCTGGGAAGCGAAGCCGGGCCGCCGACCGTCATCTACAACCTCGACATCGCGTCCGCCCAGGGAGCGACCTCCGTCGACGCCCAGGGGTGCACCCCGTTCGCCGGCCCGGCGATCGCCAACGGTCACCCGTGGTCGGGCGGGACGCATCCGGCTTCGCAGATGACCGCCCCGGCAGGCAACTGCACGATCACCCAGACCGGCGCGACCACGTTCCAACTGACCATCACGGGTATCGATTACGCGCCGGCGAACCCGCCGACGCTGGACTCGGCCGGGAACCGCCTTCCTGTCGACCAGGTCGCACTCGCGTCCGGCTCAATCTGGATCCGCGTCAACACGACAGCCTCCGGCTCTGCTGTTCTGAACTCCGACGCTCCGACCTACACATCGGTCAGCGGGCAGACGGCCCAGGACGACCCGTCCAACAACGCGGAGTCGAAGGCGTGGACGACGCCGGGTGTCTATTCCTCCGGCTGGGGCCGCGGCTACACGAACAGCGGCGGCACACAATGGGACGACACGTACCGGGTCTCCGCGGGTACGACGGTCGGGCAGTACATGGACACCGCGTACCAGCTGCACACGGACCGTCCGGACGATCGGATCGTCGGAATGTGCTCCGCCCTCGACACGAGGTATGTCACCTACGCAGGCTGGGGATGGGCCCAGCCGGTGACCGATAACACCATCGGCGCCACGGCGGAGTACTACGTCGGCAATGACCCCACCGTCGACCCGACGAGCGCCGGCTACGACCCGAATGCCTTCGACTGTGGCTCGACGACCGGATGGACAACCGTCCAGCCGGCCGACCTCACCACGGTCAAGGCGATGCGCATCACCGGTACGCAGGGCCAGTTTGAGCAGCTGTCGGCGCAGTCGAACATCACCGCCGTCGTGTACCAGAAGATCAACCCGAATGTCCCCGCGGGTACCGACATCTGGTCGTTCTTCTCCGGGGTTATCGACTTCGGCGCCACGAGCGCGTGGTGGAACGGGCAGAGCTGCATCACGCCGACCGACGGCTCGCGCTATCCCTGCACGACCGGGTTCCGTGACGTACTCCGCATCGTGACCGCCACGCCCGCCGTCGCCAAGTCGGCCGACCGCTCGGTCGTCAGCCCCGGTGACCCGGCCGTCTACACGCTGACCTACTCGGCGAACGGCGCCGGCGCCATCCCGGCGACCGTTGACGGCTACCAGCTGGTGGACACGCTGCCGGCGGGCGTCACCTACGTGCCCGGCACCGCATCCCCGGAGCCGGCGGTGTCGACCAACGGCTCCGGCCAGCAGGTGTTGACGTGGACTCTGAACGGCGTCACCACGAACGCTGACCACGCCCTCACCTACCAGGCGGTCGCGGACAGCAGCGTGACGCCGGGTTCCGCCCTGGTCAACTCGGTCAGCGCCAGCTACGGCGGCATCACGAAGTCCGCCACCGCCCAGGTCACCGTCGCCACCGACGGCTACACGACCGTGGTGAAGACCGCCGACGCTCCGTTCATCCCGAACGTGAACGGCGACGGCACGGGCACGGGATCGTGGACGGTCACCGTGAAGTCGTACGACCCGGTCACCCAGCCGTTCACGGACACGATCGACATCCTCCCGTACAACGGCGATGGACGCGGCACCGCGTACTCCGGTTCGTACGCTCTCACCTCGGTGAACGCCCCGCTCGGAGCGACCGTGTACTACACGACCGCCGACCCGACGACCCTGTCCGACGACCCGTCGGCTGCGCAGAACGGCGCTGCCCCGGGCGACCCGACCGGCAACACCGCGGGCTGGACGACGACCATGCCGGCGAACCCGACCGCGGTCCGCGTGATCGGCGGCAGCCTCGCGCCGGGCGCCACCCAGCAGTTCGGCGTCCACATCACGACGAACGGCGTGAAGGGCGGCGACACGCTCGTGAACCGGGCGCAGGCGATCGCGGGTCACACCGCACTCGTGATGCGCACCTCCGCGGCCATCAGCGTGGCGAACTACTACTCCGCGATCATCCTCAAGGAGGTGCAGGCGGCCGACGGCACGTGGCACGACGCCAACAGCTCGGTCGACTACCCCGCGTTCCACTACGGCGACACGGTCCACTACCGCGTCACCGTGACGAACACGGGTCAGGGCACGCTGACGAACGTCGACCTGACGGATGACAAGAGCCCGACGGCCGGTGCCTTCCACATCGCCTCGCTCGCGCCGGGGGCGTCCGAGTCGCACGAGTACGACCTGGTGCTCGACGAGACCCTCCCGGGCGGCGGGTTCGTCAACACGGCCTGCGCCACCGCCGACACCCCGGCGGACTCGGGTATCGCTCCGACCATCCCCTGTGACCCGGCCGGCATCGACATCGCGGGCTACTCGGTCGTGAAGACCGCCGACCCTGCTCCCGGTTCGGTCGTGCGCTCGGGTGACGTCATCCACTACACGGTGACCGTCACGCAGCGCGGGCCGGTCCCGTCGGCGGCGTCCTTCACCGATGACCTCAGCAAGGTCGTCGACGACGCCACCTACAACGGCGACGTCGCAGCGGATGCGGGCACGGCGACCGTGACCGGCAGCTCGATCGCCTGGTCCGGAACGCTGGGTGTCGGTGCGGTGGCGAAGATCACCTACTCGGTGACCGTGAAGGATGCGCGCTCGATGGGCGACGGCACGCTCGACAACGTCGTGACCTCCGACGGCTGCGCTCCCGCCTCCGACTGCGAGACGGTGCACCGGTTCGGCAGCTACACCTTCGCCAAGACGTCGAACCCGGCGTCCGGCCACGCGGTGAAGACCGGTGACCGCATCACCTACACCCTCACCATCGCGCAGTTCGGTGCGGCGCCGGTGACCGGCGGCAACGTCTTCGACGACCTCAGCAAGGTGCTCGACGACGCGACGTGGGCCGGCGACCAGAAGGCGACCTCGGGAACCGTGACCCGCGCGGGCTCGACCCTCACCTGGACCGGTGACCTCGCCGTCGGGCAGGTCGTCACCGTGACCTACTCGGTGGTGGTCACCGGGGATGGCGACAAGCAGATCGCCAACGTCGTCACCAGCCCCGACGGTGGCGCGTTCTGCGTGCCCGCGCCGGACAAGAACCCGGACTGCGCCACCAGCCACCGCGTCGACGACCCGGCCGTGACGGCGGGCCTCGCCTCGACTGGTTCGACGATCGGCTGGGGTGTCGGCGGCCTGGCGGGCATCCTGCTCGCCGCCGGGGGAGCGCTGCTCTTCCTGCGCCGACGCCGCATCAGTAACACCTAGCACCCATCACCACGAAGGCCGCCGGGCGTCGCTCGGCGGCCTTCGTGCTGCGCCGGGTCCGAGGTCGGGTCGGGTCGCGTTCAGGCGGTCCAGGCGCGGAACAGGATCGTCTGCACCGGGATGGTCGTCGGCGCGGGCCCGTACTCCGCCGCAAGCCGTTCCTCCACCGCGCGGATGAGCGCATCCACGTCTCCGGATCGCGACCGCACCTGATCGGAGACCGGATTGCCGCGGATCAGGCCGTCCGCGAAGTCCGACCACGAGGCCACGGGCGCGTCGTGCGGCAGCACGTCGATGCGGAGTGAGCCGAACCCGCTGTCCTGCGCCAGCCTCCGCAGCCGCTCGACGTCGCTCATCCCGAACGGCACCCGGTAGAACGGCGGAGGGTCGTCGGGGAACGTCTCCGTCAGCAGCTGGTCGACAAGCCCGGCGAACCGGTTGCGGTCGTGGCTGTCCCACACGCTGAACACGTACACGCCGCCGTCGGCGAGCACGCGCCGCGCCTCCCGGAATCCCGCGCCGACATCCGGCAGGAACATGATGCCGAACTGGCACGCCACCGCGTCGAAGCTCGCGTCCTCGAACGGCAGCGCCTGAGCATCCGCGACCTGGATGCGCGTCCCGACCGGCACCTTGCCGGCGGCCCGCTGCAGCATCGCCTCGTTCAGGTCGGTGATGACGAGGTCTGCCCCGGGATTGTGCGCGACGATCCCGCCCGACGAGATCCCGGTCCCGGCCGCCACCTCGAGGATGCGTCCGGGCGCCGTCGACGCCACCGCCTCACCCAGCACATCGGCGTAGTGGCGGAAGAGAACGGGTCCGAGCTCCGAGTCGTAGAACTCGGGAATGGACCCCTGGAATCGCGCGGCGTCGTCGTCCACGGTGGAAGGGTACCGCCGCCGGTGCGGTTCGTGGAGGGCGGGTTGCGGCCTTACTCGCAGGCCACTCCGTCGCCGTCACGGTCCAGTTTGCGGGAGTAGCCCGGCTGACCGGCGTACAGCGGAGCCTTGCCGGCCGCGCGGACGGCCGTGCAGTTCGGGTAGTCCACGCTCGGTGCCGGTGCCGGTGCCGGTGCCGGTGCCGGGGCCGGAGCTGGTGCCGGTGGAGCCGGCGCGGGCGCTGGCGCGACGGGTGCGGGTGCCGGCGCAACAGGAGCCGGTGCCGGAGCCGGTGGGGTTGCTGTGGTGGTCGCCGTGGGCGTTCCCGTCTGCCTCCCGGAGGTCCCCTTGGTGACGGTGAGCTTCACCGTTCCCCCGCGTTTGATACTCGCGCCGGCTTTCGGCGAGGATTTCGTGACGGTCCAGTTGCTCTTCACGATCACGAACTTCGACCACTTCCACTTCAGCCCGACCGCCTTGAGCGCCTTGCTCGCGGCTGCGCCGTCGAGACCGACGACTTTCGGTACGACGACCTTCTTGGCCGCTGTCACGGGCACGGTGATGACGGTTTCGGTCGGAGCGGCCGTCGCGGGCAGGGGCGCGGTCAGCAGCGAGCCGATGACGGCTCCCGCGAGCACGACGGTGGAGAGCAGCATTCGGTTGCGCATGAGAGTTCCTCGGAGATTCGGGTGATCGCCTCAGTCTCGCGGCAGCGGCCGCTAGACGGCAGACCCGCATACGAGGGGTGATCGAGCGGTCGCGGCCGGTATGCTCCGGACCATGCGAAGTCGGGGGGCACGCGCCGTTGCCGTGATGCTGATTGCGGCCGGCGCGCTGACGACCGCGGGGTGCTCCGGCTCGGGGTTTCCCCGCTACGCGTCGTGCCTTCCCGCCCGCATGAACGTGGATCCTGCGATCGTCGCGCCGGGTGATGTCGTGACCGTCTCCGCCGATCCGCCCGAGTGCGATCTGAACTATGAGCCCGGCCACCAATACATCATTCGGCTGCGGGCCGTCGGGGTGAGTTCGCCGCCGATCAGGGCGGATGTGGATCGGGACGGGCGCTTCTCGACGACACTCCCCATCCCCGCCGACTTCCCGTTGGGGCCGGCGACCGTCGACGTCACGGGCAGCCCGTACGACGAGTGCGGCACGAGCGGCTCTGGCTCGTGCGCGGGATACACAGTGGCCGTCGAGGTGAGGTGACGGCGGCGCCCGCACGCCCCCGCCGCCTCCGCCCCCCACTGCCGCCGGAGAAGCTGCCGCCGCCGGTCCGGTTCGTGGAGGGCTGGTTGCGGCTCAGCGGAGGTCGCGCCCGGCCGTCTCTTCGATGAGCCGCACGCCCAGGAGTTCGCCGAGGACCGGCCCGAAGCGAGCGAGCGCATGGCGATGAACATCCGTCGACGCATCCAGCACGGGCGACGAGACCGAGGCCGCTCCGGCGAGCGCCGCCACCGCATCGAGCTCTTCCACGACACGGTCGACGCCGAAGGTCGTCAGGTAGTCGCCCCGGAACACCGCAGGCAGATGCTCCGCCAGCGCAGTGCTGCTGCCCGCACTGTCGGCGAGCAGGGCGTGCAGGTGCTGAGGCGCGAGACCATGGCCGGCGCCGATCAGCAGCGCTTCTCCGGCCGCCACGGCGTTGGCGAACCACAGGGCGTTCGCGAGAAGTTTCACGACGACACCGTCACTGGGGCGCGGGCCGCACAGGCGAATCCCGCCGTCCGCCGACAGTCGGTTCAGGATGGGCGTGGCACGGCCCACCGCGTCGGGCGCCCCGCCGACGTAGAACGTCAGAGTGCCCCCGGCGGCATCGCTGGGGCCTCCGCCCATCGGGGCGGCGACGACCTCGATTCCCCGATCGGCCGCCGTCTCTGCGAGAGCCGACGTCCTGTCCGGATCCCCCGAGGTGAGATCGACCCAGACCGCTCCGCTGTCGAGTGCCGGGAGCGCCTCGCGCATGACCGCGTCCGTCTCGCCCGGTCCCGGGAGCACGGTGACGAGTACGTCGCTCGACCGGGCGATCGCCGTGATCGACTCCATCCAGGTGGCGCCCGCATGCTCTACGGCTTCGCGCCGGGCGGGATCGATGTCGAACGCCGCCACGGGACCCAGCGCCGTGAGCCGGGCGACAATGCCCGAGCCCATCCGGCCGATCCCGACGAGGCCGATGCGCTGCTCGTCCATCGAGTCACCTTCCTGTCGCACGCATCGGCCGGTGCGCCGATCCCGTCACGCGTCGCCGTTGCAGCAGTGTCGCACACCTCTGGTTATCGTCCGGTCGAGGTGAAGTGAGCCGCGGGGGAGTCAGACGCCCCCGCCGCCTCCGCCACCCCCACCGCCGCCGGAGAAGCCGCCGCCGCCGGTGCCGCCGGACGACGAGCTGCTCGCAATGGTCGTGCTGGAGGAGATCCCGCTGACCATCTGGGAGAGCACGGCCGCGTTGAATGCGGTCTGACCGGCGTACCAGGTCGGGCTCTCTCCGGTCTCCTCGTAGAACCGTCCGAGCTCGGCGAGCCACTTCTTCTCCTCGCCGAACAGCACGGCCCAGGGGAGGAGGCGCTCGGTGAGGCTCAGCATCTCCCGCGGGTCGTTCACGGCGACGGGCACGCGCTCCGCCCCCTGCGGTGACTGCAGGTAGCGGATGCGGTCGGCCTCGGCGAGGTGCACGTACATCTTGAGGCCCTCCACGTACTCGCGGAGGGTGCTGCCGGTGGTGCTCAGGGGTGAGTGCGACAGCAGGATGGCGGTGACGATGAGAAGCAGGATGGCACCGATGATGATGCCGACGGGGAGCGCGCCTCCGAAGACGCCCGCGAGACACAGCACCGCGCCGACGATGGCGAGGAGGGTGGCGCCCAACGCAGTGAAGAACACCGCGCGGACCGCCCCGCGTGGTCCCGTCCTCCGGTAGCCGTAGCGGGTGGCGTCCTTGTGCACGCGCTTCAGCAGTGCGGCGATGGCGCGAGCGACACGCGAGTTGGACGAGCCGAGTTCGAGCGTCGTCCCGGGCGCGGGCGACGTGCCGAAGAGGGCCTGAAGGAACTGGAGCTCGTCGGCGGTCGGGTTCGGTTCGCGCAACGCCTGGCGTCCGGTCGCCTGAGCGGAGACGAACTCCAGCGTGTACGTGGAGCGGCCGAAGAATCCCGTGCTCTGCAGCACGCGCACTCGACCGGAGACCGCGAGGTCGAGCGTCTGCGCGGCGACCACCTTCTTGCCGCCGCCGGCGATGTCCGCCGCGAGGAGGAGCCCCTCCTTCGGCGGAACGTACTCGGGGATGATCGTGCCGCGTCCGGGAGCGTCGCGTAGGAGTCGCACACGCACGACGACGGCGCCGATGAGGGCGAGGATGCCGAGCAGCAGGCCGGCCACGGCCGCGAAGCCCCAGCCGGTGTCGAACAGTCCGTCGGCGCGCGCCGTGAACGTGCCCGCCGCGAACCCGATGGCGAAGGTGAGGTTCTCGTGCGGACCGAGCGTGTCGGCGGTGAAGCGGAACCCGTCGTCGATGCGCTCGACCGTCGCCGCATCCGTGGATCCCTGGGCGCCGCGGTACGCGGACGGGTCGCCCTTCAGCGCCGCGGCCACGTCGGGCGCGAGGTGCACGGTCGCCGTCACGCGGTCGAACGGTTGCGCCCACGCCGTGCCGTTGGTGTCCCAATACAGTTCGTCGTCGTCGGTGTCGCCGAAGTAGCGCGTGACATTCGTCTGCCGGTAGGTGATGACGTAGGTCTGATCGCCGTGCACGTAGTCTTTCGCCGCGATCGTCAGCGAGAGGATGCCGTCTTCGGAATCGCTCGTGTACGGACGCGGCGTCCCGTTCTGGTCGGTCACGGACACGACCTCCAGGTCGGTCGGGTGGCCGTCGTAGTCTTCGACCAGCTCACGCCGGATGCCGTGGTTCTGGTCGGTCTCGGGGAACCGGGCCACCAGCGTCTCCACGGTGGTGAGCGTCGAGTGCCCCTCCGCGTCGCGGCCCAGCCGGTAGTCGCCGTCGAAGCTCGCGAACGTGAAGTCGTCGACCCCGGCGGGGGCGATGGTGCCGACCGCCGTGCGGGCGTCTGCGCTCGCACTCACGGGACTCCCCGCGAGGATGAGTGAGCAGGCTGCCACGGCGAGCGTCGTCGCGATGAGTCGCCCGGCCCACCCCAACGGCCGTCGGCTTCGAGCGCGGACCCTCATCTTCCTCGCCGTCCTCCGCCCCCGGCGGTTCGCGTGGGCCGCTGGCCCTCCCGGCGGCACGCGTCCCATCCTGACACGGCTGCGTCCGTCGCGGTCGGTCACGCCCGCGAGACCGCCATCGTCTACCCTGATCCGCGAGCCCCGCACCGTAACCACTCAAATCGGTTGCAGCGCACGAAGTCACCAGTTAGGGTGGTTACATGCACGCCTTCCCCTGCGGTACGTCCGCTCTCGATTTCGTCGGCACGCTGCGTGCTCGCCGCAACGACGTACCGACGGAGAAGCTGGGCTCGCCGGAGGCGCTCGATGCGTGGTTCCTCGAGGCCGGCCTGATGGATCGGTCCCCCCGCGCCACCACCGCCGACCTCCAGAAGGCGGTCGAGCTCCGCGAGGCCGTGTACCGCGTCGTGCACGCCCGCATGATGGGCGCGCCTTTTGCGGAGGACGACCTGCGCGTGCTCAACTCCCACGCCGCCGGGCGCCCGATCACGCTCCAGCTCGACGAGAGCGGCATGATCGATCGCGCGGCGGAGATCGCGGAGGGGCTGTCGCAGATCGCTCGGCAGACCGTCGAGATCGTCGGCGGAGCCGAGGGCGACGTGCTCCGCGAGTGCGGCCGCCCCGAGTGCACGCAGGTCTACCTCGACCACTCCCGCGGCCACCGTCGGGAGTGGTGCTCGATGAAGACCTGCGGCAACCGGATGAAGGCGACCGCGTTCCGCGCCCGGCAGAAGCAGCCCGCCGCGACGGCGTAACGCCTACGCTTCGGTGAGTTCACCGCCCGGGCCGAGCTCGAGAGTCATCGTGAGACCGAGTCGGGCGAGGAATCGGTCGTCGTGGCTGACGACGAGCAGTGCGCCCCGGTAGTCGGCCAGCGCATCCACGAGCTGATCCACGCTGCTGACATCGAGGTTGTTCGTCGGCTCATCGAGGATGAGGAGCTGCGCGGGCGGGTCGGCGAGGAGCAGGCGCGCGAGGAGGATGCGGAAGCGCTCGCCGCCGCTCAGTGTCCCGACCGGTCGATCGACGGCGTCGCCCTTGATCAGCAGACGGCCGAGCCGGTTGCGGATGAGCGAGTCGGGGACATCCGGCGCGACCCGGCGGACATTCTCCAAGGCGCCCACGCTTTCGTCGACGCCGTCGAGCCGCTGCGTCAGGTAGCCGACCCGGTCGGTGTGGAGCACTCCGCCGGCGCGCCCGGGCTCCGCGTCACGGCGGTGGAGCAGCGACTCGAGCAGAGTGGTCTTGCCCACGCCGTTCGCGCCGACGACGGCGACGCGATCCGGGCCCTGAAGAAGGTAGGTGCGGTTGCTCCCGTGCAGCTCCGCGATGCGGCGACCGGCGGGTACGTCGGGGTCCGGCAGCTGCAGGGTGATGCGCTGATCCGGGCGGATGCGCGCCGCGGCCTGTTCGCGCGCCGCTTTGGCCGCATCCACCCGGTCGTCCAGTCCCGAACGCAGCTTGCCGGCGGAGGCCTCCGCACGCGAGGCGAGCCCGTTCATCAGGATCTTCGAGCCCTTCTTGTTCTCGTTGGCCGTCTTCGCGTTCCTGGCCCGCTTGGCCAGCCGGCTCTCGGCCTCGGCGCGCTGCCGCTGCTCCGCTTTGACGGCGTGCTGTGCTGCCGCGGCCGCCTGCACGGCATTCGCCTGCTGCTGGTCGAGTGCCGCCTTCCACTCGCTGTACGGGCCGCCGAAGGTCGTCAAGCGGCCGCCGTACAGCTCGGCCGTCTGATCCATCCGCTCGAGGAGGTCCAGATCGTGGCTGACGACCACGAGGGTTCCCGGCCAGTCGTCGAGCATCCCGGCGAGGAGGGCCTTCGTCGGGCGGTCCAGGTTGTTCGTCGGCTCATCCAGCAGGGTGATCGGAAGCTCTCGCACCCGCAGGCCGGAGATCGCGATCAGCATGACCTCGCCGCCCGAGAGGGTTCTCACCGGGCGGTCGAGGTCGGCCGCCGAGAAGCCGATCGCCTGCAACTGCACCTCCGCGCGCGACTCGATGTCCCAGTCGTCGCCGATGGTGTCGAAATGCTCCACGGAGGCGTCGCCGCCCTCGACGGCCCGGATCGCATCCAGCACCGGCCCGATGCCGAGGAGGTCGGCCACAGTGGCTGTGTCGTGCCAGGTCAGCGACTGCCGGAGATAGCCGACGTCCCCCGCGGTGGAGATGCTGCCGGTGGATGGGGTGAGCTCGCCGGCGATGAGGCGCAGCAGGGTGGACTTCCCGGCGCCATTGTCACCGACGAGGCCGGTGCGACCAGTGGTGAACGACCCGGAGACCCCCGAGAGGGCGGCCTGGCCGTCCGGCCAGGAGAAGGAGACGTTGGAAAGAACGATGGCAGACGTGCCAGTAGACATGTGAAGACCTTGACGAGAGAGAGCGGACGAATCGGAACGCAGTCGGCCGCGCGGTGGCGTTTGCAGGAGCCACCGGTGACCGGTGGCTACGCTCTGTCGATCTCGTCAATCAGCACCATGGCATGCTACCAAAGCCCGCCGGCCCGGCCTCTGGCCTCCTTGCCTCAGCGGCCAGGGGCTCGCGTCACGATCTGCTGGATGGTCCAGCTGTTGCCGTCGGGATCGCTGAACGATGCGTACGTGCCGTAGCTGTCTGTCGCCGGGTGGGGACCGGGCACCCGGTTCGCCTCGTCGGCCCAGTGGAAGATCCCGTCCGCGTCGTGCCAGAGCTCGCTGACCGCGACTCCGTGTTCGATGAGCGTGTTGCGCGCCTCGACGATGTCCGGAGTGATCAGGTGCAGGCCCTGCGCCGTGCCGGGCTCGGCCGTGGTGAGGTGGTCGCCGAAGATGACGGATGCCGCCGACCCTGGGGGAGTCACCTGAACGACCCGCAGCCCTTTGTCGGTGGAGAAGTCGGCGTCGAGGCGGAAGCCGATCCCCTCGTAGAAGTCCTTCGCGCGGTCGGTGTCGGCGACGGGGATGACCACGATCTCGAGCTTGAGTTCCATGTGCAGAGCCTTTCGATAAATAACCGTTTAGGACGGTTATGACCCTCTCATGCGGTCGCATAACCTGTCAAACCAGTTATTCTGAGCAGCCGGATGTCATCGCCGGGACTCTTCCTCGGCGGTCAGCTCGGCGCGGGCCGGCTCGCTCCACGACGTCAGGATGCGCAGCCCATCGCTGGACGGGCTGCCGTTCTCTGCGGTCAGCACCATCAGACGTTGGCCGCTGCCGTCGGGACTCTGCCACGTGTCGCAGTCGAGGGTGAGCTCGCCGACCGTGGGATGCCGGTAGTGCTTCGTCCCGTAGGTCGCCGAGTTGACGTGCCGTTCGGCCCACCAGGTGCGGAAATCGGCGTCGCGGAGCGACAGCTCCCCGACCAGCGCGGCGAGCTCCGGGTCGTCAGGATCTGCCGCCGCCTCCATGCGCAGGGCGGCGACCGCATCGCGGGCGTCGTGGTCCCAGTCGAGGTGCATGGCGCGGACACCGGGATGCAGGAAGAGCAGCCGCAGGTAGTTGCGCTGGGGCGCGGGTACGGCGCCGAAGTCCGTGAACAGCGCTGCGGCCGCACGGTTCCACTGCAGCACGTCGAGGCGGCGTCCGAGCACGAGTGCAGGGGTGTCGGTCAGCTGCTCGAGCAGTCGCCGCATCGCCGGTCGCACTGTCTGGCGGCTCCGTCGCCGCCGAGGGGTTGCGTCGGCCTTGTGCGCGACCTCGTAGAGGTAGGCGCGCTGGTCGTCATCCATTCGGAGCGCGCGTGCCAGCACGCCGAGCACCGCCGCGGAGGCTTGGACGCGTCCCTGCTCCAGTCGCGTGTAGTAATCGACGCTGATCGACGCGAGCGCAGCCGCCTCCTCCCGCCGGAGTCCCGCGACGCGTCGATGACCTCCCGTCTCCGGAAGGCCGACGTCCTCGGGCCGCAGCCGCGCGCGGCACGCCTTCAAGAACGCCCCGAGCTCGTGGAGCTCCGCCGATTCACTCATGGATTCAGTCTCCCGTCCGGAGCGATCGTGTGGGAGGGAAGGATTCTTCCCCGGCAGATTCCTGCTGCTTACCCCTGACTCGGCGGCGCAACAGCATGGGATCCGTCGCGGCAGCCGCCGCACGGAACCCCATCGAGAACGGACCCACCATGACCACACGAACCGACGTCACCTTCGAGAGCGCAGGCATCCCCCTCGCCGCTCACCTCTATGTTCCGGACGGAGCCGTCGCCGGTTCGCCGGCTCTCGTCGTCGGGCATCCCGGTTCCGGGGTGAAGGAGCAGGCCTCGGGCCTGTACGCATCGCGGCTGGCGGACGCCGGCTTCGTGACCATCGCCTACGACGCCGCCTACCAGGGGGCGAGCGGCGGAACCCCGCGCGGTCTGGAGGATCCCGGCCAGCGCATCGAGGACATGAAGGCGGCGGTGTCCTACCTGACGACCCTCGACCTCGTCGATCCCCGGCGCATCGGTCTCCTCGGCATCTGCGCTTCAGGCGGATACTCGCTCGCGGCGACCGCCAGCGACCACCGCATCCGGGCGCTCGCCACTGTCTCGCCCGCCGACGTCGCCCGTCAGTTCCGGTACGGCGCCGACGGCGCCCAGGATCCGGCGGTGTTCCAGGGCATGCTGGATGCAGCGGCCGCCGCACGCACGGCGCAGGCCGCGGGCGAGGATGTCGCCGGCATCCCGCTGTTCCCGGAGACGATCGAGCAGGCGCGCGCCGCCGGCGGTGAACATGGCGCCGAGGGCTTCGACTACTACTGCACTCCGCGGGCCGCACACGACCGCGCCGCCCGGACGTTCGACTGGTCGAGCGTCGACAAGCTCGCCACCTTCGACGCGTTCACCCAGGTGCCGCTGATCGGCGACCGCCCCCTCCTCATGGTCATGGGCTCGCGGGCGGTCACCGCCTGGATGGGGATCGACGCCTTCCAGCGCGCGGTCGGCCCGAAGGAGCTCGTCTGGGTGGACGGCGCGAGCCACGTCGACCTGTACGACCGCGACCCGTACGTCGCGACCGCCGTGGAGCGCCTGGCCGAGTTCTACGGTTGGACACTGGCGACGGAGGCCTGAGGAACTGGAGCGAGTGACGGGAATCGAACCCGCGCTATCAGCTTGGGAAGCTGAGGTTCTACCATTGAACTACACTCGCGCGGCCCGCGAATCCCAGTAAATCACTGGGATGTGAGGCTGCCGCCCAGACTACCCGGTCGACGGTTTTTGGCCAAACCCGGCCAAGCCCCGGCCGCGTCTCCTCACCCCTTGCGCGCCTCGATGAGGTGCCGGCTCGAGTACGTGACGAACACGCCGTCGCGCCGGATCACCTCATCGAGCTCGCGCAGTCGGTCCCGGTACGCGTCGACGGTGAAGCCGGGCACCCACCAGATGACCTTGCGCAGCAGGTAGACGACCGCGGCGATGTCGAAGATCTCTATCCGCGTGCGCGCCGTCTGCAGGTCGACGATCTCGAGGCCGGCACGTCGCGCGGCCGCCGTCTCGTCGTCCGGATGGCGCCCGCGGCGCGCGTCGGGCAATGGGCCGAGGAAGAACTCGATGAGTTCGAAGGCGCTGGCCGGCCCGACGTGCTGCGCGAAGTAGGTGCCGCACGGCGCCAGCACTCGGGCGATCTCCTCCCACCAGATCGTCGCGGGGTGGCGGCTGGTGACCAGATCGAACGCGCCGTCGGCGAAGGGAAGCGGCGGCTCATCGGGGTCGTGCACGACGACGACGCCAAGGGGATGCAGGAGGCGCGTCGCCTTGGCGACGTTGGGTGGCCACGACTCGGTGGCGACGGCCGTCGGGGGGAATGAACCAGCCTGCGCCAGCACCTCGCCACCCCCGGTCTGGATGTCGAGCGATGCCCGCGCGTGCGGCATCCGTCCGGCAAGCCGACGCGCATAGCCCCACGGTGGACGCTCCTCGGTCGCACGCCCGTCGAGCCACGAGAAGTCCCATCCCGTGACATCGGCGCTCTCGCCGAGGGCGATCAGCTCCTCGAAGGTGGATCCGGCCATGTCACGATCATGCCAGGCGCCGGATTCGCGGCCCAGCGGCCAGGCCGCCCCCACAGATGCCCGAGGCAAGGGTGATTACGGGGTGAAAAACGGCCAACCGTCCCCTCTGCTCCGCCAGGCTGTGCAATTGCCGGGGGCGTTTCGACACCCGGCAGACACACGTTCATCGAGTGCCCCTCCGACCGGGAGCACTCGAAGTGAGCAGCTAGGGGATGGGCTTGAGACTGCAACCGTTCAATCGACGTCGGCGTGCACGCACGGATCGCCGTGCCGGTACCGCAATCGGGGGACTGCGGTCCCGGAGGATCCGATCCGTCGCCGCCCTGGTCGTGTCGGGGCTCACGCTGGCGATCGCCGCGGGCGGGATGCTGATCGCGGCGCCGGCCGCATCGGCCGCTCCGGGTTCGCCGGGCACTCCCGGAGCCCCGACGACGCTCTGGAGTGAGGGTTTCAGCAACTCTCCCGTCGGGCAGCCGTCGCGTCTCAACAACTACGTCGGGACGGGCGGGATGCGGTACACCGCCTCCCCGTACTGGCTGTCCCAGGCGGCCTGCAACGGCACGATCACCGCATTCAGCGACGCCAATGACCCGGTCTGCGGCGCGACCGCCGCCCCGCAGGCGCAGGCCCAGATCCGACAGCTGTCCTACGCCCTCGGTCAGCTGGCCGGCGCGGCGAACCCGGCGGCGAACAAGGCCGTGTCGACCTTCACCGGCACGTTCCTGACGCCCGAGGACACCTCGCACCCGAACGAGATCGAGCTCGCGACCACCGGCCAGATCGCTCTCCCTTCGGCCAGCGGCCGCTTCCTGACGTTCTCCGTCGACGCCGCCGCGCAGTGCAGCACAAGCCCGCCGCTGCTGCGCTTCTACTACCGCACCGATGCGGGGGCCGAGGTTCCGGTCAGCCAGAGCGCGATCAACCCCTGCACCGCTCCCGGCGGCCAGAACTTCACGACGCCCGCCAGCACAGACGCCTCGGGTGCCGCAGTCGGCAGCGGCGTCTACCGTGCCGGGTCCTTCACGGCCAACGGCTCGTACCTGGCCACCGGCCAGGGCATCGGGATCGTCATGCGGAACGAGCAGACCGTTCCGGGCAGCCGCGGCAACGACGGCGGTTTCGACAACATCCGGATCCTGGATGTGACCCCGCAGCTCGACAAGTCGTTCAGCCCGGCGATTGCGGCGACCGGCGGTGTCTCGACCCTGACGTTCACCGTCACGAACACGAGCGACCTTGCGGCCAAGAACGGCTGGTCGTTCACCGACGCGCTGCCCAGCGGGCTCACCGTCGCCTCCCCGTCCAGCGCGGCCACCACCTGTCCGAGCGGCAGCGTGACGGCAGCTCCCGGGAGCGGGACGGTCGGCGTCACCGGCAACCTGGCGGCGGGCATGGCGTCGTGCACGGTCACGGTCAACGTGACGTCCGCATCCATCGGCTCTTTCACCAACGGCCCCGATAACGTGACGACCACCGGACTCGACAAGCCGGGCAACGCGACCGTCACCTTCGAGGCGCCTGCGCTGTCGCTGGTGAAGCACGCGGCGACGCCGGTGGATGTGAACGGCAACGGCATCACGGACACCGGTGACACCATCCAGTACACCTTCACCGTCACCAACACCGGCGACGTGCCGGTCAGCGGCATCGTCGTGAACGACTCGAAGGTTCCGGCCATCGACTGCCCGTCGACCACCCTCGCTCCGGGTGCGTCGCAGCTGTGCACCGCCGCGGACCCGTACACCGTCACGGCGGCGGACGCGCAGGCGGGATCGGTCGACAACACTGCGACCGTCACGGGGACCTCGCCCGCGGGTGAGACGGTGACGTCCAGCCCGTCGTCGACCTCCACCCCGGCCGAGGTCGCGGCGCCGGCTCTGTCGCTCGTCAAGTCGGCCGACCCGTCCGATGCCGGCTCCTACCAGCCGGGTCAGGTCATTGCCTACAACTTCGTGGTGACGAACACCGGCAACATCACGATGAACGGCATCGCGATCGACGAGACGGCCTTCTCGGGCACGGGATCTCTTCCGGCAGCGACCTGCCCGGTGGCGACGCTCGCACCGGGAGAACAGGAGGTCTGCACGACCAGCTACACGCTGACCCAGGCGGACGTCGACGCGGGCTCCCTGCAGAACACCGCCACGGCCACGGGAACCCCGCAGGGGTCCACCGTCGAGGTGCCCTCGGAGCCGTCCACGGTGACCATTCCGCAGGTGCCGGCTCCCGGGCTCAGCATCGTCAAGTCGGCAACCCCCGGCACCGTCACCGCCGCGGGCCAGCAGATCACCTACTCGTTCGTCGTGAAGAACACCGGCAACGTCACTCTGCACGGCGTCGTGGTCGACGACTCGGACTTCTCCGGAACGGGGACCCTCGGGGCGATCGATTGCCCCACGACCACCCTGGTGGCCGGCCAGGTCGAGACCTGCACCGCGGACTACACGGTCACCCAGGCCGACGTCGACACCGGCACGCTGACCAACAGCGCGACGGTGACGGGCACTCCGCCCACCGGCGACCCGGTGCCGCCGGTGCCGTCGAACCCGGTGGACATCACCATCCCCCGTGCGCCCACCCTCTCCATCGTGAAGACGGCGAACGTGCAGGCCGCGGCGGTCGGTCAGACCATCACGTACACGTTCGTGGTGAAGAACACCGGCAACGTGACCATCACGGACCCGCAGGTGTCGGAGGGCTCCTTCTCCGGTACGGGGACGCTCTCAGCGATCGACTGCCCGCAGGGATCGGCCAGTCTCGCCCCCGGTGACACCTTCACCTGCACGGCGGACTACACGCTGACCCAGGCGGATGTGGATGCCGGCAAGCTGACCAACACCGCCACCGCGATCGGCACCCCGCCTCCTGGCACGGACCTGCCGCCGGTGCCGCCGTCGACCTCGACCGTGACGACCGATCCGCACCCGGCTCTCGCCCTCGTGAAGACGGCCGACACGAACAAGGCCACTGCGGTCGGTCAGATCGTGACCTACACCTTCACGGTGACCAACGTCGGGAACATCACCATCACGCAGCCCAGCGTGAAGGAGGGTGCCTTCACCGGTCACGGGACGCTGTCGAAGGTCACGTGCCCGAGCGGCGCGACGCTCCGGCCCGGTGACTCGCTCACCTGCACGGCGACGTACACGGTGGTGGCCGCCGACCTCACCGGCGGCACACTGAGCAACACCGCCACCGCGACGGGCACGCTGCCCAACGGCGACCCGCTGAGCTCGGACCCGTCGACCGCGACGGTGCAGGAAGTGGCCGTCGTGGCGGCCGGACTGGCGTCGACCGGCAGCAGCATCGCCGGGTGGGCCGGGGGAATCGCCCTGATGCTCATCGTGGGCGGGGCCGCGTTCCTTCTGATCCGCCGCCTGAACGGGTCGAAAGCCGCCTAGCGGCAGGGTGAGGCCGGCTCCCCCGGCCGGCCTCACCTGCCCGAGCCCCCCACCCGGCGGCCCGGGGGTGAAGCCGGGGTGAAAACTCTGCGACGCCGTTGCGCTCCGTTCGGGGCATCCGGGAGACTCGCCGAGGACCGGCACGTCGATTCGCATCCGCAGAGACGTCGCGGCTCCGTGGCGGAGGGGAAGAGCGTGCGCTCTCGCAAGATGGATGGTCGGGCTGTGTCTGCGCGCTGGGGCGCCGCTGTCGCACTGGTCGTCGGCGCCGTGACGTTGAGCGTCGGCGTGCCGATCGCAGCAGCGGCGGACTCGGTGGTGAGCACGATCCCGGTCGCCTCCACGACGGCGTCGGCGACGCCCACCGTGGTGGTGTCGCCCGACGGCTCGCGGCTGTACGTGTCCGACACGAACGCCGGGACGGTGTTCGTCGTCGACACCGCCACCCTGACGGTGCTCGGGACGATTCCGGTCGCGGGTCCCATCGGGCTCGCGATCTCGCCGGATGGATCACGCCTGTACGTCGTGTCGACGAACCCCGCGAACGTCCTGGTCGTCATCGATACGGCGACGCGAGCGGCCGTCGCGTCCGTCCCGGTCGGGTCGTCGCCTGCGGGAATCGCGATCTCGCCGGACGGCTCCCGCGTGTATGTCAGCAACTCCAGCGGAAACGGGTCGACCGCTGTGTCGGTCGTCGACACCGCCACCAACACGCTCGTCACCAGCATCGTGGATGCGCCGGGGCCGCGGTCGATGATCGTGTCGCCCGACGGGAGCCGGCTCTACGTCTCGCACACCGCTCCTTCGTCTCACGACATCTCCATCGTCAGCACGGCGACGAACACGGTGACCGGAACCGTCGCGATCGGCGCGTTCGCGGACGCCGCGACCGGCTTCGCGATCTCGGCCGACGGCAGCACCCTCTACGTGGCGAGCGCCAACGTGGGCCTCGTGCGAGTGGTCGACACCGCCACGGGGACCGTCACGGCCGCCATCCCCGCCGGTCCCGGCGCGTACGATGTCGCCCTCACTCCCGACGGCACACGGCTCTACGTGACCGACTCGACCGCGAACGCGGTCTCGGTGATCGACACGGCGACGAACGCGGTCGTCTCCACGATCGCGGTCGGCGTGACGCCGCGCAGCCTCACCATCTCACCGGACGGCGCCTTCGCCTACGTCGCGAACACCACCTCGGACACCGTCTCCGTGATCGGGATCGACACGTTCCCCGCGATCACTACGACGACCATCCCGGGCGGCACGATCGGTTCCTCTTACTCGACCGCCATCGCGACGACCGGATCCCCGGCGCCGACGCTCTCCGTGAGCGTGGGAGCACTGCCTCCCGGACTCTCGCTGGCCGGCGGCATCCTCAGCGGCACGCCGACAGCCGTCGGCTCGTACACGTTCACGCTCGCCGCGAGCAGCACCGTCAGCGGCATCCCGGCGACGGCCACGCAGTCGTACACGCTCGTCGTCGCCGCCCTTCCAGCCAGCGCTCCGCTGAACCTGACCGCGACAGCCGCCGGCGTGACCGCCGAGCTCAGCTGGACCGCACCCACCTCCGACGGCGGGGACGCGGTCAGCGGATACCGCATCGAACGCAGCACGGACGGCGCCGCGTTCACCACGCTCGTCGGCGACACCCAGTCCACCGCTGTCACTTTCACGGATACCGGCGTCACCGCCGGCCACACCTACCGCTATCGTGTGTTCGCGCTCAACAGCGCCGGGGCGAGCGCGCCGTCCAACGTCGCTGCGGTCGCGTTCCCTGCCGTCGCCACGCCGGCCGGCAGCACCCCGCCGACGTCGACCGACGGCTCCGCCGCAACGGATGCGCAGAGCACGCTGGCCGACACGGGCAGTGACGTCACCGCCGGTAACGTCACCGGCCCGCTGTCCCTTGCGTTCGGTCTGATCGCGGCGGGCGTGTTCGCCGGCGTCGTACGTCGCCGCAGCCGGAAGGCCTGACCCCGCGGCCGACCGTCAGTCCGCCGCGTCCTGCACCTCGTTCTCCAGCTTCTCCTCGTCGACGGCGATCTCCCTCTTGGTGATCCCGGTCGCGTTGGTCAGCAGCCGTTCGATCTCGCCCGCCTCGCTCGGGTCGACGACGACCACGATCCCGGAACTCCCCGCGTGCAGGGTCTCGCTGATCGCCTTGAGGTCTTGCGCGGACGACTTCTTGGAGATGTGGCCGGCGAGCGCGCCGATGCCCGCACCCGAGCCGCCGCCCACGAGGAGCGCGCCGCCGAGCGCGACGGCTGGGAACAGCGCGACCACCAGGCCGCCGGCGAGCCCGATGGCCAGGCCCTTCCGGCCACCGTGGTGCTTGCCGCCGTCGTCCCGCTTCGGGATGGAGACCTTGCCCTCCTTGTCGCGTACCACCACCGCCGCGTCGAAGGAGGCATGGTGACCGCGCTCCTTGTAGTGGGCGTGGAGGCGGTCGAAGTCCGCCACCGCCTCGTCCTCGCTCGCGTACTGGGCGGCGATCGCCACATACGGTTGATCGGTCATTGTTCCTTCACCTTTCTTGACGTACTCAGTCGTCTTGACGTGCTCAGTCGTCCGGGGTCTCGACCTGCTCGAGCAGCGCGCCGTCCGGCACCGTGCCCGGGATGGTCTTCTCGTAGAGGAATGCGGCCGCCTCCGGCCACGCGCTCGCCTCCGCGAGCCGGTAGACGGCGACCGCCTGGGCGCCCGCGTAGGTCGTCGCGGCCCGGATCAGCGCGGGCGGAGCGGCACTCACCACGGGGAGCTGAGCGCTGAAATCGTCCTCATCCTCATCCGGGTGCAGGAAGAGGGCTCGGTACGTCTCAGCGCTCACGCGACACCTCCGGGCGGCTAACGGCGCAGTTCTCGGCCGTGCACCGTGACCGCGTAGATCACGAGCACGTCCAGGGCGATCGCGATGATCGACCACCACGGCTGCGCCGGCAGCGACATCACATGAGACACGGCGCTGATCGCGGCGATGATCACGACGACGACGCGCGCCCACGTGGCCCCCTGGAGCAGGAAGAGGCCGGCGAGCAGCATCAGCACGCCGACGATCAGCGACCACCACCCCCACGCCGCCACGTTGAACGAAGCCACGCCGCCCCCGGACCCGACGAAGTAGGCCGTGTTGGGGCCGATGATCGCCATGATCCCGTAGAACAGGTCGATCGCCGCCCCGATGAAGAGCATGACCGCCGCGAAATAAGCCCAGCCGATCCAGCCGGTGGTTCTGACGTCCGACATCTCGCACCTCCCAGTGATCCTGTTGGGCGAATGGTGCGCCTCCGACAGCGCTTCTGGCTATGCACCACTTGTCCCGGCCCCGAAGGGTCGGCGGCAGGTGCTGTCTAGCCGCGGCGCGTCAGGAGGTTCACACTTCGGCCATGAGTGAAGCCGACATCACGGCACCCACCACGCTCGGTCCCGGTTATGTTCCGGGTGGGATGCCGTTGAAGATCCATCTGGGCGAACCGGAGTACGCCGCCCTGGTCCGCATCGCCCAGCACCGGCACACGACCGCCGCGAAGATGGTCGAGGAGCTCGTGCTCCACGCCCTCGCGCGTGCCGACGTCCCTCCGCCGGTGCAGGGCCCCATCAAGCGCCCGCACACCACCTACGACGACGCGACCCAGGGGTTCCGCCGAGACTGAGCGCACACGAAGGGACAGCCGAGAACGACGGGTGCGCGACCACGCCCACCCGATAGGCTGGCCACGTGCTTCTCTCCGATCGCGACATCAAGGCCGAGCTGGGTGCCGGGCGGATCTCTCTGGAGCCGTTCGAGGCGGAGATGGTCCAACCGTCCAGCATCGACGTGCGGCTCGACCGGTTCTTCCGGCTGTTCGACAACCACAAGTACCCCTTCATCGACCCTGCGGAAGACCAGCCTGAGCTGACCCGTTTCGTCGAGGTGGATGCGGATCAGCCGTTCATCCTGCACCCCGGCGAGTTCGTGCTCGGGTCGACGTTCGAGCTGGTGAGCCTGCCCGACGACGTCGCGGCGCGCCTGGAGGGCAAGAGCTCGCTCGGCCGGCTGGGACTGCTGACCCACTCCACCGCCGGATTCATCGACCCGGGATTCTCGGGTCACGTGACGCTGGAGCTGAGCAATGTCGCTACGCTTCCGATCAAGCTGTGGCCGGGCATGAAGATCGGCCAGATGTGCTTCTTCCGGCTGTCGTCCGCCGCCGAGCGGCCGTACGGATCGGCGGAGTACTCGTCCCGCTACCAGGGGCAGCGCGGGCCGACGGCGTCCCGGTCGTACCTCAACTTCCACCGCACCGACGTCTCCACCACCGAGGCAGGACGTCCCGCCTGACCCGCACGCCGACCGAGAGGGGCACCATGAGCGAGACCACCGACGCGGCCTTCGCACGGGCCCTGATCAGTTCGGGTCCGATGCCGGAGAACCCGCAGCGGATGCACCTGTTCGGCCGGCTGGTCGGCAGCTGGACCGCCGATGTCCGGCTGCTCGACGAGCAGACCGGCGTGTGGAGCGAGTCCACCAACGAGTGGATCTTCGCCTACACGCTCGGGGGCCGGGCGGTGCAGGACGTCCTCGTCATCCGCGACGAGACCGACCCGGACGGCACCCGCGGCCGCGGCTCGACGGTCCGTGTGTACGACACGGCCCTCGGTGCCTGGCGGGTCAGCTGGTTCGGGGCGGCGGCCGGCGACTTCTGCACCCTGGTCGCGACGCCCTACCGCCGTGACGGCATCCGGCAGGACGGCACACAGACCGATGGCCGCCCCATCCGCTGGAACTTCTCCAACATCACCGACGACTCGTTCGAGTGGGACGGCTGGGTCTCCGACGACGAGGGCCGCACCTGGTGGCTCGAGCAGCACATCGACGCCACCCGCACGGGATGAGGCCGGCGCGGTGTTCGACGACTTCGACGCGCCGCAGCTCGACCGCTCGGTCTGGCTTCCGCACTACCTGCCCGCGTGGAGCTCGCTCGCCGAGACGCGTGCGAGCTACCTGATCCACGACTCCCGCCTGGAGCTGAGCATCCCGCCGGATCAGGGCCTGTGGTGCCCGGACGAGCACCAGCCCCCGCTGCGGGTCTCCGGGATGCAGACCGGCAACTTCTCCGGACCGGTCGGTTCGACCGTCGGGCAGCAGCCGTTCCGCGACGGACTGCGCGTTCGGGAGGCGCAGGAGGAGTTCCGCGGCTGCCTGGTCGACCGCGGCACGGTCGGCATGCGCGCCTCCCTCTACCTCAGCCCGCGGTCGATGGCCTCGCTCTGGCTGGTCGGCTTCGAGGACGAGCCCGAGCGCAGCGGGGAGCTGTGCGTGATGGAGGTGTTCGGCCGCGACGTCGAGGAGGACGAAGCGCTGGTCGGGATGGGTTTCCACGCGTTCCGCGACCCGCGCCTCGCCGAGGACTTCGAGCGCATCCGGCTGCCGATCGACGTGACCGAGCCGCACGCCTACGAAGCGCACTGGGACGGCGACGAGGCGACGTTCCGGGTGGACGGCCGGGTGGTGCGGATACTGGATGCGCCCCCGCAGTACCCGCTGCAGCTCATGCTCGCCGTGTTCGACTTCCCGGAGTGGCCGGATGACCGTGCGGGCGGAGTGTTCGTTCCCACGCTCTCGGTCGACCGGGTCTGGGCGAACTGATTCGTGCCATCAGGGATGCCTGCGCGGGCATACGCCGCGCTAGTTATCCACAGTCAATTTCACAGGTGGAAAATATGAGCAGGACTCACAGCTGGCCCGAAGCTTCGAGGCTCTGGTCGGCGTACAGCGCGGGCAACTGGAGGGTCAGCCAGGGGCTGAACGCCCACGGCGTCTCGCCGACGGCCGAGAGCAGAGAGCGCGGGTCGGCCCACGCCCACTCGGCGACCTCGCTCGCGGCGGGCGACAGCTCGCCGACGACCGTGGCGGTGTAGACCGGGCACACTTCGTACTCGACGATTCCCGCCGCATCCACCGCGCGGTAGCGGAAGTCCGGGAGCGCGATCGTCAGGTTGTCGATGCGGGCGCCGAGCTCGTGCTCTGCGCGCCGGACGACCGCATCCTCGATCGCCTCACCCGGGCCGGGGTGCCCGCAGAACGAGTTGGTCCAGACCCCGGGCCACGTCTTCTTCGTCAGAGCGCGGCGGGTGACCAGGATGCGACCCTCCCCGTCGAAGAGGTGGCATGAGAAGGCGAGGTGCAGCGGAGTGGATTCCGTGTGCACCGTCGCCTTGTCCGCCGTGCCGATGGGCGTGCCGTCCTCGGCGAGCAGCACGACCTCTTCGCGGGGTGGCGTCATGCGTCCATACTAGGCGCGCCATCCTGCGACCCGGCCGGGCGACCCGGCTGCCAGCCGAGGTTGCGCGCCATGGTCTCCAGCGTGCTCATCGTGGTGGCGTAGTCCTGCTCCGAGATGCCGTTCGCGAGCTCGGTGCGCACAGCCTGGACGCGGGTGAAGGCCTCGTCGTGAGCGGCGCGTCCCTCGTCGGTCAGCGTCGCGCGGTCGCCGTCGAACCAGACCCAGCCGCGCTCGACGAACTCGGCGAGGACGCGGTGGATGCGGTGGGCGCCCCGACGTTCGCCGCGGCGATCGCGGTCGAACGGGTGGTGGCGGTGGCCCCACGGTCCGCCGAAGTCGCGCGCGGGACCCGGGAACGGGTATCCGCCGGGGAAGGGGCCGCCGACGTGCGGCGGGTAGGCGGCGAAGGGGTGGCCGGCGCGCACGGTGCCGAAGGCGAACCCGCGGTCGAAGCCGCGCTCGTACCCGCGCTCGAAGGCGTTCGGGTGGTCGTGGCCGTGGTGGTGGTCGTGGTGCCCGCGCTGGTCACCGCGGGGGTCGTCGCCGTTGTGATCATGTGCGCCGTCGTGCTCGGGGGAGGGACCGGCCGGTCGCTCGTCCCGCGGCTCCTGGCCGCGCCATCCCGGGCGGAACCCATGGCCGTGGCCGTAGCCGCGCCCGAATTCACGGCCGCCGGACTTCTCCGGCCGGTCGCCTCGGTCGCCTCGGTTGCCATGGTCGCCTCGGCCCCCGTGCGGCATCCGGGCGGCGAGCTCGTCGGGAGTCGCGGGTCCGTCGGCGAGGGTGTGCAGGATGCGCCAGCTTCCGCGGCGCAGTCCCTGGTCGGCCAGCGCGTCGCGCATGCGGTCGTGCAGCCGGCCTTCGATCACGCCGAACCAGTATCCGGGCGGCGTCTGTGCGGGTGGTGTCTGTGCGGAGTCGTCGATGTTCGTCATCGTGGACTCTCCTTTCGATGTATGTACTGTTACAAGTAAATGTATAGTTACATGCATGAGCGATGGACGTCAAGAGGATCCGCCGATTCCGCCAGAGGCGGACATCGTCGCCATGGTCGAGAACGCACTGCTCGCGGTGCGCCGCGACCAGTCGCGGAGGCGCCCGCCGTGGGCCGACGGAATGCCCCACGGCCATGGGCACCACGGGGGTCGTGGCGGCCACTGGGGCAGCGGTCCCTTCGGTGCAGGACCGTTCGGGGCCGGTCCCTTCGCCCCCGGGTCGGGCGGGTCCGGGGCCGCGCCGGGCGGTCCCGGTGCACCGGCCGGCGCGCCCTTCGGCGACTCCGCGCGCCCCGGTCCCGGACGCCGGGGCCGCGACGGCTCCCTCGGCCGCATCGCCCGGGTGCGGATGCTCGAGGCGCTGGAGGGGGCAGAGGCCGACGGTCGCAGCCTGTCGGTGAGCGGCGTGGCCGAGGCCATCGGCGTCGACCAGCCACGCGCGAGCCGCCTGGTGCAGGAGGGAGTGGAGCGGGGACTCGTGCGTCGGGTGCCGGACCCGTCAGACGCGCGGCGTGCGCTCATCCAGCTCACCACCTCCGGTAAGGCTCAGCTGACCGAGCTGCGGTCGCACCGCCGCTCCGCGGTCGAGGCGGCGCTGTCGGCCTTCACGCCGGAGGAGGCACGCACCTTCGCCGAGCTCTTCGACCGCTTCGTGCGGGCGTGGCCGCGCCCCGGCGAGAGGGACGCTGAGAGCTGACCGCATCCTCTTGCCGCCGCCCCGGCCGCTCCCTATCCTGGGGCCCTCCCGGCTCGCGGGCGACGGCGCACCCGGTCGCATGAACCGCCTCACCTCGCTTCGCTGACGATGGTCGTCGAGCGGCCGGCGAGTTCAGAGACGAGACCCGCGATGACCGATAACGCCGCTTCCTCTCCCACCGTCGTGCTCGTGCACGGCGCCTTCGCCGACGCCGGCAGCTGGGCGGGGGTGGTCGAACTGCTGCTCGCCGAGGGCGTGAAGGTGCAGGCGCCCGCGAACCCGCTGCGCGGCCTGGCCGCCGACGCCGCCTACGTCCGCAGCGTGATCGAGCAGATCGAGGGTCCGGTGCTGGCCGTCGGCCACTCCTACGGCGGCGCCGTGATCACGAACGCCACGACCGGTCTCGCCAACGTGCGCGGCCTCGTCTACGTCGCCGCGTTCGCGCCGGACGAGGGGGAGGCGCTCGGGGATGTGGAGGCCGGCTCGACGGACAGCGTGCTGAACGCGGCGCTCAAGCCGGCGACGTATCCGACCGACGGCGAGCCCGCTCCAGAGCTCTACGTCGACCCGGCGCGGTTCCATGAGGCGTTCGCCAGCGACCTGCCGCCGGACCAGTCGGCCGTGCTCGGGGCGTCGCAGCGGCCCGTCGCCGCGGCCGCTTTCGCCGAGAAGACGGGGTCGCCCGCGTGGAAGACCCTCCCGTCGTGGGCCGTCGTCGCCGCGGGCGACAAGGCGGCCGGCGCCGATGTGATCCGCTCGATGGCCGAGCGGGCGGGCGCCGATGCGATCGAGCTGGAGGGCTCGCACGTGATCATGATCTCGCAGCCGCGGGCCGTGACCGACCACATCCTCCGCGCGCTCAAAGCGGTCTCCTGATGTCGGATGCGCTGGCGGGCAAGCTACGGCGGACGGAGGTGCAGCATCAGCCGTCGTCGATCCCTGGGCGCGAGATCGTCCAGGTGCTGACCGAGATCCCGGTGGGAGTGGAGTCGGGCTGGCACATCCATCCCGGTGAGGAGGTCGGCTACATCCTCGCCGGATCGGTCGAGATGCGCATCCACGACCGGCCGACGCTGCACCTGAACGCGGGCGACGGGTTCCTCATCCCGCCCGGCACGCCGCACAACGCGCTGGATGTGGGGCCGGGCACCGGCGAGATGCTCTCGACGTACATCGTGGAGGTGGGGGAGGCGCTCGCCGTCTTCGTCGACGAGGGCGACCCCGTCGTGGACTGAGCCGAGCCCCGCCCGTCAGGCGGCGGACCGGCGCGGCGCCCGCACCGGCAGGAGCAGCGCGAGGCCCGCCGCCAGCACGAGCACGATCGCGAGGATGCCCCAGTACTGTGCCCCGCCGACCGCCACGAACACCGCGAACAGCGTAGGCGCCAGGAATGACACCGCGCGACCGGTCGTCGCGTAGAGCCCGAACACCTCGCCCTCGCGCCCGGCCGGCGTCACCCGCGCGAGGAACGTGCGGCTGGCCGATTGCGCCGGCCCGACGAAGAGGCAGAGCACGAGGCCGCCCACCCAGAATGCGGCTGCGCCGAGGTCGTGCGTGAAGAACACCGCCAGGCCGGCGACGATCAGTCCGATGAGCGACGTCACGATCACCGACTTGGGGCCGAACCGGTCGTCCAGCCGGCCGGACAGCAGCGTGCTGACGCCGGCGACGACGTTGGCCGCGATGGCGAAGATGATGACCTGTCCGCTGGTGAACCCGAAGGTGCCCTGCGCAAGGATGCCGCCGAACGTGAACACGCCGACCAGTCCATCCCGGAACAGGGCGGACGCGATCAGGAAGAGGACGGTGTTCCGGCTCTCCTTCCAGAGCTTGCCGATGTCGCGCACGAGCACCGCGTACGACCGGAAGAAGCCCACGCGTGGGGTGCGCGCGTTCGGCGGGATCTCGGGCACGACGAACAGCACGGGGAGCGAGAAGATCAGCGTCCACGCCGCCGCGATCAGCGCGATGATGCGGATGTTGAGGCCGTCCTCGGTCGGAACATGCAGCAGACCGCCCGAGCCCGTCACCATCCCGAAGTACACGATGAGGAGCAGGACGATGCCGCCCAGATACCCGGCGCCCCAGCCGAACCCGCTCACGCGCCCGACCGTCTTCGGCGTCGACACCTGCACCAGCATCGCGTTGTAGTTGACGGTCGCGATCTCGTAGAACACCGTCCCGATCGCCACAAGCGCGACGCCGAGCAGGAAGTACGACGGCTCGCCGACCACGAAGAACATGGATGCGGTGACCAGCACCACGACGCCGGTGTTGACCCCGAGCCACAGCTTGCGGCGTCCCGATCCGTCCGTGCGCTGGCCGAGCACGGGAGCGAGCAGGGCCACGACCGCGCCGGCGATGCCGACGCCCCACGCCAGCCCGCTCGACAGCACGGCGACAGCGGCGTCGTACGCGGCATGCGCCGGTCCTGACGTACTGGCCTCGGCATCCCGAGCCGCCACGATCGACGGCGAGACGAAGAGGCTGCTGGTCAGGTAGACGGTGAACACGAAGGTCGTGATGACCGCGTTGAAGGCGGCTCCGCCCCAGTCCCAGGCCGCCCAGGCGACCACCCACCCGCGGGGGATGCGGCGGTCGGTCGCGCTGTCGGCGAAGAGCGGGCTCGCGGTCGTCACCAGGGCGTCGCCGTCGACGCCGCGGGGTTCGGCACCTGTCATAGCCACAGCGTAGGGCGTGGCGGGGAACGGCCGGTGAACGGCGCGGCTCCGCGACCGCACGGTGGCCTTTTGGGTGGCCGCACGGATTCAGCCCACCGCTGGGCCACCGGTATCGTGACGAGCACCCGACCCGTGGAGGTTCCATCGTGAGCACCGCCTCGTCCGCCCCGAACCCGTACGCCTGGGTGCGGCACCTGCTGCCCCGCGTGGTGATCGGCGCGCTGATCGCTGCCGCCCTCGTCGGCGTCTACGCCGTCATCCTCGGCCGGTTCGACGACACCTGCTGGCGGCTGATCGGCACCATCGCCCTGTTCGTCTTCTTCGCCCTGATCTCCTGGTACGACGCCGACGTCTCGGCGCGCCGGGCGCCGTGGTTCGGCGCGGTCAGCGTCGTCACGTCGGTGTACCTGTTCGGGATCGGGCTGTGGAAGGTATGGGTCCCGGACGTGCAGCCGGTCGACGGCCTGTACGGGTCCGACGGCTACGACCCGTGGTGGCAGCCGTTCTCGTGGTTCCTGCTCGTGCTGGTGACGCGGATCGGCCTGCTCCACATCCACCTGGTGCTGAACACGCAGCGCCGGTTCACCGGGCCGATCATGAGCAAGGTGACGGTCGCGACCCTCGTGCTCGTCGGGCTGCTGACCGCCGGACTGTCGCTGCCGCTGATCTGGACGCACGTCGACTTCGGCGAGACGTACTGGCGTCTGGTGGCCGTGGTGGCCATTCTGGATGCGCTCGGCACGGTGCTCATCCCGCTCACGTACTCGCTGTTCGGGCCGAAGGCGGCGCGCCCTGCGCCGGGCCCCTATGCCGGTCCGGGCGCGATGCCGTATGCACCGCCGCCGATGCAGGCTCCCGCCCAGGGCCCGACGTTCGCGCCGCCCGCGGCGCCGACCGCTGCTCCCGGCTGGACGCCGACCGCTCCTCCCACGCCCGTTGCGGCACCGGCACCGGCACCGGCACCCGCCGCCGCGCCCGCCTCCGCGGCGGCGCCCACCTCCGCCTACCCGCGCCTCGACGCCTCCGCGGGACTCCGGCTCGAATGGCCGCGCTACATCAACGGCCAGCCGCTCCCCGCGCGTCCCGATGGCTCGCCGGACTTCACCGGGGTGGTCGGCTACTGACCGCTCAGCGCGACGCGGGGAGGCTGTAGACCGTTCCCCGGTCGTCGCCGCGCACCTGCCGGTGCAGGTCCTCCATCGTGAGGTCGAGCTGGCTCGCGGTGCCTGCCGCTGCGGTCAGATCGCGCAACAGGCCGGCCGGCACCTCGCCGTCGTACTTGTAGTAGATCTTGTGCTCGAGGCTGGCCCAGAAGTCCATCGCGACCGTCCGCAGCTGGATCTCGACCGGCACCAGCACCGGCCCGTCACTGAGGAAGACGGGAACCTCGACGATCACGTGCAGGCTCTTGTACCCGTTCGACTTCGGATGCGCGATGTAGTCCTTCACGCGCAGCACCCGGACGTCGTCCTGCGCGGTCAGCAGGTCGAACACCCGGTACACGTCGGAGACGAAGCTGCACACGATCCGGATGCCCGCGATGTCGGTGATCGCCTCGCGGATCGCGTCGAAGCTCGGCTCGCAGTTCTTGCGGATCACCTTCTGCTCGATGCTCTCGGGCGACTTGAGGCGGCTCGAGAGGTGCTCGATCGGGTTGTAGTCGTGGAGCTCGGCGAACTCCTCGCGGAGGATGCTCACCTTGGTCGAGATCTCGTCGATGCCGAACTTGTACGGCATGATGAACCGCGCGAAATCGTCCCGGAACGCCTGCACCTCGCTGAGCGTCGCGGGGTCGATGTTCTGCAGCGCCTCGATGGCGCGCGTGGAGAGGAGCGGGGCTGCGGCGGGATCCGTTTCCATGATTCCGACGCTATCGACGGTGCTTGTGCGGCCGGTGTGAATCGCACCGGGCCGCGCGATGCCGGGCCTATGGTGACGCTATGGCCCACACGCTCACCGGAGACGCCGATCTGTTCCTGCCGGAGTTCGACGACCCGCCTGCCGAGCCGGGCGGACTGCTCGAGGAGTGGGTCCGCCGGGCGAAGGAGCGCGGAGTGCGCGAGGCGCTCGCGGCGACGCTCGCGACCACCGACGAGGATGGCGCGCCGGATGCGCGCACCGTCGCTCTGAGGCGGCTCACGGCCGCCGGCGTCGAGTTCGGCACGTCGTCGGACAGCCGGAAGGGACGACAGCTCGCGGACGATCCGCGCGCCGCCGTCGTGCTCTACTGGCGAGAGCTCCTGCAGCAGGTGCGGGTGACCGGCCGGGTGGAGCGGCTCGGCGACGACGAGTCCGACGACCTGTTCGCGCGCAGGACGCGTGAGGCGCAGGCCGCCACGATGGTGAGCGAGCAGGATGCGCCCCTCGACGACCTCGACCTGCTGCGCGCCGCCGCCCGCGACATCCTGGCCGCGGAGGGTCCGATCGGCCGGCCGGAGCACTGGTACGCGTACCGTGTGGTGCCGGACCTCATCGAGTTCTGGCACGGCAGCCCGGACCGCCTGCATCGTCGGCTGCGCTACCTGCGGGTCGACGGCGGCGCGTGGACGGTCTCGCGCGTCCAGCCGTAGTGGGCGGGGATGAAGCGGTGGACGGGGAGGAAACCGTGGATGCGACGGCCCGGCCGGTCCTCATCGTGTACTGCGCGCTGCCGGGCGCGGGCAAGACGACGGCGGCGCGCGAGCGGGCGCGCGAGATCGGCGCCATCGGGTTCAGCCCCATCCGTTTCAGCACCGACGAGTGGATGGCCGACCTGGGTCTCGACTACTTCGACCCGCTGCGCGACCGGGTGCAGGCGCGGCTCGACCGACTGTGGCGGGAGCTGCTCGAACACGGGCAGAGCGTGATCCTCGAGGACGGGTCGTGGACACGGGCAGAGCGCGACGAGCTCCGGCGGGTCGCGCGGCGTTCCGGTGCCTTCACCGAGCTGCACGTCTTCGACATCCCCGTCGAGGAGCTGTGGCGACGACTCGAAGGGCGCAACGAGCGTCCGGGCCGTGGAGAGGTTCCGATCACGCGAGAGCTGCTCGACGAGTCACTCCAGAGGTTCGAGGCTCCCGATGCCGCGGAACTCGCGCTGTTCGACCGTTGGATCGTGCACACCAGTGGATCGTGATCATCGCGCCAGGTAAGGTAAGCCTTACCTAATCTGGCGACGGGAGCTCCGATGGCACGAACCAACATGCAGGCGACGCGCGTGAAGCCGGAGCGCTCCGAGTTGCTCGTCCTGCACGTTCTGCGCCGCGAACGGATCTCGTCCGGGTTCGTCCGCGTGACGCTCGGCGGCGGAGACATCGAGCGGTTCGTGCCGCTGGGATACGACCAGTGGTTCCGGCTGTTCATCCCGGTGGGTGACGACTCGACCCTCGACCGGCTGCCCACGAAGCTCGACACCCTGGCCTACGCACGCTACCTCGCCATCTCGAAGGCCGTGCGCCCGGTGCTGCGCAACTACACCGTCCGGGCCTTCCGGCCGGACGGTCCCGAAGGGCCGGAGCTCGACGTGGACTTCGTCCTGCACCGGGCGGCCGACGGTTCCAGCGGTCCGGCCGCATTCTGGGCGGAGGGATGCGCGCGCGGCGATGCGGTCGCCATCATCGACGAGGGCCGCACCTTCGCTCCGGCCGCGGAGATCGCGCACCTGCGGATCGTCGCCGACGAGACCGGACTTCCCGCTGTGGCCGGAATCCTGGCCTCTCTTGCCGAGCGCTCCAGCGCCTCGCCCGGCGTCGAGGGCACCGCCGTCATCGAGGTGCCGAACCCGGACGACGTGCAGGAACTCATCGCGCCCGCCGGGATGGATGTGCGCTGGGCTGTCCGGGGCGAGCGCGGTGGCGTGCCGGGCGCGCTCGCCGCCGATGCCGCGCGGTCGCTCGCCATCCCCGCGGTGCGCTCGTACGGCTGGGCTGTAGGCGAGTCGGAGCTGGCGGTCGGGATGCGCAGGCATTGGCTCTCCACCGGCTCGGCGAAGGCCGACATCGTGTTCTGCGGATACTGGAAATCGCGGCACTGACGGGGAATACCCATCCCCTCTCCAAAGTTGAGTCTGGTGTACTCAAGTTTTGGGCTTGACGTCTTGACACCATCCCTCGTGGATGACAGTCTTGAGCCGTCGAGGCTCAAGTCTTGACCACAGACTTTCACGGCCACAAGCCAGCAACAAAGGAGAGAAGCACACATGTCACGTGCAGTAGGAATCGACCTCGGAACCACCAACTCCGTCGTCGCGGTGCTCGAGGGCGGCGAGCCCACGGTCATCGCGAACGCGGAAGGTTTCCGCACCACCCCGTCGGTGGTCGCCTTCACCAAGGACGGCGAGGTCCTCGTCGGCGAGACCGCCAAGCGCCAGGCGGTGACCAACGTCGACCGCACCATCTCGTCCGTCAAGCGCCACATGGGCACGAACTGGACCCAGGAGATCGACGGCAAGAAGTACACGCCGCAGGAGATCTCGGCCCGCATCCTGCAGAAGCTGAAGCGCGACGCCGAGCAGTACCTCGGCGACACGGTGACCGACGCGGTCATCACGGTCCCGGCGTACTTCAACGACGCCGAGCGTCAGGCCACCAAGGAGGCCGGTGAGATCGCCGGCCTCAACGTGCTCCGCATCATCAACGAGCCCACCGCTGCCGCGCTCGCGTACGGCCTCGACAAGGGCAAGGAGGACGAGCTCATCCTCGTCTTCGACCTCGGTGGCGGCACCTTCGACGTCTCCCTGCTCGAGGTGGGCAAGGACGACGACTTCTCGACCATCCAGGTGCGTGCGACCGCGGGTGACAACCGCCTCGGCGGCGACGACTGGGACCAGCGCATCGTGGAGTGGCTGATCAAGCGCTTCAAGGACTCCACCGGCGTCGACGTCTCCAAGGACAAGATCGCGCTGCAGCGCCTGAAGGAGGCGGCGGAGCAGGCCAAGAAGGAGCTGTCGTCGAGCATGTCGACCAGCATCCAGCTGCCCTACCTGTCGCTCACCGAGAACGGCCCGGCCAACCTCGACGAGACGCTCACCCGCGCCCAGTTCGAGCAGATGACCAGCGACCTCCTCGACCGCACCAAGAAGCCGTTCCAGGACGTCATCCGTGAGGCCGGCATCAAGGTGTCCGACATCGCGCACGTCGTGCTCGTCGGTGGATCGACCCGTATGCCCGCCGTCTCCGAGCTCGTGAAGCAGGAGACCGGCAAGGAGCCCAACAAGGGCGTGAACCCGGACGAGGTCGTCGCCGTCGGCGCCGCACTCCAGGCCGGTGTCCTGAAGGGCGAGCGCAAGGACGTCCTCCTCATCGACGTCACCCCGCTGTCCCTCGGCATCGAGACCAAGGGCGGGATCATGACCAAGCTCATCGAGCGCAACACGGCCATCCCGACCAAGCGCAGCGAGACCTTCACCACGGCCGACGACAACCAGCCGTCCGTCGCGATCCAGGTCTTCCAGGGCGAGCGCGAGTTCACCCGCGACAACAAGCCGCTCGGCACCTTCGAGCTGACCGGCATCGCCCCGGCCCCCCGCGGCATCCCGCAGATCGAGGTCACCTTCGACATCGACGCCAACGGCATCGTGCACGTGTCCGCCAAGGACAAGGGCACCGGCAAGGAGCAGTCGATGACCATCACCGGCGGGTCCAGCCTGCCGAAGGAGGACATCGACCGCATGGTGCGCGAGGCCGAGGAGCACGCGGCGGAGGACAAGAAGCGCCGCGAGTCCGCCGAGACCCGCAACCAGGCCGAGCAGCTCGTCTACTCGATCGAGAAGCTGATCAAGGACAACGAGGACAAGCTCCCCGAGGACGTCAAGAACGAGGTCCAGGGCGACGTGGACGGCCTCAAGACCGCCCTCGCCGGCGACGACGACGAGGCGGTGAAGACCGCGTACGAGAAGCTCAGCTCCAGCCAGCAGAAGCTCGGCGAGGCGATCTACTCCTCGGCGCAGCCGACCGAGACCCCGGCCGGTGAGGCGGGCGACGGCCAGCAGGCCGGCGAGTCCTCCTCCGACGATGAGGACGTCATCGACGCCGAGGTCGTCGAGGACGAGGAGAAGAAGTAATCATGTCGGACCAGAACGGCGGCTCCCCGGAGCCAGAACACGAGGAGCCGATCATCCGCGACAAGCGGAGGATCGACCCCGAGACCGGGAAGGTCCGGCAGCCCGAGGGTGAGCAGAAGGCGGACGACGCCGGCGAGCACGACCTCGCGCACGAGGAGCTCGTCGACGTCGGACCGGCCGAGAACCAGGAGGAGGGTCCCATCCTGAGCGATGACGACCTCGACATCCTGTCCGGCCAGACGACCGCCGAGCAGCTCGCGGCCGAGCGTCTCGCCGACCTCCAGCGGGTGACCGCGGAGTACGCGAACTACCGCAAGCGCACCGAGGCCAACCGTGAGATCGAGCGCGAGCGTGCGGTCGGCGATGCGGTGAAGGGGCTCATCCCCGTGCTCGACGACCTCGAGCGCGCGGAGAAGCACGGCGATCTGGGGGAGGGCAGCGCGTTCTTCACCATCGCCGCCAAGCTCCGGACCGCGGTCGAGCGTCTCGGCCTCACCCCGTACGGCGAGAAGGGCGAGCCCTTCGACCCGCAGATCCACGAGGCGATCTTCCAGCAGCCCACCCCCGGCGTGACGGCGGACACCGTCGCCGAGGTGGTCGAGACCGGCTACCGGCTGGGCTCCACCACCGTCCGGGTGGCGAAGGTCGTCGTCGCGGTGCCGGCCTGACCCGGCGACACGGCGCACGGCATGGCGGAGCGGCGGGGAACGGTTCCCGCCGCTCCGCTCGGCCCGTGCGCGCTCGATTTTTCATGCAGACTTCATCCACGAACACCGACAACGACTTGAGAGGAGGCGCCCGTGGCTAGCCAAGACTGGTTCGACAAGGACTTCTACAAGGTCCTTGGCGTCTCCAAGGACGTCAGCGAGGCGGACCTCAAGAAGACCTACCGCAAGCTCGCCCGCAAGTACCATCCCGACTCCAACCCCGGCGATGCCGCCGCGGAGGCGAAGTTCAAGGAGATCAGCGAGGCCTACTCGGTGCTCAGCGATCCGGAAGAGCGCAAGGAGTACGACCAGATCCGCGCCATGGGGACCGGTGCCCGGTTCACGGCTCCGGGATCCGGCGCCCAGGGCGGCTTCGACGACGTCTTCGGCGGGATGTTCGGCCAGGGCGGAGCGGGTGGCCAGCGCTACACCTTCCAGCAGGGCGGCGGCGACTTCGACGACGTCTTCGGCGGGCTCTTCGGCAACGGCCGGTTCGGCACGACGACCGGCGGGTTCCGCGGCTACGGCGGCCCGACGCGCGGCCGTGACGTGACCGCACACACCACCATCGACTTCGTGACCGCGACGCGCGGCGAGACCATCACGCTGCAGGCGTCCGACGGCAAGCCCATCAAGGTCAAGATCCCCGCCGGCGTCGCCGACGGGCAGAAGATCAAGCTGCGCGGCAAGGGCCAGCCGAGCCCGGACGGCGGGGAGGCGGGCGACATCGTGCTCACTGTCTCTGTGCGCAAGCACCCCGTCTTCGAGCGCGACGGCCTGAACCTCCGCGTCAACGTCCCGGTCACCTTCGCGGAGGCCGCGCTCGGCGCGACCATCGAGGTGCCGACGCTCGGCGGCGACCCCGTCAAGCTGCGCGTCGCCCCCGGAACACCGAGCGGCCGCGTGCTGCGCGTGAAGGGCCGCGGCGTCGAGACCAGCAAAGGCACCGGCGACCTGCTCGCCGTGGTCCAGGTCGCCGTCCCGTCGCACCTGTCCGCCGACGCCAAGGAGGCGCTCGAGGCGTTCGCCGCGAAGCTTCCCGACGAGAACCCGCGCGAGGACATCCTGGCCAAGGCTCGGAGCTGACGATGGACGAGCACAGCCAGGTCTTCGTGATCTCGATCGCGGCGGAGCTCGCGGGCATGCACCCGCAGACGCTCCGCCAGTACGACCGGCTCGGACTCGTCAGCCCCAGCCGCACGGCCGGCAAGTCGCGCCGCTATTCGATGCGCGACATCGAGAAGCTGCAGGAGATCGCCCGCCTCGGCTCGGAGGGCGTCAGCCTGGAGGGCATCCGCCGCATCCTCGAACTGGAGGATCAGGTGGGCGAACTCCGCGGCCGCGTCCGGGAGCTGGAGAGCGCCCTCGCGGACGAGCTCCTGAATCGTCCGGGCCGCCGCGTGTTCGCGGCGGGCTCGGAGGGCGAGGTCGTCTCGATGCGCGCAGGCACCCGCGTGCGCCGCAGCAACCAACTCGTCGTCTGGCGCCCTCTCGAGCGCTGACGCCCTCCGCCCTCCCTCCATCTTCCGTCGAAGTGCACGTCGTGGCTGCTAAATCCCCGAAATAGCCGCCACAACGTGCGCTTCGGCGCCGGGTCAGAGCGAGGAGACGCCCTGGCCGACGTAGAGGGTGTTCTGGATGTTGTGCGCCTCGGTCGCGGCGATGTCGTCGTCGATCCCGGCCCGCACCTCGCGCATGAGCTTGTGCAGTTCGGCGTGCTTCTCCGGGAGCCGTGCGTGGCCGGTGCTGTCCCACAGGTTCGAAACCGGCAGCGTGTCACCGGCCTCGACCGCGAGCGTCCACTCCTCCGTTGTGGCGACGGCGGCGAACTCCGACTGCATCGTCACCAGCACGCTGCGGTGGAGGGCGTCCGCCGAGATCGCGCCGGCCTCGTTGACGAGGTCGAGCGTGCCCGTGGCATCGGACAGGAACTCGACGGTGAACCCGAGCTCGGACGCATCCCGAGCCGTCCCCGCGCAGCAGTGCTGCGTCATGTAACCGGCGATGGTGACCGTGTCGACGTCGTTGGCCCGCAGCCAGCTCTCGAGATCGGTGCCGGGGAACGCCGAGACGCTCCCCTTGGTCACCACGTGCGCGGGCGTGCGGTCGATGATCGTCTCGTGCAGCGCGGCGCCGTCCGAGCCGCGCGCGAAGACCGGCGACCCCTCGTCCTCGATGTGCTGCACCACGACGACCGGCACGCCGTGATCGTCGGCCGCGTCCCACGCGACCTCGATGTTGGGGATGGACGTCATCAGATCCGGGTAGCAGATCTTCAGGTTCCCGGTCACGTACTCGTTCTGCAGGTCGATCACGATCAGCGCGCGCTTCATGGCTGAACTCTAAAGGTCTCGCCGTCGTGTCGACAGCGGATCTCGACAATATGCTCCTGGTCGAACGTCGGAGGTCCATGACAGGCTGGGCTCTACCACCTCACATTGGAGCCCAGAGTGCGAAATGTCTCTCGTCAGTACCGAACGATCGCGGCGGCGGCGATCATGGCCATCACCGGGGCCGGCTTGGTCATGCCGGCCGAGCCGGCAGCAGCATCAGCCGTCGACCCGTCCAGCCGGGTCAGCGCGCAGGCGCAGGAGGTCGGGCATGTGACCGCACGAGCAGAGCTGGTGGATCCCGGATGGACCACCTCGAACCCGGCGCGCGTGGGCGACGCCGTCGCCATCCGCACGACGATCGCCAACACCGGAAGTGTCGCGCTCAACGGCACGCGCTGGAACAGAGCCGACGACCCCGGCTCTCCGTGGGGCGTCCGAGAAGACCCGCTTCAGCCCGGGGAGCAGTTCGTCGCGACGCTGAAGCACGTCGTCACGCCCCTCGATCTCCGAGTCGGCTACATCGACTACACCGTGGAAGTGAGCGCCTATTGGGAGGCGTCCCAGGGCGGCTACCGGGTGCTGTCGGCCCGCTCGCAGGCCGTGACAGTGCTGCCCGCGGCGGTGGTCGGCGATGTCCAGCTGGTCGCGCAGGTCAACGGACTGTACGTGACGGCGGAAGACGAGGGCGAGCGGCCGCTGATGGCGAACCGGTCGCAGGCCGGGCTGTGGGAGCAGTTCACCGTGCTCAACAATGGCGACGGAACCGTCAGCCTTCGCGCCGGCGCCAACGGCAAGTACGTCGTCGCAGAAGATGAGGGCGCCAGCGCGCTCATCGCGAATCGCACCGCGATCGGCCCCTGGGAGAAGTTCACGGTCGTCCCCAACAGGGACGGCACGATCAGCCTGCTCGCGGTCGCCAACGGAAAGTACGTGAGTGCCGACAACCCGGGTACGGGGGCGCTCATCGCCAACCGGACGACCATCGGCGCGGGGGAGAAGTTCCTGATGCAGTAACAACTCGAGGTGGTCGGCGCCATCGTCGTCATCGACGACTCACCCGATGCTGCGAGGACTAGGCTTTTGCTCGGCCGCCCGCGCCCACAAGGCGCACCGGCGGCCGAGCGATGAAGCACACCGACTCCCACGAGGAAGCGACGATGAGAGCCCTGTTCAAGAGCGAGGCCGGGCCCGGCCTCGAACTGGTGGATGTCCCCGAGCCCGAGATGGGTCCGGAGGATGTCCGGATCCGCGTTCTGCGCACCGGCATCTGCGGCACCGACCTGCACATCCAGCGCTGGGACGATTGGGCGGCGTCGGCCGTGAAGGCCCCGCTCATCCCCGGCCACGAGTTCTTCGGCGAGGTCGTCGAGGTCGGACCGCTGGTCCGCGATGTCGAGGTCGGCGACCTGGTGTCCGGCGAAGGGCATATCGTCTGCGGCACCTGCCGCAACTGCCGAGCCGGCCGCCGCCAGATGTGCATCCGCACCCAGGGTGTCGGAGTGCAGCGCGACGGCGCCTTCGCCGAGCAGCTCGTCCTCCCCGCGACGAACGTCTGGGTGCACCACAGCGCCATCGAGCCGGAGGTCGGCGCCCTGTTCGACCCGCTCGGCAACGCCGTCCACACCGCGCTCGCCTTCCCGGTCGTCGGCGAGGACGTCCTCGTCACGGGATGCGGTCCCATCGGCCTGATGGCCATCGCGGTCGCCCGCCACGTCGGCGCCCGCTTCATCGTCGGCACCGACATCAGCGCACAGCGGCTCGAACTCGCGCGCGGGATGGGCGCCGACTTCACCGTGGATGTGTCGCAGCACGACATCCATGAGGCGCAGAAGGCGCTCGGGATGCGCGAAGGCTTCGACGTCGGCTTCGAGATGAGCGGCGCCCCCACTGCGCTGCCGTCGATGATCGAGAACATGAACCACGGCGGCCGCATCGCCATGCTCGGGCTGCCGTCGAAACAGATCGCCGTCGACTGGGGCATCGTTGTCACCCACATGCTGACCCTCAAGGGCATCTACGGCCGCGAGATGTTCGAGACCTGGAACGCCATGGGCGCGATGCTGCAGACCTCGGTCGAACTGCATGACGCGATCGCCTCGATCGTCTCCGACCGGTTCCCCGCCCGCGATTGGGAGAAGGGGTTCGCCGCCGCCGCGTCGGCGGGCGGGGGCAAGGTCATCCTCGACTGGACGGAGGTCTGAATATGTACGGGAGCTTCCGGGAGCACATCGCGACACAGCTGCAGGAGATCGAGGAGGCCGGCCTCACCAAGCGCGAGCGCAGCATCCACGGCCCCCAGTCGTCGCTGATCACCGCCGACGGCCAGGAGGTGCTCAACTTCTGCGCCAACAACTACCTCGGGCTCGCCGATCATCCGGCCCTCCGCGACGCCGCCAAGACGGCGCTCGACGACTGGGGCTACGGGATGGCCAGCGTGCGCTTCATCTGCGGCACCCAGGAGCAGCACCTCGAGCTGGAGCGTCGGGTGTCGCGGTTCCTCGGCACGGAGGCGACCATCCTGTTCTCCTCCTGCTTCGACGCCAACGGCGGCGTGTTCGAGACGCTGTTCGGCCCGGAGGACGCCATCGTCTCCGACGAGCTGAACCACGCATCCATCATCGACGGCATCCGCCTGTCGAAGGCCCAGCGGTACCGCTACAAGAACCGCGACCTGGCCAATCTGCGGGCACAACTGGAGGCGGCGCGGGATGCGGGAGCTCGCTTCACCGTCATCGTCACCGACGGCGTCTTCTCGATGGACGGATACATCGCCCCGCTCGCGGAGATCTGCGACCTGGCGGACGAGTTCGGCGCCCTGGTCTTCGTCGACGACTCGCACGCGGTCGGTTTCGTCGGGGAGCACGGCCGCGGCACGCCCGAGTTCTGCGGGGTGTCCGACCGCGTCGACATCTACACGGGCACCTTCGGCAAGGCGCTCGGCGGCGCCTCCGGCGGCTACGTCTCGAGCCGCCGCGAGATCGTCGACTTGCTACGCCAGCGCTCGCGGCCGTACCTGTTCTCGAACACCCTCGCGCCGTCCATCGTCGCGGGAACCCTCGCTGCGCTCGACCTGCTGGAGCAGTCCGACCATCTGCGGGCGCAGCTCGTCACCAACGCGGAACTGTTCCGGCGGCTGATGACCGAGGCGGGATTCGAACTGCTGCCTGGGGCGCATCCCATCGTCCCTGTCATGTTCGGGGATGCCGCGCTCACCGCGCGCATGGCCGACGAGATGCAGCGCCAGGGCGTCTACGTGACCGCGTTCTCCTACCCCGTGGTGCCGAAGGGCCGCGCGCGCATCCGCGTGCAGCTGTCGGCAGCGCACACGGAGGAGGAGATCCGCCGCTGCGTGGATGCGTTCGTCGCGTCGCGGGAGGCCGTCGCGGCGTAGGACGAGATTTGCGCCAAATCTCCGTTATGAGCGACGGATAACCGAGATTTGGCGCAAATCGTGAGGGCGTGGGCTCAGTCGTCGAGCGACGCGCGCGGCCGGCGAAGCGTCACACCGCGGCGGGCGAAAAACAGGCCGAGCGTGATGATCAGGAACACCGCGAGCACCGACAGGTCGACCATCGCGACCGTCCCGCCGACCGCCGCCGCCTGCGTCAGACCGCACGCCCGGCCGGTCTGTTCCGCCGCGCACAGGAACCGGTCTCCCTGGCCTGTCGCGCCGGTCTTCACCCACGATCCGATCAGCTGGTTGTAGCCGGTGGCCAGGCCTTTCACCAGGGTCGGGCCGGAGTGGCCTTCGCCGGGCACGGCCCAGTAGGTGACCTTCCAGCCGGCGTTCTCGGCGGCGGTCGCGGTGTCTTCGACCTGCTGGCGGAAGTGCGGGTCCTCCGCGCCGGCGACGAAGATCCCGACCGTCGGCCGGGGGTAGTCGTTCGCCGCGAGGACGTTGGCCGGCCAGGTCTTCTCGTACGCCACCTGGTCGCCGCCGAAGTAGCGGTCGCGGGTGACGGTCGGCCGGTACTCGCCCGGCTTGTCCGGCCCGGAGATGTCGATGACCGCTCCCCAGGTGTCCGGGTACTTCGCGCCCAGGTACGCGGCGCACTCGCCGCCGTGCGAGAAGCCCGCGATCACGCGGTCGGCGCGGTCCGGTGACGCCGGGAGGTTCGCGTCGATCCACGCGGGGACATCCTGCGACAGGTATGTGTCGAGCTTGCCCGCGGAGGTGTCGGCGCACGGCGGGTTCTTGTCGACGGCGCCGAGCTGGTCGACGACGAGCACGAACGGCGCCTGGTCGAGCCGCTGCTGCCCGAGGCTGTGCAGGGCGTCGAGAGTGGCTCCGAGCGTCGGGTTGCCGGGCTGCCCCATCATCATCTCGACGACCGGACGCGTGCCCGACGGGTCGCGCAGCCACCCGGGCGGCACGAACAGGTGCGCGGCCCGCGCCTCGAAGCCGGAGCGGGTGGCCGGGATGCGCACCGCCAGCTGGTAGCCCTCGGCGAGGGTCTTCGCCGTGACGGGGATGCTGCGGCCGGCGACGATGGGCCGGGCCAACGCCGGCTGCGCGGTGACACCGACCACTCCGACCGTCAGCACGGCTGCGACCGCGGCGACAGCGATGCGCGCACCCCGCTGCCCGGCCGACTGCAGCACGTCCCCGATCGCCAGCGGCAGCACGGTCGCGGCGAGCAGCACCGCGAACCAGCCGGCCCCGGTCAGATCCGGGCGGGGCAGCAGTACGACGCCGAGCACGACGAGGGCGAGTCCGACGAGCTGCCCGGCGATCACCGCGATGACCGTCGCGGTCGCACGGAACCGCCAGGCCCGGCGGGCGAACCGGTACGCCGGGTACGCGCCCACCACGACGAGGGCGGCGGCGAGCCAGGCGAGCGCGGACATCGTTGTCAGTCTAGGTGCGCCCGTGTCCGTGGTCCGGGAGGAGCCTGCGTCGGGCGTACGGTTGCTCAAGAAGGAGGCGCGATGATCGTCGACAACGCCGTGTACGTGGACGGCGTCCGCACCGAACCGCCGTCGCTCGAGGAGACCAGCGAGACGGTGCGCGACCGCGGAGGCTTCGCCTGGATCGGGCTGTACCGGCCGAGCGAGAGCGAGCTGTCCGCCGTGGCGAAGGAGTTCGACCTTCCGGCGCTCGCCGTCGAGGACGCCCTCTCCGGTCACCAGCGCGCCAAGATCGAGAAGTACAGCGACATGCTCTTCGTCGTCCTGCGGCCGGCGAGCTACGTGGACGAGACGGAGAAGGTCGAGTTCGGCGAGGTGCACGTCTTCCTCGGCGACGACTTCGTCATCACCGTCCGGCACTTTGAGACCCCCGATCTGGCGCGGGTACGCAAACGGCTCGAGGGGGATGCCGCGCTGCTGGCGCACGGTCCGATCGCGGCGCTGTACGGCATCCTCGACGAGATCGTGGACGAGTACGCGCCCGTCGTCGCGGGCCTCGAGGACGACATCGACGAGATCGAGGACCAGCTGTTCTCCGGCGACCGCGGGGTGACGCGGCGCATCTACGAGCTGTCGACCGAGGTGATGCACTTCCAGCGCGCCGTGGACCCCCTGAAGGATGTGCTGCGCAGCCTGCGCGAGGGCCTGATCGCCCGCGAAGCGGACGAGGGCCTGCGGGACAGGTTCCGCGACGTCGAGGACCACGTGATCCGCGTCACCGAACGCGCGGACGGCTTCCGTCAGATCCTGCAGAACGCGCTCACCGTGCACACGGCGCTCGTGGGCCGGCAGCAGAACGACGAGGTGAAGAAGATCTCCGGCTGGGCGGCGATCCTGTTCGCCCCGACCCTCGTCGGCACGATCTACGGCATGAACTTCCGCGTCATGCCGGAACTGCACTGGGCCCTTGGCTACCCGTTCGCGCTCCTGCTGATGCTCGGGATGGGCGTCGGCCTGTACGTCGTCTTCAAGCGGAAGGGCTGGATCTAGCCCCGCGTCATCCCACCGGCATGCGCACGCGTTCGTAGCGCACACGCAGGCCGTCGAGCAGGGCGGTGAGCCCGATCTCGAACGCCGCATCCGCGGGCGCCGTCGCGCCGAGCGCCCGGTCGCGCGCCGCGTAGGCCGAGGCGAACGACGGAACCTGGTCCTCCGCTCCGGACGGGTCGAACATGTCGGCGGGCGCGATCGCGTCGAGCGCCGAGCCCAGGATGAACGACTCGACCGCGACGATCGTCGGCAGCACCTCGGGTTCCGGCCACCCGGCGCGCACCATCGCCTGGACGACCGTGTCGTACATGTGCATCGTGCGCAGCGCGCCGGTCAGCGGTAGGGTGGCGAGCAAGGCGATCGTCGGGGGATGCGTCGCGAAGGCGAGGCGATACGAGTGCGCCCAGTCGAGCATCGCGGCATCCCACGGCAGGGTCGCGAACGCGCTGACGTCGATGCGGTCGGAGATGAGCTCCCGGACGCCGGCGATGACGTCTTCCTTGCCGTCGACGTGGTTGTACAGGGCGCTGGGCCGCACGCGGAGGGCCTGCGCGAGCCGCGCCATCGTGAAGCCTTCAGCGCCCGATTCGTCCAGCAGGCGGAGGGCGGCCTCGGCGATGAGATCGCGGGTCAGCACCGTCGTCTTCGGGCGCCCCACCCGACGCGCCGGGCGATCGATCTCGGCCATGCTCTTCCCCTCCGGCTCGATCACACCCTAGTATCTGACGAAATAAAAGAACGCCGTTCATTTTTCTGTAACACGGAGGCTGTATGAGCACGACCGTCTTCACCGGTGGCACCATCCTGAGCAGCTATCGCTCCGACGCCGTCGAGCACACCGCGGTCGCGGTGGAGGACGGTCGGATCATCGCGATCGACGCCGAGGCCCGCGCCCTGAGCGCCACGGCGGACGAGACGGTCGACCTGCTCGGCGGTGTGCTCGCTCCTGCCTTCGGCGACGGTCACGCGCATCCCCTGCAGGGCGGGCTCGAGAAGCTCGGTCCCCAGGTGCGGAGCTGCACATCGGTCGAGGAGATCGTCGCGTGCGTCACGGCGTGGGCGGACGCGCATCCCGAGCAGGAGTGGATCTACGGCGGAAGCTACGACGCGACCCTGGCGCCCGACGGGATGTTCGACGCGCGCTGGCTGGACGCCGCCATCCCCGACCGCCCGGTCGTGCTGCGGGCGTGGGACTACCACACGGTGTGGGTGAACTCGGAGGCGCTTCGGCGGGCCGGGATCGACGCGAGCACGCCCGAGCCGGCGCTGGGCCGCATCCCGCGCCGGTCCGATGGATCTCCGCTCGGCATCCTGCAGGAGCCCGGAGCGGTCGACCTCCTGATCCCGGCCGAGCCCGGGCGGACGCACGACGAGCGTGTCGAGGCCCTGCGGCTCGCGACCGCCGAGTATGCGGAGCTCGGGATCGCGTGGGTGCAGGATGCCTGGGTCGAACCGGCCGAGGTGGAGGCGTACCTCGAGGCGTCCACGTGCGGGCTGCTGTCGACGCGGGTGAATCTGGCCCTCCGCGCCGACCCCGTGCGCTGGCGCGACCAGGTGCCCGAGTTCGTCGAGTCGCGCCGCCGCGTCGAGGAGCTCGGCGACCCGCTGCTGACCGCCGGCACGGTGAAGGTGTTCGTGGACGGCGTCATCGAGAACCACACCGCGGCGATGCTCGCCGACTACACCGACACCCCCGGCGACCGCGGACTCCCCAACTGGGATGCGGCCGAGCTCACCGCGGCGGCGGTCACCTTCGACAAACTGGGCTTCCAGCTGCATCTGCACGCGATCGGCGACGCCGCGACGCGCACCGCCCTCGACGTCTTCGAGGCGGTCGAGAGCGCGAACGGCGCGCGCGACCGCCGTCCGGTGATCGCGCACGTCCAGGTCGTCGACCCGGTCGACCTGCCCCGCTTCGAGCGCCTCGGCGTCATCGCCAACTTCGAGCCGCTCTGGGCGCAGCTCGATCCGATGATGCTCGACCTGACCATCCCGCGCCTCGGCCCCGAGCGCGAACGACTGCAGTACCCCATCCGCACCCTGCTCGAGTCGGCGAGCGTCTCCTTCGGGAGCGACTGGCCGGTCAGCAGCGCCGACTGGCGCCCCGGAGTCGCGACGGCGGTGACCCGCCAGACCGAGCAGCGGGTTCCGGAGGCCGGATGGACCCCCGCCGAGCGCATCCCGCTCACCGACGCGCTGGAGGCCTACTCCTCCGGCGTCGCCCGCCAGGCCTTCGCGCAGCGTGCGCGCAGCGAGCTGCGTCCGGGGTCGTCCCCGGATCTGGTCTGGCTCGACACCGACCCGCGCCACGTGGACCCGCACGACCTGCGATCCGTCCGCGTGCTCGGAACCTGGGTCGCCGGCGTCCGCCGCGCGACCACCGTACGGAGCTGATACCCACCCCCGATTGCACCACTCCATCCCAGAGAGGCAGCACCACATGACCACGACCGACCTGCCGCCCCAGCCGCGGCTCAAGAGGGCGCTCGGCCCGACAGCCCTCGTGCTGTTCGGCCTCACCTACCTCGCCCCTGTCACCGTCTTCACGACCTACGGCATCGTGACCCAGTCGACCGACAACCACCTGCCGTCCGCCTACGTCGTCGCACTGGTCGCGATGCTGTTCACGGCACTCAGCTACGGCGCGATGGCGCGTGCGTTCCCGGTGTCCGGTTCGGCGTACACGTATACCCAGCAGACATTCGGCGGCCACATCGGCTTCCTGACCGGGTGGACGCTGATGCTCGACTACCTCTTCCTGCCGATGATCAACTTCCTGCTGATCGGGCTGTACCTCAACACGCAGTTCCCCGACATCCCGGGCTGGGTGTTCGCCCTGGCGTCGCTGCTGCTCGTGCTGCTCTTCAACGTGCTCGGAATCACCCTGGTCAACCGGCTCAACGTGGCGATCGTGGCCCTGTCGGTGCTTCTCGTCGTCGTGTTCGCGGTGCTCGCCATCAAGGAGCTGCTCACCAACCCGTCGTCCGAGACACCGAGCCTGATCGAGCCGTTCCTGCCCGGGAAGGGCGGCCTGGGTCCGATCTTCGCGGGCGCCGCCGTGCTCGCCCTGTCGTTCCTCGGCTTCGACGCAGTCTCGACCCTGTCGGAGGAGGCGAAGAACCCGAAGCGCGACATCCCGCGCGCCATCCTCCTGACCACTCTCATCGGCGGCGCGATCTTCATCGTCGTCTCCTGGCTCGGCGCCCTGGTGTACCCGGACTGGCGCGACTTCGCCCAGGTCGACTCGGCCGGGGTCGACCTCATGGCCAAGGTGGGCGGCACGTTCCTGACGTCGTTCTTCGTCGCCGTGTATGTGGTCGGCGCGTTCGGATCGGGGATGACGACCCAGGTCAGCGTCTCGCGCATCATCTACTCGATGGGCCGGGATGGCGTGCTCCCGCGCATCTTCGGCACGCTCCATTCGCGGTTCCGCACCCCGTGGGTGGCGGCGCTCGCGGTCTCCGTCGTGTCACTGCTGGCCCTGGTACTGACGCTGGATCAGGCCGCGACGATGATCTCGTTCGGCGCGCTGGCGGCCTTCTCGATGGTCAACCTCTCGGTGATCAAGCACCACCTCTTCCCGAAGGGCGGCCGTACCGCGCCCTCGGCCGGGGAGTGGGTGCGCTACGGCGTGCTGCCCGCGATCGGTTTCGTCCTCACCGTCTGGCTGTGGACGTCGCTCACGGCCACCACGTTCATCGTCGGGCTCTCGTGGATGCTCGTCGGCGTCGTCTATCTCGCCGTGTTGACCCGCGGGTTCCGCCGTAAGCCTCCGACGATGGACTTCTCGGAGAAGGAGGAGCTGGAGGAGGAGGCCGCGCGGGCCTCCTGAGCTCCCGGCCGCCGCATCCCTGCGGATGTCACGCCCTCCGGTCGCCTCTGATTGACTGGAGGGCGTGACCTCCGCAGCCTCCGATTTCCCGTACGACCGCCTCCGGCGGCGTCCGGATGTCGAGGCGCCGAACCTGTTCGCCGCGGACGCCGCCGACCGCCTGTTGGCCGACATCGCCGGCGATGCGGTGCAGCAACCGGGTCTCGTGGTGATCGGCGACGGCTACGGAGCGCTGACCCTCGCGGCCGCCGCCCTCGGTGCGCGCGAGATCCGCGTGCACCAGGACGCCCTGACGGGCGAGCGTGCCCTCGACGCGAACGCCGCCGAGCTGGAACTCGCCGGCACGTACGAGCACCGGCCGCTCGACGAGACGCTCGTGCGCGGTGCGCGTACCGTCGTGCTCCGGCTGCCCCGCAGCCTGGACGCCCTGCAGGAGATCGCGACACTGATCGCGGAGCACGCGAGGGCCGATGTCGTCGTCTACGCGGGCGGGATGCTGAAGCACATGACGACGGCGATGAACGACGTGCTCGGCGAGGTCTTCGGCTCGGTGGAGGCGTCCCTCGCGCGGCAGAAGGCGCGCGTGCTGACCGTGCGCGACCCGCATCCCGCCGCCGCCACCGTGCTCGACCGCTGGCCGGAGCGCGCCCGCGACACCGCCACCGGGTTGTGGGTGTGCGCGCACGGCGCGGCGTTCGCGGGGACGTCCATCGACATCGGAACGCGTTTCCTGCTCGGCGTTCTCGATGCGGCCGTCCCGGAGGCGCGCACGGCGATCGACCTCGGCTGCGGGACGGGCGTGATCGCGTCGGCGCTCGCCGTGGCGCGTCCCGCCCTCCGCGTCATCGCCACCGACCAGTCGGCGGCCGCGGTCGCGTCGGCCGCTGCGACCGCGACGGCCAACGGCGTCGCGGAGCGGGTCACCGTCGTCCGGGATGACGGGCTGTCGTCGCAGCCCGACGCGTCCGCGGACCTCGTGGTGCTGAATCCGCCGTTCCACATCGGGGGAGCCGTCCACACGGGGATCGCGCACCGGCTCTTCGCCGACGCCGGCCGGGTGCTGGCCCCGGGCGGGGAGCTGTGGACGGTCTGGAACTCGCACCTCGGCTACCGCGCGGCGCTCGAGCGTGCGGTCGGCCCCACGCGGCAGATCGCCCGCAACCCGAAGTTCACGGTCACCGCGTCGCGCAAGCCGGCCTGACGGGACGCCTCAGCTGCGCAGGACCTCGCGCACGCCGGAGACGACCATCCCCCCGGCGCCCAATCCGCGGGCCTTGTCGGCGGCCGCACGCGACGGGACGATGTGCGCGAGCACCGGCTTGCCGCTCCCGGTGAAGGTCCGCCAGGCATCCTCGCCGCCGTTGTAGTCGAGCCCGAGCCAGCTCCAGCGCTCGGCGGTGGAGGCGAACAGCTGCGGGTCGGAGGCGAGTTCCGCCCCGTAGTAATACCCCCAGGTGCGGAAACCGCGGCCGCGCGCATCCACGGGCCACTCGCGGGCGGTGCAGTAGCCCTTGGCGACGAACGTGTTGGTCGGGTGGTCGACCGTCGCCATGAGCGCGAACAGCTCGCCGAAGTGCTCGACGGGGACCACTTTCGGGTCGACGAAGATCGTGTGCGTCGCGGCGTAAGCGGCGATGAGCTCCTCGAAGCGGAGATACGGCTGGGCAGGCTGGCGTGGATCGTTCGTCTCGGCGGCCGAGATGCGGTGCTGCCGGACCTCCTTCCAGGTGTGCTCCGCCGCGACGAATCCTGAGGTGCCGGAGGTGCGGTCGAGCGTCTCGTCGTGCAGCCCGAACCAGACGCCGTCCGACGTGCGGGCCAGCGAGATCTCCAGGGCGTTGACTCCGGCCGCCACCGAGTTCCGGTACGCCTCCATCGACATCTCCGGCCAGTCGAGGGAGCCGCCGCGGTGGGCGACGGTGAAGCCCTTCCGGTCGGTGAGACGGTCGACCAGGAGCCCGTCCTCCGATCCGCGGAAGATCCGCGGCACGACATACGCACCGCCCGCGACGGCCGCCGCGCCGAGAATGCCGCCGGCGACCCCGCCGATGAGGGCTCGCCGCGAGATGCGTCGGGCAGGCGGGGCGGCGGTCTCCTCGTCGTCGGGCATGCGCAACCCTAGGCATCCCGGTCGTCGCCGATCAAGCGACCCGCTCGGGGGTGGAGCGTGGCGTCCGGCATGCACGGCAACCCGTTCCGTTGTGGATATGGATATTCACAACGTTTTCAGGGTGCAATCAGTAAATCGGCAACCGAATCCGTCGTCATTCGCTTGTCCTTCAGGCCGGATGTTGCTAACGTCCCCCTGTCGCACACCGACGTCGCGCCCCCGCCCGTCGACCAGTGAACCTCGAAGCCAGGGAGAGCAATGACGCAGACCAGTTCCCGGCCGGATGCCTCGCACGAAGGCGGCGCCGACCAGCACAGGGGAGACCACCACGGCCTTGCGGCCGATGGTGTGAGCGCCGCCGGGTCCATCGTGATGGCCGTCGCGGGCAGTGCGCCGGCCTACTCGATCGCGGCCACCACCGCGACGCTCGTGGGAGCGGCCGCGCTCGGCGCGCCCGCCGCGCTGCTGTGGTGCGGCATCCCGATGCTCGGCATCGCCTGGGCGTTCCTGTACCTCGGACGGCTCGACGTGAACGCGGGCGCCGCCTACTCGTGGGTCGCGCGGGCGCTCCACCCCATCCTCGGCTTCCTCTCCGGCTGGGCGCTGGTCATCTCGGCGACGATCTTCATGGTCGCGGGCGCCCTGCCCGCCGGGGCCATGACGGTCACGCTGTTCGCTCCGGAGCAGGCCGAGAACGTTTCGCTCATCACCGGTGTCGGCGCGCTCTGGTTCCTCGTCATGGCGGCGTGCGTGCTGTTCGGCGTGCACGTCACCGCGCGGGCGCAGTGGATCATGTCGGTCATCGAGGTCGGCATCCTCGTGCTGTTCGCGGTGCTGATGATCGTGCGGGCGGCGACATCTGCCCACGCCGGGCCGTCGTTCTCGTGGGATTGGCTGGGCTTCCAGCACCTCACCGGCCAGGGCGTCTTCGTGTCGGCGGCGCTGGTCGCGGCGTTCTACTTCTGGGGCTGGGATGTGTCCGCCAACCTCAACGAGGAGACGAAGGACGGCCACAAGAACGCCGGGTCGGCGGGCATCATCGGCGTCATCATCGTCTTCCTGCTGTTCGAGATCTTCACGATCGCGACGCTGGTGATCCTGCCGCAGAAGACGATCGAGGAGCACAGCGCCAACGTGCTGTCCGTGCTCGGCGACGCCGTGTGGCCGGGCATCGGCGGAAAGGTGCTGGTGATCGCCGTCGCGCTGTCGACCATCGCGACGCTGGAGACGACGCTCATCCAGGTCACCCGGACGCTGTTCTCGATGGGACGCGACAACACCATCCCGAAAGCGTTCGGGCGCATCCACCCGAAGTGGCGCACGCCGGCCTTCGCGACGCTGGTCGTCGTCGGAGTGTCGATCGTGCTGTTCGTCGGATCGAACTTCGTCGGCAACGTCGGCGAGATCATGAACAACGCCATCCTGTCCATCGGCATCCAGATCGCGTTCTACTACACGCTCGCCGGAGTGGCCGTGGTGGTCGCCTACCGGAAGGTGCTCCTGAAGTCGGTCAAGAACTTCCTCCTCATCGGGCTTTGGCCGGCCGCCGGTGCGGTCTTCATGGGCGTGATGTTCGTGATGGGGATCGTGCAGAACTTCCAGGACGACGCGATCGTCGTCAACATCCTCGGGCTCGGGCTGATCGTCCTCGGCGTCGTGCCGATCGCGCTCTTCTACCGCAAGGCGCGCGGGTACTACACGCGCCGCCCGCTCGAACTCCCCGACGAGCTCGACGCCGCCGCCCCCGCCAACGTCGACGACCGCGACCCCGCCGCTCGCTGACCCCTCCGCCCCCCGTCGAGTACGCACAAATTGCACGTCCCCGGAGCCGGGAGCGTGCAATTTGTGCGTACTCGACGGTGGGGGTTAGGCGGGGGCGACGGTGGGGGACGGGAGGGGACGCGGGCGGAAGGTGAGGATGGCGGCCGCGGCCAGGAGCGCTGTGAGGGCGATCGTCCAGCCGGCGGCGAGGAAGACGCCGTCGGGGCGGACGATCGACTGGCCCGCGAGCGCCTGCACGGTGACGAGCGCGAGCACGGCCCCGTAGGCCGCGGTCGCCACGACGACGAGGCGCGTGCGCACCCGGTCGTCGGCCAGCGGGCGCCAGCGCCGGCCCAGCCAGCCGAGCAGCACCGCGAGCAGCGGCAGCAGGTGCAGGGCGTGCATCCCGATGAAGTGCGGGATGCGGAGGTCGCCGCCGACGGTGCTCCACCCCAGCACCGGGAGACCCGGTCCGCCGTCGGCGAGACCGACCGTGTGGGCGCCGGCGATGCCGCGGAAGTCGGCCAGCTGCGCCGCCGTCGGCCCGGTCATCAGGTAGGCGAGCCCCATCCCGGCCAGCGCGATCACGGCGCCCGCGCGCACGGCGAGGGTCGTCGACCGCGTGCTCAGCCGCAGGAAGAACACGGCGATCGTCGTGAGGAAGGTGCACACGTAGAGCGTGGTGATCGAGATCGCCATGACGCCCCAGACCGCGCTCGCGAGCGGGGACGAGACGTTGAAGTGGCTGGTCGTCCCCGCAGCCGCGACACCGATGATCAGCACCTGCTCGACGATGAGGGCGACGGCGACGACGGTCCCCGCGGCGTGGGCGATCCGGCGCCATCTCGGCAGGTGGGCGATGAGCCACGCCCAGGTCACGCTGTACAGCAGGATGGACAGGGAGAACTTGAGCGGCTTGGCCCACGCCTCCATCCCGGTGATCTGATGCGGGTCGACCAGCAGCCCGACCAGGCAGACGATCGTGCTGACGATCATCAGGGCGGCGACCGTCATCAACGGACGATGCCAGGCGAAGACGGTCTTCATGAGCTTCTACTTTCTTCGGTGACGACGGCCTGAGCCATTCGTCGCAGTCCGAGCGAGAGGGTGTCGCCGAGCACGGTGCCGATCACCATGAGCTCGGTCATGCGCGACGGGTCGGGCAGGGTGGCGACCGCGCCCAGGTCGGCTTCGGCGTGGATGCGCGCGGCGGCGGCGTAGCGATCGAGATAGTCGTCAGGAAGGGGGAACCCCGAGCCGGCGAACGCGTCGATCACGCGCGCGGCGATCTCGTGGCCGATGTTGTCCTCGCAGTCGGTCCATCCGGCGCGGGCGGCCACCGCATCCACTCGCGCCAGTGCCTCGGGTGTCGGTTCGGCGACGTCCGAGACGGCGGAGCGCGAGAGCGCCTGCTGCGCGACGTCGAACGTGTGGGCGATAGGGGCGCCCGGCTCATCCAGTGCGTTCAGGATGGTCTTGACGGAGGCGATGGACAGCTTGCCCACCTCGAGCATGGCGCGGATCAGCCGCAGCCGACGCTCGTGCTCTTCGCTGTAGATGGTGCGGTTGCCGCCCACGCGTTCGCCCGCGGGCAGCAGCCCTTCCCGCACGTAGTACTTGATCGTGGCGGCGGGAGTCGAGGAGCGTTCGGCGAGTTCGGTGATCAGCACGCTCTGATAGTAACACTACCGGTAGCGTCACTACCAGTGCTTTGTCTGCTCGACCGCTAGCGTGAGGGCAGCGAAAGAGGAGGGGCATCGTGGGCAAGACCGTGCTGTACGCATCCGTGTCGGTGGACGGCTTCATCGCCGATGACGGCGACCAGCCCGGTCCGCTGTTCGACTGGCTGCTCGGCGGCGACGTGCCGCTGGACGACAGCGGCGTGCTGAAGGTGTCGCAGGCCTCGTACGACTACGTCCGGCCCTACTGGGATGGGATCGGGGTGACGATCGTCGGCCGTCACGTCTTCGACATGACCGACGGGTGGGACGGGACGCCCCCGGGCGGCGTCGAGCACGTCGTCGTCGTGACCCACCGGGGCAGGCCGGAGGGCTGGTTCCCCGACGCTCCGTTCACGTTCGTCGACGGCATCGAGGCCGCGATGCGCACCGCCCAGGAGCTCGCGGGCGACCGCGTGGTCGAGGTCGCGGCGGGAGATGTGGGCGGCCAGGCGCTCGCCGCGGGTCTGATCGACGAGGTCCGGATGGATGTGGCACCTGTCGTGCTCGGCGCCGGGAAGCGCTTCTTCGGGTCCGTCGCAGCGCAGCACCTCCTCGAGGGACCGGAGGAGATCGTGCAGGGGGACGGCGTGCTCCACCTGCGCTATCGCGTGCGTCGGTGACGCTGCGCTGACCCGGAGCCGAAGCGAGACGAGCGCCTTCGCTCGAGCTCCGGCAGGTGCGTGCGTTGGGCGTCCTCTCGATGTCCGCTATTGCGGGTGTCGCAGACGCTGCGAGCTCTCCCTTCTGCGCGCTGCCACGGCGCATCAATTCCCTGGTGAAGCCTGGTTTCGAAGCGATGAATGTGGCAGTCGCTCGCTGCTTCACGACCTCGCGGTCGAAAGGATCACGTATGGCCGAGTTTCCTTCTTCGCGATCGACGCAGCCAGTGTGGAGCGAGGAATCGTTGACGCGACGCACGGGCCTCCAGGGCTGCACGAACTCGCGATCGACGTCCTTTCAACGACGAGAGGAACGTGAGATGCGCTTTCGAGGATTGCAGTCTATGAGCCGGCGCGCAGCTTTTGCTGCAGCCGCAGCTGTGATGGCCATGGGTTTCGTTGCTGCCGTAGCAGCTCCCGCCGATGCGTCTCCCAGCGCCGCGCGCGCAGTCGGATCCGATTCCGGCACGACCGTCCCCGTCATCCCGGACGCCGAGTCCGCGGCCTCACTACCGTCGGCGCAGCAGGCCGAGCTGGCTGCTCTGTCATCCAGCAGCGCAGCGATCGAAGAGGCCACGGCGAACGGAGAGTTCGATTACGCTCTCGCCGTGCGGAGCGGTGCCGACGAGACCGTGGCCCGGGAATGGGCGCAGGGCGTACAGCTCGCTGGAGGCGTAGTCCGGAATGCGCCGAATCCGACATCCCTGACACAAATGCCCGTTCGGATCGCCGCCTTGGCTGCCTGCCGCGGCCAGAACAGAATCTGGACCGACTATTTGGGCGGACATGCGCGTTTCAGCTCCTGCGTCGTCCCGAAAGCCGTCGCTGCCCTTCAAGCTGGTGTCGGCGCGACGGCATTGGCAGCGACCATCGCCACGGCGGCCTCCATGGGCGTCGCAGCAGTGTCGGCCATCGTGCCTGCCCTCCTCCAATACAGCGTGTGGTCGATCGATGCCTGTAGCAAGAACGGGACCGGCGTAGAACTGGCGTTCGCCGGATTCGTATGCTGGGCCCAGTAGAGAGGGCGGTGACTGTGCCCATGATCGATCGGCTTACGCTGCTCCTGGTCGGGATCCTCACCGGGTCGGCGGCCACGCTCCTGGTGATCGGAATCTCGCAGATCGGAAGCGACCCCGACCTCACCGGACAACTCTCCAGCGCCGGGACTGTTCTCGCGGCTGTCGCCCTGGCTGTCACCGTGGCGTGGGTCAGTTACAGAAGGCGGCATCAGTCCCGATGAGCGCAGCGCCTGCGGCTCGGCGACGCCCCCGTCACGCCTCGTCGTGCTTGCGGCGCGACGGCGAGTCGAGCAGGGACAGGACGAAGAGCAGCGCCAGCAGGGCGAAGATGCTGAGTGCCGCGATGAGGTCGCTCCACGTGAAGGGGATGAGCGCCCCGTCGATCGAGAGGACGAACACCGTCTCGACGACGCCGAACGCGACGAAGAACAGGCCGAGCAGCACGCGGGTCGTCCGGACGTTGTGGCCGCGGCGGTGCACCTCCACGCGCCGCAGCTCCACCATCAGGGTCAGCAGCAGGAGCGGCAGCACCTGGGCCAGGGTCGCGGCCGTCTGGCTGTCCATCAGCACCACGCGCAGGTCGGCCGGATCCACCATGGCGACAGGCTACCGCTCCGTGGGCGTCGCGGCGCCGGGCTGAGGCACCATCACGGGCGCGCATCCCGCCAGGATGCGGTCGATCGCGTCGTGCTCGGCGGGCGCGACCCACAGGTGGTACCGAGCCTTGACGGCGACCTGCGCCGCCACGTACTCGCATCGGTACGGCTTCACCGGCGGCAGCCAGGTGGCGGCATCCCCGTCGGATTTCTTCGCGTTCGTCGGGCCGTCGACGGCGACGAGGTTCAGCGGGTCGTTCGCGAACTGCCGGCGTTGCTCGAACGTGAGCTGCTGCGCGCCGGTCTGCCAGGCGTTCGCGAGCGGGACGCGGTGGTCGATCTGCACCTCGGCCGAGGTCGCGACGCCGCGGCGGAAGCTGATCGTCTTCCCGGTGTACGGGTCGTGGAGGGTGCCGGAGGTGACCTTGCAGGGGCCGTCCCGGACGATGTCGGTCAGGTCGCGGGCGAGGATGAGGTCCCGCGTCGAGCAGGCCTGCCCGGGCAGATCCCACGCCGGGCCGAAGTCGCCGACCCGGTCGTAGCCGGTCTTCGGCGCCTTTCCCTTGACCGGGAGCGTGGCCAGCAGGGCTCGGGCGTCGATCGAGCCGGCCGGTGCCGCGGACGCTGGCACGGCCGCCGGCGGAGTCGCAACCGTGCCCGCCGGCTCCGCGGCGCTCACGACGACGGAGCATCCGGTCAGGAGCAACGCGGCGGCCACAAGCGCGGCGGAGGCGGACAGCCTCCGCCTCGTCCGTTCCTGATCCGTCTGGCGCACGAGATGCGATCCTATGCGCCGCCTCCGACACCGGACGGAGGCACGCCAGGGGCGGACGCGAAGCGTTCACCGTGCCAGAATGCGCGGCATGGATGCCGAACCAGCAGACGACCGCGCGGTCGTCGAGGAGCGCTACCGGCACTACCTCGACCGCTGCAACGAGCACCGCTTCGGCGAGTTGGATGCGTTCGTCGCGCCGGACGTTCACGTCAACGGCGTGCGCGTCGGCATCCACGAGTACGGCGCGGGGCTGGCCGGGGTCGTCGAGCTGTTCCCCGACTTCCGGTGGACGCTCGAGGAGCTCGTGGTCGACGGGGACCGCATCGCCGCCCGTCTCACCGACACCGCCACGTCGGCCGATGGCGAGCGCCGCATCCGCATCCAGGAGTTCGCCCACTACCGGCTGGCCGGCGGACTCATCGCGGAGGCCTGGGGAGACCTCGACCGGTGGCGCCTCGACGCGGCCCCGGATGCCGGTGAACCGACGAAAACAGCCTCCTGAACGGAATATCCCCTCGCCAATCAAAGTTGAGCCTAGTAGACTCAAGTTTGCCCACAGAGAAATGGGAAAGGAACCACATGGCGAACATGCAGGGTGCGCCCTCCACGCAGGAGGAGGCGAAGAGCGCTCTCGAACAGTACGGCGTGAACCTCACGGAGATCGCCAAGAGCGGCAAGCTCGACCCGGTCATCGGGCGGGATGCCGAGATCCGTCGTGTCAGCCAGGTGCTGACCCGGCGCACCAAGAACAACCCCGTGCTCATCGGCGAGCCCGGCGTCGGAAAGACCGCGGTCGTCGAAGGCCTCGCCCAGCGCATCGTCGCGGGGGACGTGGCCGACTCCCTGAAGGGGAAGCAGCTGGTCGCGCTCGACCTGTCCGCGCTCGTCGCGGGCGCGATGTACCGCGGCCAGTTCGAGGAGCGGCTGAAGGCCGTCCTCAAGGAGATCAACGACGCCGAGGGCCAGATCATCACCTTCGTCGACGAGCTGCACATCCTGATGGGTGCCGGCGGTGGCGAGGGGTCGGTCGCGGCCTCCAACATGCTGAAGCCGATGCTCGCCCGCGGTGAGCTGCGCCTCATCGGAGCGACCACACTCAACGAGTACCGCGAGTTCATCGAGAAGGATGCGGCCCTCGAGCGCCGCTTCCAGCAGGTCTACGTCGGCGAGCCGTCCGTGGAGGACACCGTCGCGATCCTCCGTGGTCTGAAGGGCCGCTACGAAGCCCACCATGGGGTGACCATCGAGGACTCCGCCCTCGTCGCCGCCGCATCCCTCTCGAACCGGTACATCACCGCCCGGCAGCTGCCGGACAAGGCGATCGACCTGATCGACGAGGCCGCTTCCCGGCTGAAGATGGAGATCGACTCGGCCCCGGTCGAGATCGACACCCTGCAACGCCAGGTCGAGCGCATGAAGCTGGAGGAGTTCGCCCTCAAGAAGGAGAAGGACGACGCCAGCAAGGAGCGCCTCGCGCAGCTGCGTGAGCGCCTCCATCAGCAGGAGGACCAGCTGGAGGAGCTGCAGGCGCGGTGGCGTGCCGAGAAGGCGTCGCTCAACCGCGTCGGCGAACTGCGGTCGCAGCTGGAGGAGGCCAAGACCCGGCGTGACGTCGCGCTGCGCGACGGCCGGTACCAGGAGGCGTCGCGGATCGAGTACGAGACCATCCCGGGCATCGAGCGGGAGCTGGCGGAGGCCGAGCAGGCCGAGCACGAGCACCCGCGTATGGTGAACGAGCAGGTCACGGCCGACGACATCGCCGCCGTGGTGGCGGCGTGGACCGGCATCCCCGTCGACCGCCTCACCCAGGGCGAGACCGAGAAGCTGCTCAACCTCGAGCACGAGCTGGGTCGCCGCATCATCGGCCAGAAGAAGGCCGTCCAGGCGGTGGCGGATGCGGTCCGCCGCACCCGGGCCGGCATCTCCGATCCGGGCCGCCCGACCGGCTCCTTCCTGTTCCTCGGGCCGACCGGCGTCGGCAAGACGGAGCTCGCGAAGGCCCTCGCGGCGTTCCTGTTCGACGACGAGAAGGCCATGGTCCGCATCGACATGAGCGAGTACGGCGAGAAGTTCTCCGTCTCGCGCCTCGTCGGTGCGCCTCCGGGGTACGTCGGCTACGAGCAGGGCGGTCAGCTGACCGAGGCCGTTCGTCGCCGTCCGTACTCGGTGATCCTGCTCGACGAGGTCGAGAAGGCGCACCCGGAGGTCTTCGACGTGCTGCTGCAGGTGCTCGACGACGGCCGCCTGACCGACGGCCAGGGCCGAACGGTCGACTTCCGCAACACCATCCTGGTGCTCACCTCGAACCTCGGAAGCCAGTTCCTCGTCGACCCGACGTTGACCCCGACCGAGCGCGAGGAGGCGGTGCTGCAGATGGTGCGGCAGGCGTTCAAGCCGGAGTTCGTCAACCGTCTCGACGACATCGTCGTCTTCTCCGCGCTCACGCAGGAGGAGCTGGGCGAGATCGTCGAGCTGGGCATCGACCACCTGATGCAGCGCCTCACGGAGCGACGGCTGGAGTTGGCGGTCACCCCGGACGCCCGGGCGTGGCTGGCCGAGCGCGGGTACGACCCGATCTACGGCGCCCGCCCGCTCCGCCGGCTGATGCAGCGCGAGATCGAGGACCGTCTCGCCACCGCTCTGCTCGCCGGCGAGATTCGTGACGGCGACCTGGTCCGGGTCGATCTGGACCGCGAGGCCGACCACCTGACGGTCGCCGCCGTCCGCGAGTAGTCCGCACGACGAAGGGCCCCTACCCGATCCGGCGATCGGGTGGGGGCCCTTCGCGTAGGCTCGAAGCATGCGTGCTGCTGTCATCCACGGAGAGCGCGATGTGCGCCTCGAAGACGTCCCCACTCCCACCCTCTACACCGGCTCCGGATCCGACGGCCTCGACGCCGTGGTCCGCGTCGTCGCCGCGTGCGTCTGCGGCAGCGACCTGTGGCCGTACCGGGGCGTGACCCCGACCGACGAGCCGCGGCGGATCGGCCACGAGTTCGTCGGTGTGGTGGAGGAGGTGGGCGAGAACGTCCGCACCATCCGGCCCGGCGACTTCGTCATCGCCCCGTTCTACGACTGCGACATGACGTGCGTGAACTGCCGCAATGGCGTCAGCACGTCGTGCCTGCACGGCGGCTGGTGGGGTTCGCAGGACCGCATCGGCGGCTTCGCCGACGGCGGCCAGGGCGAGTACGTGCGCGTTCCGCACGCCGACGGCTCCCTCGTCGCCACCCCGGAGTACCCGCGCGCCGAGCTCATCCCGAGCCTGCTGACGCTGTCGGATGTGATGGGCACCGGCCACCACGCCGCGGTCTCCGCCGGGGTCACTGAGGGGAGCACGGTCGTCGTGGTCGGCGACGGCGCGGTCGGGCTGTGCGCTGTGCTGGCCTCCGCCCGGCTGGGGGCGTCGCGGATCGTGGCCATGTCGCGGCACGAGACGCGCCAGGCGCTCGCCCGCGAGTTCGGCGCGACGGACATCGTCGCCGAGCGCGGCGACGCCGGTGTCGCCGCCGTGAAGGAGCTGTTCGACGGGATCGGAGCGGACTGCGTGCTCGAGGCCGTCGGAACCAAGGAGTCGATGGACCAGGCCATCCGCTCGGCCCGCCCCGGCGGCACGGTCGGCTACGTGGGCGTGCCGAACGGGGGCCCGGAGCTGCCGGTCCGCCCGCTGTTCCAGAGCAACATCGGCGTCAACGGCGGGGTCGCGCCCGTGCGGAACTACGTGGAGGACCTGCTGCAGGACGTCTGGTCGGGCGCCATCGAGCCGGGTCGCGTGTTCGACCTCGAGGTGCCGCTGACCGACATCGCCGAGGCGTATGCGGCGATGGACGAGCGCCGCGCCATCAAGACGCTCGTGCGGCCGTAAGCGTCGACGCAGACAGAACGGCGCCCGCCGGGGGATGAACACATCCCGGCGGGCGCCGTGTCGTTTGCGGTCCGGAGCGGATCAGCCGTGCACTTCGGCGATCTCGTCGAGCGGGCGGCGGGTGCGCGGCGCGGCCTCGCGCGTCCGCAGCGGCTCGGGCAGCGTCTCGGCGTCGCCGAGCACTCCCAGTGCGGTGACGGAGACCGGCACGAAGCGCTCGCCGAGCTGGAAGGCCTCACGCAGTGCGTCGGCGTCGAATCCGCCCATCTGGTGCGCGTGGAGCCCGTCGTGGTGCGCCTGGATCGTCAGGTGCGCGACGGCCTGACCGAGGTCGTAGGTCGCCCACCGGCGCTCCTTGCCCTCCTCGTCGACGACCTCGGCGGCCGCGACGATCAGGACGGAAGCGGATCCGGCCCACACGGTGTTGAAGCCGGCCAGGTTGGCGACGATCGTGTCGAAGGCCTCGGTGCCGCGCCGGGCGACGATGAAGCGCCACGGCTGCGTGTTCGCGGCCGACGGCGACCAGCGCGCCGCCTCGAGGGCGGAGCGCAGCGTGATGTCGTCGATCCCGATCGACGGGTCGAAGGCACGAGGGCTCCAGCGCTCGGCGAGCGCGGGCAGCAGCGGGGCGGACGTCTCGGCGACGCGCGCAGTGGCTTCGGCGATGGACATGGAACTCCTCCGGGGTGTTGGTACGGGGTCTACCGGCTCCATTGCCTGGCTATACACATGTAAACGCATCGGATTCGAGGAAATTCCCGCTGTCTATCCGCGACGACGCAGCGCACGCGATGCTGTGCTCGACCGCAGGTTGGGTGGTCCAGATCGAGAGGTGGATGCGATGTCCGAGGTGCAAGTCCGTTCCGGATGGGTGGGATGGGCGCTGTTCGCAGCGGTACTCCTGCTCATCGCCGCGATCCTCGATGTGTTCTACGGGATCGTCGCGCTGCTCGGCCCCTCGACCGGCTATTTCGTGTCGTCGTCGGGCATCCAGACGTTCAGTCTCACGGCGTGGGGCTGGTGGTCGATCGTGCTCGGTCTGCTGATGCTGATCGCCGGCCTGTCCCTGATGCGCGGTGCCCTGTGGGCCCGCATCTTCGCGGTGTTCGTCGCGGCGCTGCACGCCATCGGGCAGCTGATCGCGTTCCCGGCCCAGCCGTGGTGGTCGATCGCGATGGTGACCGTCGACCTCCTCATCATCTACGCGGTGACGGTCCACGGCAGGGAGCTGCGGCGCGACTGACCCGGGGGAGACAGGGGGCGAACGCCCGTCGGCACACAAGTGCCGACGGGCGTTCCGTGTGAACGGCACATGTCGCACGTGTAAAAGTTCGTAACATTCAGAGTGCCCCCCGACGCCCCTCCTCCGGGGTACAAGATTCGAGCATCCCGGGCGTGCCGCGCTTCACCCTGGGGTGAAGTCGAGTTCCATGCATTTCTGTCCGCTGATCGGCCTCTCTGCCTCACGCCTCCCGTCGAGAGGTGCTCATCCCGCATGCCATTCCGGCTGTCCGCGTGTCTGCGGACACCACCCCGAGGGGGACGGCGCGACACGCTGAGGATGCCCGTTCCACCCCCACTTGCGGGGGCGCTCCCACGCCCCGTAGAACTGACCTCACCCGAACCCGACCAGATCCCCAGTGCTGTGGATGCCACCCCCACCCCACCGTGAGAGGTCCCGTCCGTGTTCATCTTCCTGTTGCAGCTCCGCCACATGCTGGGCGGGCACCCCGAGTTCTACCTCTTCGCGATCTACTCGGCACTGATCTGGGTCATCTGGATCGTCAAAGTGCTCATGTCCCGCCGCTACCGCGCCTACACCGGCGAGTTCCACGGGACGACCAGCGTGGTCGTCCCGGTCGTGGACGAGCCGCTCGACCTGTTCCGCGACGTCCTCGGCCGCATGGTCGAGCAGAAGCCCGGCGAGATCATCGTCGTCATCAACGGCGCCCCCAACCCCGAGCTCGCCGAGGTGTGCGAGGAGTTCGCGCCGCTGGTGCGCTGGGTCCACACGCCCATCCCGGGCAAGCGCAACGCCGTCATGATCGGCACCAAGATGTCGACCGGCGAGATCACGGTCCTCGTCGACTCCGACACGATCTGGACCGAGGGAACGCTGGCGGAGCTGGTCAAGCCGTTCGCGGACGACCGCGTCGGCGGCGTGACCACGAAGCAGCGCATCCTGGAGCCCACCCGCAGCTGGATCACCCGCTGGGCGGACTGGCTGGAGAACTCGCGGGCGCTCTACTCGATGCCCGCGCAGAGCGTCGTGGGCCAGATCGGCTGCCTCCCCGGCCGGACCATCGCCTTCCGCCGCTCGATCCTGATGCGGGTCATGGACAAGTTCATGACCGAGAAGTTCCTCGGCGTCTTTCTCGAGGTCTCCGACGACCGGACGCTGACGAACCTCACGCTGAAGGAGGGTTACCGCACCGTCTACCAGCACACCAGCCTCGTCTACACGGACGCCCCGCTGAAGGTGAAGAAGCTCTTCAAGCAGCAGCTCCGCTGGGCGCGAGGCAGCCAGTACAACACCCTCCGCATGCTCCCGTGGATGCTCGGGCACGCCCCGGTGCTGGCGTTCTTCTTCGTGATGGACATCATCCTCCCGTTCATGCTGGCCGGAGTCATCGGCGGCTGGATCTACCGCTCGATCACCGGCGGCGGCTACAACTTCTACGAGGGCTTCCTGAAGTCCTACGGGATCGAGGGCGGCATCCTCACCGTCGTGGCCCTGATGGTCGCGTCCTCGGTGATCAGCATGTCCATCCGGCAGATCCGCCACCTCTCCGAGAAGCCCAGCGACTTCTTCCGCCTGCCGGTGTTCATCATCGTGTCGACGTTCTTCCTCATGCCGATCCGCCTGATCGGGTTCTTCCGGATGGCGCACGCCAGTGGATGGGGCACCCGCGCCGGCGCCTACGCCGGCGGTCCGGGCGAGATCAGCTCAGAGGAGGAGATCGCGGCGCACGCCACCGCGGGCGCTCCGTCGGGTCACACGCCCGCCGTGCTGCCGGACTCCGTCGGCGGCATGACCACCGCGACCGCGCTGGCCACCCGCACGCAGCTCGCGACGCGCGCCGAGGTCAAGGCGGCAGCGACCGCTCCCGCCCCCAAGGCCAAGAAGGCCAGCCGCCGCAAGCTCAACCCGCTCGCCGCCATCCCGTATCTGATCGGAATCGCGATCCTGACCCTGGAGGCTCTCTTCCTTGTCTGACCAGACCGCCCCCGCACGGGCCGCCGCCTGGTGGTCCCAGTCCAAGTCCCGCTCGCAGGCGACCGCCGTGGCCGCCCTCGTGCTCACGGCCGTCCTCGTCGGGATCTCCGCCTACGTCTGGGTCTCGCCGACCGGTGCTCCGCTCCGCAAGGCCGTCGACCAGGCGGCAACGGCCGTGACGCCCTTCGCGGCTCAGAACGCCGAACTCAAGCGCAACCTCGACAAGGCCACCGAGACGATCGCCTCGCAGAAGGGCAAGCTGACCGCGCTGCAGAAGGCGACGCTGGCGGCCCAGGCCGCTGCGGCCAAGCAGCTCGCCACCGCCCAGCAGAAGGCCGCTGCGGCGGAGAGCCAGCTCGCGAGCGTGAAGGCGCAGCTGTCCGCCGCCCAGGCGAAGGGCACCTCCGGCTCGACCGCGTCGGGCTCCACCGCCTCCGGCCACAGCGGCTCCGGTTCGTCCGGGTCGTCCGGCGGGGACGCCGCCGCGCCGATCACCGCGCCGGCCCGCGCCGACCTGCTCAATCCCGCCAAGCGCTACTACGGCATGTACACCGAGCAGGCTCCGTTCAACTGGGCCACCTTCGACGCCACCAGCTCGAAGGTCGGCGTCTCGCCCAACATGGTCGGCTACTTCAGCGGCTGGGATGAGACCTTCCGTGCCAACGCGGTCACCCGTTCCTGGCAGCAGGGCCGGATGCCGATGATGACGTGGGAGTCGCGTCCCATCGACGCGGGCAACGACACTGTCAATGCTCCGGCGTACTCGCTGCCGAACATCATCCGCGGCGACTTCGACTCGTACCTGCACCAGTACGCCAAGGACATCGTGGCCACCGGACTGCCGCTGGCGATCCGCCTCGACCATGAGATGAACGGCGTCTGGTATCCCTGGTCCGAGACCGACGGCCAGGGCAACTCGATCAACGGCAACAGCGCGGGCGACTACGTGAAGATGTGGCGTCACGTCCACGACGTCTTCCAGCAGGAGGGCGCCAACAACCTGGTCGTCTGGGTCTGGGCGCCGAACATCGTCAACAACCTGCCCGCCACGCACAAGGCGCCCGGCTACCTCGAGTCGCTGTACCCGGGCGACGCGTACGTCGACTGGGTCGGACTCTCCGGCTACCTGCGCCCGCCGTACAAGCCCGACAACGACTTCAGCTTCGACTACACGTTCAAAGCGAGCCTGAACGAGCTGCGCTCCATCACGAGCAAGCCGATCATCCTCGCCGAGGTCGGGGCGTCGGAGACGGAAGGCCACAAGGCCGCCTGGATCACGTCCTTCTTCCAGGCGCTCGCGAAACCGGAGAACGACGACATCATCGGCTTCTCCTGGTTCAACCTCGCTGTGACCAGTTACGTCGAAGGCGTCCGCGCCACCAACGACTGGCGCATCGACTCCCGGGCGGACTCGCTCTCCGCCTTCATCACCGGCCTGACCAGACCTGAGGACGACTTCGCCCTCACTCCCGCTCCCTGACCACCAGAAAGGACGATCGCCATGACCGCTCCCAAGAAGTCCAAGGACCAGCCCGCTCCCCGCATCAGCGTGATCGGCACCGGCTACCTCGGCGCCACCCACGCGGCCGCCATGGCCGAGCTCGGCTTCGACGTCGTCGGCGTCGACACCGACCCGCGCAAGGTCGAGGAGCTGAAGGAGGGACGCGCTCCGTTCTTCGAGCCCGGCCTGCCGGAGCTCATCCGCCGGAACGTCGCCGCAGGGCGTCTCACGTTCACGACCGACCTCGCCGAGGCCGTCGCCGTCTCCGATGTGCACTTCATCTGCGTCGGAACGCCCCAGCAGTCGGGCTCGTTCGCGGCCAACCTCTCCTACGTGGAGGCTGCGGCCCGCGGCATCGCCGAGAACCTCACCCACGATGGGCTCATCGTGGGCAAGTCGACGGTGCCGGTCGGGACGGGCGCGCGGCTCCGCGCGATCATCGCGGACGCCGTGCCCGCGGGGATCGACGTCGAGCTCGTCTGGAATCCCGAGTTCCTGCGCGAAGGCAAGGCGGTGGACGACACCCTCTCGCCCGACCGTCTCGTGTTCGGAGGAACCTCCGCGAAGGCCGAGGCCACCCTCCGCCGCATCTACGAGAAGCCGATCTCCGAGGGCTGCCCGGTCCTCGTGGCCGACCTGCCGACGGCGGAGCTGGTGAAGGTCAGCGCAAACGCGTTCCTGGCCACGAAGATCTCGTTCATCAACGCGATCGCCGAGGTCTGCGACGCAGCCGGGGCGGACGTCTCGCTGCTGGCGGACGCCCTCGGCCATGATGTGCGGATCGGCCGCCAGTTCCTCAACGCCGGCCTCGGTTTCGGAGGCGGGTGCCTGCCGAAGGACATCCGTGCTCTCATGTACCGCTCCAACGAGCTGGGAGCGCACGCCGCGGTCGGCCTGCTGCAGCAGGTGGACGAGATCAACATGGGTCGCCGTCAGCGGGTCATCGACCTGGCGCTGAAGGCGCTCGGGGGTTCGGTGCTCAACCGTCGTATCGGCGTGCTGGGTGCGGCCTTCAAGCCGCACACGGACGACGTGCGCGATTCGCCCGCCCTCAACGTCGCCGCCGCCCTGCACCTCCGCGGTGCGCAGGTCGTCGTCTACGACCCGCAGGCCCGAGAGACCGCCCAGCGGCTCTATCCCACCCTCGGGTATGCCGACTCGATGGACGAGGCGCTCACCGGAGCCGACCTGACGGTCGTGCTGACCGAGTGGGACGAGTTCACGACCGCCGACCCGGCCGCCCTGCGCGAACTGGTCCGGGGCCGGACGGTCATCGACGGCCGCAACTGCCTCGACGCCGCCGCCTGGAACCGCGCCGGCTGGAGCGTGCTCGCGATGGGCACCGTGCCCGAGCTCGCCCCGCTGGCCGACGACCTCGCCGCCCTCGCCCCCGTCCGCTGACCCGACCTCGCCCCCACCTTTCGTCGAGGTGCACGTTGTTGCGCAGTCGCACGGCGTGTCGGCCACAACAACGTGCACCTCGGCGAGGAAGACAAGGAGAACGACCATGACCAGTTACGTGACGAAGGCGGTTATTCCGGCGGCGGGATTGGGAACGCGCTTCCTGCCCGCGACCAAGGCCATGCCGAAGGAGATGCTCCCGGTGGTCGACAAGCCGGCCATCCAGTACGTCGTCGAGGAGGCCGTCACCTCGGGCCTCAACGACGTGCTCCTCATCACCGGCCGCAACAAGAACGCGCTCGAGAACCACTTCGACCGCAACGCGGAGCTGGAGGACGCCCTCGAGAAGAAGGGCGACCGCGACAAGCTCCTCAAGGTCAGCTACTCGACCTCCCTCGCCGACATGCACTACGTGCGGCAGGGCGACCCGAAGGGCCTCGGTCACGCGGTGCTCCGCGCCAAGATGCACATCGGGCACGAGCCGTTCGCGGTGCTCCTCGGCGACGACATCATCGACGCGCGCGACCCGCTGCTCGCGCGGATGCTCGAAGTGCAGCACGCGCTCAACACGACCGTCGTCGCCCTGATGGAGGTGCCGCCGGAGTCCATCCACCTCTACGGCGCCGCCGCGGTGGTCGAGACGGACGATGACGACGTGGTGCGGATCACCGGCCTCGTCGAGAAACCCAGTCGCGAGAACGCGCCGTCGAACTACGCGGTCATCGGGCGGTACGTCCTGCGGCCCGAGATCTTCGACATCCTGGAGAAGACGGAGCCGGGCAAGGGCGGCGAGATCCAGCTGACGGATGCGCTTGAAGGGCTCGCGACCGCTCCCGCCTGGACGGGCGGCGTGCACGGCGTCATCTTCCGCGGCCGCCGTTACGACACCGGCGACCGGCTCGACTACCTGAAGGCGATCGTGCAGATGGCCGTCGCCCGCGAGGATCTCGGGCCCGAGCTGCTGCCGTGGCTCAAGGAGTTCGCCACGAACGCAGGGCCGGCCGAGACCGCGCCGATCCCGACGTTCCCCGCGCTCCCGGTCGCCGTCCCGGCACCCGCCGCGGCCGCCGCAGCCGCGACGCCCAAGCCGCGGGTGAAGACCGCGGCTGCCAAGGTCGCGCCGACGCGCGAACTGGTCCCCGCTCCCGTCGCCTGACGGCGCCTTCGTACCGGCCCGAGTCGTGACCAGCTGTCACGACTCGGGCCGAGTCGCGACGGGGTGTCGCACTTCGGCTAGTCGAGGCCGAGCCGCTTGAGCGTGTGCTTCTCGCTGTGCCCCGGGTCGGTCTCGATCTCGTCGATCGCGATCGGGATGCTGGGCCCGACGGCGAGCCAGACAAAGCCGTCGCGGTGCACCAGCGGGACGAGATCCGTCGTCCCGTCGCGAAGCAGGGTGCGGACGCGCTTGAGCAGCGCATAGCCTTCGGACGGCTTGGTCACGTAGGTCTTCCGCCGGTAGTGGATGACGTGGGCGACGGTCTTCGCGCTCAGCCCGGCGATCTCGCTCTCGGTGAGTGGTTCCGCGGCCGGGCTGTCGGCCGGGGTCTCGGTTCGGGTGTCGGTCATGCGACGCACGGTACGCCGCCTGCGCTAGCGTCGACAGGTGCTCCTGCCTGACGCCGCCTCCCTCGACCGCCTCGCCGACCATGGCTGGCCGGCGCTCGAGCGCGAGCAGCTGGACGGGTGGACGCTGCGCGCCTCCTCCGGCGTCACCAACCGAGCGAACTCGGTGCTGACCTCCGGTCCCGTCGGCGATCTCGACTCCGCTGCGGATGCCGCTGAGCGCTGGTACGCGGCGCGCGCTCTCCCTCCGGTGTTCCAGGTGAGCCCGGCCTCGCATCCTTCGCTGACCGATGCACTCGGTCGACGCGGGTATCGCGACCACTCGCCGACCGACATCCTCGTCGCCGACCGTGCCGCCGCCGCGGTGGCCGCGGTCGATCCCGCGGTGCGGATCACCGATCGTCCGGACGACGCGTGGCTCGACACCTGGTGGTCCGTCGACGGCCGGGGCGGAGCCGCCGAGCGCGATGTCGCCGCGCGCATCCTCCGCGGCGGACCGGCGCTGTACGCCGCCCACGGCGACCCGGCCGCGCCGGACGCCGTCGCCCGGCTCGCGCTCGTGGGCGAGTGGGGAGGGCTCTACGCCGTCGCGACGCGCCCGGAGGCTCGGCGCCGCGGGCTCGCCCGCGCGCTCGTCCAGACGCTCGCCGGCGCATCCGCCGAGCACGGCGTCAGTGGCCTGTGGCTGCAGGTGCTCGCGGACAACGCCGCGGCTCACGCCCTCTACGCGTCGCTGGGCTTCCGGCCGGCATCGCACTACTCCTACTGGTCCTGACCCGAAGATTCGGCACGAATGTGCGGTATGGCCGCGGCTAACCGCACATTCGGCACGAATCTGCAGGGGCACGGGAGGCGCTACACCTCCGCCGCGCGCTCCGGTCGGTAGGAGGCCAGGAAGGTCCCGGCGTACAGCGCGGCCGCGACGAGGAAGCCGACGGCCATCACGTACGAGGCCCAATCGCTGCCGATCGCGATCGTGAGGACACCGGCGAGGAACGTGATCACCATCACGATCAGGCCCCACAGGGCGAGACGTTCGCCGACGCCGGCCGCACGGGCCGCGAGCAGGACGCGGATGCTGACGACGACGAGTCCGATCGCGATCAGGATGTGCAGGATGACGATGATCGTGTCGACCACACGGACGAAGGTGCTGTCCGGCTCGCCGATCAGGTTGGCCGCCATGCCGAGCAGGTACTGAACGGCGAGGGCCGTCAGTGCCTCGCGGGAGCGGCGGCGGAGGTGCGCGGCGGGAGTCACTGCTGCGGCGGATTCGGACATGAGCGCTCCTCGAGGAGAGACGGTTACGGAGTCGGCGTCATTCTGCTCTTCCCCGGCCCCGCGGCACCAGGGGCGGTCACGCGCCGAAGATCGCCCGCAGCTCCTCGATCGGTGCCTTCGGCCGGCGGTCCTCGAAGAGCAGTCCGTTCGTCTCCTGACCGGTGTCGGCCAATTGCGTGTAGCAGTAGCCCGCGAGGGGAGCGGACGACCGCACGGCGTCGACCAGAGCGCGCAGCCGCTCCACCAGGTCCGCCGCGCTGGTCGCCGTCGAGTAGCCCCAGGCGTCCTCCGGCCCGTTCTCGGTGTACGAGATGCCGCCGAACTCCGTCAGCATGATGGGGGCGTCGAGCCGCTGCTCAGCGTCGACCACCAGGCGACGGCCCGGGAGGGTGAACGGCGCGCCGAGGATGCCCTCGCGCGTCGCATACCGCTCGCGGACCCGCTCCGGATCGTGGTCGTAGTCGTGGATGGACAGGATGTCGGACGCCGCGTGCTCCCAGCCGTCGTTGGAGATGACCGGCCGGCTCGGGTCGACCGTCTTCGTGAGGTGCACGAGCGCCTTCGCGTACGACACCATCCGGGGGTCGTGGGCGAGGTGCTGGACGCCCCAGCTCTCGTTGAGCGGCACCCAGGTGACGATCGAGGGATGCGACCGGTCGCGGTCGAGGATCGCCGACCATTCGGCGACACTGCGCCGCACGGCCTCCGGGCTGAACGCGTACGCCGCCGGCGCCTCGCCCCAGACGAGCAGACCGAGCTTGTCGGCCCAGAACAGGAAGCGGGGGTCTTCGTACTTCTGGTGCAGGCGCGTCGCGTTGAAGCCGAGGTCGAGGATGAGCTGGGCCTCTGCCCGCAGGGCGTCCGCGCTCGGCGCGGCCGAGTGCGACTTCGGCCAGTAGCCCTGGTTCAGCACGGAGCGCAGATAGAGGGGACGGTCGTTGAGCAGGAACCGGCCGCCCTCGACGGCGGTCGAGCGCAGACCGAAGTACGACGCGACGACGTCGCCCGCGCCCTCCCCGCCGTTCAGCGCGACGGTCGCATCCAGCAGCGTGGGATGCGCCGGCGACCACAGCAGCTCCTCGTAGGCCTGCCCGTTGGTCTGGCGGTGGATGCGGAACGGGATCTCCGCCTCCCGCCCCGCGATCGCGGTCTCGACGCTCGCGAGCGGTTCGCCGCCGAGCTGCACGGTGATCCGCGCGGTCGTGCCCGCAGGCGCCGACCGGCTCAGGCGGAGCTGCGCCGTGACCTCGCCGGCCGGCACGTCGGCCAGCCAGTGCAGCTGCTCGACCCGTAGCGCGGGCGCGGCTTCCAGCCACACCGGCTGCCAGATCCCGGTGGTGCGGTGGTACCAGATGGAGTGCGGGTGATGCCGCCAATCCTGCTTGCCGCGCGGCTGCGCCACGTCGGCGGGGTCGTCCTGCGCGCGGACGGTGATGGAGAAGTCGCCGTCGCCGACGAGGTCGGTGATGTCGAGGGCGAAGGGGGTCGAGCCGCCTTCGTGCCGTCCGGCCGAGTGTCCGTCGATCCAGACCTCGCAGGCGTGGTCGACCGCGCCGAAGTTCAGCAGCAGGCGCTCGCCGGCCGGGACCTCGTCGCGCAGGACGGTGCGCTGGTACCAGACGACCGGATGGAAGCCGGTGTCGCCGACGCCCGAAGCGTCCGACTCGAACGGGAACGGCACCTGGATGACACCGGCCAGCGACCGGGACGACTCCCAGTGCTCGCGCAGCCCGCGGTCGTCGTCGTCGAATGCGAACGTCCACGGACCGGAGAGGTCGAGCCAGTCGGCCCGGACGAGCTGCGGCCGCGGGTAGCGGCCGTCCTGGGCGGTGGCCGCATCCGTGCGGCGTTCCTCGGTGAGCATCCCATTAGCATGCACGATTCGTGCAGCGCTGTAAAGTCGGAAATCCGGCGTTCAGGGGAGGGCGGGCGCGCTCTCCCGGGTGACCAGCGAGAAGGGCGCCAGCTCATGCCGGCCCATGCCGTCGAAGCCGCCGACGCGCTCCAGGAGCATCTCCACCGCGCGCGACGCGAGCCCGCGCATGTCCGGCGCGACCGAGGTGATCGACGGGTAGGTGACCGCCGTCATCGGCGTGTTGTCCCATCCCGTCACCGCGACGTCGTCTGGCACGTGGATGCCGCGCTCCTGCAGGGCACGCAGGGCGCCGATCGCGGCGAGGTCGTCGCGGCAGACCAGGCCGTCGAACCGCAGTCCGGCGTCGAGGGCGGCGCCGACCGCGCGCACCGCGTTGCCCGCCGAGACGGCGATGCTCGAGATCAGCAGCTCCGGTTCCGGCGTGATGCCCGCATCCTCGAGCGCCTGCTGGTAGCCGGCGATGCGGAGCTTCGACGTCCGCGTCGGGCGCGCGCTCTCGTGGCCGGCGAACGCTATCCGCTTCCGGCCGAGCGACAGCAGGTGCTCCGTCGCCGTCCTGGCGGCCTCCACGTTGTCGATCATGATGCGGTCGACGGTCAGCGGGGCGGCGTTCTCGCCCAGGACGACCAGGGGGATGTCGGTGCGCGACTGCGCCAGCTCGGCGGAGTTCATGACGCTCGGCTGGAAGATCATTCCGTCGACCAGGCCGGACTCGCCCGCGGAGACGACCGCGCGCTCGCCCTCGATCGTCCCCTCGGTCTGCTCCAGCAGCACGCGGTAGCCGCGGCGCTCCGCCTCGTCGGCGACCACACGCGCGAGCTCGGCGAAGTAGGGCAGCGTCACGTCGGCGAACGCCAGGGCCAGAAGCCCGGTCCGGCCGGTCGCGAGGCGGCGTCCCATGATGTTGGGGCGGTAGCCGAGCTCGTCGATCGCGCGCTGCACACGCTCCCGCATCGCCGGACTGACGTGCGCGTAGTTGCGGACCACGTTCGAGACGGTCTTCATGGACACGCCCGCGTGCTCCGCCACATCCTGAAGCCTGACGGCCATGGCGCCTCCTTCCGCGTCATCGATCGGGTGCCTGCGGGGTCACTCTACAGGGAGCCAACCAATGCAGACATTGTGAGGTTGACACGCTCTGTTCAGCGCTGTAAATTCGCCAAGCATGCCGAGTGTATCCGGCTCCAGCACCACCGATCACGCCGTCGGCCCGATGGAAGGGCTGCGTGAAAGGCTCACTCAAGGGAGAGATCACATGAAGAAGCGATTCGCCGCACGTGCGATCGCAGTGGCGGTCACCGCGGGCCTCGGGCTCGCGCTGACGGCCTGCGGAAGCAGCAGCTCCGGAGGCGGCGGAGACGTCTCCTCCGCCGACTACACCGGACCGAAGGTCACCATCAGCTTCTGGAACGGCTGGACCGGCGGCGCCGCTCCCGTGCTCGTGCCGAAGCTGATCGACAAGTTCAACTCCGAGCACAAGAACATCGTCGTCAAGGATGTCCCGATGGAGTGGGCGGACATCGCCCGCAAGATGCCCCTGGCCGTGAAGGCGGGCAAGGGGCCGGACGTCGCGGTCGGCCACGGCGACGACATCGCCACCTACGCAGCGCAGGGTCTCGTGCTCAAGGCGGACAGCATCGTGAAGTCCCTCGGCTACAAGGCCGACGACTTCCCGGAGGGGCTGCTCGACGCCGGCAAGTACAACGGCAGCCAGTACGCCGTGCCGTGGAGCATCACGCCGCTCGGCCTGTACGTCAACAAGGACGTCCTGCAGGCGGCCGGGGTCGACCCGAACAGCATCCCGCAGGACAAGGACTCCTACCTGGCGGCGCTCGAGAAGCTGAAGGCCGCGGGCGTCCAGGGCGAGTGGGTCGACGGTTACGTCTTCACCGGGACCTTCGAGTTCGAGAGCCTCCTCTGGCAGTACGGCGGAGACCTCTTCAACAAGGACGTCTCAAAGGCGACATTCAACTCGGACGCGGGCGTCAAGGCGCTCACCTGGATGACCGACCTCATCAAGAAGGGCTACAGCCCGGCCGACGTGGCGCAGGACGGCAACATCAACGCCCTCATCGCCGGCAAGACCGCCTTCAACTGGAACGGTGTCTGGCAGACCACCAACACCGCGTTCGACAAGCTGAAGTGGCAGGCGGTCGCCGTGCCGCAGATCGGTGACGAGAAGGCCGTCTGGTCGAGCTCCACCCACTGGATGTTCATGAACAACAAGGGCCAGGACAAGAACAAGACCGCCGCCGCGGCGACGTTCGTCAAGTGGATGAACGACAACTCGGCCGACTGGCCGAAGACCGGTGAGCTGCCCGCCAAGAACTCGGTTCGCGACGACCCGAAGCTGGTGCAGACCTACCCCAACCTGAAGCCGTTCCTCGACGAGCTGCCGTACGCGCACTACGAGCCCATCGCACCGGGCATCACCACGGTGGAGGCGACGATCACCGTCGCGGTGAACGAGGCCATCACCGGCAAGAAGGACCCGAAGCAGGCTCTGGATGACGCGGCCGCCAAGGCCGACACCCTGCTGAAGCAGAACAAAGAGAAGTACGGTGACTGACACCGCTTCGATCGTGGCGCCCCGGGAGACCGGGGCGCCACGCCCGTCCCGCTCCGGCAGGAAGGCCGGCCGACGGCCCGGCGCACCCCGGCGCACCGGCGTCGCCTACATCTTCCTGGCGCCGTTCCTCATCCTCTTCATCGTGTTCGTGCTGGCGCCCGCGGTGTTCGGCCTGTGGATCAGCCTCACGAACTGGAGCCCCTTCCGGGCCACCCAGAAGTTCATCGGGCTCCAGAACTACATCGACCTGTTCACCCCCGGCAGCGCGACGTCGGGCGACTTCTGGCAGTCGATGGCCGCGACCGGCATCTTCACACTCGCGAGCGTCCCCTTCCTCCTGATCATCCCGCTGCTGATCGCAGTGCTGCTCAACCAGAGGATCCGCGCCGGCTCGTTCTTCCGCGGTGTCTTCTTCGCCCCGTACGTGCTCGGTGTCGCCGTCATCAGCGTCATCTGGAAGTACCTCCTCGACACCCAGTCCGGCATCATCAACCACCTGCTGGGGATGATCGGCCTGCCCGACAACCTGCCCTGGACGGTCGACGTGCCGTGGGTGTGGGTCACGCTGGCCGGCGTCACCGTGTGGTGGACCATGGGCTTCAACACCGTCATCATCCTGGCCGGCTTGAAGGGCATCAGCCCGGACCTCTATGAAGCCGCCGCGCTCGACGGAGCGGGCGCCTGGCGCCAGTTCATCAGCGTGACGCTGCCGGGCCTCCGCCAGGTGATGACCTTCGTCATCACGATCACCATCCTCGCGAGCGCGAACATGTTCGGGCAGGCGTTCCTCATCACGAAGGGCGGTCCGGGCAACACGACACGCACGGCGATCATGTACATCGCCGACCAGGGCCTGTCCCAGAACAACCTGGCCGCCGCGGCGGCGATGAGCTACGTGCTGTTCGCCTTCCTCGCGATCATCAGCATCATCAACTTCCGCCTCCAGCGGGAGCGGGCAGAGAAGAGCGCCTCATGACGACGACGGCCCCCGAGAAGACCGAGACCCCCCGGGCCATCCGCGCGCGGCGCAAGCAGACGCCGCAGGCGGCAGCCCGCAAGACCCTGCTCTACGCCGTGCTGATCGTGCTGGCGCTGGTGGTCATCCTGCCGCTGGCGTGGATCCTGCTGACCTCGTTCAAGACGGACGGCGACGCCATCCGCAACCCGTACTCGGCGTTCCCGAACCCGTTCTCGACCGAGGCGTACACGACGCTGTCGAGCGGTCAGCAACCGGTGTTCCGCTGGTTCCTGAACAGTCTCGCGGCCGCTGCGCTGCAGACGGTGCTCATCCTGGTCACGGCGAGCATGGCCGCCTATGCGCTCGCCCGCCTGGAGTTCTGGGGCAAGCGGATCGTCTTCGGCCTGATCATCTCCACCCTGCTCGTCCCGCCGGTCATCTTCCTCATCCCGAACTACCTGATCGTGCAGAACCTCGGCTGGCTCGACACGATCTGGGCGATCACCATCCCGGGTGCGGCGAGTGCGTTCGGCGTGTTCTTCCTCCGGCAGTTCTTCGTGGGCCTTCCGGCGGAGATCGAGGAGGCGGCGCGGATCGACGGCGCCGGCGACTTCCGGATCTTCCTCCAGATCGTGCTGCCGCTGGCCCGCCCGGCGCTCGCGACGCTCGCGGTGCTGAGCTTCCTCGCCAACTGGAACGACTTCCTGTGGCCGGTCTACGTGCTGCTCAGCCCGGAGAACCTGACCTTGCAACCCGGTCTGTCGCAGCTGCAGGGCGCATACTCCACGCACTACGCCATCGTGATGGCGGGCGCCGTGATCGCGTCGGTGCCGGTGCTCATCCTGTTCTTCTTCGCGCAGAAGCAGATCGTCGAGAGCGTCGCCACCAGCGGGGTCAAGGGGTGAGGATGCGCCGCACGGCCGCTGTCACGGCGACGGTCATCGCTCTGGCGACGGCGCTCGCGGGATGCTCGGCCGGCTCGGAGCCCAGCGCGTCGCCGTCGAGCGAGGTCGCGCCCTTCCAGATCGACAGCGACTTCCCCGATCCCGGCGCGCTGGTCGTCGGCGACCGGGTGTACGCGTACGCGACCAACACCCCGGCCGTGAACGTGCAGGTCGCCACCTCCGACGACATGAAGACGTGGACGCTGAGCGACGAGGATGCGATGCCCGAGTTGCCGTCGTGGGCCGTGAAGGGCAAGACCTGGGCCCCCGGCCCGGCGGAGCTCGCCGACGGCCGGTTCGCCCTGTACTTCACCGCGTCGGACGCCGCCAGCAAGTTCCAGTGCATCGGCGTCGCGTTCGCCGACCGGCCGGAGGGGCCGTTCACCTCGACGGCGGACAAGCCCCTGGTCTGCCCGGAAGACGAAGGCGGTGCGATCGACGCCAGTGTAACCGCCGACGAGAGCGGCCAGCGTTACCTGGTCTGGAAGAACGATGGCAACTGCTGCGGCTACGACACCTGGATCTCCGCTCAGCCGCTGTCGGCCGACGGCGCCTCGCTGACCGGGCAGCCGACCCGGCTGATCAAGCAGACCGAGTCGTGGGAGGGCACGCTCGTCGAGGCGCCGGTGATCGTGCGCCACGACGACGAGTACGTGCTGCTCTATTCGGCCAACGACTACGCCAACTCCTCCTATGTGACCGGTGTCGCGACGGCGAAGAGCCTGCTCGGGCCGTACACCAAGGAGAAGGAGCCGCTGCTCTCGACCCCCGGCTCGAAGGGACGGTACCTCGGGCCCGGCGGCGAGGACCTCGTGACCTTCCATGGCAAGGACTGGATGCTCTTCCACTCCTGGGACGAGGCGTTCGCCTACCGTGGCATGCACGCCGTCCAAGTGACGTGGAAGGGCGGCCTGCCGGAGCTCGCGCCGTGACCGGTGCCCTCCTCCACGTGGACCGGCATTGGGGTCCGATCTGGGAGGGGTACTTCGCCGACCCGTTCGTGCTGCGTCTGCCCGACGGCGGGTACGTCGCCTACGGCACCCATCCGGGCAGCGAAGGCGACCGCGTGTTCGAGGCATTGCGCTCGCCCGACCTGGCGCAGTGGGAGAGCGCCGGGGCCGTGCTGGAACGCGTGGACGACACTCTCGGGGCGGACTACTGGGCGCCCGAGGTGGCCTACGCGCACGGCGCCTACTGGATGTACTACTCGGTCGGCCGCGGCATCGAGGGTCACCACCTGCGGGTGGCGCGCTCCGACTCCCCGGTCGGACCCTTCCGCGACCTCGGCGTCGACCTGACCCCGGGCGAGATCTTCGCGATCGACGCGCACCCGTTCCAGGACGTCGATGGCCGCTGGTACCTCTACTTCGCGCACGACGTACTCGACCACGAGCGCCCGGGCACCCACCTCGCCGTCGCGCCGCTCGACGAGGGGATGACGGCCCTGGACGGACCGCCGGTCCCGGTGCTCGCCCCCGACGCCGACTGGCAGCTGTACGAGCGCGACCGGCTCATCCACGGCCGCAGGTTCGACTGGCACACGCTCGAAGGGCCCGCCGTGCTGCACCGCGACGGGCGGTACTGGTTGACGTACTCCGGCGGCGCCTGGACGGGGCCCGGGTACGCCGTCGGCGTCGCCGCTGCCGAGCATCCACTCGGACCTTGGAGCCATGTGGACCAGCCGGCGCTGCTGAAGAGCGGAGGCGACCTGCGCGGTCCCGGCCACAACTCGCTCACCGTCGCGCCGGACGGCACGGACGTGATCGCGTTCCACTCCTGGAACGCGGACGCGACCGCACGTCAGCTGCACCTGGGCGCCCTGCGCATCCGCCGTGCTGTGCTTCCGTCGTTAAACCACGATGCCGGGCTGTGGGAAGACTAGGGTTTCTTCACACGGCCCGGCATACGTTTCGGGGTTACGCCGGATGGATATTCGGGTTCCTCCGCCGCTCTTTGAGACTACAGGAAAAGTCCCCATTGTGTAGGTTGAATGGAGGACAATTTTGTACCCCGGTCTGGCCCCAGTGCGAGGGGTAAGCGTCGCTCAAGCCTTCAGTTCCTGCGCGAGCGCGGCCACGAAGGCGTCGATGTCCTCTTCCGTGGTGTCGAATGCGCACATCCAGCGCACTTCGTTGTTGGCCGCATCCCAGTCGTAGAACCGGAAGTGCTGCCGCAGCCGGTCGGCGACGCCGCTCGGGAGGGTCGCGAAGACTCCGTTCGCCTGTGTCTTCTGGCTGAAGCCGACGCCCTGGATGCTGCCGTCGGCGATGCCCGCCTCCAGCGCCGTGCGCAGCCGAGTCGCCATCGCGTTGGCGTGCGAGGCGGAGCGCAGGTACAGGTCGTCGGTGAGCAGTGCGATGAGCTGTGCCGAGATGAACCGCATCTTCGACGCCAGCTGCATGTTCAGCTTGCGGAGATAGATCATCCCCTCCGACGCCTGCGGGTTGAGCACGACGACGGCCTCGCCGTAGAGCATGCCGTTCTTGGTCCCGCCGAAGCTGAGCACATCCACGCCGGCATCCGTCGTGAAGGCCCGCAGGGGGACGCCGAGGGTGGCCGCCGCGTTGGCGATGCGCGAGCCGTCCATGTGCAGCTTCATGCCGAGCGCGTGGACGTGGTCGGCGATCGCGCGGACCTCCTCCACCGTGTACGCCGTACCGAGCTCGGTCGTCTGCGTGATCGACACGACCAGCGGCTGAGCGCGGTGCTCGTCGCCCCAGCCCCACGCCTCGCGGTCGATGAGCTCCGGCGTCAGCTTGCCGTCGGGCGTCTCGACCGGGAGCAGCTTGATGCCGGCCACCTTCTCGGGCGCACCGGCCTCGTCGGTGTTGATGTGCGCGGTCTTCGCGCACACGACCGCGCCCCAGCGCGGCAGCATCGACTGCAGGCCGACCACGTTCGCCCCGGTCCCGTTGAACACCGGATACACCTCGACGCCCTCGCCGAAGTGCTCGGCGAAGACCTCGTGCAGGCGGGCCGTGTAGACGTCCTCGCCGTATGCGATCTGGTGGCCGTTGTTCGCGGCCGCGATGGCGTCGAGGATCTCGGGGTGCACACCCGCATAGTTGTCGGAGGCGAAGCCGCGGAGGGTGAGGTCGTGGAGTTGAAGCGTCACTCGTCCATCTTCCCAGGCTCGAGGGGGATGCGTCGGCCGTTGACCGCCGCCGCGTCCTGCTCCCACAGGCGCACGACCTCGTCTCCGAGCTGCGGCTCGAGGCCCTCCAGGGTCTTCACGACGAAGACGGTCGCCGCCGACTGGGGCGCCTGCTTGGCGAAGCCCTGCGCGATGGCGCGCACCCAGGCGTCGGCTGCCGCCTTCGCTGCAGCGTAGTTCGCGCCGCCCGGGTACGGTTTCTCGACCGCGGTCGACGAGACGATCGCCAGCCGGCCGGCGGGCGAGGCGACGAGGTCGTCGAAGAAGATGCGGGTGGTGTTGCGGAGGGTGCGGAAGGCCCGCTCCAGGAACTCCCAGTCCTCGTCGCTCTGGCCCGCGATCCCGCCGCCGCCGCGCCAGCCGCCCACGAGGTGGATGAGGCCGTCGATGTGGCCGAACTTCAGGTGGATGCGCATGGCCAGCTCGGCCACTGCATCCCGGTCGGACAGATCGCAGGGACGCGTCTCGACGCCCGGGACCGCGGCGGCCAGCGCATCCAGCGCCTCCTGTCGGGTTCCGACCGCCAGGACGGTTGCACCGGCTGCGATCAGCGCGCGGGCGACCGCTTCGCCCGACGCGCTGGTGGCGCCGGCGATCAGGACGAGCCGGCCGCGGACGGTGTCCGCGCCGAGCGGCCCGGCCTCCGAGGAGGGCCGGGCCGCCTGGTCCGCCGAGGGGGCGTCCGTCATGCCGCGTCCGTCGTCCCGGTGATGCCGGCCGTCGACTCGATGACGGTCGCCATCTTCTTGTTCAGTGCCTCGTAGAACATCGAGAGCGGGAACTCGTCGTCCAGCACCTGGTCGGTGTAGCCCTTCGGCGGTCCGGCCAGGACCTCGTCCGACAGCCCGCGCGCCCAGTTGGAGGCGGGGTGCGGGGTGAGGGTCTCGGTGAGCATCTCGTATGCGGCCAGCCAGTGCGCCACCTTCGGCCGGTCGATCGAACGCCAGTACAGGTCGTTGATCCGGTCGCTGAGGGCGATGACCACGTCGGAGACGTTCTCCCAGTCGATGGTGAGCTGGGTGTCCGTCCAGTGCAGCACGTTGTGCTGGTGCATCCACGCGAACAGCAGTTGGCCGCCGAGTCCGTCGTAGTTGCGCACGCGGCTGCCGGTGATCGCGAACCGGAAGATGCGGTCGAAGATCACCGCGTACTGCACCAGGTGCGCGTGGTCGCGGATGGCGCGCTGCGCCTCCGAGAGCTCGGCGTCGGGCAGGGCGCTGAGTTCGCGCTCCAGCTTCACCGACTCGCGGAAGGCGGTCAGGTCGCACCGCAGCTCCTCCAGCGAGTAGAGGAAGAACGGCATCCGCTGCTTGATCATGAACGGGTCGAACGGCAGGTCGCCGCGCATGTGGCTGCGGTCGTGGATGATGTCCCACATCACGAAGGTCTCCTCCGTGAGGTGCTGGTCGTCCAGCATCGCAGCGGCGTCGTCCGGCAGCTCCAGCTTGGTGATCTCGGCGGCGGCGCGCACCACCCGGCGGTACCGGGCGGCCTCGCGGTCCTGGAAGATGGCACCCCAGGTGAACGCGGGGATCTCGCGCATGGCCACGGTCTCGGGGAACAGCACCGCCGAGTTGGTGTCGTAACCGGGCGTGAAGTCCACGAACCGCAGGGCGACGAACAGCTTGTTGCCGTAGTCGCCGGCCTCCAGCTCCGCCACGAACTCCGGCCAGATCACCTCGACCAGCAGGGCCTCGACGTGACGGTCGGGGCTGCCGTTCTGCGTGTACATGGGGAACACGACCAGGTGGCCGAGCCCATCCACACGGTGCTGCTGCGGCTGGAACTCGTTCAGCGCGTCGAGGAAGTCGGGGACCCCGAAGCCCTCGTCCGCCCAGCGCGTGAAGTCGCGCTGCAGCGCGGCCAGGTAGGACGCGTCGTGCGGGAACGCCGGTGCGAGTGCGGCGATCGAGTCGACGATGGTGCGGACGTGCTCTGCGGCGGCCGGGCGGTCGGACTCCTGCTCGACCGAGCCGTCCTTCACCTGGAGGGCCTGCAGCGCGACGGCGGCGTCCTTGAGGCGCAGCCAGGCGGGGTCGTTCGCGACCTCGCGGACCGGGCGGCCGTCCTCGACGACCTCGGGCTCCCCGACAATGGCGTCTGCGGTGAAGTGCTGGACGAATTGAGACATGACGAACCTCCCGTCGTTGGTCGGCCGCTCGCACGCGGCAGGGTGTGGATGTCACGAGCCTATCCGGGGATCGCGAGCGTTTTGTTGTCTCTTCCGGCGGAAAACTGCGCCGTCCCGCTCCGATGCGCAACAAACCCTTCCGTCACCCCCACCGTCGAGTCCGCACAAATTGCACACGAAACGCCGCGCGGGCGTGCAAAGTTTGCGGACTCGACGGTGGGCGGAGGCCGGAGGCGACGGGAGGGACGGACGCTGCGATGATGGGGGGATGGCGAGAACGGTTCGCGGGGCGCGTGTACTCATCACCGGCGCGGCCTCGGGCATGGGGCGGCTGTACGCCGAGCGCGCCGTGCTCGAAGGCGCGCGAGCGGTCGTGCTCTGGGACCGGGACGAGGCTGCGCTCACCGAGCTGACGCACCGGTTGCGGCGCGAAGTGCTCGCCGGACGCACCGCCGCTGCCTGGGGAGCGCCGCCACGGTCACCGAGTTCGGCGGCCGGGAAGGCATCCACCAGTGTGCTGCCCTACGTCGTCGACCTCGCGGAGCTCGGGGCGATCGCTCAGAGTGCGCAGGCGGTGCGCAAGGAGCTCGGCGGGATCGACGTGCTCATCAACAACGCGGGCATCGTGCGGGGCAAGTACTTCTGGGAGCACGACAACGGCGACGACACCCGCCCGACCATGCAGGTCAACGCTCTCGCCCCGATGTACGTGACGCGGGAGTTCCTGCCCGGGATGCAGCAGAGCCCACGCGAGGCCCGCATCGTCAACATCGCCTCGGCTGCCGGGACGATCTCCAACCCGCGCATGAGCGTATATGCCGCCAGCAAATGGGCGGTGATCGGCTGGAGCGACAGCGTCCGGCTCGAACTGCAGCAGCAGGGCTACGGCCACGTGAAGGTCACGACGGTCGCGCCGAGCTACATCGACACGGGGATGTTCGAGGGCGCCCGCGGGCCGCTCCTGACCCCCGTGATGAGCCCCGAGTACGTGGTCGACCGGGTCTGGCGGGCGATGCTCGCGGGCCGTCCGATGCTGATGCTGCCCTGGACGGTCGGGCTGGCCCGGACTCTGCGCGGCGTGCTCCCGACCCGTGCGTGGGACGCCGTCGCCGGCCGCGTCTTCGGTGTCTACGACTCGATGGAGGGGTTCACCGGCCGCCGATAGCCCGCGTCGGTACGGTCCGTTCACACTCGTGTGACTGGCGTGATGGTGGCCGCAATCGGCGCAGTGTGAATCTGCCCGTTGGAGCCGAGAGTCCCCGGAATCGGCCGCAGCTCGCATCGATCTTCGGGGTCGGTCGACTTGTCCCCGGACGGGCCGCTGGCTAGTTTTCGAGCGCGCGCATCGCGCGCTTTCGCATGGGAGGGGCAACAGGTTGTGACCGACGTAACCCCGGTTCCTCCGGGGCTATGGAACCGAGATTTCAAGCGCCTCTGGTGGAGTGAAGCGATCTCGTTTTTTGGAAGCCAGCTCACGCTGTTCGCGATTCCGATCGTTGCGCTCGAGTACCTGCACGCGTCCGCCTCCGAGGTCGCATGGATCACCACCGCGGCAGGCATCGGGACGCTCGTGTTTCTCGGATTTCTAGCACCCTGGACCGACAGGGGTCGAAGAACGCGGTTCCTGTTCCTGATGTCCGTGCTCCGGGCCGCCGTGCTGGGAGTCATCGGGCTCCTGTTCTTTGCTGACCACCTTTCGCTTCTCGTGCTCGCCCTCGCGGCCGGCCTGATCTCCGGTCTCACAGGTTTGTATGACAGCGCATTCTCGGCTCTTGTGCCGGGCATCGTGCACCGGTCCAGGTTGCCGGCGGCGAATACCTGGGTCGCGGGCATCCGCTCCGCCGGAGACATCGGCGCAGGCGCGACCGCCGGCATTCTCCTGCAGATATTCTCGCCACTGGCGTTGTTCCTGGCGGACGCTGTCACGTACGTCATCTCCGCTTTCTCGGTGCGTCGCGTTAGCGAGGCGGAGCCGGAGCCGGAGGAACGCCTCACGGTGAGGCGCTATGCATCGTCCATCGTCGCTGGGTTTCGGATGCTCTATCGGAGCACGGTGCTCTGGCCGGTGACCCTGGCCATCGCGCACTTCAATCTCTTCACCGCAGCGATTCAGGCGATCTACATCACTCATGCACTTCGGTCGGGATCGATGAGCCCGGCGGAAGTCGGAGTTGCAGGCGCTCTGGGCGGGGTGCTCGGGCTCCTTTCGATGGCGGCCGCTCCGCGTATCTGGGATCGCCTGCGACCGATCACTGCGCTGGCCCTGACCTTCGCTCTTCCCGCTGTGGCGGGTATCGGGATGCTCGCGCTCGTTCCAGGTCGCACCGTCCTCAACGTGGCCCTTCTTGCGCTCTCGCTGGGTCTGTGGGCAGCGAGCGTCATGACGAACATGACCGGCACGGAGACACTGAAACAGGTACTGGTGCCGAAGCGTGCGTTGGGCTCTTTTTCCGCGGCTAGCCGCATCGTCACCTGGGGGATCGACCCGCTGGGGGCCGCTCTTGCGGCGGTCCTCACTCTGGTGTTTCCGACCGGCGTTGTCCTCGCTCTGGCCAGTCTGGGGATCTTCACCTCCGCAGCATGGGTGCTCGCCTCACGAGCCGTTCGCCGTTTGCCTCGCCTGGCCAGCATTTCGGCGTCTGACGCGGCAGGGTGACCGGCCTGAGGGCCGCGATAAGGCTTTGCACTTCGGGGCATCGGGCCGCCAATAGTCCGCGTCGGTACTCCCATTTCTGTGAGAACTCACATACAGTGGCTCCCCGAGCGAACGTCGAAGGGAGCCGACCGTGAGCGATCCGTCGTGGACCCAGGTGGTCAAGACCGTCGAGCCGGAACAGCCGGAGCTGAAACGAGCCCTCGGGCCGGGACTGCTGCTGCTGTTCATCGTCGGCGACATCCTCGGCACGGGCGTGTACGCCCTGACCGGTCAGGTCGCCGCGGAGGTGGGCGGCGCGGCATGGCTGCCGTTCCTGCTGGCGTTCGCCGTGGCGACCGTGACCGCCTTCTCCTACCTGGAGCTGGTCACCAAGTACCCGCAAGCCGCGGGCGCCGCGCTGTACACGCACAAGGCGTTCGGCATCCACTTCTTCACGTTCATCGTGTGCTTCATCGTCATGACGTCCGGCATCACGTCGGCGTCGACGGCGTCGCGCGCGTTCGCGGTGAACCTCACCGTCGGCTTCGGCATCCCGGATGACAACGTGACGACGCTGCTCATCGCCCTCGCCTTCATCGTGCTCATCATGCTGGTGAACCTGCGCGGCGTCTCCGAGAGCGTGTGGCTCAACGTCGTGCTCACCCTCGTGGAGCTCTCCGGTCTGCTGCTGGTGATCTTCATCGGGCTCTGGGCGATCGGCGGCGGCAACGCGGACTGGTCGCAGGTGGTCGCATTCGAGACGCCGGAGGACAAGGGCGTTCTGCTGGCCGTGAGCACGGCGACCTCGCTGGCGTTCTTCGCCATGGTCGGCTTCGAGGATTCGGTCAACATGGCCGAGGAGACGAAGGAACCGAGCCGGATCTTCCCGAAGATGATGCTGAGCGGACTCGGCATCGCGGCGGTCATCTACGTGCTGGTGTCGATCACCGTCGTCGCGCTGGTCCCGATCGGCCAGCTGGCCGGCAGCGAGACGCCGCTGGTGCTGGCCGTCGAGGCGGCGGCGCCGGGCTTCCCGATCAACGACCTGCTGCCGTTCATCTCGATGTTCGCCGTGGCAAACACCGCTCTCATCAACATGATGATGGCGAGCCGCCTGCTCTATGGCATGAGCCGCCAGAACGTGCTTCCGCCGTTCCTGGCGAAGGTGTCGCCGAAGCGCCGGACGCCGTGGACGGCCATCCTCTTCACCACCGCGCTCGCCGTCGCCCTGATCATCTACGTGTCGCTCGACCCGAAGGGCTCGATCGTCGCGCTGCTGGGAGGCACGACATCCCTGCTTCTGCTCGCGGTGTTCGCGGTCGTCAACGTGGCCGTGCTCGTGCTGCGCAAGCAGCCGGTGGACCACAAGCACTTCCGGTCGCCGACGGTGCTGCCGATCATCGGCGCGATCACCTGCCTGTATCTGGTGTTCCCGTGGACCTCCGGCCGCCCGGTCGGCCAGTACACGATCGCGCTCGGGCTCCTCGGCATCGGCATCCTGCTGTGGATCGTCGAGCGGATCTACTCCGCGGTCGCACGCCGGCGCTCGACACCGGAGAAGGTCGACTCGACCCGCTGACCCGCTGACCCGCTGACCCGCTGACCCACGTGCGACGCCTGATCGCCCGCGCGGTCAGGCGTCGCCGGCGCGGTGACCCGGGTCGCCGCGCTCGACGATCGCGGCGGGGTCGAGGTCGTCCTCCGGTGGCACGGGGATGTCTCCCACGTCGTCGGGGCCGCCGGTGCCCGGGCGCACGGCGGTGCCGTCCGACTCCTCCTGCTTGACCTCCGTCTCGCGCTCGCTCGCTGGGCTGTACGAGCGGTCCTTCGCGGTCTGGTCGGCGTCGCTCTGGTGCTCGTCGGGTGCGTCCGGTGTCGCGTTCATTGGAGGGACGGTACGCGCACATCCCGAGCCGCCCAAGCCCCTGACGTTGTGGGGAAGCGGGTGTTCCGTGGAGGTACACGAATGGAGGTCGATGGATGTCTTTCCCCGAACAGCAGCAACAGCCGCCCGGTACCACCGACGCGATGGACCCGCGCCCCGACCACGGAGAGCAGAGCTACCGCGGCAGCGGCAAACTGGCCGGCAAGGTCGCGCTCATCACCGGCGCGGACAGCGGCATCGGCAAGGCGGTCGCCATCGCCTACGCCCGCGAGGGAGCCGATGTCGCCATCTCGTACCTGAGCGAGGACGACGACGCCGAGGACACCGCGAAGTGGGTGCGCGAGGCCGGACGGAAGGCCCTCCTCTTGCCTGGCGATGTCTCCGACCCGCAGCACTGCCGGGACATCGTCGCGAAGACCGTGGAGGAGCTCGGCGGCATCGACGTGCTCGTCAGCAACGCGGCGTACCAGATGACGCACGAGTCGCTGGAGGAGATCCCGGACGAGGAGTGGGATCACACCATCGCGACGAACATCTCCGCCTTCTTCCACCTGGCGAAGGCATCCGTGCCGCACATGAAGCCGGGAGCGAGCATCATCGGCTCGTCGTCCGTCAACTCCGACATGCCCTCTCCGACACTGCTTCCGTACGCGGCGACGAAGGCGGCCATCGCCAACATGACGGCATCGCTCGCGCAGCTGCTCGGCGAGAAGGGCATCCGGGCCAACAGCGTCGCGCCGGGTCCCATCTGGACGCCGCTCATCCCCTCCACCATGCCGGTGGAGAAGGTGAGCCAGTTCGGGAGCGACACCCCGCTCGGGCGGGCGGGCCAGCCGGCCGAGCTGGCGTCGGTCTACGTGCTGTTGGCGTCCGACGAGGGCTCGTACATCTCGGGTGCACGGATCGCCGTCACCGGCGGGCGTCCCATCCTGTAGTCGGTGGACACGGAGAACGGCGCCGGTGCAGATCGCACCGGCGCCGTTCTCGTCGCTCTGGGGGAGGAGCGGACGGATCAGACCGTGTCGCCGCGGTCCACCTCGCCGCGCCAGGCACCCGTCTCGGTGCCCTGCGACTCGATGAACTTCTTGAAGTTCTCGAGGTCCTTCTTCACGGCGTGGTCGTCGAGGCCGAACACGGACCCGATCTTCTCGAGCGCGTCGGACGGCGCCCACTCCAGCTGCACCGTCACCTTGGTCTCGGTGTCGGAGAGCCGGTGGAAGGTCACGACGCCCGCGTGCTCCGTGTCACCCGCGACGGACTTCCACGCCACCCGCTCGTCCGGAAGCTGCTCGGTGATGACCGTGTCGAACTGCCGCTCCGCGCCGCCGATCTTCACGCGCCAGTGGTTGGTGGTGTCGTCGACCTGGCGGATCTCCTCGACCTCGTCGAGGAAGTGCGGGAAGGACTCGAACTGGGTCCACTGGTTGTACGCCGTCGAGACCGGCACGTTGACGTCGATGGACTTGGTCACTGCAGCCATTACGGCTCCTTTCGCTGTCATCTGGGTTCCGGGACGACGGTAGGCCCGGCAGCGAATGGGTATAGACCCTGGACTTCACAGGTGGATCGTGCGACGAGCGCTCAGCCCCAGCGGCGGGCCGTCCACCGTTCGAACAGACCGAGCAGCGAGTCGGTGATGATGCCCAGGATCGCCAGCAGGATGATCGCCAGGAAGAGGCGGTCGGTCCGGCCGTTGTTCTGCGAGTCGATGAGCAGGAAGCCGAGTCCCATCGACGACGCGATCAGCTCGGCGGCGACGAGGAACAGCCATGCCTGCGCCATCGCGAGTCGGAGACCGGAGATCACCGACGGCAGCACGGCGGGGAGTTGGACGGTCGTCAAGAGCCGGACGCCGTTCAGCCCGAACGCGCGTCCCGCCTCCACCAGCTGACGGTCGACGTGCTTGAGCGCAGCGCCGACCGTCGTGTAGACGGGGAAGAACGCGCCGATCGCGATCAGGATGATCTTCGAGTCCTCGCCGATCTTGAACCACAGGATCAGCAGGGGCACCCAGGCGAGCGACGGAACCGCCCGGATGGCGGCGAGCGTCGGGCTGAACAGCACATCCGACCAGCGCGACAGACCCACCAGAGCCCCGAGCAGGAGGCCGAGGCCCGCGCCGAAAGCGAAGCCGATGAGCACCCGCTGGGTCGAGATCGCCACGAACTGCCCCAGCAATCCACGCTGGGCGAGGTCGACCGCGGCCTCCCACACCATCGCCGGCGACGGCAGCTGCGACGACGTGAACGCACCGGAGGTCGACGCCACCTGCCACGCGGCGAGCAGCACGACGGGGATGACGAACCCCGCGGCGATCCTCACCCCGCGGCGCGACAGCACGGACGTGCGGGTGGCCGCCGTCGTGACGACCTCCGGTGCGCTCTGGACGGTCATGGATGCGTCAGCCTTCGATGGCGCTCGGGTCGGCCTTCTTCGCGAAGGTCGGGTCGAGCAGCGAGTCGAGTGCCTTGTCGATGTCGGTCTGGGACTTCACGTCGCCGGATTCGACGAAGATCGGGCCCACCTTCTTCAGCACGGCCAGCTGCGCGTTGCCGGGGATGTTCGAGACGTCCAGGTTGGTGCGCTCGGTGATCACCGTGGTGGCGACGGCGGGGTCGATGCCGGCGACATCCGAGAGGATCTTCGCGGTCTCATCGGGGTGCTTCTCGGCCCAGGCCCGGGCGTACTCGTAGGTGTTCACGACGGTCTGGGCGACATCCGGCTTCGAGTCGAGGAACGACTCCGTGGCGTTGAGGAAGCCGTAGGTGTTGAACTTCACGTTGCGGTAGATGAGCTTCGCGCCCGACTTCTCGGCGTTGGCCATGATCGGGTCGAGGCCGCTCCACGCGTCGACGGAGCCGTTCTGCAGGGCGGCCCAGCCGTCGGCGTGCTGGAGGTTCTGGATGGTGACATCCTTGGCCGAGAGACCGTTCGCCTCGAGCGCCTGCAGCAGGAAGAAGTACGGGTCGGTGCCCTTCGTGGCCGCGACCTGCTTGCCCTTGAGGTCCTTCACCGACGTGATGGTCGAGTTCGGGCCGACGACGATGGCCGACCACTCGGGCTGCGAGAAGATGTCGATGGTCTTGATCTGCGATCCGTTCGAGCGGGCCAGCAGCGCGGCCGAGCCGGCGGTCGAGCCGACGTCGATCGCGCCGGAGCGGAGCGCCTCGTTCGCCTTGTTGGAGCCGGCGGACTGCACCCAGTTGACCGTGATGTCCTGCTTCTTCAGGGCCTTCTCCAGCCAGCCCTCCTTCTTGATGACGAGGCTGAGCGGGTTGTAAGTCGCGAAGTCGATGTTGAGCGTTCCGCCCTTCGTCACTCCGGCGGAGTTGGTGGCGCCGGAGGCGGAGCCCTCGCCGGCGACGCAGCCGGTCAGCAGCAGGCTGGCGGCCGCGACGATTCCGGCGGCGGCGGTCAGGATGGTGGGTCTGCGGCGCATGATGCCTCTCTCGGGGGTGTGTGGGGGAGCGGGTGGTGCGGCTGTGGTGGTGCTCTGGTGCGGGTGGTGCGGTTCAGTACGGGAAGACGGGGACGGTCGCCCGCTGCTCGTCGCGGGCGCGGCCGTGGCGGTCGATGCCGAGCCCGTCGAGCAGCTCGGCCCGCAGCTGCGCGAGTTCGGCGGAGCCGCGGTCGCGCGGTCGGGTGCCGGGCACGGTCGTGACGCTGCGGATCGTCGAGCCCGGCCGGCCGTCCTCTGCGCCGAGCAGCACGACGCGATCGGCGAGCTGCAGGGCCTCGTCGACGTCGTGCGTGACCAGCAGGATGGTGGCGGGCGCCGCAGCGTGGATGTCGAGCAGGAGGTCCTGCATCTTCAGGCGGGTGAGGGCGTCGAGCGCGCCGAACGGCTCGTCGAGCAGGAGGACGCCCGGGTTGCGGGCCAGGGCACGGGCGAGCGACGCACGCTGCGCCATGCCTCCGGAGACCTCACGGGGCCGGAGCGTCGCGGAACCGGTCAGTCCGACGAGCTCGAGCAGCTGCGCGACCCGCTGCTGCCCGGCGGCGCGTTCGAGGCCGCGCGGCAGACCGAGCGCGACGTTGTCGGCGAGCGAACGCCACGGCAGCAGCCGCGGCTCCTGGAATCCGACGGCGCAGCGGGCGTCGAACCCGGCGACCGCGGTTCCGTCGATGAGGGCGGCTCCGCCGGTGGGCGCGTCGAGGCCGCCGGCGATGCGCAGGAGGGTCGACTTGCCGCATCCACTCGGGCCGAGGATAGCGACGACCTCGCCCGCGCGGATCCGGAGGGACACATCCCGAAGCACCGTGCGCGTGGTGGGGGCCGACGCCTCGCGCCCGCGATCGCCCTGGGTGCGCTTCCCGGAGCGCCGGTTCGGCGCCGGGAACGAGCGCGCGACGCCGGAGAACTCGACGGGGTAGGCGGAGGACGAGGCGGTCATGGTGCTCTGAAACTACCGACGCGGGCGCTGCGCCCGCTGGCCCGGCGCAACGCTTCGTAACGAAAGTTGGCGCAGCCGGTCCGGATGCGGTGGAGGAACGCGACTAGAGGGAGGCGCCAGGCACACCGGAGATGACGAGCGCCGCGCCGCCGACCCACACGCCGACGGCGAGCAGGATGCCCGCGATCGGAACCCAGAAGCTGATGCGCCGGACGATCAGCAGCACCACGGTGACGACCACCGTGATCAGGGTGACGACGCCGGGCCCGAAGAGCGCGATGACGAAGCCGACGCCCATGCGATCGGTGTCGCACACCGTCGACGCCCCACAGGGGTCGCTCGCGAACGCGAGGAAGAACGCGGCGAACGTGAGGATGGCGGCGACGACGACGGCGAACACCAGCAGGATGATCGAGGTCACCAGATCCCAGACGACCACCGGCCGGCGTGCAGGCGCGGGCGGCGGGAAACCCGGCTGAACCGGGTATCCGGAATAACCGGGCGGAGGCGGCGTGCTCATCGTGCGTTCGTCAGCCGAAGATCATCGGTCGGTCGTCGTCATCGTCGGCCGCGGCGATGGGCGCGAGTTCGACGAGCACGGGCACGTGGTCGCTGGGGGCGTCGCCCTTGCGCTCGTTGCGGTGGATGCTCGCATCCACCACCCGGTCGGCGAACGCGCGGGAGCCGAGGATGAAGTCGATGCGGAGCCCCTCGTTGCGTGGGAACCGCAGCTGCTTGTAGTCCCAGTACGTGTAGCCGTCCGGCACGATCGGCCGGACGACATCGGTGAGCCCGGCCTTCTCGAAGGCCGCGAAGGCGGTGCGTTCCGGCGGCGAGATGTGCGTCGAGATGCCGGGCACCAGGCTCGGGTCGCCGACGTCGGAATCGAGCGGCGCGACGTTCCAGTCGCCCATGAGCGCCAGCTGGAGGGCGGGATCGTCGGCGAGCCAGCGCTGCGTGTCGGCGGCCAGCGCGGCCAGCCAGTCGAGCTTGTAGACGTAGTGCGGGTCGGCGAGCGATCGGCCGTTGGGCACGTACAGGCTCCAGAGCCGGATGCCCTCGACCGTCGCGCCGATCGCGCGCGCCTCCTTCGGGAGGTCGGGCCCGTCATGGTCTTTGAGGAATCCCGGCATGTCGGGGAACCCGATGGTCACGTCCTCCAGCGGCAGGCGGCTGGCGATGGCGACGCCGTTCCACTGGTTCAGGCCGTGCAGCACGACCTCGTAACCCGCGTCGTCGAACGGCTGGTACGGGAACTGCTCGGGCTTGCACTTGATCTCCTGCATGGCGAGCACATCCACGTCTTCGCGGACCATCCAGTCGACGACGCGGCCCACGCGGGTGCGGATCGAGTTCACATTCCAGGTCGCGACGCGCATGCTCCGATCGTATCGGCCGCCGCCGACGTCGCCCGAGCCGGGAGGCGTCCGTGGAACAGGGACGCCCTGTGGAGAACTCCCGGGGTCCGGCGGGTTCCCCTCTAGAATCATGGATGTGACCGACGCACGACAGCAGCTCATCGACTACATCGCCGCCGAGGCCGTGTTCCACGGCGACTTCACGCTCACCAGCGGCAAGAAGGCGAGCTACTACGTCGACCTGCGCAAGGTCAGCCTCGACCACCGCGTCGCGCCGCTCATCGGCCGCGTCATGATCGACCTCATCCGCGACATCCCCGACGTCTTCGCCGTCGGCGGCATGACCATGGGCGCCGACCCCGTCGCCGCGGCGATCCTCCACCAGGGTGCCGCCCAGGGCCTCACCTACGACGCGTTCGTCGTGCGCAAGGAGCCGAAGGACCACGGCCGCGGCAAGCAGGTCGAGGGCCCCGACCTCGAGGGCAAGCGCGTGATCGTGCTCGAGGACACCTCAACGACCGGCGGTTCCCCGCTCAAGGCCGCGGAGGCGCTGCGCAAGGTCGGCGCCGAGATCGCCGCCGTCGCCGTCGTGGTCGACCGCGACACCGGCGCCCGTGAGGCCATCGAGGCCGCCGGTTACCCCTACTACGCCGCCATCGGCCTGAAGGACCTGGGGCTGGCATAGTGTCCGACGAGCGCGGGCGGGGCGCTGCGGACGACGAACGTCCGTACGAACGACGGGACGCGCCCGAGGTCCCGGCCGAACAGCCGGAGGCAGAGGAGCCCGAGTTCGGCAGCGCCGACTGGCTGCTGCAGCAGCTGACCGGCGGGCGCCACGTCGATCGTCCCGCCGATGCGCCCGAGACAATCGAGGCGTCCGATGTTCCGGCAGGCGACGCTGAAGAAGAAGCGGACGCGGAACCGGCACCGGCCGCCCCCACTCCTCCGATCGCGATGGATGCCGCGCCCGCGACTGCGGCATCGGACGAGCCGTCGCCGTTCGACGAACTGTTGGGCAGTGTCATCGAGGAGCCCGAGGTCGTCGAGGAGCAGCCGACGGAGTTCCCGGTCGCATTCAACTGGAACCTGACTCCGGGAGTCGGCGGCGACCCCCTGGTCGAGCAGGAGGAGGCGTCCCGTCCGGCGGAGGAAGAGACGGCTCCCTTCGCTGCGGAGCAGAGCGAGCCGGTAGCGACGGCGAGCGAGCCGACGCCGACCGACCCGACGCCGACCGCACTCTTCGAACCGCTCGGAGTCGAGACGCCGTCCGACGAACCGGCCGCACCTGCGGAGCCGCTTGCGTCTGCGGAGTCGGCTGCGGCCGCCGAGCCCGAGCCCGAGCCGGAAGCCGATGCCGCGCCTCCACTCGTACCGCCGGTGTTCCGTTCGACGTTCGTGGAGCCGAAGGCACCCAGCTCGGCGGGCATCTTCGCCCCGTTCGCCGCGCCCGAGGAGCCGTCGCCGGCCGAGCCGTCGGCGACCGAGCCGTCGGACGACGAGGAGCCGCCCGCCGCCGTCCGTTCCTGGGTGATCGAACCGGCGCTGCCGACGCCCGCGCCCGAACCGGAGAAGCCGCGGACCATCTTCGACGCGCCCGAGATCCCCGCCGACGACGAGGATGAGTCGGACGAGCAGGAGGGCCACGGCCTTGCCGCGCTGCTCGGCTTCGGAGCGCCCGAGTCCGATGTTCCGTCCGGCCGATCCGTCATCGGTGACACGACGAGCGTCATCCCGATCGACCCGTCCGCGTTCACCCGGCCGCCCGCGCCGACCGAGCCGCCCGCCACGCCCATCGCCGATGCGATCCTCCCTCCGGCCGAGGATCCGCTCACGGTCCCGTCGTCGTTGCACCAGCCGGTCCTTCCCCCGATCGACGCGGCAGCGCTCTTCGAGCCGCCGGTCGAGACGCCGGAGCAGCAGCAGGATGCGGCGGAGATCGCCGACCTCCTGCGCGCGTCTCACGAGGAGCCGGAACTCGCCGCACCGCCCGCGTCGCCGTCGGCATACGAGCCGCCCGCAGTGTTCGACGCCCCGGACGTCGTCGACACCCCGACGCAGCAGCTCGACACATCCGAGATCGCTGCGCTGCTGCGCGACGAGCCCGTCGAATCCCTTCCGTCGGCTCCGGCCTTCCCCGCCGCGGAGGCCGAACTGGCGATGGGTGGCCTGCCGTCGCCCGCCACCAGCCCGATCGACGCCGAGAGCATCGCGAGCGCCTCAGAGCCGGAGCCGTTCGCCACGGACCCGTTCGCGCCGGAGCCGTTCGCCACTGAGCCGTCGGCCCCTGAAGCCGCTGACGAAACTGCAGCCGACGACGTCGAGGCGGAGGAGTCCGACGGACTGGCCGAGCTGTTCGGCGAGGTGGATGAGGAACCCGAGACCGGCCCCGCATCGCCGATCGTTGTAGAACCGCTCTCGGAGCCGGGCGACGAGAGCACGGACGAATCGATCGACGAAGCGCCGGAGCCCGCGGCCGGAGTCGAGGGTCCGCAGCTCACTGCGACGACACCCTTCGCGTTCACGCAGACCGTCCCTGTCGACACCACCGCAGCCCCGCCCACTGCACCTGAACCGTCCGCTGCCCCGGCGTGGGAGCTTCCCGCCGCGGCAGGCGCCTCGGCCGCAGCCGCCTCCGCTGCGACGGTCGGCACCGGCAGTGCCGCTACCGTTTCCGCGTCCACGGCCGACGGCGCAGCAGGCGCCACCGCCGCACCCGCGTCTCCGACCGGTGGCGACTTCTGGAACTCGCGCAACAACCGCATCCTGCTCATGGTCGGGGGCGCCCTGGCCGTCGTGCTGGTGCTCATCGGTCTCTTCGCGATCGGGACGCGCATCCCGTCGTGGCTCGGTGCCGCCAAACCCGCGCCGGTGGCGGCCACCGCGTCGGCTTCCGCGAAGCCCAGCGCGACCCCGACCCCGACGCCTACCCCGGTGCCCACCGTGACGCCCAAGCCCGCCGCCGCCGTCGGCGCCGGCACGCACCCGTGGGATGCGCTGGGCGGCGGCGAGTGCATCCAGCCGTTCACGACCGTGTGGGCGGAGGAGTTCACCGTCGTCGACTGCGCCGCACCGCACACCGCGCAGCTCGTCTACACCAACCTGCTCTCCGCCGACCCCGCGGCGCCGTATCCCGGCGCAGACGCCCTCGCGCAGCAGATCCCCGGCCTCTGCACGGCGGGCGGAGTTGTGGACCTCGGAGCCGCAGGCGCCTACCCGGACCTCCAGGTCACCGGCTCGTTCCCGGCCACGGAGCAGCAGTGGAAGGACGGCCAGCGCTCGTACTACTGCTTCGCCACCCGGTCGAGCGGCCAGCCGCTCACCTCGTCGGTCGCCGGTCCCGGCCCCGCCGCCTGACCCGCACCGGTCAGCCCTCCGCGCCTCCGGGCGCCGCCAGGTCGGCCTCATACCGCACGAGCGCGCCCGGCGGGTTGATCCGTCGCGCCGACGCGAGCAGCTCCGCCTCCGTGTCGTGTCCGGGGGTCGTCACGTTCAGCACCACCCCGTCACGGGAGGCACCCACACCGAAGAACCCCTCCGCGTCGAGATCTGCGAGCGCTCCGACCATGGCATCCAGCAGTTCCGCGTTGAGTTCGGAAGAACGCTCGTACGGGCCCCCGAGCGCGTCGAACAGTGGCTCGACCTCGGCGAACAGCGGGTCGCCGAAGAGGTCGTAGGGGGAGTCGTTGACCGCCCAGCGCAGCTCGTCCGCATCCACCTCCACGCCCTCGGCGCGACACCGTTCGACCGCGCGCTCCAGACCCTCGAGCGAGCACGCGGTGGGAGCCGGTCTGTGGGCGAGCGGCGTCGTCCAGAGACCGAAGTAGTAGAAGGTCTCCGAGGGGCGTTCGGCACGGAGCGCGGTCCACGCCGAGCGGGCCGCCGCGCGGAGGGCGGAGCGGATGTGCGCGACGTCGTCCACGGTGGAGCTCAGAGTCCGTGCGCCGGGCGGCTCAGAGCTCGGTCTCGATGGGTTCCCGCACGACGAGCTCGTCGACGCCCCGGAGCACCTCGTCCGGCCGGAACGGGTACCGCTCGATCTCGCTGCGGTCGCTGATGCCGGTGAGCACGAGGATGGTGTGCAGCCCGGCCTCGATGCCGGCCACGACGTCCGTGTCCATCCGGTCGCCGATCATGGCGGTGTTCTCGGAGTGCGCGCCGATACGGTTCATCGCCGACCGGAACATCATCGGGTTCGGCTTGCCGACCACGTACGGGTCGCGGCCGGTCGCCTTGGTGATCATCGCCGTCACGGCGCCTGTAGCGGGAAGCGGACCCTCCGCGCTGGGTCCGGTCGCGTCGGGGTTCGTGGAGATGAACCGCGCGCCCTTGCCGATGAGGCGGATCGCCTTGGTGATCGCGTCGAAGGAGTAGCTGCGCGTCTCGCCGACGACGACGTAGTCCGGGTTCGTATCGGTCATGATGAAGCCGGCCTCGTGCAGGGCCGTGGTGAGCCCGGCCTCGCCGATCACGTAGGCGGTGCCGCCGGGCATCTGCGACTTGAGGAAGTCGGCCGTCGCCAGCGCCGACGTCCAGATGGACTCCTCGGGCACATCGAGGCCGGAGGTGCGCAGCCGTGCCGCCAGGTCGCGCGGCGTGAAGATGGAGTTGTTGGTGAGCACGAGGAACGGGGTGCCCTGGTCGCGCCACTGCTGGATGAGGTCGGACGCTCCGGGCAGGGCCTGGTTCTCGTGGACGAGGACGCCGTCCATGTCGGTGAGCCAGCATTCGATCTCGTCGCGACGCGTCACGTGGGACCCCTTTCACCGGGAAGCGGATGCGTCCAGCTTAGGGGCCGCGCCTCTCTCGCGGTGAGGCGGGCGGCCGCGGTGGATACGCTGAACCTGTGGATGAGACGGCGAACCCGACGCACGAACTGACGACCAACGGTGTCGGTCCGTGGCAGGGCGAATGGCCCGACGACCCGCGTTACGACGCCGAACTGCTGCGCCACGGCGACACCCGCAACGTGATCGACCGCTACCGGTACTGGACGATGGAGGCGATCGTCGCCGACCTCGACGAGCACCGCCACCCGTTCCATGTGGCCATCGAGAACTGGCAGCACGACATGAACATCGGCTCGATCGTCCGCAGTGCCAACGCCTTCGCCGCGGACACCGTCCACATCATCGGCCGCCGCCGCTGGAACAAGCGAGGCGCCATGGTCACCGACCGCTACCAGCACGTCGTGCACCACGACGATGTCGCCGCTTTGGTGGAGTGGGCGCGCGGTGAAGGCCTTCCCGTGATCGCGATCGACAACGTGCCGGGGTCGGTCCGGATCGAGACGTTCGCGTTTCCGCGGGAGTGCGTCCTGCTGTTCGGACAGGAGGGTCCGGGTCTGTCGCCGGACGCCCTGGCCGCGGCGGATGCGGTGGTCGAGATCTCGCAGTTCGGCTCGACACGTTCCATCAACGCGTCGGCGGCCGCGGCCGTCGCCATGCACGGGTGGATCCGCCAGCACGTCGCTTTCGACTAGCGGTTGATCCGCCGCCAGACGAGCTTGAGCCCCGACCAGTCCTCGTCCACCGCCGCCACTTTCACATCGACGAGTCCGCGCTCGAGTGCGGCGTCGCGGATGAGGTTCTCCGTCATGTCGCTGACATGCCCGGCTGCTTTGCGCGGCCAGGCCGCCCACACCATCCCGTCGGGGCGGATGCGTTCCCCCAGCTCGTCCAGTTCGTTGAGGAACACCGACGCCTCCCGGTAGAACGCGAGGATGAGTCCGCTCGGCGCCTCGTCGGTCCAGTCGACCTCGGGTGCACCGTCGAGCGGGATGCTCCAGCCGGGATCGGCGTGGAGCACGCTCACGCGCATCCCGGCTTTCAGCCCGAGCTTCTTCCAGAGCGGTGTGCCCGAGTAGCCCGCGGGCGTCACCGTCGCCATCCGGCGTCGTCTGAGATGCGCTTGATTGCGGCCGCATCCAGGTCGTACACCGTCTCGCCGTCGTCCGGCGCCGGCGCAGACACCAGATGCGCCCGGATCGGGCCGTCGTCGGGCAGCTGCACCCACGCGAAGCCCGCGCCCCGCACGGCACGTTCCCGCGGTGCCGGCCAGAGCACATCGGTCGTGTTCGCGACCGCCGGCGCGACGACGACGGGGATGCCCGCCGGCCCCGCCTCGGTGAGGAGGCCGTGGTGGTAGTGCCCCGCCAGGATGAGCCGCACATCCCCCTCGCTGAGCGTGTCGAGCAGCGGCTGGGAGTCGACGAGCCGAAGCGACTCGAACAGCACGGTCGTCGGCGTCACGGGCGGGTGATGGAGGACGACGATGGTCCCGCTCTCGGACGGCGTGGCGAGCAGGTCGCGGAGGCGGTCGAGCTGTGCCTCCTCGACGCGGCCGTACCCGGCGAGCGGCACGCTCGTGTCGACGGTCACCACACGGAAGCCGCGCACGGTCGTCTCGGTCTCGCGCGCGCCGAGCACCTCCTCGAACCCGTCGGGGAGGTCGTGGTTGCCCATCGCGTAGACGACAGCCGCACCCCGCTCGGCCGCCCACGGCTCGAGCGTCGCCTTCAGCTTCCGGTACGACGCCGCCGAGCCGTCGTCGGACAGGTCTCCCGACGCGACGATGAGGTCGACCGCCTCGAGCGACGACGCACGCGCCAGCACGCGATCGAGCGCGGCCAGTGTGTCCACGATGCCGTAGTGCAGCCGGCCGTCGCCGTACAGATGCGTGTCGGAGAGGTGGAGGATGCGCAGCGTATCGGTCACGCCGCCACCCTAGCGCCGGCCACCGTCGCCGGACGCCGTCGCCTGCGCCGCCGCGCGGGCACCGTCACGTCACTCGGTGTCGAGCGCTTCGATGATGGAGTCGACCGCCGTCACCAGGTTGTGCAGCGCCTGGCGCTCGATCGAGTCCTCCGGCAGCTTCTGGATGTCGTAGCTGGCGGCGCTCGCCGCCTGCCGGGCTTGCGCGATGGCTGCCTGGACTTCGAGATCGGCCATGTCGTCCTCCTCGGTTGCGGGTGCTGTCTGCCGCCACCCTAGTGCGGGCGGCGGCCCGACCACCAGAGGTGCGCTGCCCCTCCGGGTCCGCCTACCCGATGAGCGACGGGCGCAGGTCGCGCAGCGTCCGGAAGTGCGTCATCCTCGTCACGCCGATCGCCGCGATGAGCAGCGCGATCAGCATCCACAGCGCGAGCACTCCCGCGTCCGCCCAGGCCGTCGCCGGATTGCCGCCGTACATCAGCTGGCGGATGCCGTCGACCGCGTACGACATCGGCAGCACGTGGTGCAGCGACGCCAGCGGGCCGGGGAGGGTCTGCCAGGGGAACGTGCCGCCCGCGGTGACGAGCTGGAGCACCATCAGCACGAGGCCGAGGAACTGCCCGACGCTGCCGAGCCAGACATTGAGCGCGAGGATGATCGCCGCGAACGTGACGGATGCCAGACCCATCAGCCCGTACATCCCGACCGGGTTGTCGATGCGGAACCCGAGCGCGCCGGAGACGATCGCGAACAGCCCGATCATCTGGATCGCCCCGAGGAGCCCAGGGGTGAGCCAGCCCGCGAGGGTGATCTTGACGGGCGAGTGCAGCGCGGTGATCGCCCGTCGCGACACGGGCTTGACGATGAGGAACAGCGCGTAGATGCCGATCCACGCGGCCAGGGCGACGAAGAACGGGGCGAGGCCGGCGCCGTACGTGCCCGCGGAGGTGATCGAGTCGTTCTTCAGGTTCACCGGGTCGGCGATGGTGGACGCCTGCTTCTTCTGCAGGCTGGGGGAGTTGTCCGGGATGCGGTCGACGCCCTGCTTCAGCCCGTCGCGCAGCTGCGTTGTGCCGTCGTGCAGGGTCGTCAGCCCGTCGCGCAGCTGGGCGGCCCCGCTCGCGGCGGTCGAGGCGCCGGAGGCCAGCTGTGAGGCGCCGGACGCGGCCTGCTGCGAGCCGGACGCGACCTGCGACGCCCCGCCGGCGACCTGGTCGGCGCCCGCGGAGAGCTGGTTGATCTGACCGACGGCGCCCTGGATCTGCGCGTTGCCGGATTGCACCTTCGTGTCGAGGTCGCCGAGCACCGCCTTCACCTCGGCGAGCTGGGCCTCCGTGGCCCCCGCTGCGGTCAGCCGGTTCAGGAGGTCCTGCTGGGCGGCGGGCGCGTCCGCGGCGATCTGGGCTGCCGCGGCGCCCGCCTCGTTCGCCTTCGCGGCGAGCTGCTGGTTGCCCGCGGCCACCTGGGCCGCGCCGTCGCTCACCTGCTGGGCGCCGGACGCCAGCTCTCCGAGCTTGCTCGCCAGCTCCTGAGAGCCGGAGGCGAGCTGTGACGTGCCGTCCGCCAGCTGCGAGGCTCCCGACTGCGCCGTGGCGCTGCCGTCGACCAGCTGGTTCGCGCCGTCGACGGCCGTGACCAGGTTGGATCGGATGTCGGCGAGCCCGACGAGGAACTGCTTGGCCGCCTGCTCGTTCACCTGCTTGACGATCGACGTGCGGATCTTCTCCGCCGCCTGCGTGCCGATCGTGGAGGCGAGGTAGCTGTTGGTGTCGTTGGTCGTCAGCGTGACGACCGCGCGATGCGGGCTGGTGCCGGAGGCGGAGGCCAGCGCGGAGGAGAAGTCCTTCGGGAAGGTGATGCTGAAGTCGTACTTCGAGTCGTCGACCCCGCTCGCGGCGGAGCTCTTCTCCACGCGGTGCCACTGGAACGAGCCGTCGTCGATGAGCTGGTCGGCCACGTCGTCGCCGTAGTTGACGGTCTTGCCGTCGACGGTCGTGCCCGCGTCATCCACCACGATGGCCGCCGGGATGCGGTCCAGGTTCGCGTACGGGTTCTGGTTGGCCCACAGGTAGAGGCCTCCGTACAGGACGGGGACGCACATCAGTGCGATGAGCGCCACGATCGACATCGGGCTGGCGGTGAGACGGCGGAACTCCGCCGCGATCATCTGCGGGATCTTCATGCGCCTTCTTCATTCGGCTGGGTCACGATCAGGTCCGGGAGATCGTCGGTGTCATCCCGGCCGGGGTCTTCGTCAAAGGTGTTCGGTCCGGTCTCGTCCATTCGGGAGACCAACGAGGCGGCGGCGATGGCCGCAGCGGAGGCGTCGCCGGCGACGATGAGCACGGCGATGTCGCGGCCGGCCAGCTCGCGGGCGAACCGCCACCATTCGACCGGGTCGCCTCCGTGCCGGTCGGGGGAGACGATGACCAGCGCATCCACGCCCTTCCGGAGCAGTGCGAGCTCGGCCATCAGCCGGATGCGCACGGTCGGCGGCACGGTGCCGATCGAGGAGCGCGCCCACTCGGAGGCGCCGAGCTCCTTCAGGCAGCGGGACACCGCGACGGGATGCGACGCCCGCCCGGCGAACATCAGCTCCTCGGCGACGATGCCGGCGACGGTCACGTCGGAGGCCGGCTCGGAGACGTCGGGGGCGTCGATGAGGGCGATCCTCCGGCGCATCGCGGCGTAATCGGTGCTGCCGTCGATCGTGACGCTGCCGGCGTCCGGCCGCATCCGCCCGGAAGCGATCAGCCCCAGGATGGTCGGCCGCTGTTCGGTCTCGGCGCGGGCGAGGGACGCGCGGCCGGTCTCGAACGTCGCGGACGTCGGCGGGAGGGCCGCTCCCTTGGTGACCTGATCGAGCACGACCTTCATCGCTGCGCACCTCCGTCGTTCGTCTCCGCGGGCGTGAAGGCCAGCTCGGGGGTGGACGCGATCAGCTCGCCCGCCTCGCGCCAGCTCATGCCTGCTGCGCCGAGCCCCGCCAGCATGACCAGGCGGTGGCCGGCTTCGGGGCTGAGGCGGGCGCGGGTGGCCTCGTCGAGCACCGACACGGCGGCGTTCTCGATGAGGCGCGTCGTGGTCTCGCGGTCGAGGTCTGTGCGGATGCGGCCCGACTCCATCCCGCGCCGGACGGTGTCGCGGAGGCGCTCGCGCGCGGGGTCGAGGGCGGTGCCGACCATCTCGCGGTGCGGGCCGCGGACGGCGAGTGCCGCGCTGACGCGGACATGTTCGACCTCGGCCCAGAGGGTCGCGCCGAACAGCGCGATCTCGACGAGGGGGTCGGGATGCGACACCGGGTCGAGCAGGGCGGCGAGCCGACGTGCGCCGCGGGTGAACACCTCGACCAGCAACTCGTCGCGGGTGGCGAAGTGCCCGTAGACGGCGCGGCGGCTGAGGCCGGCGCGCGCGGCGATGTTCTCGAGCGACGCGTCGATGTCCTCATTGAGGGCGATGGCGGCGGCTCCGAGGATGGCCTCGCGGTTCGCCGTGGCGTCGCGTCGCGGTGCGCGGGTGGAGGGGGTGGGCATGCATCCAGTGTACGCCCTTCTTGCACAGTTGTGTGCAACTTTACGGGTCGCGATAGGATCGAGTGCGACGGTCGTCCGCGTGGCGCCGACGTGTTCCAACCACCGAGAGGACGTGAAACGTGCCCGCGATCGTGATCATCGGCGCCCAGTGGGGTGACGAAGGCAAAGGCAAGGCGACCGACGTCCTCGGCAGCCGGATCGACTACGTCGTCAAGTTCAACGGCGGCAACAACGCCGGGCACACGGTCGTCGTCGGCGACGAGAAGTACGCCCTGCACCTCCTCCCCTCCGGCATCCTGACCGAGGGCGTCACGCCCGTCATCGCGAACGGTGTCGTCGTCGACATCGAGGTGCTGTTCGAGGAGCTCGACGCCCTGATCGCTCGCGGCGTCGACGTCTCCCGCCTCAAGGTCAGCTCGAACGCGCACGTGATCACCTCGTACCACCGCACCATCGACAAGGTGACGGAGCGCTTCCTCGGCAAGCGGCAGATCGGCACCACCGGTCGCGGCATCGGCCCGACGTACGCGGACAAGATCAACCGCGTGGGCATCCGCATCCAGGACATCTTCGACGAGAACATCCTGCGGCAGAAGGTCGAGGGCGCCCTCGACCAGAAGAACCACCTGCTGGTGAAGGTCTACAACCGCCGCGCGATCACGGTCGACGAGGTCGTCGAGCAGCTGCTCGAGTACGCCGAGCGCCTGCGTCCGATGGTCGTCGACAGCTCCCTCCTGCTCAACCAGGCGCTGGAGGAGGGCAAGTACGTGCTCTTCGAGGGCGGCCAGGCGACGATGCTGGATGTCGACCACGGCACCTACCCGTTCGTCACCTCCTCCAACTCCACCGCCGGCGGCGCTGCGACCGGCTCGGGCATCGGCCCCAACCGGATCGACCGCGTCATCGGCATCGTCAAGGCGTACACCACGCGCGTCGGCGCCGGTCCGTTCCCGACCGAGCTGTTCGACGAGTGGGGCGAGTTCCTGCGCGAGCGCGGCTTCGAGTTCGGCACCACCACGGGTCGTCCGCGCCGCACCGGCTGGTACGACGCCCCCGTCGCCCGCTACACCGCGCGCGTCAACGGGGTGACCGACTTCGTGCTCACCAAGCTGGACACGCTCACCGGCATCGACCGCATCCCGGTCGCGGTCGCCTACGACGTCGACGGCGTGCGCCACGACGAGGTGCCCGCCTCGCAGAGCGACTTCCACCACGCGAAGCCGATCTACGAGGAGTTCCCCGGCTGGACCGAGGACATCAGCGGCGCCCGCACGTTCGAGGACCTCCCGAAGAACGCGCAGGACTACGTGCTCGCCCTGGAGCGCCTCTCGGGCGCCCGCATCTCCGCCATCGGCGTCGGCCCGGCCCGCGACCAGATCGTGGTGCGCCACGACCTGATCGACTGAGTCAGGCGCGTTATTCCGGTTTGGCGGCCCTATTCCGGAATAACCAAGGGCTATTCCGGGCTACCGGACCGCGACGCCCGTCAGAACCAGGTGCTCAACCGCGGCGGGACGGCCGTGCGGAAGAGGCGGTCCAGCGCATCCACGTCGCCCTCGATGCGGCCGGCCAGGCCGAGCCCGCGTGCCAGGCCGTGCCCGAGGTAGACGCTGCCGAGGGATGCGACCGGCAGGGTGACATCGGCAGCGTCGTCGGTCGGGGAGACCTCGGCGCGTCCGTCCGTCACGGTGAGCCGGAAGCGGCCGGCGGCGAGGCCCAGGTCGTCCGTCACGTCGAGCACGAGCGAGCCGTCGCGTTCGTACGTCCGCGCCTGCAGTGCTGCGGGGACGTCGAGGATGCGCACCCAGAGGTGGTCCTCGAGGTCGGTGACCCGCGCGCCGCGGATGTCGGAGACCAGGGCGGGAAGGGGCTCGTCGACCCCGCGGGTCCACACCTTCACCGTGGCGACCAGGTCGAGGTCGAGCAGGTAGCGCCAGAGGGCGGTGAGTGCCTCATCCGTCGCGGCCGCCAGGTGGTTCACCTCGACGGTGTGGCGCGTGAAGTCGTCGTCGCCCTTGACCACGTACGAGACGAAGCCCTCGGGCTCGCCCGACGGGGAGTCGTAGCGCACAAGGCGGTACTTGTCAGCGTCGGGGCTGCCCTTGAGCGGACCGATCAGGCGGTGGGCCAGGTACGGCTCCAGCCCGATCTCGCCGGGTCGGCCGGCCATCACGGCGTCGAGCACGCGCTCGCCGGTCTCGCGATACTCCTCCGGGTCGGTGAACGACAGGCGGCCCGGCGTCTCGCCGCCCGCCCAGCGCACGCGCTTGGTGTCCACGTTCCAGGCGGTCGCGAACGTCGCGGGGCCGAATCCCCATCGCCCGTAGATGACCGACTCGGAGACGGTGAGGATGGCAAGCGGCACGCCGAGAGCATGTGCCGCGCGCAGCTCCCCGCCCAGCAGCGCACGGGCGATGCCGCGCCGGCGGTGGGTGGGCGCGACGGTGACCGAGCTGATCGCCCAGGCGCCGACGCGCTGGCCGCCCGGGACGGTGAGCGGTGCGACCCAAGAGTTCACGGTGCCGACCGGTTCGCGGGAGGGGATGGCGTCGTCGTAGACGCCGGTGGTGCGGCGGCGGCCCAGGTAGCCGCGCGCCTCCTCCAGCACCTCGTCCTTCGGACGTTCGCTGTGGAAACCGCGGAAGTCGGCGCGGATCCAGCCGTCGAACGCGGCGGGGTCGGAGGTGTCGACGAGGGTCAGGCGGAGTCCGCCCGCCGCGAGGTCGTTCTCGGAGGTCGGATCGATGGGCTGGGTGAGGTAGTCCATCCCTTCACCGTATCGGGCCGGCCGTGACAGCGGCAGGTCCGCGGTCGGCTAGCGTTGAGGCATGAAGGTGCGCGGTCTCATCCAGAGCAGCGAGACACAGGAGCTCACGGCGGAGGCGGACGACGCGCAGTCGGCCCGTGCGCTCATCGAGGAGCAAGTGCCCGAGGGGTTCGACCTTCTGCAGGTGCACAACGCCATGCCCCGCGGCGGTCGTGTGATCGCGAAGGCGATCATCCGCGAGGCCGCCATCGAGGAGATCGAGGCGGAGGGCGCCGACTACGCCGCCGCCCGGGACGCGCTGCGCGCCCGAGTGCCGTCCACGCACCGCCTCCTCTCGATCGTCCCCTTCGAAGCCAACGGCTCCTGAGTTTTTCGCACGAATCGCCTCCGATCGAGCGAAAAACTCAGGAGCTGTTCGCTTGTTAGCGGCTCAGAGGGGGAAGGGCTGCTCGGCGGCTCGCTCGAAGAGCGGCCAGAGGGCGGCGCCGAGGCGCGGCGAACGGGATGCTCTGGTCGCCGGCGCGTGCACCGGTGCGCCCTTCGTCCACAGCGCGGGCCCCAGGTAGTCGCCGCCGCCGATCGACGGGTCGAGCACCGCGCGGACCGGCGCGTGCGCGCCCTCGTCCTTGCCCTGCGTCCACGCCGCCTGCAGGTTGTCCGCGAACCGCTTCAGCCGTGACGGCTGATTGACGCCGCGGATTCCGGGTGTCCGCCCCGAGGTCGAGTAGCCGGGATGCACCACGATGCTCTGCACGTCCGACCCTGCCGCGCGCAGCCGGCGGTCGAGCTCGAACCCGAACACCTGCGCCGCGATCTTCGAGCCCGCGTAGGCGCGCCACGCGGTGTACGAGCGCTCCAGCTGGAGGTCGTCGACACGAACGCGGCCGAGCCGCGACGCCAGCGAACCCAGCGTGACGATGCGCGATCCGGGGGTCCGCTGCAGAGCCGGGATGCTACGTGCGACCAGGCGGAAGTGTCCGAGCACATTCGTGGCCAGCACCAGCTCGTTGCCGTACTCGTCGGTCTGCCGGGTACGCGGCGGGTGGACGATCCCCGCGTTCAGCACCAGCGCATCCACCCGCTCGTAGGCGAGGAGGGCGTCCGCCGCCGCGTCGATCGACCGCCGGTCCGTGACGTCCAGCGGCAGCGCCTCGACGCGGGCACCGGGCACGCGGCGGCGGATGGCCGACACCGCCGCTTCCGCGCGTTCCGGGTCGCGGCAGCCGAGCACCACCCGGGCGCCGGCCGTCGCGAGCTGCTCCGCGGTGAAGTAGCCGACGCCCGCGTTCGCACCGGTGATGACGACCGTGCGTCCGTGGGCGTCCGGCAGGGCGGATGCGTCCCAGCCCATGCGCTATCTGCCGTTCTCGCCGGCGATGCGCTCGTGGTGGTGGATGACCTCCGCGATGATGAATGTGAGGAACTTCTCCGCGAACGCGGGGTCGAGGTGACTCTCCTCGGCCAGGGCACGGAGGCGCTGGATCTGCTCCTTCTCGCGCTCCGGGTCGGCCGCCGGGAGCCCATGCTCGGCCTTCAGCGCACCCACCTGCTGCGTGAACTTGAATCGCTCCGCGAGCATGTGGATGACCGCGGCGTCGATGTTGTCGATGCTCTGCCGGATGCTGTGCAGCTGCTCAAGCGCAGCCGCCACGTCGCTGTTTTCGGGCATGCTTCGACCCTACTGGGTCACAGACTGGGGGATGGCTCCGCGAGCACCCGCGTGAGAACCGGCCGCGTGGCCCGCAGGGCCGCCCACACGAGCAGCACACCGGCGGCGAGGCACGCCGCCACCGTCACCAGTGTGAGCGGGGACAGCAGGAGGCTCATCCCGGTGAGCGGCAGCACCACGACCGCCGCCGTGACCGCCGACCCGATCGCGGTCACCCGCAGGGGCGACAGGATGGCGCGGCTGCGCGCGGCGTTCATCTCGGCGACGGGCATCCCGATCCGGTCGAGGCTCACGTAGAGGTCGCGGCGGTCGAGGATGGCGGCCGCCTGGTTCACGCCGGCCGAGCACGCGACCATCAGGAACGACGCGATGACGGTGATGAGCACGCCGGTGCGGATGTCCGCGACCAGCAGCCGCGACTGCGGGTCGCCCGAGTCGCCTGCCGCATCCATCAGGGCGACGCCGACGCCGGCGAACACGGCCATGAAGCTGGTCATCGCGACGCCGGACACCTGCCGCCAGGCGGCCTTCGGCGATTCGAGCACCACCCGAGCCGCCAGCAGGCGTCGAGCGGTCCGCGCCCGGCGGGCCTGCCCGGAGGCGACCAGCCGCAGGACCCACGGGCCGATGAGGTTCAGAACGGCGATGCTCCCGCCGAACCCGACGGCGAGGACGACCATCACGATCCCGACATCGGCCACCGCCCGCAGCGCGGTCATGGCGACGGCGACGACCGCCACCACTCCGACCGTGATCAGGACGCGCACCCAGTGCACCCGTGGCGCCTGCTGCCGCGTGCGCACGCCGAGGGGAGACAGGATGACGCCGCGCAGCCCGACGACGGCGCTCACCGCGGCCAGAGCCCCGATACCGGCCACGGCCACCGCCACCCACAGCGGGGACAGCAGGATGGACATCCCGAGCGGCTCGCCGCGGAACGGGATGAGCGCCACCAGGGGCGACACGAGCAGCGCCACCAGGGCACCCGTGATCGCCCCCACGAGCGCGAGCACGGTCGACTCGATGACCGTCAGTGCGGTCACCAGTGCAGGCGTCGCGCCGAGCAGCCGAAGGCTGGCCAGCCGGTCGTCCCTCCGTCGCGCCGAGAGCCGTGCCGCGGAGCCGCCGAGCGCGACGAGCGGCACCACGAGCAGGGAGAGGGCGATGACCGCGAGCACCTGGTAGAGGCCCGCGATGTCGTCCGTCCACGAGAAGAAGGCTTGCGCTCCACCCGCGACGATCAGCAGCAGCGCCGTCACGACGGCGAAGGCCACGACCGGCAGGATCACGGTGGAGCGGGCGGAGACACTGCGTCGGCCGAAGAGCCACGCGAGCCGCAAGGTCGTCATCGGGCGTTCACCTCGTCCACGATGCGCCCGTCGGCGAGGCGGAGGACGCGCGAGCACCGTGCGGCGACGGTCTCGTCGTGCGTGACGACGACGAGCGACCGGCCGCGGTCCGTCGTCGAGCGGATGAGCGCATCCATCACCTCGGCGGACGTCTGCGAGTCGAGGGCGCCGGTCGGCTCGTCGGCGAACACGACGGCGGCTCCGGTGGTCTGTGCGCGGGCGATCGCCACGCGCTGCGCCTGACCGCCCGAGAGCTGGCCGATGCGGCGCGTCTCGTACCCGGCGAGGCCGAGGGTGGCGAGCCACATCGCGGCCGTCTGCTCTGCGGCGCGGCGATCCGTCCCGGTCAGCATCAGGGGAAGGGCGACGTTCTCGATCGCCGTGAGCTCGGGCAGGAGCAGCCCCTGCTGGAACACGAAACCGAACGCTTCGCGCCGCAGTCGCGAACGACCGGCCTCATCCAGCGCCGTGATCTCGAGCGGGCCGGTCGCGGTCGCCAGCGACACCGATCCGCTGTCGGGCGTGATGATTCCGGCCAGGCAGTGCAGCAGGGTGGTCTTACCCGAGCCGGACGCGCCCATGATGGCGACCGACTCGCCGGGAGTGACCCGGAAGTCGACGCCGGCGAGCGCGACGGAGGGGCCGTAGGACTTGGTGAGCGCGGTGGCGACGATGGCCGGGGGCGCAGCAGCGGGAACTGAGGTCATGCCTCCAGCCTGGCCGCGGGACGGAAAGCAGGCATCGGCCGGGAGGCCCGTCGCTGCGCGGGCGGGTCATCCGGAGGATGTCATCCCGCGGTACCACGTCAGCCTGCGGCGACCCGGCCGACCTTCTCCGTCTTGTCCCAGCGCGCCTCCGCGCCCGCGAGCTCCTTGAGGTACGAGTCGAAGGTGATCGCGCACAGCAGGGAGCCGTATCCGGCCAGGTAGATCAGCGCGGGCGACAGCCAGCGGCCGGCGCGGACCTTCTCCGCCTTGCGAGCGAGCCAGGCGACGACCATGGAGAACGGGATCCAGATGTAGATCGCGAGCGTGATGGTGAACAGGGCCGGCTCGCTCAGCGTCACGCCGAACAGCCCGGGCAGCCACACCAGCATGACCGGCGGGAAGAGCGCGGTGATCATGACGAGCATGTTGATGATGCCGGGGAACAGCAGGACGTGGCCCAGCTCGTGCCTGGTCGACCTCCCGTCGGTCTGTGCTCCCAGGATGAGCACGAAGAGGTAGGCGAGCGCGGCCGAGATCCACAGGATGCGGAACACCGTCGTGGCGACCCCGTCCTGGAGGAACAGCAGACCGGCGAGCCCGATCGACGACAGGATCATGATGAGGGGGAGCAGCCAGAGGCTGAACCAGACGATGCCGAAGCTGATGCCGCCCAGGTGGTGGAGGCGGGACGGGCGGAACCACACCTTGGAGTACCGCGCGGTGACGGTGACGTTGCCGCGCGCCCAGCGGAGACGCTGCTTCCACAGGGCGTCGACAGCGCGGGGCTCCTCGGCGAGCACGTGTGCGTGCGGTTCGAAGACGACCTTCTTGCCGAGCAGCTGGGTCTCGAACGTGGTGATCGTGTCCTCCGCCAGCGACGACGTGTCGATGCGGCCGCCGATCGCGAGCAGGTTCTCGCGGGTGTGCAGCTGCGCGCCGCCGGCGAGGCACGCCTGTGCGCCCAGCACGTTCTGTGCACGGCGGGCAGCCGGCTGCGAGAGCACGTACTCGACGCTGATGAACTTGGTCAGGTAGTTGCGGTCGCTGCTGCCCTCGCTGATGTACGCCGACACGGCGCCCACGTCGGGGTCGGCCAGGTGCCGGGTCATGCGCCGCAGCGACTCGGGGGTGTAGATGACGTCGGCGTCCATGATGAGGAGCGCCTCCATCCAGTCGTCCTCCAGCACCTTCGCGATGCCGTGGTTGAGCGTGTGCGCCTTGCCCTGGCCGCCCTGTTCCCGGCGGAGCAGGTGGACGTTGCCCGGGTACAGCTCTGCGCGACCCCGGACGACCTCGGGGGTGTCGTCGGTGCTCGCGTCGTCGACCACGTAGATGCGCAGGGCGCCGCGCGGGTAGTCCAGTTTCATCAGCCGGTCGATGGATGCGCCGATCACCGCTCCCTCGTTCCATGCCGGAACGACGATCGCGACCCGCGGAAGGTAGGGGGCGGCCTTCTTGTAGTGGTTGATCCAGGCGTGGAAGGGGATGACGACGAAGGTCGCGGCCGCGGCGATGACCGGGATGAGCCCGGTGAGCGCGAGGACGAGGCACACGACGACGCCGATCGTGTGCAGCACGCTGAGAATGTCCAACCCCAAGACCTCCCTGTTCTACCCAGACCCTATCGCCCCTGCCTCGCGCGGCCGCGAGCCGCAGGGCGGGTGGCGCGGCGGCGTGTTCGCGAGGGGAAAGGCGCACAGCCGTGCGGGACGTTGATCGGGCTCCGGTCGCTCGTTAGGGTGAGGTCGAGTCGAGTCGAGTCGAGTCGGTCCGGGTTTCGGGTGCAGAGGGCCGGCCTCAGGGGGGCGTCATCCAGTCATGAGCGGTGCGACGACGCTTCGGCCGACGGACGAAGCTCTGCTCCGCGTCACGACGCTCGACGAGAGCGACCGCCCGGTGCGTCTTCTGACGGACGACTGGAAGTTGGTGGACGAGCTCGACGTCGCCGTCGAGCGGGCGCGCTCGCCGTTGCGTCGCGCATCGATTACCGCGCGCCTCGGCGACGCGGCGGTCATTCTCATGGCGTTGGCCGCCTGCATCATCGTCGGCATTTCTGCCGTTCCGAACCCAGCGAAACGGCCGATCATCGTCGCCGTTTTCGTGCTGGCGGCGGGTATTGAACTAGTCCGCCTCGAGTATCCGGGCTACCGCAACAAGCGGGCACGGATGCGGGGGCCGAGCATCGCGCGTCCGGTCTACTTCGCGGGCGGTTCGCCCTACTCCCGCCGCCGGCTCGTGCTCGGTCGGCGTTGCCTCTTCCTGATCTCGGAAGACGGTCGCATCTCCCAACTCCCGTGGAGCGACATCTCGGTGGTCGGGCTGGATTTCCGCATGTCCGGAGCCGTGATGGTGATGGCGGTGGACGGTGGATTTCTCCCGCTGGCGACCTCCGGGCGCGTCGGCGGTGCGCTATCGCTGGTGTGGGGCGGAAATTGGTGGGGTCGGCACGAGCAGTTCCGGACGTCGCTGAAGGACGACCTGGAACGCACCGGCGTACCCGTCGCCGTCATCGACTGGTCGGCTGTCGCGATCTGAGCCTTGCCTGGCCGCACACGACGACGGGCCCCGGTCGCCCGAGGCCCGTCGTTTCGTTCTGCTGCTACTTGCGCGCGCCCGGCAGCGTCCCGCCCGCGGCGAGGCGCATGAGGTCGGAGCCGAGGTCGATGCCCAGCTCGTTTCCGCCGGCCGAGCCGAACTCGTGCTGGTAGCTGTCCCACGACGTGTCCGTGATCTTGGACTCGACCTCGGACTCCATGAGCACGACCAGTTCGCGGGCGGCGCGGTCGATGCGCTTGCCGAGGGCCTTGTCCTGCCAGTCCTCGGTCGATGCGAACACCGAAGTCGGCGTCGTCATGGTCCGGAGGAACGCGAACAGCGACCGCATCTCGCCGTCGACGACGAGCGCGTGGCGGGCGGTGCCCGCGGTCGCGCCGAGCACGACCGGCTTGGCGATCAGCAGGTCGTTGTCGAGCACCTGGAAGAACGAGGTGAACAGCCCGCTCGGTCCCGCCTTGTACACCGGGGCGGTCGCGATGATGCCGTTGCTCTCTTACGGGACCGACTGACTCGGCTTCGCCATCTCGTCATCGCCGTCGCGTTCATCGGCCCGGTGCGCGATCCGATCCGCGACATCTGGGTGCTGCGCTTCGGGATGATCGCCTGCGTCATGGTGATCCCGTTCCCCTTGATCGCAGGCACGGTGCGCGGCATCCCGTGCGGCTGGCAGCTGGCCACACCGCTCCCGCGATCTGAACACCCCTTCGACCGGTGAGTCCCTGCTGACCACGCGCAGCGTCGAGCGTTGCTGAAAAAAGTCCACGGCTCGGCGTCATGAACTGAGGCTGGCTGCGTCTAAAGGAGTAACAGGCCTAACCGACCAGGAGTAGTGAACTGCCGACCGTTCCTGTTTGCCGGGTGACAGACAACCCCAGTTCATTTCGTTCGGTGTTGAACGAAGAGAAAGACTCAATGAAGAAGTTTCGTGTACTGATGCCTGCCGCAACGCTGGCCGGGGTCTGCGTTATCGCGGCAAGCCTGACCGGGTTCGCCGCGCTGGACGCTGAGGAGGTCAACGCAGTGGATGCGGTGGCCGCGATCCAAGGTGTCGCGCCTGAGTCGCTTTCCGGCCTTGCCGCGACGAGTAGGGACAGCGTCACCGCCGCGGCTGCCACCGTCGAGGGCGGCAGGGTTGTGGTCCCGGCTGACCCGACCGACGGCCTCTCCCTCGGGGACTCGGTTCAGATCGGGTTGCCGTTTGCCCAGCACGCGTCCGACGCGACGGACTCGCAGCTTCCCGGCGTCGTGGCGTACGACAACAAGAACGGCTCGACCACCGTCCCGCTCATCAAGGCCGACGGAACCCTGCAGATCAATACGGTGATCGACAATGCCAACGCTCCGAGACGGTACGACTACCCGATAGGCGTTCCCCAGGGGGCGACCCTCACGCAGGATGCGAACGGTACTGTTGCGGTTGTCGCAGCGGACGGGTCGCCGCTGCGGGTTTTCGGTGAAGCGTGGGCGAAGGACGCCAACGGCAGCCCGGTGCCGACCCGCTACGAGGTGCACGGAAGTACCCTCACCCAGGTCATCGAGTTCAGCGAGCACACAGCGTTCCCCGTCATCGCTGACCCGTCGACCGGTGTGTACTCGTACAACTGCGTGCTTCAGAACGGCAGCAGCTACTTCCTTAAGCCGGGGACCGCGCTCAACACATGCAAAGGTTCGTATCTGCAGAAGTACATCAACGGCGCAAAGGTCCAGACCATCGCGCTTACCGGCTACGGGACCCCCGCGAACCCCAAAGCGTTCGGCACCCCCGACTGTTACATTGCGATCGGTGTTGGGCTGGGAACGCTCTATGGTCCCGGCTGGTTGGTCCGCTTCCTTTCCGGTGCGATCGGATACGTTGCTACCCAGGGACTGCCCAATATCACTGCTTGTCGAGGATGAAAAATGAGTAAGTCGCATGACCTTCCCCGTTGGATGAGGTGGTCGTTTGGTTTGCCACGGCTCTGGACCGGATTCGCTTGGCTTGGTCTTGCAGCATGCGTGACCGTCTTTGGCATCACGGCCAACAACACCGCTTCGTATGTTTTCGGGGGGTTGGCCTGCCTGTTTGGTGTGATCTTTATCGTCATCGCCACTCACGATAAGAAGTACAGGGTTGGGCGATACCGGCGTCTCGACTGACCGCCCGTCACCGCGCAGCCAGTCCCCTGGACACGTTGTCCGGGGGGCTGTGCTGTTTCTACTAGCATGCGCGCGAGCTGGTGCCGAGGCCGGCCTGTGGTGCGCATCTCCCCGGCTGCGATTGCAGCTGCGGTGGCACGGGCGGAAGTTCGCGGGAGATTCCCCGTACTGCGGGTGGATGCTGACGGGGAAGTAGTGGTCCGGCTCGAAGGCGCCGTAGCCGTCGCGCAGCAGGTAGTCGATAGTTCCTCCGCACGGCCAGCAGCGGGCGGCTTGGCACAGCAGCCGAAACTCGGTGCGCAGGATGGCCGTGCGCCTACCTCGCCTACTGGCTCGCCCGGCGCTGGAACGCGAACAGGCGCCCGCCCGCGAGGGCGAGCGCCTGCCGGTCGCCGGTCAGCGGGTGGTGGGCAGCGTTCCGCCCGCGGCGAGGCGCATGAGGTCGGAGCCGAGGTCGATGCCCAGCTCGTTTCCGCCGGCCGAGCCGAACTCGTGCTGGTAGCTGTCCCACGACGTGTCCGTGATCTTGGACTCGACCTCGGACTCCATGAGCACGACCAGTTCGCGGGCGGCGCGGTCGATGCGCTTGCCGAGGGCCTTGTCCTGCCAGTCCTCGGTCGATGCGAACACCGAAGTCGGCGTCGTCATGGTCCGGAGGAACGCGAACAGCGACCGCATCTCGCCGTCGACGACGAGCGCGTGGCGGGCGGTGCCCGCGGTCGCGCCGAGCACGACCGGCTTGGCGATCAGCAGGTCGTTGTCGAGCACCTGGAAGAACGAGGTGAACAGCCCGCTCGGTCCCGCCTTGTACACCGGGGCGGTCGCGATGATGCCGTCGGCCGACTTCAGCGCCTCGATCGCCTTGGTGAACTTCGGCCCCAGGTGCCCGGACGCCAGGGCGGCGCCCAGCTCCGGCAGGAGCTCGCGCAGGTCGAGGTTGAGCGTCTCGACCGTGCGTCCGTCGCGCTGGGCGGCCGCCTCCACGCGCAGGGCGAGGCGGTCGGCGAGCATCTTGGTGGACGACGGGTCGCTGACGCCCGCGTTCACCACGACGACGCGGAACGGCCGCAGGTCTGATGTGTTCATGGTCTGTCCTTGTCTCGATCGATGGTCGGTGGATGCCGCCGGGCGTCAGAGCGCCGGGTAGCTCACCTCGACCTGCTCGTCGGTGTCCTGGTAGGGGGACGCGCCGGTGACGTTGTCGCCGCGGTTCGCGTTCGGGCGCGGCTGGCGCGGGTCCGCGTCGCCGTACTTCGCCTTCACGAGGGACGCGTGGGTGGGGGCGTCCGGCGTCTCAGGATCCTTGCGCGCCTCGGTCTCCTTGCGGAGGACGGGGATGACGTGCTCGCCGAGCAGGTCCAGCTGCTCGAGGACCGTCTTGAGCGGCAGGCCGGCGTGGTCCATCAGGAACAGCTGGCGCTGGTAGTCGCCCGCCCACTCGCGGAACGTCAGCGTCTTGTCGATGACCTCCTGCGGGCTGCCGACGGTCAGCGGGGTCGCATCCGTGAACTCCTCCATCGTCGGCCCGTTGCCGTAGACCGGGGCCTCGTTGAAGTAGGGGCGGAACTGGTTCTTCGCGTCCTGCGAGTTCTTCGCGATGAAGGCCTGGCCGCCGAGTCCGACGATCGCCTCCTTCGCGGTTCCGTGGCCGTAGTGCTCGAAGCGCTCACGGTAGAACGCGATCAGACGCTGGAAGTGCTCCTTCGGCCAGAAGATGTTGTTGGCGAAGAACCCGTTGCCGTAGAACGCGGCCTGCTCGGCGATCTCGGGGGTGCGGATGCTGGCGTGCCAGACGAACGGCGGCACGTCGTCGAGGGGGCGCGGCGTGGAGGTGAAGCCCTGCAGCGGCGTGCGGAAGCGTCCCTCCCAGTCGACGACGTCCTCGCGCCACAGGCGGTGCAGGAGGTTGTAGTTCTCGAGCGCGAGCGGAAGGCTCTGGCGGATGTCCTGGCCGAACCACGGGTACACCGGGCCGGTGTTCCCGCGCCCGACCATGAGGTCCATGCGGCCCTTCGACAGGTGCTGGAGCATCGCGTACTCCTCGGCGATGCGCACCGGGTCGTTCGTGGTGATGAGGGTGGTGGATGTGGTGACCGTGAGCCGCTCGGTGAGAGCGGCGATGTGGGCCAGCAGGGTGGTGGGCGACGAGGAGAAGAACGGCGGGTTGTGGTGCTCGCCGATGGCGAAGACGTCCAGCCCGACCTCCTCCGCGTGCTTCGCGATCTTCACGATCGCGTCGATGCGCTCCGCCTCGCTCGGCGTCTCACCGGACACGGGGTCGCGGGTGATGTCGCTGACGGAGAAGATTCCGTACTGCATGACTGGCTCCTCAGGTTTGTTCTCGCCGTTTCTATGCAAACGCATACAACGCGACAGGGGGCGAGGTATTCCCATCCTGGCGCGCGCGGTCGCATGGGGGTAGGCCGGCGGTGTGAAACCGCAGGTCAGAGGGCTTGAGGATCGAGGTTCAGCGACTGATTCTCGAGCAGGTTGAGGCTGCCGTCGTACGCGCGACCGCTCGGGTTCAGCCAGAGCAGGTCCTGCGACGTGATGCCGAACCGCTGCGCGACGCCGTCGAACGTGTCCCCGGCCGCCACGACATAGCGCGCGGGAGCGCCGGAGGAGGTCGTCTCCGGGACACTGCCTGCCGCACCCGCACGCGCACCGCCGTCGACGGGATGGACGTTGGTCGCCCGCTCGGGGATCGACCAGCGGACCGTGTTCACCGCGAGCACCTTGTCCGGGCCGAGCTCGACGGGCACGCCGTCGGGCGACGCGACGGACGAGTAGGTCACCAGGGCGCCGAGGTACGACGGGTTGCCGATGTAGCCCAGCGGGACCGTCGAGGCGGCGGCCGCGCCGGCCGTGGGTCCGCCGAGGGCGTGGTCGGCGACGCCATGCCAGGTGAGGCCGTCCCCGACCTGCGGCGGAACGTCGATCAACGTGACAGAGACAGGTACCGGGACGCTCGAGGTGAAGCCGCTGTATTGGATCGAGTACGTGTTGTCGCCGTTCGACACGATCCGGTAGTGGAAGTGGATGCTGCCCTTGGGCGACGCGACACTCGCCTCGGCGACGGTGGTGCCCGACGGGACCGGAGTGAGTGTCGGTGGCGGAGGCGGCGGTGTCGTCGGCGTCGGCGTCGCGCTGGGCGTCGGCGTCGGCGACGCGGAGTGCGTCGGCTTCGGCTTCGCCGTCGTGTGCCGCGCCACCGGCTTCGCGTGCGCGCCTCCGTCGAAGAGCGCGCAGCCGGACAGTGCGATGGCGAGCGCGACAAGCATCCCCGCGGCCGCAGCGGTGCGGACGCGCCTGTTCGTTCTGTACATGGTTCCCCCCTCGGGGAACGCTACCAAATACCGGCTGGCCGGATCTCATCCATCCGTGTCCGATTCCCGCGCGCGCCGGGTCGGCGGCACCCGCTAGCGTCGACAGGGTGAAGGTCGCTCTGCAGTTCGTCGCCATGGGTCTCGTGTGGGGCGCCAGCTTCCTCTTCATGAAGGTGGCGCTCGAGGGCGTGAGCTTCGGGCAGGTCGCGTGGGCGCGGCTCGTGTTCGGGGCACTGACTCTGGGCGTCATCGCGCTGATCATGCGCGTGCGGTTGCCGCGCGAGCCGATCGTCTGGGTGCACTTCGCGGTCGTCGCGGTCACCTACTGCGTCATCCCGTTCCTCCTGTTCGCCTGGGCCGAGCAGTACGTCTCGTCCAGCCTCGCGAGCATCTACAACGCCGTCACGCCGATCACGACGGCGATCCTCGTCACCGCCGCGTTCCGGGTCGAGAAGCTCAACCGCGACCAGGTGCTCGGCGTGCTGATCGGTGTCGTCGGTGTCGTCGTGGTGGTCGGGCCCTGGGCGGTGGACGCGCTGGCCGGCAGCCTCTGGGGCCAGCTCGCTTGCCTCGGGGCGGTCACGTGCTACGGGTTCAGCTTCGGCTACATCCGCAAGTTCATCAGCCCGCGAGCGGTGTCCGCGACGACGAGCGCATTCATGAACATCGGGTTGGCGGCGGTCATCATGATCCTTCTGACGCCCGTGGTGGCGTGGCACCCGATCACGTTCAGCTGGCCGGTGCTGCTCTCCCTGCTGGCGCTCGGGGCCCTCGGGACGGGCGTCGTCTACATCTGGAACATGAACGTGCTGCGCGCGTGGGGTCCGACCGCGACGTCGGGTGTCACCTACGTGACGCCGGTGGTCGGCGTGGCCCTCGGCATCCTCGTCCTCGGCGAACACCTGACGTGGAACGAACCGGTGGGCGCCGTGATCGTGTTCGCGGGCATCCTGCTCACCCAGCAGCGCGTCCGGCTGTTCACCCGGCGTCAGGCCGAGCTGGCCGCCCAGGAGGCCGCGGCGCGTTAGCTGTGGGCGCGGAGGAAGGCGATCGTCGCATCCAGCGCCGTGTGCGCCTCCGCGAACTTCAGATGGAACTGGTACTCGTGCGGCAGCGCGGGCTCGTGGTCGGCGGGCCAGAACAGCTCGGTCACGTCCACACCCTTCGCCCGGAGGGCGGCGGCCATCGGGACGGACTGCGTCCAGGTGAGTCCGTCGCCGTTCCCGCCGGAGATGTAGGTCGGCGGGAAGGCGGAGGTGACGTGCTGGATGGTCGACATGGTCGATCCGACGTAGGTCTGCGACCAGTCCTTCGTGCCGCTGTACGACCACAGGGCGGTCTTGAAGCCCCAGCCGTCGATCCCGGTCAGGCTGGCGAGCGCGTCGAGGTCATAGACGCCGCAGTTGAGCACGACGGCCGACAGCTGGTCCGGCTGGAGTGCGGGTGCGATCCCCATGAGGTTCGCGTACTCGGGGCTGGTGGTCAGGACGGCGAGCTGGCTGGCGAGCTGCGACCCGGCCGAGTCGCCGGCGAGGATGATGTGACTCGGGTCGATGCCGAGCGTCTCGGCGTGCGCGTCGAGGTACGCGAGCGCGTCGTTGAGCTGGCGCACGGCGGTCGGGTAGGTCGCCTCGGGCCCGACGGTGTAGTTGAGGCCGACGGTCGTGAACCCCTGGTCGGCCAGGATGCGCAGGTAGGGGTCGACGTCGGAGCTGACGCCCGAGATCCAGGCGCCGCCGTGGATCCAGACGACGGTCGGGAGCGGGTCCGTCGCGCTGTCGGGGCGGAAGACGTCGAACGTCGTGTCGGGCGATCCCGGCGCGTAGCGGAGCCCGGTCTGCGCCGTCACACCGGTGGTCGGCACGAACGGCTTCATTTCGGCGACCGTCTCGGCGGCGCCCCTCTCGAAGACGCTGCGGATCACCAGGGCGGACGGCCATGGGGACGACGACGCGAGGCTGGCGAGGATGAGCAGGCACAGCAGCACGATGGCGGTGACGGACACGACGCGGCGGGCGCGCCGCGAGAGCAGTGGAGGCGTCGGCAGCTCGTCGGCGCGGGCACGGGTCATGCCCTCACCGTAGCGACCCCCACCGCCGGCTCCTGAGTTTTTCGGCCTCCGACCGCGTGTCGGGGGCGAAAAACTCCGGAGCGGATGGCTGGGGAGGTGGCGCGGGAGGCGGGGGAGTTACGCGACCGTCGGGCCGAAGTGCTCGGGGAGCGTGGAGCGGTGGACGCCGCGGAGCTCCTCCAGGCCGATCGTGAAGAGGTCCTGCACCTCGAGCACGGGCTGGGCGCCGACCTCGGCGTCCGTCACGCCGATGCGGAGCGCGGGGATGCCGCGGCCGGCGCACAGGCCGCGGAACTTCACGTCGTCCTCGCGTGGGACGGTGACCAGGACGCGCGCGGTCGACTCCGAGAAGAGCGCGGTCGCCGCATCCACCCCGTCGCGCTCCTCGATCTCGGTGAGCCAGACGCGGGCGCCGACGCCGAAGCGGATGACGCTCTCGGCGAGGGCCTGCGCCAGGCCGCCGTCGGCGAGGTCGTGCGCGGACGAGACCAGACCCTCCAGCGAGGCCGCGTGCAGCGCCTCGGCGAGCGAGCGCTCGGCGTCGAGGTCGACCGCCGGCGGGTGTCCGCCGAGGTGGCCGTGGATGGTGCCGGCCCAGGCCGAGCCGTCCAGCTCCTCGCGGGTGATGCCGAGGAGGTAGATGTTCTCGCCCTCGTCCTGCCAGCCGCTCGGGATGCGGCGGGCGACGTCGTCGATCACGCCGAGCACTCCGACCACGGGGGTCGGGAAGATCGGGGTGTCGCCGGTCTGGTTGTAGAAGGAGACGTTGCCGCCGGTGACCGGGATCTCGAGCTCCAGGCAGGCGTCCGAGAGTCCTTCGACGGCCTGCGAGAACTGCCACATGACCTCGGGGTTCTCCGGGCTGCCGAAGTTGAGGCAGTCGGTCACCGCGACCGGCACCGCGCCGGAGGCGGCGACGTTGCGGTACGCCTCGGCCAGCGCCAGCTTGGCGCCCTGCTTCGGGTCGAGCTGGCAGTAGCGGCCGTTGGCGTCGGTCGCGATGGCGAAGCCGAGGCCCGACTCCTCGTCGACGCGGATCATGCCCGCGTCGTCCGGGAAGGCCAGCGCAGTGTTGCCGCCGACGAAGTAGTCGTACTGGTCGGTGACCCAGCCCTTGTCGGCGAGGTTGGCGCTGCCGAGGAGGGCGAGCGTCTGCTCGCGCAGCTCGTCGCCGGTCGTCGGGCGGGCGAGCACGGAGGCCGAGTCGTCTTGCAGGGCGTCGATCCAGGTCGGGTAGGCGACAGGACGCTCGTACACCGGGCCGTCGACCGCGACGGTTCGCGGGTCGACGTTGACGATCTCCTCGCCGTTCCAGTTGATGACGAGGCGGCCGGTCTCGGTGACCTCGCCCAGCACGCTGGTCTCGACATCCCACTTGGCGGTGACGGCGAGGAAGGCGTCGAGCAGCTCCGGCTTGACGACGGCCATCATGCGCTCCTGGCTCTCCGACATGAGGATCTCCTCAGCGGTGAGGCTCGGGTCGCGCAGGAGCACCTTGTCGAGCTCGATGAACATCCCGCCGTCGCCGTTGGAGGCGAGCTCGCTGGTCGCGCAGGAGATGCCGGCGGCGCCCAGATCCTGGATGCCCTCGACCAGCTTGTCGCGGAACAGCTCCAGGCAGCACTCGATGAGCATCTTCTCGGCGAACGGGTCGCCGACCTGCACGGCCGGACGCTTGGTCGGGCCGCCCGCGGAGAACGTGTCGGACGCGAGGATGCTGGCCCCGCCGATCCCGTCGCCGCCGGTGCGCGCACCGAACAGCACGACCTTGTTGCCCGCGCCGGACGCGTTCGCCAGGTGCAGGTCCTCGTGGCGGAGCACGCCGACCGAGAGGGCGTTGACCAACGGGTTGCCCTGGTACACCGGGTCGAAGTAGGTCTCGCCGCCGATGTTCGGCAGGCCGAGGCAGTTGCCGTAGAAGGAGATGCCGGAGACGACGCCGTGCACGACGCGCGCGGTGTCCGGGTTGTCGATGGCGCCGAAGCGCAGCTGGTCCATCACGGCGACCGGGCGCGCGCCCATCGAGATGATGTCGCGCACGATGCCGCCGACGCCGGTCGCGGCGCCCTGGAACGGCTCGATGTAGGAGGGGTGGTTGTGCGACTCCACCTTGAAGGTGACCGCCCAGCCCTCGCCGACATCCACGACGCCGGCGTTCTCGCCCATGCCGACCATGAGGTTCTTCTTCATCGCCGGGCTGACCTTCTGGCCGAACTGCCGCAGGTAGATCTTCGACGACTTGTAGGAGCAGTGCTCCGACCACATCACCGAGTACATCGCCAGCTCGCCGCTGGTGGGGCGGCGGCCGAGGATCTCGCGGATGCGGGCGTACTCGTCCTCCTTGAGCCCGAGCGCCGCGAACGGCTGCTCCCGCTCCGGGGTCTCGATCGCGTTCGCGACAGTGTCGACGACGTGGGCGGTGGCGGTGTCGGTCACGCGGGCACTCCAGGCTGGGCGGGGCTGGGCGGGGATGTGCTCCAGTCTACCGGGCTGTGGAGACGGTCAGGCCGGGCAGCGCTCGTAGGGAATGGTCTGAACGCTCTCGTTCTCGACGGGAAGGTCGGCCGCATCGGCGATCTGGATATCTACGACCATGCCGCCAGCGATACTGAATACGATCCATGAGCCGTGCCCGTTCGTGATTGCGTACTGCGGCAGGCCGCGCACGGTGATCGTGTTGGTGAGGGCGGGATAGGCCGCCTCCAGTTCGTCCAGGGTCGAGCCCAGTCCGATGCCGGAGCTTGTCTTGGGGGAGTCGGCCTGTGATTGCGGCAGCTGCGGCTGGGAGATCCCGAGCACGATGGCAGCGGTTCGTTGTCCTCCGTCTTGCGAGCCCGCAATTCGGACGACGAGATCGCTGGTTGCCTCGAGATCCAGATAGCTCGCGGAGCAGATCTGCTCTGTGACGTCCTTCAGAGTCGGAGCGACTGCTCGCTGAGCGTCGAAGGGCGCCTCCAGCTTGAACGGCCCGACCCCATCGAATCCGATGACCCAGGTCGACGGGTCGGCCGGGTCCTGCACCGGGACGGCTGGGATGGGGGTCGAGGTCGGCGTCGGCGTGGGAGTCGGCGTCGGCGTTACGGTCGGCGTCGGGCTGGGCGCCGCTGCGGGCGTCAGGTCGATGAGGCCGGTGCCGAGCGCATAGGCGACCGAGCCGCCGGAGATGGTCAGGGCGAGCACAACCAGCGTCGCCACCAGCGCAGTGCGCTTGCGGCCGCCCGCGCGTCCGGGGTGGGCGGCCGCGTTGTCGACCACCAGTTCGCGGATCGCCGCCTTGCGTCGCGGGTCGAAGGTGGGCTCGTCGCTCATCGCTCTCCTCCGTTCATCAGTTCTGCGAGTCGGGACTTGGCGCGGGACAGGCGCGACTTCACGGTTCCGGGCGCGATCCCCAGCGCCTCTGCCGCTTCGGCCGTGCTGAGTTCTTCGAGCACGCAGAGCGTCAGGATGTCCTGGTCGCGTCTCGGCAGCGTCGCGAGCGCCGTACGCAACGCGGCTCGGCGCGCATCCCGGTCGATGCGGTCGTCCACGGCGGTCGCATGATCGGGCGAGTGCTCCGGGGGTGGCAGCTGCTGCAGGCCGTCCCGGTAGCGGCGTGAGGCGCGTGCAAAGTTGCGGAAGACGAAGTTCGTCATCACCAGCAGCCAGCCGATGACAGAGCCGTTCACGACCCGCATCGAATCCCGCCGGCGCCACGCTTCGAGGAACACGACAGCGGTCACGTCCTCCGCGTCGTGGATGGACGCGGTCAGCCGAACGGCCTGGCGGAACACGCGGTCGTGGTGCAGGTCGAACAGTGCCCCGAACGCATCCGCATCACCGGCGTTCACGCGTTCGAGCACGTCCGGCTCGTCGATTCGGATACCCCTCACATCTATGAAGTGTCCACGACGGAGGTCGCGGTTCCCGAATCCCGAACACTGGGCCGCTGACCTTATCTGGCCTATCCGGCAACCCAGCGCTCTTCGCCATGAAGCGGTGAGAACGAGTGACTCAGCAGCGGAGTGGGCTCGGCGGGTCCGCACTGCTGCAAATATGGACGTGGGTCGAAAGGGTTGGAATGCGGCCATCTAGGTGAGGGGCGAGAGCATATCGTGACGAAAGCGGACCGGAACGGGAGCAGCCGAGGTGAAGAGCGCATCCGTCGTCTCTGAGGACAACGATCTGTTCGACAAGTTCGCATCGCTGCTCGCCGAGAACGGCGGTCACCGCACTCCGGATATGGCCCAACTCGTCGATGCCGAGGGCCGCATGCTCACCGTGTTCGCCACGACGTCCGACGAGTGGCTGGCGGAGTTGCAGCTACCTCCGGAAACGCCGGAACGCACTGTGGGGCGTCCGCCTGTGTCGCCGCTCTCGTCACTCACCGCCTGCACGGTGGAGTGTCGTTGGGAGACGGTGTTCGTATCCTGGGTCCAGCGGCTTGCGCGGCAGAGTTCGACCGACGTGTGGGTACTCGATGGGGATGACGTGCTCTGGGCATCCGACCAGCTCGACGCCGACGCGTTGCGCCTGTGATGCTTGGGCCACATCTCGAAGCTTTGGGGGGACATTGACGACGTTTCGGATGCTGTCGGCCGACACCATCGAGGAACTGTCCGGATCGACCGTTCACATCCTCGGCAGAACCGGTCTGCGCGTGACGCTGGGTGGCGACACGTACACGATCGACTCCGAGATGCTCGCACTGCCGATGAGCATCGTGCTGTATCGGAACTCAGTGGCGCCCGATGCTCCAGCCGGTTCAGCTGGAGTGTGTCAGTTCGCCGTCGATGCACTCACGTGGGCCGGGTTCGCGGTCGAGACGATCTGAATGAGCGTCTACTACCTCAGCTCCCTCGACTCCTCGCTGTTCGAGCCCGTGCGACGATGCACCGTGATCACGACGCTCGCCTTCGACGCCGGCAGATCGGCGCTCGAGGTCGACCTGGATCCCGCGGTCGTCGGGCAGAACTTCAACGTGGGCGAAGATCTGCGCCGCTTCATCCTGACATCCCGGTTCCAGGGGGACGATGTGGCGGCCATCGACCACTTTCCGTTCTTCGCCTACATCTGTCTGCCCAGGACCGGATCGCCGGAGCGCGAAACTCCTCTCCGCGCCGCCGATGTCGATATCGTCGGCCGGGGCGAGCTGTACCGCACAGCGGAGGATGCCTCGGCGCACCGGTTCGACCCGTAGGCGGGAGCGACGATGAAGACGCATCGGAGGGTGGCAGTGTCGGATGAACTCGACTTCGACAACGCAATGGCGAACGCGACCGCCGCGATTCTCGCGTCTGGCACCGACCGGATCTATTCGGTGCTCATGGCCGCCGGTCATCGCTTCGGCGACCTCATGGCGACCCGCCACGGTCCCGCGGCCTACCGAATCTGGATGAACATCAGCGACCTCGTCGACGACGATCGGGGCCCGCTGTCCGAGGAGGAGGCGCTGTCCGTCGCAACACAGGCGGCACGAGAATGGCAGACACTCGACACCCGGTCGCAGGAACAAGTGGACGCCTATTTCGCCCGCTGGTCGGACAGCGTCTGACCTTGCCGTGCAGCAGCGCGGCGGTTCCGCAGAGGTAAGCCGGATGGCCGCGCCGCAGCGCCCGGCGCTATCGTGTCCCGCGAGGAGGCCGCTATGCACGTTCCGCGCCCGTCGAAGGAGACCGAGGAGCTGTTCCGCTCGGTGGTGCCTGAGGCGCCCGATGTGCGCATCCGGCCGATGTTCGCCAACCTGGCCGCGTTCGTGAACGGCAACATGTTCGCCGGGCTGTTCGGCGACCAGGTCGGGGTGCGCCTTCCCGACCAGGCGGTGCGCGACGAGCTGATGGCGATCGACGGCGCCGGCCCGTACGGACCGCCGGAGCGGCCCTTGGGCGGGTACGTCGCGATGCCGGAGGTATGGAAGTCGGAGCCCGACCGGCTGCGCGAGTGGATCGGCGTGGCGCTGGATCAGGTCCGGGCGATGCCGCCCAAGGGTCCGCGGGGGGCCGCGGCGAAGTGAGGCGCTACGCCTCGACGAGGGCCGAGCGGATGACGGAAGTGAAGAACGTGAGGCCGTCCGTGCCCGAGCGCATCGCGTCGCGGGTGTCCGGGCCGAAGCCGGGCTCGACCGCGTGCTCCGGGTGCGGCATGAGGCCGACCACGTTGCCGCGCTCGTTGCGGACACCGGCGATGTCGTCGAGCGAGCCGTTCGGGTTGACGTCCTTGTAGCGGAAGACGACGAGGCCTTCGCCCTCGAGTCGTGCGAGTTCCTCGGCCGACGCGATGAAGCCGCCCTCGCCGTTCTTGAGGGGGATGACGATCTCCTGGCCCTGCTCGAACCCGTTCGTCCACGGCGTCTGCGTGTTCTCGACCGTGAGGTGCTGGTCGCGCCGGATGAAGGTGCCGTGGTCGTTGCGGATCAGGCCCCCGGCGACGAGGTGCGCCTCTGCCAGCATCTGGAAGCCGTTGCAGATGCCCAGCACGGGCATCCCCTTCTCGGCCGCATCCACGACCTCGGTCATGATCGGCGAGAGGGAGGCGATGGCACCGCAGCGCAGGTAGTCGCCGTAGCTGAAGCCGCCCGGCAGCACGAGGGCGTCGACGCCCTGCAGGTCGTGCTCGCCGTGCCACAGCGCGACCGGCTCGGCACCGGCGAGACGGACCGCCCGCAGTGCGTCGCGGTCGTCGAGCGAGCCGGGGAAGGTGATGACGCCGATGCGCATCAGGCGTCCACCTCGGCCGGGTAGTGGATGCCCACCACGTCTTCGATCACGGAGTTGGAGAGGATCTCGTCCGCGATCTCCTGCACCGTCGCGCGGACCGCGTCGTCGATGGGGCCGTCGACGGTCAGCTCGAAACGCTTGCCGACACGCACCCCGCTGACGACGCCGCGACCGGTGCGGGCGAGCGCTCCAGCGACCGCCTTCCCCTGCGGGTCGAGCAGCTCAGCCTTGGGCATCACTTCAACAACGATCGTCGGCACGGGGACACTCCGCTCACTCGGGCGCAAAGGGTGGGGGTTTCGCGTCGATTCTACCGTGCGGAGACGGGGATGCGGTCCGGTGCCGCGACGGCTGCGGCGTGGGAGACGGCGCGCTCCTCCAGGTCCGCGCGCAGCCGACGGAACAGTTCCGCGGAGGCGGCGCCCGGCCAGTCCGGCCCGAGTGCTGCCGCAGGGAGCCCGGGATCGCGGTACGGGATCACGCGCCACTCGTCGAGGGCGCGCATCCACGTGGCGAACGCCTGGGCGTCGTCGAGGGGATGCGGCAGATCGCCGAACCGCGCGAGGAACGATTCGTGCGCGGCGCGGATCGCCGGGAGGTCGTACCAGCGGGCGAGACCGGCGGCGAGGTCTCCGCGCGGGGCGGCGTCCGCGAACATCGCCACGACCGGCGAACCGGAGGGGTGCACGTCGGCCGACGTGGTTGACACGGCGGAGGTCAGCTCCGCCTCCAGCTCTCCCTCTAGCGCCGCTGGCGCGATCCACAGGCCGTCGGCGACCGTGCCGCAACCGAGCGCGGCGAGGCGGCGGCGCAACCGGTCGCGCGAACCCCGGGCCCGTTCCGGGAAGGACAGCGAGACCAGCAGCCAGCGGGAGGCCTCCACGCGCTCGCCGAAGATGCGGGCGTCTCCGCGCTCCAGCATCGGAACGGCGGCGGGATCGAGGGCGTACCCGGCGACGCCGCCCAGGGGCTCCCGTCGGAGGACGCCCCGCGCGCACAGCCGCGCCAGGCTCGACCGGGCGGTCGCCGCGGGCACGCCGAGCGCATCCATGAGCCGGACGGCTCCCGCCGCGCTCATCCAGCCGCCGATCGGGCGCAGGACGCTGCCCACCACGGTGCGCAGCAGCGCCGTCGCGCTGCCGCTGGCGGCCTCGGGGTCGTCGCGGACGACACGAGTGGCGAGCTCAGTCATGGGTCAGTTCGCCGAGGGCGTCGCGCACCGCGGCCATCCCGGCGCAGACCTCCTCGAAGCTGGTGCTGAGCGGCGAGAGGCCGACGCGCAGGCCGTCCGGATCGCGGTAGTCGGGGATGACATCGCGCTGCCACAGCAGTGCCGTGACCTCGCGCATGGCCGGGTGGCTGAGCGTGATGTGACCGCCGCGGCGCTCCGGGTCGCGCGGCGACGCGAGGGTCACTCCGAGCGGGGTCAGCCACTCGTCGGCGAGGGCGACCGCGAACTCCGTCAGTGCGACCGACTTGGCCCGAACCGCGGCGATCCCGGCCTCCTCGATCATCGCGACGGTGTCGCGCATCGCGAGCATCCCGACGATGGGAGGTGTTCCGCTGAGGAAGCGCCGGATGCTGTCGGCCGGCACGTACTCCGGGCCCATCAGGAAGACGTCGCCGGCGCCCATCCACCCCTGGATCGGCTGGGCGAGGCGCGGGATGAGCCGCGCGTTCACGTAGCCGAAGGCGGGCGATCCGGGGCCACCGTTGAGGTACTTGTACGTGCAGCCGACGGCGAGGTCGACGCCCGCCTCGTCGAGCTCGATCGGCACCGACCCGGCGGAGTGGCAGAGGTCCCACAGCACCAGCGCGCCCGCGTCGTGGACGATGCGCGTGATCGTGTGCAGCTCGGCCAGGAAGCCGGACCGGTAGGCGACGTGGCTGAGCACGACGAGGGCGGTCTGCGGTCCGACGACCGCGGCGACCTGCTCCGGCGTCACCCCCGCCTCGGTGTCCGCCTCGATCCACACCAGGCGCAGGCCGCGCTCACGCGCGATGCCGTCGAGCAGGTAGCGGTCGGTCGGGAAGTTGTCTGTGTCGAGCACGATCTCGCTGCGCTCCGGGAGGCTGTCGACGGCCGCCCGGGCCAGCTTGTAGAGGAGGACGGTGGTCGAGTCGCCGATGAAGGTCTGGCCCGGCGCTGCGCCGAGCGCCGCACGCCCCAGGTCGTCGCCGATGGCGAACGGCAGCTCCATCCACTCCTCGTCCCACCCGCGGATGAGCCGGTCGCCCCACCCCTCGACGAGGAAGCGCTGGATGCGCTCGATGCTCGCTCGCGTCGGGCGGCCGAGCGAGTTGCCGTCGAAGTAGGCGGTCACCGTGCTCGTGCCGTCGTCGATGCCGGCGAAGCGCGTGCGGAAGGTCGCAAGCGGGTCGGCCGCGTCCAGGGCGCGTGCAGCGGTCAGCGGATCGGGCGACAGGGCGGCGGGAAGGGCGATGTCGAAGTCGGTCATGCGTGATCCTCGGGGGTGGAGGGAAGAGGGGATGCGGTGGGAGCGTCGGCGCTCAGGGTGCCGTCGGCCGCCGCTCGGGTGAGCGCGCGGGCCGTCAGCCCGCGGGCGGTGGCAAGCCAGCCGGGGAGGGCGTCCGGCTCAGCAGGGGGCGGCGCGGGCAGCCAGGCCAGGCGCGGGCCGACGGTCGGCATGACGTGATCGTCGGGGCGGCGCGGGCCGGCGATGGACCGGATCAGGGCGTCGGACTCGACGCCCGCGTCGAGCATCCCGCGCAGCTCCCGCTCGTTCACGCCGACGGCGAGTGGACCGTTGCCGAGATCGGTCCCATAGAGCACGAGGCCGCCGGCGCGCGCGAACCGGCCCAGGTTCTCCGACGCGATGCCGTGCTGCTCGGTGGGATCTCCCCAGCCGTGGATGTCGAGGGTGCTGACCCAGCCGATGCCGCGGCGGACGCATTCGGCGATGAGCTCGTCGTCGACCCGCTCGGTAAACGGCGCGTGGGCGAGCTGGTCGGCACCCGCTCGGACGGCCCGCGCGGTCTGACCGTCACCCTGCACGTGGACCGTGACGGGAACGCCCTGCGCGTGGGATTCCGCGACGATGCTGTGGAGAACGTGATCGTCCACAGTTTCACCGGCCTCGGTGTTGAGCGTGACCTTGATGCGGGAGGCTCCCATCATGATGTTCGCCCGAACCGCAAGCCGTGCCTCGCGCTCGCCGCCTACTTCCGTCGAGGAGCCCGGCGGCCCCCACCCGGCGTTGACCGGGTAGCCGCCCTCGCAGGTGATCAGCGATCCGACGATCGCGACGGCCGGGCGCGTGAGGTCGTCGGCGAGCCAGCCGGCGGCGACGGCCGGAACCCAGCCGAGGTCGATCGCGTGCGTGATGCCTCCGGCGAAGACGGCGTGCTGATCGGTCAGACCGACGTGCGTGTGATGGTCGGTGAGTCGAGGGAAGAGTGTGCCGCCGAGGTGGTGGTGCGGTGCCCGCGACGGGATGTCGTCGACCGGGTGGAGGCGCTCGCCGTCGCTGCGGAAGGTGGTGGGGCCGAGGAAGCGGTGGCCGTTCCAGACGGCGTCGACCGTGAGGTAGGCGTCGGTGCCTATGGGGTCGGGGCCTGTGGGGTGGGGGCGTGTGGGGTGGGTGTCTGCGGGCTGCTCGCTCATGCGGGCGCTCCGATCTCGGTGCGGACGGCGTAGAGCTCGGGGAAGAACGTGAGTTCGAGCGCCTTCTGCAGGAACGCCGCTCCCGTCGACCCGCCGGTGCCGGTCTTCATGCCGATGGTGCGCTGCACGGTCTTCAGGTGACGGAAGCGCCAGAGCTGGAAGTTGTCCTCCAGGTCGACGAACTCCTCGCAGGCCTCGTACTCGGGCCAATGGTCGTTGGCGTGCTCGTAGATCTCGCGGAACACCGGCACCAGCTCCGGGGTGAAGACGTGCGCCTGTGTGACGTCCCGCTCCAGCAGCGAGGTCGGCACGGCGAAACCGGCCCGCGCCAGGTAGCGCAGGAACTCGTCGTAGATGCTGGGCGCATCCAGCAGCTGCGCGAGGAGGGCGTGGGCGACCGGGTCGCTCTCGAAGACGCTCAGCATGCGGCGGTTCTTGTTGCCGAGCACGAACTCGACGGCGCGGTACTGGTACGACTGGAAGCCGGACGAGTTGCCGAGGAAGCCGCGGAACTCCGCGTACTCGGTCGGGGTGAGCGTCGCGAGCACCGACCACTGCTCGGTGAGCGTGCGCTGGATGTGCTTCACGCGGGCGATGCGCTTGAGTGCGGGCGAGAGGTCGTCGGCGCGCAGAAGGTCGCGCGCCGACTCGAGTTCGTGGAGCACCAGCTTCAGCCACAGCTCCGTCGTCTGGTGCTGGATGATGAACAGCAGCTCGTCGTGATGCTCCGGGCGGCTCACCGGTCGCTGCGCGCTGAGCAGCGTGTCGAGCTCCAGGTAGGAGCCGTACGACATCCGCTCCCGGAAGTCGGTGACGATGTCGGGATCGAACTCTCGGGTGTTGTCGCCGTCGGCCATGCTGCAATTCTGCGCCGACCGTCGCAATAGTGCAACAGCGTTTGCGGCCGCAGGCGCGGCCCGCTCAGCCGACGATCAGTCGGGGCAGGTGGCCCGACGCGGTGAGGAGTCCGATCGTTACGGCCACAGCGATCGCCAGGACCGCGCTCAGGAGGAAACCGCGACGGCCGCGGCGCGACCTGACGCACAGGACGCCGATCGCTCCGAACAGCACCCCCTCCACCAGGAACCAGGGTTCGTTCCCGAACAGGTCCTGCAGGTCGGCAGCGCGCACGTCCACGGACGACCAGAGGGCTGACGGGTAGGTGACGGCCAGGGCACCGCCGATGCTGAGCACGCGCACCGTCATGTCGACCAGGGCGTGCATCACGCAGCCGACCACCACCACCCAGCATCCGACCACGTACGCGATGCGGAACCGCGTCGAGCGTATCCGCGGCGCCAGAAGCGCTGCGCCCGCCCCGAGAAGCAGTGCGACCATCGCGAACGCGTTGATGGCGGCGAAGGTGGCGTGCGCGTCGCCTCGGAGCCGGCCCGGAAGCGCAAGCGTGCCTCCGAAGGCGTAGTAACCGCGGAGAGCGCGTAGAGCGTCGACCAGCCGGCGGCCGTCCACGCCAGTGCGCGCAGACCGCGTGGCGTATCGTGCTCCGATTCCGGCGACGGAGGTCTCCGCGGAGCCGGCGCGATCGTCACGTGCGGAGGCTCTCCGCGTCGCGACGCGGGCGTACGCGGGCGCTCACACCCGCAGGGTCCCTTCGGCGACGACCAGCCCCGTGCCGGAGAGTTCGATCCGGTCGTCGTCCACGGTGACCCGCAGCCTGCTGGGGCGGCCGAGGGCCGCTCCCTGGATGATCGTCACCTGACCGTCCGGTGCCCGCAGCCCATCGCGGACGAGCAGTGCGGCGAGGGGGCCGGCGGCGGTCCCGGTGGCGGGATCCTCCGCGATGCCGACCGTCGGGTTGAAGAACCGGGCATAGGCGTCGGCCCCGTCGTCCCGATGCTCGGTGGAGTAGACGTAGCAGCCTTCGGCCTCGACCGACGCAAGCAGGGCAGCCAGTCGGCTGCTGTCCGGGATCGCGTCGTCGACGGCCGAGCGCCCCTTCAGCGGGACCATGAGGTGAGCCACGCCGGTGGACACGACCTGGGCCGGGCCCGGCGCGGCCTGGTCCGCATCCAGCGCCAGGATCTCCGCAAGCTCGCGATGCCGGTCCACTGCGCGAAGGAAACGGGGTGGAGCCTGCCTCATCGTGACCGTGGGCGGATGACCGGGCTTCCGATCGACGCCCACAGGCAGCGTCTCGTCGCCGATCTGCTGCCGGAACTCGGTGCGGTCGCCGGGAAGCGTCCCCGATCCCGCGAGCCAGATCCACGCGCCCATCGCGTTGTGCCCGGCGCCTCCGACTTCGACCCCGGCAGGGGTGAAGGAGCGTAGACGGTGGTCGGCGCCCGGCGAGGTCGGTGCAACCAGGAACGTGGTCTCCGACTGGTTGAACTCCCGCGCGATCGCCTTCAGTTGGGCCGTCGTGAGCGCATCTGCCGATGGCACGAGGGGCAGCGGGTTCCCCGTGAGTGCCGTGTCCGCGAAGACGTCGACCCAGAAGAAGCGCACATCCACTGCCGGCTCCTCTCCGCCTCTGATGCTCTCACGCGCACCCGCCGTCCGCACCCCGTTCACCCCCGCGTTACCTCCAGTTGCGACCACCGTCGCACCGGGCTCCTAGCGTTGCACACTGACCCACGAACAAGGCACGCGGTGAGCGGGGACGCAGGGAGGCTCCGGATGGGCAGGCACTACGACCTCGCGGTGGTCGGCGCCGGGATCGTCGGCCTCGGACATGCCGTCGCCGCGCTCCGGCGAGGACTGACCGTCGCCGTGATCGACCGGGCGTCCGGCGTGCAGGGCGCGTCCGTGCGCAACTTCGGCCATCTCGGCATCACCGGGCAGGAGGGCGAGGCTCGGGCCTACGCCGAGCTCGCCCGGGAACTGTGGCTGACCCTCGCACCGGAGGCCGGGTTCTGGCTGCGCGAGTCCGGCAGCGTCGTGGTGGCACGGGCGGACGACGAGCTCGCCGTGCTGGAGGAGTTCCGCGAGCGGCGGGGCGGCCACGATGTCCGGCTTCTCACTCCCGCCGAGGTGCGGGAGCGCGTCCCGGTCGCCGACGGCGTCGCGGTGGGCGGCGCGCTGCTTCCCTCCGACCTGCAGATCGACCCGCGGGAGGCCGCGGCGGCGATCGTCCGCTGGCTGGATGCCCACGGCGTCGACTTCTTCTGGCAGACCGCGGCGGCCGGCGTGGAGCCGGGACTGGTCCGCACGCCCCGCGGACGCGTGGCCGCCGACGCTGTCGTCGTCGCCGTCGGGCATGACGTCGACCACCTGTTCCCGGGCATCGCGGAGGCGCACGGCATCGAGCGCTGCGGCCTGGACATGATGCTCGTCGAGGCCGCGCTCGACCTCCCGCTTGCCGCGCCGGTGCTCACCGGATGGTCCCTGGTCCGCTACTCCGGCTTCGCCCGGACGCCCAGTGCCGAGGCTGTGCGCGAGCGGCTCGCCGTGGAGCAGCCGGCGCTGGCGGCGATGGACGTCAACCTCATGTTCACGCAGCGGCCCGACGGCACCCTGATCGTCGGCGACACCCACGCGCGCGGGGCGGACGCGTCGCCGTTCCAGCACGAGGAGGCGTTCGCCCTCCTGCTGGAGCAGACGCGCGAGCTGTTCGGCGTCGCCGACCTCAGGGTGCGGGAGCGCTGGCAGGGCGTCTACGCCGCCGCACCGGACGAGTTCCTGGTGGCCGCCCCGGCGCCCGGCGTCCGCGTCGTGTCCGTCACGACCGGCATCGGGATGACCACCGGTCTCGGCCTCGCCGACCGCGTCGTCGATGAGCTCTTCTCCGACGCCCCCGGCGCGCTGATCCCCGCGGGCGCCGCCCGCGTCCGCTAGACCGCACCATCGCAACGAAAGGCACCATCGTGACCCCAGACGGACGCATCACCAGCGAGTTCGACGACGTGACGGTCGACATCGAGCCGGTCCGCGGCGGGATTCCTGCGGCGGCCGGGCTCTCCGAGGAGGAGTGGGACGACCTGGACGACCTGGAGGACGGCCTGGACGAGGGCGACGCCGACGACCGTGACGAGGACGACCTCGCCGACCTGGAGCTGGTGGTGCTCGATCTCGCGGGCACGACCGTCCTCGACGACGGCCTCGTGCAGCGCGCGTTCGAGCGCGCCGTCGACGCCGCGGGCCTCGCGGAGACCCCGGAGCAGCGGATCGCCGCCCTCGATGTCGTCCGCGAGACCATGGGGCAGTCGAAGCTCGCGGTCTTCCGCTCGTTGAGCGCGGACGAGGACCAGGCGCAGCACGCGGACGCCGTCTTCGAGTCGACGTACGCCGAGCTGATCGCCGCGGAGGGTCTGCAGCCCGTCCCGGGCGCGGAGGACCTCATCCGCCGGTTGCGCGCGACGGGCGTCAAGGTGGCGCTGACCACCGGGTTCTCGCGGCGCACCCGCGATGTCGTCCTCGACGCCCTGGGCTGGCGCGACCTGGCCGATGTGACGCTGACACCGGCCGAGGCAGGCCGTGGTCGCCCGTACCCCGATCTGCCGCTGACGGCCCTGCTGCGCACGGGCGCATCCAGCGTCGAGGGGATGGTCGTCGTCGGCGACACCGCGAGCGACATCGCCTCGGGCATTGCCGCGGGCGCAGGCCTCGTCGTCGGCGTGCTGACCGGTGCGCACGACGAGCAGACCCTGCTGGACGCCGGCGCCGACGCGGTGCTCCCGAGCGTCGCCGACCTGCCGGAGCTGCTGGGCTACGACGTCCAGCGCGACACGGCATCGGGACACGGCATCCGGTGACGATCAAGGCGGTGACCCCGCGCGTCGTCGAGCCGCCGGCGCGCCTGGGGATGGGGGTCAGCGTGTATCCGTCGGCCACGGCCATGGTGTGGCCGGGCGACGCCCACACGCACGAGGCGGTGGCCGTGCCCGGCGTGCGCCTGGCGCCGGGGGACGTCCTGGTCGAGGTCGAGCTGGCGACGGTCTGCGGCACCGATGTGGAGGCGGTGCTCGGTCATCGCCGGACGCAAGCGCCGCTCGTGCTCGGTCACGAGCAGGTCGGCCGTGTGGTCGCGCTCGGCCGCGGCGGCGCGAAGACGACGGACGGACACCGCGTCTCGCTGGGGGAGCGGATCGTCTGGTCCGCCGCGGTCCCGTGCGGACGCTGCGTGCGCTGCCGCCGCGGCCTGCAACAGCAGTGCCTGAGCCTGCAGAAGTACGGACACGAGCGGATGCGCCGCGGCTGGGAGCTGTCGGGCGGCTTCGCCACGCACACGCACATCCTCGACGGCACTCCGCTCGTTCGCGTCCCGGAGGACATCCCGGCCGAGGTCCTCGCCCCGGCGTCGTGCGCGACCGCGTCGGTGGCGGCGGCGATCGAGGCGGCCGCCGAGCTCGTCCCGCTGGAGGGCGCCCTGGTGCTGATCGCCGGCGCCGGGATGCTCGGGCTGACCGCCACGGCGATGGCCGTCGAGGCCGGTGCGCGCGTGGTCGTGAGCGAGCCGATCCCCGAGCGCCGCGAGTCCGCCCTGGCTTTCGGCGCGTCGGGCGCCGCAGACCCGGCCGCGCCCGCGGGGTCTCCGACGGGACTGGCCGCCGTGCTCGCCAAGACGGGCGGCCGCACGCCGGCCCCGACCGTGGCGCTCGAGCTCTCCGGCAGCCCGGCCGCGGCGCGCTCCCTGCTCGACGCGCTCGACGTCGGCGGCGTCCTGGTGCTCGTCGGCCAGTCGGTGCCCGGGCCCGACCTCGGCATCGCGCCGGACGCCCTGATCCGGCGTCTGATTACCATCCGCGGCGTCCACAACTACGCCTCCCGGCATCTGGAGCAGGCCGTGCGGTTCCTGGCCGACGCGTGGCAGCGCTACCCCTTCGCCGAGCAGGTCGGCGAGACGTTCGCGCTCGCCGACGTGGATGCGGCGCTCGCCGCCCGCACGCATCCGCGCGTCGCGGTGCGGCCGTAGCCTGGGGTGGTGTTCGACCGATTCTTCGACATGATCCGTGCCGTCCCGGTGCCGGACGACGCCGAGCTGCTGTACGGCGACGACGAGCTCGGCCGCCTGCGGGAGCGCAACCTGCGCCGCTACCTCGCGGTGCCGCACGCGCCCATCCTGCTTCTCGGCGAGGCCCCCGGCTGGCGCGGGATGACGGTGACCGGAGTGCCGTTCACCTCGGTCCGCGAAGTGGATGCGGGCGTGCTGCCCGGTCTGGAGCTCCCGCCGGATCCGCAGGCGCCGTGGGAGGCGTCCAGCCGGGTCGTCTGGGAGACGATGCGCGACTGGCGCGGGCCGCTGCCGTTGTCGTGGCCGATCTACCCGCACCACCCGTTCGTCGCCGGCAAACCGCAGACGAACCGCACCCCGCGCTCGTCGGAGGTGCGCGAGGGGGCGCCGGTCGCGCTGGAGCTGATCCGGGAGCTGGGCGTCGAGACGATCGTCGCGGTCGGGCGGAAGGCGCAGGGTGCGCTCGCGGAGGCGGGCATCGAGGCGCCTGCCGTGCGGCATCCCGCGCAGGGCGGCGCACGGATGTTCTCCGAGCAGCTGATCGCGCTCAACCGGGCGATGCTCGACGCCGGCTGAACGCATCCCGCGAGGTCGGTCAGTCGAGCGCCACGGCCTCGCGGTGCTGCCGCGTCTTCTCGAGGTACACCGCGGCGTTCTGCGCGATGCCCTGCAGTTCGTCGTCGGTCAGCTCGCGGCGGACCTTCGCCGGAACTCCCGCGACGAGCGATCGCGGCGGGATGTCGGCGCCCTGTGTGACGACGGCTCCGGCGGCGACGAGGGATCCGGTCCCGATGCGGGCGCCGTTGAGGATGGTCGCGCTCATGCCGATGAGCACGTCGTCCTCGATCGTGCAGCCGTGGAGCACGGCGTTGTGGCCGACGGAGACGCGCTCGCCGAGGGTGAGCGGGAAGGCCGGGTCGACATGGGCCGAGACGTTGTCCTGGAGGTTCGAGTCCCGTCCGATGACGATCGGCGCGTTGTCGGCACGCACGACCGCGCCGTACCAGACGCTCGCTCCGGGATGCAGCGTGACGTCGCCGACGACCGTCGCGCCGGGCGCCACCCAGGCGTCCTCGGCGACTTGGGGTGAGCCTCCGTCGGGGAGGGCGAAGAGCATGGGATCTCCTTCCGGCCGTCGTGACCACGGTACTTGACGCGTATTCACCCATGCCGTATATTCCAAGTGGAATAATCAACCGAACAACATTGAGAGCATGTCCGAACCTCGCACCCTCACCCCCCTCGCCGTCGCCGCGCTCGCGCTGCTGGCCGAGGGCCCGTCGCATCCGTACGAGATGTACCAGACGCTCATGCAGCGTTCGGAGGACCGGCTGGTCAAGGTGCGGCCCGGCTCGCTCTACCACACCGTCGATCGGATGGAGGCGCACGGTTTCGTGCGCGCCACCGGCACCGAGCGCGAAGGCAACCGGCCGGAGCGCACCACCTACGAGATCACCGACGCGGGCACCCGCGCGCTGGGGGAGCGCATCACCGAGATCATCGGAACGCCCACCAACGAGTACCCGGAGTTCCCGCTCGGCCTCGGCGAGGCGCACAACCTCCCCATCGAGACCGTGATCGCGCTGCTCCGCAAGCGCGTGGCCTTGATCCGAGCCGACACCGGGGTGCTGGATGGCGCTATCGCCGACCTGACGCAGCGCGGGGTGCCGGCCAAGTACTGGCTGGACGTCCGCTACCAGCGGGCGATCACCGCCACAGAGGCGGACGTGCTCGAAACCCTGATCGCAGACCTCCAATCGGGCACCGTCTCGTGGTCCGAAGAAAAGCATTGAGAGAAGACTCATGGAACGTCAACTGAAGCCGTGGCCCGCCCTCTGGGCGCTCGTCATCGGGTTCTTCATGATCCTGATCGACACCACCATCGTGTCGGTCGCCAACCCGTCGATCATGGAGGGCCTGAAGCTCGGCACCGACTACAACGCCGTCATCTGGGTGACGAGCGCGTACCTGCTCGCCTACGCGGTGCCGCTGCTCATCACCGGCCGCCTCGGCGACCGGTTCGGCCCGAAGAACCTCTACCTGATCGGCCTGGTGGTGTTCACCCTGGCGTCCGCCTGGTGCGGTTTCGCCGGATCCATCGGCTTCCTGATCGCCGCGCGCGTGGTCCAGGGCCTGGGCGCCGCGCTGATGACGCCGCAGACGATGGCGGTCATCACCCGCATCTTCCCGCCGGAGCGCCGCGGCGCCGCCATGGGTCTGTGGGGCGCCGTCGCCGGCGTCGCCACCTTGATCGGCCCGCTGCTCGGCGGCGTGCTCGTCGACAGCCTGGGATGGGAGTGGATCTTCTTCATCAACGTCCCCGTCGGCATCGTGGCGTTCATCCTCGCGATGCGTCTCGTCCCGAAGCTCCCGACGCACTCGCACAGCTTCGACGTGCTCGGCGTCATCCTCTCCGGCGTCGGCATGTTCCTGCTCGTCTTCGGCATCCAGGAGGGCAGCACCTACGACTGGGGCGTCATCTGGGGCCCGATCTCGGTGTGGGGTCTGATCATCGCCGGCATCGTCGTGCTCGCCGCCTTCGTCGTCTGGCAGGCCTTCAACAAGAAGGAGCCGCTGCTCCCGCTGCCGCTGTTCCGCGACCGTAACTTCTCGCTGTCGAACGGCGCCATCACGACCGTCGGCTTCGCCGTGACCTGTATGGCGCTGCCGCTGGTGTTCTACTTCCAGACCGTGCGCGGCCTGACGCCGACCGAGTCGGCTCTGATGCTGGCGCCGACGGCCGTCTTCTCGGGCGTGCTCGCGCCGTTCGTCGGCCGGCTCATCGACAAGGTGAACCCGCGCAACATCGCCACCCCGGCGCTCGTGCTGTTCGCGTTCGCCCTCTTCCTCTACTCGCGGATGCTGTCGCCGGACGTCAACATCTTCCTGCTCCTCATCCCGAGCGCCCTGATGGGCATCGCGATGTCGGGCGTCTGGGGACCGATCTCCACCACGGCGACGCGCAACCTGCCGATGAACCAGGCGGGCGCCGGCTCCGGCGTCTTCAACACCACCCGTCAGATCGGCGCGGTGCTGGGCAGCGCATCCATCGCCGCCCTGATCGAGGGACGCCTCGCCGTCGACCTGCCGAAGATCCCAGGCGGCGCGAACGCCAGCGAGGCGGCCGCGGGGACGGAGCTGCCGCAGGTGCTGCACGCGGGCTTCACCCAGGCGATGTCGGAGGCCCTGCTGCTTCCGGCGGCCGTCGCCTTCCTCGGCGCGCTGGTCGTCGTCTGGTGGGAGCGGCCGAAGCCGCCCGCGTGGGCGCGTCAGGCCGGCGGAGCCGGTGCGGGTGCCGGTGCCGCTGTTGCGGGCGCCCCGGCCGCCGACGGCGCGCCGGTCGCCGCGGGTGCGACCGTCGAGTCCGCCGATGCCGCCACGCACGGCGCCCACGCCGCCCCGGTCCCGGTGGATGCGACACCGCACGGTGCGCACGCCGCTCCGGTGCCGCCCGCGACGGACCTCGCCCCCGGCGACGAGCCGCCGCACGGTCTCCACGCCGCGCCCGTCACCGACTGACGCCGACCGACACGAAAAAGGGAGGAGGTCGCAGCCACCCCGGCTGCGACCTCCTCCCTTTCGCGTTCTTTTCGGCCGCTCAGGCCGAGATCTCCTCCGCTTCCGTCACCACACGGACCGCGTTCGACCACGGATCGTCGAAGCCGAGCGACCGGCCGTCGTCGCGGGTCTGCACGCCGTAGTGCCGCATCCGCTCGGCCAGGGCGCCGACATCGTCGGACGACGGCAGCTTCAGCTGCACCTCGCCGAGGCCCAGGGCGAGCCGGCGGCGCCCGGCGCCGCGGCTGTTCCACGTGTTCATGGCCATGTGGTGGTGGTAGCCCCCGGCGCTGACGAACAGCGCCGAACCGCCGAGGGATGCGGTGGCCTCGAACCCGAGCCGGTCGACGTAGAACTCACGGGCCGTCGCGACGTCTCCGACCGAGAGGTGCACGTGACCGACGGAGGCGTCGCCGAACACCGGCGTCCCGTTCGAGACGGTGGCCGCCTCCGCAAGCGCGACGCCGCGCTCCGTCAGGTGCTCGTTGAGGAAGGCGTTCGGGTCGAGGTACAGCGTGTCCATCTCGACCTGGCCGTGCGTCCAGCTCCACAGCGAGCGGTCGCGGTCCCAGTACAGCTCGACGCCGTTCCCCTCCGGGTCGGTGAAGTAAAACGCTGTGCTGACCAGGTGGTCGGCGCTGCCGGTGAAGGTGCCCGGTGCGCGGCGGGCGACCGAGTACACGGCGGCGGCCAGCGTCTCGGGGGTGTCGAACACGATCGCGGTGTGGAACAGCCCGGCCTCGCCGGGGCCGGCGTGCTTCAGCTCGGGTGCGTGCTCGAGCACGACCGCGGGGGTCGCTCCGCGCCCGAGGACCACGCGGCCGCCCTCGGCGGCGAGGACGCTCAAGGTGACGGCGTCACGGTAGTACGCGGTCATCCGGTCGAGGTCGGCGACGCGGAGGGTCACCGCGCCCATCGCGGAGTCGGCGGGGAGGAGTTCGGTCATGGTGAGGACAACGCCCCAGGTCACCGGGGTATTTCTCGCGTTCGCCGAGAGCGGTTCTGGGCGTCAGGTCTCGATCGCTCCGCCCGTCTCGGCGAGGTAGCGGCGCAGGGTCAGACCCGGGTCGGCGGCCTGCATCCGGCGGTAGCGGGCGAAGTCGAGCTGGTCGCGCAGGGAGGCGCCCGAACGCATCCGCTCGGCCTGCGCCCCCTCGACCGATTGGATGCGCGCCGCCTCGGCGAAGAGCACATCGCGGTCCGCGGCGTCGATCACGAGCACTCCGTCGTCGTCGGCCACGATCCAGTGCTCCGGTGTGACCGCCACCCCGTCAAGGAACGCCGACCGCATCGCGGAACCGGCCGGCGGGACGCGGCGAGGACCGAAGGGATGCGCACCGCGGCTGAACACGGGCAGCCCGATCTCGCGCAACTGGGCGGTGTCGCGGTGACGTCCCCAGATGACCGCGCCGGACATCCCGGCGGTCGCCGCCTCCAGCAGCATCAGGTCGCCGACGCACGCCTCGTCGTCGCGGCCGCCGTTGTCCACGACGAGCACGGCGCCCGGGGGAGCGTCGTCGATCGTCTCCAGCAGCACGTCGACGCTTCCCAGATGCGTCACGGGAGCGGCGGGACCGGCGAAGGGCCGACCGGGGAGCAGGGCGACGAGGTCGACGGGAGCCGTCCCGACGGCGATGCCGAGACGTACGGCGGCGTCGGCGATCGCGGCGGTCGCGGGAGGTGCGGAGGAGAGGGCTGCAGCATCCATGTCGCGACGCTATACCGCGGGGCATGCGCGGTCGGGCATGCGAGCCGTCAAGCGGCGCGTGCGTCCTACTCGCCGGTGAGCCGCTCCAGCAGCTCGCGGTAGCGCGCGGCCGTCCGCTCGACGATGTCGGCGGGAAGCTCGGGCGGCGTTCCCGTCTTGTCCCAGTTCGCGGCCAGCCAGTCGCGCACGATCTGCTTGTCGAAGCTGGCCATCCGCTCCTCCGCCGTGGTCCCGGTCGCATACGCGGCGGCATCCCAGTAACGGCTGGAGTCGCTGGTCAGCACCTCGTCGGCGAGCGTGATCTCGCCTGTCGTGCGGTCGGCGCCGAACTCGAACTTGGTGTCGGCGATGATGATGCCGCGCGCCTCCGCGATCGCGGCTCCGCGCGCGTACACGTGCAAGGAGAGGCGCCGAAGCTCCTCCGCGACCTCCGGCCCGACCAGCTCGACTGTGCGCTCGAAGCTGATGTTCTCGTCGTGCTGCCCGATCGGCGCCTTCCAGGCGGGCGTGTAGAGCGGCTCGGGCAGCCGATCGCCGTTCTGCAGGCCCGATGGCAGCGGGATGCCGCACACGCTCTGCGACGCGCGGTACTCCGCCCAGCCGCTCCCGGTGAGGTAGCCGCGGACGACGCACTCGATCGGGAACATGTCGAGCGGCTTCACCAGCATCGAGCGTCCGGCGACCTCCGCCGGGATGCGCTCGACGACGGTGTCGCCGACGAGCGTGTGATCGGGGATGAGGTGGTTCGGCACGTCATCCAGCTGGTCGAACCACCACAGGCTCAGCGTCGTGAGCAGTTCGCCCTTCGCCGGGATGCCGGGCTCCAGCACGTGGTCGAACGCGCTCACGCGGTCGCTCGCGACGACGAGCACGCTGTCCGTGTCGGCGAGGCTGGAGGCGCCCTCCGGCACGTACAGGTCGCGCACCTTGCCTGAGTAGACGTGGACCCATCCCGGAAGTTCGCTCACCCGTCCATCGTAGAGCGAGCGGCGAACCTCCCGGGCGGGGTCGTCAGGCCGCTACGTCAGCAGCTTGGCCTTGGCGGCCGAGAACTCCTCGTCGGTGAGCACGCCCTGCGTGTGAAGCGTGGCCAGCTGCTGCAGCCGCGTCATCAGGTCGTCGGCCGGAGCCGCCTGCTGCTGCGCCGCCGCCTGCTGCGCGGCCGCCTGCTGGGCGGCGGCCTCCTGCTGCGCCTGCGCCTCCTGGGCCTGCTGCGCCGCCTGCTGCTGCTCGTACTGCTCCTGCTCGTACTGGTTCTGGTACTTCTGCTGCTGGTGGTGCTGGACACCGCCGGCCACCGCCGTCGCGGTGCCGGCGACGACCGCCGTGCGCGCCGCCATCCCGATCAGTCCCGGGCGTCCCATTCGTCTCAATGGCATGGTGTTCTCCTCAGCCTTCCGTGGTCTCGAGCTCGTCGTAGGCGTCGGACGCGACCGCGTTGAGCACCGGCGCGGGGATGCGCTCGCTGTGCAGCACGACACCGCCCGACTGGAAGAACCGGCTCGCCAGGTCCTTCGCCCAGAGGTGCTCGATCACGAGGATCGCCCCCGTGGATCCGGGCTCCAGGAGTTCGGCGATCTGCTGAACGTCCTCGTCCCCGGCGAGCCCGGTGGCGTCGAGCGTGATGTCGGTCATCCCGATCTCGTCGCCGATCTCCTCCAGCTCGATGATGTCGACGCTGCCGTCGTCGTGGCGTTCGACGAACACCAGGTCGAGCAGTCGCACCGTGCCGTTCTCGACCAGGTCGAGGATCGCTTCGACGACGCCCGCAGACGGTCGATCGGTGTCGAACTGGGCGACCATGAACTCCGCCGGACCGTACTCGAATTCGGCCATTTCATCCTCTTCTCCGCGGCCCACCCCGCTGTCACGCGCACCATACTGCGGCGCGGAGAGGCCCGGCAATGCACCACTTCCGCGGATCGGGGAGTGGCGTAATGTGCCCGGTCACATTTCCTAGAATGGGGATGTCGATCGGAGCGGATGGCCGCCCGACGACCAACCGGGAGGACCTCGATGGCCGAGAAGAACTGGGCGGGCAACTACGAGTATCAGGCCGAGCGCATCGCCCGGCCGGACACGATCGACGAACTGCGCGACCTGGTGCTGAGCGCCCCCGCGGTGCGCGCTCTCGGCAGCAGGCACTCCTTCAACGACCTCGCCGACACCCCCGGTCTGCTGATCAGCACGGCCGGCCTGCCCGGCGACATCCGCATCGACGAGGCCGCACGCACGGTCACCGTCGGCGGCGGCGTCCGCTACGGCGACCTCGCGCGCGAGCTGCAGGAGGCGGGATGGGCGCTGCACAACCTCGCGTCCCTCCCGCACATCTCGGTCGCGGGCGCCATCGCGACGGCGACGCACGGTTCGGGCGACCGCAACGGCAACCTGTCCACCGCGGTGGCGGGCCTGCGCATCCTCACCGGCTCCGGCGACCTGGTCGAGCTGCGGCGCGGCGACGAGGGGTTCGAGGGAGCCGTCGTCGGTCTCGGCGCGCTCGGCGTCGTAACGGATGTGACCCTCGACATCCGGCCGACCTACGACGCACGTCAGCGGCTGTTCGGCGGCGTGCCGTGGAAGGCCGTGATCGATCGGTTCGACGAGGTCACCTCAGCGGCCTACAGCGTGAGCCTGTTCACGACGTGGGATGAGGAAGCGGTCTCGCTCGCCTGGCTGAAGGAGCTCGACGGGGTCGAGACGCTGATCGAGGACGACTTCTTCGGGGCGCCGGCGCTGACCGAGCCGCGGCACATGATCCAGACGATGGATGTGCGCAACACCACCGAGCAGCTCGGCGTGGTCGGGCCGTGGAGCGAGCGGCTGGCGCACTTCCGGTTCGAGTTCACGCCGTCGAACGGAGCGGAGATCCAGTCGGAGTACCTGGTGCCGCGCGCCCGCGCCGTCGAGGCGATCGAGGCCGTGCGTGCGCTGGCTCCGGTGGTGGCTCCGCTGCTGCAGATCTCGGAGATCCGCACGGTCGCGGCCGACGACCTGTGGCTGTCGAGCGCGTACCAGACGGACGCGGTCGGCCTGCACTTCACGTGGTTCCGCGACCAGGCGGGCGTGGAGGCGGTGCTCCCGCAGTTGGAGGCCGCACTGCTGCCGCTCGGCGCGCGTCCGCACTGGGGCAAGCTGTACGTCGACCGCGACCGCGTCGTCCCGTCCCTCTACCCGCGCCTGGCCGACTTCGCGGCCCTCACGCAGCGCTTCGATCCCGCCGCGCGCTTCCGCAACCCGTTCCTCACGCGCCTCCTCCCCTAGCCCCCACCGTCACAAGCCAACAGCTCCTGAGTTTTTCCGCCTTTTCGTCCCGAAATGGCCGAAAAACTCAGGAGCTGTTGGCTTGGGGGAGGGGTCAGGAGACGCGGGCGGCGATATCGGTGCGGTACTGGGCACCCTCGAGGTGGATGCGGTCGAGCGCCGCGTAGGCACGGGAGCGCGCCTCGGCGAAGCCGGTGCCGCGCGCGACGACCGACAGCACGCGTCCTCCGGTCGCGATCAGCTCGCCGGTCGCCTCGTGGCGCGCGGTCGCCGCGTGCGCGATGGTCACCTCGGGCACGGCGGCCGCTTCACCGAGGCCCGTGATCGGCCGGCCGGTCTGCGGCGCCTCCGGGTACCCCTCGCTGGCGAGCACCACGGTCACGGCCGTGTCGAGCGCGAACTCCGGGCGGGGCAGTCCGCCGAGGCCGCCGGTCGCCGATGCGAGCAGCAGCGTCGACAGCGGGGTCACGAGCCGCGGGAGAACGACCTGCGTCTCCGGGTCGCCGAACCGGGCGTTGAACTCGATCACGCGGATGCCGCGGTCGGTCAGGATGAGCCCGCAGTAGAGCAGGCCGATGAACGGCGTCTGCTCCCGCGCCATCGTCCGGACGGTCGGCAGCGCGATCGTGTCGATGACCTCGTCCACGAAGCCTTCCGGCAGCCACGGAAGCGGCGAGTAGGCGCCCATCCCGCCGGTGTTCGGGCCGGCGTCGCCGTCGAGAAGCCGCTTGTAGTCCTGCGCGGGCGAGAGCGGCAGCACGTCGTGCCCGTCGCTGAAGAGGAACAGCGAGACCTCCTGCCCGTCGAGGAACTCCTCGACCAGCACGCCGCCGTGCCGCAGCCAGTGCGTCGCGTGCTCGACAGCGGCATCCCGCTCCTCGGTCACGAGCACGCCCTTGCCGGCGGCCAGCCCGTCGGCCTTGACGACGTAGGGCGCACCGAACTCGTCGAGCGCGCGCTCCGCCTCGGCCAATGTCTCGGCCCGCACCGCCCGCCCGGTCGGCACCCCGGCCGCATCCATGATGCGCTTCGCGTACGCCTTCGAGCCCTCCAGCTGAGCGGCCGCCTTGCCCGGTCCGAACACGGGGATGCCGCGGGTGCGCAGCGGGTCGGCGACGCCGGCGACGAGCGGCGCCTCGGGGCCGATGACGACCAGTTCGATGTCGTTCTCGAGCGCGTACTCGGTGACTGCGACGCCGTCCAGCGGATCGAGCGACGTCTCGACCCGGACGTCCTGTGCGATCCCGGCGTTCCCGGGCGCCGCCACGATGTCGTGGCGCACCTCCTCGGCGAGCAGGGCGGTGATGATGGCGTGCTCACGGGCACCGGAACCGAGGACGAGAATCTTCACGCCACCATGCTAGAGGGAGTGGATGCGGCGCTCCGGCTCCAGGCGTGCGCGGTGGAAGGATGGATGCCATGGCGAGAGCGAAGATCGCGGACGAGGTCGGCGGCCCGGCCGTCCGGGCGGCCGTCGCGGGCGGCGCCGACCGGAACACCACGGCGACGGCGGTGCGCTATCTGCTGCAGCTGCTGGCGGAGCGTGCGCCGGGCAACACCGTCGAGGTGCGCGTGCCGCCGTTCGGGGCGGTGCAATGCATCCCCGGTCCGCGTCACACGCGTGGGACGCCGCCGAACGTCATCGAGACGGATGCCGCCACGTGGCTTGCGCTCGCCTCCGGTTCGATGACGTGGGACGAGGGGATCGCGTCCGGTGCGGTGCACGCATCCGGCCAGCGGGCGTCCCTCGAAGGACTCCTCCCGCTGCGCTACTGAGCTGGCGGGCGCGTGGCCGGCGTGCCGTCAGCGCATCCCGCCCAGTACGCCCACGATCGCGGCGACGACCAGCAGCAGCGCGAACCCGCCCGCTGCCGCAGGGCCGAGTGCAGCGGCGATCCGGGATGCGGCTGCCGGGCTCTTCGAGGTGCTCATACCCATTCAGACGGCCGGGACGACGGGTCATGACGGCCGACGGCCGCTCAGGTTCGATCTGGGAGAATGAAGGCATGAGCGACACCCCCGAGGACCGGCAGGTCAGCGACCCGCAGGTCACCGACCCGCAGGTCGAGGAGACCGTCACACCCGCCGAGGTCCGCGTGCGCCGCTCCCCGCGCTACTTCCGCTTCATGATCACCGGCGCGATCCTCTTCGCCATCGTCGCTCTCATCCTCACCTTCTCCTTCCCGGAGAACCCGACGTACGACCGCGGTTCCGTGTTCGGCTTCCTGCTCGCGATCGGCGTGACGGTGGGCGTCGCGGTCGGCGCCGTCGTCGCTCTGGTGCTCGACCGGGTGACCGCCCGTCGAGCGCGCAGCGTCCAGGCGGATAGAATCGACGTGCGCGTCCCCGAGCCCGGGTCGTCGCCCGTGCGGCACGAGGGCTCGCAGCCGGAGCCCGGCACGAACGACAGCAGCACGAGCGACACCCAGAGCTGAACATCCCGACTTCCTGAAAGGGGTCCGCTGTGGCCGGAGGCGACGGTCTTCTCAGTCACGATCTGCTACCCGGCGAGAAGGGGCCGCAGGACGCCTGTGGTGTCTTCGGCGTCTGGGCTCCCGGTGAGGAGGTCGCCAAGCTCAGCTACTTCGGGCTCTACGCGCTCCAGCACCGCGGCCAGGAGTCGGCAGGCATCGCGACGAGCGACGGCGACAAGATCCTGATCTACAAGGACATGGGTCTGGTCTCCCAGGTCTTCAACGAGAACGCGCTGAACTCGCTGCCCGGCCACATCGCCGTCGGCCACACGCGTTATTCCACCACCGGCGCATCCAGCTGGCAGAACGCGCAGCCGACCCTCGGCTCCACGGCGAGCGGCACCGTCGCCCTCGGCCACAACGGCAACCTGACCAACACCGCCGAGCTGATGCAGCTCGTCCACGAGCGCTACCCGCAGCACGACGGCGAGCTCAGCCGGGGCAACACGACCGACACGGCGGTCGTCACGGCGCTCCTCACCGGCGACCTGGACCACACGCTCGAGGCGACCGCCCTGGAGGTGCTGCCGCGTCTGCGCGGCGCCTACTGCCTGGTCTTCATGGACGAGCACACGCTGTACGCCGCCCGCGACCCGCAGGGCGTCCGCCCGCTGGTGCTCGGCCGCCTGGAGCGCGGGTGGGTCGTCGCCTCCGAGACCGCAGCACTCGACATCGTCGGCGCCAGCTTCGTGCGCGAGGTCGAGCCGGGCGAGCTGATCGCCATCGACGAGAACGGCCTCCGCAGCCAGCGCTTCGCCTCCGAGAAGCGCGCGGGATGCGTCTTCGAGTACGTCTATCTGGCACGTCCCGACACCACCATCTCCGGCCGCGGCGTCTACGAGGCCCGCGTCGAGATGGGCCGCCAGCTCGCTCGCGAGCACGCGGTCGAAGCCGATTTGGTCATCCCGACGCCCGAGTCCGGCACCCCGGCGGCCATCGGCTACGCGCAGGCGTCCGGCATCCCGTTCGGTCAGGGCCTCGTCAAGAACTCGTACGTCGGCCGCACGTTCATCCAGCCGTCGCAGACCATCCGCCAGCGCGGTATCAAGCTGAAGCTGAACCCGCTGAAGGAGGTCATCAAGGGCAAGCGCCTGATCGTGGTCGACGACTCCATCGTTCGCGGCAACACGCAGCGCGCACTGGTGTCGATGCTCCGCGAGGCCGGTGCGGCCGAGGTGCACGTCCGCATCTCGAGCCCGCCCATCACCTGGCCGTGCTTCTACGGCATCGACTTCGCCTCGCGCGCCGAGCTGATCGCCACGGGCCTGGGGGTGGAGGAGGTGCGCCAGTCGATCGGCGCCGACAGCCTCGGCTACCTCTCCGAGGACGGCATGATCGACGCGACCGAGCAGCCGCGCGAGCTGCTGTGCACGGCGTGCTTCACGGGCAAGTACCCGATCGAGCTCCCGGACGCGCACCACCTGGGCAAGAACCTGCTCGAGCGTCCGGAGGTCAGCCCGACGGACGACGGCTCCGACGCGACGTCCGATGGATGCGAGCCCGGCCCGGACTCGGAGCTCGAGCCGCTGCTCAGCTTCGGTGACCCCGGCCGCCAGGAGTAGGGGCGCTTTTCCGCTGCCAACGGCCCCCGGATACGATGGACCGGTGACCGACTCCGCAGCCTCCTCGTCCGCTTCCTACGCCGCCGCCGGCGTCGACACCGCTGCGGGCGACCGGGCCGTCGAGCTGATGAAGGCGGCCGTCGGCCGCACCCACGGACCTGAGGTGCTGGGCGGCGTCGGAGGGTTCGCCGGCCTGTTCGACGTCTCGTTCCTGAAGGACTTCGACCGCCCGCTGCTGGCCACGTCCACCGACGGTGTCGGCACCAAGGTCGCCATCGCGCAGGCGCTCGACAAGCACGACACCATCGGTCAGGACCTGGTCGGGATGGTCGTCGACGACATCGTCGTGGTCGGGGCTCGTCCGCTGTTCATGACCGACTACATCGCGTGCGGCAAGGTCGTCCCGGAGCGGATCGCCGCGATCGTCGCGGGCATCGCGACCGCGTGCGCGGAGACCGGCACCGCCCTCGTCGGCGGCGAGACCGCCGAGCACCCTGGTCTGCTCGGGCCGGACGACTACGACGTCGCGGGCGCAGCGGTGGGAGCGGTCGAGGCGGATGCCGTGCTCGGCGCCGACCGCGTGCGAGACGGCGACGTCGTGCTCGCGATGGCCTCGTCCGGTCTTCACTCCAACGGCTACTCGCTGGTCCGCCACATCCTCGCCGCGCGCGGCATCGGGTTCACCGATCAGTCCGCCGAGTTCGGCGGTGTCGTCGGCGAGGCCCTGCTCGAGCCGACGCGCCTGTACACGGGCCCGCTCCTGCGCGTTCTGCAGGACCCGGCGCTCGACGGCGCCATCCACTCGCTCAGCCACGTCACCGGCGGGGGCATCGCCGCGAACCTCGCCCGCGTCCTCCCGGTGGGCTCGTGGGTCGAGGTCGACCGGTCCACCTGGTCGCCGACGCCGGTCTTCCGCATCCTGAGCGATCTCGCGGGCAGTTCGCTCGAGTCGAGCGAGGGCACCTGGAACCTCGGCATCGGGATGTTCGCGGTCGTCGCGCCGGAGGCCGCGGATGCGGTCGCGGCGGCGATCACGGCCGACGGCATCCCCACCTGGCGCGCCGGCGTCGTCTCGACGTCCGCGCGCGACCTGACCGGGTTCGAGCAGGGCGCCAAGGGCGTCGACGGCGGCGCCGTGCGCCTCGTCGGCTCCTACGCCGGCTGACCTCACGTCACCCTTTTTGGTCGGAGCGCGGTCGGGCGTCCTCCCGCTAGAGTGACGCGTGTGAGCCGACCGACCGCCCGCTTCCGCCTGGCGTCGGCGCTCACCCTTCTCGCTCTTTCCGGCCTCGGGGTCGTGGCCGCTGCCTCTCCGGCGCTGGCGGATCCGCCCGTCTCCGTGCAGCCCGCGCCGGCCGACGCGCTCACCCCGCTGGTCGACTGTGTTCAGGATGCGCCGCTCGGCACCGTCGCGGCCCGCACGGTCGTGCTCGGCTACCGTTCGACGGCGTCCGTGCCGGTCTCCGTCCCCGCTGGAGGCGGGTCGAACGACCTCACGACCGGTGCCGCCGACCGGGGCCAGCCGTCCGTCTTCGAGCCGGGCGAGCATCACGGTGTCTGGCTTCTGACCGTGGATGCCGCTGCCGAGCCCACGCTCGGCTGGCGCCTGGGCCCGACCACCACCGATTTCGCCGCCGCACCCGCCTGCACGGCGGCGACCGCTGTCACTCTCAGCACGCCGGCGAAGGTCGCGGCCGGCGGCACGGCTGCCGTCTCGGCGACGGTGACTCGGATGCTGCTCGCGGCCCCCGGATCCGGCACGGTCGCCTTCGCCCTCGACGGAGGGGCGCAGGTCGTTGCGCCCGTCTCCGCGTCCGGCGTCGCGCGCGCCGACCTCCCGGTGTCCGCCGCGGGCACGCACACCGTCACGGCGACGTTCCAGCCCGCGCAGGCGTCCGGGCTCCTCAGCGCGGTCGGAACCGCGACGTTCACCGCGACGGCACCGAGTGCCCCGCTGACCGTCGCGACCGACTCGGTCGTCGCCGGGAGCACCAGCGTCCTCGTCACTGTTGCCCGCTCGTCCGGCGCAGGCGATGCGACGGTCGACGTCATGACCGCCGACGGCACCGCCCGCGCAGGCGCCGACTACACGGCGCTGGCAACCACGGTCGCGCTGGCCGACGGTCAGACGACGGCCACGGTCCGGGTGCCGCTCGCCTCCCGCCCTGCGGGATCGCCCGCCGCAACCTTCTTCGTGCTGCTGCAGCGCGCATCCACCTCGGTGACGACGGCCTCGGCGACCGTCGCGCTGCCTGCCGTCGCCGCCGTGGCGCCCGCGACGGCAGCGGCCGCAGGCACGCATGGCGGTAATGCTGCGCCGGCGGCGGTCTCGTCCGTGCTCCCGCCGGACGACCCGACGGCCGCCGGCCCGGGCGCGACGACGGCCGCCGGACAGGACCTCGCCCTGCTGTTCGGGGGCATCCTGCTCACCGCGGGCGGCATCCTCGGCGTCCTCGGGCTCGTGCGTGCGGCCGGGATGCGCGAAGCACGGGCATGACAAACGTCACCCGCAGATCCTGACACCCGCTCTGCTCTGCGCCGGACGCCGGTCGGCACTCTGGAGAGGTGAACGAGACACCCGCCATCCACCTGTCCGGCCTGCGCAAGACCTTCGGCGCGCTGACCGCCGTCGACGGCGTCGATCTGAGCATCCGCCCGGGCGAGGTCGTCGCCTTGCTCGGCCCTAATGGGGCCGGCAAGTCCACCACCATCGACCTCGCGCTCGGGCTCGCGCGTCCGACCGCGGGACGGGCTGAGCTGTTCGGCGCCGCGCCACGCCAGGCGGTCGCCGCCGGCCGCGTCGGCGCCATGCTGCAGGGCGGCGCGCTGCTGCCCACGCTGACGGTCGCCGAGTCGGTGGCGCTGGTCGCCGCGGCCCACCGGCACCCCCTCAGCGTCGCCGAGGCCCTCGAACGCGCGCGGTGCACGGAGATCGCGCGTCAGCGCGTCTCCAAGCTGTCCGGCGGTCAGCTCCAGCGCGCACGGTTCGCCGTCGCCGTCGTCTCCGACCCGGACCTCCTGTTCCTCGACGAGCCGACGGCCGCGATGGATGTGGAGGCGCGCCGCACCTTCTGGCAGTCGATGCGCGAGTTCACCGACGCCGGGCGGACGGTCGTGTTCGCCACCCACTACCTCGACGAGGCGGACGAGTACGCCGACCGCATCGTCATGATGGCGCGCGGACGGATCGTGGCCGACGGCACGCCCGCGGAGGTCAAGGCGGTCGTGTCCGGTCGCCGCATCCGCGCCACCGCCGCTTTCCCGGAGACCGGTGCCGGCACCGCAGCGCTGAACGCGCTTCCCGGAGTGCGCAGCGCCGAGCGCCGCGGCGACGTCCTCACCCTCGTCAGCGACGACTCCGACGCCACCCTGCGCGCACTGCTCGCGACGCACCACGACATCCACGACATCGAAGTGACCGCGCACACCATGGACGAGGCATTCCTCGCCCTCACCGAGGCGCGCGACACCGAAGGAGCACTCTCATGAGCATCGCCTACCTGGGGCGCGAGTCCCTCCGCCAGCTGAAGAACATGCGCGCGATGATCTTCACCCTCGCCGTTCCGCTCGTCATGCTGTTCGCCTTCGGGGGCACGTTCGGCGGCGCCGGGCAGGTCGATTCGACGACGCACCTGCCGTGGATCGTGGTCACGACCATCCAGGTCGCCGCCTACGGCGGGATGATGTCGGCTCTGTCGCAGGCGTTCCAGATCGTCACCGAGCGCTCCATCGGCTGGAACCGGCAGCTGCGGATCACGCCGCTGAGCGGCACGGGCTACCTCGTGTCGAAGCTCGTCGCCGCCCTGGCGCTCGCCCTGTTCAGCATCGTCGTCATCATCGGCGTCTCCATCGCGCTGTATCATCCCGACCTGTCCGTCGGCAGCTGGCTTCTCGCCGGGCTGGCGATCTGGTGCGGTGTGATCCCGTTCGCGCTGCTCGGCATCCTGATCGGGCAGTTCGCCAAGCCGGAGTTCGCCCAGCCGCTGTTCATGGCCGTCTTCATGGGCATGGCCGTGCTCGGCGGCCTGTGGATCCCGCTGCAGGTGTTCCCCGCCTGGGTGGCGGACGTGGCGCGGGCCGTTCCGTCGTACTGGCTCAACCGCGTCGGTCAGCTCGGCGCGCTGCAGAGCGGCGACGCGCTGACGCCGGCGATCGTGCTCACCGCGTGGGCGCTGGCGCTGGGGGCGCTCATCGTCTGGCGCTACCGGCGCGATGCGGCGCGGGGCTGAGCGGCGCCGGGCCGCTGGCTAAGGTAGCAACGTGTTCTCGCGTGAGGTGCCGGAGGTCCGTCCGGTCGGATGGCGCGCCCGCCTCCTCCACCCGGCCGCGTACCGCTGGTACCCGGGCGCGACGATCGGCCTGCTGTACCAGGCCTCGGTGCTCGTCGGACTGTGGACGGCGCAGGGCACGGTCACCGAGAAGCTGGGGATCACGGCCCTGCTCGCCGTGGTCTACCTCGGCTTCCTCGTGCTCCCGCCGCTCCTCTGGTGGGAGACGGAGCGCCGGCGACTGGTCGGGATCGGCCTCTACTTCGCGCTCACGCTGACGCTCTTCCCGCTCATCGGGGTCGTGGCCTGCTGGACCTGGGTCTACGTGGCGTGCGTCGCCGGGATGGTGGTGTCGCGCACTCCGATCGCGTTGGCCATCATCGGGGCGCTCGGCGGACTCCAGCTCATCGTGCTGACGGTCGCCGGAACCGTGGACGACTGGTTCATCGCGCTGGTCACCGTGTCCATCGGCGTGATGATGAGCGCATTCGCCCGACAGATCGACGCCCTCCGACGGCTGCGCAACGCTCAGGGCGAGATCGCCCGGCTGGCCGTCATCGAGGAACGCGCCCGGTTCTCCCGCGACATGCACGACGTGCTGGGGCACTCGCTCACCGTCGTCACGGTCAAGTCGGAGCTCGCCCGCAAGCTCATCCCCGTCGACCCGGATCGGGCGGCGGAGGAGATCGCCGACATCGAGCGTCTCAGCCGGTCGGCGCTGGCCGACCTGCGCGCCGCTGTCGCCGGGTACCGCGAGATGAGCCTGTCGACCGAGCTGGCCGCTGCGCAGGCGGGACTGGCGGCCGCCGACATCCACGCGCACCTCCCCCGCAACGGTGAGGAGGTCGACCCGGAGCTGCGCGAGCTGTTCGGCTGGGTGCTGCGCGAGGGCGTCACCAACGTGATCCGCCACTCCGGCTCGCGCAACTGCTGGGTGACCGTCGGACCGGAGAGCCTCGACATCGAGGACGACGGGCGCGGCCCGCACGGGAGCGGGCCGGAACCGGCGCCGGTGGGGGCGGAGGTCTCGCCCTCCGCGCGCGACGGATCCGGCCTCGCCGGTTTGAGCGCCCGCGCCGCGCAGGTCGGCGCCAGGATCGCCGTCGGATCCGGACCCCGCGGAGGCACTCTGCTGAGCGTGAGGAGGGCCGTGTGACCGACACCATCCGGCTGTTGCTGGCCGACGATCAGGCACTGGTCCGCGGCGCGCTCGCTGCCCTGCTCGACCTCGAACCGGACCTCGAGGTGGTCGCCCAGGTCGGGAGGGGCGACGAAGTCGTGGATGCGGCCCGCGCATCCCGAGCCGATGTCGCGCTGCTCGACGTGGAGATGCCCGGCGCGGACGGCATCCAGACGGCGGCACAGCTGCGGGCCGCCGTGCCCGGGTGCCGGTCGCTGATCGTGACGACGTTCGGGCGGCCGGGCTATCTGCGCCGCGCGATGGAGGCAGGCGCTTCGGGGTTCGTCGTCAAGGACACCCCGTCGGGTCAGCTGGCGGATGCTGTGCGCCGGGTGGCCGCCGGGCTGCGGGTGGTCGACCCCGCGCTCGCGGCTGAGTCGCTCGCGTCTGGAGCGTCACCGCTGACAGTGCGGGAGGCCGAGGTGCTGGAGGTCGCAGCCGAGGGCGGGACCATCTCGGACATCGCCCGCCGGCTGCACCTCAGCGACGGGACGGTCCGGAACCACCTCTCGAGCGCGATCGGGAAGACGGGCGCGCGCAACCGTTCCGAGGCCGCGTCTATCGCGACACGACAGGGCTGGCTCTGAGCCGCGAAGGATCGCAGCTCAGTACGGGCGGTCGGCGCTAGGCGCGCTTCGGAGTGCCCGTCTCCTCGTCCTCGTCTTCGTACGCATAGGCGTCCTCGGACTCGGTCTCGTCCTCCGCCTCGTACTCGGCCCACTTCGCGTATTGCTCGTCGTCGCCATGGGAGTGGCCGGTCAGCTCACGCTCCAGAGCGTCGTAGTTCACATTGGGACTGAACGACTTCAACTGCCGCGCGATCTTGGTGTGTTTTGCCTTCTGACGGCCGCGCCCCATGCGTGACCCCCTTTTGGTCCCAGCCCGGGCGAGAGAGGCTCCCCGGGGATCGAATAGAAACAGTGAAAACTAGCATGGAGTTTAGCATGCGGACATCACGGACCCCCGAGTTCCCGCACAGCGAGAAGTGATGGGATAAGCGGGTGAGCACGACCAGGACCGAGACCCAGGTGGTGGTCATCGGCGCGGGCCAGGCAGGGCTCGCCGTCGCCTACTATCTGCGGCGGTTCGAGCTGACCCCGGGCGAGGATTTCATCGTCTATGACCGCGGTCCTGTGACCGGCGGAGCCTGGCAGCACCGGTGGGATGCGCTCAAGCTCGGCAGCGCCCATCACGTGAACGATCTGCCGGGGATGTCGGAGCTGGGTCTCAGCTTCGACACGGCCGACCGGTCGCTCCCGGCACGTGACATCGTCGCCGGCTACTACCGCCGCTACGAAGACCATTTCGGCCTCCAGGTGCAGCGACCGGTGGCCGTGCACAGCGTCTCCGACCGGGGCGCGGATCTCGTCGTCGAGCACAGTGCGGGTGAGACGGCGACGCGCATCGTCGTCAACGCCTCGGGAACCTGGGGCTCGCCCTTCGTGCCCTACTACCCGGGAATGAATGACTTCGCCGGGCGTCATGTCCACACCTCGACGTACCGCTCGGCCGACGAGTTCGCCGGTCAGTCGGTGGTCGTCGTGGGCGGCGGCACGAGCGCGATCGGCTTCCTGCTCGAGCTGGAGGGTGTGGCCGAGTCGCTTACCTGGGCGACCAGGCGGCCGGTGGACTTCCGCGACGAGTCGGAGCTCACCATCGAGGGCGGCGTCGCTGCGGTGGCGATGCAGGATGCGGCGGCGCGCGCCGGGGAGGCCCTCCCGTCGATCGTGAGCGGCACGGGCGTCCCTCGCACGCGACGGATCGCCGCCGGGATCGAACGCGGCGTGCTCATCGAGCGCCCGATGTTCACCCGCATCGAGAAGGACGGCGTGCGCTGGCCGGACGGCTCGTTCACCCGTGCCGACGCGATCATTTGGGCGACCGGGTTCCGGCCGGAGCTGCGTCATCTGGCCCCGCTGCACCTGCGGGAGAAGACGGGCGGTCTGACCGTCGCCTCCGGTGCCTCCTGGCAGGACTCGCGCATATTCCTCGCCGGGTATGGTCCGCAGGCGTCGACGATCGGCGCGAACCGCGCCGGCCGGATCATCGCGCGCCAGATCATGGCGCAGCTGTAAACGGCAGCTCTGCCCCGGCACGCGCGTCGTTTGCTCAGGCCCTCGGGTCACGCAGTGACGGAGCGGGGCCGGCCCTCGAAGCGGAGACCTTCCACCTCGATGCCGCCCGCCGTCTCGTCCGGGTCGACCTCGAAGCGGCCTTCCGAGGCGTCCGCGTGCAGGCCGAGCCGGGCGCTGAGCACCGCAACTGCGGCCGCCGCCGACCACGCCTGTGGTCGGCAGGCCGCGGGGTAGGGGATGGGTGCGCTGGTCTCCGAGGCGCTGTCGCCCGAGTGCAGCTCCGGCATCCGGTAGCCGAATCCCGCCGCCGCGGCGAGGAGCCCATCCGACAGCTGCGCGGCTTCCGCGCGGAAGCCGTCGCGCGCGAGCCCGGTGATCGCGATGGCCGTGTCGTGCGCCCACACGGAGCCGCCGTGGTAGCTGAGCGGCCAGTAGCCCGCCGAGTCCGTCGACATCGTGCGCAGGCCGTAGCCGGACGACAGCTCCGGCGAGACGAGGCGTCGTGCGACCAGCGCCGACTGCTCGGCATCCAGGATTCCCGTGCCGAGGAGGTGGCCGATGTTGCTCGTGACGGTGTCGACCTTGCGTTTGGCGGCGTCGAGCGCCACCGCGGGATACGCGCCGGCCGGGTCCGCGATCCAGAAGGCGTCGGCGAAGCGCTGCTTGAGGTCGGCCGCCCAGCCGCGCCAGGCGTCGCCTCCGGGGCAGTCGAAGGCATCCAAGAGTGCAGCGCCGCCGATGGCGGCTTCGTAGGCGTACCCCTGCACCTCGCACAGGGCGATCGGACCGTCGGCCAGCGTGCCGTCGCGCCACTGGATCGAGTCGCCCGAGTCCTTCCAGCCCTGGTTGGCGAGGCCGTGACCCGTGGTGTCGATGTACTCGAGGAAGCCGTCTCCGTCGCTGTCGCCGTAGTCGCGCATCCACGCCAGGGCAGCCTCCAGGTGGGGCAGCAGCGCTTGGACCTCGTCTCGGGGCATGCCCCAGCGCCAGGCGTCGTGCAGCAGACAGATCCAGAGCGCCGTCGCGTCGACGGTGCCGTAGTACAGCGGCGGGAGGACGACGCCTTCGCCGGGGATCACCAGCGCGCCGGGCCGCAGCTCGTGCATGATCTTGCCGGGCTGCTCCGCCGTCTCCGCGACCGACTCCGTTCCCTGGTACTCGGCGAGCACCCGCAGCGTCGACGCCGCGATCTCGTGGCCGAGCGGCAGCAGCATCCGAGCCGCCCAGAGCGAGTCACGTCCGAACAGAGTGAAGAACCACGGCGCGCCCGCCGCGAGGAAGACGTCGTTCGGGTGCTCGACCGTCGACATGCGGAGCGCCTGGAGGTCGGCGACCGCGCGGTCGAGCCAGGACGCCAGCCGGGAGTCGCCGGTGGTGGCGCGGAAGGCGGACCACTCCGGCGACGGCGCGGCACCGGCCACGACCGCCGTCGGATCGTCGACGCCGGTGCTCCACTCCACGACGGCCTCTCCGTGCGCGGGCACGTCCACGTCCCAGCGGAGGGTGACGTTCCGGCCGTCGACGGTTGCAGTCGCGCCGCGAGCCGACACCCGGGCGGTGACGGGACCGCTGCCGAGCACGACGGCCTCGCCCCCAGCGTTGCCCTCGCCCCGGTCGACGGTCACGGGGTACTCGCTCCCGGACAGTCCCGCTTTGATCTTCTGCATGGGGCTGAAGTCGGCCCGCAGTTCGACTTCGACAGTGGTTCGCAGGCCTTCGCCCAGGGCGTTGCGCACGACGATGCGCTCGCCGAGCGAGCCGGCAGCGACCGTCCGTCGCTGGTCGATCCGCACCCGCGGATCCGCCGTCGCATCGTCGATCCCCCGAGCCAGGGCGGTGAAGACGGTCGTGGCGGCATCCGGTGAGGCGGTCGCGATGGGCTCCGGCACGGCGCCTCCCACGCTGAGGAGGACGTGATCCAGCACCCGGAGGTCGGAATGGTAGAAGCCGTGGATGCCGTGCCCGTCGATGCTCCCGTCGGTGGCCGACCAGGCCTGGGACGGTGCGGTCAGCACCACGACGCTGTCGTGGAGGAGCGGCTGGAGGGGCTGGGTCATCGTGGTGATCGTGCCTTCGTGGTCGTCGCCGAGCGCGCGTGGGGCGTCAGCGGGGTGTTCGGTCGTGCGGTCGTCGGTGGGCGTGGATGGGGCGGAATCGCGGGAGACCAGGGGGTGGCGGTGGGTCCCGGTGTCGGAGGTCATGCGGCGACCTCCTCGCCGAGGAGGCGAGGCGCGAGGCGTTCCTCGCGCACGCCCTCGTCGGTACGGGTGAGCTGCCAGGCGGAGACGCCGGGGCGCTCGGCCACGATGTCCACCACGGCGCGGCCCCGGTAGACGAGGCCGACCCCTTCATCGAGCGCGTAGCCGTCGGGAAGTGTTCCGTCGGCCACGGCGCGCTGGTGCGCCGGGCGTCGTCGCGGGTCGGAGTCGTAGTGGACGGCCAGGGACCCGGGAACGAGGCCGATCCCGTCGCGGACGGCGGAGATGTCGGGGCCGAAGGACGATGTCGTCCCGCCCTCGTGCCAGCAGAGCGCGCCCGCGGATCCTCCGGCGAGCACCACCCCGCGCCGCCAGGCCTCGGTCAGGATCCGGTCGAGGCCGTGCGCCCGCCAGACGGCCAGGAGGTTGACGAGGCTTCCGCCGCTCACCCAGACGACATCCTGCGACAGGAGGCGCGCGCGGACATCGGCGATGTTGGGATGCGGGAAGAGCCGGAGGTGCGTCGCCTCGACACCGGCAGCCCGGGCCGCCTCGAGCTCGGCCCCCTCGACGTGGCGCTGGTCGCCGCCCGCGGTGTTGATGTGGGTGACGCGTGGGACGCGGCCGTGCACATCGGCCAGCTCGATGGCATGGTGCAGCAGCGACCCGTACACCGAGTCGGTCCACTCGCCGCCGTTCAGCCCGCCGCAGGTGGCGAGGATGGTCGGTTCCGCTGCCGTCATTCCTTCACCGCCCCCTCGCTGGAGTTCATGATCCGCCTCTGGAAGATGAAGAACAGCACCGCGACGGGGATGGTCATGATGGCCGCTGCCGCCAGTTTGAGCGGGTACTGACTGCCCTGGCTCAGCTGACCGCTGGCGAGCCCGGCGACGCCCTTCGTCAGGGTCGTCAGCGAGGGGCTCTGCGTTGAGACGATGAAGTGCGCCAGCTCGTTCCACGACCCCTGGAACGACAGGATGACGATCGTGATGAGGGCCGGCCGGGCCATCGGGAGCACGATCGACCAGAACACCCGGAAGGTGCCCGCTCCGTCGATCCTCGCCTGCTCCTCGACGCTCGCCGGGATGGACTCGAAGAAGTTCTTCATGATGAAGACGCCGGCGGCGTCCGTCAGTAGCGGCAGGATCATGCCCGTGTACGAGTCGTAGATGCCGAGCTGGTTGATGACGAGGAACTTGGGGATGAGGAGCACGACCATCGGCACGGACATCACCGCGACCAGCGCCGCGAACACGACGGTGCGCCCGCGGAAGTGCAAGCGCGCGAGAGCGTAGCCCGCGAGCGAGTCGAAGAACACCCGGCCCAGTGTGACGAACACGGTCACCACGGCCGAGTTGGCGAACCAGACCGGGAAGTCGGAGTTGACGAACAGCTTCGTATACGCGGCCGTGGTGAACGTCTGCGGGATGAGCGACACCGGGTTCGCCGTCGCCTCGGCGTCAGTCTTGAACGACGTGGCCAGCTGGATCAGGAACGGCATGATGTACACGACCGCCAGCGCGATCAGGATCGCGTACGTGACGGACGTGGCGACGATGGTCGCGGTCGAGCGTCGCCGACGCGGACGAGCCGGCGGCATCGGTGCGGGCGCAGTCGCACGCTCCGCCTGGATGGTGCTGGAGCTCATCGGATCGCTCCCTTCCGCTCGGAGTCGTCGCTGCGGGAGGAGGGGACGCTGCTCGGAGCGCCTCCCGCTGCCGTCCCGGCCGCCAACGCGGGCTGGTACAGCCGCATCCGCCTTCTGGAGACCGTGCGCTCGCGCAGGATCCACCGCTGCAGCAGGGTGAACACGACGATGATGACGAAGAGGATGAAGGCGATCGCGGCGCCCTGTCCCCATTCCTGGTTGACGAACGACGTCTGATAGGAGAGGTACGCGGGCGTCAGCGTCGTCTTGCCGGGTGCCCCTCGGGTTCCGGTGTAGATCTGGTCGAACACCTGCCAGCAGCCGATGAGCCCGAGCGTGAGCACCGTGAACAGCGTCGGCCGCAGCTGCGGGAGGGTGATCCTCCAGAAGCGCTGCCAGCCGTTCGCGCCGTCCATCATCGCCGCTTCCGTGATGTCGCCGCCGAGGTTCTGCAGCGCCGCGAGGAAGAGCAGCATGAACGTGCCGCTCGTGGTGAAGACGGCCATGATGATGTACGCCGTCATGGCGACGGACGGGCCGCCCAGCCAGTCCCACCACGAGACGCCGAGCGCGGTGTTCTGGGTGAGCGCCGCTGGGCCCTGCGTCACGCCGAAGACGGCGAGCAGGTCATGGATGATGCCGGAGGGGTCGTTGAACCAGTTCGGCCCGTGGATGCCGACCCACGACAGCACCTTGTTGACGGCGCCGCTGGTGCTGAACAGGAAGAGCCACAGCACCGTGATGGCGACGGAGCTGGTCACGGAGGGGAAGTAGAACGCCGTGCGGAAGAACCCGCGACCGCGCAGGATCGCACGGTTCACGAGCACCGCGAGGCCGAGCGACACCGCGGTCTGGATCGGCACGACGAGCACGACGTACCAGGCGTTGTTCTTGAGCGACATGCCGAAGTCCTGCTCGGCGAGACCGCCGCCGGCGAGGAGCTTCGTGTAGTTGTCGAAGCCGACGAAGTTCACGTCGGAGGAGAAGGGGCTGCCCCGGCCGCCCCAGTCGGAGAAGCTGACCCACAGCGCCATGAGCACCGGGATCACCAGGAAGACGCCGAGCAGCAGGATGACCGGGGCGGTGAACAACCACCCCGAGGCGGTCTCGCCGCGCCGCAGACCGGTGCGACGAGACCGACTCGTGGTTGTGGACATGACGGGAGGCTTCCTTACTTCAGCAGAGCTTCGAGGTTCTTCTGCGTGGCGTCGAGGATCGCCTTCGGGTCACCGGTGGCCAGCGACTCGAGCTTGCTGTTCAGGTCGGTGACGACATCGGCCGATCCCTTCGCGGTCGGAACGCCCTTGGCGTAGTCGGCGGCGTTCAGGAAGGGCACGAGGTCGGGGTTGGCGGACTTCCACTCGTCTGCGGCCGACTTGATCGACGGCATCGGGCCGAAGGCCTTCGAGAAGGCGAGCTGGTCGTCCTTGCTGGTGAGCTTCTCGACGAGCTTCAGCGCGGCGGCCTGGTTGGGGCTGTCGGCGGCGATCCCCCAGCAGTTCGTGAACTGCAGGGTGCCCTGTCCGGCCGGGCCCTCGGGCAGCTCCGCGACCTTGTACTTGATGTTCGGGAAGTCGGACTTCAGGGCGCCCGTGATCCAGTTGCCCTCGATCGTCATCGCCGCGAGACCCTTGCCGAAGGCTTCGCCGCCCCAGCCGGCGCCGAGGTCCTTCGCGTACTTCAGCTCACCGCCGTTGAGCATCTTCTTCACGAAGTCGAGCGCCTGGACGTTGGCGTCGCTGTTGGCGGTGGCCTTGGTGCTGTCGTCGTTCATCAAGTTGCCGCCGGCCTGGACCATGAACGACCCGACCCGGGCGTACTCACCGGAGATGCCGAGGCCGACCTGGCTGCCGGTGGTGAGCTTCTTCGCCACCGACTCCAGCTGGTCCCACGTCTTCGGGATGTCGGCGTCGGTGAGGCCCGCGGCGCTCCACGCGTCGGTGTTGATGATGAGCTGCAGCGTCGAGAAGTCCTTCGGGGCGCAGTAGAACTTGCCGTCGTACGTGAACGACTTCACGAGGCTCGGGTAGAAGTCGCTCTTGTTGCTGAGCTGGTCGCCGTAGGCGAGGAGCGAGCCGTTGGAGGCGTAGCCCGCCAGCGCGTCGGTGGAGAGGTAGAAGACGTCGGCCGGCTTCTTCGCGGCGAAGCCCTGCGAGAGCTGCTGGTTGAGGTCGCTTGCGGCGACGACGGACGCCTTGGTGCCGGAGCTCTTCGACCAGTCCGAGACCGCCGACTTGACCGCTGCGGTCTCGGCGTCGCCGGACGATCCGATCATGACCGTGAGGGCCTTGTCGGACGACGTCAGCTTTCCGGTGTCGTCGCCGCTGCTGCCGCCGCTGAAGCCGGACCCGCAGGCCGTGAGCGTGAGCGCTGCCGCGGCGGCGACGGCGCCGCCCGCGAGCCAGCGATGGGTGATCTTGCGCATTCGTGTCTCTCCTTGATGTGAGTGTGCCCGGTGGAGGGGGCGCACGCGTGCAGGGTGGGGGAGGTCGTGGACAACCCGGTGGATGGTGCTGGTTGTGAACAACTCGGCGTGCGGCGTGGAGGCGCTGATGCGACGCAGCAATGCGTGCATTTTCGACCTCCTCGTCACAGCCTGTCCGTCACTCCCGGCGTTTGATCGATCAAATTTTCACCTGCTACGGTGACTTTGAACGATCAAAGCGGGATGCTTGTCACACTAATCACGAGGTTCACGGGGTGTCAAGCAGACCAGTAGGGTCATATCCAGCCGCCGGAGGAGGGAGTCGCGATGGGTGCGCAGCCGACCGTCAGCGACGTCGCCGGGGTCGCCGGGGTGTCCCGCCAGACGGTGTCGAACGTCCTGAACGCCCCCGAACTCGTCCGTCCGGAGACGCGGGAACGGGTTCAGGCCGCGATCCATTCGCTCGGTTACCGGCCGCACGCCTCCGCCCGTCGCCTCCGCACCCAGAAGAGCTCGACCATCGGCATCCGGCTCGATCCGATCACGCAGGACGGCATCTCCGGGAGCATCCTCGACCGCTTCCTGCACGCGCTCACCGAGCGCGCCGACCGGCAGGGCCTGCGGATGCTGTTGTTCACCGCCGTCGGCCCGGACGACGAGATCGAGCAGTTCCGCCGTCTCTCGGATGCCGCGGACGTGGACGCGTTCGTCCTCACCTCCACCTTCCACGGTGATCCGCGGACGGAGTGGCTGATCGAGCACGGTCAGTCGTTCGTGACATTCGGCCGGCCGTGGGGGATCGACGACATGACCGATCCCGAGCACCTCTGGGTCGACGTGGATGGGCGCTCGGGCCTCCGCGACGCCACAGCGCACCTGCTCTCCCAGGGCCGCAGGCGCATCGGGTTCATCGGCTGGCCCGCGGGATCCGGCACCGGCGACGACCGCCGCGAAGGCTGGCTCGAGGCGATGCGCGAGGGCAGCGGCTTGACGGACGACGAGCTGCGGCTGCTGGAGGTGTCGGCCGAGGACCGCGTGCCGTTCGGCGCCGAGGCGATCCGGCGGCTCGAGGCCCAGGCCGGTGCGGTCGACGGCGTGGTGTGCACGTCCGACTCCCTCGCGCTCGGAGTCCTCACCGCCGCGGGCGGCCGCATCCCGGTCGTTGGGTACGACGACACCCCGGTTGCTGCGTCGCTCGGCTTCTCCAGCGTGGCCCAGCCGCTCGACGAGGTCGCCGCGGGGGTGCTGGAACTCCTGACGGGCGCGCACGGTGGCCGGGTCCGCCCCGGCGAGGAGGTCGCCGATCCGCGGCACCGGCTCGTCGCACCTCGCCTCGTCGTCCGCGACGGCCCGCCCCTCATCGGCCCGCGCTGACGCCGCGCTGACGCCGCCCGAAATCCGCGTGTAACGCGCCGCGGAGACAATGGAGGCATGTCTCCACAAGAGCCGCTTCTGGATGCGTCACGAGCGCGCCGCCTTCCCGTCACCGTCTCCATCACCCGCCGCGTCGACGGCAACCGTCTCGCCGAGGTGACCCACTGGGTCCAGTCCGGTGTCAACCTCGCGAACACGTACGACGGGTTCCTCGGCTCCGGCTGGGTGCGCGCGCACGCCGACTCGGACGAATGGCACATGCTGTACCGCTTCGCGGACGCCGACACGCTGGAGGCGTGGGAGGCGTCCGACGACCGCGCGGAGTGGCTCTATGAGGGACGCGAACTGGTGGAAGTGGCTCGGGTGGAGCGCCGCACGGGCATCGAGGGCTGGTTCGACGCGCCGCAGCCGGGCGTCCCCGCCGCTCCTCCGCGCTGGAAGCAGGCCGTGACGATCTGGCTGGGCTTCTTCCCGTTGTCGCTCCTGTTCACGACTCTCGTCACCTCCTTCGTCCCGGGCTGGCACGAGCTGTGGCCGATCGCGACCGTGCTCATTACCACGCTGTGCTTGACGCCGACGATGACGTATCTCCTCCTGCCGTTCGTCACCCGGCTGCTCCAGCCCTGGCTGCGGCGCTAGCGGCCCGCCGCGCCACGTCAGTTCGCGCCCGCTCAGGGTTCTCCCTGACCGCACCCTGAATCCAGGGGATTCGGACCGTCGAGGGCTTGCATCCACCCCACTCGCGATATATCGTGAATCCGTCAACAGTCGCGATATAACGCGAGTCACCGACGGCCCCGGCACGGGCCGGAAAGAAGGAGCAGGAAGCATGGCACAGGAGAAGTGGCTGATCCAGCCGGGCGAGAGCCGCACGATCGACATCGAGGTCGTCCGCACGCTCAAGGTCGGGTTCATCGGCGGTCAGATCGACATCGTCGGACACGATGAGCCCGGAGCGCGCATCGAGGTGCACTCGGTCACGCGCCGCGACCTGAAGATCGTGGTCGACGGCGACCGTCTCGAGATCGATCACCCGCAGCTGCGGTGGGACAACTTCATCGAGGTCTTCAAGTCGATGCGCTCCAGCGCCCGCGCCGATGTCAGCGTGCTCGTGCCGCGCGATGTCGAGCTCAAGTTCGGCGTCGTCTCGGCAGCTGCGCTGGTCTCGGGCCTCAACACTGACGCCCGCCTGAGCACTGTCTCGGGCGATGTCGTCGCCGATGGCCTCACCGGCGACGTCGAGCTCAACTCCGTCAGCGGCGAGCTGTCCGTCCGCGACCACACCGGCCGCATCAGCGCTCACACCGTCTCCGGCGACGTCACGGCGACCGGTGCCATCCGGCGCTTCTCGTCCGACGGCGTCTCGGGCGACGTGATGATCGACGTCACCGGCACTCCGGACGACATCGCCGTCAACACGGTGTCCGGCGACACGACCATCCGCATCCCGGAGGCCGTCGGCGCGCGCTACCGCGTCAACACGGTGTCCGGAAAGGTGCAGCTCGACAACATGACCGTGGTCGGCGGGATGGGCAAGGGCTACACCGGCACGGCCGGCACGCTCGACGGCACGTGGGTCGAGATCAGCATCAATTCGGTCTCCGGCGACGCCGCGGTGCTTCGCAGCGCTGCCGCCGAGCAGGGCGCGGAGGCGTCGGCGTGACTCCCGTCTTCTCGCACGGGAGCCTCCGGCTGTACCTGCTGAGCCTGCTGGATGAGGCGCCGCGACACGGTTACGAGCTCATCCAGGCGCTGACCGAGCGCTTCGGCGGCACCTACAGTCCGAGCGCCGGCACCATCTACCCGCGGCTGGCGAAGCTGGAGGAGGAGGGCCTGGTCACCAAGGCGACCGAGGGACGGAAGACGGTGTACCAGATCACCGACGCCGGCCGGGCCGAGCTCGAGGCTCGCCGACCGGAGCTCGACGCGATCGAGGAGGAGGTCACCGACTCCGTGCGCCGCCTGGCGGACGAGGTGCGCGCCGGGGTGAACGACGCAATGCGCACACTGCGCGCAGAGCTCGCCTCCGCGGCTCGCGAGGCCAAGCGGAACGGCTCGCGGGTGGATCCGCGTCAGGAGGCGCGCGACGCCGGGCGGGATGCGCGCGCGGCGGGCAACGCGGCCGCGCGCGAGGCCGAGGCGGCTCTGAACGACTTCCGTCAGCAGCTCCGCACGGACCTCCGCTACCAGGCCGCTCGCGGCGCGCTCCCAGCAGACATCGTCCCGCTTCTCAAGGACGAGCTGGACCGCGTCCGGCGTGTGCTCGTCGAGGCGATCGGCCGCCGCTGAGCGCCGGTCATCGGCTTTGGGAAAGAGTCAGGAAATGCTCATCCGGCTCCCAGTGAGACCTCTTCGGGTCGTTCCGCCGCGGCAATCCGCGGGGGAACGCCCCGTGGAGGAGCAGGCCCCAGTCTTTGCAGAACGACAGGGTTCGGAAGCCCCGACGCGCCGACTTGACAGTGGATTGCCAGCGAGTATGCTCGCCACTCGTGACAAATGAGGGGAGATCCCCGAAGCGCTGGTTGATCGGCGACCCGCTTCCGAGCGAAAAGCTCGAAGGGCAGCTGCTCCCGAAGCACCTCGCGCTACCCATCTTCGCCTCCGACGCGCTGTCGAGTGTCGCGTACGCTCCGCAGGAACTCCTGATGATCCTGCTGCTCGGCGGTCTCGCCTTCCTGACGTTCGCGCCGTGGGTCGCCGCGGCCGTCGTCGTGCTGCTCATCACCGTCGTGCTCAGCTACCGCCAGCTGGTGAAGGCCTACCCCTCGGGCGGTGGCGACTACGAGGTCGCTCACAAGAACCTCGGCGAGAAGGCCGGCCTGATCGTCGCCTCGGCGCTGCTCGTGGACTACGTCCTCACCGTCGCCGTGTCCGTCGCATCCGGCGTCGACAACGTCATCTCGGCGTTGCCGTTCCTGGCCCCGTGGCGCGTCGAACTGGCCATCCTCTGCGTCATCATCATCGCCGCCATCAACCTGCGCGGCGTGCGGGAGTCGTCGAAGGCGTTCGCGCTGCCGACCTACATCTTCATCGGCAGCATCGCCCTGATGATCGTGACGGCCCTCGTCCGCACGGTGTTCGGAGACGCACCGGTCGCTGAGTCCGCCGGCTACCAGGTGCACGCCGACTCGCTCACGCAAGCGGCCGTCGTCCTGCTCCTGCTGCGCGCCTTCTCGAGTGGATGTTCGGCTCTGACCGGTGTGGAGGCCGTCGCCAACGGCGTCCCCGCGTTCCGCACTCCGAAGATCCGCAACGCCCGCATCACCCTCGGCCTCATGGGCGGCATCGCGATCACCCTGTTCGCCGGCCTGACCGCCACCGCGCTGATCAGCGGCGTCCACTACGCCGAGAACCCGTGCGACCTGCAGGGATGGGCGCAGTGCGCCACCCAGCCGCAGCGCAGCCTCATCGCCCAGATCGCCGCGGCGACCTTCGGCAACAACACGTTCTTCTTCTTCCTGGTGCAGGCCGCGACGGCGGTGGTGCTGCTGCTCGCGGCCAACACCGCCTTCAACGGATTCCCGCTGCTCGGCTCCGTGCTCGCCCGCGACTCGTACGCTCCGAAAGCACTCAACACGCGCGGCGACCGCCTCGTCTACTCGAACGGCATGATCATCCTGGCGCTTGCCGCCACGGTCCTGCTGGTCGTCTATCAGGCGAACCTGACCCAGCTCATCCAGCTGTACATCATCGGCGTCTTCGTCTCGTTCACCCTCGGCCAGTCCGGGATGGTGAAGCACTGGATCACGCTGCTGCGCTCGGGAGGCCAGACCGGCCGAGAACGCACGGGCATCATCCGCTCGCTCTGCATCAACGCGTTCGGCGCCTGCCTGACCGCGATCGTGCTCATCGTCGTCACGATCACGAAGTTCACACACGGCGCGTACCTCGTCTTCATCTTCATGCCGATCCTCTGGTTCCTCATGCTCGGCGTGAACCGCTACTACCGCGACGTCGAGAAAGAGGTCGAAGTCGACCCGGTGACGACGTTCGGCAGCGTCGGCGACCATGCCATCGTCCTCATCGGCAAGATGCAGAAGCCGGCGCTGAAGGCGCTCGACTACGCGATCGCCGCGCGGCACGACTCGATCGAGGCCGTGCACGTCTCGATCGATGAGGAGTCGACGCAGAAGCTGCAGCGGCAGTGGGTCGAGCAGAACATCCACGTTCCGCTCACGATCATCGAGTCTCCGTATCGCGAGTTCGGCGTTCCGCTCATCAAGTACATGAAGCACCGGCGCGAGGAGCACGGCTCCGAGGTCGTGACGGTCTACCTGCCGCAGTACATCGTCGGCCACTGGTGGGAGGCGCTGTTGCACAACCACCGCGCACGCCGCATCAGCAAGCAGCTCATGCTCTGCCACGGCGTCACCGTCGCGCTCGTCCCGTGGCTGCTCGACTCCTCGTCGCTCATCTACGGCCGGCGCTCGCGCCCGCTCCCCGGCCAGGACCGTCGCGGCGAGCCCGTGCGCCCGGTCGCACGCCGACCGCTCGTGCCGGCGTCGAAGGCGCACACGCGCATCCACATCCACCCGGTGCCGATCACGATCGGGGAACCGCAGGACAGTGCGGAGGCGGTCGCCGGGACGATTCCGGAGCCGCAGCCCGAAGGTGGGCAGCCGGCTTCGGCGGCTGCCGGAGCTGCGGGGACCGGCACGCCTCAGAAGAAGGTGCCGGCGCGCGCGAAGCGCTGATCCGGCCGCGCCTCAGGGGCGCGCGCTCGCCGGGAACGCGACCAGCGGTCCGTGCCCCGGCAGCACCACCTCGGCGTCGCAGAGCACCAGCCTGCGCGCGCTGAGCGCGGCCTCATCGGGGTCGTGCTGGAAGAACGCGGGCAGCTGCTGCAGCTCACCGCTCTCGCGCAGCAGCGGATGACCCGTCACGATGGCGTCGCCGGTCAGTAGCGCGCGCGACGTCGGCTCGAAGAAGCAGACGCTGCCGGTCGTGTGGCCGGGGGCGGGGACGAGCTGGAGGGTGTGCCCCGTGCTCAGGGTGACCTCGTCCCCCTCCAGCGCGACCGCATCCCGGACCCCGACATCGCCCAGACCTCCCGCCCGCACGGCGGCGATCGCCCAGCGGACGGTGCCGCGCTTCAGCGCGGACGGCAGCAGGTCGGCGACCGAAACCTGCTCGGTGATGTCGCGCCGGACGTTCGGGAGCTCGGCCGGTGCCGCCGCGACGACCACGCCGAGCTCGGCGGCGAACTGCGCGCTCGCGCCGAGGTGATCCGAGTGGCCGTGCGTGATCAGGATGCGCTTCAGGTCGGCCGGGTCGGCACCCGCGAGACGGATCGACTCCTCGACCAGCGGGCGATCGGCCGGGTAGCCGCAGTCGACGAGCTCGACCGCTCCATCGCCGTGGAACACGGTCCAATTCGAGAGCGGACCCTCGACGAACAGGATGCCGGGGGCGACGCGGGTGGTCGAACGGATGCTGCGCACGCGAACACTGTAGCCCGGCCGCTTGACCTTGACGTAACGTCAACTCCTAGCGTGGATGACGCACCGCATGGAAGGAGGAAGACATGGACTGGTCCATCCAGGACATCGCGCGGATCGCCGGCACCACCAGCCGGACGCTGCGCCACTACGACGCCATCGGGCTGCTGAAGCCGAGCCGCGTCGGCGGCAACGGCTACCGGTACTACGACCGCGATTCCCTCGTGCGGCTGCAGCGCATCCTGCTTCTCCGGGAGCTCGGTCTCGGCCTCGACGCCGTCGGCCGGGTGCTCGACGACCGCACGGATGCGGTGCCCGCCCTGCGTGACCACCTTGCGTGGTTGCAGGCGGAGCGGGAACGGCTGGCGCGGCAGATCGCGTCGGTCGAGTCGACGATCCACGCAGTGGAGGAAGGAGAGGAGATCGTGGCCGAGCAGATGTTCGACGGATTCGATCACACCCAGTACAAGGACGAGGTCGAGCAGCGCTGGGGGAAGGACGCCTACGCGGCGTCGGACCGCTGGTGGCGCAGCAAGACCGCGGAGGAGCGTGCCGACTGGCAGGCCCGGCAGGAGCGGCTCGCGGCCGACTGGAAGTCCGCGGCGGCCGCCGGTGTCGCACCGGAGTCGGACGAGGCGCAGGCGCTCGCGAAGCGTCACGCCGAGTGGCTGGCCGGCATCCCGGGAACGCCGGGGTACGGCACCGGCGCGCCGACGGCCGCGTACCTGACCGGTCTCGGCGAGATGTACGTCGCCGACGAGCGGTTCGCCGCGAACTACGGCGGTGCCGAGGGCGCCTCCTTCGTGCGCGACGCCCTCCGCGTCTACGCCGCCCACCTCGCCTAACCCCGCCCCCAAACAAACAGCTCCTGAGTTTTTCGCACGATTCCTGTCGAATCGGGCGAAAAACTCAGGAGCTGTTGGCTTGAGAGTGCGGGATCAGGGGTCAGGGGTGGCGCGGGCGACGCGTGATGCGGTCGTCCAGCCAGTGCGCGGCGATCACGCGCGACGGGCGGTCTGCGCGCTCAGAGCGTGGAGCGCGCGGGGCGCGGTCGGGCTGCGGACCCCGGACGAAGGGGGAGTCGGCCCGGGATGCGCGTTCGTGCGCCGCCCGGTCGGATTCGAGCAGGATGCCGTCGCGCACGTCGAAACGGACGGCACCCTGCTCCTCCTCGAGGCCGGCCGACTGCTCGGCTGTTCCCTCGAGCTCGCTCTCCAGCCGTGCCGCAGTCGTTGCAGCGTCCTGCGGCAGGCGGATCGCGAAGAAGGGGAGGGTGATGCTGCACAGCGGGCCGACCAGGAGCGCGAACGCGAGCGTCCCCACCCCGACGTTCCCGCCGAGCACCCACCCGATGATGAGTACGGTCACCTCGATGGCGGTCCGCACCATCCAGATCGGCCGGCCGGTGCGGGCGTGCAGGCCGGTCATCAGCCCGTCGCGCGGGCCAGGGCCGAGGCGCGGACCGATGTACAGGCCGGTCGCGACGGCGAGCAGCGCGAGGCCGGCCACGAAGAACAGCACCTGCGCCCACAGCTCCGTCTGCTGCGGCAGCAGGTCGAGGCCGAGTTGCGCGCTCGGGCCGACCAGCAGCACGTTGAGCACGGTTCCGAGGCCCGGACGCTGCCGCAGCGGGATCCAGAACGCCAGCACGACGAGTCCGACCAGGTTGGTGACGAACCCGAAGGGGATGCCGGTCTTGAGCGACAGACCCTGTGCCAGAACATCCCACGGCGACAGGCCGATCCCGGCGCGCACCATGAGCGCGATCGCGATCCCGTAGAGGAAGAGTCCGATCAGCAGCTGCACGAGGCGGCGGGTGAGAAGAAGTCGGGCGGCCATGGGCACAATCCAATCGCAACGATTGGACTCGCAACAAGATGCCAATTCAACTAAAGTGGCCTGCATGTCGGATGCGCAACTCACCGCCCGCTCGCTGGAGCACCTGCTCGGAGCCTGGCGGACCGCCGGCGCCAGCTACCAGGCGCTCGCCGACCGCATCCGGCTTCTCGTGCTCGACGGCCGCATCCCGATCGACACACGCCTGCCCGCCGAGCGCGATCTGGCGGCCAAGCTGGAGCTGAGCCGGACCACGGTCGCCGCCGCCTACCGCCAGCTCCGCGAGGCCGGCTTCATCGACAGCGTCAGAGGCTCCGGCAGCGTCGCGCGTCTCCCCGGCCCGGCCCTCTCCCTGCCCGCAGTGGCCGGCGAGGGGATGCTCGACTTCACCAAGGCGTCGCTCCCCGCCGCGTCGTCCCTTCCCGCAGCCGCGCGTGCCGCCGCGGAGGAGCTGCCGCGCTTCCTCCCCGACCCGGGCTACGACCCCGTCGGACTGCCGCACCTGCGCGCCGAGATCGCCGCCCGCTACGCCAGCCGCGGCCTGCCGACGACACCGGACCAGATCCTGGTGACCGTCGGCGCGCAGCAGGCGATCGCGTTGATCGCCCGCACGTTCCTCGGCCGGGGCGACCGCGTCGTCATCGAGGTGCCGACCTACCCGCACGCCATCGAGGCGATCCGCTTGGCCGGCGCACGGTTGGTGCCCATCACGGTCACCGCGCCGGAATCCGGGCCGCACCGCATCGGCGACGAGTCCGACGGCTGGGATGTGGAGGCGATCGAGCAGACGTTCCGCCGCGCCAATCCCGCGCTCGCGTACCTCATCCCCGACTTCCACAATCCGACCGGGGCCACCATGTCGCCTGAGACGCGGGAGCGGGTGCTCGCGGCCGCCGCCGGTCACGGCGCGATCGTGGTCGCCGACGAGACGACGGCGGAACTCGACATCGACCGGGTCGGCGAGTTCCTGCCCCTGCCGGCCTACGCGGACTCCGCGTCCGCCGGCGCCCCGGTGATCATGATCGGCTCGGCCAGCAAGACGCTCTGGGGCGGCCTCCGCATCGGCTGGATCCGCGCCGAGCGCTCGCACATCCAGCGCCTGATCGCCGCGAAGCCGGCCACCGACCTCGGCACGCCGATGATCGAGCAGCTCGTCGTCGCGCGGATGATCCCGCAGCTTCCCGAGATCATGGAGGAGCGGCGCGAGCAGCTCCGTCTGGGGCGCGATAACGTCCGGCGCCTGGTCGCCGAGACGTTCTCCGACTGGACGATGCCGGTTCAGCACGGCGGGCTGACGGCCTGGGTGGGGATCGGCGCCCCGGTCAGTTCGGCACTCGCACTGGCCGCGCGCAGCCACGGCCTGCTGATCGCCGCTGGACCGCGGTTCGGCATCGACGGCGCCTTCGAGCGCTTCCTGCGCATCCCGATCACCTACACCCCGGACGAGTACGACCGCGCGTTCGCCGCCCTCACCCGGGCGTGGGCCGTCGCCGCGAACGAGCCGGTGCCGTACTTCGACTCCGGCGCTCTGCCCAGCGTGGTCTGACCCGCGCGGCCCGGCGGGCCGGGCCGACGGGGACTCCCGGCGGAGTAGCGGGATGTCGTACCCAGGCATGAAGATACCGCCCACCCTGCGATGTCATACTTCCCCTGCGCCAGTGTCGGCGCGGTCCTGAAACCGTCGTCCCCGAGGGGAAACCTGTGCACTTCCTCGCCGTCCTGAGCATGAAGAACCGTGCCCTGATCGCGCTTGTCACGATCGTCGCCGCGGTCTTCGGCGGACTCGCCCTGACCAACCTCAAGCAGGAGCTCGCGCCGTCGATCTCGTTCCCCCAGCTGGTGGTGCTCTCCAGCTACCCGGGCGCATCGCCGGAGGTCGTGAACAACGACGTCAGCACGCCGGTCGAGGCCGCCATCCAGGGCGTTCCCGACCTCGACAGCACCAGCGCGGTCAGCAGCACCAACCAGTCCATCATCACGGCGAAGTTCACCTACGGGACCGACCTCGCCACCGCCGAGCAGAAGATCGACCAGGCGGTCAACCGCATCAAGTCGACCCTGCCGTCGGGCGTCGAGCCGCAGGTGCTCTCGGGCAGCATCGACGACCTGCCTGTCATCCAGCTCGCGGTCACCGGCGGCGACGATCAGCGCGCTCTCGGCGACGACATCACGAAGCTCGTGCTCCCGGACGTCAAGGATGTGAAGGGCGTCAACGACGCGCAGCTCGTCGGCGAGATCGGCCGCCGCATCGCGATCACACCGGACCCGGTGAAGCTCGCCGCCGCCGGCGTCTCGTCATCGGCGATCAAGGATGCGCTGCAGCAGAACGGCGTGCTCATCCCGGGCGGCGACATCGCCGAGAACGGGCAGACGCTGTCCGTGCAGTCGGGGACGCAGTTGTCGTCGGTCGAGGACATCGCCGGACTGCCGCTGATCCGTTCGGCGGGCAGCACGGGCGCGGGTGGTGCCGGGGGCTCGAGCGGAGGAGCGGCCGGGGCAGGTGCCGCAGGCGCGGCGGGAGCGGCCGGCGGGGCTGCGGCCGGCGCAGCTGTCGCTCCGAGCACCCCGCCCACGATCGGCGACGTCGCGACCGTCGCCGAGACGGACGACCCGACCACGTCGCTCTCGCGCGTCGACGGCAAGCCCGCCCTGACGATCGCGGTCACCAAGCTGCCCTCCGCCAACACCGTCGAGGTCTCGCACGCGGTCAACGACCTCATCCCGAGCCTGGAGAAGAAGCTCGGCTCCGGCACGAAGATCACCGTCGTCTTCGACCAGGCGCCGTTCATCACGCAGTCGATCAACTCGCTCACCGAGGAGGGGCTGCTCGGTCTTGCCATGGCGGTCATCGTCATCCTGGTGTTCCTGCTGTCGGTGCGGTCGACGCTCGTGACGGCCATCTCCATCCCGACCAGCGTGCTGATCACGTTCATCGTCATGTGGGCGACCGGCTACACGCTCAACATCATCACGCTGGGCGCTCTGACGATCGCGATCGGGCGTGTGGTGGACGACTCCATCGTCGTGATCGAGAACATCAAACGGCAGCTGGTGCCCGGCGCAGACCGAGCGGTGACCATCGTGCGGGCGGTCCGTGAGGTCGCGGGCGCGATCACCGCATCCACGATCACGACCGTTGCGGTGTTCCTCCCGCTCGCATTCGTGGGGGATGTGACCGGCGAGCTGTTCCGGCCCTTCGCCCTGACCGTCACGATCGCCCTGCTGTCGTCGCTGCTCGTCGCCCTGACGATCGTGCCGGTGCTCGCCTACTGGTTCCTCCGGGCGCCGAAGGCGCACAAGCACGAGGGCGGCCCCGAGGTCGAGGCCGCTGCTCTGTCGGTGGAGGAGGCTGCGGCATCCGGCATCGACGAGCTCGAGCATCCCTCGCGGCTCCAGGCCGGCTACCTGCCGATCATCCGCTGGACGCTCAAGCGCTCGGGGCTGACCATCACCGCGGCCGTCCTGGTGCTCGTCCTCACGCTCCTCACGGTGCCGTTCCTGAAGACGAACTTCCTCGGGTCGAGCGGGCAGAACTCCCTCACCGTCACGCAGACCCTCGATCCCGGCGCGAGCCTCCAGTCCAAGGACGACGCGGCGAAGGTGGTCGAGAAGAAGCTGCTCGACACTGACGGCGTCAAGACCGTCCAGGTCTCCATCGGCTCCAGCGGCTCGTCGCTGCGGGACGCGTTCACCGGCGGGGGCGGCGGTGGGACGACCTTCTCCATCACGACCGACCCGAACGCCGACCAGGAGAAGCTGCAGAACACCATCGAGGACGAACTGGCCGACATCAAGGACCAGGGAGAGATCACCCTCTCAGCGTCCAGTGGCTTCGGCGGCTCGACCGACATCCAGGTCGACATCTCCGCCAGCAGCAACGCCGACCTGCAGAAGGCGACGGACTCGGTGGTCGCCGAGCTGCGAAAGAAGTCGTCGCTGAAGCAGGTGACCGACAACCTGAGCGCGTCGCTGCCCTACGTCTCGGTGGACGTCGATAGATCCAAGGCCGCAGCGGCCGGACTCAGCGAGGTGGCCGTCGGCACGATCGTCTCTCAGGCGGTCCAGCCCACGCAGGCGGGTTCCGTCGCCATCGACGACACCACGCTGAAGATCTACCTGCAGAGCGACAACCCGCCGACGACCGTCGCGGGGCTCGCGCAGCTGTCCATCCCGACGGCGACGGGGATCGTGCCGCTCGACACGCTCGCCAGCGTGAAGGAGGTCAAGGGCCCGGCGACGGTGACCACCCAGCGCGGGCTCCGGACCGCGTCCGTGACCGCCACCCCGGCGACGGACAACCTCACGACCGCGAACGCCGACGTCAACGCGGCCCTCAAGGCGGCGGACCTGCCCTCGGGTGCGACGGCCAAGATCGGTGGTGTCTCCTCGAGCCAGTCGGATGCGTTCCAGCAGCTGGGCCTCGCGCTCCTCGCGGCCATCCTCATCGTGTACATCGTCATGGTGGCCACGTTCCGCTCGCTGCGGCAGCCGCTGCTGCTGCTCGTGTCGGTGCCGTTCGCGGCGACAGGCGCCATCCTGCTCCAGCTCGCCTCGGGCATCCCGCTCGGCGTCGCGTCGCTGATCGGTCTGCTGATGCTCATCGGCATCGTGGTGACCAACGCGATCGTGCTCATCGACCTGGTGAACCAGTACCGACGGCGCGGCCTCGCGGTGGCGGACGCCGTTGCGCACGGTGCGTCCCGACGACTCCGCCCGATCCTGATGACGGCGCTGGCCACGATCGCGGCGCTGACCCCGATGGCGATCGGCCTGACGGGGCACGGCGGCTTCATCTCCCAGCCGCTCGCGATCGTCGTCATCGGCGGACTCATCTCCTCGACCGTGCTGACGCTCGTCGTGCTGCCGACCCTGTACAACCTGGTCGAGGGGCGACGGGAGCGGAAAGAGGCGCGGAAGGCGGCGAAGGCCGCGGCCGGAGGTGGCTCGGGCGACGACGGGACCGGGGATGGCGGCGCCGGCAATGGCGGGACTCCGGTGACCGGTGGACCGACCGGGCCAGAGGGTTCGGACGGTACGCGTACACCGACCGCTCCTCAGCCGCCCGTCTTCACCCGGCCGGCCGGAGGGACGCAGGTCTGATCCGACGGCCGCGTCCGGTATCCCAGACGGGCATGCCGGACGCGGCCGCTGCGTTTGCGCCGCCCATCGCTAGGGTCGCGGGTATGAGCGCACACGGACTCTCGGTCGACCCGCTGTGGCCGCGCGCAGGCGACTGGCCATCACTCGGACCGGATGGCGCGGGCCTGACGCTGATCGGCATCCCGACGCAGGAGACCTCGGTCTCGCCGACCGGTGCGGGTGCCACCCCTGCGGCCGTACGGGATGCGCTGCGTCGCTACTCGGCGTTCGCACCGGGAGAGGACGTCGAGGCGCTGCGCTTCGCGGACGCCGGGGACGTGCCGTCACCCGACGGCCCGGAAGGGCGGGAGCGTGCGCGTTCGGCGATGGCTGAGGCGTCATCCCGGTCGCGACTGACGGTTGCGGTCGGCGGCGACAACTCGCTCACGGTCCCTGCGGCGCTCGGGTCGTTCGGCGGGGACCTCGGCGCGGCGGGGCTGATCACGCTCGACGCTCACCACGATCTTCGCGACGGATCGTCCAACGGCTCTCCGGTGCGCGAGCTCATCGAGGCCGGGCTCGACGGCCGGCGGATCGTGCAGATCGGCATCGCCGACTTCGCGAACTCGGCCGCCTACGCCCGCCGCGCGGCGGACTATGGCATCACGGTGATCCTCCGCGACGAGCTGCACACGCGTCCGCTGGACGACGTCATGGCGGAGGCGCTGGAGATCGCCGGGGCGGGCGGCGGTCCGGTCCACGTCGATCTGGACGTGGACGTCTGCGATCGCTCGGTGGCTCCGGGGTGCCCGGCCTCGGTCCCGGGCGGCCTCACTGCCTGGGAGCTGCGCCGCTTCGCGCGGCTCGCCGGCGCATCCCCGCTGGTCCGTTCCCTCGACATCGCCGAGGTGGATGCGACCGCCGATGCCCCCGACCAGCGCACGATCCGCCTCGCGGCGCTCCTCGTCCTCGACGCCGCCGCCGGCCTCGCCTCCCGCTGACCCATCCCGTCCCGTCCCCGTAGCCCACCGTCGAGTCCGCAAACTTTGCACGCTCGCGGGGCGATTCGTGTGCAAAGTTTGCGGACTCGACGGCGGGGCGGAAGGGACTAGAGGCGGAGGGTGCGCTCGATGAGGGGGACGCCGGGCCGGTAGGCGAGGTGGATGTGGCTCGGGGCGCGGAGGACCGCCAGGTCGGCCCGCGCTCCGGGGCGCAGATGCCCGACGTCGTCGCGACGGAGCGCCGCGGCGCCGCCCAGCGTGGCCGTCTGCAGGGCCTCGGCCGGCGTCAGCCCGAGCTCACGCACGGCGAGGGCGATGCAGAACGGCATCGACGACGTGAACGACGACCCGGGGTTGCAGTCGCTGGCGAGCGCCACGGTCGCGCCGGCGTCGAGGAGGCGACGCCCGGACGGATAGGGATGCCGCGTCGAGAACTCGACGCCGGGGAGCAGCGTCGCGACGGTCCGGGAGGCGGCCAGCCGTTCGACGTCGTCGTCGGTCAGGTAGGTGCAATGGTCGACGCTCGCCGCATCCAGTTCCACAGCGAGGGCGACGCCGTCTCCGGGGCCGAGCTGGGCGGCGTGGATGCGCACGCCCAGCCCGCGTGCGGCCCCTGCCCGCAGGATCCGCTCCGACTGCTCGACGCTGAACGCACCCGTCTCGCAGAAGACGTCGATCCAGCGCGCGTGTGGTGCGCATGAGTCGAGCATCGGGCCGGTGACGAGATCCACGTAGGTGTCCGGGTCGTCGGCGTACTCGGCCGGGACGACGTGCGCACCCAGGAACGTGGTCTCGTCGGTCACCTCGCGCGCCAGTCTGAGCAGCCGCTCCTCGTCGACGACGGTCAGTCCGTAGCCGCTCTTGATCTCGAACGTCGTCGTGCCCTGCGCGTGCAGTTCGGCCACGAGCCGAGCCAACCGCGCGCGCAGTTCGGCGTCCGTCGCGGCACGCGTCGCTGCGACCGTGGACCGTATGCCGCCAGCGGTATACGGCCGCCCGGCCATGCGCGCCTCGAACTCCTGCGCGCGATCTCCGGCGAAGACGAGGTGGGTGTGCGAGTCCACGAACCCCGGGATCACGGCCGCGCCGGCGACGTCGACGACGCTGTCCGCATCCGATCGGGGGGCAGCGGCCGAGGGTCCGGTCCAGGTCACCCAGCCGTCGACGGCGAGAACAGCCGCATCACGAACCAGCCCGAGGGGTCCGGGATGCGCCGGGTCGAACGTCGTCAGCTCGCCGATGCCGGTGACGAGGGTGGCGGTCATCGGCCTTCGCGCATCGGGATGCGCAGCCCGCGCTCCTCCGCGACCTCGACCGCGCGCTCGTATCCCGCATCCACATGCCGCATCACGCCCGTGCCCGGATCGTTCGTCAGTACGCGCTCGATCTTTTCCGCGGCGAGGGGCGTGCCGTCGGCGACGACGACCTGTCCGGCGTGGATGCTGCGGCCGATCCCGACGCCGCCACCGTGGTGGAGCGACACCCAGGTCGCGCCGGATGCCGTGTTGAGCAGCGCGTTGAGGAGGGGCCAGTCGGCGATCGCATCGGAGCCGTCCGCCATCGACTCCGTCTCCCGGTACGGCGAGGCGACCGAGCCGGAGTCGAGGTGGTCGCGCCCGATCACGACCGGTGCGGACAGCTCGCCCGAGGCGACCATCTCGTTGAACCGGAGGCCGGCCAGGTGACGCTCCTTGTATCCCAGCCAGCAGATCCGGGCGGGCAGCCCCTCGAAGTGCACCTTCTCGCCCGCCTGGGTGATCCAGCGGCGCAGGTGCTCGTCGTGGGGGAACAGGTCGAGCACGGCGCGGTCCGTCGCGGCGATGTCGGCCGGATCCCCCGAGAGGGCGGCCCACCGGAACGGTCCCTTGCCCTCGGCGAAGAGCGGACGGATGTACGCGGGCACGAACCCGGGGAAGTCGAACGCGCGCTCGTAGCCGCCCAGCTGGGCCTCCGTGCGGATCGAGTTGCCGTAGTCGAAGACCTCGGAGCCGGCGTCCTGGAAGCCGACCATCGCCTCCACCTGGGCGGCCATCGACCGTCGGGCGTCGTCCGTGAAGCGCTCGGGGTCTGCGGCCGCGCGATCGTGCCACTCCTCGACGGTGTCGCCGACCGGCAGGTAGCTCAGCGGGTCGTGCGCGCTGGTCTGGTCGGTGACGATGTCGATCGGGACGCCGCGGCGGAGCAGTTCGGGGAAGACCTCCGCCGCGTTCCCGACCACGCCGACGGAAAGGGCGCGGCGCTCCTCCTTGGCCGCCAGTGCCTGCGCGACCGCGTCGTCGAGGTCGTCCGCCAGCACGTCGAGGTAGCCGTGGTCGACGCGGCGCTGCAGGCGGGTGCGGTCAACATCCACGATGAGCACCGCGCCGCCGTTCATGGTGACTGCGAGCGGCTGCGCACCGCCCATGCCGCCGCATCCACCGGTCAGCGTGAGGGTGCCGGCGAGGGTGCCGTCGAACCTCTTCCGCGCGACCGCGCCGAACGTCTCGTACGTGCCCTGGAGGATGCCCTGCGAGCCGATGTAGATCCACGAACCGGCGGTCATCTGGCCGTACATGGTGAGGCCGAGCGCCTCCAGCCGGCGGAACTCGGGCCATGTCGCCCAGTCGCCGACGAGATTGGAGTTGGCGATCAGCACCCGGGGAGCCCACTCGTGCGTGCGGAAGACGCCGACCGGCTTGCCGGACTGCACAAGCAGCGTCTCGTCGGCCTCAAGATCGCGGAGGGTGCGGACGATCGCGTCGAACGCCTCCCAGCTCCGGGCCGCGCGACCGGTGCCGCCGTAGACGACCAGGTCGTCGGGGCGCTCGGCGACCTCCGGGTCGAGGTTGTTCATCAGCATCCGCAGCGGGGCCTCGGTCTGCCAGCTCTTGGCGCTGAGCTCGGTGCCTCGCGCCGCGCGCACCGGTCGGGCTCCATCCATGGTTCTCGTTCCTTTCGTTACCCGTCCCTAGCCATCCGCTCCTGAGTTTTTCGGCCAGATCGTTCTGTTTCGTGCGAAAAACTCAGGAGCTGTTGGCTTGGGCTCGGGGGTGGGGGTCAGGGGAGGTGGGCGGCGGCGCGGAGGGCGCCGGAGGTCACGAGGGCGTAGGCGGCCTCGATCTCGGGGGAGAGGTGGCGGTCGGGGCCCGGGCCCGGGACGACCGTCCGCAGTGTCGCGATGACGGCTCCCGTGGCGGGGCCCGGCTGCAGCGGGGCGCGCAGGTCGGCTCCCCGGGCGGCGGTCATGACCTCGATCGCGATCACGCGGGCGAGCCCGTCGATGGCGCGGCGCAGTTTGCGTGCGGCCGCCCATCCCATCGACACGTGGTCCTCCTGCATGGCCGACGAGGGGATGCTGTCCACCGACGCCGGCGCAGCCAGCCGCTTCAGCTCGGAGACGATCCCGGCGGCCGTGTACTGGGCGATCATCAGACCGGAGTCGACGCCGACCTCATGGGCGAGGAATGGCGGCAGCCCCTGGTTGCGCGCCGGGTCGAGGAAGCGGTCGGTGCGGCGCTCCGACATGCTGGCGACGTCGGCGACGGCGATCGCGAGGAAGTCGAGCACGTACGCGACCGGCGCTCCGTGGAAGTTGCCGTTCGACTCCACCCGCCCGTCGAGGGTGAGCACCGGGTTGTCCACGGCCGAGGCCAGCTCGCGCTCCGCCACCAGCTCCGCGTGCGCGACGGTGTCGCGCGCGGCGCCGTGCACCTGCGGAGCGCACCGGAGCGAGTAGGCGTCCTGCACCCGGGTGCACTCCGGTCCCTTGTGACTCGCGACGATCGGCGAGCCGGCGAGCAGCGCGCGCAGGTTCGTCGCCGAGACCGCCTGGCCGGCCTGCGGCCGCAGCCGCTGCAGGTCGTCGGCGAACACCGCGTCGGTGCCGAGCAGCGCCTCGACGCTCATCGCGGCGGCGATGTCGGCGTCGGTCAGCAGGCCGTGGAGGTCGTGAATGGCAAGCGCCAGCATCCCGAGCATCCCGTCGGTGCCGTTGATGAGCGCGAGGCCCTCCTTCTCGGCGAGGACCACGGGCTCGATTCCCGCAGCGGCGAGGGCGTCGGCCGCGTCGACCGGTTCGCCGTCGACCCGCACGCGGCCCTCGCCCATCGCCGCCAGGGCGCAGTGTGCGAGCGGCGCGAGGTCGCCGGAGCACCCGAGCGAGCCGTACTCGTGGACGACCGGCGTGATCCCCGCATTGAGGAGGGCGGCGTAGGTCTCGACGGTCTGGGGCCGCGCACCCGTGCGCGCGGTCATCAGCGTGGACAGGCGCAGCAGCATGAGGGCACGGACGACCTCGCGCTCGACCTCGGGACCCGATCCGGCCGCGTGCGAGCGCACGAGGCTCGCCTGCAGCTGCGCCCGGCGATCGGCGGGGATGAACGTCGTGGCGAGTGCGCCGAAGCCGGTCGAGATGCCGTAGTGCGGTTCGGTGTCGTCGGCGAGGGCGTCGACGATCGCGCGGGAGGCGGCGACACCGGCGAGGGCGTCCGAGTCGAGTTCGACGCGGGCGTCGTGGCGCGCGACGGCGACCACGTCGTCGATGGTGAGCGGTCCGGCACCGACGGTGACGGCGGTCTGGGTCTGGAGCATGGTCCGATCCTCGCGCCGCGCAGTCGTGAGCGCGCCGGCTGTAGGCTGCTCGGTGTCCGGGATCCCAGACACGGGCGCGGCTACCGGCGCGAGGGGAGGTGGATGCGGTGAGCAAGGTCCCCGCGGCGGAGAACACCCTCCGCGTCCTCGCCTACCTCGGAGCCCAGCGCGGCCCGGCCCCTGCAGCCGCCATCGCCTCCGCCCTCGGGTTGCCCCGCTCGACCGTCTACCACCTGCTCGCCGTGCTGACCGAGCACGGTTTCGTGCTGCACTTCCCCGAGGCGCGCCGGTACGGGTTGGGCGTCGCCGCCTACGAGCTGTCGAGCGCGTTCTCCCGTCAGCAGCCGCTGAGCCGGCTCGGCCGGCCGATCGTGGCGGCGCTGGTGGATGCGATCGGCGAGTCCGGGCACGTCGCCGTGCTCCATGGTCGCGACGTCGTCTACATCGTGGAGGAGCGTGCGCCCCGGCGGCCGCGGCTGGTGACGGACGTGGGGGTGCGTCTTCCGGCTCACCTGACGGCGAGCGGACGCGCGCTTCTCGCGACTCTGCCGCGTGAGCAGCTCCGGGCGCTCTATCCGGATTCCGGCGCGTTCGAGGACCGCACAGGCTCCGGCCCGCACTCCTACGCCGAGCTGCGCCGTGTCGTGACGGAGGCCCGCGAGCGCGGCTACGCCACCGAGGACGGCGATGTCACCCCGGGTTTCGCCTCCGTCGCGGTCTCCGTGCGCGACCATGCGGGCTGGCCCGCCGCGGGCATCGCGGTCACCTTTCCACGCGACAACGTCCCGCCGGAGGGGTGGGATGCGCTCGCCGCCCGGGTGCGCGAAGCCGCCGCCGAGCTGTCCCGGCGCATCCGCGGGAGCTGACGCCGGCCGGCGCGGCGGCTAGCGTGTGGGAACGGCGAGCGACTTGGCGTAGCAGACCGACCACGGATCGTCGGCGTACGCCCCGAAGTTCGGGATGCGCACGTAGCCCGAGCGCTCGTACAGTGCGATCGCCGCGTGCTGCAGCGGACCGGTCTCCAGTCGCAGCTCGACGATGCCTGCCTCCTCGGCGGCGGACTCGATCGCGCCGAGCAGACGGCGGGCGAGGCCCTGACCGCGGGCGTCCTCGTGCACGAACATGCGCTTGAGCTCGGCGCGGGGGAGGGCGGCATCCTCGGAACCGCCTGCGTCCCCGGTGCCGTCGGCCACCAGGGCGGCGATGCCCAGCGCACGCCCGTCGACCCGTGCGACGAACACGGTGACGCCCGGGCGCTCGAGTTCGGACACATCCAGCAGGTAGCAGCTCTCGGCCGGGTACAGCGCGAAAGCGAACTCGTCGCTCAAGCGCAGCAGCTCCTCGACCTCCGGCTGCCGGGCCGGTTCGGGGCGGATCTCGATCGGCATGCGTCGATGCTAGCTGCGGCGTGTGTCGCCCGTGTTTCCCCAGCCGCTCGGGGATGCGCGAACGGAAGCGGGCCGACGGCTTCCCGCCGCCGGCCCGCCCCACCGCGTGAACCCGGCGTCAGGCCCGGCTGGGCGTCCGGTTCTCGGCGCTGACCATCCAGGCGTACTGCTCGAGCCGCTCGATGATCGCGTGCAGCAGGTCCGCAGAGGTCGGGTCCTCCTCATCCACGTCGTCGTGCACGTCGCGCATGGTGCGGACGACCGCCTCGAGGCGCTCGGTGATCAGGTCGACCGTCTCGGTGGTGTCGACCTCGCCGTTGGGGAACTCGGGCAGGCTGGTCTGCTCGGCGACGGTCGCGCTGCGGCCGTCGGGGGTCGCGTGGAGGGCGCGGAGGCGCTCTGCGACGTCGTCGCTGAACTCGCGCGCGGCTTCGACGATCTCGTCGAGCTGGAGGTGGAGGTCGCGGAAGTTGCGTCCGACGACGTTCCAGTGCGCCTGCTTGCCCTGCAGGTGCAGCTCGATCAGGTCGACGTGCACGCGCTGGAGGTTCTGCGCGAGTTCGGCGGAGGCGACGAAGCCGTGCTCGGCGTGCTCGCGGCGGGTCGGGGCGACGCCGACGGCGGCCGTACGACGTACGGAGGCGGTCTTCGGCGCGGTCTTCTTGGCGGTGCTCTTGGTGCTCGTCTTGGTCTGGCTTGCGGCCACGATGGGTCCCTTCCGTTCGATGGACGACGCTGACGGTAGGCCGTCGCCGACGGTTCGGGAAGCGGGTTGACGTGGTTGCGAACCCCTTGGCACTCTCCGGGCGTGAGTGCTAAAATCTGTGGTCGAAAAGAGAGTGCAAAGGGCCTCTCATCAGGTGATCCAGAAGAAAGGGGTACATCCAATGGCCATGTCGTTCGATCCTTTCTCCCAGCTGGACCGGATCGCGCAGAGCATCTTCGACACCAGCCGCCAGCCGCGCATCATGCCGGTGGACCTGTTCCGAGAGGGTGAGCGCTACATCCTGAACGCCGACCTCCCCGGCGCCGATCCCGCGTCGGTCGACGTCGACGTCGACGGGCACCTGCTCACCATCCGGGCGGTCCGCAGTGCGGCCGACCGCGACGGCGCCCGCTGGCTCGCCCAGGAGCGCCCGTACGGCGCGTACATGCGTCAGTTCACGATCGGCGACGACGTCGATCCCGACGGCATCACCGCGTCGTACGACAACGGTGTGCTCAGCGTCATCATCCCGGTGGCCGAGCGGGCGAAGCCGCGGAAGATCGCGGTGGAGTCGTCGGGCTCCAGCGAGACGAAGGCGGTGTCGGCCGGCTGATCGAGCCGGTCTCAGCGCACGAGCGGAGGGCGCGTCGTCACTGGGCGGCGCGCCCTCGCGCAACCCACTCCAGGCGACGCAGCGTCTCCGCATTGCGCACGTGCAGCATGCTGTCCGCCAGCACGTCCGGGATGCGGGTCACCGGACCGGAGTACGGGAACTCCTCCATCCGCACGACGCAGCCGCCTGCGCGGGGCTTCACGTCGATGATCACCCGCTCGGAGCCGAACGGCCGTGTCTTCGCCTCGAGCACCATCCGGCGCGGCGGGTCCCACTCGTCGATGCGCGTCTCGTCGTTCAGGACGAGCGGCCAGACGCCGATGGAGTGATGGAGACGGGATCCGACGGCCGGGTACCGGCTGTCGGCGGCGCGAAGTCGCGAGGCGCCGACGACCCAGGTCGGATAGACCCAGGGGTCGGCGAGGACGGCGAAGACCTGCTCGGGCGTGCAGGCCATACGGCGGACGTTGACAGACATGTTCACTGCTCCGGAAGCTCGTGGGGATGGACGGGGTCGGGCAGCGCGGCGACGGGCCGGGCGATCGTCTGGTCGGGCCCCGGCGCCAGGTCCGGCATCCGGGTGAAGCCGAACTCGTGACGCAGGGCGCTGCGCGCCGCGTAGTAGCCGCCGAGCCCGTGCACGCCGGGACCGGGTGCCGCGGACGACGACGCGAGGTACAGCCCGCGACCCGGCATCCGCCACGGGTCGGTGGAGAGGACGGGGCGGGCCACCAGCTGACCGAAGTCCGGCGCGCCCGCCGAGATGTCGCCGCCGATGTAGTTCGGGTCGTGCTGCTCCATCTGCGCGGCGTTCTTGGTCGCCGTCCCGATGATGAGGTCGCGGAAGCCGGGAGCGAACTCCTCGATGCGCCGGATGATCGCCTCCGTCTGATCCTCGGTCGAACCGCGCGGGACGTGCGTGTACGTCCACAGGACGTGCTTGCCCGCCGGCGCCCGCGTCCCGTCGAACAGGGAGGGCTGGGAGACCAAAACGTACGGTGCGTCGCTGTGCCGCCCGGCGGCGACGGCGTTCTCGGCGCGAGCCGCCTCGGCGCGCGATCCACCCAGGTGCACGGTTGCGGTCTCGTACAGGTCCGGATTCGTCCACGGCACCGGGCCGGAGAGCGCGAAGTCGGCCTTGAACAGGCCGTTGCCGTCGCGGAACCGGGAGATGCGCCGCAGGTAGCCGCTGGGCAAGAGGTCCGCGGCCAGCTGCGCGGCGTGCTTCACGTGCGTGTCGAAGACGACGATCCGTGAGTCGGGCAGCTCGGCGAGAGACTCGACGGGGGTGTCGGTGACGACCTCGCCACCGTGAGCGACGATGTCGGCGACCATCGCATCCGCGATCGCCTGGCTGCCGCCGACCGGGATAGGCCAGCCGCGTGCGTGCGCGTAGGTCGCCAGCGTCATTCCGGCGGCCGCTCCTGCGACGCTCGGCAGGGGGACGGTCGTGTGGGCGAAGACGCCGGAGAGCAGAGCGCCCGGCGCCTCGGTCCGGAACGGCAGGTCCCACCACGGGCCGCCCTGAGCGATGGCGGCCAGCCCGAACCGGGCGGCGACGAAGGGATGCCGTGGCACCTGCAGCAGCTGCGAACCGGTGAACTGGGCCACGGCGTCCGCGTGTTCGACCAGCGGTCCGAGCAGGGCGCGCCAGGCGGGGCCGTCGACGCCCAGCGCATCCACCGTGCGTTCGAGGTCGAGGTACGCCATCGCGACCCGGCCCCCAGGAAGCGGATTGCCGTATGACGCGGTCGGCACGACGAACGGCACGCGCTTCTCCAGACCGAATCTGCGGAAGAAGCCGGATGCGAAAGCCAGCGGATGGACGGCCGAGCAGACGTCGTGCCGGAAGCCGGGAAGGGTGAGCTCCTCGGTCCGCAGGCCGCCGCCCACCGTCGCGTTGCGCTCGTACACCCGCACCGACAGACCGGCGCGCGCGAGCGTGACGGCGGCGGAGAGACCGTTCGGGCCCGACCCGATCACGACGGCGTCGAGCTTGCCCGCTGCAGGCCGGTTCCCCGGGGGCGTGTTCGCGGAGGGAGCGCTCATACCTCCCTGTATACCCCGCACCTCGGCGCAGACGGAGAGGGATCAGCAGTCCGTTCCCAGGATCCATGCACTATCGTGGGGAGGTCGGCTCTTGACACTGCGCGATCTGCGCGGATGGGTTTGTCAGTCAAGTGGGCCGGTTCCGTACCCGATCGGCGGTATGGATCACACAATCGTGAACGGCCCCGGACACAGTTCGCCCGGGAATCATTCGGTGCGCTGCGGCGTGCCGCCGAGCACTCGACATGAACCCAGGAAGAACATCCATGCCCGGATACAACAACGACCGACGATCGCAGAAGCCGTCCCGCGGCGGAGCGCCCAAGAGCAGCAGCAACCCGAGCCCCAAGCACCGCGGCTACCGCGCGGAGGAGCCGGCGTCCGGCAAGAAGGCCCGCTGGAGCGCCGACGAGCGTGCCGCGCGCGGCCGCTCGACGTACGGAACCCGCGACGACAGCGCCGGCCGCGGCCGCACCGAGCGCCCCAACTGGGAGCCTCGCGGCAAGGACGCCCGCCGCACCGAGCGGGTGTGGGAGGAGCGCGCGCCGCGTCAGGACCGCCCCCGCCGCGACGGCGACGACCGTCCCCGCCGCAGCTTCGACGACCGCGCGGACCGTCCGCGTCGTGACTTCGGTGACCGGACCGAGCGTCCGCGTCGTGACTTCGGTGACCGGACTGAGCGTCCGCGTCGCGACTTCGGTGACCGCGCAGAGCGTCCGCGTCGTGACTTCGGTGACCGGACTGAGCGTCCGCGTCGTGAGTACGACGACCGCGCTGAGCGTCCGCGTCGCGACTTCGGTGACCGGACCGAGCGTCCGCGTCGTGAGTACGACGACCGTCCGCGTCGCGACTTCGGCGACCGCGCCGAGCGTCCGCGTCGTCAGTTCGACGACCGCACCGAGCGTCCGCGTCGCGAGTACGACGACCGTCCGCGTCGAGACTTCGGCGACCGCACTGAGCGTCCGCGCCGTCAGTTCGACGACCGCACCGAGCGTCCGCGCCGCGACTCGGACTTCTACCCGTCGCGCGACGAGAAGCCGGCCTTCACACCGACCGATGACGTCGTGCTCGAGCGTCTCGAGGCGGAGGCCATTCAGGCCGAGGACGTCGACGGCGTGACCTTCGCCGACCTGGGCCTCGGCGGCAACATCGTCCGTGCCCTCGCCGAGCTGGGAGCCGACAAGCCGTTCCCGATCCAGGCTGCGACGCTGCCCGATGTCCTCGCCGGCAAGGACGTGCTGGGCCGAGGCCGCACCGGCTCCGGCAAGACCATCGCCTTCGGCGCACCGCTCGCCGAGCGCCTCATGCAGCTGTGGGCCGACTCCGGCAAGGCCGGCGGCAAGCGTCAGCTCGGCCGCGCCCCGCGCGCCCTCATCCTGGCTCCCACGCGTGAGCTGGCGCTGCAGATCGACCGCACCGTGCAGCCCATCGCGCGCAGCGTCGGCCTCTTCACCACCCAGATCTACGGCGGCGTGCCGCAGGGTCGTCAGGTGGGCGCGCTCCAGCGCGGTGTCGACATCGTCATCGGCACACCGGGCCGCATCGAGGACCTGGTCGAGCAGGGCCGTCTGGACCTCAGCGAGGTGCAGATCACCGTCCTCGACGAGGCCGACCACATGTGCGACCTCGGCTTCCTCGAGCCGGTCCAGCGCATCCTGCGTCACACGGCCGAGGGCGGCCAGAAGCTGCTCTTCTCCGCAACGCTCGACTCGGGTGTGGCGCAGCTCGTGGACGAGTTCCTCGTGAACCCGGCCGTGCACGAGGTGGCGGGCGAGGACCAGGCGTCCTCGACCATCGACCACCGCGTGCTCGTGATCGAGCACCGCGACAAGGGCGCCATCATCGAGCAGCTCGCGGACCGCGACGGCAAGACCCTCGTCTTCGCCCGGACCCGTGCGTTCGCCGAGATGCTGGCCGAGCAGCTGGAGGACGCCGGCATCCCCGCCGTCAGCCTCCACGGCGACCTGAACCAGTCCCGCCGCACCCGCAACCTCGCGCAGCTCACCAGCGGCCGCGTGAACGTGCTGGTGGCGACGGATGTGGCCGCCCGCGGCATCCACGTCGACGACATCGACCTGGTCATCCAGGCCGACGCTCCGGACGAGTACAAGACGTACCTGCACCGTTCGGGCCGCACCGGCCGCGCCGGTAAGCAGGGCACGGTCGTCACCCTCATCCCGAAGCACCGCCAGCGCCGCATGAACGACCTTCTCGGCCGCGCCGAGATCGAGGCCGACTTCGTCCCGGCCGCCCCCGGCGACGACGTGCTCCTCACCCTCGCGCAGTAACCCGCGCGGGCTGCTCTCCGCCCACCGTCGACTCCACGAATTCGTGGAGCCGGCGGTGGGCGGAGTCCGTTAACGACCCGGACGGCCATTGCGGACAGGCGCGGGCATCGATCCGGGCTACCTTCATCCCGCGTGTGATATGTTGCGTTGGAACGTGTATTTCAATGAAAGGTGGTCCTCGTGGCCGTTATCAGTGTCACCCCGGATGAACTCAAGGCTCAGGCGCAGGTGTACATCACCGCGAAGGACGAGATCCAAGCCGCGGTTCAGAAGGTCAACAGCATGAACGGCACCATCGCCGAAGAGTGGAAGGGTGCGGCGTTCGACGCGTACCTCAACCAGTACGATCAGCTCTCCAAGAGCGTGCAGCAGTTCGAGCAGCTGCTCCAGAGCATCAAGGAGCAGCTGGTCGCCTACGCCGACACCGTTGCCGAGCGCGATGCTCAGGATGCGCAGAGCTTCGGCTTCTGACGCCGGCGTCGCCCGCCGCCGCGCGGGGGTGGCCGGGCTGGCCCTCACGATGGGTCTCAGCCTGGTTTTCCCCGCGGGCGCGGCGGCCTGGGCCGACACGGGATCCGACCCCGGCGTCGGCCCGGGTGGCGACGGCAGCCTGCAGTTGCTTCCCGAGGTCATCACCAACGACGGCGTGAGTGCCGGGGGATCGATCGACTTCCCGGTGCGCGCTGAGCTCTTCCTGGCGCCGATGAACGAGCGCGCCGCCTCCCGAGAACTCACAGAGGCGTCCATCCCCCACGTGATCGAGTCGACGGACTTCGCCCAGCACGCGAACCCGCTCTTCCTGCGGGACTACTCGGGCGCTCGAGCGCAGCTGTTCGAGAGCTACGCCCCACACGACCTCCCCGCGACGACGATCGACGGTTCCTCTCAGAGCGCGGACCTCTGGTACACGCTGATGATCGTCGCGGCCCTTCCCCTGACCCTGCTGGTGGCGTTCATCGGCTGGAAGACCGCGTCGAGACGACGGAGGACTCATGGCCGATCGGCACATTGACGTCAGCATCGACTTCAATTCTCAACAGCTCGACCTCCGGGTGCCTGCCGCCGTCACGTTGACGCGGCTGACGCAGCTGATCAGCACCGTGCTCGACGAGCACGGCATCGTCATGCCGAGCGATTGGCATCTCGCGGTGAAGGACAAACCGCTGCGCCTCGGCCCCTACGACGTCGTCGGCGACTTCCCGATCGGCGACGGGGACGTTCTGGCGGTGGTCACGCGTTCGCCGGCGACCTCCCCGAGCTCGTAGCGCGAATCCCGGTAGCGGAGAAAGCGGACATCGTCCGGGCTCACCCTCAGCAGAACATCCGCAGCGCCTCTGCGTAGCGCTCGGGATCGGCACGAGTTCCGGCGGTGACGAGGATCGCGTGCGGGCCGATGCGCCGGGTGAAGGCGCCCCGACAGGGAATCTGCACCACCGTGGTCAAACCGCACTTCCAGGCTTCGATCAGCGCCTCGAGCGAGAGGCGTTCCGGCTGCGCCTCCAGCCCTGCCGGCGACCGACGTGCTCGCCGTTCGAACTGAGCCTGCATCCACTGCTCCGCTCCCTCGGTGAACGCGTCGTCGCCGATCTCCTCGCGCCACGAGGGGCCGACGAGTTCCCGCAACAGGCGCGCACGATCGGGCGAGCCGTTCGGAGTCGCTTGCAGACGCTCGAAGATGTCGGGGCTGGGAGTGGTCCCCGCGTGCTGCAGCGCCTCCTCCCAGACGTGCGTCCAGGCAGCCTCCCATTCCGAGGTCGGTGCAGACCTCCTCACGGCGGGAGCCACGGCGGTGGGTGTGTCGACGAGCGCGGGCGGGAGATCGTCACCGACCGGCTGAAGCTGCCACGCCTCGCGTACCCACAGCAGTTCCAGCAGTGACTGCAGATCGTCATCGACCCTGATCATCATGTCGTGCGGCCACGGATTGCCAGGAATCGGCTCAATGGAGAACAACGGACTCCCCTCGACTCGTTGCTCCCATCCTGCCTTCGGGCACGAGAACCGACAATCGGTGGGAGTGCGAGCCGACGATCAGCCGCGCGCTCGCTTGCGGCGCCACGAATTCAGCACCGTCAGCAGGCCCCCGATCAAGGAGCCCGCGAGGAAGACGGGGATCCACGTGTAATCGAATGCCGGTGCGGATGTCGCCGCCTTGGGGGTGCTGTTCGTGGTCGTGATGGGATTCGCGAACGAGTCGTAGATCTTCGCAGGATCGGAGCCGTTTGCGCGCGTGTTGGCGAGCACGGTCGAGAACCGCTCGCTGTAGTCGCTGCTCGTCGCCAGGGCGGAGCTGCCGGTCGAGATGGTTCCGCTCATCGCATCGAGGACCGCCTGAGTCTCGGTCTGCGTTTTCTGAACGCTGGAGACGAGCTCGTCGAAGTCGGCCGAGTTGTCTGTGATGATCCGCGCGCTGGCCGCGACGTTCTTGGCATTCGCACTCGTCGTGGTCACCAGTTGCGAGAGGGTCTCGTAGAGCGCTGGCCCCGTCTTCTGGTCGAGATACAGCTCGGAGAGGCCCGGATCCTGGTCGTTCCAGGCGGTCGTCTTCAGCTGGATCACCGTGTTGGACTTCGCTTCCCAGAGAGCCGGAGCAGCGTTGACGCTGGTGATCGCTGCGGCGAACCACTGCTCGAGGGCCTGCACAGATCCCGAGAAGTAGCCCTCGGGCACGCTGAGCCCGTTCAGAGTCGCGACGTTGTCGGAGGTGGAGGCCAGTTGCCCTTTGACGGCGCCGATCTGCTTGATGATCGCAGCGATGTTGTCCTGGCCGAGTGCCTGGAAGTTGTCCACGTCCACGTCGCTGAGGTACTTCTCGATGTCGACGGCGTCGATGGTGCCGTACCGCTTGGAGACGGATTCCTCGCTGTGAGCGGCGACGATCCCGGTGGCTCCCACCGCGCTCGTGAAGCTCTCGAGGGTGTCGTCAGGCGCACCGTAGAGGAACTGGAGGAGGTTCGCCGCGGTCCGGATGTTGCCCAGGTACTCGGTGATGGCGACGAAATCGTCGCCCGCGATCCCGTTCTCGGCGGCATCGGCGGGGACGAGGACGTAGACATCCGTCCCGAGGCTCGTGGGCGGCGCGGGCTCTGCTGCCGTGGTGTCCTGCGCCGTGTACGACAGGGTGGCGCTGCCGGCGACATCCTCCAGGTCGATCGTGTAGGTCAGGCTCGCGGTGAGCGCGGCAGTTCCCTCGCTGTTGTCGAGGGTCGCCCTGCCGGTTGCCTGATCGACCGTCACGCAGTTCGGCGTCGCGTCCGCGCAGGCGGGGGCGACAGTTCCGAGGCCGACCGTCATGCGGGAGGCCTCAAGCGTCTCGGGGAGGTCGACCCTCACCGCGTAACGCGATCCGGCGGGAACCGTGACGGGCAGCGTCTTGGTGACCGACTGCTCCGCGGGCTCTGCTGGCGTGGAGACCACATTCAGCTGTGGCGCGGCAGCACCGGTCGGGTTCTCCCTCGCATAGTGCTGGATGAGGCCGAGCTGGCTGATGTACGGCTGGGGCTCGAACTCGTTGTGTGCGGCCTTGAGCGCGCTGAACAGCTCGGTGTACTGGGCGGGATCGGTCGGAATGAGGGCGACGAGCTGGTCGATCTTCTGCTTGTAGCGTTCCACGGTCGCTGCAGCGGCGCCGCTTCCGCTGAACGTGTTCGACAGCTTCTGAGCGAGTGCCTTCCTTGCGAGCTCGTGCGTCAATTCGGCCTTGTTGACGGTGTAGTTGCTGTCTGTGATCGGCATCGTGATGCCGAAGTACTCGGAAAGGAGGCGGGTCTCCAAGCTCATGAGGTCGTCGCGGGACCTGGCGAGTGCGTCCTCCTGATGTTTGAGCGACTCTTTGACTACTTCCACGCGCCCGTTGACAGAGTTGGCCATCCCGTCATACTTCTGCACCGTCTCCTTGAGCGACGCGAGCAGCCCGGCGTGCGTGCCCGAAGCGTCCGTCGATGAGAAGCCGTCCAATCCGCTCCAGCCGTCCGCGCCGGAGAACAACCCGTCGATGTGGTCCGCGAACGCCTGGTCGTAGTAGCTCTTGTCGGATGCGCTCTGATCGCTGAGGGCGGTGTTGCCGTTCGCCACGTTCGTCTTCGCGATCTGTTCCTGCTGGCGGAAGTACTCGGAGAGCGACGGCTGCTGCCGACCCAGGGAGTCGCTGACGGACGTCAGCGTGTCCGTCGTGTTCGTGGTGAATCCGTTCTGCGCCGACACCCACGCGCTGTTGAGTCCGCGCAGCACCGTCGCCATGTCGATGCTGCCGTCGTAGCTCTTCGCCGTCTTCTCGAGGTCGGGGCGCAGCGTGTTGGAGACACTGTCCAGGAGCGCAGTCTGGCTGGAGACGACGGACTCCATGTTGACCTGGGCCCCGGAGATGTTCGAGGCGACGCTCGCGAAGTACATCTGCACGATCCGGGAGTTGAAGTCGCGGATGATGGTGAACATCCGGCTTTCGAGCCGCTCCCGGGAGAGCTCGTCGTCGCCGACGACGCGGTAGTCGATGGTCGCCTTGACCGGATTCAGGTCCTGCAGGGTCAGCAGGTCATGCGAGAAGGTCCTCGGAAGCACGACGACAGCGCTCACCGTCTCATCGGTGAATGCTCTCTCCGCGACGCTTCGTGAGACGACCTGCCAGTTGTTCTGATCGGCGTTCGAGACGAGGCTGACGAACTCTTTGCCGAACAGGTAAGTGGTGCCGTTGAAGGTCGCGGGTTCGTCCTCGTTCACCAGTGCGATCGTCTGCCGGTCCGCAGGGGCGGCCGCCGTGGCTGCGCTGAGCACGTTCGTCGACGCGGCGAGGAGGAGCGCCGAGGCCACGGTGCCGATGCTGATCAGAACCTTCTTGAGCATGTCGATCCCCCATGAATTCGGTCTCGAAGACGAGCAGGATGTGACCTTATCAGGTTATGACCTGTTATATGTCTGTACTGTTACTTCTGAGCGTACGGCAGATCAGGTGCACGGGCACCGCGACGAAGTGGGTAGGTATGAGGGTTTTCGATGGGCGCGAGACGTTGGAGTTCGAACGCACCGGAGAGACGGTCCGGGTACTGCTGGCCGGTGCGCAGATACGCATGGATTCCATCGACATCATTCGTCACCATGTCACGCTCGCGGAGGAGGTTCCCGAGCAGTTCCAAGCCGTCTTGACCTATCGCGTTCCGGCGGCCGCGCGCACCCTCCGCCAAGCGGCTTCGGCGGCTCGCACCCGGCTCGAGAAGCTGCAGACCGCTCAGAAGGTGGCCGCTTTGCGGCCACTGGCCGGCAAGTTCCGAATTCCCTTCCTCCACCCCGAGAACATCGTGATCACGGGGGCAGGCGTCTCCGTGACGCACAGCGGCCTCGTCGGGATCCTCGCGCCGATGGCCTTCGACGACGCGCTGTTCCTGAAGGGATACAAGGCGCTCGTGCTGAGCATCCTGCATCCGCGTCTGCCGTTCGAGAAGCTCATCGATGGCACGGCGACTCTGAAGGACGACTTCAGCAAGCGGATCGCCTCCTTCCCGACCGTGGACGACATCGCTGCGTTCGTCGACCGGGAAGTGGCGGAGGAGGCCTCGAGAGCGGCGCGCGAGACCGTGTCGGTTCGGAAGCTCCGCTACCGGCTCACGACGGTGCTCGCAGCAGTCGCCGTCGTGGCCGCCTCGGTGTCGGGATGGTGGGCGTACCAATCCGTCGTGGTGGCTCAGCCGCGGCAGGAAGCGATCATCACGGCCCAGTCCGACTTCCTGACCAGCGACTATGCGCAGACGCTGAAGGACCTTCAGGAGTACGGCCCGAGCGATCTGCCGAAGTCGGCGCGCTACGTCCTGGCCGTGAGCTCGATCAAGCTGACGAAACTGACGGCCGTTCAGAAGCAGACCGTGCTCAACAACATCTCCACGAAGACGGACGACAACACGCTCGACTACTGGATCCACCTCGCACGAGGAGACTTGGATACGGCGCTCAACCTCGCCCAGAACCTCGGTGACGACCAGCTGACCCTGCTCGCGTACACCGACCTCTACGAGGCGACCAAGCTCGACACGTCGATGGAGGGTGCGCGCAAGCAGAAGCTGCTCGACGAGTACGCCAAGAAGATCGAAGAGCTGACCGCACGGCTCGGAGCGACCCGATGAGCGCGGGTCCCGGCACCGACTTCTTCGCGCTCTCGGCGACTGGACCCTCCGGCGGTGGGCTCCGCGACGACCGGTTGATCGCCGGATCCGTGTTGTTCTCCGTGTATGTGCTCGACGCGGAACTCGTGACGATCCCCCTCACCGAGGAGCGACCGTCCGCCGTCTTCGACGATCTCACCCTCGGGGTCGTCAACGATCGCCTGTTCATCAATGGCGCCGCCGTGCCCGCGGGCCTCACTGAGTGCAACGACCACGTGCTCCTCGTCGTGGATGCTCGTCGAGCGGAATCGACACACCTGGTGTTCGATCCCGACGACCATTTCCTCATCGGCGGCTCCGACAGCGCGAGCATCAGGACCCCGGGTGACACCATGGTCGCCATCCACGGCGATACCGTCATCGCTCGCACGGGCAGTGACTTCCTCTACGTGAACGAGCGGCGGGCGGACGAGCGTGAGATCATCCACGCGGCCGCCGTGGGCGACCGCGTCCTGACTGCGGACTACCTCGTCGAGAGGCGTGCGGCGCAGTGGAGGGTGACCACCTTCGCCGACGGCACGGAGCTGGACCGGAGCACGTTCCTCGAACAGGAGCAGCACGACGAGTTCCCGCCCGACTTCCCCGACTATCGTCGGAGCCCCAGGATCACCCTGGAGGTCCCGAGCGACAAAGTGCAGGTGCACAAGATCGCGCCGGCTCAGAAGCCCGACAAGAACAGCATCCTGAAGGCCCTTCTCCCGCCGCTGGGAATGGTCGCCGTCGGCGTGGCCACCACCGTGCTGTCCGGGCGCAATCCGCTGATGATGCTCGGCATGGCCATTCTGAGCCTGCTGACCGCCGCGTTCACCGTCTCCCAGTTCGTGGCAGATCGGCGTGAGCGCCGGAAGGAGGACGACGCTCGACGGGACGACTACGAGCGTTACCTCGTCAACGTCACGGCGTCGCTGACGCGTCTCTGCGAGCAGGAGAAGAGCGTCCGTGACTACAACGCGCCCGGTCCCGAGGCGCTGGTGCGCATGGTGACCGCCTACGGCCCGCGGATCTATGAACGGCTTCCCAACAACAAGGACTTCCTGGACGTCTCGCTGGGGACAGGAGACGCTCCGTCGTCCTTGACGGTCACCTCGGACGCCAACGAGAGAGATGACGACGCGGACACTCGACGGGTGGCCGAGCTGGTCGACCGGTTCTCGACGCAGCAGAACGTCCCGATCACGCTGAGCCTCCGAACGCAGACGCTCGGGCTGGTCGGCACGGATGACGCCGTGCGTACCGCCGCGGCGAACCTTCTGCTCCAGCTCGCCGTCTTCCAGTCCTATCGCGACGTCAACTTCATCGCCCTGGTTCCGGGCAAGTCGTATCGCGAGAACTGGCACCCGTGGCGCTTTCTTCCGCACTTCACGATGCAGGGCCTCAATGTCCGCGGGCTCGTCCACAACGCGAAGACACGGGACATGATCCTGAACAGCTTCACGCAGATCCTCAGCAAGCGACGGCAGGCGCTGACACAGGCGGGCCGGGAGAAGCCGGTCTTCTCCCCGCATTACGTGCTGTCGATCCTCGACGACTCCTACCTCGCCGGGCATGGCATCAACGAGTTCCTCGCCGAGGACATGACGGAGCTGGGCGTCACGGTCATCTGGTGCCGGGAGGACCGCAAGCAGCTTCCCGAGACGGTGTCCGCGCTCGTCGAGTACCGCAACCGGAGCGCCGGCGTGCTCGTGAACGACGACCGCGTCTACGTCGCCCGCGATTTCGTGCCGTATCCGACTCCGCCCGACCGCGACCTGGCGCTGCGCAGGCTCGCGAACCTCACTCACGTGGAGGTCGAGAAGAACGCCATCCCGAAGGCCGTCACCTTCTTGGAGATGTACGACGTCAAGCACGTAGACGACCTGGGCGTCGCCCAGCGGTGGGCAGGTGCGGACACCTCCAAGACGCTCGCCGTCCCGCTCGGTCTGCGCGGGAAGGACGACCTCGTCGAGCTGAATCTCCACGAGCGCGCGCACGGACCGCATGGACTCGTGGCGGGTACGACCGGCTCCGGCAAGTCCGAGATCGTCCAGTCGTACATCCTGTCTCTCGCCGTGAACTTCGCGCCGGAGGACGTCGGCTTCCTCCCCATTGACTTCAAGGGCGGCGGGATGGCCAACCTCTTCGCGCGGCTGCCCCACCTTCTCGGGTCGATCACCAACCTCGATGGCGCGGCCTCCGCTCGCGCGCTCGCCTCCATCCGCGCCGAGCTCCAGAAGCGCCAGCGGCTCTTCGCGCAGTTCGACGTCAACCACATCAATGGGTACACCCGGCTGTACAAGCTCGGAAAGAACTCCGACGACCGCGAGATCGGGGCGAAGTATCCGGCTCTGCCGATGCCGCATCTCTTCCTGATCTCCGATGAGTTCGCCGAGCTCAAGGCCAACCAGCCGGAGTTCATGGAAGAGCTGGTGTCGACGGCCCGTATCGGCCGATCCCTCGGCGTCCACCTGATCCTCGCGACTCAGAAGCCCAGCGGAGTCGTGAACGACCAGATCTGGTCGAACAGCCGCTTCAAGCTCGCGCTCAAGGTGGCCGACGTCTCCGACTCGCAGGAGATTATCAAGACCCCCGACGCGGCCGGCATCGTCGAGCCGGGACGCGCCTATCTCCAGGTCGGCAACAACGAGATCTACGAGCTGTTCCAGTCGGCCTGGTCGGGAGCCGACTACGACCCGGGCAAGACCGAGAAGAAGACGGTCGATGAGCGTATCTACCTGATCAACGACTTCGGTCAGTACGAGCTGTGGACCCGCGATCTGTCCGGCGACGAGGCGGCACAGGAGGCCCGGAAGGAGAAGGTGAGCGAGCTCGACGCGGTCGTCGAGCATCTGGCGGCGCTCGCCGCGGAGTCAGGGGCGGTCCTCCCGGAGAAGCCGTGGCTGCCGCCCTTGGGGAGCCGGATCCCGTCGCCTCCCGTTGACTCGGAGCCGGGCGTCCCGCTCGGTCTGCTCGACATCCCCAGCAAGCAGGCGCAGGAGGTGTACCGCTTCAGCCTCGCTGAGGCCGGGCACACGGCCGTCTTCGCCAGCCCGGGCTACGGCGCCTCGACGCTGCTCCAGACGCTCGTGATGAATCTGGCCCGGCAGAACACTCCCGAGCAGATTCAGTTCATGCTGTTGGACCTCGGAAACAACGGACTGCTCCCGTTGGCGCCCCTTCCGCATGTCGCAGACATCGTGACGTTGGAGGAAGAGGAGAAGTTCCAGAAGGCCATGGAGCGGATCGCCGGCGTGCTGGCCGACCGGAAGAGCCTCCTCCGCAGCGTCGGCGTGGCAACCCTCGCTCAGTACACGGTCAAGACCGGCCAGTCGCTCCCGACCCTGCTGAACGTCCTCGACGGCTACGACGGCCTCGCCCAGGACAAGCGGAAGGAGGCGATCGACGCCCAGCTCATCCAGGTCCTGCGAGAGGGCGCGGCACTCGGCGTGTACCTGGTGCTCACGGCGAACCGCGCGAACTCGATGCGCATGAACATGACCAGCAACATCCCGACCTCGATCGCCCTCTATCTGAACGATGAGGCGGACGTCGCGGCCCTCTTCGGTCGTGATCGGGTCATGCAGGCCGAGATCCTCGGCCGCGGCCAGCTCCATCTCGAGACTCCGACCGCGATCCAGATCTTCCTGCCCTGCGACGGAGCGGACGATGCGGCCGTTCTGGACACCCTGGAGAAGGAGGTCGCCGCCATCGGCGAAGCGTGGACGGGCGCGCGCCCGGAGCGGATCCCGATGGTGCCGCAGGAGCTGACGGTGGAGGCGTTCGGAAGCCGGGTATCCCGCGGGGCGTCCCAGAACAAGCTCTTCCTCGGGTTGAACAAGAGCAGTGCCCTGCCGGAGAGCTTCGACCTGTTTGTCGGTAAAGCGTTGGCCATCTTCCCTGCGACAGGGAAGCAAGCGGCGTCAACGTATCCGTTCCTGATCGAAGGTCTGCTGGATGCGATCGCCAGCGAACACCTTGTCGTCATCGACGCTCATGACACGCTCAGGCCGCTTCTCGGAGCTACCGAATGCCTCTACATCGGAAAGGCGGCACTGAAGAGTCATGCCGAGGCGGTCAAAAAGGCGCTGACGGATCTGACCGAGATCGGAACGCGGACGCCGAGCTGCATCCTGATCAACGGCATGACCGATGTGTTGGAGAAGCTCATGTTTCCGACCGATCAGCTCGCCGAGCTTCTCGGCGCCAGCGGCGAGCACGTCCAGGTGATCCTGTTGGACCACGTTTCCAAGGTGAACAGCAATTTCGGCTTGATCGCGACACTCAAGGAGAACGTGGACCAGCTCCTCTTCGGTGGCGACCTGGGAACGCAGCGGTTCGTCGACAACCTGCCGCTCGCGGCCCGGAGGCAGCCGGCCGGCAAGAACGTGCTCCATTCGCTCAAGGATGACGAACTCTCCGAGATCGTCATCCCCACCATCCAGCAGAACGAAGGATGACGATGACCCTCGAAATGACGGGCGACCTCCTGGGCTTGGGGTCCATCGTTCGGCTGGAGACCGAGAGCGCTTCGGGCTTGTTCGTCGTTCTGGCGAGAGGAGCGTTCCGGCCGGATAACACGCGGAACGAGGTCGTTCCGCGCTACCTGGTAGGTCCGCATCCCTATGGTGAGGCGCCGGACAGGGAGACGTTCCCTATTGTGGCCACTGAAATCCATACTGTTGTTCATCATGGCTACACTGATGCCGCTGATACGGAATTTCTCATGGATCTTCTCGACCAGATGGAGAACGGGCGTCGCAAGACGACGCAGGCAAAGCAGTTCGCGGGTGCCCTCACGGACATCGCCGATGCCGTCCAAAGCGAGGAGATCGAGAACATGGCGCGGGTTCGCGCGGACCCGTTCTTCGAACTTCGGGGGTTGGTCCAGCAGCAAGACAGGAAAGGTGAGTCGTGAAGGTCGCATCAAACGTCGGTGCCGCACAGGAGGCCGTCTCGGGGTTCGCGGAGCTTGATACGAGCGGGGGAGGGCAGCAGGTGACCCTGAGCGTGAGCAACGTTTCGTGCATGCAAGACGGATCAAGCGTCGCGAACAAGCTGCTTGACTGCATCTCTGAACTCGCGTCCGGCGTGAAAGGTCAGGCGAGCAACGTAACCGCCCTTGCGGCCGAGATCGAGGATCGGGACAAGCAGGACGCGAGCGGCTGGTGCGAAGCGCGATGAGGCATCTGAGTGCACAGCAGATCGAGATCGAGCAGAGGATTCGGGCTCACGAGGACAACACGGCCGAGCGGTTGGCGACGATTCGTGTGCTCGAGGAGCAGTGGGACGACTACCGGCGAGTGATGCGGGAGAACACGGCCCTGTTCGAACAAGCCGGCATCGCTATGGGCGCGGATAACTACTTCGTGAAGAAGGACCTAGTGGCGAGACGAGAGGTCGACAGTTACGTCGGCCAACTGGCGCATGAACAGGCCGAGTTCTTCGAGGAGACAGCGAGCGGCATCCGCTCGTCATCCGAAGAAGAGTTGGAACGCATGCGGCGAGAGAAAGCGGGCATGTCATGGGCTTGATTTACGACTCGGGCGACTCGGGAAACCTCAAAGCCGCACTGTCGGCGAACCTCACAGCCGCGTCTGCCGTGCTGACGAAGCTGAGTAGCGCGTCCAGCCGTCTGACCACCGCTCTGGGCACCGGGGAGCTGTCCGGGAAGGGCTATACGGCAGTCGATTCGTTGTTCGCGCAGATCATCGCGCCGTGCGTCAAAGAGGCGAAGGACGAGATCGACTCGATCTCTGGCGAGCTCGAAACCTATACGAGCGAAGACTCCAAGGTGAGCAGGTTCGGGGTGCTCAAAGAGGATGAGCTGAACACTCAACTCAGGGCGACCAAAAAGCAGCGCGACGCGACCGAACACCAGATCGAGGTCCACGAACGTGCCGCGGACTCATCGACGGCAGTGCCTGGCCTTAGTGAAGCGTTGGAGGCGAAGAACGCTCAATTGGAGTTGGTACTGAACCAGCTCGAGAAGGACATCCACGAACTGGAAGACAAGCTCAAAGCGCTGCGCGACTTCGCTGCGGCGACCAAGGGTCTCTTCATGGGGCGGCTCGAGAACCTGGCAGCTGCCACCGGCGACGTCATCGCCCTGCTGAAGAGCTTGAGCGAGCCGGCTGTGATGCCCGGTATGAAGCTCGACGTCCTCGGAGCCACCGGAAGCGCGCTGGGGGCCGCGGCGACGAGGAAGGAAATCCTCGAGTATCTCGCGGGCGGGAAGATCAAGGCTGACGGCAAGGGCCGTCTGAAGGTCGGTAAGACGTTTCTGTACGACCCGAAGGGTAAGTATCTCTACAGCGGGGGCAAGGGCCTCAACGCCGCAGCCGGAACGCGGATCGACCACTATTTGCAGCCGGTCAAGGCAGGCGCGAGCGCTGCGCTCAAGGCTCCCATCGACGACTTCACCGGGTGGAAGGGCACCTCTAATCTCAGCAAGCTCGGCAAGTTTTCTGGCGCTGCCGGCACCGTTCTTACCGTCGGGTCCAACGCTGACAAGTACTTCGGCGACGGTGTGCAGGGTAATGATGTGCCGGACTTCGCCGTCGATACCGGAGTCGACCTCGCGGGCGCGGCGGCCGCGGCCGGTGCGGGCGCCGCAATCGGCTCGCTCATTGTGCCTCCGGCTGGGACCATCGTTGGAGCGGTGGCCGGGTTTGTGGTGGGTTTGGCGCTGAACATCGAATGGGGCGGTGGTCCCTCAGCGACTGATGCCGCCAAAGAGATGATCAAGAAGACCTACCGCTGACATGATGCAAGAGAAGAAGCCGACTATCGCCGAGGCGAACCGTGCGTATTTCCAGGCCTTAGCCAACACTCGCGGATCCATCGCCATGCTGCCTGCTTTGGCAGGTCCCACAATTGTGGTGCTCTTTGCGGCGAACGTTGGGCCGTTGAATGCTCCCAGTGCATTCGAGGGCTACGGCGTACTTTCGTCCCTCTCGGCCATCAACGTTGTGCTCATCTGGACCAGCGCAATCTGCCTATTGCTGTCGGTGCTGCTCAAGGGTGTGAGCTACCGAGCCCAGGTGCTTTCCTCAATGGTCATGGCGGGCATGGCAGTGATCCTCGTCTATTGCCTATGTTTGCTGGCACTCGCAATAGCAACGCTTTCCCAGGCAAGAGGAGAGCAGTTCTATGCGACGCTCTTCAGCACCGTAGGCATCATCACTGTGGTGATTGTCGCCGGTTCGACGTCGGTGCACGTCCTCCTGCTGCGACGTCGGTTGCGAATCGGGCATTCCGAGAAGCGCACGATGGGCAACTTCCTAGCTGTGTCCCGATCCAATCGGTCCACGATGTTCTGGATTGCCTTCGGACTGGTGGCGGTGGTGTCCAACGTGGTGACGTCTGGGCAGTATCTCGTGAACACGGCTGGTGCGCTCGGGTTGCTCCTTTTTGCTTGTGTAATACCCAGTCTCCCGGTCGAGTTCGCGTACCTCGCCTATCTGAAGTCGAAGGATCGTGACTACTGGGAGCGTCCTCCTCGCCCCGTGGCGAAGGAAGTGCGCCTGAGGCTTGCCAGGAAGATCATCCTCTGGGTTGTGGGGATAGCGGGGGCTCTCGCTCTGTTCTGGGTACTGGCCAAGTACGTTCTGTGACCGCGGTTCCCGGCTCACCCGCCGCACATCGTGAACGGTTCTGAACGAGACAACGAGAAATGAGGACTCACCGTGAAACTCCAACCGCGCACGCTGAGCATGAACAACGTCGTGAGCTACACGCTCGACCTACACGAGGGCGACGAGCTTCTGGACATCGTCGACGGCACTGCCGCCTACTTCCGTGAGGTTCTGGTGCACAACGGTTACTACACCACGGGCCCAATGGTCTTTCGGGGACTTCCTGGATCGGAGACGTTCACCCTCATGACCACTCTGGGTAATCGTGTGAACATGGTCGGAGACCGCCACTGCGGATTCGAATTCCATGAGCGCCTAGAGCTGGAGACCGACTACTTCTACCGTCACTGGGATGTCGAGGAGCCACTGCCGTACCACGCGATCGAGGAGGCGGTGGCAGTAGGAGGATCGAGACTTCAGAGCGTCTATCACGTGATCCTCGACTTCTACGGCGAGTCCGTGCTCGACCTATACGCGCACGTGGAGAAGCGTTGATGGCCACACCGTTTCATGACGTGGCGTTCGGTGAAAGACTGTCCTTTCAGAACGTGGTGAGCCATCGCACAAAGTGTCACTACACGGAGATGGCGGCGCAATTCGACGAGTTCGTGTCCCGGGTCGAGGCGACCGGCTGCGAACCCGTGGGGCCGCTCTTCTACAGTCTCAACAACGTGCCAATGGACGAGATGGTCGATATCGAGACGTTCCTCCCGATTCGGCAAGGCACCTTCCCGCGTCACGAGGATTTTCTGTTTCATTCGTACGTCGACGTCTCCCCTCTCCTGAGAGGGATCGTCAAGGGTGAATTCGAGGAGCAGACAGAAGCGGTCTACGCGCAGCTTCTGGCGACGTTGGAAGCGAACGATCTGGAGATCAATTCGCCCTTTTACCACGTGTTCCAAAAGGACCCGTCGCCATTCGTCCTGGTCTATGTCGGGTACGTCGACCCGGACCAGAGCGCCCCATGATGAGCTTGCGCACCAAGGCAGTACGGAACAAGCACAACCTCGTACACACCCCGATGCAGTAGGTCGGGCTCGTGCGGGCGGCCGCTTCACCCCTCCTCGTCGCCGCGCTCCCGGTGCAGCACCCCCTTCACGCGCGCCACGCCCTCGGTGACCAGCGAGGTCGCCGAGTCCTTGATGGCGCCGAGCCCGTCCGGGTCGCCCTTCAGCAGCGCGAACGCCGTGTTCTTGGCGAACTCGGCCGTGATGTGCGGGGGGAGGGGAGGCACGTTCTTGCTGGTGTGCGCGTCGATCAGCGTGACGCCGCGGTGGGCGAATGCGGCATCCCACGCGGCGGCGACATCGTCGTCGTCGGTCACGGTGATGCCGTTGAAGCCGAGGAGGCGCGCCCACCCGGCGTAGTCGACGGACTCGACGGCCTGTGCGGTCTCCCAGACGGGGTTGGCGTCCTCGGTGCGCATCTCCCACGAGACCTGCGTGAGGTCGTCGTTGTGCAGCACCAGGACGATGAAGGTCGGGTCGGACCAGCGTGACAGGTACTTCTTGATGGTGATGAGCTCGTTCATCCCGAGCATCTGGAACGCGCCGTCGCCGATGGTGCAGACGACCGTCCGGTCGGGATACGCGAACTTCGCCGCCTCCGCGTAGGGCATCGCTGCGATCATCGTGGCGAGGCGGCCCGAGAGGTCGCCGAGCATCCCGTCGTGAAGCCGGATGTAGTGGCCGTACCAGTCGGCGGTGGTGCCCGCGTCGGCGGTGACGATCGCGCCGGCGGGCAGCCGCTTGTTCAACTCCGCGTACACCCGGCGCGGGTTCACTCCGTCGTCGTAGGTCTGGTCGGCCTGGGCGGCGAGCTCGTCGTCCCACGTCCGCATGTCGTCGACGACCTTCTCCTGCCAGGAGAGGTCCTCCTTCTGGGTGAGCAGGGGGAGGAGTCCGGTGAGGGCGGTCTTGACGTCCGCCCAGATGCTCACCTCGGTCGGGTACCGCAGGCCGAGCTGCTCGGGCCGCAGGTCGATCTGTACGGCCCGCGCCTGCCCGGTCGCCGGGAGGAACTGCCCGTACGGATAGTTCGTGCCGAGCAGCACGAGCGTGTCGCACTCCTTCATCTGGTGGTAGCTCGGCCGGGAGCCGAGGAGCCCCAGCTGCTGGGTGTGGAACGGCACGTCCGACGGCACGACCTGCTTCCCGCGGAGGGAGGTGATGACGCCGGCACCGGCGAGCTTCGCCGCCTCCAGCACCTCCGCCGTCGCGCCGTTCGCCCCGGCGCCCACCAGGAACGTGACGCGCTCGCCGGCATTGATCAGATCGGCGGCGGCCTGCAGTTGCTCCAGCGGGGGAGCGATAGCGGTGGATGGCGCCACAGCACTCGAACGCGACTGCCACATCTCGGGCCCCGGCTCCACCATCTTCTGCCCCTGCACGTCGTGCGGAAGGATGATCACGCACGGCTGCAGCCGGGTGATCGCGGTCCGGAACGCGGTGTCGACGACGGCCTGCGCCTGCGCGGGCGACACGATCGTCTGCACGTACGCGGCGACATCCGAGAAGGTCCGCTCGAGGTGGCTCTCCTGCTGGTTGAACGTCCCCAGCGAGTCGAGGCCCTGCTGGCCGACGATCGCGACGACGGGCTGGTTGTCCATCTTCGCGTCGTACAGGCCGTTGATCAGGTGGAACCCGCCCGGGCTCGACGTGGCGATGCACACGCCGACCTCACCGGTGAACTTCGCGTGCGCCGTCGCCATCAACGCGGCGATCTCCTCGTGCGTCGGACGGATGTACTCCACGCCCTCCCCGGCCCGTTCCGCCTTGCCGAGGGCGCCGTCGAACTCGCCGATGCCGTCGCCGGGGAATCCGAACACGCGCCGCACGCCCCACTCCCGGATCCGCTCGATCACGAACTCGCTCACCGTCGTCATGCTGTCTCTCCTTTTCGCGCGTCCTATCGTTCGCGCGCACATGGCCATCCAACGCCCCGAGACTCCCGGGTCAACGGGGTGGGACGGCGTCGATCAGTTCTTCTCCTGCGCGGCGGCCGCTTCACGGAACCGTTCCCGCGGCTCCTGCACCGTGCCGACCGGCGCCGCATCGCGTGGGGTGAGTCCATTGCCGACCCACCCCAGCACGAGGTGGAACCGTCGCGAGAGGCTGGGCAGGGCGATCGCGTGGTAGACCTTGTCGACGGCCCACGCCGCGACGCCGCGCAGGGGGATGCCGCGGACGACGGCGGCCCCGCGCATGCCGCTGTAGCTGGCGAGCGTCCCCAGCGAACGGTGACGGTACTCGGTCAGGCTCTCGCCGGCGATCGACCGCCGCAGGTTGCCGGCGAGCACCCGTGCCTGCCGGATCGCGTTCTGCGCGTTCGGCGGGTAGTAGGCGGGCTGCTTCTCGGCCAGCAGATCGGGCACCTGGGCGTCGTCTCCGAGAGCCCACACGCCGTCGAGGGGCGTGCCGTCGTCGCGGACCGCCTGCAGGCTCGCGTTGCACTGCACGTGCCCCTTCGGACCGCGCGGCACATCCGCTCGGTCGAGCACCGGGTTGGGAGTGACGCCGGCCACCCATACGAGCGTGTCGGTGGGATGCGTCTCACCGTTGCTGAGCACGACGTCGCCGTGCTCGCAGCTTTTCACCTCGGTGTGGAGCAGCACGTGGATGCCGCGCTTGCGCAACAGCCTCAGGGTCCAGGCGGAGAGCTGCTCGGGGAGCTCGGCGGCGATCCGGCCGGCGACCTCGATCAGCAGCCAGCTGATCCGTTCGCCGTCGAGCTCCCTGTAGCGGTCGAGTTCGGCAGCCGCGACACGCTGCAGCTCCGCGATCGCCTCGACGCCGGTGTACCCGCCGCCGACGAACACGAACGCCAGCGCCCGCTTCCGCTCTGCGGTGTCGCCGGTGGCGGCGGCGAAGCGGATGCGCTCCAGCACGTGGTCGCGCAGATATGCCGCCTCTTCGACGCTGGAGAAGCCGATCGCGGTCTCGGCGAGCCCAGGGATGGGCAGCGTCTTGGTGACGGCGCCCAGGGCGAACACGACGTGGTCGTAGGCGATAGCCCGCTCGGTGCCGTCGAGGGTCCGCACGACGGCGACCCTGGCGCCGGTGTCCACCGACTGGAGCGCCCCGGCGACGATGTCGGCGTTCTTGAGCGGGCGGCGCAGGGGCACGACCGAGTCGCGCGCCTGGGTCTCGCCGCCCGCCACCTCGGGCAGCAAGGGCTTGTAGGTCAGGTATGGCTCGGGCTCCACGACGGTCACGCGCAGGCGGTGGGCCGCGGCGTCGCGACGCAAGTCCCGCGCGAGCGTGAACCCGGCGAACCCTGCGCCGAGGATAAGGATGTGCGGTTCGGTCATCGCTCTCGCTCCTTTCCTTCTCCGGTGGCGTGCCCTCGCGCTCCGTCAGAGCCCCACGCTGCCGTGCATGATGCCGCCGTCGACGAAGACCGTCGTCGCGGTCATGTACTTCGCGGCATCCGAGACCACGAACGCGACGACATCCCCGATCTCGGAGGGTTCGGCGACCGTGCGGAGGGGGATGGAGTTCTCCAGCTTCTGGCGCAGCGCGTCATCCTTCATCGTGGCCGCGTTGATGGGCGTGTCGACCGCGCCGGGCGCGACGCTGACCACACGGACGCCCTGAGGTCCGAGCTCGACACCGGCGGTGCGCGTGAGCATCCGCATCCCGCCCTTCGATACGCAGTAGCTGAGGTTTCCGGGCATCGGCCAGTCCTCGTGGACCGAGGACACATTCACGACCACCCCGCCGGTTCCCTGCTGGATGAACCGCTTCGCCGCGCGCTGCGTCCCGAACACCGCGCTCGTGAGGTTCACGGCCATCACCTTCGCGAAGGTCTCCTCGTCCACCTCGAGCAGGCTGTGCCGCAGCTCCATGCCCGCGTTGTTGACGAACGCATCCAACTGCCCGAACTCGTCCACCGCCGTTCGGATCAGCTTGTCGATGCCCGCGGTCGTGGTGACGTCCGCCTCCACTCCGATGGCGCGACCGCCCGCCGCGACGATGTCCTTGACCAGGTCGGCGGCGTCCTCCGGCCGCGAGACGTAGTCGATGACGACCGCCGCTCCCGCGGCGGCCAGCGAACGGACGATCGCCGCTCCGATCCCGCTGTTTCCGCCGGTGACGACGACGCTCTTCCCGTGCAGGTCCACGAGCACCTCCCTCGATCAGCCACCATTGAACGCTCCGGTCGCCCGATTGCAACGGTTCCTGCGAGGGTCCGCAGGGGAGATGGCCGATGATGCCGACGCGCTGTACGTCATGTCGACGCATGCCCACACGCGTGGACGATGTGGCGGGTCACAGGTGCTTCGGAAGCCGTATTGTCATGATGGGCCACACCCGTTTCAGCGAAGAAGAGACCCGTTTCAGCGAAGAAGAGGAGCGCCATGAGCTACGCCGTGACCAATCCCGCCACCGGCGAGACGGTCAAGACCTTCGACACCATCAGCAATGCCGACCTGGAGGCGGCGATCGCGTCCGCAGACCACGCCTTCCGTACCTGGTCGCGGTCGACGACCACGCAGGAGCGGGCCGCACTGATCCGCCGTGTCGGCGAACTCCACGTGGAGCGCCGGCAGCAGCTCGCCGAGATCATCGTGCAGGAGATGGGCAAGCCCGTCGAGCAGGCGCTCGCCGAGGTCGACTTCGCCGGTGCGATCTACGAGTACTACGCCGACCACGCGGACGAGTTCCTGAAGGATGAGCCCATCCAGCTGCTCGACGGTGACGGGTCGGCCGTCGTCCGCCGATCGGCGCTCGGCGTGCTCCTCGGGATCATGCCGTGGAACTTCCCGTACTACCAGGTGGCCCGGTTCGCCGGACCGAACCTCGTGATCGGCAACACCATCCTGCTGAAGCACGCGGAGCAGTGCCCCGAGTCGGCCGCCGCCATCCAGCAGATCTTCCTCGACGCCGGCTTCCCCGAGGGCGCCTACGTCAACATCTACGCCAGCCACCCGCAGATCGAGACCGTCATCGCCGACCCGCGCGTCCAGGGCGTCTCGCTGACCGGCTCCGAGCGGGCCGGCGCGAAGGTCGCCGAGATCGCCGGCCGCAACCTGAAGAAGGTCGTGCTGGAGCTGGGCGGGTCCGACCCGTTCATCCTGCTCTCGACCGACGACCTGGATGCCGCTGTGCAGAACGCGGTGGATGCGCGCCTCGACAACAGCGGTCAGTCCTGTAACGCCGCCAAGCGGTTCGTCGTCATCGACGAGCTCTACGAGCCGTTCCTCGACAAGTTCACCGCGAAGCTCTCCGAGGTCGAGGCGAGCGACCCGACGAGCGAGGACTCGGCCCTCGGCCCGCTCTCGTCGCTGAAGGCGGCGGAGAACCTCGACGAGCAGGTGAAGCGCGCTGTCGACAACGGCGCGAAGCTGGTGCGCGGCGGAGGCCGCAACGGCGCCTTCTTCGAGACGACGGTGCTCACCGACGTGACACCCGACAACCCCGCCTCCAAGGAGGAGTTCTTCGGCCCGGTCGCGCAGGTGTACCGCGCGAAGGATGAGGACGACGCCGTGCGCATCGCCAACGACACCCCGTTCGGGCTCGGCTCCTACCTGTACACGACGGACAAGGAGCAGGCGTCGCGCGTCGCCGACCGCATCGAGGCCGGAATGGTGTTCGTCAACGTCGTCCTGGCCGACGGCGCCGAGCTGCCCTTCGGCGGCGTCAAGCGTTCCGGTTCGGGTCGCGAGCTGGGCCGGTTCGGTGCGGACGAGTTCGTCAACAAGAAGCTGATCCGCGTGGGGAACGACTGGTAGTCGTTTCGCGGTCAGTTGAAGGTGACCACGACCTTGTCGTCGTCGATCTTGATGTCGGCGCTGATGTAGCCGGCCTCGCCCGTGAGGTTCTCGCTCGCCGGGTTGCCGCTGAAGTCCGAGCCGGTCATCACGGCCGAGAACTTCCCCGGGCCGATCTTGAACTGGTAGTAGGAGTCGGAGTCGTCGCTGATCTCGACCTTCGGCGACTCGTCGACCTTCACGGCGACCGTCGACTTCGAGACGGCCATGTTGCTCGGGTAGCTGAGGTCGATGCCGCAGTCCTCCACGTCGTAGTACGACGTCTTGGTGGCGCACTCCGCGTAGTGGGCGTCGACCTGCTTCTGCACCTCGTCGAGGTAGGCCTGCGACGGGGTGAGCTTGAGGTCCTTCACCTGGTACGAGTCGGCGGCCACGGTCAGCTTGGGGGAGCCGGCCAGCTCGTAGTACTTGTTCGGCGCCTCGATGCTGTAGACGCCCGGGTAAGCGACGACCTCGGAGTCCTTCGACGTCAGCGAGTGGTCCGCGCCTGGCACCGAGTAACCCGGGATGCTCGACGACACGAACGGGAGCTGGTAGGTCAGCCCACGGCTGACGTACCAGCCCTTGTCGTCCTTATCCAGCTCGATGGTCCCGCGGTAGGTCTTGCCCGCGAGCTTGTACGTGACGCTCACCTGGGTGAGGTCGGAGCTCCGGCTGGTCAGTGTCCGGCTCACGACCGGCGCCGTGATGTGCTGCGCCTTGCCCAGGACGGCGTTGGTGAGCAGGAAGTTCTCGTCCTCCGAGGAGTCGACCCGCGCCAGCTTGTTGGCGGCCGAGGCGTTGCCCTTGGCGATGTCGTTCAGGTAGTCCTGCGCGACCGACTTGGCGCCGCTGCCGCCCAGCAGGTTCGCGATGAGAACGATCGCCACGATCACGACGGCGGCGAACGCGACGGCCCCGCCGATGACCCACCAGACCCACCGCGGGACGGCCGGCTTCTTCTTCTCGCCGACCGGCGGCGCGTACCGGTTCGGCTGGGCGCCCGGGTAGGGCTGCTGGCCGGGCGCGGTCGCGTAGGCGGCCTGCTGCTCGGGAGCGACCGGCTGGGTCGGCGGCGCCGGCTGCTCGGGTGCGGCGGGCTGCTCGGGTGCGGCCGGCTGTTCGGGTGTGGTCGGCTCGGATGCGGCCGGTGTGCCCTCCGGAGCCTTGTCGTGGTCGTCTGCGGGCACGGTCGGGTCGCTCAATATTCCCCCTTGATGATGTGATGACGATCGGATACCGCCCAAGACATGGGCGTCGATCAGAAACTTTTCAAGAATATCAGTCCTCGGTCCACAATCCAGTCCTCTGGAGGGTGAAAACGAGGGATTCGCGCGCTGGAGGCCGATGTCCTGTAGTCTTGCGGGAACCCGGTCAGCCGACGACGTCTCGCACCGGGTCGATTGAGCGCACCTTCCTCGTGACGTGTGCGCATGTGTACCCGCAGCCACGGCCGCGAAAAAGGAAAAGTATCTCACCCTCCGTCCGGCTCCATCAGCCGTTCAGCTCTCCGGCGAGGGCCACTCCCTCCCCGACGAATCGTCACGACCGCTCCATTCCGTCGTGGCGCTCAGCCGTCCGCGCTCTCTGCGCGGCGAACGGGACCGTCATGGTCCCCAACACCAAATAAGAAGGAAGAAACGATGGCCACAGGTACCGTCAAATGGTTCAGCACGGAGAAGGGCTACGGGTTCATCGCCCCGGATGACGGCACGGCCGACGTCTTCGCCCACTTCAGCGAGATCGCGTCGCAGGGCGAGTTCCGCAACCTGGCCGAGAATCAGAAGGTCGAGTACGAGGTGACCCGCGGCCCCAAGGGCCTCCAGGCATCCAACATCCGACCGGTCTGACCGGTCCTCGATGCGGGGCCGGTTCGCCGGTCCCGCATCGATCCCAAGCCCCTTCGGGCATATCTCGGTGCTGGCGCCCAGGAACGGCGCATATGCTTCGAGAATCTAGGGCGAAACGTCCAACACCTCGGCTGGGAAGTCGTCTGACACAGCGGAGGTCAAGAGTGACCGCTACCCTTCTCGGTCCGATCCGGACCACCAAGCCCCGCTCCGGCCGGCCGTCCGTCACGAGCACGTACAGCGAACTCCTCTCGGAGGTTCGCAGCGAGGGTCTCCTCGAGCGCCGCCGGGGCTTCTACATCACCACGTTCGCGGTCCTCATCCTCGCGCTCGCCGGCGCCTTCGCCGGGATCGTCCTCTTGGGCGACTCGTGGTTCGTCCTCCTGATCGCCGGAGCGCTCGGCATCATCTTCACCCAGCTCGCCTTCGTGGCGCACGAGGCCTCGCACCGTCAGGTGTTCGATTCCGGCCCCGCCAACGACCGCGCCGGGCGCTTCCTCGCCACCTGGATGGTCGGCATGAGCTACCACTGGTGGATGACGAAGCACACCCGTCACCACGCCAACCCGAACACCATCGGCAAAGACCCCGACATCGCCCGCGACACGATCTCGTTCACCGAGGCGGACGCCGCCCGGTCCACGGGTATCCTGCGCGCACTGACGCGTCGCCAGGGCTACCTCTTCTTCCCGCTGCTGCTGCTCGAGGGCGTCAACCTCCACTTCACGTCGCTGCGGACCCTCTTCGGCAAGGCGCCGGTCCCCGGCCGCGGCCGTGAGCTCTCCGCTATCTTCATCCGATTCGGCATCTACCTCAGCGCCGTCTTCCTGCTGATGCCGGTCGGCGTCGCCTTCGCGTTCCTCGGAGTGCAGCTCGCCGTGTTCGGCCTGTACATGGGGGCGTCCTTCGCCCCCAACCACAAGGGCATGCCGCAACTGCCCGAGGGCTCGCGCGTCAGCTTCCTCGACAAGCAGGTGCGCACCTCCCGCAACATCCGCGGCGGATGGTGGATGAACATCCTCATGGGCGGTCTCAACCACCAGGTCGAGCACCACCTCTTCCCGAGCATGCCGCGGCCGCACCTGGCGCGCGCTCGTGAACTGACAATCGCGCACTGTGCGGCGAACGAGGTGCCGTACACCGAGACGTCGCTCGTCCGGTCGTACACCATCGTCATCCAGTACCTGAACCGCGTCGGCCTCGCGGCCCGCGACCCGTTCGACTGCCCGGCCGCCGGGGCCTACCGCCGGGCCTGACCTTCCCTCCGCGCGTCCCCCCGGACATCGTCGAGCCAACGAACGTGCGTCTTGGCGTACGGTGTTGGCTGGAGGTGCCCGATGGGATACATGGTCTACGACAGCAGCACGATGATCACGTTCGAGGATCGCGTCCTCGCGCACCTCGAAGTGGTGATCGTGTCGAAGCTGCGCCGCAAGGAGTCGTTCGCTCTGAGCTGGCGCGAGACCGCGGAGAACGGCGACGGTCGCTCGACCGTCTGGATCGATCCGTCCATCCCCCTGCGTTTCCGGTTCAGCGGCTCACGACCGCCGACACTCGACCGCGACTGGATCGAGCGCCTCGCGGCAGCGGCGGCCAGCTCCTCCGGTCTGATCGCCGTGGATGAGGACGGCCAGCCGGTCGTCGGGTCCACCCACGAGCGGGGTATCTAGGGCGCGGTCGAAATCGCGAACGGCGCTGTCTCTCGCTCGCCGCGCTGCCTCGTTAGCGTGTGTCTGCGGCGGCACTGCGTCGCGGGCAGGAGACTTTAGATGCATCCGACCGAGTTCACCTTCGGCACGTGGTCGCTCTCCGGTGGCGGCACCCTCATCGACCTGATCGCGGCGACGACGAATGCTCTGAACGGTGCCCTGCTCGCGCGGCGACCGGACCACTATCGCAACTACACCTTCGTCGGCATCATCCTGATGGCCGTCATCGGCGGAATCGCGGGCGGGGTCATCCGGGACGTGATCTTGCAGGAGACACCGTCCGCCTTCGTCAACCCGGCCTACCTGGTCTTCAGCGTCGCGGCCGGTGTCGTCGGCTACCTCATCGCCTATGCGCACGGCCAGCTGTTCCGCGAGGGCCTCTTCCAGTTCATGACGTCGTTCTCGCTACCCTGGTACGCCATCATCGGAGCGCAGAAGGCGACGGAAGCCGGCTATCCCATCGTGGGCGCACTCGCGATCGCCGTGATCGCACCGACCGCGGGCCGCTATCTGATCGACGTAACCAGCGGTGTCACGCCCAAGCAGTTCGTGCGCGGCGAGTGGTTCGTCGCGACGGCCGTCGGCACCGGATTCGTCTGGATCGTGCTCTCGGAGGCGGGCGTGCCGTACTGGCTGAGCGTCGGGGCCGCCTTCCTGCTCGGGTTCACCTTCCGCGTTGTTGCGCTGTACCGCGGATGGGAGGAGCCGCTCGCCCGCGGGCCGAGGGGCCTCAAGGTGCATGCCGACCGGCGCCCGCTGCTCGGTCGCAAGCTCTCGGGGCGCTCACAGGAGGAGTTGCGGATGCTGGGTCTCGCCGTCGACGAGGAGCCCGCCGCCTGAGCGGGCGTTGCTGGCCGGAACTCGGGCGTTACTCCGGGATCTGCGCGAGTGCGTGCCGGGCCAGCGCCGCCATCCGCGGGTTGTCGTCCGACGCCATGGCCAGGGCGGACGCCATCGTCACCGCCCAGCCGCGCGCTCGCGCCCATGTCGCCGTGTCGGGCGTGACGGGAAGTGCACGGCGGAACCGCTCCCGCGCGTCCCGGTCGAAGGTGAGCCACGCGGTGGCGAGGTCCGTGGCCGGGTCGCCGGATGTGACGTCGCCGAAGTCGACGACCCCTGTCAGATCGCCGTCCGGGCCGAGCAGCAGGTTGCCGGGATGCAGGTCGCCGTGGAGCAGCAGGGGAGGCCCGTCCCAGGCGGGAGCGTCGAGGGCCTCGCGCCAGGCCTGTTCGAGGTCGGCGACCTCCATGCGGCCGGACAGCGAGCGGAGCCGGGTCGCGACGGCATCTCGGCGCGCCGCGAGCGGGATCCCGCGCACCGGGTTGTGCGGCGCTTCGGGGGCGGGCACGGCGAGCTCGCCGAGGAAGAGCGCCAGCGGCTCGGCCAGACCGACACGGCCCGCGGCGCCGACGGATGCGCCGTCGATGCCGTCGAACCACTCCACGACGCTCCATGGCCAGGGGAATGTCGCAGACGGGACACCGACGCGAACGGGGACGGGCACGCGGACGCTCACGCGCTCTGCGATCCCGGGGAGCATGCGCTGCTCGTGCTCGATGAGGTGCGCGGCGGCCTCCCGGCGCGGGACGCGGACGGCGAGACGGTCGCCGAGCCGGTACAGTTGGTTGTCCCAGCCGTCGCTCACCAGCCGGAGTTCTCCGTCGAGGTCGGGATGCTGCTCCGCGAGCAGCCGGGCGACCAGCGGGGCGTCGGTGGCGATGTCGGCGGCCGGAGTGTCACTCACCCGCTCGACCGTAGCAGGCCGCCCGATCGGCTGTTGCGGGGCGCTCGAAATATCCGAATGCTGCGCTGAACGAGCAAGAGAGTTGCGTTCAGCGCCAAACTCATGCGGGTTCTTTGTGAAAGCATGGCGATCGGAGGTTCCATGACTCAGCAGCCCGCTCAGCCGCACGACCGCATGCACGCGGTGACACCGGAGACCCGTGAACTCGTCGACCTGGTGCTCGACTACTCGCGCCGGCGCATCCTCAGTGAGGACACCCCGCTCGACAAGCCGCTGCCGGAGTACGAGCTGCGCCGCCTGGCGGGACAGACCGTCTCCGAGAACGGCATCGGCGCCGAGCGAGCGCTCGCCCTCTTCGAGCACGTCCTCGCGCCCGCGTGCATCACCACCGACCACCCGAGCTACCTGTCGTTCATCCCGACGGCCCCGACGAAAGCGGCCACCGCGTTCGACCTCGTCGTCTCGGCCAGCGCCGTCTACGGCGGCTCCTGGCTGGAGGGATCCGGCGCCGTGTACGCCGAGAACCAGGTGCTGGCGTGGCTGGCGGCCGAATTCGGGCTGCCCGCGACGGCCGGCGGCGTCTTCGTGCAGGGCGGGACGCTCGGCAACCTCTCCGCCCTGGTGGCGGCGCGGGATGCGGCCCGGACCGAGCGCGGCAACCCGGCCGGTCGCTGGGTGATCGTCTGCAGCTCCGAGGCGCACTCGTCGGTCTCGTCCGCAGCACGGGTGATGGATGTCGACGTCGTCGCCGTCTCGCCCGGGGAGAGCGGCGTGCTGAGCGGAGATGCGGTTCGTCCGGCACTGGAGGAGTACGGCGACGCGGTGTTCGCGGTCGTCGCCACGGGCGGCTCCACGAACTTCGGCATCGTCGACGACATCGCGTCGATCGCCGCCCTGAAGTCGGACTTCTCGTTCTGGCTGCACGTCGACGGCGCGTATGGGCTCGCGGGGATGCTCTCGCCGCTGGCCCGCCACCGTTTCGCCGGGGTGGAGAGCGCGGACTCGGTGATCGTCGACCCGCACAAGTGGCTGTTCGCGCCGTTCGACGCCTGCGCCCTGATCTATCGCGACCCGGAGGCCGGCCGACGGGCGCACACCCAGCACGCCGAGTACCTCGACACGCTGACCGAGACCACGGAGTGGAGCCCCTCCGACTACGCGGCGCACCTCACCCGCCGGGCCCGCGGACTGCCGTTCTGGTTCTCGCTGGCGTCTCATGGAGCCGCGGCCTACCGCGATGCGGTGACCGCATCCATCCGGCTGGCCGAGCGAGTGGCCGAGGAGATCGAGCAGCGGGACGGCTTCCGCCTCGTGCGACGGCCCCAGCTCTCGGTCGTGGTCTTCGAGCGCGACGGCTGGACCAAGGAGGACTACGCCGTGTGGTCCGCCCGGCTGCTGGAGGAGCAGCGCGCGTTCGTCACGCCGAGTTCGCACGCGGGCCGGCCGAACACGCGTTTCGCCATCCTGAACCCGCTGACCACGTTCGACAACCTGGTGGGGATCCTCGACTCGATGGAGTGAGCGTCCCCCTCGGACCTCGGTCGCAGGCTCCCTCGGCGCTGGGGTCGCGGCACCGCTCCGCGCTGCCCTGAGCTCCACCGCGCAACAGAAGACCCCGTGCCGGGAGGCACGGGGTCTTCCACGTTTCCAGAAGGGAGGGTGTCAGACGATGTCGTCCGACTCGCCCGTCCGGCGCGTCACGCGCTCGCCCGTCGCAGGATCGACGGCCGTGCGGGTGGTGGCGACGGAGGTGCGACGCCGAGTGAGCAGCACGATCCCGATGATGATGCCGATGACGCCGGCGAACATCAGGATGTAGCCCACCAGGTGGAGGTCGATCCAGGCCACCTGGACGTTGATGGCGAACGCGAGGATCGCGCCCACCACGACCAGGAAGATGCCAGCGCCGAGGCTCATCCGGTGACCTCCGGGCCTAGACCCGTCGGCTCCCGGTGAGCAGTCGCACGAGCCAGACGATCACAGCCAGGACGAGCAGGATGATTCCCACCCAGAGGAGGAAGTTCAGCGACTGCACGAACCCTCCGGTGAGCAGCAGGATGATCGCGATGATGGCGATGACGATGAGCAGGATGTTCATGGAGAAGTGTCCTTTCCTTGACGCGCTCCACACAACAACTGCTTCAATTGCCTAGCAATCCCCTTGACTTCAGGTTCGTTTCGGCCTAGCAGCGGCTCGTTCGGCGGCGATGCGGTCCACGGTCTGGCGCATCTTGGTGAGGAAGCGCGTGACGGTCTCGGCTTCGTCCGGGCTGAGCTCGGCGGTCGCGGCGGCGATCTGCTCCTGCGCCGCGGCCAGCAGCGGGCCGGTGTCGCCCTGCGCGGCCAGCGTCGGGACGAGCTCGACGGAGCGCTTGTCGACGGTGCTCTGCCGTCGTTCGACGAATCCGTCGCGCACGAGCCGGTCGATGAGCAGGGTGGTGGATGCGCTCGAGACGCCGAGGTAGGCGCTGATGTCCTTGGCGAAGGTCGGTCGGCCGGCCGACGTGTTGTCGAGGATGAGCCGGAGGGCGAGCAGATCGTTCTCGCCGATCCCCATGGCCGCCCCCGTGCGGCGACGCATTGCCGCTTCGGCCGCACGGTAGACCTGCAACGCCTCGAGCACGGCCGTGTCCGGCCGCGGCGTCTCCGGTTCGTGCTTCACCTTCTCCAGTCATGCCCGCAACGCCGATCCGCGCAACGGGGGTGGACCCGACTGTCGGCGGATTCACGGCCACGGATCCTGCGCGTATGCTCGCGCAGTGGACGACAGAGTGCTTCTCGACCGCTACGAGCTGAAGGACCGACTGGGCCGCGGCGGCATGGCGACGGTCTTCCGCGCCCACGACAGGCGCCTGGATCGCGAGGTCGCCGTGAAGGTCTTCACCTCCGGCGCCGCCGTCGACGATGCGCGGCGGCGCACCGAGGCGACGATGCTCGCGCGGCTGAGCCACCCGCACCTGGTGGCGCTGCACGACGCGCACCTGGCAGCGGACGGGGATACGACGCCGAGCTTCTTGGTGATGGAGCTGGTCGACGGGGAGGACCTCCGCTCCCGGCTCGAACGGGGACCGCTTCCTCCGGAGGATGCGGTCGAGATCGCCGTCGGGATCGCGGAGGCGCTCGTGGTGGTCCACGAGGCGGGAATGGTCCACCGCGACCTCAAGCCCGGCAACATCCTGCTGGCCGACGCGAGCGTGCCCGGCGGCCGGCCGGTCGTGAAGCTCGCCGACTTCGGCATCGCGCACCTGATCGGCTCGGAGCGGATCACGACCGTCGGAACGGTCATCGGCACCGCGGGCTACCTGAGCCCGGAGCAGATCTTCGGGGGCGAGCCGGGGCCGTCTGCGGACATCTACTCGCTCGGCCTCGTCGTGCTGGAGGCGCTGACCGGCGTCCGGGAGTTCCCTGGCACGCCCGTGGAGGCGGTGGCCGCCCGCTCGGCGCGCGACCCGCGCATCCCGTCGTCGCTGCCGGAGGACTGGCGCGGCTTCCTCGGCGCCATGACCGCCCGCGAACCGTCGATCCGGCCCACCGCCTGGGAGGTGGCGGTGATGGCGCGCGAGCTCGCGCCGCAGCTGGCCGGGTGGCGGGCGGATGAGCCGGATGCGGCGACCGTGGCGGCTGCGATCGGCGGCGGGGCTGCCGGGGGGACGTCGGCCGCGGCGATCGGCGATGCGGCGGGAGACCACGATGCGCCGACGCGCATCCTCCCGACGTCCGCGCGCAGGGATCCGGATCGCAGCGGCGAGACACCGTCGCGTAGTCGTCGCCGGGGGTTGCTGGTCGGCGGTGTGGCGGCGGCCGCTGTCCTCGTGACCGCATCCGCACTGGCGCTCGGTTCGATGATGGCGCCCGCCGCGCAACCCGAGACGGTCACGACGCCGCGCCCGACTCCCAGTGTGACCGCCCCGCCCACCACGGTCGCTCCTGCTACGACGACGGAGACGACGGATCCGGAGACGACGACGCCCAGTGAGGATCCGGGGCCGGCGAACAGCCCCTCGGACGACAAGACGGGTCCCGGCAAGGACAAGGGGCCGGGAAAGGACGCCCCGGGCGGCGGCCCGGGCAAGAACGGCGGCAAGGGCAAAGGCTGAGGGCTCCGGCCGCTTCCGCCATCGACCATCCGCCGGTACTGTCGGGGAATGCCCGAGCAAACGAGGACCGCCGCGATCGTCGTGAACCCGGTGAAGGTGGATGCGCCCGCCCTGCGCGAGGCGCTCCGAGCCGCCGAAGAACGGCACGGCTGGGCGGAGACGCTCTGGATCGAGACCACCGAGGACGACCCGGGTTCCGGGCAGACCGAGCAGGCGCTCGAGCGCAACGTGGATGTCGTCATCGCTGCCGGCGGTGACGGAACCGTCCGCACGGTCGCCGAGAAGCTTCAGGGCACCGGTGTGCCGCTGGCGCTGCTGCCTTCCGGCACGGGCAACCTGCTCGCGCGGAACCTGAACCTCACGCTCGACGACGTGGGCCATGCCCTCGACTCGGCGTTCGACGGAGAGAACCGGTCCATCGATGTCGGCGTGATCGAGCTGCGCGACGGGAGCGGCCCGACGCGCAAGCACTCCTACCTGGTGATGGCCGGCGTCGGGATCGACGCCCAGATGATCGCCGCCACCGACGACGACCTCAAGGCCCGGCACGGCTGGCTCGCCTATGTGAAGGCGATCGGGAAGGTGCTGCGCGACAAGAACGAGCTCCGCCTGCGCTACCAGCTCGACGACAAGGGTGTGCGCTCCGTGCGGGCCCACACGGTGCTGATCGGCAACTGCGGGTCGCTGCCCGCGAACATCCTGCTGCTCCCCGAGGCGGCCGTGGACGACGGGGAGTTCGACATCGTCGTGCTGCGCCCGGAGGGGTTCGTCGGCTGGGTGCAGATCGCCGTCAAGATCTTCTGGGAGAACGGCGTCCTCCGGCGCACCACCGTCGGCCGGCGGCTGATGGGCGCCGACAAGGAGGTGCGCGCGATGAACTACCTCAAGGGCCGCGAGTTCGTGATGCGGCTCAGCCGTCCCCAGGAGGTGGATCTCGACGGCGACCTGTTCGGCCGCGCGTCCGCTCTCCGCACCTGGGTCGACCCGTCGAGCCTGATGGTGAAGGTGCCGCGCGGTGGAGCTGAGGGCAGCGCGTAGCGATGCCGCGACCCCAGCGCCGAGGGAGCCTGCGACCGAGGTAACAGGCTCCCCGTGAACTAGCGGGCGAGCAACTCCAGCGTGTCGACCACGCGGTTGGAGAAGCCCCACTCGTTGTCGTACCAGGCGACGACCTTGACGTGTCGTCCGTCGACGCGGGTCAGCGCCGCGTCGAAGATCGACGACGCCGGCTGGCCGGTGATGTCGCTGGAGACGAGGGGCTCGTCGGCGTAATCGAGGATGCCGCGCAGCGGTCCGTCGGCAGCCGCGCGGTAGGCGGCCAGCACCTCGTCCCGCGTGACGTCGCGCTCGACGGTCGTGTTCAGCTCGACGATGGAGCCGACGGGAACGGGGACGCGGATGGAGTCGCCCGACAGCTTGCCGTCGAGCTGCGGGAGCACCAGGCCGATCGCCTTCGCGGCACCGGTCGTGGTCGGCACGATGTTGACCGCGGCGGCACGGGCACGGCGGAGGTCGCGGTGCGGGCCGTCCTGCAGGTTCTGCTCCTGCGTGTACGCGTGGACGGTGGTCATGAAGCCGTGCTCGATTCCGGCCAGGTCGTCCAGGACGGCCGCGAGCGGGGCGAGCGCGTTCGTGGTGCAGGAGGCGTTGGACACGATGACGTGCTGGGCGGGGTCGAAGGCGTCGGTGTTGACGCCGTAGGCCAGCGTCACGTCGGCGCCGTCGGACGGCGCGCTGACCAGCACGCGCTTCGCGCCGGCAGTGAGGTGTGCCCGGGCGGCCTCTGCGGAGGTGAAGCGTCCGGTGGACTCGAGCACGACATCCACGCCGAGCTCGCCCCACGGCAGGTCGGCGGGCTCGCGCTCCGCCAGCACGCGGATGCGGCGGCCGTCGACGACGAGAGCGTCCCCGTCGACCTCGACGGTGCGGCCCAGGCGGCCGAGGGAGCTGTCGTACTTCAGGAGGTGGGCAAGGGTGTCGGGCGCCGTCAGATCGTTGATGGCGACGACCTCGAGGTCGGAGTCGCGCTCGAGGAGCGCGCGGAGGGTGTTGCGGCCGATGCGGCCGAAACCGTTGATGGCGATGCGGGTCATGCTGTTCCTTTCGTGGGACCGCATCCAAGCTACGGCGTCGGCGATCCCGTCGAAAGTGGCTGGGACGACAGTGCGCGCAAGCATTCCGCCAGAGTGATCGCCAGCGTGCGCAAGGATCCCGCCACCCCGGGGGCGAGCGGCGCGAGCTCAGGCCGAGAACGTGCGGCGGTACTCCGTCGGCGAGGTGCCGAGGATGCGGTGGAAATGCATCCGGAGGTTCGCCGCCGTGCCGAGCCCGACCTGCGCGGCGATCTGGTCGACGCCCAGGTCGGAGCGCTCCAGCAGCTCCCGCGCCAGGTCGACGCGAGCCCGGAGGACCCACTGCATCGGCGTGTAGCCGGTGTCCTCCACGAACCGCCGCGAGAAGGTGCGGGCGGAGACACGGGCGTTGCGCGCCAGGCTCTCGAGCGTCAGCGGCTCGGCGAGGTGCGCGAGCGCCCACTCCCGGGTCTCGGCGAACAGGTCGCCCAGCGGCTCGGGAACGCTGCGCGGGACGAACTGCGCCTGGCCCCCGCTGCGGTACGGCGCGGCGACGAGGCGGCGGGCGACCCGATTGGAGAGACCGACGCCATGGTCGCGCCGCACCAGATGGAGACACAGGTCGATGCCGGAGGCCGCGCCGGCGGAGGTGAGGATGTCGCCCTCGTCGACGAACAGTACGTTCTCATCCACCCGCACCAGCGGATACCGCTTCGCCAGCTGGCGGGTGTAGTGCCAGTGCGTCGTCGCGCGCTTGCCGTCGAGCAGGCCGGTCGCCGCCAGGGCGAAGGCTCCGGTGGAGATCGCCGCCAGGCGCGCGCCGCGGTCGTGGGCGGCGAGCAGCGCATCCACCACGGCGGCCGGCGGATCAGTCGTCGCCGGGGTCCGGTAGCCGGGCACGAACACAGTGTCGGCCTGCTTTAGCGCCTCGAGGCCCTCCGCCACGTGATACGAGAGCCCGTCGCCACCGGTGATAAGGCCAGGGGACGGGCCGCACACGCGCACCTCGTACGGCATGCTCGGCCGGTTCGAGAACACCTGCGCCGGGATGCCGACGTCGAGCGGCTTCGCGCCCTCCAGCACGAGCACCGCGACGACGTGGTTGCCGCTCACGGGCGGGCGGTGACGATCTGCAGCAGGGCCGCGCGGAACGCCGCCGGGTCGTCCACCGCCGGGAACACCTCGTCTTCGAGCCCGCGAACACCCGCGAACGCCGATCGCCCGGCCTCGGTGATGGCGAGGACGTGGCGGCGCCGGTCGCCCGGGTCTGGGGCGCGGGTGACCAGGCCCTCGCGCTCCAGGCGGTCGACGGTTCGCGACATCGTCTGCGGCTCGACGTGCGCCATCCGGGCGAGATCCGACTGGGAGTCGAAGCCGAGCTCGAGCAGGTGCAGCACGATCAGACCGGCGTGGGTGAGGCCGCGCTCCTCCAAGGCATCCGCCCAGGCGCGCTCCACGGCTCGGGAGGCGGCGCCGAGCAGCCGGCCGAGCGGCCAGTTCTCGGGGCGGTGCTCCTCCGCTTCCGCCGCGTGCGCATCCATACCCTCATCGTACGGATGTCTCGGGCCGGTCGGGCAAGCGCGGCCCGGCCCGATGCGCGCGGGTGTTCGCCTCAGTCGGTGCCGGAGTCGAACGCCGCACCCTCGGAGCTGAGGTCGATCTCGCGCGAAAGCTCCTCATCCACGGGCTCGACGCCCTCGAGGATCGAACGCGCGCGGCCCTCCTCCAGCTCGCCGACCAGAGCGCCGGTCGGACCGCCGATGAGCCCGGCTGCGGCGTACTGCTCAAGCCGCGAACGGGAATCGGCGATGTCGAGGTTGCGCATGGTCAGCTGGCCGATGCGGTCGCCCGGGCCGAACGCCGAGTTGCCGACGCGCTCCATCGACAGCTTCTCCGGGTGGTAGCTGAGGTTGGGGCCGGCCGTGTCGAGGATCGTGTAGTCGTCGCCGCGACGCAGGCGCACGGTGACCTCGCCGGTGATGGCGGAGCCGACCCAGCGCTGCAGCGACTCGCGCAGCATCAGCGACTGCGGGTCGAGCCAGCGGCCCTCGTACATCAGTCGACCGAGGCGGCGGCCCTCGTTGTGGTAGTTCGCCACCGTGTCCTCGTTGTGGATGGCGTTGAGCAGCCGCTCGTAGGCGATGTGCAGCAGAGCCATGCCCGGCGCCTCGTAGATTCCGCGGCTCTTGGCCTCGATGATGCGGTTCTCGATCTGGTCGGACGCGCCGAGGCCGTGGCGGCCGCCGATCGCGTTCGCCTCGAGCACCAGGGCCACCGGGTCGTCGAACTCGACGCCGTTGATGGCGACAGGGCGACCGGCCTCGAAACGGACGGACACCGTCTCGGGGGTGACCTCGACGTCGTCGCGCCAGGCGGCGACGCCCATGATCGGGTCGACGATGTCGAGCCCGGCATCCAGCTCCTCCAGGCGCTTCGCCTCGTGGGTGGCGCCCCAGATGTTCGCGTCGGTCGAGTAGGCCTTCTCGCTCGGGTCGCGGTACGGGAAGCCGCGGGCGACGAGCCACTCGCTCATCTCGGTGCGGCCGCCGAGCTCCTCCACGAAGGCGGAGTCGAGCCACGGCTTGTAGATGCGCAGGCGCGGGTTGGCGATGAGGCCGTAGCGGTAGAACCGCTCGATGTCGTTGCCCTTGTAGGTGGAGCCGTCGCCCCAGATCTCGACCCCGTCGTCCATCATCGCGCGCACCAGCATGACGCCGGTCACCGCGCGACCGAGGGGGGTGGTGTTGAAGTAGGTCTTGCCTGCAGAGCGGATGTGGAAGGCGCCGCACTGAAGGGCGATCAGGCCCTCCTCGACGAGCGCACGCTTGGCGTCGACGAGCCGGGCGATCTCGGCGCCGTACTCCTTCGCGCGGCCGGGGACCGCGTCGATGTCGGGCTCGTCGTACTGGCCGATGTCGGCGGTGTACGTGCAGGGCACGGCGCCTTTCTCGCGCATCCAGGCGACCGCGCAGGAGGTGTCGAGACCTCCCGAGAACGCGATGCCGACTCGTTCACCGACGGGCAGACTGCTCAGAACCTTGGACACGCACCCAGCTTATCGGCCGCCTCACCCGGGCCCGGGACCGAGATTTGCGCCAAATCGCGGTAATGCGGCTCCCATAACCGCGATTTGGCGCAAATCGTGGGGCGGGGAACGTCAGTGGCGGGCGTCGAGACCGGGGTGCACACCGGCGCGGTAGCCGGCCGCGGCGACGAGGCGGGTGAGGGTCGCGACGAGCGCAGCGCGCTCTCCCGCATCGAGGGGCGCGAGCATCGCCTCCTCCTGCTCGTCGGCCAGGCGATCGCCGGCCTCGAGCACGGCGCGCGCCGCAGGGGTGAGGTGGATGGCGTACGCACGGCGGTCGTCCGGGTGGCGGCGACGCTCGACCAGGCCGCGCTCCTCCAGGTCGTCGATCATCCCGACCATGGAATTGCGGTGCAGGCCGAGGGCGGTGGCGAGCTCCTGCTGCGTGCGGCCCTCCTGACGGGCGAGATGCACGAGCACCCCGAACCGGTTCGGGGTGATGCCGAGCGGGGCGAGAGCTGCGGTGAAGCGCTGGGCGCTCTGCAGGCCGAGTTGTGACACGAGGAAGCTGGCCCGGGTCTCGAGCGCGGGCACAGCCTCGGGCCGCGGGGTCTCGGAGGACGACATCCCTCGATCGTACCAACGAGTGATTGCACGGCAGTGTGATTATCATCTAGCATGCCTACATGAAGCTCACCGTCTTCGGCGCCAGCGGGCGCACCGGCAGCCAGCTCGTCCGGCAAGCGCTGGATCGAGGCGACGAGGTCGCGGTCGTCCTCCGCCGTCCGGCCGAGATCGACCCGCGAGTCACCCCGGTCATCGTCCCCGACCTCTCCGATACGGCCGCCGTCCGGGACGCGATCGCCGGGTCGGACGCCGTGCTCTCCGCGATCGGTCCGCGATCCCGCGCGGATGCACCCGTCGCAGCGCCCGCCACGCGGGCGATCCTCGCCGCCCACCCCGGCCGCATCGTCGTCATCAGCGCAGCGCCGGTCGCACCTCCGCCCGCGGACGACAGCTTCATCAGCCGACGCGTTGCCCTGCCCCTCATCGGTCGCGTGCTGCGGCCGGTGTACGACGACCTGCGCGAGATGGAGGCCGAGCTCGCTGCCTCGGACAGCGTGTGGACGGCATTCCGGCCGCCGATGCTCACGAACGGGCCCGCGACGGGTCGGTATCGAACGCGCATCGGCGGTTCCGTCCCTCGCGGCATGACGGTGTCCCGGGCGGATCTCGCGGCGGCGATGCTGGCGAGCCTGGGCCGGGCGGACACCGAGCGCGCCGCCGTCGGCATCGCCCGCTGAGGCACCGCGCTCAGCCGCGGCGGCTCCTCAGCCGCGACCGTCGGGCGACTGCGGCGGGCAGGTGCCGCCGGGCGCCGTGCGCAGCTCGAAATGCCAGGCCTCGTTCGCGTAGACCTGGCAGAGTCCCCACTCGGCGCCGAAGCGGTTGAGGTAGTCCATCGCGCCGGCGTCGGCGATGTCGACCGCCTCGCCGCGGACGTGGGCGGAGTCGCTGCCGCGCTTCACCCACTTCTCGGCCTCCTCCTCGCTGCCGTACTGCTTCACCGCCTGCGCGAACAGGTGCTCCTGGTACCGCTCGGAACGCCAGCCGTCGGCGATGGTGATGGCGGACCCGCTGCCCTCGGCCTCCATCGCGGACTGCGCGTCCTCCAGTGCGGAGCGGAGGTCCGGGTCGAGCCGGGTGACCGCGGGCAGGTCGCTGTCGAGGGGGAGGGACGTGCCGTCCGCGATGTATCCGTCGTCATCGGTGAGGCCGCCGCTTTCGACCACCGATCCGCCCGCACTCGCCGGCTGCGCGAGGGAACCGGTGGGCGCGGAGGTGCAGCCGGCGAGGACGGCGCTGAGGGAGATGGATGCGGCGGCCACCGACAGGGCGGCGCCGAACAGTCGGGACTTCGAGGAATGCATGCCTTCAGCCTCGCCGGGCGGCGCGGGCGGCCGCGTCCCCCGCGAGGCCCATCCGCATCCACCGTGCGACGGACCCCGAGGAGGCTGGCGGGTGCTACCCGAGGCGCGGTGTGCGCGACGGCTCGGTGCGCCGCTCGCCGGTCGCCTCGAACGCCGCGGCGAGGGCGAGCAGCCGGGCATCGTCGTACGCGCGGCCGGCGAAGGTGAGTCCGACCGGCATCCCGATGTCGTCCATCGTGCCCATCGGCACGGTCACGGTCGGGATGCCGAGGTGCCGCGGCACGAGGTTGCCGTTCGCGACCCAGACGCCGTTGCGCCAGCCGAGGTCGGCCGAGTCCGGGTTCACGTCCATGTCGGCCGGCCCCACGTCGGCGACGGCGGGGAACACGACGACGTCGAGACCGAGCCCGTCCATCCACTCCTCCAGGTCGACGCGCCGGGTCTCCTCGAGGCCGCGCAGGCCGTCGGCCAGCTCGGGGATGTCGGCGAGGGCCGTGCCGGGATGCGCGCGCACCCAGGCGGGGTAGTCGGCGATGTCGTCCTCGAAGCCGTCGTAGCGGTCCGGCAGGGCGCCCTCCGGGTGGGGGAAGATGCGCTCGCCGTCGACGTCGACGAGAGTCCGGAGCGCCGGGTCGCCGTTGGCGGCGAGGAAGTCGTCCCACGCCCACGCCGACAGGTCGACGATCTCTCGCCGCAGGAACTCGGGGCTGACCAGCCCGCGCGTCGCGATGGAGGGTGCGCCAGCGCGGTCGCCCTCGTAGTTGCTGACTGCCGGGAAGTCGACCTCGACGACCGTCGCACCGGCCGCCTCCAGGTCGCGGCGGGCGCGCTCCCACAGCGCGATGACGGACGGGCGCGTCTCGATCCGCTGACCGGTCGCGCCCCCGATGCCACCGCGGCCGCTCGGTCCGCCGTCGCCTGTGCCCGCCTCCGGGTCGGCGTTGATGTACATCCGCGGCACGCCGAACCGCCGTCCGGCGAGCGAGGCGCTCCCGGCGAGGGCGGGATACGACGCGGGCCGCAGCTCCGACGCCCGCGGGATCGGCACCCACGGCTGCGCGCGCCAGAAGTCCCCGCGGGTCTCCGGGTCGTCGGCCACGATCACGTCGAGCACCTCGAGCAGATCCGCCACAGTGCGGGTGTGCGGCACCACCACATCCATCGTCGGCACCAGGGGCCAGTTGCCGCGCACCGAGATGATGCCGCGAGACGGCGTGTAGGCGCACAGTGCGTTGTTTGAGGCGGGGGCGCGGCCCGACGACCACGTCTCCTCGCCGAGGCCGAACGCCGCGAAGCTGGCCGCGGTGGCCGTGCCGGAGCCGTTCGACGAACCGGAGCCGAACGCGGCGGTGAGGTAGTCGCCGTTGTAGGGGGACTCGGCGCGCCCGTAGACGCCGCGCTGCATCCCGCCGTTCGCCATCGGCGGCATGTTGGTGAGGCCGAGGAGGATGGCGCCCCCGGCGCGCAGGCGCTCGATCGTGAACGCGTCGCGCTGGGCGACCAGGTGCTCGAAGGCCGGCGATCCGGCGGCCGCGGTGAGCCCGCGCGCCAGGTAGCTGTCCTTCGCGGTGTACGGGATGCCGTCGAGCGGTCCGAGCGTCTCGCCGCGCGACCGCCGGGCGTCGGAGGCGCGCGCCTCCGCGAGCGCGTCCGGGTTGCGGACCACGACCGCGTTGAGGCGCGGGCCGGCCGTGTCGTACGCGTCGATCCGGGCGAGGTAGGCGGTGACCAGCTCCTCGCTCGTGGTCTCGCCGGCCTCCAGCGCTCGCCGCAGCTCGGCGATGGGCGTCTCGACGACGTCGAAGGTCATCGGGCGTCCTGCGCTGTCGGGGCCACGGCGGGCTGCTGCTGGGTGATGCAGTGGATGCCGCCGCCGCGCTGGAAGATCGGGCGCGAGTCGACCATCGTCACCCGCCGGCCGGGGTACGCGGCCTCGAGGATCTCGGTGGCTTCCGCGTCCGCGCGCTCCTCGCCGAAGCCGCACGCCACGATGCCGTCGTTGACGACGAGGTGGTTGACGTAGCTCCAATCGACGAAGCCCTCCTCGTCCCGAAGGGTGGCGGGGGCGGGCAGGTCGATGATGTCCCAGCTGCGTCCGGCTGCATCCGTCGTGCCGGAGAGGAGGGCGCGCAGCTCGCGTGACACCTTGTGGTCGGGGTGCTCCGGGTCGCGCTGGGCGTGCAGCAGCAGCCGGCCCGGGGAGGGGATGGTGGCGACGATGTCGACGTGGCCGTTCGTCCCGAAGTCGTCGTAGTCGCGGGTGAGGCCGCGCGGAAGCCAGACGGCGTGCGTCGCGCCGATCGTGCGGGCGAGCTCGGCCTCCACCCGCTCCTTGTCGGCGTAGCGATTGCGCCGCGGGTCGAGCTGGACGGTCTCGGTCAGCAGCACGGTGCCTTCGCCGTCGACGTGGATGCCGCCGCCCTCGTTGACCAGGAGCGAACTGATCAGCTCGGCGCCGGTGCGCTCGGCGACGAAGCGGGCGATCTCGGCCGACTTGTGCCACTCGGCCCACTCGGGGTCGCCCCAGCCGTTAAAGGTCCAGTCGACGGCCCCGAGCACACCCGGCCGCTCGTCGTCGACCACGAAGGTGGGGCCGAAGTCGCGCATCCAGAACTCGTCGAGCGGGGCTTCGACCTGTTCGACGTGGCTGCCGAGCATGCGGCGGGCGCGGTCGCGCTCGGTGGGGTCGACGACCATCGTGATCGGCTCGTACTCGGCGACCGCGTGGGCGACGGCGGTCCACGACGCGTAGGCCTCCTCGGCTGATGCGGCGTCGTCGCCGAGGGTCAGGCCGGCGCGCGGGAACGCCATCCACGTGCGCTCGTGCGGTGCGGTCTCTGCGGGCATGCGCCAGGTCATCGGTGTCCTCCGCGGTCGGCGACGATTGTTGATCGAATGATCAATACGTGAGGCGACCGTACCTATACTGGGCGGACCATGTCAAGAGCACCCCGCCGCCCTCCCGCGGAACGTCGTGCCGAACTCTCGGCCGCCGCCCGCGACCTCGCGCTCACCGACGGGCTCACCGCGGTGACCATGCGCGGTGTCGCCGGTCGCGCCGGGGTCGCTCCCGCCCTGGTCGCGCACTACCACCCGGTGATGGATGAGCTGGTCGCCTCCGCCTTCACCGCGGTCGTCGCCGCCGAATTGGATGAGGTGCGTGCCCTCCTCGATCGGGAAGTCGACCCGACGGCGCGCCTCGCCGCGCTGCTGCGGACGCTGCTCGACGGCACCCGCGACGATGTCACCCTCGTCTGGGTCGAGGCCTGGGCGCTCGGCCGGCGGAACGAGGCGCTCGCCGCCGCCGTGCGCGACCAGATGGACGCCTGGCAGGCGCTCATCCTCGACGTCGTCGAGCGCGGTGTCGCAGCCGGGGTCTTCCACGCCGACGACCCGGCGCAGGCCGCGTGGCAGCTGCTCGGCATGATCGACGGCCTCAACGCGCAGGCCCTGGTCCGCTGGGGCGCGGGCGGCGACCGCGGGCCCGTCCTCGCCCACGCGGTCGAGGGGCTCCTCGGACTCCGCCGCGGCACGCTCGACGCAGCGCCGGCCCCAGGTGCCGCGGTCGAGTCGTGAGAACTCAGCCGATCCAGGCGAGCAGCTCGGCGCGGAACTCGTCCGGCTTCTCGATGTGGGCGGAGTGCCCGCAGTCCTCGAACACGACCTCGCGCGTGGTGCCTCCGGCCGCGGCGTAGCGGTCGAGCACGGCCCGCGTCTGCACGAGCATCGGCTGGGGCGGAGCGACCTGATCGCCGGGCCACCCCGGGATGATGCCTGCGGCGCCCAGCTGGTTGAGGTCGAAGAAGGAGGCGTCGCCGACGATCGCGTCGACCGCGCCGTGGATCCACAGGATGGGCGGCTTGGCCGGCGCATCCACGATGCCCGAGGTGTCGAAGTACGTCGGGGCCAGGGTGTTGAGGATGCCGCGCGTGCCCGGCGCGAATCCCGGCCAGTGCTCGGACGCGCTCGCATCGCCGGGGTAGTTGTCGGGGCCGGTCGCCGTGGACAGCATCGACTCCACCCAGAGGTCCTCGTACTCGGAGACGAACCCGGGCGCGACGTAGGAGGAGCGGTACACGGCGCGCGGCGACGTCGGAGCGTCCTCGCTGGTGTCGCCCGCGGCGAGCCGTGCGACGAAATCCGGGTTGGCGCCGCCGCCTCCCGTGCCCGACGCGTCCGGGTTGAGCAGGCTGCCGTCGGTGGCCGTCCCGCCGAAACCGTACGGCGAGACGGGGGAGACCAGGGTCAGGCTCGCGACGAGGTCCGGCCGGTCGAGCAGCAGCTGCATGACCACGCCGCCGCCGAGGCTCCAGCCGACCACGTGCACCGCGCCGAGACCGAGCTCGTCCGCCACCGCCGCGACGTCGTCGGAGAAGTCGCGGACGCCGCGGGTCGCATCCACCGGGAGGGTCTCGCTGTCGCCGAACCCGCGGAGGTCGACCGCGAGCGCGCGCACGCCCTCCGGCAGCGACTGCATGAGCGGCTGCCAGAACAGCGACGACGAGACGTTTCCGTGCACGAACAGCACGGTACGGAGCGGGTCGCCCGCGGCCGGGCGCTCCAGCACGTTGGCGGTGTAACGGGAGGTGCGGACGGCGCGGGCGTCGATGCCGGGCAGCAGCGTTCCACTCATCGGGGTGTCTCCTTCGGGTCGAGGACGGGGAGGACCTGCCGCAGGCCGGCATCGGTCATGAGGATCGTGTAGTGGTTCACGTCGTCGGCCTCGTGGATGCGCATCCCGGGCAGGCGCTCCCGCCACTCGGCGATGACGGCGGGGTCGTAGAGGGGCGGTCCGTCGAGGAGGCCGCGCGGTGCGCGCACGAAGTCGATCGGAAGGCGGAGGGCGGCCAGCGCCTCGGCGTAGCCGGCAGACCCGTCGAGCTCGAGCGCATTCACGGACACGGCATCGGGGTCGGCGCTCGACCGCAGCTCCGGCGCGTCGCCGACGAGGTCGTACGCGACGTAGTCGGCGATCGCGGCGTTCCACCACGGACCGATCGCGGGATGCCGCCGCCAGAACGCCTCGTACTCCTCCGGCGACGCGAACCGCATCCGCAGACGCTCGAGCGCCGGGCCGAGGATCACGGCCGGGAGGTCCTCGGGTGGGACGCCCTCGGGTGCGGGGACGGGCAGGCCGCCGTCGATCAGCACCAACCGCTCGACCCGGTGGGGGTGGCGTTCGGCGAAGCGGACCGCGACGAAGCCGCCCATGGAGTGACCGGCGGCGACGACCCGGTCGACCGCGAGCGCATCCAGTGCCCTGGCCAGATCGTCGGCGTGCTGCGTGAGCCCGAACGGGGCCGGGAGCCCGGAGCTGCGGCCGCGCCCGCGCAGGTCCGGCGCGATCAAGCGGTGGTGCGGCAGCGCGTCGGCGGCGAGGAGCCAGGCACGGTGACTGGCCGTGATGCCGTGGATGGCGAGGATCGGCATCCCCTCGGCGTCCGGATGCCACACACCGCCGGCGAGGTCGCCGCCGTCGACCGGGACCGCGAACGGCGTGTACTCCGTCGCGGTCGTCACCGGGCGCTCCACCCGCCGTCCATCGTGTAGCTGGCGCCGGTGACCATGCCGGCGTCGTCACCGGCGAGCCAGAGCGCCAGACTCGCCACCTCGGTCGGCTCCACCAGGCGTTTGATCGACGCCTCGGTCAGCATCACCTTCTCGACCACCTCGTCCTCCGGGATGCCGTGCAGACGTGCCTGGTCGGCGATCTGCTTCTCGACGAGCGGGGTGCGGACGTAGCCGGGATTGATGCAGTTGGAGGTGACGCCGTGCGCTCCACCCTCGAGCGCGGTGGTCTTCGAGAGCCCTTCCAGGGCGTGCTTGGCGGTGACGTACGCCGACTTGAACTCGGACGCCCGCAGGCCGTGGACGCTGGAGATGTTGACGATCCGGCCGAAGCCCCGCTCGTACATCCCGGGCAGCACAGCGCGGATGAGGAGGAACGGAGCCTCCACCATGATCCGCAGCATCAGGGCGAACGTCTCCGGCTCGAACTCGGGGATCGGACGGACGTGCTGGATGCCGGCGTTGTTCACGAGGATGTCGACATCCACCGCCGCGTCGGCAGCCGCGTCGGCCAGCTCGCCGGTCTTCGACAGGTCCACCTCCCAGGCGTCGCCGCCGAGCCGCGCCGCGACCTCGCGCGCCGCGTCGCCGTTCAGGTCGGCGATCGTCACCCGTGCGCCCGCTGCCGCGAACGCCTCGGCGCAGGCGAGCCCGATGCCGCTGGCGCCGCCGGTGACCAGCGCGCGCCTCCCCGTGAGATCGGTCATCGATGACGCTCCTTCCCGCCGGGCCAGCGGCCCGCGGGCCGCGGATCGCCGTGCGCTCCACGCGCACTCTAACGCCGGGCGACGGGAACGGGGAAGAGCGGTGGGCGGCCGGGTCGCACCTCAGCCGTAGACGAGTCCGATGCGCTCCCGGATGGTGTCGAGCGTGCCCATGATGGCGACCGACTGCGAGAGCGGCAGGCGGACATCCTCTCCGCCGCCTGCCGCGATCAGCCGTTCGATCGCGCGCGCCTGGTACTGCATCCCGCGCCCGTCGATGCGCGACTCGTACGTCTCGATGACGTGGCCCTTCGGATCGACGACCCGGAAGGAGGTGGGCGCGTAGAAGGTCGCGGCGAGCTCGACCCGAGCGTCCGTCCCGATGACGGTGGCGCTGTTGTCGCCCGCGGCGTCCAGCTCAGTGGTGAGCGTCGCCTGAGCGCCGCTCTCGTAGCCGAGCAGGATGGACGTCTGGCGGTCGACGCCGGTCGCGGTCGGTGTCGACAGGGCGAGCACCTGGTTCGGTGCGCCCAGCACATCCCAGGCGAACGACACCGTGTAGATGCCGAGATCGAGCAGCGCGCCGCCGCCGAGCGCCGGGTTCAGCATCCGGGCGGCCGGGTCGGGGTTCGTGAGTTGGACGTGGTGGGCGACGACCGAGCGCAGCTCGCCGAGGGTGCCGTCGCTGATGATCTCCTGCAGACGCTCCATGTGGGGCAGCCACCGCGTCCACATCGCCTCGAGCGCGACCAGTCCGCCCGCGCGGGCGGCGTCGGCGATCTGCTGCGCTTCGGCCTCGTTCATCGTGAACGGCTTCTCGACGAGGACGTGCTTCCCGGCTGCGAGCGCGAGCAGGGCGTTGGGGGCGTGCTGCGGATGCGGCGTCGCGACGTAGACGATGTCGACATCCGGATCGGCGACGAGCTCCTCATAGCTGCCGTGCGACCGGGGCACGGCGTGCGCGGCGGCGAACTGCGCGGCCGCCTCCGGGGTGCGGGATCCGACCGCGGCGACGGTGTGGCCGTCGAGCTGCAGGTCGCGGGTCATGGCGGCCGCGATGCCGCCCGTTCCGAGGATGCCCCACGCGGGGGAGGAGGTCGTCATGCGGTCATCGTACCGACGGCGGGCGGGTGGACGTTCGGCGGTCGGTCGTCCGGAACGGAGGTGGGTCAGGCCGCCGGCGTCGAAACGTCCTCCGTTTCCGGTGATTCATCGGCGCGGCGGAGGGATTCTCCTCCCTTTCCGAGCAGCCGAGCAGGTGGGCGAAAGGGAGGAGAAACGGCGCGACTCGCCCCCGCGAGGCCGGAATCGGAGGAGTTTCTGGGCGGGCCGGGCGTGGGATCCTCCGTTTCGCGCGGGTTGGTGAGGGGCACGGGACGGGGCTGGGACGGACGCGGGAGGCGGGGACGGACGCGGGAGGCGGGGAAGGGGAGGCGGCGCTGGGCGTTACGCGACCGGGAGACCGACCGCCTCCTCGGCGTGGTGGCAGGCCACCTCGCGCAGCGGGATGCCGGGTCCGTCGAGCGGGCGGAGCGGCGGGACCACCGTGCGGCACTCGTCGGTCGCCATCCAGCAGCGCGGGTTGAAGCGGCAGCCCGACGGCGGGTCCACCGGCGACGGCGGCTCCCCGGCGAGGATGCGCCGCTGCGCCAGGCGGCCCCGGCCCTCGCGGGTGGCGGTCGGCGTCGCGGAGAGCAGCGCCTGGGTGTAGGGATGCGACGGGCTCTCGTAGAGCACGTCGGTGTCGCCGAGCTCCGCGATCCGGCCCAGGTACATGACGGCCACGCGGTCGGCGATGTGCCGGACCACGGACAGATCGTGCGCGATGAACACGATCGACACCCCGAGGCGGCGACGGATGTCGCCCAGCAGGTTGATCACCTGCGCCTGCACCGACACGTCGAGCGCGGAGACCGGTTCGTCGCAGACCAGGACGTCCGGGTCGAGCGCCAGAGCGCGGGCGATGCCGATGCGCTGCCGCTGCCCGCCGGAGAACTGGTGCGGGAACCGCGTGAGCATGTCCTCGCCGAGTCCGACCAGCTCCAGCAGCTCGACGGCCCGTGCGCGCCGAGCGGAGCGGTTCATCGCGTGGGCCGCGGCGATCGGCTCGGTGACGATGTCGAGCACCGTCATGCGCGGGTCGAGAGAGGCGTACGGGTCCTGGAAGATCATCTGCACCCCCTCGCGGAGGTGCTTGCGGTCGCGCCGGCGGCCGCGTCCCACGTCGGTGCCGCGGTACGCGAGCGTGCCCTCATCGGGACGTTCGAGGCCGACGAGCATGCGCGCGAGAGTCGACTTGCCGCATCCCGACTCCCCGACGATGCCGAGGATCTCGCCGGCGTGCAGGTCGAGCGAGATGCCGTCGACCGCCGACACGGTCGCCGACCGCAACGCGGAGCCGGTCGCGAAACGGCGGACGAGGCCGTGCGCGCTGAGGACGACCTCGGCTTCCGGGGCGGTCGCGTCACCGGCGCGCGAGTCGGCGACGGTGCGGGTATCAGGGGACGAGTTCACCGATGAGCTCCTCGGATCGGATGCAGGCCGCCCGCCGACCGGGGGCGACCTCTTCGAGCGGGGGACGGACGCTGCGGCAGGCCTCGACGGCCAGGTGGCAGCGGGGATGGAACGAGCAGCCGGACGGGACGCGCGCCGGACTCGGCGGCGACCCGGGGATGGTGAGCAGATCCGACCCGCGCTGTGCCGCCTGCGGAACCGACCGCAGGAGAGCCTCCGTGTACGGGTGGGCCGGGCGGGCGAACACCGTGTCGGCGTCGCCGGACTCCACGATCCGGCCGGCGTACATGACGGCCACCCGGTCGGCGACCTCCATGACGACGCCCAGGTCGTGCGTGATCAGGAGCACGCCCATCCCGAGCCGGTCGCGCAGCGAGCCCAGCAGGTCGAGGATCTGCGCCTGCACGGTGACGTCGAGCGCGGTCGTCGGCTCGTCCGCGATGAGGAGTTCCGGCTCCAGGGCGATGGCCATGGCGATCAGGATGCGCTGACGCATGCCACCGGAGAACTGGTGCGGGTAGTCGTCGACCCGGCGCTCCGGGGCGGGGATGCCGACGAGCGCGAGGAGTTCGGCCGCGCGGGCGCGCGCCTCCTTCCGGCCGGCGCCGCGGTGCACGCGGAAGAGCTCGCCGATCTGGTCGCCGATCGTCATCACCGGGTTGAGTGCCGAGAGGGCGTCCTGCAGGACGAGCGAGATGCGCTCGCCGCGGAGTCGCCTGCGCGCCTCCTCGCTCACGGACAGCAGGTCGACGTCGCCCAGGCGCAGCACGTCGGCCGTGACCCGGGTGTTCTCCTCGCCGAGGCCCATGATGGCCCGCGCGGTGACCGACTTGCCCGAACCGGACTCGCCCAGGAGCGCCACGAACTCGCCCCGGCCGACGCGGAGGTCGACCTCGCGAACCGCGGGGATATCCGGGCCGCCGCCGGTGAAGGCCACGGAGAGATTGCGTACCTGCAGCACGTCGGTGCTGTGCGCGTTCGATGTGTCCACGTCGACATCCTCGCATGTGAGTCGTTTCCGGAATGTTTCAATCAGGAAACATCCGTGCCGAATTTTCAAATCAATGTTGACACAGCCGCCGGATATCCGCGAGATTGGCTGCTGTTGCGCCTGATTGCGCAGCGGCCTCAACCTCACCAGGACGAAGGAGACAGCGTGCTCGACCCCGCCCCGCGCTACACGGGCTACACCGCATACGACTACCTGGAGGCAGGCAAGGACTACCGCGAGTTCCGCTACGCCAAGCAGATCAACCGGGTGCCCGAGTACGCCGGCCTCGACCTCAGCGACGACCAGAAGGAGCGCACGACGCGCCTCCTCTCCGAGTCGACGGTCATCTCCCTGCACGACCACGTGCAGGTCTTCCCCGAAGACATGACCCAGCTCCGCGACCACATCCGCCAGGGCCGCGAACCAACCGGCTACCAGGGCCTCTCGCGCTCGGGGATCACGGCGGTCTTCGACAACGGGATGGACGGCACCTGCTGCATCTCGAGCGACGCCGGCTGGAAGTACCAGGACGTGCTCTTCGACCTCGGCGTCCGCATGGCCGACCTGGCCCACCAGGACTTCGTCATCAAGGGCGAGACGATCAAGGACATCGAGTACGCCGCCGAGACCGGGCGCATCGCCCACATCTTCGCCCTCGAGGCGGCGACCCCGATCGAGAACGAGGTCGACCGGCTCGACGTGCTCTACGGCTTCGGCGTGCGCCAGATGGGCATCGCGTACTCGGAGGCGAACTACCTGGGCTCCGGGCTCAAGGAGCGCGGTGACGGTGGGCTGACGTACTTCGGCGAACGCGCCGTCGAGCGGATGAACAAGCTGGGCATCGCGATCGACGTCTCGCACTCGGGCGACCGGACGGCGGTGGATGCGATCAAGGCCTCCGCCAAGCCGGTCTTCATCACCCACGCGGGAGCCCGCGGCCTGTGGCCGACGAACCGCATGAAGACGGACGAGACGATCATCGAGTGCGCCAAGCGCGGCGGTGTCATCGGCATCGAGGCCGCACCGCACACGACGCTGTCGCCCCAGCACCCGCGTCACTCGCTGGAATCGGTCATGGACCACTTCCAGTACTGCGTCGACCTGGTCGGCCTGGAGCACGTTAGCTTCGGACCGGACACCCTCTTCGGCGACCACGTCGGACTGCACGACGCGTTCGCGTCCAACCTGTCCCTCGGGCAGGCGCACGGGAAGGTCGACTACGAGAAGGTCGAGTACGTCGACGGCCTCGAGAACCCGGCCGAGGAGTTCTACAACATCATCGGCTGGCTGGTGAAGCACGACTACTCCGACGACGAGATCCGCGCCGTCGTGGGTGGAAACACTCTTCGGGTCCTGAAGGAGGTGTGGGTCTGATGCGCCCACGGAAGATCGCGGTCGCGGCGGCCACTCTCGCCGTCGCGGCCCTGGCGCTCAGCGCGTGCGCGCCGAGCGCACCGCCCGCGGCGAGCTCCGCCACGGCCGGCTCGGCGACGCTCACGATCGCCACGACGACCGATGTCGTCAACTACAACCCGCTCGTCGGCAACAGCCGGAGCGACTACTGGATCACCAACCTCATGTATCCGCACCTGCTGGAGATCGCGAACGACGGTTCGAAGAGGCCGCAGCTCGCCACCAAGTGGGGCTACGTGAACGACACCACCGGGTACTACGAGATCCGCGACGACATGAAGTGGAGCGACGGCCAGCCGCTCACCGCGGAGGACGTCGCGTGGACGATGAACGCGGTGAAGAAGGACAAGCCCTCCGGCACCTTCTACGGCCAGCTCGCCAACCTCGACACGGCGAAGGCGGTGTCGAAGACGCGGGTCGAGTTCACCCTGACCAAGCCGGATTCGTCGATCGTCGATGAGATCGGCTTCTGGGGCAACATCGTCCCGAAGCACGTGTTCGAGAAGGCCGACTCGGTCGCCACGTTCCCGAACGACGGCAAGGACGGCGGCTGGGTCAGCGCCGGACCGTACAAGCTGTCGGCGGTGCAGGTGGGGCAGAGCTACACGCTCGACCGCGTCGACGACTACCCGCTGGTCGAGGGAGGCACGCCGCTCTCCGCCAAGGTCGTGTACCGGGTCTTCCCGGACGTCAACACGGAGATCCTCGCGCTGCAGAGCGGTGAAGTGGATGCGATCGCCAACGCGCTGCCCCCGGCGCAGGTCGCGAAGCTGAAGTCGACGAGCGGCATCACGGTCACCGAGGCGGTCGGGCTGGGCTACGCCCACATGACCTACAACATGAAGAACCCGGTGCTCGCGAAGCTCGAGGTGCGTCAGGCGCTCGCCCACGCGGTCGACTACGACGCGATCCGCAAGGTCGTGCTGCAGGGTCAGGCCGTGTCGACCGGGTCGAGCCCGCTGATGCCGGTGCTGAAGGACTACTACGACAAGTCCATCAAGGAGTACTCGTTCGACACGGACGAGGCGCGGTCGCTGATGGAGAAGGCGGGATACACGGCCGGCTCCGACGGGATGTTCCCGGTCAAGTTCCGGCTGATCTACTCGCTCCAGGACAGCGTCACCTCGCAGTGGGCGACCCTCGTCAAGGACAGCGCGGCGAAGGCGGGCATCCCGATCGAGCTCCAGGGCACCGAGCGGAACACCTACCTCGCGATGACCAACAAGGGCGACTTCGACATCTACGCCGGCAACTTCGCCATCATGGACGACCCGGTGACGAACATGACGCTCGCCTACCTCCCCGGAGGCGCCATCAACTACACCTACGTCGACGACGCGAAGCTCAACGATCTGATCGCCCAGGGCGCCGCGACCACCGACAAGAAGGAGAAGGTGAAGCTGATGCGGGAGGCCGCGAAGATCGTGCGGGACAACGTGTACGACAACATCATGTACACGCAGAACCTGTACTTCGCGTCCAGCTCGAAGTGGACCGGGTTCGTCTCGAAGCCCAGCGAGCTCCTGTCCATCGTCAACCCGGTCTCGGTCGCCAGCGCGCACCCGACCGGCAAGTAGCCGAAAGCGAGGCCGACCCGCGTGTCCCGGTTCCTGTTCCTGCTCCCGAGGCTCGGGAGGGGTGTGCTCACGATCTGGTTCGCCGTGACCGTGACGTTCCTCCTGCTGCGCCTGCTGCCCGGAGACCCGGCGCTGGCGGTCGCCAGCCCGAACATGACCGAGGACACGCGGGCGGCCCTGCTCCAGCAGTACGGGCTCGATCAGCCGCTGATCGTGCAGTACGGCATCTATCTGTGGCAGCTCGTCCAGGGAAACCTGGGGGTCTCGTTCACGCAGTCGATTCCTGTGCTCGACGTGCTGATGCAGCGACTCCCGTGGACGCTGCTGCTCACCGGCACCGCTCTGGTGCTCACGGTGGCCGTCGGCATCCCGCTCGGGGTGCTGGCGGCCTCCCACCGCGGCCGCTTCCTCGACAAGGTCGTGCAGATCGTCGGCGTCACCGGACAGTCCATCTTCGTCCCGAGCATCGGCGTGCTGCTGCTGTTCGTGTTCGGGCTGATGCTGCACTGGCTGCCGATCGGCGGAGCGTACGACCAGGACGCCTACGGGATGGCCTGGTACGGCTCGGTGGCCAGCCATCTCATCCTCCCGGCGGTGTCGCTCATGCTGGTGCAGCTCGGCTCGTACGTGCTCACCATGCGCTCGACGTTGATCGACGCGCTGGGGGAGGACTACACGACCCTGGCCCGGGCCAACGGCCTCCCGTACCGCCGGGTGCTGTGGAAGCACGCCCTGCGGAACGCGCTGCTCCCGACCACGACGCTGATCGGGCTCCAGCTGGGCTTCCTCGTCGGCGGCGCCGTCCTCACCGAGACCGTGTTCGCCTATCCGGGCATCGGCCGCGGGATCTACGAGGCGGTCACGCAGCTCGACTTCCCGGTGCTGCAGGGCGCGTTCCTGATGCTCGCCATCACGGTCGTGGTGGCGAACATGATCACCGACACCGTCTACGGATTCCTCGACCCGAGAGTGAAGAAGGCATGACCCAGGCAGCAGTCACCGAGGCCGCGGTCGGCATCGAGCCGGTCGCCCTGGAGAACGGCCGCGCGGCCGCGCAGACCTGGCGGGCGTTCCGCCGGGAGCCGCTCGGGATGCTGGCGCTCGCCGTTCTCATCCTGCTCACCATCGTCGCGATCGCGGCCCCGCTGATCGCGCCCTATCCGCCGAGCTACGGCGACCCCGTCCTCGCGCCGCCGAGCGGCGCCCACTGGTTCGGCACCGACAGCCTCGGCCGGGATGTGTTCGGCGAGGTGGTCTGGGGGTCGCAGCAGAGCATCCTGGTCGCGGTGGCGGCCTCCGCCATCGCCATCGTCGTCGGGACCATCGTCGCCGTCGCCGGCGCGTACTTCCGGCGGCTCGACGGCTTCATCAGCGTCATCGTCGACCTGACCCTGTCGCTCCCGGTGCTGCCGCTGATGATCCTCATCGCCGCGCTGGTGGGACCGAGCACCACCACGATCATCCTCGTCGTCGCCGCCTTCTCCTGGCCGGAGGTCACGCGGCTGGTGCGGTCGCAGGCGCTGACCGTCGTGCGCCTCCCGTACGTCGACGCCGCCCGGCTGATGACCTCCTCCCCGCTGTGGATCATCGTGCGGCACGTGGTCCCGGCGGTCACTCCTGTCATCGTCGTCTCCGTCGTCGTCACCGCCTCGCGCGCCGTGCTCTCCGCCGCGGGCCTCGCCTTCCTCGGGCTGGGCGATCCGAATGTCTGGTCGTGGGGGCGCATCCTCTACGAGGCGCAGCAGTCGGGCGCGATGTCGAGCGCCTGGTGGCTGACCCTGTTCCCGTCCATCGCGATCCTGCTGCTCGTGCTCTCGGCGACGCTGCTGTCCATCGCCTACAACGACGCGCGCAACCCCAAGTCGCGTCGCCGCTGATCCGAAGGAGACCCGTGTTCCGCACCCGGCTGACCGCCGACGCGCTCGACCGCATCCAGGACCGCGTCCGCTCCCGGCTCGCCACCGAGGGGCTCGACGCCCTGCTGACCGACTCGCCGGAGGACGTCGCCTACCTGACCGGCTTCTTCCATCATCCGAGCGAACGGCCGGTGGCGGTGTGGATGGATGCGGAGGGTCGAACGGTCCTCCTCGTTCCCGAGCTCGAGCGGGAGAACGCGGAACGCCAGTCCGCCCGGGCGGAGCTGGTGTCCTATCCCGAGTTCCCCGGTGTCCTTCCGCCGTTCCGCGCGCTCGCGGACCGGGTTGGGCGGGCCGGCCGGGTGGGGTTCTCGACCGGGATGACGTGGGAGCGGCAGGCCGCTGCGTCCGCCGAACTCGACGCAGCCGAGGCCGTTGCGACGCCGCTGGTCACCGTGGCGCGCTACGTGAAGCTGCCCGAGGAGGTCGCCCTGCACGCCGAGGCGGCGCGCATCACCGACCTGATGCTCGAATCCGGCGTCGCCCTGATCCGCGAGCGCGTCTCGGCCGGCGGCGAGCTGCCGAGCGAGGCGGAATTGGCCTCGCATGTCGGCGGCGTCGGCGTCTCGACGATGTACGCAGAGCACGACGATGTCGTCGTCGTGTCGCCGCTCGCGGGCGGCCTCGTCTACGCGGGCGCGAACTCCGCCTACCCGCACGGGCTGCCGTCCGGGTACCGACTGCGGCCCGGCGACACCTTCATGCTCTCGCTCGGCTGCGCCGTCGGCGGCCGCTTCGTCGAGGGGGAGCGCACCTTCGTGCTGGGCACGCCGACCGCCGACCAGCGGCGCTACCACGACGCCGTGCGGCTCGCGCAGGCCACCGGCGCCTCCGCCATCCGGCCCGGCCGCGAGTGCCGCCAGGCGAACGCCGACTGCCTCGACGTCATCCGGGAGGCGGGCCTCGGCGAGTACCTCCGCCATCGGCAGGGGCACGGCATCGGACTCGGGATGCACGAGCCGCCGTGGCTGGAGGACGGCGACCCGACGCCGCTCGAAGCGGGGATGATCGTCTCCAACGAGCCGGGCGTCTACATTCCCGGGCATGCCGGTTACCGCATCTCCGACTCCATGCTGGTCACGGAGGACGGCGCGAGACCGCTGACCTCGTTCCCCCGCGACCTGGACCACTGCACCATCGACCTCTGAACCACCGATCTCTGAACCACCGCACCACGGCACCGCCATCGAAAGGAACACCGTGACCACAGACGTCTCCCCCGAGTTCGCCGCCGCGACCACCACCGCGCAGTTCGTCGAGATCAACGGCAACCGCCTCGCCGTCGAGGTGCTCGGACCCGAGGGGGCGCCGGTGATCATCACCCACCACGGCGCGCCCGGTCTCGGTTCGCGCGCCGAGCCGCGCGCCAGCTTCGGGCGCCTGGCGGACGAGTACCGCGTCGTCGTGTTCGATGCGCGCGGCTCGGGCGAGAGCGAGGGCAACGGCGAGTTCAGCCACGAGCAGTGGGCGGCAGACATCGACGCGCTGCGCGAGTGGATCGGCGCCGAGCGGATCGTCATGGCCGGCGGCTCGTACGGCGGCTTCATGTCGCTGGAGTACGCGACGCGGTACCCGGACCGGGTACTCGCCCTGGTGTTGCGCGACACGGCCGCCGACAACTCCCACTCGGAGCTGTCCCGGAAGAACGCGCTCGCCTCCGACCGGGTGACCGTCGACATGGACAAGTTCGACCGCATCGACGAGGGCCGCGTGCGCGACAACGACGACCTCCGCGACTGCTGGCGCGAGATCCTCCCGCTGTACGACTACGTCTACGACCCTGAGGCGGTCAAACGGAAGGTCGAGGCCACCCCGTACCGCTACGAAGCGCACAACTACGCCTTCTCGAAGAACCTTCCGACCTATGATCTGAAGGGGGCGCTCCCGGGGATCACCGCACCCACGCTGGTGACCGTCGGGCGGACCGACTGGATCACGCCGGTCTCGTGCTCGGAGACGATCGTGTCGCTCATCCCGGATGCGCGGCTGGCGATCTTCGAGAAATCGGGTCACTCCCCCCAGATCGAGGAGGCGGAGGCATGGACGGACACGGTGCGGGGATTCCTGCACGAAGCGGTGCCGCCGGTGCGGAGCGCGGCGTCCGAGTGAAGGCGCTCGACACCCTCGACGACCTCGACCGCCGCATCATCGTCGCGCTCCAGCACGACGGACGAGCGAGCTGGACCGCGATCGCGGACATGGTCGGCAGCTCCTCCGCCACCGTCGCCCGCCGCGGCCAGCAGCTGGTGCAGGACGGCGTCGTGCGGATCGCCGTCGTGCCGGCGCTCGGCAGCTCCGGGCAGGTCGACACCTTCCTGGTGCGCCTGAACTGCCGTCCGGGCACGCAGCTCGAGGTCGCGGCAGCGCTCGTGGAGCATGCCGACGTCCGCTTCCTCACGCTGGTGACCGGGCAGTACGACATCATGGCCGAGGTCGTGGTGACGGGAGGGGCAGCCCACTACCCCCAGCTCATCCAGCAGCTGCAGTCCATCGCCGGCATCAAGCGCTGGCGCAGCGACCTCATCATGCACGTGCACAAGGTGCGGCACGACTGGAGCCGGCAGTTGTTCGCCGAGACGATGAAGCTCCCGCAGGAGGACGAGAAGGCGTCGCTGGTCGACGCCGAGATGTGCGAGCCCGACCACCTCGACGAGGCCGACCGCCGCATCCTCGCCGCCCTCCGCGACGACGGCCGCGTCACCTTCCAGGCCATCGGCGACCGGACGGGCATGAACGAGTCCAGCGTGCGGCGCCGCTTCGACCGGATGCGCGCGAACCACTGCCTCGACATCCTCACGCTCGTGCCCGCGGCGGCGCTCGGGATGGGCGCGGAGACGCTGCTGCTGGTCAAGGTCGCGCCGTCCCGGCTGGAGGCGGTCGCGCAGGAGCTCTCCGGGTATCCGGCCGTGCGCTACCTCGCCTCGCTGCTGGATGACAACTCCCTGTTCTGCGAGCTGATCACGCCGTCCGTGGGCGAACTGAACCAGTTCATCTCCCACACCCTCTCGGTACTCGAGGGCGTCGAGGGCTGGACCGGCGCGATGGAGCTGCTGTACCTCAAGCGCGGCTTCATCGAGACGCCGTGGTGGCGGGCGCAGGTCGGCTACGCCGACGAGGCGGAGCGGCGGGAGGCGGCGCGCCTGCGGGCGTGACGCTCGCGTCCGCGCCCAGCGCGGCCACTCCGTCGGTGCTGCGGAAACGGAGGACATCCAGCACGTGCGGCTCCGCGCATCCTCCGTTCGTGGCGAATCGCCGCGCGTCGCCGTGGGAGTTCCTCCCTTTCCACGGCCGCCGGGGCACCTTTCCCGCGTCCGCGAGGAGGCGGGAAACGGAGGAGTTTCCGTCCGACACTCCGGCGGAATGCGCGGAACGGAGGAGTTCCCGAGCCGATCGGACCCGGAACTCCTCCGTTTCGGTCCGAGGGTGGCGGGTGCAGGGCGGTCACTCCCGGAGGAGGCCGCGCAGCGTCTCGATCGTGTCGGCCTCGCCGGCGTCCTTGTCGTCGCGGTAGCGCTTGACGCGGGCGAAGCGCAGGGCGATGCCGCCGGGGTAACGGGTGGAGCGCTGCACGCCGTCGATCGCGATCTCCACGACGGTCGTCGGCGCGACCCAGACCGTCCCGGCGGTTCGCCGCACCTCGATCTCCTGGAAGTGCTCCGTCTGCCAGGCGAGGAGCTTGTCGGTGAGGCCCTTGAAGGTCTTGCCGACCATCACGAACCTGCCCGGCTCGCCGAACGCGCCCTCCGGATCGCGGGCGCCGAGGTGGATGTTCGACAGCAGCCCCTGCCGCCGCCCCGACCCCCACTCCACGGCGAGGACGACGAGGTCGTAGGTGTGCACCGGCTTCACCTTCACCCAGCTGGAGCCCCGGCGACCCGCAGCGTACGGAGAGTCGATCGCCTTGACGACCACACCCTCCTGCCCGGCGGTGAGGGCGTCGCGCGAGACGCGCTCGGCAACCTCCGGGTCGGCCGTGACCTCCCCGGGGATGCGGTGATCGCCGGCCACGCGCTCCAACTCCGCCAGCCGGGTGGACAGCGGCTCGTCGAGCAGATCGCGGCCGTCGACGTGCAGGATGTCGAAGAACCACGGATGAAGCACCGTCTCGCGCACGGCATCGGGACCCTCAGTCGCAGGCTCCTTCGGCGCTGGGGTCGCGGCGTCGCTTCGCGCCGCCCCTGAGCTCCACCGCGCAAATCTCGACATGGTCTCCTGGAAGGGCCGGGGAGCGCCGCCCTCATCCAGCGACAGGGTCTCTCCGTCGAGGATCACGTCGCGCACCGGCAGTCGCCGCGCCACCTCGACCACCTCCGGCACGCGGTGGGTGATGTCCGCGAGGTTGCGGGTGAAGACGCGCACCTCGTCTCCGAGACGATGCACCTGGATGCGCGCGCCGTCGAGCTTGTACTCGACCGACGCCTCGCCGGTCGTTGCCAGGGCCTCCGCCGCGCTCGGGGCGGACGCCGCCAGCATCGGCAGAACCGGTCGGCCAACGACCAGGCCGACCGCATCGAGCTCCTCCGCGGAGCCGGTCAGCGCGAGGCGGGCGGTCTCGCCGAGGTTTCCGGACAGCATCGCCGCGCGGCGAACGCTGTCGCCGGGGCGGTCCGCGGCCCGGGCGATCGCATCCATGAGCACGCCCTCGAGTGCCCCGGTGCGCATCTCGCCGAGGAGCACGCGCGCGATGAAGTCCTGCTCGCGTGCGGTGGCCTGCGCCGTGAAGTCGAGGAGCGCGCGGTTGCGCTCGCCGGCCGAGCCGGATCCCGACAGCGCCGCGAGGCGGTCGAGCAGCGCATCCAGATCGTCGACGGTCAGAGTGGCCTCCGACGCGGGTTCGCCCATCGCGCCGTTGAGCCCGCGCCAGCCGACGCCGACGCGCCCCTGCCGCGCTTTGCCGACGAGGAAACCGACGGCCGGGGCGATCTCCTCCGGGTCGAGGTCGGCGAGGAGCGCCGCGAGCGCATCCACCTTCGCCAGCCGGGAGCGAGTGGATGCGACGGTCTCGGCCGTCGTCACGAGCGTGTCGAGGAGCACGTCCCCATACAACCACCGGCCTCCGACGTCGCACGGCCGGGCCGGTTCTAGGCTGAGCCCATGAACACGGTCCACAACCTCGACGCCGCCTTCGCCCTCATCCCGGAGCCCTGGCAGCCGCACCGGCTCGCGAGCGTCAACGACTACGACGTGAAGGTGGCGCGCCTGCGCGGCGAGTTCGTCTGGCACGCGCATCCCCAGACCGACGAGCTCTTCCTCGTCATCGAGGGGCGGCTCACCATCCAGCTGCGCGACGGGGATGTGGAGCTCGGTCCGCACGACGTGTTCGTCGTCCCGCGCGGCGTCGACCACTGCCCGAAGGCCGACGAGGACGCGCTCGTCGTGATGGTGGAGCCGAAGGGGACCGTCAACACCGGCGACCGTCCGGGCGAGCGAACCGCCGAGCTGCGCGAACTCGCCGACGAGGTCTGACCGGCCGCGGGCGGCATCGAAACACTCGCAACACCACCGAAACGCGGGCGAAACGCGTCGCCGATAGCGTCTGGCCATGGGCGAGCTGTTCGGTGGATACGCGACCGCGACGTCCGGCAGGCGTCAAGGCGGCAGCACCCCCTTCGATGAGATGTTCGCGGACGCGACAGCAGCGGAGGGCGGTATCCGCCCGGCCTATCGCGAGCTGTTCGCGGCCCTCGCCTCGCTCACCCAGGAGGAGCTGCGGGGGCGGACGGAGGCGCTGGCCAGGTCGTACCTCGCGCAGGGCGTGACCTTCGACTTCGCCGGCGAGGAGCGCCCGTTCCCGCTGGATGCCGTCCCGCGGGTGATCGAGCAGGACGAGTGGGCCCACGTCGAGGCGGGAGTCAGGCAACGCGTCCGGGCGCTCGAGGCCTTCCTCAGCGACGTGTACGGCGACCAGAATGCTGTCCGCGACGGTGTCATCCCGGCGGGGCTGATCACCTCGTCGGCGCATTTCCACCGGGCGGCGGCCGGGATCACGACGGCCAACGGCGTGCGGATCCAGGTGTCGGGCATCGACCTGATCCGTGACGAGGTCGGAGCGTGGCGCGTTCTCGAGGACAACGTCCGCATCCCGAGCGGTGTCAGCTACGTCATCTCGAACCGGCGCGTGATGGCCCAGACGCTCCCCGAGCTGTTCACGTCGATGCGGGTGCGCCCGGTCGGCGACTATCCGTATCGCCTGCTCCAGGCGCTCCGGGCGAGCGCCCCGGACGGCATGGAGAACCCGAACGTCGTCGTGCTGACCCCCGGCGTCTACAACTCCGCCTACTTCGAGCACACCCTCCTCGCCCGGCTGATGGGGGTCGAGCTGGTCGAAGGGCGCGACCTGTTCTGCTCGGGGGGTCACGTGTGGATGCGCACCACGTCGGGACCGCAGAAGGTCGACGTGATCTACCGGAGGATCGACGACGACTTCATCGATCCGCTTCAGTTCCGCGTCGACTCCGTCCTCGGCACGCCGGGCCTGATGCTGGCCGCGCGCCTCGGGAATGTGACGATCGCCAACGCCGTCGGCAACGGCGTCGCCGACGACAAGCTCGTCTACACGTACCTGCCCGACCTCATCCGCTATTACCTGGCCGAGGAGCCGGTGCTCCCCAACGTCGACACCTGGCGCTTGGAGGAACCGGAGTCGCTCGCCGAGGTGCTCGACCGGCTCGACGAGCTCGTCGTCAAACCGGTCGACGGCTCCGGCGGCAAGGGCCTCGTGATCGGGCCGGACGCCTCCCGCGCGGAGCTCGCCGACCTTCGCGCACGTCTCGCCGCCGACCCGCGCGGGTGGATCGCTCAGCCGGTCGTGCAGTTGTCGACCATCCCCACACTGGTCGACGACGGGATGCGCCCGCGACACGTCGACCTCCGCCCGTTCGCCGTCAACGACGGCCGAGACATCTGGGTCCTCCCGGGAGGTCTCACCCGGGTCGCCCTCGCCGAGGGCCAGCTGGTCGTCAACAGCAGCCAGGGCGGCGGATCGAAGGACACCTGGGTGGTCGGCGCCGCGGCGACCGACGTGCCGGCCGACCGTTCGGGTCAGCGGCGCCCCGGCGATGCATCGGAGGGGGCCTCCCGGGTGGCGGGAATCGTCGCCGAGCAGGCGGCGGGCCCCGGTGTCTCCGCCCAGCACGTGCCCGACCACTCTGCGGAGGACGCGCCGCGCTCCGATCAGCAGCAGCAACAGCAGCAACAGCAGCAGCAGGGCGTCCCGGGGGAGGTCACCTCATGCTGAGTCGCATCGCCTCCTCGCTCTTCTGGATCGGCCGCTACATCGAGCGGAGCGACGGCACGGCCCGCATCCTCGACGTTCACCTGCAACTCCTCCTCGAAGACCCGTGGATCGACGAGGACACCGCGTGCCGATCGCTCCTCAGCGTGATGGGCAGCCCGGCGCCGGAGTCCGCGATCGTTCGGGAGGACGTGCTCCGCATCCTGGCGGTCGACCGCGCGGCGCCCGCATCCATCGTCTATTCGCTCGCGTCTGCGCGGGAGAACGCCCGACGCGCCCGCGAGATCATCTCGACCGAACTCTGGGAGTGCCTCAACACCACGACCGCGCGGATGCCGCGACGGGTGACCAGCGACAAGGTGCACGAGTTCTTCAGCTGGGTGCGCGAGCGGGCGGCCCTCGCCGTCGGGCTGATGGAGTCCGGGGCGAGCCGCGACGAGGCCTGGCACTTCTTCACCCTCGGTCGCAGCCTGGAGCGGGCCGACATGACGGCACGCCTGCTCGCGACGCGGTCGCTGACCGAGGCGAGCGGGCCGAGCTGGACGACCCTCCTGCGCTCCTGCGGCGCCTACGAGGCGTACCTGCGGACGTACCGCGGAGTGCCGTCCGCGAGGAACGCTGCGGAGTTCCTCCTGCACGACAGGCTCTTCCCGCGATCGATCCTCTACTCGGTGGCGCGCGCGGTGGACAGTCTGCGCGAGATCGAGCCGAGACTGGAGCGGGTCGGGGTCTCCGATCAGGCGGCACGGATGCTCGGGCAGGTGCGCAGCGAGCTCGAGTTCCGGCCGGTGGCCGACGTGCTCGACGACCTCCCGGCCTTCATGTCCGCCATCCAGGACGCGACGAGCGCGGCGACGACGGCGGTCGCCATGCGCTACTTCCCTGAGAGCGTTGCGCCGAGCTGGACGGGGGACAGGGCGTGAAACGGCTCAGGATCGTGCATTCGACGGGCTACCGCTACGACGGCGACGTGACCGCCTCGTACAACGAGGCGCGCATGCTCCCGGTCTCCGGCTCCCGGCAGCTCGTGCTCCACTCGTCCCTCGATGTGCAGCCGGTCTCCTCCCACCACCAGTACACCGACTACTGGGGCACCAGGGTCCTGGCGTTCGATGTGCTCGCCCCGCACAGCGAACTGACGATCACGGCGAGCAGTCTCGTGGAGGTGCTCGAGGCGGAGCATCCGACCTCGACTGTCGGCTGGGAGGAGCTCGCCGCCGTCGTCCCGAGGTCCGCCGCGTGCGTCGAGCAGCTCCGTCAGACGGCGCTCACCGCGCCGCCGCCCTCGCTGGCCGAGCTCGCCGCATCCGTCGTGGCAGGCCTGGGACCCGAGGTCGACGGACCCTGCGCCGCCGCCCAGGCGATCGTCGCCGCCGTGTCGTCCGAGATGGAGTACGTGAGCGGAGTGACCGGCGTTCGAACCGCTGCCGCCGAGGCGTGGGATGCGCGGAGCGGTGTCTGCCAGGACATCGCCCACGTCGCGGTCGGGGCGCTCCGCTCGGTGGGGATTCCCGCGCGCTACGTCTCCGGCTATCTGCATCCTCAGGCCGACGCCGCCGTCGGGGAGACCGTCGTGGGGGAGTCGCACGCGTGGGTGGAGTGGTTCTGCGGCGGGTGGCACGGTTACGATCCGACGAACAGCATCCCCATCGGCGATCGTCACGTGCGCGTCGGCCACGGCCGGGACTACACCGACGTCACACCCCTCCGAGGCGTCTACGCGGGCGGCAGCGGGTCAGAACTGTTCGTCTCCGTCTCCATCACCCGGGAGGCATGAGTCGGCGCTGAGGATCCCTTCGCGCCGTGTTCGTTTCCCCACCCTCCCGTGACCGCTTTTCCTCTGGTGGAGGGGCGCCCACGATATCGTCGTCTCACACGCCACTTCGGGAGACGGGCCTTCGCATGCCGAGACAGGAGCGCGCGGAGAGAACGCGCCTCGCCATCCTCGACGCCGCCGCCGCGGAGTTCGACGAGCACGGGTACGAGGGCGCTCGCCTGGAGCGGATCGTCGAGCGGACGGGCGCGACAAAGGGCGCGGTGTACTTCCACTTCCGTTCGAAGCTCGACATCGCTCGGGCCCTCGTCGCCGAGAAGTACGCGAACTGGCCGGTCATCATCGGCGAGGTCGAGGAGTCCGGGTTGCGGGGGCTCCCTGCCGCGCGGGAGCTGACGCGCCGCGTCGGTGCGCTGCTGGCCTCGGACGTGCGCGTCCGTGCCGCCATGAAGCTGTCGCAGACCGTGCTCCCGCCGTCCGCCGACGAGAACCCCTACGCGCGCTGGGTCGCCGTCCTCTCGCGGTTCCTGGAGCAGGAGACCGAGGACCGCGGCGGGCCGGAGGTGGATGCGCGAGCCGTCGCGACGGTCGCGGTGCACGGCATCTTCGGGGCGTACATGATCGCGGACGAGCGCGGGACGCTCGACGCGCTCGCGTCGGACATCGAGAGGATCTGGGACGTCCTCGCCGTGCCCTTCGGCCGCTGAACCCGATTTGCACTCAAACCGGTGAGTCCGTATGTTTTGGCGCGGGGACACCGACGACACTCGGCGTCGTCACCGGGGGAGTACGCCCCGTCTCTTCGCGAGTCGGGGCGTACCCCCGACCCGAGCCCACCCGCGCGTCTCGGTCAGGACGACGGGTCCGCATCCCGTCGCGTTGCGCGATGACGCAGGATGCGGCGGAGCACCAGCCATCCGAGCACGAGACCGACGGCCGCGTAGACGACGATGTCGATGTACTCCGTGTACCTCTCGACGAGGTGGTACTGCGTGCCGAGGGCGAACCCGGCACCCACGAGGATCGCGTTCCAGAGCAGCGTCCCGGCCAGGGTGAACGCCGCGAACCGGCCGAACGGCATCCGTGTCGCGCCCGCCGGGAGCGAGATCAGGCTCCGCACCAGGGGCACGAGCCTCCCGAAGAAGACGGCGCCGCGGCCGTGGCGCTTCAGCCAGTCGGCGGCCTTGGTGAAGTCCTCCTCCTCGACCAGGGGCAGCCGTGACAGCAGACGGACGGCGCGGTCCTCCCCCAGCGTGCGGCCGAGGACGTACAGGATGGCCGCCCCGGCGAAGCTGCCGAGCGTCGCCGCGACCAGCACGAGCACCACGTTCAGCGACCCCTGGTACGCGAGGAATCCGGCGAACGGCAGGATCACCTCGCTCGGGATCGGCGGGAACACCACCTCCGCCAACGAGCACAGTCCCACCCCGATCTCGCCGAGGGCGGTCATGACGCGGGCGGCGAGACCGGCGATGCCGCCGAGCTCGGACGGGTCGGCCTGCGTCTGCAGCGGAGACGCGGCCACGGGCAGGGCGAGAAGCTGTCCTGTCATGGCGACGACGGTACCCGCGACTCGATGGGAAACGCGTGGATGTGCGGGGGCCTCCCAGCACCCGCGGTGTTACATCCCTGGTCGCCGGCCGGGCGGCCGTTCCACGCGCGCGAGCGCCAGAAGGCTGTCGAGGCCGTCCGCCGTCCCCGGCCAGTTGCGTTCGAGCGCGTCGTAGCCCGCGTGCTTCACGGCGAAGCGCACCGCGACGATCGTGAGGATCGCATCGTCGGCGTAGCCGATACCGGGAAGGAAGTCGGGGATGAGGTCGATCGGGAGGATCAGGTACACGAGCAGTCCGTAGAGCCACCAGCGGGTGGCGCGCGGTACGGCCGGATCGGTGGCGAGCCGGCGGATCAGGCGGACGACGTCGGGCACCAGGCGCAGGATCGCCCGCCAGTCCACATCGCGTCCGGCCCGGCGCTGCTGCACGACGAGGACCACGACGAGGGCGATCCACATCACGACCAGGGCGACGAGCACACCGATGACGGTCCAGATCCATCCCGGCATCGTCACTCCCGGAAGATGTGGACGGCCTCGCGCGCGGCGTAGGCGACGATGACCAGGGCGGCCACCGGGTCCGCCCACCACCAGCCGAGGAGCCCGTCGAGGCCGATCCCGAGCAGGACGCTCGTGGCGAGGATGCCGTCCACCAGGGTGACGCGCCCCTCGGCGGCCAGCACCGGGTTGGCGAGGAGACGGCCGACGCGTGCCTTCCCGAAGGCCAGCAGGAACATGACGGCGGCGGTCGCGGCCGTCCATCCCGCTCCCAACGGGCTCGGAGCTGCGCGGTGGCCCGTCGCCAGCGTGACGGCCGCTTGGACGAGCAGGTAGGCGCCGAGGAGGACGAACGCGATGCCGATCAACCGGAGGGCGAGTCGCTGCCGCCCCTCGTCCGATCCGGTGAGTTCCCAGATCACCACCGTGCTGGCGCCGATCTCGATCAGGCTGTCGAGCCCGAACCCGAGCAGGGCGACCGAGGCGCTGGAGGAGACCGCGATCGCGAGGACGACGACGCCGACGACGTTCCAGCCGAGGGTGGTCGCTTCCAGGCCGATGCCGGCCCGGACGAGCCTCTTCCGGCGTGCGACCTCCGCGGATGCGCTCATCGGCTCGGCGGGTTCGCCGCTTCATGATGGTCGGGCACGGTGACCGTGTCCGGCGGAGTCACTTCGAGATGCAGTTCGTCGAGCGTGCGCAGGTGCTCCTGCGCGTGCGCGCGGGCGGCGGCCGCTATCCGGTGGGCGTCGCCGAGGACGACCGCGTCGACGGCGAGCTCGGCGCTCCCGTGCAGCCGGTGGCCCACCCAGCGCAGTTGCACGCGCGGTGCCGCGACGACTCCGGGCGTCTCGATCAGGGCGTGCTCGAGCTGCTCCACCAGATCCGGCTCGATGCCGTCGAGCAGCCGGCGGCCGATGCTCCGGACGGTGCCCCAGAGCAGCACGACGATCGCGGCCGAGATGAGCACACCCACGATGGGATCGGCGAGAGGGAACCCCAGCATCACGCCCAGGGCGCCGAGGACGACCGCGAGGGAGGTGAAGCCGTCGATGCGGGCGTGGACGCCGTCGGCGACCAGCGCGGCCGAGCCGATGCGCCGGCCGACCCTGATGCGGTAGATCGCGACCGCCTCGTTGCCGGCGAACCCGATGAGGCCGGCGACGATCACCCAGCCCAGGTTCTCCAGCGGGTGCGGGTGGAACAGCCGGTCGATCGACTGCCACGCCGCCACGACCGCCGACAGTGCGACGACGGCGATGATGAACAACCCGGCCAGATCCTCGGCGCGGCCGTACCCGTAGGTGTAGCGGCGGGTGGCGACCCGGCGTCCGAGCACGAAGGCGACCCAGAGGGGGACGGCGGTGAGGGCGTCCGAGAAGTTGTGGACCGTGTCCGCCAGCAGGGCGACGGAGCCGCTGAACGCGACGATCACCGCCTGCAGAAGTGTGGTCGCGAGCAGGACGAACAGACTGATCTTCAGGGCACGGACGCCCTCGGTGCTCGCCTCCATCGCGTCATCGATCGAGTCGGCCGCGTCGTGCGAGTGCGGGACGAACAGCCCGTACAGGAAGCCGCGGAACCCGGTCGGGTGGTGGTGGTCGTGGTCGTGTGGATGCTCGTGGTCGTGAGGGTGCCCGTGGTCGTGCGTGTGCGTCTCGTGGGTCACGCGGTCGCCTCGTCCTCTGCTGTCGCCGCCTGGTGGTGGTGGCGCGGCGTGCCGCCGAGCGAGTGCTCGGCCTGGAAGATCGCGTCGCTCACGAGCCGGCTCGCGTGCTCGTTCTCCAGCCGGTAGAACACCCGCTGGCCGTCCTGCCGGGTGGCGACGATCCGTGCCAGCCGGAGCTTCGCCAGGTGCTGCGACACCGCTGCGGGCTGCTTGTCGAGGATGTCCGCGAGATGGTTCACCGACAGCTCGCCCGCATCCCGGAGCGCCAGGACGATGCGCACGCGGGTGGCATCCGCCAGCATCGCGAAGACCTCGACGGCGAGTTCCACGTACTGGCTGTCGGGGAGGCGCCCGCATATCGGCTTATCTGCATGCATACGCAGATTAAAGCGCGTCGGGACCGGTACAGCAACTCGGGCGGGCTGGAGGCGGCTCCATTGTCGAAGCGGTTCGATGAAATTGCTTGACGTATGCGCAGTAACGGCGCTACCGTGCCCGTGTGTGGAATCGAACCGGTTCGACGGTCGCATTCCCGCCACCTCTATCCGCATGGCCCGATGCAAGGGAGCATCCATGAAGAACCCGTCTGACGCTCGGACGGCGCGGCGCGCAGCGCCCGCCATCGGCGCCGACACATCCGATCGACGCCGCGGTATCGCCCTCCGGCGTGTCACGGCCACGGTGGCGAGCGCCGCACTGCTCGCCGCCGGGAGCAGCCTCATCGCTCTTCCCGCCCAGGCCGCGCCCACCGCATCCAACACGCTGGTCGTCAACGCCGACCAGCCGTTCCGGCCGGTCACCCATGTCGCGACCGGCTCGCTGTACGGCCTCGCCAACGCAACGACACCGTCCGACGCCCTCGTGCAGGCCATCAAGCCGAACACCTTCGTGATGATGCCCATCGGCGGGCACCAGCAGGGTTCCGGCGACATCGGCAAGACCTGGCAGAAGGCGGCAGCGGCCGGGGCCAAGGTCGTCGACCGGCTCTCCGACTACTACGCCGGCTGGCCCTACCAGTTCAGCTGGAGCAGCTGGGACCAGGTGGTGACCGACCAGGTGCAGCAGGTCAAGGCGTCGGGCATGACGAACCTCGCCGCCTATGCGCCCTGGAACGAATCCGACAACACGTGGCTCGCATCCAACGGCACCTTCGAGGACTTCTGGACGCACACGTACCGGCTGATCCGCAGCCTCGACCCGACCACGCCGATCCAGGGCCCGAGCTTCTCGGACAACATCGGCGACATGCAGAACTTCCTCAACAACGCGGTCGCGACGAACACGGTGCCGGACATCCTCGCCTGGCACGAGCTGGAGACGTCGTCCAAGATCGCCGGGGACGTCGCCAAGGTCCAGGCGATGGAGGATGCCCTCGGCATCCAGCGCCGCCCCATCGCGATCGAGGAGTACGCGGCTCCGGCCGAGGTGGGCATCCCCGGTTCGCTCGTGGGGTACATCGCGAAGTTCGAGCGGCTGGGCATCCATGACGCCGAGCTCGCGTTCTGGAACCAGTCCGGTGCTCTCGGCGACCTGCTGACGGGCCAGGGCGGGAGCCCGAACGGCGCCTACTGGCTCTACACGTGGTACGCCGGCATGAGCGGTGACATGGTCACGACGACGCCGCCGGGGAACAACAACTTCGACGCGGCCGCCGCGGTCACCTCCGACAAGAAGGAGGTCGACGTCATCACCGGGGGAACCTCCGGCCCCGCGGGCATCCGCATCGCCGGTCTCGACAAGCTCGCCCTCGGATCCAAGGTCAACGTCAAGCTCGAGTTCACGCCGTCGTACGGCCGGACCGTCGCCGTGGCCGCCCCGACCACGATCTCGACGACCACCTACGCGGTCGCCGCCGACGGGTCCGTGACGGTGCCCGTCGTGATGAACCCTGCGTACGGGTACCACATCGTCGTGACCCCGGCGAGCGACACCGCCGACCTGTCCGGGACGTACACGATCACCAACGTCAACAGCGGTCTCGCCCTCGACACCCAGTCGGCGGCAACTGCCCCGGGAACCGCGGCCGTGCAGTCGGCGCCCGCCGCCGGGGGCAGCGCGACGCAGACCTGGCGCATCACCTCGGCCGGATCGGGCCTCTACCGGATCATCAACCCGGCGACAGGCCTGCTGCTCGGCATCCCGAACGGCGCCACATCCACAGGAGCGCCGGCTGCGGTGTGGGGGGATTCCGGTACCGACGACCAGCTCTGGCAGCTGGTCCCTGACGGGAAGGGCGACTACCGCTTCGCGAACTACGGCACCGGTCTCGTGCTCGGCGTGGCCGGGATGAGCAAGGCCGATGGCGCAGCGGTCGTCCAGTGGACCGACGGATCGGTGACCTCGGGATGCACGGCCACCGGCCCGCGACAGCCCGGGAAGATCGGGTCCGCTCTGTCGTTCTGCAACAGCACCGCGTACGCGACGCTCCCCACCGGAGCGGTCAGTGGCGTGACCGGCGACTACACCGTGTCCGCCTGGGTGAACCCGGCGAGCAACGCCTCCTGGCAGCGGCTGTTCGACATCGGGTCGAGCAGCAACGCGAGCATGTTCCTGACGCTCAATGACGGCACCGAGCTGCGCTACGCGATCACGACCAGCGGTGCCGGCGGTGAGCAGCGGCTCGACAGCAGCACGAAGACGCTGCCGCTCAACCAGTGGTCGCTCGTCACGGTGACCGTCGCCGGCACGACCGGGACCCTGTACGTCAACGGGCAGGTCGTGGCCACCAACTCCGCCATGACGCTGCACCCGTCGGCGTTCGGTCAGAGCACGCGCAACTACATCGGCAAGTCCCAGTACGGCAGCGACCCGGCGCTGAACGCCACGGTCGACGACTTCAACATCTACAGCCGTGCCCTCAGCGCGGCCGAGGTCGCCACCCTGGCATCCGGACAGGCGGGCAGCGGAGACGTCGTGCACTATGCGTTCGACGAGGCGGGCGGCACCACGCTGGTCGACTCGTCGGGGGCCGGCCGAAACGGCACCGTCGTCGCGGGCAGCTCCGCGACCACGAGCACTTCGGCGACCGACGCCCAGACCGCGGACCACTTCTGGACGCTCCACGCGGTCAGCGCGCCCGCCGCGCCGACCGGGATCTCGGCCAGCGCGACGTCCTCCGCGGTCACCGTGAACTGGACCGCGGCGGCGGACGATGGAGGCTCTCCGGTGACGGGATACCGCGTGTACCGGCAGGGAGTGACCGACCCGGTCGCGACCGTCGGACCCGACGCCGTCTCGGCGACGGTCACCGGGGTCTGGCCGGGTGACACCGCGCAGTTCTCGGTCTCTGCGGTCAACGCCGCGGGTGAAGGTGCGAAGTCCGAGTGGAGCGCGCCCGTCATCGTCCCCGATGGCGCCACCAGCAAGCCGGGTCAGGCTGCACTGTCGAACGACAACGGCTGGGACACCGGCCTCAAGGACGGCGACTACAACGTCGTCATGAACCTGTGGTGGGGCGAGGAGGGATCGATCTACCGCCTGTACGAGAACGGGGTGCTGATCGCGACCAAGCAGCTCACCTTCGGCGGAGTGGGAGCGCAGAACCTCTCCATCCCGGTGCACGGCAAGGCCAACGGCACCTACGTGTACACCGGAGAGCTCGTCAACAGCAAGGGAACCACCGCGACGACGAGCACCACGGTGAAGGTCACCGAGGCGACGCCGGGAACCCCCGTGCTGAGCAACGACGACTGGAGCGGAGCCGGTACGTTCACCGTCACCGCCAACATGTGGTGGGGCACCAACGCGACCTCGTACACGTTCTACGAGAACGGCGTCGCGGTGAGCCAGGGGCAGCTGACGGCGAACACCCCGAACGCGCAGTCCGCCACGCTGAAGGTCGAGGGGAAGGCCACAGGGTCGTACACGTACCGGGTCGACTTCACCAACGCCGCAGGCACCACCAGCAGCAAGACGATGACGGTCACCGTCACCAAGTAGCAGGGAGCGGAGGCGGCGCCGACCAGGTCGGCGCCGCCTCTGTGCGACCGGCTGAAATCACGCCCCCGTCACGACGAGCCTCCCCGCCCGGGCGGCGGCTGGACCGAGATCCCGGCCCTCTGTGCGATGTCCGCCGCGGCGGCCCGTGAGTTGACGCCGAGCTTGCGGTAGAGCCGGGAGGCGGTGGCCTTGAGCGTGTTCGGACTGATGAAGAGCTCCGTCGCGATCTCGCTCATGGAGCGGGTGGTCGTGAGCTGCTGCAGCACGTCGCGTTCCCGCTTGGTCAGCGACCCGACCTCGGTTGCCGACTCTCTTCGTCGCGGCGCGAGGAGGCTGTGGGCGCCGGGGGCCAGGGTCTGCAGGTGCGCGTCACTGATGAGGTGGTAGCTGGCGCGCATGTCCTCCTGCTCGATGATGGAGTGCGCGAGCCGGAAATTGTGGGCGGCGGAGCGGGAGCGTTGCAGCGCGAGGGACGATGCGGCCGTGATGAGGAAGGCGCCGGCGCGCACGCGGGGCGGGCTGAGGGGCTCGGCGGCCTGCGCGGCGTCGTCGATCGCCTCGATGAAGCGGCCGCGCCGGTACTCGCCGATCGCCCGGAGCAGGTGGTCGTCGGGCGTCACCGGACGGTGTCCGGCCACGGATCGGCCCAGCCGCATCCACGTGGCGCGCACGTACTGCCCGTTCATCCCACGATTGGAGACCGCCGGCGGGTGCCTCCCGAGCTCGCGGGCGAGCTCCTCTTCGAGGAGCACCTGCTCGGCCTTCGTGTGAGCGAGGAAGGACCGCACCCAGCTGGCGGCCGCCCAGTACTCGCCGACCGGGTGGGCCGCGACGAGCGCGAGTTCGTGCGCGGATGCATCCTCCTGCACGCGGTCGGCGTGGACGAGGGCGGCGGCGAGATGGTGGGCGGCGTCGTAGCGCGGGTTCGATTCGCCGGTGTTCCTGGCGCGGTGCGCCCAGTCGAGTGCCGCGCTCAACCGGCCTCGGGCGGCGAGATGCCAGGCGAGGTGGCCGGCGGCCCGGCGGGCGACCTGGGGCTGCTCGGTCATCACGGCGACGCGGTGCGCTTCTTCGTACTCGTAGGCGACGGGGAGGGTGTGGTCCCCGGAGAGCTCGAGCGCCCGGCCCCACTGCACGAACAGATGCGGGAGGTTGGCGAGACGGTGCCCGACCTCGCCCGGCTCCGCTGCCGTCAGCGCCCGGCGTGCCTCGGTCGCGGCCTCGACCGCCGCCGCGTGCTGTCCCTTGGTGCGTGCCGTGGCCGATGTGCCGGTGAGCCCGATCAGGTACTCCACGAGATCGCCTGAGCGTCGACCGGGGACCGTCGTCGCAGCGGGATGCTGCTCGAAGCGGTCGGGACCGCCTCCCGAGACGACGTGCTTGAGGTAGTTCGCTGCGGACACCAGGGCGACATTGTCGACGAATGCCTCTCCAGGGAGCGCCCGGAGGGCGGCGAGCAGGGCTCCGGGGTCGGTGTGTGCGTACCGGTCCCAGTGTTCCGCGATCACCGCGGCCGCGACGGCCGAACCGGCCCGGCGCGCCGTCTCGGCGACGACCGCGGCAAGGCTGTCTGCGGGTACGCCCTCCTCGGTCCCACGGTGGTCGCCATCGGCGGGGAGCGAGTCTGACGGGGAGGGCACGGACGGAGTTCCTACAGGGTCGGGGGAGGGGCGGAGCGGATGCCGAGGTGCGTCGGCGGGGACGATCACCTCGATTCGATTGAACACGTCCCCGGAGCCGATTGTGGTCCTTCACCTGGGGGACATTCGGCATTCGTCAGGGTTAAATCCGGGGTGAATTTTTGTTCGTCGTGTGGAAATCCTTTGCGCCCCCTCAGAAGACTGAGCCTGATTCACAGGATCGTCAGCCGTCTGTCTCACTGACCGGCGGACGGGGGAGGACACCAATGCACCTGGCAGCTCGGCACCGGAGACGGCGCAACGCTCAGCACTCAACGGACTCGTCGTCGGGAAGGCGGCTGGTCTTCTCGCTGAGCAACCGTCGCAGCAGATTCGCCGCAGCCGTTCTCAGCGTCGGACTGCTCGCGAGCGGGCTGAGCACGTGGGCGCTGCTGGGCACATCGGCCGCTCCGGCCGCGGCTGCTCCCGGCAACCCGGGCACCCCGTCGGCGCCGACCGTGGCGTTCCAGGAGAACTTCGAGAACGGGGTCGGAAACGCACCGGTGGCGCTGACGGCGTACACCGGCGCCACCGGTCAGAAGTACACGGCCGACCCGGCGTGGCTCACCGGGTGTAACGGGCAGATCCGCAACTTCAACACTCCCGCCGCCTCACTGGGGAACTGCGCCAACGATGGCGAGACCTCGATGCTGAACCAGCTCGCGTACGCGCTCGGTGCTCATGCCGGTTCGGCCACTCCCGCGACGAATCACGCCGTGACCGCTTACACGGAGGGCAACCCGGGGGCGAACTCCACGGAGTTCAAGACGGCGACGAACATCGCGTTGGCTTCCTCATCGGGCAGATTCCTGACGTTCAGCGTCGACACGGCCGCCGTGAACTGCCAGGTCTCGGCTCCCCAGTACCAGTTCGCCTTCCTTGACCAGGCCGGCACGGCGACGAACGTCGGCGGTCTCCTCAACGCGTGCTCGTCGGGTCAGACCGTGAACGTACCGGCGAACGGGGTTCAGCCGGCCCACACCGTCAACGTGGGCACGTACACCTCGAACGGATCGGTGCTCTTCAGTGGTTCCTCCCTCGGCGTCCGGATGCAGAATGCGAACGGATCCGGCCTGGGGAACGACGCCGCGTTCGACAACATCCGCATCCTGGATGTGACGCCGCAGCTGGACAAGGCGTTCAGCCCGACGGCGGCACCGACCGGTGGCACGTCGACCCTGACCTTCACGGTCACGAACACCAGCGAGCTCGCCTCCAAGGCGGGCTGGGGCTTCACCGACACCCTTCCGGCGGGCCTGACGCTGGCGAACGGCACTGTGGGCGGCACCTGTAACGCGACGACCACCGCTGTCGCCGGCGGCACGTCCGTCGCCGTGACCAACGGCACCCTCGCCGCCGGGCAGACCTCGTGCACCATCACCGTCCAGGTCACCTCGCCGGTCGCCGGCAGCTTCACCAACGGACCGGGCAACGTGACGGAGACGGGCCTGAACCCGCCCGGCACCAGCACCGTCACCTTCTCCGACCCGTCTTACACCGTGACGAAGACCGCCTCGACCGCGGTCGCCCACCCGGGCGGCACCGTCACCTACACGGTGTCGGTGAAGAACACGGGCGCGTGGCCGTACACGGCCGCGAACCCGGCCTCGTTCACCGACGACCTGTCGAAGGTGCTCGATGACGCCACGATCAGCTCCGGACCCACCAACGGGGCAACCGTGAACGGGACCACCCTCACCTGGTCGGGCCCTCTCGCTGTGGGCGCGACGCAGACGATCACCTACACGGTGACGGTCGGAGCGGCCGGCACGGGCGACGGGGTGCTGACGAACGCCGTCGTCCCGGGCGACGGCGGAACCTGCGACCCGGCCGGCTCCTGCACGACGACCACCCCGGTGCAGGCCTTCAGCGTGACCAAGAAGGCCGACAAGACCGATGTCGTGCCCGGCCAGACGATCAACTACACGATCACGGTGAAGAACACCGGCGTGGTCGACTACACGGCCGCTGCGCCGGCGTCGTTCACCGACGATCTGTCGGCCGTCCTCGACGACGCCACGTACAACAATGACGCGACAAGCGGTGCCACCTACGCGGCACCGACCCTGTCGTGGTCCGGCGCCCTCGCTGTCGGCGACACCGTCACGATCACCTACTCCGTGACGGTGAACGACCCGATCACCGGAGACTCGCATGTGGACAACGCCGTGGTCACCCCGCCCGGGGTGGGCGGCGACTGCCCGGCCGGGTCGACCAACCCGGACTGCATCGTGCTGATCCCGTCGGGCTCCTTCACGGTCGCGAAGACGGCGTCCACGACGGAGGTCACCGCGGGCAGCACGGTCACGTACACGGTGACGGTGACCAACACCGGCGCCCGCGACTACACCGCCGCCCTTCCGGCCAGCTTCACGGACGACCTGTCCCGCGTCCTGGATGACGCAACCGTCACCGCCGGTCCGGACAACGGAGCGACCATCAACGGGAACGCCCTGTCGTGGTCGGGTCCGCTCGCGGCCGGTGCGACAGTCGTGATCACGTACACCGTGACGGTGAACAACCCGGACACCGGCGACAAGGAACTGCGGAACACGGTTAGCCCGACCGGCCCTGGCGGCTCGTGCGACCCGGCCGGGGAGTGCACGACCACCACGAACGTGCGCTCCTTCACTACCGCGAAGTCGGCGTCGCCGGCCGGTGCGGTGAACCCGGGCGAGACGGTCACGTACACGGTCACCGTCACCAACACGGGCACCGCCGACTTCACCGCGGCCAACCCCGCCGGCTTCACTGACGACCTGTCGGCAGTGCTGGATGACGCCACCATCACCGGTGTTCCGGACAACGGAGCGACCATCACCGGGAGCACGCTGTCCTGGTCCGGCGCCCTCGCGGCCGGCGCCACGATCGTGATCACCTACACGGCGACGGTCAACGCCCCCGACACCGGCGACCACACGCTGACCAACGCGGTGGTCCCGGGCGACGGCGGCAGCTGCCTCACGGCAGGCGACTGCGCGACCACCACCCCGGTGCAGTCGTACACGGTCGCCAAGGCCTCGTCGGCGGCCGGCCCGGTGCACCCGGGTGACACGGTGACGTACACGGTCACCGTGACCAACACCGGTCAGGCCGACTACACGGCCACCGCTCCGGCGTCGGTGACCGACGACCTCTCGCAGGTGCTGGACGACGCCACCTATGTGGCCGGTTCGGCCACCAACGGCGCGGTCGTCAACGGCACCACGCTGACCTGGTCGGGCCCGCTCGCTGTCGGCGCTGTCCAGACGATCACCTATCAGGTGCTCGCGGGCCCGGCCGGTACGGGTGACGGCACGCTGACCAACACGGTCACGGCCCCTCCGGGCGACGGTGGCGGCTGCGCGACTCCGGGCGACTGCACCACGACGAACCTGCTGCAGGCGTTCACCGTGACCAAGACGGCCGACAAGACCGACGTGGTCCCCGGCGACATCGTGACGTTCACCGTCACGGTGAAGAACACCGGGCAGGTCGACTACACCGCTACCGACCCGGCCTCCTTCACCGACGACCTGTCGGCCGTGCTGGATGACGCCTCCTACAACAACGACGCCACCGCGGGAGCAACCTACGCGGCGCCGACGCTGTCGTGGTCGGGTGCTGTCGCCGTCGGTGACACGGTCACGGTGACGTACTCGGTGACCGTCAACGACCCGGACACGGGCGACAAGGTGATCCACAACACGGTCGTCACCCCGCCCGGTGGTGACTGCCCGGCCGGCACCGACAACGCCGCGTGCACCGTTCAGATCCCGTCGGGGTCGTTCACGGTTGCCAAGGCCGCGTCCTCGCAGACCGTCACCCCCGGCGGCACCATCACCTACACGGTGACGGTGGTCAACACCGGCAAGGCGGACTACACCGCGGCCAAGCCGGCGTCGTTCAGCGACGACCTGACCAACGTCCTCGACGACGCCGCCTACAACGGTGACGCCAGCAACGGTGCGACCGTGGCCGGGAACACGCTCAGCTGGGCCGGTCCGCTCGCGGTCGGCCAGACGGTGAAGGTCACGTACTCGGTGACGGTGAACAGCCCGGATGCCGGCAACCACCACCTGGTCAACGCGGTCATGCCCACCGGGCCGGGCGGGTCGTGCGACCGGGCGGGCAGCTGCCTGACCAACACCCCGGTCGCCTCGTACACGGTGCACAAGACGGTCTCCACGACCAACACCGTGAAGCCGGGAGCCGTGGTCAGCTACACCGTCACCGTCACGAACACGGGTGAGTTCGCCTACACCGCGAGCACTCCCGCGAAGTTCACCGACAACATGAGCGACGTGCTCGACGACGCCCACTACAACGGCGACGCGACGCACGGAGCGACCCTCAGCGGCACCGTGCTCTCCTGGGCCGGCCCGCTGGCTGTCGGCGAGACGATCGACGTCACGTACTCGGTGACGGTCAACAACCCGGCGGCGGGCAACCACCGCTTGGTCAACACCGTCGACCCGGCCGTGGACGGCGGGTCGTGCGACCCGTCGGGCGCCTGCGACACCCGCACGCCGATCGACCCGGGCCCCGGCCTGGCGTTCACCGGTAGCGATCTGGTCGCACCCGGGATCATCGCCGTGCTGCTGCTGGGCGCCGGAGCAGCCTTCGTGCTGATCCGCCGACGCCGCGCGACCGAGTAAGACCCCGTGACAGTGGGCCGGCATTTCCCCAAGGTGCCGGCCCACTGTTGCGGGTTCCAGCTGACGTGTCCGGGGGGAGCGTCAGCCCACCGAGGTGCCGGCTCGGGCGCCGGCACCTCGGGTCACGGAGTGCCCATCCGACGACCTCGACATCCTCAGCCCACCCGCACCAGCGTCTGCTGCCACCCGGTCGATCCGTTCGGCGCGATCGGCGTGCGCTTCTGCTCCTGCACGCGGCCCGCGCGATCGGTGGCGCGCACAGCGAGGGTGTGGCTGCCCGCTGTGGCGTCCCAGTCGAGCGACCACTGCACCCAGGTGTCGGCGTTGATCGGAGTGGAGAGCTTCGCCTGCTGCCACTGGCCGCCGTCGATCCGCACCTCGACGGTGCGGATGCCGACCGTCTGCGCCCACGCGACACCGGCGATCTTCGTCGGGCCGGCGGAGAGCGGCTTGTCCACGCGCGGGGTGTCGATGCGGCTGGAGAGCTTGATCGGGGCTTTCGCGCTGTAGCCGCGGGGAGTCCAGTACGCCTGGTCGGCGGCGAAGGTCGTCACCTTCAGCTCGGTCAGCCATTTCGTCGCCGACACGTAGCCGTACAGGCCCGGCACCACCATCCGCACCGGGAAACCATGCTCGAGGGGGAGCGGTTCGCCGTTCATCCCGATCGCGAGGATGGCGTCGCGGCCGTCGTCGGTGAGCGCATCCAGCGGGGTGCCGGCGGTGAAGCCGTCGATGCTGCGCGACAGCACCATGTCGGCGCCCCTTCGTGGACGGGCGAGGGCGAGGATGTCGCGGACCGGCACGCCCAGCCACCGCGCGTTCCCGACCAGGTTGCCGCCGACCTCGTTCGACACGCACGTCAGGGTGACGCCGTACTCGGCTGGGCGCATGTCGACGAGGTCCTGGAAGCTGAGCTCGACGCGCTTCTCGACCATCCCGTCGATGGTGAGGCGCCAGTTCGCCGGGTCGACCGACGGCACGGTGAGGGCCGTATCCACCCGATAGAAGTCCTTGTTCGGCGTGAAGAGCGGGCTGATGCCGGGGGCGTCGAGTTCGGCGCCGGCAGGCACTTTCAGGCGGGAGGCCGGCGTCGGGAGCGTGAGCGCCGAGCGGACCGCGGCGATGGATGACGTGACAGCGGACCCCAGGCGCGACCCGACCCCGGCGACCAGGGCTCCCGCCGCTGCGACCGACGTGAGCACCAGGAACCGGCGGCGGTCGACGCCGACCCTTTCCGCTCCCGCGGTCCCGTCGCGCCAGGCGTGAAGCCGCCCGATCAGCAGTCGCAGCACCACTGCGCCGAGCACGGCGCCGATCGCGGCCGGAAGGAAACCGAACGGGCTGGCCCCCGTGCGGGTCAGCGTCGCGACCACGGCCGCGACACCCGCGAGAACGAACAGCGCGACGCCGACCCACCGACGCCACCACTCCAGCACCCCCGCGACGGCGGCGGCAACGAGGACCGCGAGGCCCAGGCTCGCCAGGAGGAACAGCTTGTCGTTCGACCCGAACAGGTCGATCGCCAGTTCCTTCGCCCAGCGGGGGACGATGTCGATCACGAACGAGCCGACCGCGATGATCGGGCTCGCGTCGCGCACGGTCAGCAGGGCCACCAGTTCGGCCGCCCCCAGGAACACGCCACCGCTCACCGCCCCGGCGAGTGCGGCCAGGGCGATGGTGCCGATTCTCTTCTTCGCTGACATGCCTGGAGTTCGTGGCGGAGAGGCCCCGCGGATTGGTTCCAATCCGATTCGCCGCCGGGGCCGAACCCCTGATGACCGCCCCGCAGCGGCCGTAACGATCGTCACCATCCCTCGAAGGAGAAGAACCATGCGATCCACAGCTCGTCTCGCAGCGGCAGCCATCCTGGCCGCAGCCGCCCTCACCCTCACCGCCTGTTCGTCCGGTGCGGGCAGCGCCACCTCCAGCGACTCCGGCTCCTCGATGAGCAAGTCCACCCCGTCCGCCTCGAAGATGGACCCGGCCGCCGACCTCGTCGGTCCCGGCTGCGCGGCATACGCCAAGCAGGTCCCGTCGGGTGCGGGCTCCGTCTCCGGCATGGCCGAGGACCCGGTGGCCACCGCGGCCAGCAACAACCCGCTGCTGACGACGCTCGTCGCGGCCGTCTCGGGCAAGCTGAACCCGCAGGTGAACCTGGTCGACACCCTGAACGGCGGCGACTTCACCGTCTTCGCCCCGGTCGACGACGCCTTCAAGAAGATCGACCCGGCGACCATCGAGTCGCTGAAGACCGAGGCGGGCACGGCCACGCTGACCTCGATCCTCACCTACCACGTGGTGCCCGGACAGCTTGCGCCGTCTGACATCGACGGCACCCACAAGACCGTCGAGGGCGGCGACGTCACCGTCACCGGCTCCGGCGACTCCATGAAGGTCAACGACGCCAACGTCATCTGCGGCGGCGTCAAGACGGCCAACGCGACCGTGTACCTGATCGACTCGGTCCTGATGCCCCCGGCCAAGTAACTCCCGGCATCAGCCCGCCCCCGGCGCGGCCGTGCAGCCTCCCCGCTGCACGGCCGCGCCGTCTGTGTACGGGCCGTAAGCTGCCTCCATGCGCGTGGGCGGACTCCGAGTGGATGCGATCTCCGACGGCGCGTTCGTTGCGCGTCCGAGCTACTTCGGCGACCGGGTGCCCGCGACGGCCCGGCCGGACGTCTTCGACCGCGATGGGGCGGCGTGGCTGCCGATCGGCTGCTTCCTCATCCGGCAGGAGCGGGCCGACCCGGGGGCCTCGGCTCCCGTCGTGCTGGTGGATGCCGGACTCGGCCCGGCCCTCGACCCGATGCCCGACGGGATGATGCTGGTCGGCGGGCAACTGCCGACCGGACTGCGCGGGGCGGGCATCCACCCGGCCGAGGTCACCGACATCGTGATCACCCACTTCCATATGGACCACGTCGGCTGGCTGTTCGGCACGGATGAACAGCCCACCTTCCCGAACGCCCGCCTCTGGTTCGGAGCGGGCGAGTGGGCGCACTTCGTCGAGGGCCCTGGCCAGATGGCGCCGCACATTCGGGCCGGCCTCCGAGCCCGCGCCGGGACGCCGACGCTGCGGCCCGTCGATACGGAGGTCTGCATTGCGCCCGGAGTCCGGGCCGTGCCCGCACCCGGACACACGCCAGGACACCTGGCCGTCGTGGTCGAGTCGCGCGGTGAGCGGCTCATCCTGCTGGGCGACGCGATCACGATCCCGCAGCAGATGGCCGAAGAGAACTGGCGCTCCCTGGGCGACGTGGATGCGGCCCGCGCCGAGCAGTCGCGTCAGGAGCTCTGGGCGCTGCTCTCTGCGCCGGGTGCCACCGGTGTCGGCGCGCACTTCCCCGAGCTGCGGAACGGACGGGTCGTGAGCGGGGAGTGGTCGCCCGTCGGCGGGTAGCCGACATCTGATCCGTCGTGCATCACTCGGACAGGAAGCCGCTGAGCGCCTGGGTCAGCTCTTCGCGAGCCGTCTCGTCGTCGATGGTGGCCGGTCGGTCGCCCGGCTGGGCGCCGTAGTCGCCGAACTGCGCGTGGTCCATGCCGTCGATCTCCACCATCCGCGCGTCCTCCGGCAGCAGGTGCCGGTTCGCCGCGAGCTTGGCGGGCGTGCTCAGGCCGTCGCGGCTGCCGCCGATCGACAGCACGCGCAGATCGGCACCGCTGAGGTCGTTTGCGCAGTACGAGCCGAACAGGATGAGTCCGGTCACCTTCGGATCCTCGGCCAGCTGGCAGGCGCGGACGCCGCCGAGGGAGTGGCCGCCGACATACCAGTCCGTCACCTCCGGGGCGTGGGCGGTGAACGTGGACAGCGGCCGCTGGTCGAAGAACGCCAGGTTGAGCGTCGGCTTCGTGATCACCACGGTGAGGCCTGTCTCGGCGACGGCGCCCGAGAGCTTGTTCAGGTAGGCGTACGGGTCGACAAGCGCGCCGGGAACGAACACCAGGCCGTCGCCGGAGGGCGTTCCGGTCGGCTCCATGACGACGGAGTCGCCGGCGTCGTGGATCCGGACGGCCGGGTCGCGCCAGGCCTCGAGCGCCGCGGACCGGTCGCCCATCATCGGGGTGGACGCCCAGGCCAGGAAGCCGACCACGGTCAGGACGAGGACGCCGAGGACAGCGCCGCCCGCGATGAGGATGCGGCGACGGGTTCTGCTGGACCGGCTCACGAATCCAGCGTAGCCCGACCATAAGCTTGCTGACTAATCTCCTAGCAAGGGAGTTTCGGTGTTCTCGCGCTCAGGCGGAGGCGCTCCACTGCTCGCCGGGCCGATAGGAGCCGAAGCTCCACTCCCGGCCGCCGGGGTCGAGCACACGTGCCCGGCGGCTGCCCCACTCCGTCTCCTCCGGCGGGAAGACCACCGTCGCGCCGGCGTCCACCGCGCGTGCGAACATCCCGTCGACGTCCTGGGTCACCAGGTACAGGCCGACTCCGGTCGAGGCGCCGACCAGGGGCGGGACGTCGTAGGCCGCGTCGTCCGAGGCCAGCATCACGACGGTGTCGGCCCAGCGCAGTTCGCTGTGCAGCACCGAGCCGTCCTGCCCGGACTGCAGCTGGAGCACGTCGAACCCGAGCGCTTCGAGCCACGCGATCGCGGCCGGGGCGTCGCGATAGCTGAGGGTGACCGCTGACGAGATCATGGTTCCTCCCGGCCCGTCGGGGTGCTCAGTCGTCCAGCACGGACGATGGCGGTCGTGCCTGCAGGTCGGCGCGGATGCCGTCGAGGACGGCGTGCACCGAGACGCGCTTGGCCTCGGTGTCGACGACGTTGGCGGGCACGGTGACGACCAGGCCGGAGCGGTAGAACGCCCGCACGCGGAAGCCGCCCTGCCACGACGACTCGCTGCTGTTGTCGCTCTCCGTGCCGCCGGAGAGCTCGAAGCGCAGCAGACCCGCGCGGCTCTCCACACGCGTCACCACCTGTGCTCCCGGCGTGCTGTCGTCGATGACCTCGGCGGCGACGACCGTGTGCTCCGTGAAGATGCCGATGCGCAGCGTGACGGTGGAGAGCCCGGAAGCGATGGCGGCGCCCAGGTAGATGATGCGGGCGTCGCCGACGGCGAGCTCCAGCTGGCGGATCAGCACGGGGTACCACTCCGGGTTGGCGCCGAGCAGCTCCTTCAGCCCGCGCTCTCCGTCGAGGAGCTCGCGCAGCTGGTCCTGGATCGCCGCCGTGTCCGTCATGGCCTGCCCTTCGGTCGCCACAGAGGCGCGGCGGGAGCCGCGTCTCCCGCTCAGCCTATCGCTAGCCAGGCTAGAGGAGCGATGGTCTACGGATTCTCAGACGGCCCGGGATGCGGCCACCTTGTAGCGGGCTCCGCGGTGCGTCTCCGGCAGCCGGTCGCCCGCGCCGTGCAGCTTGTTGCGCAGTGTCCCCGGGGCGTACTCCTCGGGATACGCGCCGCGCTTGCGCAGCTCCGGGATGACGTACTCGACGATGTCCTCGAACGTCCCGGGCGTGATGGCGTAGGCCAGGTTGAACCCGTCGACGTCGGTCTCCTCGACCCATTCCTGCAGCTGGTCCGCGATCTCGGAGGCCGAGCCGACGATGAACGGCCCGAGCCCGCCGATGGCGCCGTTGCGGCCGATGTCGCGCACCGTCCACTCGCCGCCGTCCTCGTTCGGCCGCTGGAAGTTCGCGACCGCCGACTGGATGGCGTTGCTGTCGACGTTGCCGATCGGCTCGTCCAGGTCGTACTGCGAGAGGTCCACGCCCATCCACCCGGACATGAAGACGAGCGCGCCCTCGTCGCTGGTGTACTGCAGGAAGTCCTGGAACTTCGCCTGCGCCTTCTCCCTGGTCTCGTCGGTGATGATCGTCAGCAGTGTGTAGATACGTGCCGAGTACCGGTCGCGTCCCGCCGCCTCGAGGGCGTCGCGGAGCTTGCCGACGGTCGCCTTCAGACCCTCCTTGGTGGAGGCGGCGACGAAGATCGCCTCCGCGTTCTCTGCCGCGAACGCGATGCCGCGCTTGGAGGCGCCGGCCTGGTAGATGACCGGCGTGCGCTGCGGGCTCGGCTCGGAGAGGTGGATGCCCGGCACCGTGAAGTGCTTGCCGCGGTGGCCGATCTCGTGCACCTTCGACGGGTCGGTGAAGACGCCGGACTCGCGGTCGCGGATGACCGCGTCGTCCTCCCACGACCCCTCCCACAGCTTGTAGAGCACCTCGAGGTACTCGTCGGCGTGGTCGTAGCGGTCGTCGTGCTGCAGTTGGTCGTCGTGGCCCATGTTGCGGGCGGCGGAGGGCAGGTACCCGGTGACGACGTTCCAGCCGACGCGGCCGTTGGTCAGGTGGTCGAGCGTCGACATGCGGCGTGCGAACGGGTACGGGTGCTCGTAGGCGGTGCCCGCGGTGATGCCGAAGCCCAGGTTCTCGGTCACCAGCGCCATCGCCGAGACGAGCAGGATGGGGTCGTTCACCGGCACCTGGGCGCCGTGACGGATGGCGGCCTCATTGCTGCCGCCGTACACGTCGTACGTGCCGAGCACGTCGGCGATGAAGATGCCGTCGAAGTTCCCGCGCTCCAGCAGCTTGGCCAGCTCGGTCCAGTAGGTGAGGTCCTTGTAGCGCCACGCCTGGTCCTCGGGGTGCCGCCACATGCCGGACGACTGGTGGGCGACGCAGTTCATGTCGAACGCGTTGAAGCGGATCTGCCTGGTCATTCGTCCAGGATGAGCGAACCCGGCCTGGGCCGCACGCGCACCGTCATGGTGCGTAACGCGCGCGCCTCAGCTGCGCTGGCGGAGATGCTGCCGCGTCAGTTCGGCCAGCTCCTCGTCGCTCAGGTCGTCGTAACGCTTGCCCTCGGTGCGTTCCAGGCGCATCCATCGGACGAACAGCAGGACGAGCACGGGCACGTCGGCGACCTCCGCGATGAACCACAACAGGTCGCCGGAGAGGTGCTGGTCGTGGAGGGGAGTGGGGAACCAGAACGGCATCCGCCCGACGATCGCCGGGGCGTGGTCGAGGATGCCGTCGTTGAGGCGCAGCAGGAGGCCGGGGATCGCATCCAGCACCAGTTCGACGAACGCGAGCAGGAACTCCACCGTGATGAAGAACCCGGTGCGGACGACCGAGTGCGCGACGATCGGCAGCACCAGCAGGAGGCCGACGAGCGGGGCGAGGACGGAGATGGTCCACTCGGACCACACCGAGTCGCGCAGCACGGCGGCGAGCGGCGTGAGGAAGACGAGGAACACGGCGCACGCGAAGGCGGGGGCGGCGATCGCGTTGCCGAACGCGCGCACAGGCCGGGAGCGCATCACCCGGTCGGTGCGGCGGCGGCCGGTGGGTCCGAGCGCCACGCGGGCGAGGGCGACGGGCCGCCCGAGGGCGAGGAACGCGGGGACGACGAAGAGCAGGAGCGCGATCCGGGTCGTGAACGCCCAGCGGAGGTCGGTGCTCTCGGCGCCGAGGAACCCGAACGAGATGACCGCGTACGACCCGAGGCCGAGGAGCACGAACGAGGCCGTCAACCGGAGCGACCAGCGGCGGCCCCTGCGGCGGAGCCGGAGGACGCCGCCCACGTACAGCACGGCTGCCACGGCGAGCAGCGCGGCGGCGGCCGGGTCGAACGACCAGGTGGTGAGGAAGACGGCGACGGGGGGCGTGGGCGGCTCCGATCGGTGGCGGGCCTCACCATTGTCTTCCCCGGCCGGGCGCATGATCCGGCCGGCGGCCTCCGTCTGAGAGGAACATCAGCCCGACTCAGAGGACTCCCGGTGGAGCCGGGATGCGGCCCCTTAGGCTCGATCCCGGTCGCGCGGACTTCGGGCGATGGGGTGCGGGTCGTGAGACGGACGAGGTCTGGATGACGGGCGGCGAACGACGGCGGGCTCTGGAGCAGGAACAGGCTGAGCGCGGCGGCGGCACCTCGCGGAGGCGTGGCGCACGACGAGCGTCCGCACGCCGAACCTCGCGCCGCGGGATCGCGCTCGGCGCCTCCGGTGCCACCATCGCACTCCTCGCCGGCATCGCCATGGCGCCGCCGGCCGTCGCGGAGCCCATCGACATCGTGACGGCCGCCGCGAGCGGGCACGCGGCCCACCAGGCCATGACCGTCTCGGCCATCGTCGCCTCCGCCCGTATCGACCGTGACGACCCCGTCGCCTCGGCGGTCGCCGGCATCATCGCCGGCCAGGGCGGCGCTGCGGGCGAGCGGGCCGCTGGGGCGATCGTCTCCGCCCTCGCCCTCGGCGGCGCGCGCGAACAGATCGTCGCCACCGCGCTCAGCTACCTCGGCGACCCGTACGTGCTCGACGGCTCGGATCACTCGGGCATCGACTGCTCGGGACTGGTCATGGTCTCGTACGCGGCCGTCGGCATCCCGCTCGGGCACCTCGTCCACCTGCAGGACGACGCCGGGCGACAGATCAGCGAGAGCGACGCCCAGCCCGGCGACCTGGTGGTGTTCGACGACGAGGAGCACATCGCGATCTACCTGGGCGACGGGATGCTCATCCAAGCGCCCGAGGAAGGCCGTCCGGTCGAGATCACCACCGTCTGGCAGGGCGTTCCCCACCACTTCACGCGCCTGCTGCCCTGAGCGGCCTGCATACTGGTCGCATGACCGTCGCCAGCCTGCTCGCCTTCGCCGGCCTCTGCCTCGTGCTCGCGCTCACGCCGGGGCCGGACACGTTCCTCGTCCTCCGTTTCAGCCTGGCGCGGCAGGGCGCGGGCATCGCGGCCGCCGCGGGCACCGCGCTCGGGTCGCTGGTGTGGGCAGTGGCGGTGGCCCTGGGGCTCGCCGCCGTGCTCGAGCAGTCGGCCGAGGTCTTCCGCATCCTCAAGATCGTCGGCGGTCTGTACCTGATCTACCTCGGCGTGGCCGCGTTCATCGCGAGCCGGAAAGGCAAGGCGCACGGTGTCGAGCCGACCTCCCGTCGCACCGGGCTCCGTTCGGGATTCACCGCGGGGATGCTGTCCACGATGATGAACCCGAAGGTCGGCCTGTTCTTCCTGGCCATCGCGCCGCAGTTCGTCCCCCACGACGGCTCGACCATCGCCAGCACGCTGCTGCTCGGAGCGATCGTCGCCGTGGTCGGCTCGCTCTACCTCGTGGTGGTCGCGCTGCTGGCCGGCCGCGCGGTCGCCTGGCTGAAGCGTCCGGCTGTCACGACCTGGCTCGAACGCATCTCGGCCGGGATCCTGGCCGCGCTCGGGATCGGGACCATCGCGCTCAGCGCGGAGTCGTAAGCCGAAACACACCCCGTGGGCTTACTACTTGTCGCCCCTCGGGTGAGGAGTAGGCGACCAGGCGTTTGCGGCCGGGACCCAACTCCCGGCCAAGAGAGCCAGCATTGTGACTACGGACATCACCCACGTCGGCAGACCGCTCCCGGGCGCGAACACGACCATAATCAGCGTGGAGAGCAAGACGACCACCACGACGGCAAGATATACGCGAACGGCGGCGGTCAAGGGTGGCGGGAAGACGGGACCCCTGACACGACTCCACACTCGATCAAAGGTCGCGCACAGAAGCGCTCCCACCGTCAGCGCCATCCCGCCCCACGGCTGTGGGAGGAGCGAGGCACCCAGCAATGTGCCCCCCACGACGAGAGCCGTTGAAGCAAAGTATGCGAAGTGACGAGGCCGCGTCGTCATCAGAACCCTTTACAACTTCCGGCGATTCCCGCCGCCGCGAATGCGCTAGTCACGACCCAGGCTGTGACCCCAGCAGGCGGGAACCACACCAGTGCGACCGCCGCTCCACCGAGGGCGAGGATGCATCCGCTCTTCCAGGTGACGTTTGTGTAAGCACCGCCATGGTAGACGAGGCCGAGCGACTGAACCATGCGGCCGTTGATGTACTTCTGGAGGTAGCTCCCCTTGCAGTTCGTAAGGTTCTCGTTCGGCTTCATGAAATAGCTGCTGCCGTTCGAGTTCACACAGTTGTACGAGTACACCCCGGTCGTCGTCGGATCAGCGACGACGGGGAAGGTGGTGTGCTCCGTGAAGTCGACAACCTGCGTGAGCGTGTTGCCGCGCACCTCATAGTGGGTCGGCACAGCCTCCCCGTTGGCGTCCTTCGCCCATGCTTCACCGAAGACGCGCAACGGCGACCCGTCCGCTTCGACCGCTACAGTGCCGTTCGCGTCCTGAGTGAGCGAAGCGTCGGCGGGAACGTCGATCGGGTAGTCGTACCGTTTGGGGGCGCTGGCGTTCTCGATCACCGTGTTGATCTGCACGGCACCGTCCGCCTTGATGAGCGGGACGGTGGTCGAGCCGTTCTTGTTGTCGAACGCCACCACGCCCGAAAGCTGTGAATCCGCGGCGTCGGACGCCTGCTGAGCAAACGGCAACCCGATCTGAACCGAGCCACCAAGCGAGAGGCCGTCGGCAGGGTCAACCGGGACTTCCACCCGGCCGCCCTCAAGGGTAGCCGCCGCCGCAGTGTCGCTATCACTACTCACCGTGGCCAGGCCGGAAAGCGACTCGGGCACAACGCCTTGGATCGCGGCCACCGCATCCACCGCGTTGACGTGCTCCGCGTCCAGCACAGCGAAACCAGTCAGGCTCGCCCCGATAACGCAGGATCCTGCCAGCGCCGCGGCTGACACCAGTACACGAGACTTCTTCACTGAGGTCTCCTTTTCGTTCTCACGTGGAACGAAGTGGACACGCGCCCATCACCCGGCAAGCCGGAACGGTCCTTGTCCACCACTCGCAAGGGCAAAGCGCCCTTCTACCTACTCAGACGCAGCAACCACAGGGTCGTGACGCCTTCCTTCAGAACACCTCGGTCTTTGCGGACGTATTGCGATCCGATGGATCGCGCAGACGTGGAAGGGGGAGGAGTCCGGGTGGACTCCTCCCCCTCACGATGTGCTGCCGGTCAGACCTGCGGGGCACCGCCCGCGCGGCGACGGCCGCGGGTGACGAACAGGTAGCCCGCGATCAGCAGGGCCAGCGCGACCACCACGATGAGCGGCGCGACGATCGAGCCGGTCGAGGCGAGCGAGCCCGCGGAGGTGGATCCGGCGGTCACCGCGCCGTTGCCGCCACCGGCCGATCCGCCGGCCGATCCGCCGGGCAGGGCGCCGGAGGGCTGGCCGTCGGCGGTGACCTCGAAGTTCACCGTCACCGCCTTGCCGCTCTGCGCTCCCGTGACGGTGATGGTGTGGGCGCCGAGGTCGGTCGGGGCGGTCGCCGTGATGGCCGCCGATCCGCCGAGCACGTCGGTGCGCGGCAGCGCGACGGGGTCGGACTGCATGGTCCCGGTGACCTGACGGTCGCCGCGGAAGCCCGCCAGCGTCGCGGTGATCGGGTCGCCCGGCTTCACCGTCGTGGCGTTCAGCGTCACCGACGCGCCGGCGCTGAGGGCCGCGTAGTCGCGGTTCAGCTCCAGAGCGCGGGCGATGGTGAAGAACGTGTCGGACTGGTCGGTCAGGCCGACGACGTCGGCCGCGCCGGGGCCGTACCCGGCGATGCGCAGCTGGGCGCCGGTGTGCTGCTGCGAGCCCCCGGCGGCCGCGGTGCCGTAGGCGACCTTCATCACGGTGCCGTCGGCGGTCGTCAGCGCGGTCGACAGGGTCGCCGGCGGGGTGCTGTCGACGATCTGGCTGGTGTGGGCGTGGTCGGCGGTCACGATGACCAGGGTGTTGCCGTCCTTCTTCGCGAACGCGAGCGCTGCCTGCACAGCCTCGTCGAGGTCGACGGTCTCGCCGATCTGGCCGCACGCGTCGGCCGAGTGGTCGCGCTTGTCGATGCTGGCGCCCTCGACCTGGAGGAAGAAGCCGTCGCCGCCCGGCTTGTCCAGCAGGGAGATGGCCTTGTTCGTCAGCGACGAGAGGGAGAGGTCGGTCGCCAGCCGGGCCGGGTTCGGCGTGCAGGTGACCGGCGCCTGGTCCGCGCCGCCGACGGTCGCCGTCGTCGAGGCGTAGCGCGTCGGGAAGTTGCCGGGGGTGAACAGGCCGAGCAGCGGCTTCTGCTGGTTCGCCTCCGTCACACCCGCGAGGCCCGCGGCGTCGCCGACGACCTGGTATCCGCGCTCGGCGGCCTGGTCGAACAGCGTCTCGTCCTTCCACTGGCCGGCCTTCGCGGTCTGCGTGAAGGAGGTCGACCCTCCGCCCAGGGTCACGTCGGCACGGGCGTCGAGCAGTTGCTCGCTGATGGAGCCGAGTCCGCCGTTCTCGAGGGCGTCGGAGCCGCACGATGCGCTGTCCGGCCCGTAGCAGGAGCGGGCGCCCACGTGCGCGACCTCGACGGCCGGGGTCGCGTCCTGGATCTCGGCGGTGCTGACATTGCCGGTGCGGAGGCCGTTGGCGCGTGCCAGCTCCAGCAGGGTCGCCTGCGGCTTGCCGTCGATGTCGACGGAGATCGCGTTGTCGTAGGTCTTGGTCCCGGTCGCCCACGCGGAGCCGGTGGCGGCGGAGTCCGGCACGTAGTCCGGCTTGCCCTTGTTCGCGCCGTCCTTGTACACGGAGTAGGTCGTGTACTGGCCGGTGAGCGGCAGCGCGTCGATGCCGGGAAGCATGCCGCCCGCGCCGTACTGGTAGTTGCGGGCGACCGTGATCTCGCTGTCGCCCATCCCGTCGCCGATGAGCAGGATGACGTTCTTGGCGGGCCCGTTGACGATCGACTGGCGGAGCGCCGTCGTGGAGTCGTCGGGGTTGCGGGCGGCGCCCCCGTTGTCGGAGGTGGCGGCCAGCGCGGGCGCGGGGAGCAGCGCGGCGGCGAGCACGCCGGAGGCGGCGACGAGCACGGCGCCGCCCTTCCAGCGCGAAGCGGAACGGAACATGCGGACGGGTCCTTTCGGTCGAGTGACCGGACCATCCGAGCGGGTTGCGGTGACGCGCGGATTAACCTGAGAGAGCGTACATGTGAACTCTCACAGGGGTCGGGGCGCGCCCGCCCGTCAGGCGCCGAGTTCGCGCCGCATCAGCCACCGCACCTGGCCGCCCGAGTGGGCGTCCGTGGCCAGCACGCGCGAGAAGCCGTGCTTCTCGAAGAGCTCGACCGTTCCGACGTAGCCGCTGATCACATCCACGCGCTCGCCGCCGGTGTCGACCGGGTAGCCCTCGACCAGCGCGGCGCCGGAGGCGCGGGCGTGCTCGACCGCGCCGTCGAGCAGGTCGTGCATCAGGCCGCGCTTGCGGAATCCGCCGCGGACGACGAAGCAGACGATCGACCAGGGGTCGCGTTCCTCGTCGAGGTGGGGGATGGTGCGGGAGTTCATCAAGCGGCGGTACGTCGACTTCGGCGCGACCGAGCACCAGCCCGCCACCTCGCCGTCGAGGTACGCGAGAACGCCGGGGCCGGGCTCCGAGGAGCACTCGGCGCGCATGTGGTCGACCCGGCCCGCCGTGTTGAGCCGGGCATCCCGGTAGGACATGCAAACGCAGCCGCCTCCGCCCGGTTTGCGGGGCACCATGAAGGTTGCGAAGTCGTCGAAGCGGCCCGTGGCGGGGAGGACGTCGATGGCCATGCCGGAAGTGTATTCCGGGCCACCGACGACGTCAGGCCCACCGACTACGCCAGGCTGGACCCCGTGCTCGCGATACCCGCGAGCGCCTCGCCGCGGAGACCCAGCTCGGGGAAGGCGAGCAGCACCATGTCGACGAGCTCCTCCAGCGGACGGGTCAGCGGGTCGGTGACGGGGAGGCCGAGCCCGGCTTCGTGCTCGGCGATCGTGTCGTCGATCCCGGCCGCCGTCAGACCCTCGTGGTTGATGGTGACGCCGATGACGCTGGTGTCGCTGAACGCCTGGATCAGGGCGATCTCACTCGCGGCCGTCGGCATCGGCATCATCGGGAAGTCGCCCAGCATCACGCGCCCGGGGGCGTGCTGGAGGATGACGCCCTCCGGTCGGCTGCCGCGCAGGATGGCGCCCGAGCTGAGGTAGGCGGGGTGGCTCAGCGCACCCTGGCCTTCGACGATGATGACGTCCGGGTCCTCCTCCTCGAACGCGGCGACGACCTGCGCCTCCACCTCGCCGGAGCAGAACTGGGGGATCGTCGCGTCGAGCGCCACCGCGTACCGGGCTCCCTGGATCAGCGACGTCTGCCCGGTCCCGACCATCACCGCGCGGATGCCCTGCGCGTTCAGCGCCTGAGTAAGAAGGGTGGCCGTCGTGCGCTTGCCGACCGATCCGTCCGTGCCGAGCACCGCGATGCGCGGGCAGGTGACGTCGAAGATCCGGCCGCTGAACAGCTTCAGCTCCGCGATCTCCTTCGGTCGCCGGACGTCCTCGATCGTCACACCGGCCACGAGGGCTGCTGCGACGAACTCGGCGTCATCGTTGAGGTACTCGTGCAGTCCGTTGACCAGGTTCATCCCGCGGTCGATGCCGTCGAGGAGCACGGCGCGGTGGTCGGCGGTCAGCAGGCCGTCGGTCGGCGCCATCCCGAAGATGAGGGTGTCGGGGATGAAGCCCGCGCGCTCGAGGGATGCGTCCAGGCTCGCGAGCACCGGGATCCCGTTCGGTGCGCCGTCCAGGACCTCGCCTGCGTCGCCGCCCGCACGGGTGCTGTCGATGACGCTGAGGATCTCGTACTTCTCGGAATGGCGGACGAGACCGTTGGCGGTCTTGCCGTCGAGCCTCCCGAACAGTCCTTCGCAATAGACGACGGCTTTCACGGACGCGGGCATGGCGCTCCTCTTGTTTGCACAGAGGAGGCGACGAGTCGTGGCCGGATCCGGAGGATCCATCTGTCAACGAGGCGTCTTCCCTGAAGCCGGCGCACTGCCGGCTCGGGAACCATAGCAGCGCAACCTGGGCGCGGTGCTCGTCGTGACAGCCGCCGGGGGAGGGCACGGCCGAGCCGGCCCGCCCCCGGGGCTATCTCTCCCCGCTCACTCCCCGGTCGTGTGCGTCCGAGCGCGTCGGCGGAGCAGGACCAGCAGACCGCCGCCGATCAGCAGCGCCAGGGCGATCAGCCCGGCTGCCGAGCTCACATTGGACCCGGTCGAGGCGAGGGCGGCCGGATCGCCGCCCGACACCGTGGCGCCGGCGGCCGTCACATTGAAGGCCGCCGAGGCGACGACCGTGCCGCCGATCGCCGCGGTCACGGTGTGCGCACCCGCCGGGACTGCCGGCACCGCGAAGGCGAAGGTCAGCGTCCCGTCGGATGCAGCGGTCGCCGTGCCGAGGGTGACCGGAGTCGAGTTGAACACGAACGTGACCTGTGTGCCCGGCGCGAAGTGCGTGCCCGTGACCGTGATGCGGTCGCCGACGGCACCCGAACCGGCGGACAGGCTGACCGCCGCCACCGGGTCCGTCGCCGGGCCGGAGACGCCCTGGCCGCCGAGCTGCAGGTCGCACGCGATGCGTCCGCTGTAGAGGGCGTGGCCCTCCGTCGGGCTGCCCGGGCCAGCGCCGTACACGCCGTCGTCCGACCACAGGGCTTCGCGAGTCCCTCCGGTGCAGGTCGATGCCGGGGCCAGGGCGAAGCCCTCCAGGTTGTCGTTCGGCAGACCGGCGGGGCGGCTGTAGACGACCTGCGGGACGATGGTTCCCGTCCCGTCGATCTTCAGCACGGTGGAGGAGACGCCGCAGGTGTTGTCGCAGAGCGCCCAGATGCGCTGGGTGGCAGCGTCGAACTGCACGTCCATCACGTGGCCCATCTTCGTGTCCACGACCGCGACCCGGTGGAAGGTGTGGTCGCTGTTGAGCGCGTAGGCGTACAGCTTTCCGTCGTTCTCCAGCGCGGCGAAGTAGAGGCCGGTGCCGTGCAGCGGGTAGTCGGCGGGCTTGTACGTCGTGCCGGTCGACTGGTCGACGAAGCCGTTGCCGGTCAGGTAGCTGTCCGGCACGAAGGTCACGCCCTCGAAGCCCAGGTTCGCCTCCGTCTTGTTCCCGGCGTGAAGCTCGGGGAACTCCGCGGTCAGGTTCCACTGGTCGGTGGCGACCAGTGACGTGGCCGACGAGGTCGGGTCGATGCGCAGGATGGAGTTGAGCGGGATGGTGTTAGCGGCGTTGTTGCGCTCGGTCGTGACGTAGAGCGCGCCGTCCGGTCCGACCGTGAGCCCCTCGGAGTCCGGCTGATTCGTCGCGGTGTCGCTGCTGCCCGGGAAGAAGATCTGCTTGCCCGCTGCCCAGCCGTTGGCGGTGTCGGCCACCCAGAGGCCGTTCTCCTTGACCATGCGGAACACCCAGCTCTTGTTCTTGACGCTGTAGAGCACGTTCGCGTTGGTCGGGTCGAAGACCAGGCCGCTGACGTCACGGCCCTCCGGACCGGTGGTGGTCTCCCACGCGCACAGCGAGTCGGCGACCGAAACGGTGGCGCTTCCCGGCCAGGCGACGGGAGTGCCCCCGCCGGCGGGGAGGGTGCCCGTGCCGGACGGCGCCTCCGGCTGGCAGGTCAGCGTGTTGCCGCCGCCGTTGCCGCCGTCGGCGGGGTTGGTGAGCACGTTCTGGCACGCGGTGGCGTTGGAAGCGCCGAAGCTCTTGGTCGCCACCGAGGCGAAGGATCCCGTGCCGTCGGGGCAGCGCGCGTAGGCGCCCGCTCCGAACTCGTTGCCCTCGTCGGTGCCGGCTTCGCCTGCCGTGTAGTCGACGGAGTCGACCAGGGTGCCGGCGGTGCCTCCCGTGCCGTCCGGCAGGTAGAGCTTGACGCCGTCCCCGCCGCTGCTCAGGCCCTTGGTGGACGAGAAGTACGCGTAGCCGTGGGCGGGCACGACCGTCGTCGGGGTCCCGTCGGCGAGGCTGGCCGAGAAGGTCGTTGCAGCCGTCGCTGCCCCGCTGTCGATCTGAAGCCAGCCGGTGATGTCCACATCCACCGACCCGCTGTTGACGAGCTCGATCGCGTCCCCGACCGGGGTGGCGGTGTTGTCGGACGACACCTCGTTGATGTGGATGCTCTTCCACGCCGGCTGCGCCGGGGCGAAGCGGCTCTTGCCCGGCGAACCGATGTCACCGCTGACCGACGTCCACGAGCCCTCCGCGTCGCCGACGGCGGAGAGCTGCCACTGCGAGGCGTCGTTGGCACCGAGCGCCGCGGCCGTAGTGGGCACGCCCGACTTCCCCTGCGTGCGCGGGCCCTTCACCGTGCCGGTGCCCTGGTCGTTGTAGGTGAGCCGGTCGACGAGGTTCGCGACCGCATCCGGGCCGTCGAAGAGGTTGATCTCGTCGGCGCGGCCGAGGCCGGTCGTGTTGCCGGCGAGCACCTTCACGTCGGCGCCGAGCGACCATTCGGTCCGGAAGGCGGCATCCGCCGACTCGGTGATGATGGCGGATTCGCCGGACGCCAGCGTCCCGAGCCCGTCCAGCGGGACCGCGCCGGGCGTCTGGCTGTCGTCGTCGAAGGACCAGCCAGCGAGGCTGACCGGCGTCGTGCCGAGGTTGGTGAGCTCGATGAACTCGCCGCCGGTGGTGCCGGGGCTGTACATCCACTCGGTGATCCGTACGTCGGGCGTTGCCGCGGCCTGCGCCGCGGTGGGGAGGGCGAGCGCCAGTGTGCCGGCGGTCGCGGTGGCGGCGAGGACCGCCACGGTTCGGGTTCTGAGAAGTCGCACAGAGACGGAAGCTACCGAAGCCGGCGGTATGCGGAGGAACGGGGAGGTGAACGGAGGACTCCTCGTCGTTGAACGGACCGTGTCCGCCCGGCTAAGGTATGCCCACCTCGAACGGCGACGACCAGGAGGCAGCGATGACCAAGGTGCGACTGGAAGCGTTCACCGACGGGGTCCTCGCGGTGGCCATCACCCTCCTGGTCCTGGACCTTCACCTCGAGCCGGGCAACGGTGAGAGCCTCTTGGACCAGGTCCTCGCGTCCGGGCCGTCGTTCGCCGCCTACGTAGTGAGCTTCTTCGTCATCGGCGTGATCTGGGTCAACCACCATTCGATCTTCGGTCTCGCGACCACGGTCGACCGCGTGCTGCTGTTCTGGAACCTCATCCTCCTGATGTTCGTGTCCGCCGTCCCCTTCACCACCGCGACGCTCGCGGGCGCCATCGCCGAGGGCAGCGCCGCGGACACCCGGGTCGCCGCCGTGCTGTACGGCGGGGTCGCGACCGGCTTCGCGATCGCCTTCACCCTGGTCTACGGGCGCATCATGCTCGTCCTCGTCCGGACGGGATCGATGGATGCGGGGACTCGGCGGAGCGCACTCCTCCGGTTCGGCGCGGGGACGCTGTTCTACCCGCTGCTGACCGCGATCGGCATCGTCTACGCGCCGGCCATGCTGGTCGGGTTCGCTGCGCTGAGCGTGTACTACCTGTTCAACCAGACGGGCACGACGGAGTGACAGCGCTCGGGCTCGCGCTCGCGTGACGCAGTTATATAGTTGACGCATATAAACAACCGAACTTCCACGTACTCGCGCGCACTCTGACAAGGACTCCCGTGGCCCGCACCGGCATCTTCACCAAAGACCACCCGCACTACCGCTGGGTGGCACTCTCGAACACCACCCTCGGCATGCTCATGGCGACGATCAACTCGTCGATCGTCATCATCTCGCTGCCCGCCATCTTCACCGGCGTCAAGCTCAACCCGCTGGAGCCGGGCAACGTCTCCTACCTGCTGTGGATGCTGATGGGCTACATGCTCGTCACCGCCGTGCTCGTCGTCATGTTCGGGCGGATGGGCGACCAGTTCGGGCGCGTGCGCATCTACAACCTCGGGTTCGTCATCTTCACGCTCGCCGCGATCGCGCTCTGCCTCGACCCGTTCAGCGGGGGCCCTGGCGCGATGTGGCTGATCGTCTGGCGGTTCGTCCAGGGCGTCGGCGGCGCGATGCTGTTCGCCAACTCGACCGCCATCCTCACCGACGCCTTCCCGGCCAACAAGCGCGGGTTCGCCCTCGGCCTCAACCAGGTCGCGGCCATCGCCGGAAGCTTCATCGGCCTCATCCTCGGCGGCGTGCTCGCCGAGATCGACTGGCGTGCGGTCTTCTTCGTCTCGGTGCCGTTCGGCGTGATCGGCACCATTTGGTCCATCAAGTCGCTGCACGAGGTCGGCCAGAAGAACCCCGGCCGCATCGACTGGCTCGGCAACGCCACGTTCGGCATCGGGCTCATCGCCCTCCTCACCGGGATTACCTACGGCATCCAGCCCTACGGCGACTCCAGTCAGGGATGGGGCAACCCGTGGGTGCTCGGATCGATCATCGGCGGCATCGTGCTGCTCGCGCTGTTCGTCGTCGTCGAGCTGAAGGTGCCCGCGCCGATGTTCGACATGAGGCTGTTCCGCATCCGCGCCTTCTCTTCGGGCATCTTCGCCGGATTCCTCGCCGCCATCGGGCGCGGCGGCCTGCAGTTCATGCTGATCATCTGGCTGCAGGGCATCTGGCTGCCGCTGCACGGCTACAGCTACGAGTCGACGCCGCTCTGGGCGGGCATCTACATGCTCCCGATCACGATCGGCTTCCTCATCGCCGGACCGATCTCCGGTGCGCTCTCCGACCGGTTCGGGTCGCGCGCGTTCGCGACGGTCGGCCTGCTGCTCGTGGCGGCGACCTTCGTGGGCCTGCTGCTCATCCCCGTGAACTTCGAGTACTGGCAGTTCGCGGTGCTCACCGGTCTCAACGGCATCGGCTCCGGCCTGTTCTCGTCGCCCAACCGCACGGCGATCATGAACAGCGTCCCGGCGAACGAACGCGGCGCCGCATCCGGGATGGCCGGTGTCGCGCTCAATGCCGGAAGCTCGCTGTCGATCGGCATCTTCTTCTCGCTGATGATCGCGGGGCTGTCGGTCGCGCTGCCGTCGGCCCTCACCAACGGGCTGACCTCGCACGGCGTGCCCTCGCACATCGCGGCGCAGGTCGGGAACACCCCGCCCGTAGGCAGCCTGTTCGCCGCATTCCTCGGCTACAACCCCATCCAGAGCCTGCTCGGTCCGACCGGGATCCTCACCGCGCCGCACGTCGACGGCGCCACTCTGACGGGCAAGGAGTTCTTCCCGCAGTTGATCTCCGGACCCTTCCACGATGGTCTGGTGGTCGTCTTCATCGCCGCCGCCGTCATGAGCGTCATCGGCGCCGTCGCCTCCTTCCTGGGCGGAGCCAAGTATGTTCATGAGGAGGCCGTCGCACCCCAGCGGCAGGCCACCGAGGAAGGCGAGGAAGTCGGTGCCCACCGCGCATGAAGCTGACGAGCGGCCGGCGGCCGGACGCGACGACGATGTCCCCGGCCGCCTGGCCCTGGCCGCTGGGCGGCTGAACCGCCGCATCCGCTCATCCACCGGAGGGCTCAGCCACGGGCAGCTCTCCGCCCTGTCGACCATCGTCCGCAACGGACCGCTGCGCCCGAGCGAGCTCGCCGCCATCGAGGTGGCGGCGGCGCCCACGATCACGCGCATTGTCGCCGAGCTCGAGGCGCGAGGCCTGGTGGAGCGCACGCCCGACCCGCAGGATCGCCGCTCGCTGTTCGTCTCCGGCACCGACGCGGGAACGGCGCTGCTGCTGGAGGCGCGGTCGGACCGCGCCCGGGCCGTCGCCGACATCCTCGCCGAACTCACGCCCGAGCAGGTGGACGCCATCCGCGCCGCCCTCCCCGCCCTCGAACGCGCCGCGCAGGTCACGCCGCCCACGCCTCCCGCGCCCTGACCTCCCGCGAGGTGCACGTAGATGCGCGCGACACGCCGGCCGCGGCCGCAACGACGTGCACCTCGGGGTCCGGTCGAGAGGCGCGTCAGGTGAGGGAGAGGAGCGCTGCGGCGGCGACGGCCAGCACGAGGCCGACCCACTGGACGGGCGCGACCCGCTCGCGCAGCACGATGGCGGCCAACAGGATGGTGCCCGCCGGGTAGAGCGCCACCAGCACCGACATGGTGGTCAGGTCGCCGAGCCGTAGGCCGAGCAGGATGAGGACGTTGGCCGAGACATCGAGCGCGCCTCCCGCCGCGGCGATGCTGGTTCCGCGCGGTTCGAGGTGAGGCGGATGCCCGTCCACCCGCCGTCGCGCGCGGAGCACGAGGACTCCGACGAGCGTCCACATCACGGCTCCGTTCACCGCGCGGTTGGCGATCAGCGGCACGACCCCCGAATCCTCGGGCGTCTGGTCGAGCAGGATGAGGAACACGCCGATCATCGCGCCGGCCCCGACCGCCATCAGCAGGGCGCGGGCGGTCGGCCGCACGGCGCCCTTCTCCGGGACGAAGCCGACGAGGACCACCGCGACCAGCGCCATCCCGATCGCGACATAGCCGATGGCCCCGAATCGGTCGCCGCCGAGGAGCCCCCACGCCATCGGCACGATGGCCGACATCAGGGCGGTCAGGGGCGACAGGATGCTCATGGGCCCGATCGCGAGGCACGCATACAGCAGACCGACAGCGACCGAGCCCGCCAATCCGGACAGCGCGCCCCAGCCGAGAGCGGCCGCCGACCACTCCCCGCCGACGAACGGCAGGGCGAGCAGGAGCAGCAGGAGGCCGCTGACGGCGCCGACGGCGGTCGTGCGCACCGGGCCGATGCGCCGGGCGGCCACGCCGCCGAGGAAGTCGGCGGAACCGTAGACGACAGCGCTCAGCAGCCCGAGGACTGCGGCCGGCATCAGCTCCCGGCCAGCCGGTACGTATGCAGGACCGCCCCGGACTCGAACCGACGCAGCTCGGTGAGCTCGAACGTCCACTTCTCGCGATCGTCGGGGAAGATCCGGATGCCGCCGCCCACCATCACCGGGTAGACGAGCAACCGCAGCTCGTCGACGAGGCCCCAGACGAGCAGGGAGCGGACGAGGGATGCGCTGCCGGCGACGAGCAGAGGGCCGCCGTCGCCGTCCTTCAGCGACTGGACGGATGCGCGGACGGGCGCCTCGAGGGCGGTCGCGTTCCAGGCCAGCTCGGCCGGCCGCGAGGTGGCGACGGCTTTGGGCATGCCGTTCATCTTGTCGGCGAACTCGCCGTCGCGCGGGGGCCACGCCTCCGCGAACTGCTCGTACGTGCGTCGGCCGAGGAGCAGGGATTCGGCCTCCAGCACCTCCTGCAGCTTGAACGCGCGGAGGTCGTCGGAGCTGAACGGGATCGTCCATCCCGAATGGCGGTGGGTGGGCTCGCCGCCGGGAGCCTCGACCACTCCGTCGAGCGTCATGAACTCGGTCACGATGAGCCGCCGCATGTCCGCGATGGTACCGGAGGCCGGCCTGTGGATGCGGAAGTTCTCCACAGATCGGCACAGCCCGGCCGATCGTCGGCGGCCCCGGATACGATCGAGGGATGAGCTTCACCGACGGCTGGATCCCCGACGACAGGGATGCCCCTCCCCTCGACGAGGAGCCGCCGATGCCCGAGTTCGGCGACCCGTACGCGGGTGCGCCGTGGCCCGGGGAGGAGCGGGCTGGGGGTGGCGCTGGCCCGGGCGTCGCCGCGCGCACGGCACCCGTCGTCCGCTCGACGCCGCCGCGGTTCGCGTCCGCCGCCGAGGCCTTGCGCACGGTGTTCGGGTACGAAGAGTTCCGCGGGCAGCAGCAGGCGATCATCGAGCGCGTGGCCGAGGGCGGCGACGCCGTCGTCCTGATGCCGACCGGTGGCGGCAAGAGCCTCTGCTATCAGATCCCGTCGCTGCTGCGCGAGGGCACCGGCGTGGTCGTCTCCCCGCTCATCGCCCTGATGCAGGACCAGGTGGATGCGCTCACCGCGGTCGGCGTGCGCGCGGCCTTCCTCAACTCGACGCAGGATGCCGCGGCGCGATCCGCGGTCGAGCGCGCGTACATGTCGGGCGAGCTCGACGTGCTGTACGTCGCGCCGGAGCGGCTGTCGTCGGAGTCGACGAAGCGGTTCCTCGAGCGCGGCAGCATCGCACTGTTCGCCATCGACGAGGCTCACTGTGTGTCCCAGTGGGGGCACGACTTCCGCCCGGACTACCTGGCGCTCTCCGAGCTCGCCGACCGCTGGCCGGACGTCCCGCGCATCGCCCTGACCGCGACGGCGACGGAGGCGACGCACAAGGAGCTCACGTCCCGCCTGAAGCTGGAGGGTGCTGAGCACTTCGTCTCCGATTTCGACCGGCCCAACATCCAGTACCGCATCGTGCCGAAGGTCGAGCCGCGCAAGCAGTTGCTCGACTTCATCACCAGCGAGCACCCCGGCGACGCGGGCATCGTCTACGCCCTGTCGCGGGCGTCGGTCGAGAAGACGGCGGAGTTCCTGTCGTCGCACGGGCTCACGGCGCTGCCGTATCACGCCGGGCTCGAGGCGTCCCGTCGCGCGCAGACGCAGTCGCGGTTCCTGCGCGAAGAGGGCGTGATCGTCGTCGCCACCATCGCCTTCGGCATGGGGATCGACAAGCCGGATGTGCGGTTCGTCGCCCACATCGACCTGCCCAAGTCGGTCGAGGGCTACTACCAGGAGACCGGTCGTGCCGGGCGCGACGGCCTCCCCTCGACGGCGTGGCTCGCCTACGGCCTGCAAGACGTCGTGCAGCAGCGCCGTATGATCGACGACTCCCCGGGCGACCTCGCGCACCGGAGGAGGATGACGCAGCACCTCGATGCGATGCTCGCCCTCTGCGAGACCGTCCAGTGCCGCCGCATCGACCTTCTCGGCTACTTCGGCCAGCCGTCCGGCCCGTGCGGCAACTGCGACACCTGCCTGACGCCGCCGGAGAGCTGGGACGGCACGGTGCCGGCGCAGAAGCTGCTCTCGACCGTCGTGCGCCTGCAGCGGGAGCGCAACCAGCGTTTCGGCGCCGGGCACCTGATCGACATCCTCCGCGGCAAGCGCACCCCGCGCGTGGAGCAGTACGGGCACGACCGCCTATCGACGTGGGCGATCGGCGACGACCTCTCCGAAAGCCAGTGGCGCGGTGTCATCCGCCAGCTGATCGCCAAGGAGCTGTTGAAGCCCGAGGGGGAGTACGGCGTGCTCACCATCACGCCGGCGAGCGCCGAGGTGCTTGCCGGCACGCGCCCGGTGGTGCTGCGCCGGGAGCCGGACCGTCCCGAGCGCGCGCCGCGCGCATCCCGCAGCACGGCGTCCGCCGACCTCGCCGCCGCCGACCAGCCGCTGTTCGAGGCGCTCCGCAGCTGGCGCGCCGGCCAGGCCCGCGAGCAGGGCGTCCCCGCGTACATCGTCTTCGGCGACGCCACGCTGCGCGCTGTCGCGTCCGCGCGTCCAGCCTCCCTCTCCGACCTCGACGGGATCACCGGCATCGGAGCCAAGAAGCGCGAGGCCTACGGCGAGGCCCTCCTCGCCGTCGTCGCCTCCGCCTGACCGACCCCTTTGCGCCCGGCGAAAGGCGGGGTATCGTCCGTCGTTCCGGGCGGCCATCAGGGAATCTTTTCCTGCCCGCCTGCGTTATGACATTGAACGATTACTGCGGCGATCTCGGAGGAGGAAGTAGTAGATGGCACGAATGATCGAAGAGCTCGAGGACGAGACCGGCGCCGTCATCAAGTACAAGCGTCACGTGAACGGCCGAGGCCTGGTCTCGCCGTCCGCGCGGGTGGCCGAGTCGGCCTACATCGAGCCGACCGCCTACGTGGAGGCCGACGCGCGCGTCGGCATGGAGGCGTACGTCGGAGCCGGCAGCTGGATCGACAAGGGCGCGACGGTGGGCGACCGCACCTTCGTGGGCGCCAATGTCCACATCGGCGCGGGCTGCATCGTCGGCAGCGGAGTGAAGATCGGCAGCGGAGCGAAGCTCGGCGAGAACGCGATGGTCGGCAACGGTGCGCGCATCGAGCGCGACACCCAGGTGGCGGCCGGTTCCGTCATCGAGCTGAAGGGTGCCGCCGCCGCACGCGCGGCGCTCACCACGCCGCTCCGGTCGCCGCGTCCGCAGCAGCGCGACCTGCGCTCCGTGCGTGCGCCGCGCACCCCGCGTCGCGCGGCCTGACCCGCGAGCTCTCAGAAGACGCCGCCCCGGTTGCCCGGGGCGGCGTTTTCGCGCTCCCAGCCCCTTGTGCGGGGTGTCACGCCGCAGGGGGTCCGATTTGGAGGTTTCCACAATCGGGCGGAGGGGCGTCGGACACGCGGTTTGTAGGCGGCGCACGGTCGTTTTCCGGTTGCGCTCGACCGGTCGTAGCGTGGCGGAATCCACGATTTTCGTTAGGAGAGGTCATGGTCGACACTGCCGAACGCGTCCCCAGCGCGACCCCCGCATCCCCTGCCACGCCCGCCGCCGCGAAGGCGCCCGCTCCGGCCACCGCACCCGGCGTCACGCCGCGCGTCGACGTCGAAGCGCTCGGCCGTCAGCTGCTGGGCGACTGGGCGGAGGCCCGTCTGGCGTCGCGCGAGCTGGCCAAGCGCCCGGAGATGCAGAAGCAGGAAGGCCTCTCGGTCGCCGACCACCGCACGCGCGTGTTCGGTCAGCTGAAGCTCCTGGTCGAGAACGGACAGGTGCACCGCGCCTTCCCGAAGTCGCTGGGCGGCAGCGAGGACAACGGCGGCAACATCGCCGCCTTCGAGGAGCTCGTCGCGGCCGACCCGTCCCTCCAGATCAAGTCCGGCGTGCAGTGGGGGCTGTTCGGGGCGGCCGTCCTGCACCTCGGCACCGAGTCGCACCACCAGAAGTACCTGCCGGCGATCATGTCGCTGGAGGTTCCCGGCGCCTTCGCGATGACCGAGACCGGCCACGGCTCCGACGTCGCCAGCATCGCGACCACCGCGACGTACGACCCGGAGACGCAGGAGTTCGTCATCGACACCCCGTTCCGCGGCGCCTGGAAGGACTACCTGGGCAACGCGGCGGTGGATGCGACGGCGGCGGTCGTGTTCGCTCAGCTGATCACGAAGGACGTGAACCACGGCGTCCACGCCTTCTACGTGCCGATCCGCGACGCGAACGGCGACTTCCTCCCGGGCATCGGCGGCGAGGACGACGGCCAGAAGGGTGGCCTGAACGGTATCGACAACGGCCGCCTGCACTTCAGCGGCGTCCGCATCCCGCGCACCGACCTGCTCAACAAGTACGGGGATGTGGCCGAGGACGGCACGTACACCTCGCCCATCCAGAGCCCCGGCCGCCGCTTCTTCACCATGCTCGGAACACTGGTGCAGGGACGCGTCTCGCTCGACGGGTCCGCGACGATCGGCGCCAAGATCGGCCTGAAGATCGCGCTGACGTACGCCGACCAGCGCCGCCAGTTCACCGCGGGGAGCGACACCGACGAGGAGGTGCTGCTCGACTACCAGCGGCACCAGCGCCGTCTGCTCCCGCTGCTCGCCACCACGTATGCGGCGAGCTTCGCCCACGAGGTCTTCCTGCACAAGTTCGACGACGTCTTCAGCGGGAAGGCCGACTCCGACACCGATCGGCAGGACCTCGAGACGATGGCGGCGGCGCTCAAGCCGCTGAGCACCTGGCACGCGCTCGACACCCTGCAGGAGGCCCGCGAGGCGTGCGGCGGCTCCGGCTTCCTCACCGAGAACCGGCTGACCTCGCTCCGCCAGGACCTCGACATCTGGGTGACCTTCGAGGGCGACAACAACGTCCTGCTGCAGCTCGTCGCGAAGCGTCTGCTCACCGACTACAGCCGCAAGTTCGCGAAGGCGGATGCGGGAGCGCTCGCCCGCTACGTCGTCACGCAGGCCGCGGGGAAGGCCTACCACGGCTCGGGTTTGCGGACGGTGGCCCAGACGGTCCGCGACTTCGGCTCGACGGCGCGGTCGGTCAACTGGCTGCAGGAGCCGGCCACCCAGCGCGAACTGCTGACCGGTCGCGTGGAGACCATGATCGCGCAGATCGCCGGGCGGCTGCGCCCCGCATCCAAGCTGGGCAAGAAGGCCGCGGCCGAGCTGTTCAACTCGCAGCAGAACGAGCTCATCGAAGCGGCTCGCGCACACGGCGAGCTGCTGCAGTGGGAGGCGTTCACGGATGCGCTGGAGCAGGCTCCCGACGCGGGCACGAAGCAGGTGCTCACCTGGCTGCGCGACCTGTTCGGCTTCGGTCTGATCGAGAAGCACCTCTCCTGGTACCTGATGAACGGACGCCTCTCGCCCCAGCGGGCGCAGGCGGTCTCGGCGTACATCGACCGGCTGCTCACGCGCATCCGTCCGCACGCCGTCGACCTGGTGGATGCGTTCGGCTACGGCCCGGAGCTGGTGCGCGCGAAGATCGCGTCCGGCGCCGAGGCGGAGCGTCAGGCGGAGGCTCGCGCCTACTACGCCGAGCGCCGCGCCGCGGGCACCCTCCCCACCCCCGAGAAGTCGCAGAAGAAGCGCTGACCCCTCTCGAGATTTGCGCCAAATCTCCGGTATGAGCCCGTCATAACCGCGATTTGGCGCAAATCTCGCAGATGGGGCGGCGAGACCGGGGTCAGAGGAGGCCGAGGGCGCGGACGGCGTCGCGCTCGGCGACGAGCTCGGCGACGGAGGCGTCGATCCGCTCGCGCGAGAACGCGTCGATCGCGAAGTCGGGCACGATCCGCCACTCCCCGTCGACCGACCGCACCGGGAAGGACGACACCAGCCCCTCGGGCACCCCGTAGGAGCCGTCGGAGACGATGGCAGCGCTGGTCCAGCGGCCTCCGGTGCCGTTGACCCAGTCGTGGATGTGGTCGATCGCGGCGCTCGCGGCCGACGCCGCCGACGACGAACCGCGCACGTCGATGATCTCGGCGCCGCGCTTGGCGACCCGGGGGATGTACTCGTCGGTGAGCCAGCGCTCGTCGACGAGCTCGGTGGCCGGCCGCCCGTCGACGGTCGCGTGCGTGACGTCCGGGTACTGGCTGGCCGAGTGGTTGCCCCACACGATCACGCCGTCGATCGAGCGGACGGGCGCGTGCAGGTGCCGCGCGAGTTGCGCGACGGCACGGTTGTGATCGAGCCGCGTCATCGCGGTGAAGCGCTCCGCCGGCACATCGGGAGCATGCGCGCTCGCGATGAGCGCGTTGGTGTTGGCCGGGTTGCCCACGACGAGCACGCGAACATCGTCCGCCGCCCCGGCGTTGATCGCCTCGCCCTGCGGGCCGAAGATGGCGCCGTTGGCTTCGAGCAGGTCGCTGCGCTCCATCCCCGGCCCCCGCGGGCGCGCGCCGACGAGCAGCGCGACGTTCACGCCGTCGAAGGCCGCGCGCGCGTCGTCGGTCACGTCGATGCCGTGCAGCAGCGGGTAGGCGCCGTCCTCCAGTTCGAGTGCGGTGCCCTCGGCGGCCCGCAGACCTGCCGGGATCTCGAGCAGCCGCAGATGCACGGGCGTCTCCCGCCCGAGGAGCTGCCCGGAGGCGATGCGGAACAGCAGCGCGTAGCCGATCTGCCCGCCCGCCCCGGTCACGGTCACGTTCACTGGGGGTGTGGATGCGCTCACGCTGCCGAGCCTAGACCGCGGCCGACGCGCCCGGGAGTCGCCGATCGCGGCGTACCGTGTGCGGCATGACGTTCGATCCGAATGCCGACATCAGTGGTGGCAAGGTGCGCCGACGCGGGCGCACCGCCGGGATCGCGGCGGGGGGTGTCGGTCTCGGAGCGGTGGTCATCCTGCTGGTCTCGCAGCTGTTCGGCGTCGACCTGACCGGGATCGTCGGCGGGGATGCGGGCGGCAGCACCCAGCAGATCGGCACGGGCGACCAGGCGGTCGACTGCTCGACGGGCGCCGAGGCGAACGCCAGCGTCGACTGCCGCATGAAGGGGGCTGCGGCGTCGCTCGAGGCGTACTGGTCGAGCGAGCTTCCGGAGCTGGGCGCCACGTACTCGTCGCCCGAGTTCATCCTGTTCGAGGGCCAGACGGGCACGGGATGCGGCTCGGCGACGAGCGCGGTCGGCCCGTTCTACTGTCCGCCCGACCGCACGCTGTACGTCGACACCGGCTTCTTCGACGAGCTGCGCTCGCGCTTCGGCGCGAGCGGCGGGCCGTTGGCCGAGATGTACGTGGTGGCGCACGAGTGGGGACACCACATCCAGAACATCGGCGGCATCATGGAGCAGCACAGCAGCAGGCAGACCGGTCCGGCGTCGGACAGCGTCCGCACCGAGTTGCAGGCCGACTGCTTCGCGGGCAGCTGGGCGGGCGCCGCATCCACCACCGACGACCCGAGCGGCCGGCCGTTCCTGGAGCCGATCACGGACGAGCAGATCGCCGACGCCCTGAGCGCCGCTGCAGCCGTGGGCGACGACCGCATCCAGCAGGCCTCGACCGGACGCGTCGACCCGGAGGGCTGGACGCACGGCTCGGCCGAGCAGCGGCAGCGCTGGTTCACCACCGGTTTCCGGCAGGGCGCGGCGGCGTGCGACACGTTCTCCGTCCCGGCGTCGCGGCTCTGAACCGCTACCCTCAAGCCATGCGGAGCCTGTACCCCGAGATCGAGCCGTACGACAGCGGAATGCTGGACGTCGGCGACGGCCAGCAGCTGTACTGGGAGGTCAGCGGCAATCCCGAGGGGAAACCGGTCGTGTTCCTGCACGGCGGCCCGGGCGGCGGCACGACGCCGGCCCACCGACGGCTGTTCGATCCGGAGCGCTACCGCATCGTGCTGTTCGATCAGCGAATGTGCGGCCGCAGCCTCCCGCATGCCAGCGAGCCGGAGGCCGACCTCAGCGTCAACACGACCTGGCACCTGGTGGACGACATCGAGCGTCTGCGCGAGCACCTCGGCGTCGACCGTTGGCAGGTGTTCGGCGGTTCGTGGGGCAGCACCCTGGCGCTGGCGTACGCGGAGACGCATCCCGAGCGGGTCACCGAACTCGTGCTGCGCGGGATCTTCACGCTGCGCGCGCACGAGCTGGACTGGTTCTACGAGGGCGGCGCGTCCGCGCTGTTCCCGGATCTGTGGGAGGGGTTCCTGGAGCCCGTCCCCGAGGGCGAGCGGTCACGTCTGATGCGTGCGTACAACCGCCTGCTGTTCGACACCGACCCGGCCGTGCACCTGCCCGCCGCCGTCGCCTGGTCGCGCTGGGAGTCGTCCACGATCACCCTGCTGCCGCGGCCGGAGCTCGTCGAGGCGTTCACCGAGCCGACGCATGCCGTCGCGTTCGCGCGCATCGAGAACCACTTCTTCGTCAACGGCGGCTGGTTCGAGGAGGGCCAGCTGATCCGGGATGCGGAGAAGCTTGCCGGGATCCCCACCGTGATCGTGCAGGGCCGCTACGACGTGTGCACGCCGCCGATGACCGCGTGGGACCTGCATCGAGCGCTCCCGGAGGCGGACCTGCGGATGATCCCGGACGCCGGGCATGCGTTCGACGAGCCGGGCATCCTGGATGCGCTGATCGAGGCGACCGACCGGTTCGCCGACGAAGATGGGGACTCAGCCGGCTAGGACCGCGAGCGCCTTCCGCAGCTGGGTGGACGACGTGGTCATCGTGTACGGGAAGTACACGACCTCGACGCCGACGGCCGCGAACTCGCGCTCGAGCCGCATCCCCTTCTCGGTGCCGCGCCAGTCGTCGCCCTTGAAGAACACGTCGAACCGCAGTTCGCGCCAGGTGTCGAGCTTGTCGGGGACGGTCTCGGCGACCGCCTCGTCGACGTAGTCGATGCTCTGGACGATCTCCAGCCGCTCGGCGAGGGGGATGACCGGGGTGATGCCCTTGGTGAGCTCCAGCATCTCGTCGGAGACGACGCCCGCGATCAGGTAGTCGCACTGGCTCTTGGCGTGTTTCAGGATGTTCAGGTGTCCGATGTGGAACAGATCGAACGCCCCTGCGGCGTAGCCGACGCGTCGGGTCACGGGCTTCCCCCCTTGGTTTGAGATTTCCTCACCTATTCTGGCGGATTAGTGAGGATTTGTCACCAAGTGATCTCGGGGAGCGCTGAATGTGCCCTGTGCGGGTGTCAGGCGGTCTGTGCGGCCTCCAGGAGCGCAGGTGCGATGCGCTGTACCAGCGGCTCGATCTGGCCGAGTGCCGCCTGATACGCGGCCTCACCCCGGCCGTACGGATCGAGGATGTCGCCCTCGTCGTATCCCCGGCGGGTGGGAGCGCCGAGCGAGCGGATGCGGAGCGCCGGACGGTGTGCCGCCGCCCACGCGACGAGCTCGCGCAGGTCCGAGCCCTCTGGCGCCCCGACGATCGCGTCGGCGAACTCCGTGAGGGTGAAGGCGCGGCGCACGATCCGCGGCTCGTGCTCGGTCACCCAGGCGAGATGCTGCTGCGTCGCGGTGAGCACCAGGTCGGACCCGGCGAGCAGCTGTCGATCCGCCTGCCGGGCGACGAACTCGGAGACGTCGATCCCGCGGTCCTCCAGCAGGCGGTCCATGGGCGGGTTCACCGGCCAGCCGCGCTCCGCGTGCGTCCCAGCGGAGTGCACGTGGAAGCGCGGATCGGACTCGAGCGCCTGAGCCAGCAGGAACTCCATCGCGGGGGAGCGGCAGATGTTCCCCGTGCAGACGGTGAGGATGCGGAAGGTGTCGGAGCCGGGCATACAGCCATTCTTCCGGAAACGCCCGGGAAGGGGCCGACGGCTGCGAAGCGCCTGGCTGGGCCACCCGAAAGGGGGGGTGTATCGCCATAGCGTGTCGACAGGGACGCGCGATAGATTTAACGGTTTTGGTTCGCGGACTCGCAGGGGCACGTGCTAGCTTCTTCTCAGCTCCGCGCAGAAGGCCTGGTCTCACCTCTGTGTTTTTCTGTTCGCGAACTATCAGTATTGGAAGACAGTCCATGGTCCGCAAGGCCAGACACCGCCTCACCAACACCCAAAAGTCCCCCGCTCCCCGCATCTTCACCCGCAACATCGTCGTCACCGCTGTGGCGACGGTCGCCACCGCCGGTATCGCCGTCTTCGGCCTGCCGGCGATCACGGCGTCGGCTGCACCCTCCAACTACGTCGTCGGCAGCCAGCTGGTCTCCGACGACTTCTCTCGCGTCACAGCGGGTGGATGGGGCAGCGCGCCGGTCGGCGGCGCCTACCGGACCACCGGCACGACGCCCTTCTCGGCGACCGGCGACGCCGGCAGCATGACACTGCCGCGTCCCGGCTCGTCGCTCACGGCGACCCTGCCGTCGGTCACCGCCGGTGACGTCACGACGTCGGCGACGATCGACGTCCCGCGCATCCCCTCCGGGGGTAACGGCATCTTCGCCGGTGTGCAGACCCGCGTCGCCGCCGGCTCGTACTATCAGGCCAACATCCGGGTGAACGCCACAGGCGCCCTCACCCTCACGATCCTCCGCATCAACGGCTCCACGGCCGACCAGACGACGGTCGGCAAGGAGATCCGGGTCGCGACCGGCCTCAAGGCCGGGGCATCGGTGCACCTCGAGTTCCAGGCGACCGGGTCGAACCCCGTCCACCTGCAGGCTCGCGCCTGGCCTGAGGGCCAGGCGAAGCCGGACTGGCAGTCCGTCGCCGACGACTCCAGCGCGAAGCGGCTGACCTCCGCAGGCAGCCTCGCCGCGTGGTCGTACGTCTCCGGCTCGACCGCCGCTCAGCCTGTCGCGTTCGACACGCTCGCAGCGTCCACGCTGAAGCCGGTGGAGGAGACCCCGACGCCGACTCCGACGCCGACCACCACTCCGACGCAGACGCCGACCCCGACGCAGACGCCGACCCCCCAGCCGAGCGAGCCGACCGCACCGGTGGACCCCGCGCCGCCGGTCACCCCGCCGACGCAGCCGCAACCCGCTCCGACCGGCGACCCGTCGATCGACACGTCCGGCACCCGCTTCCCGACGGGCGCGGCCGCCATCGGCAGCACCGCGTACGCGGTTCCCGCCGGCGCCCTGCTCGTGGCCCCGAACGGCTCCGACACCGGAGCGGGGACGGCATCCAGCCCGTTCCGCACCGTGCAGCACGCTATCGACGTCGCCGGGAACGGCGCGACGATCGTCCTGCGAGCCGGCAGCTACCACGAGTCGCTGACCGTGCCGGCGACGAAGAAGCTGACCATCCAGTCGTACCCGAAGGAGGCCGCCTACCTCGACGGCAGCTCCGTCGTGAAGGGCTGGACGCAGAGCGGCACCACCTGGGTCGCCGGAGGCTGGAACCACGTCTTCGACTCCAGCCCCACCTACACCCGTGGCGCCGGTGACGGCTCCACGCCGGGCTGGCAGTGGCTGAACCCGTCGTACCCGATGGCCGCGCACCCCGACCAGGTCTGGATCGGCAACGCCGCCCAGCAGCAGGTCGCGAGCCGGTCGCAGGTCCGCCCGGGCACCTTCTACTACGACACCGCGGGCAAGACGCTCGTGCTCGGAACCAACCCGGGCAGCCAGGAGGTGCGCGCAAGCGACCTGCAGAAGGCGATCAGCGTCCAGTCCGCCGGCTTCGTCCTGAAGGGCGTCGGGGTGCGCCGCTACGCGCCTTCGGTCCCCGACATGGGTGCGGTCACCGCGTGGAAGGGCGGAGCGCTCTTCGAGAACGTCTCCTTCACCGACAACGCCACGACCGGTGTCTCGCTGGGCGGCGACGGCAACACGCTGCGCTCCGTCACGGCGGCCCGGAACGGCCTCCTCGGTGTCCACGCGAACTACTCCGACCACCTGACGCTCGACGGCGTGCTGGCCGCGGACAACAACGCCGAGCACTTCAACACCTCGCCCGTCTCGGGAGGCGTGAAGATCACGCGATCGCGGATCATCGACATCCGTGACAGCGCATTCCTGCGCAACCAGGCGGCCGGGCTGTGGCTCGACGAGTCGGTCTACGGCATGACGATCGCGCACAACGACGCCATCGGCAACGCGGGCAACGGCATCTCGCTGGAGATCTCGTCGACCGCGACCCTGGTGGACAACGTCGCGTCGCGGAACACCTCGGCCGGCATCAAGCTGAACAACATCAGCTCGGCCAAGGTGTGGAACAACACGCTCAGCGACAACGCGCGCAACCTCGACATCACGCAGGACTCGCGTCGGGGCAACAACTCGTCGGACGCCGGTCACGACCCGCGCCAGGCGTTCCCGGACCCGACCATGACCTGGGTCACCGGGCCGGTCACCATCCGGAACAACGTCATCTCCGGCGGGACGGGCAACTGCCTGCTGTGCGTCGAGGACTACTCGCACCAGCTGTCCGCCGAGCGGATGCAGATCAGCAGCGACTACAACCTGTACCGCAGGGCCTCGGCTTCGTCCCCGTCGTGGGCCGTGATCTGGTCCCGCGGCGCCGGTGACCCGGCCGTGTACTCCACGTTCTCGGCGTTCACGTCGGCGACCGGGCAGGAGGCGCACAGCACGATCGCGGAGAACGCACCGTCGCTCGCGCCCTCGCAGCTGATCGCTTCGGTGGTCGGCGCGGCCACGGCCCTCCCCGGCGACATCGCGTCGCTCATCGGAAAGCCGGCCGGCACCGTCCACGTCGGCGCCTGGTAACACCGGGGCGCCCGCAGCGCGGGTTCCTCTAGAGCACGTCCTCTCGGCCGTCGTCGGGCACTTCCGCCCGACGGCGGCCGAGGTCGTGTGTGACGTACCAGAGGTTGGGCAGCACCTGGCAGACCAGGACGCTGATCGCGGAGCCGATGATCGGTCCGCCCGCACCGATGACGCCGATCAGCCACCAGGAGAGCACGAGGTTCAGGGGCACGCTGGCGAGGATCGGCCATACCTGGAAGGTGAGGCCGCGCTTGTCCGTCATGTACATCCCCGCCGGGTACTTGGCGGCCTGCAGCGCGACGAACACCACGAACCCGCCGACCAGCCACGGGTCGAGGGTGAACCTGTCGCCCGCGATGAAATGGGTGAGCAGCGGCGAGAGCGCGGCGAGCAGGAGCCCCAGTCCGAGGCCGCCGGCGAGGAACCACATCGTCGGCTTCATCGGCGACTCGATGCGCGACTCCGACCGGGCTCTCGCGTAGATCGGCCAGAGTGCGACGCCCGCGGCGGCGATGGTCTGCACGACCAGGCCGAACAGCTGGGAGGCGAGGTTGTACTGCGCGAGCTCGGTGCCGGTGGTCAGGTGGCTGAGCAGGAGGCGGTCCGTCTGCATGGCGATCGGGAGGGCGACCATCTGCACGAGCATCGGCCACGCGACGCCCATGGCGGGAACGCCCGGGTAGCGCCGGGGGAACGGCACCTCCCGGAGGGCCTTCCCGATCTGCGGACGGATGAGCCGCGCTGCGACCAGGAGGCAGATCAGCGATGCGAGGCCGTTGGCGATGTACGAGAGAACCGCGAGGAAGCTGCCCGCCGGAGCCGACAGGGCCACCAGGGTCGCGAGCCCGAGGAACATCGCCGGGGCGACGACGGCCTGGCTGGCGGTCTGGGTGCTGGTGCGGCCGAGCCCGACGAGCACGCGCGAACCGACCGTGAGCGGCAGTACCAGCGCGAACGTGCCGAGGCACAGGAACGCGGCGAGGCTCCCGCCGTCCGGCAGCAGCGCACCGCCGAGGATCGCCGGCCACCAGCCGAGCAGCGAGATCACGAGGCCGACGCCGACGATGGCGGCGGCGGAGCACAGCAGGATGCGGAAGGCCGTCACGATCGTGCTGCGGACCAGACGGTCGGATGCCGGTTTGTCGGAGCCGGCCACCGCGTTGATGACGACGGCCGCGATCCCGAGGTCCGCGAACGGCAGCAGGGCGGGAAGCGCCGCGAGCAGGCCGTACTGGGCGTAGGCGTCGGTGCCGAAGTTCTGGATGATGAGCCGGCTGTTGACGATGCCGATGAGCCCGGAGATGCCCATCACGACGACCTTGATGACCGCCGTCGACCCGACGGCGCGCACCATCCCGGTCCGCTGCGGCTTCAGGGTCGTCATGCCGGCACCTGCTCTTCGAACAGGGCGCGACCGGCGGCGATGCGGCCGTCGACGGCGGGGAGGGCGGAGCGGATGTCGGCGGCCGTGCGGTGGCGGGCGAGCGCCGCATCCACCCCGTCGGCGATGCGCGCGGCGTCGGCGTCCCCCGGAAGGACGAGGTGGCCGGCGTCGATGAGGAACTCGGCGATGCCGGTCTCCGACGTGGTGACGACCTCGCAGCCGTGGGCGAGCGCCTCCACCAGAGGAAGACCGATCTGCTCGCGCCAGTCGCCGACCCGTCGTGACGGCAGCACGAGGACGTGCGCGCGGAGCAGTTCGGTGTGGATGACGTCCCTCGGCGGATCGACGAGGAGCCGGATCGAGGGGTCGGCGTCGGCCGCGGCCCGTGCTTCGTCGAGCATCCCGCCCGACCCGATCAGCGTCAGCGTCGCCAGCGGACGCCGGGAGCGGATGGCCGGCCACGCGGCGAGCACGTCGCCGAAGCCCTTGCGCGGGGAGAAGGCGCCGAGGAAGACGACGCCGTCGGGGTCGCGCTGGACCGTCCGCTCGGCGTCGCAGCGGCACGGGCTCGGGAGCGCTTCGACCGTCAGCTGGCGGCGGGGGCGGCGGGCGAAGGTCTCGCCGTAGAGGTCGCGGGCGCCGGGCGTCCCGTAGACGACGGTGTCGAGACGGTGCCAGACGTAGGCGCTCAGCATCCGCTCGACGGCGCGACGCAGGCGGCTGCGGAGGCGAGGCGGGCGGGCGGCGAAGGGGTCGAGGTTCTCGATCGCGTACGTGGCGACTTCGGCGCGTGGTGCACCGAACAGGCGCTTGAGCCCGAGCGCGGCGAGCACGGCGGCGGTCCGGGGGAGGGAGTCGAGGTAGAGCGGCTCGTCGACCTCGACTCGCGTGATCCTGCTGCGGAGGGCCATCCGTGCCGCCGCGAGGCTGCCGGCCTGCGCGAGCTCGATACCGGAGGCGAGCTCAGGATCGAAGTCGTAGCGCTTCACGCGGTACACGATGGCCGCGGGGTCGAGCTCGTGGGCGCGCTCGAGGTGCACGCTGCGCACCTGGTCGTACAGGCGGACGTGCTGGTGGTGAAGAGTTGGCGCTTCGCTGGCCACGGGCAGCTCCGGGGTCTGGTCGGGGCCCTCGAGTCGGGTGTCGGGCCTCTGCTGAGCGAGTCTAGACAGGCGGAGGCCAAATAACGAGATATTCTCAAAAATGCACCCAGTCTTGGGGGTCAGCCCTGGCTCTGACCGCGGAACGGCCCCTAGGGTGGATCGCACCATGACCGAGCCCGAGCGAATCGTCGTCCAGCAGTCCTTCCCGGATCCGCGGCCCACCACCAACCCGTACATCGTGATGCTGCGCGACGCGCTCACGTCGACGCCGGGTCTCGAGGTGCGCACGTTCTCGTGGCGGCGCGCGCTACTCGGCCGGTACGACGTGTTCCACGCGCACTGGCCCGAGATCCTGGTTTCGGGGCAGAGCCGGATGAAGGCGCTCGTCCGCCAGGCGCTGACGGTCGTGCTCATCCTCAAGCTCCGAGTGACGCGGACGCCGATCGTGCGGACGGTCCATAACCTGCACCTGCCGGACGGCATCTCGCGGCGCGAGCGCGCCATCCTCCGCTGGTTCGACCGGCGGACGACGCTGCGCATCCGACTCAACCCCACCACACCGTTCCCGGATGGCACGGCTTACGAGACGATCCTGCACGGCGACTACCGGGAGTGGTTCGGCCGCTATCCGCGTCCGGCGCGCGAGCACGGCCGGCTGGGCTACTTCGGGCTCATCCGCCGCTACAAGGGGGTCGAGCAGCTGCTGGAGGTCTTCGCCCGGGTTCCAGGAGACGACCTGCGGCTGACCGTCGCGGGCAAGCCGTCCACCGAGGAGCTCGCCGAGACGATCCGCGCGCTCGCCGACCGCGACGAGCGTGTCCGGGTGCAACTGAGCTTCCTGCAGGACTCCGAGCTGGCGGACCTGGTCGGACGCAGCGAGCTGATCGTGCTGCCCTATCGCGACATGCACAACTCGGGAGGGGTGCTCACCGCGCTGTCGCTCGATCGGCCCGTGCTCGTGCCCGACAACGAGACGACGGCGGCGCTCGCCGAGGAGGTCGGACCCGCGTGGGTGAGCCGGTACGCCGAGCTCACGCCGGCGGTGATCCGCGACGCCGCCGAGCGCGCCCGCGGCGTCGAGGGCCGCCCCGACCTGAGCGCGCGTTCGTGGGCGGACGCGGGGCCGCAGCACGCGACCGCGTACCGCCGGGCGATCGACCTCGTGCGCGGCGGCCGGGGTCGGCGCCGCAGCCGGGAGCAGACGGTCAGCTCCTGAACCGGGCCTCCCGCACCAGGCGGCCGTTCGCGGCCGCTGCGCCGAGCGAGGTGAGTCGCAGTCCGCGCGCCGCGTAGCCGGCCACGACCTCGGGGAGCAGCGTGGCGTGGTCGACCGTGGGGGCAGGCCCGTCGTCGACGCCGTCGACCGCATCCGCGTGCCCGTCGTGGCCGAGGATGATGGCGCCGCGTTCTGCAGACAGGGCCAGACGGAGCCGCTCGTCGTGCGGGGCGTCGCGCCAGTCCGCCAGCGTCGGTCCCCAGAGCACCGGCTCCATGCCCGCGGCCTTCACGGCACGCCAGGAGCGCAGACTCTGCGCGCCGTACGGCGGCCGGAACCAGTGGATCGGGCGCCCGGCGAGGTCCTCCAGCTCGGCGCGCGCGTCGCGCATCCGTCCGGCCAGTGCGTCAGGCGGCAGCGTGGTGAGGCGGCGGTGGTCGGGGCCGTGCAGGGCGAGCTCGTGGCCGCCGCCGAGGATGTCGTCGAGCAGGCCCGGGTCGCGACGGGTGCGGCTGAGCAGCACGAAGAATGTCGCCGTTGCGCCCGCGTCGGCGAGGGCGGACAGCACCGTGGAGGTGCGGAACGACGGGCCGTCGTCGAACGTCGCGACGACCACCGGCTCCTCGGTGCGGACCCGCATGACAGACCCCACCGGAGCGCCTGCACGGCGGACGAGGGTGATCGCCCGGTCGCGGACGCTCACAGCGGAGTGCCCTGCGTCGTCCGCGCGTACTCCTGGTAGACGCCGCCGAACGCCGCCCACACCATCCCGGCACCGCGGTAGGCGGCGCGGGATCCGCGCGCCTGGTGGCCGGGGGAGCGGAGGAGCAGGCCGAGTGCCGTCCTGGCCACGCCGAGTACGACACGCGCAGCCCCGCCGACGGCGGCACGGGCCCGCGCGACGGCGCGACCGGTCGCGCCGCTCGCCAGGCGCACGCTGACGACAGCGGTCGAGTTGCCGTGACTCCACGCCCGTCGGAGCACCCAGCGGCGGCTGATCCGCGCGGACGGCACCAGATCGGTGATCACCGACTCGTTGCACCACACCATCCGGTAGCCGGCATGGGCGAGCTGACGGCTGAACAGGGTGTCCTCCCCGCCGCTCAGACCGAGGTCGAGCGCGAACCGTACGCCGCTCTCGCGCACCTGGTCGAGGTCGAGCAGGAGGTTGCCGGCCGCGGCGACGTGGAGCGGCGTGCCCGTCGGCAGGGAGCGCCGCACGAAGAACCGGCCCTCCTCGATCCACCGTCCGGGCGGTCGCTCGAACTCCGCGACGACCCGGCCGGAGACCAGAGCCGGCTCCGAGATGCGCCACACCCGGACGAGCTCGCGCAACCAGCCGGCGTGGGGGTGCTCGTCGTCGTCGATGAAGGCGAGCAGCCGCGACCCTGTGCTCTCGTCGAGGGCGCGGTTGCGCGCGGCCGCGATGCCGGGCTGCGGCTCGACGACGTACCGGACACCGGCCTCCTCGGCCGCCGTGCGTCCGCTCGCACCGGGGTCGTTGTCGACCACCAGGACGTCCGTGGTCGTGGTGCCGGCGGCGTCCAGATCGTCGGCCTGCGCCTTCAGCAGGGGCAGCAGCACGCGCAGTTCCTCGGGCCGATGGAACGTCGGAACGGCGATCGTCACGGGCAGGCGCTGGTCGGTCATCGAGTTCTGGTCCTCGCATCGGGTGGCGGAGTCACCATGCTCACACAGGTATAGGCTTCACGCCAGCGCCCGGACGGGGGCGGCCGGCAGGAGGGGAGCAGGATGGCGTTCGAGGGGTTGGCCGTGATCGTCGTCGGCTACGGCTCCTCGGGACTGCTCGCCGAGAACCTCGCCCCGCTGACCCGTCGGCTGGAGGGCGCGCGCACGTTCGTCGTCGACAACCGCACCTCCGACGCGGAGCGCGAGGCCATGCGCCGGCTCTCCGCGGCGGAGGGATGGGACCTGCTCGAGCCGGCGGAGAACCTGGGCTTCGGGCTCGGGATGAACGCGGCAGCGGAGCGCGCCATCGCCGCCGGTGCCGCCCACCTGCTGCTCCTGAACCCGGATGCGACGATCGAGCCGGCGGACGTCTCGGCTCTGCTCGGCGCGGCCGGTGACGACCCGCTCGTCCTGCTCGCGCCGCGCGTGCTCCGGCCGGACGGGTCGGTGTGGTTCGATGGCTCCGACCTGCATCTCGGCGACGGGCGGATCACGGCGACCCGCAACCGCGAGCGCCTGGGCGTCCGCGACGCCGAGCAGTGGCTGAGCGGCGCGTGCCTGCTGGTGACCGCCGAGTTGTGGATGCGGATCGGCGGGTTCGGCGACGGCTACTTCCTGTATTGGGAGGACGTCGAGCTGTCGTACCGTGCGCGACGGGCGGGAGGCCGCGTGGAGGTCGTGGAGGCCGCGACGGCGGTGCACGCCGAGGGCGGGACGCAGGGCGACGGCCACGCGACGAGCGGCGAGGCGAAGTCCACGACGTACTACTACTTCAACATCCGGAACCGGCTGGTCTTCGCGGCACGCAATCTCGACGCCGCGTCGGTGAAGCGGTGGCGGCGGGCCAGTATCCCGATCGCCTACGAGGTGCTGCTGCAGGGCGGGCGGCGCCAGTTCCTGCGGTCGGCGGCCCCGCTCGCGGCGGCGTTCCGTGGCGTGCGCGACGGTCTGCGGGCCTCCCGGGGTACACGCTCCGGGTGAAAGTCCCCCGAACAGGGGAGCAACAATTGAGGATTTCTCGTCATAGACTGTGAGAGCAACAGAGACCCGACCCTGGTGCACACCGAAGACCGAGACACGCGGATTCTCGCCCGCCCGTCACGGTCGACGCTTCCGTCGTCGGGTTTCTCCGTACCGACCGACGAGAACGAGAGAAGCCGATGCAGAGCAAGGCGAGGCGATCAGGGGAACCGCTCAGCATCGCCATGGTCGGCACGCGTGGTGTGCCCGCCCGGTACGGCGGCTTCGAGACCGCCGTCGAGGAGGTCGGCTCCCGGCTGGCGGAGCGCGGTCACCGCGTCGTCGTCTACTGCCGCCCGGCCGACGGAGAGCATCCCGCCGAGTACCGCGGGATGGAGCTCGTCCACAAAGGCGCGATGCATCGCCGCTCGCTCGAGACGCTGAGCCACACCGGCCTCTCGGTCGCTCACCTTCTCCGCCACCGCACGGACGTCGCCCTGGTCTTCAACGCGGCCAACTCGCCCTACCTCCCGCTGATCCGCGCCGCGCGCATCCCGGTCGCCACCCATGTCGACGGTCTCGAGTGGAAGCGCGACAAGTGGAAGGGGACGGGCCGCCGCTACTACCGGCTCGCCGAATCCGCGGCCGTCCGCTGGTCCGACGGGCTCATCGCCGACGCGCAGGGCATCGCGGACTACTACCGCGACGAGTTCCACACGCCGACCCGGCTGATCGCCTACGGCGCTCCCCGCGTGGCCGACGAGTCCGACCTGCTGGCAAGCCTCGGACTGGAGCCGCAGGGTTACCACCTGCTGGTGGCCCGCTTCGAGCCGGAGAATCACGTCCATACCATCGTCGACGGGTATCGCCGCAGTGGCGCCCGGCTCCCGCTGATCGTCGTCGGGTCCGCCCCCTACGCGGACGCCTACACGGCCCGGGTCCACGAGCTCGCGGACGACCGCGTGCGGTTCCTCGGCGGGGTCTGGGACCAGCGCCTGCTCGACCAGCTCTACGCCAACGCCTTCAGCTACCTGCACGGCCACTCGGTCGGCGGGACGAACCCGTCGCTGCTCCGCGCGATCGGCGCCGGAGCGCCGACGCTCGCCTACGACGTCGTCTTCAACCGCGAGGTGCTCGGCGACAGCGGCGCGTACTTCACCACCGAGGGGGATGTCGCCCGCGTCGTCGAGGCGGCGGAAGCCGACCCCGATGGGCACCCCGGGCGCCGAGCGGCCACCCGCGCCCGCGCCGCCGGATACGACTGGGACGACGTGGCCGACAAGTACGAACTCCTCTGCCGCGACCTCGCCGATCGCGTGCAGGTGCGCGCGAGGCGACCGCTCACCGTCCAGCGCGTAGGGTCCGCCCCGCGCCTCACCGGCGAGGCGGTGGAGTCGTGACCGGCGGAACGCTCGACGGTGCGACGACCCGCGAGACCTACGGCTCCGTCCTCCGCCGGCTCGCCGCCGCGCAGAAGCCGGCCGCCCGCAGTGCCCCCGCCTACTCCCGGTTCGTCAACCGCCGGCTCGGCCGGTACCTGACGGCCTGGGCGTACCGGGCCGGACTCACCCCGAACGGCGTCACGGCGATCAGCGCCGCGTGGACGTTCGCCGCCCTCATCCTGCTCGTCGTGTTCCCGCCGTCCTGGCTGCTGGGCATCGGCGTCGCGCTCATGCTCCTCATCGGCTACGCCTTCGACAGCGCGGACGGCCAGCTCTCCCGGCTGACCGGGCGCAGCAGCCCGGCCGGCGAGTGGCTCGACCACATGGTCGACGCCACGAAGGTGGTCAGCATGCCGCTGGCGCTCGGCCTCGGGCTCTACCTGCATGACGCGGTCCCGGTCGCCTGGCTCGTCGTCCCCCTCTTCTCCGCGGTGATCTCCTCCGTTCTCTTCTTCGGGATGATCCTCACCGAGCAGCTGAGGCGTCAACACGGCCGGGTCTCCCTGGCCGCCGATGCGCCCGGCCGTCCGTCCTGGATGCGCGCGGTGCTCGTCCTTCCCATGGACTACGGGGTGCTCTGCCTCTCGTTCGTCCTGCTCGGCTGGCTTCCGGGCTTCCTCGTGCTCTACACCCTCATCGTCCTCGCGACGACGCTCTTCCTGTTCGCCGCAGCCGTCACCTGGTTCCGCGAGCTCCGTTCCGAAGGAGGCCGGCCATGACGTCGGACGACAACACCACCCCGCTGCCCACGCCGGACGATCAGACCCCGGAGAACCAGACGCCGGAGCAGAAGGGCCGCTGGACGCGCAAGCGCATCGGGCTCGTCGCGCTCGCCGCTGTCGGCGGTCTCGCCATCGTGGCCGCGATCGTCATCGCCTCCGTGTACTCGTTCTCGCGGCCCGCGGGCGGACCGGTGCCGGACGCACTCAAGCCGGCGGCGACGCAGCTGCCGCGGCCAACGGACAGCGCGGACTCCGCGCCGTCCACCTCCACGCCGTCCGACGCACCGAAGGGGTCGCCGGCGACGGCCTCCCCGGCGAAGAAGGGCGAGATGGATGCGCGCTTCGGCGGCGTCGTCGCCCAGACCGCCGAGGTCAAGCAGGATGTGAAGACCCCGTCCGGTCTGACCGCGAACGTCGTCTCCGTCGAGTCCTACACGGCGACCGCCACGCGCCCCGGCGAGGTCAGCGGACCGGCTGTGAAGGTGACCCTGCGCCTGACCAACGGGACGGGCGGCGCATTCCCCCTCTCGACGGCGACCGTCAACGCCTACTACGGTTCGAGTGCGACGCCCGCAGCACCGGTCGCCGGCGACTCCGCCGCCAAGCCCTTCACCGGATCCCTCCAGCCCGGAGCATCCGCGACGGCGGTGTACGTCTTCACGGTGCCGGCGGACGACGACAAAGCGGTCACCGTGACCCTGAGCGACCAGGCGGGCGCCCAGCTCGTGGTGTTCCAGTGAGGGCGGCGGACGACCGGGTGACCGAGGGGGAGAATCGATGAGCTCCAAGCAGTACGCGCAGGCGTTCCGGCGATTCTGGTACGTCGTCGTCATCGCGACGATCGCGGGAGCGCTGCTGGGCTTCGGCCTGTCGCAACTGGCGGTCAAGAGCTACACCGCGACCTCCGGACTGTACTTCTCGCTCAACTTCGGCGGGTCCGCGAACGACCTGAGCCAGGGGTCCACGTACACGCAGAACCAGATGCTGTCGTTCGCCCAGCTGGCCGAGTCGCCCGTCGTGCTCACGCCGGTCGTCGACCAGCTCGACCTCTCCATCACGCCGAGCCAGCTCGCCGACTCGATCTCGGTGAGCACGCCGCAGAACACGGTCATCCTCGAGCTGTCGGTGACCGACACGAGCCCGCGCCAGGCGGCGGACATCGCGAACGCGGTGGCGGCCAGCCTGTCGAGCACGGTCGAGCAGATCGCGCCGAAGACGGCGCAGGGCGCGGCGACGGTCTCCGTCCGCGTGATCGAGCACGCCGCCGTTCCCAAGTTCGCGTCGTCGCCGAACACGCGGCTGAACGTGCTCTCCGGACTGCTGCTCGGGCTCATCGCCGGCGCTCTCATCGTCGTGCTGCGCGCCACCTTCGACACCGGCGTCCACAACGCCGAGACCGCGACGGAGGTCGCGAAGGCTCCACTCGTCGGGTCGATCCAGCGCGAACGGAACAAGGACGGCGTCCCCGTGCTCGTCTCGGCGCCGCTCTCCAACGCGGCGGAGGCCTATCGGCAGCTGCGCTCGAACCTCGAGTTCGTCACGCTCGGCTCGCCGACCCGATCCTTCGTGATCACGTCGTCGATCCCGTCCGAGGGCAAGTCGCTGATCTCGTCCAACCTGGCGCTCGCGCTCTCCGAGACGGGCCAGCGCGTCCTGCTGATCGACGCCGACCTGCGTCGCCCCGCCATCGCCGGGTACACGTCCCTGTCGGGCAACGCCGGGCTGACGTCTGTTCTCGCCGGCCGCGCCGACTTCGAGGACGTGGTGCAGCGCTGGGGCGCGGGCGACCTGGATGTGCTCGCCGCCGGTCCCATCCCGCCGAACCCGAGTGAGCTGCTCTCGTCGCGGGCCATGAGCGACCTGCTGGAGCGCCTCCGCGCCCGGTACGACGTGATCGTCATCGACACCGCGCCCCTCGGCTCGGTCGCCGACGCATCCATCCTCGCCCGCCAGGTGGACGGCGCCCTCGTGGTCGTCGACCGCACGCGGGTGCGCAAGCAGCAGCTCGCGCAGACCGTCGACTCGCTGCAGAAGTCGGGTGCGGCCGTGCTCGGCATCGTGCTGAACCGCGTCGCGGCGGGCAAGGAGCGCAACGCGTACTACATGGCGGAGCAGCCGCCGCGCCGTCTCGGCCTGCCGGGTCGTCGTGGCGGAGCTGCAGCGGAGTCTGCCGACACGGCCGAGGCCGGAAGCACGGCGAAGCGCCCCGCGAAGGGCAAGGCGGCGGAGGGCGAGCCGGCCGAGAACGCCGCCGCGCCCGATTCCCCCTCGGACGCGGCGCGCAGTCACAGCGCCTCCTGACCCATGAGCTTCCTCAGCGGCGCGCTCGTCGACCGGCTGCTCCTGCTGGCCGTCGCGCTGGGTGTCGCCGTGCTCGGCTTCCTCGTGCTGCGCCGCGCGCCGCGCCTGGCGGTCGCCACCTGGATCGTCGTGCTGTGCTTCGTGCCGATCTGGCTCGGGTTCGGCATCGGCTTCAACGGCAACTACTACCTGCCGCCCGCGACCGCGGCCGCCGTGCTGGTGGTCGCCGCGCTTCTCCCCGTCCGCCGCTTCCGGCTGAGCTGGATGGATGCGCTGATGACGCTCGTGGTCGTGGCGGCGCTCGCCTCCATCCTCGCCGGGAATGCGGGTATCGCGCTCGGCGCCGCGATCATCGTGGTCACCTACTTCGTCGCGGGCTACATCGTGGGCCGCGTCGCCCCGCTGCGCGTCGACCCGGCGTGGGTCCACGGCGCCATCGCCGTCTGCTTCACGATCGTCGCGGTCCTCGCCATCATCGAGGGGCTGACGCACTGGAACCCGTTCGTGCTGATCAAGTCCGGCAACTCGCTGTACTCGATCTGGGGCACCATCCAGGAGCGCGGCGGCGTGCCTCGGGCGGAGGGCGCTTTCGGGCACAGCATCGCGCTGGGTGCCAGCCTCGCGATGGCCGTCCCGATCACCCTGGCAGCCCCGTTCCACCTCTGGGTGCGCGGCCTGATGGTGCTGACGATGCTCGTCGCGACGGTGTACACGTTCAGCCGGATCGGGATGATCTGCTCGCTGCTCGGCGTCGCCCTCTCGGTGCTCTTCATGCGGGATGCGATCTCGCGTCGTGCGCGCATCGCCATCACCACGATCGTGGTCGTGGCCTCTGCCGTGGTGTTCCCGCTGGTCTCGGCCGTGTTCGACGACGCCGGTGCCGAGGCCTCCGACAGCGCGGACTACCGTGGGGACCTCGTCTCCCTGTTCGGGACGATGAACCTCGTGGGCGTCGCGGGCTCGGCGCAGAAGAACTCGGCCGGCTCCCTCTACTTCGGCAACTTCCGGTCGATCGACAGCCAGCTCATCCTGACCGGGCTGACGAACGGGATCATCGTGCTGATCGCGATCGCCGTCGCACTCGCCTTCGGCATCCTGCTCGTCCTGCGGGGGAAGGCGTCGCCGGCGACGATCGCCCTCGTGGCGCAGATCCCCGCGTTCGCGACGGTCGCGCTGATCACGCAGTACTCGATCTTCGTCTGGTTCGTCGCGGGCCTGGCAGCCACCACGCAGCTCGCGCCGGATGCCAGCAGGCCGCTCGTGCTCGGCCGGCCGACGCGTGTGCCGCAGCCGGAGCCGGATGCGCTCCCTGCCGGTCGCGGCTGATCGGCGCTACGCCTGATCGGCGCTACGCCTGACCGGTGTTGAGCCTGACCAGACTCGAGCGGCTGCTCAGTGCCGGGCGACGGCCCGGACGAGCTCCGCGATGCGCCGGCGGTACGACTCGGGGCTGTGCTTGCGCCGTGCGGTCTCGGCGTCGTCGTCGAGGAGCGGCGCCGACGCCTCCCATTCGGCGATGGTGCGCTCGAGCGCGTCGGCCAGCGACGTCGCGTCGCCCGGCTCGACGGTGACCGTGGTGCGGTAACCGTCGGTCGCCTCCAGGAGTCCGCTGGTCGCGCTGGCGATCACCGGGCGTCCGCTCAGGATGCCCTCGACCGCCGTGTTGCCGAACGGCTCGTCGGCGACCGACGGCACGAGGACGACGTCACCCGTGCTCAGGAAGTCCCAGACGGACGGCTGGAAGCCGCGGAAGGAGACGCGCGACTGGAGGCGCTTGGCCTCCACCTTGTCGCGCAGGTCGCGCTCATACCACTCGTAGCCGGGGAAGACCGCGCCGACGAGGTCGAGGCGGGCGGGGATCCCGCGGGCGTCGAGCTCGGCGATCGCGTCGATGGCGACGTCGACGCCCTTGCGGGGCGAGAGACGCCCGATGTAGGTGACCCGGAGGTCGCCGTCGAGCTCCGGGCGGGCCGGGCTGCGGGTCTCCGGACCCGGTACGGCGTTGTAGACGATGTGGGTGCGGCGCCCGAGAGCCGGGAAGGCGCTCTCGAGCACGCCGACGCTGAAGCGGCTGTTGGCGATGACGCTCCCCGCCAGCAGCAGTGGCGCCGAGAGGACGCGCTTCACCAGGCGGGATGCGGTGGCCTCGCCCTCGTGGACGTGCGCGACGACCGGCACGCGGGCCAGTCGGGCGAGCCCGATCCACAGCGGGATGGTGACCGTGTTCACGTACACGGCCGCCGGCCGCTCACGGCGCAGCAGCGCGGAGCCGGACCGGATGCCTCGGGCCGTCGTCGCGGCGAAGCGGAGGAAGCCCCGCGGCCGTAGGACGCTCTTGCGGAGGACGGGCGAGGCGCACAACTCCACCCGTGCACCCCTCCGCCGCAGTTCGGAGACGAGGGGGCCGTCACCGGGGACCGCCACCACGACGTCCCAGCCGTCGTCGACCAGCCCGCTCACGGACTCGAGGAGCACCCGGTCGGAGCCGTAAAGCTCCGAACCGGGGTGCGCCACGAGGATGGTGCGGCGAGCTCTGCTCGCTGCGCTCACGGGACCGGAACCACCGCGAAGTTGTCGAACCGGGTGGTGACGGGGATGTCGGTCGCGGTGCCCGAGATGTAGGTGCGCAGCCCGGTCGTACCGGCCACCTGGAGGGCGGCGGTCGTGTCGGTGGTGCTGAGCATCCAGTTCGCGGGCTCGGTGCCGCCTGCGGCCCACACCTTGGCGCGGATGGTGGTCGGCGAGGTGCCGAACACCTGGACCCGCACCTTGAGCTGGTCACCCGCGAGAGCGGTCAGCCCGGTGATGTTCGCGGCCTGGAGGGTGGTGGAGCCCTGCAGCAGCTGGAGCTGCACGGCGCCTCCCGCCTTCACCCAGACGCGGCCCTCGTAGTCCGTCGATCCGACCATGCGGCCGATCGCCGAGTAGTAGATGCCGCCGCCGGTCGCCGCCTTGTCGGCGGAGATGGTGACCGTGACATCCGACCGGGTCGAGGTGACCGCGTTGAGCAGGGCCGTCTTGGTGGACCCGGCCGCCGCCACCTGCTGGCCGAGGCCGTTGGTGGTGTTGAAGCTGGTCGCGCCGCCCGAGAGCGTCCACGCCCCGCCGATGTCGGCGGTGCCCCATCCGTTGGCCGTCGTCCGCTCGAAACCGTCCTGAGCGATCGCGTTGGGCGCCGGCGCGGTGGCCGTCACGGTCTTGGTGGCCGTGGCTGTCCCTCCGCGGTTGTCCGTCACCGTCAGCGTGATCGTGTAGGTGCCGGCCGCCGCGTAGGTGTGGCTGTCGGTGGCTCCGGTCCCGGTGGCGCCGTCACCGTACGCCCAGGCGTACGAGGCGATGGTGCCGTCCGGGTCGGCCGATGCGCTGCCGTTCACCGACACCTGCAGGTTGCTGGCCGTCGCCGTGAAGGAGGCGGTCGGCAGCTGGTTCGGCGGGACGGTGGTGGTCACCTGGTGCTGGACCTGGTTGGTCGCTCCCTTGTCGTCCGTCACCGTCAGGGTCACGGTGAACGTGCCGGCCGTTGCGTAGGCGTGGGTGGTGGTCGCTCCGGTCGCCGTCGCTCCGTCACCGAAGTCCCAGGCGTAGGAGGCGATGGTGCCGTCAGCGTCGGTCGAGACCGAGCCGTCGAACGCTGCCGACAGGTTGGTCACCGACGAGGTGAACGCGGCCGCGGGCGGCTGGTTCGGCGGCGGAGCCTGCACGGTGATGTCGTGCTGGACGCTCGTCGGCGTTCCCTTGTCGTCCGTCACCGTCAGCTTCACCGTGAAGGTGCCCGCGGCGGCGTAGCTGTGGGTCGCGGTCGCACCGGTCCCCGTCGCTCCGTCTCCGAAGTCCCAGGCGTAGGAGGCGATGGTGCCGTCCGGGTCGGACGAGCTGGATGCGTCGAACGAAGCGTTCAGGAAGGTCGCGTTCGAGGTGAATGCGGCCACCGGGGGCTGGTTCGGCGGCGGTGCGGTGACGCCGACGTTCTGCGTCGTCGCGTTGGTCGCGCCCTGGTTGTCGGTCACAGTCAGCGTCACGGCGTAGACGCCGGTGCCGTTGTAGGTGTGCGACGCGGTCGCTCCCGTGCCGGTCGAGCCGTCACCGAAGTCCCAGGCGTAGGAGGCGATGGTGCCGTCCGGGTCGGACGACGCCGACGCATCCACGTTCACCGTCAGCACCGAGGTGCTCTGGGTGAACGAGGCCACCGGGGTCTGGTTCGGCAGGGTGCCGGTCGTGGCCAGGCTGTAGTGGTTGGCCACATCCTGAGCCGACAGGACCGTGGAGTACACCGCGGCCTCATCGAGCGTTCCGTTGAAGTACGGGCCGGCGGAGCCCCAGGTGTTGTCGCCGCCGATGCGCCAGTAGCCGTTGTAGGCCTGCGCTCCGGTCGCCGGGTTGGTGCCGACGAGCTGGCCGTCGACGTACAGCTTCATGCCGTCGGCGCCCTGCGAGGCGACCGCCTGGTGCCACTGGTTGTTGTTCAGCGGATTGGGCGAGGTGATGGTGTTCGCCTGCCCGGTCCAGGTGCCGAACACGATCCGTCCGTCGTTCTGCATGTAGACGTGACGGTCGTAGTTGCCCGACAGACCGGTCTTGGCGTCGCCGAAGCCGATCAGCTTGCCGCCCTTGGTGGTGCTGGTCTTGAACCAGATCTCCTCGGTGTAGGTGGTGGGGTTCGCGAACTGCTGGTTGCTGGTGACGATGCCGCCGTTAGAACCGTTGATGTTGGTGTTGAACTTCACCGCCTTGTCCGCGGTGCCCGGGAGGACACCGGTCTGGTTCTTCGTGGTGGCCGTGCCGGAGTACGTGCCGTTGTTCGTGTACGCGTCGGCGCTGTTGGCCGTCGATCCGCTGGTCTCGTCGAGACGCCAGAAGATGTCGGGGTTGCCGTTGTACACCGCGGCGCCGTAGGCGTCGGCCGGAGCCGGCGCCAGGGGCGACGGGCGTCCGGAGGCGACGTACTGGTTCACCACGGTGGTGCGGTCCAGCACGGTCGGGTAGATCGCGACCTGCCCGATGCTGCCGGCGAAGAAGTTGCTCGCCGGCTGGCTGGGCCAACCGCCGATGTTGTCTCCGCCGACTCGCCAGTAGCCGGTGTAGCCCTGGCCGCTGGTCACGTCAGTGCGGGAGCCGGCCAGCTTGCCGTCGATGTACAGCCGCATGCCGTTGGTGCCGAGGGAGGCGGTCACCTGGTGCCACTGCCCGTCGTTGAGGCCGGCGGCACTGTTCAGCGTCTGGACCGATCCCGGGTAGACACCGAAGTAGATGCGCCCGCTGTTGTCCATGTAGACGTGACGGTCGTAGCTGCCGGAGGTGCCCGTGTTGGCGTTGCCGAATCCGATGATCTTGCCACCGCTGGTGGATGTGGTGTTGAACCAGGCCGAGACGGTGAACGTGTCCGGTCCGGTGATCGCGGTGGGCGTCACGGCCAGGCTGGTGCTGCCGTTGAACGTGCTCGCCGTGACTCCGGAGATCGGTCCCGCGGCGCCTTGGGTGATCGCGGTCTCCTGCAGGTCGTTGAAGCCGATGTGGTCGAACGCGGTGGTGCCGCTCGCCTCATCCAGCGGCCAGTAGGCGGAGGCGCCTGCCTGCGTCACCGAGTCGGCGTAGGGTCCGCCGCTGTTGGTGGCGGCGACCGTGACCGCGTTGGTGTCACGCGATGTGGTGTTGTTGAACGGGTCGTAGACCTTCACGTGGTAGATCGGGTGACTGCCGGGCGTGAGGCCCTTGTCGGTGAATCCGATCATCGGCCGCGTGTAGAAGTTCGAGCGGACGGTCGTCTGGTAGACGGGCGTGGTGCCCGCGTCACGGTAGACCTTGTACGTCAGGTAGCCGTTGTCCATGTCGTAGGTGGCGGCGAAGCTGACGCGCACCTCTCCGGCGTTGAACGAAGCTGCCGTCGGTGTCAGCGGGATGCCCTGCGGGCCGACCTTGTTCGGTGCGGACGACGGGACGGCGAAGCGGGCGAGGCCCTGCTGGGCGATGCCGTTCACGGTCGGGAACTCGCCGCCGTAGACGACGTACTTGCTGTTGCCCGAGACGCTCCAGGTGGCCTGGCTCTGACCGGTGAAGGTGCCGACGGTCCACTTCGGGAACCAGTCGAGCAGCGACGGGGACGGCGTGCCGGCCCAGTTGTAGTAGCCGTACGGGTCAGCGGTGATCGTGCCGGTCGCGGCCTTGCTGAACGCGATCGAGTTGTAGAACGTCCACTGGGGGCTGGTCTGCGGGAAGCCGCCGATGTTGCCGCAGTAGTGCGGGTGGCCGGCGACGTAGAGCGGACCGTTGTCGCCCTGCGGGTAGATCGAGTACGTGTCGCCGTGGCAGTCCTCGACCCAGTTGATCGACCCGGTGTTCGGGTCGGCCGAGAAGCTGCCCTCGAGGTTGCCGCCCTGGCCGAAGACGTAACCGGAGCCGTAGATCCGGTCACTGGTCGCGTAGAGGGCGGTGATGCTCGCCTGGGTTCCCGCGTTGCGCACCGTCTGGTTCGCAGCGAACGGGAGGATGGCGGCGGTGCTGGCGTCCACCGCGGCGAGGCCGTAGTTGGCGACGCCGCCGATGTTCTGGAAGCGGCCGCCGACGATCAGCTTGGAGCCGTCCTTGGTCAGCGTCAGCGCATCCACCGGGGCGTCCGCGTTGGCCTGCCAGTTGAGGGTCGATCCGTCGGTGGCGCTCACCGCTCCGACGTACGCACGGGCGACGCCGTTGATGGTGGATGCGTCGCCGCCGGTGTAGACCACCGTGTTGGATGCCGCGACAGCGCGCGTCTGCGACTCCATGATCGGCTTGAACGCGCTGATGATCGTGTTCGTCGCGGTGGAGAACGCGGCCAGGCGGTAGTAGCCCTTGCCGTCGATCGAGGTGAAGTCGCCCACCACGTAGATCCGGCTGCCGTCCGGCGATGCGGTGATGCCCAGCGCCTGCGCGTTCAGGTTCGGCGCGAACGGGAGGAGCGCGCCTGTCGTGATGTCGTACGCGAGGAGGTTGTTGCGGGGAACCTCGTTCGTCCCGGCCGGCGACCCTGCCGGACGGGCGGAGGTGAACTTGCCCGCGACATAGACCGTGTTGCCCACGACCGTCTGCGCCCATGCGACGCCGTTGATCTGCGGCGTCGGGAGCACGTCGTCGCTGACGGTGATCGGCGTCGCCGGGTTCGTCGGGTCGGGTGGGGCCGTGTCCGCTGCGGCGGGCTGCGCGATGGCGAGTCCGCCGAAGACCAGGCCGATCGCCGTGAGGACGGCGGTCAGGATGCCCAGTGAGCGAGAGCGTGGGCGTTGTGTTGTGCTCATGACAACCTCGGTGTCTTTCGGTCGGGGGAGGGAGCGAGGAGGTTGGGTGCGGGGGCGCATCAGTACGCCCCCACGGGATGTGTCAGCACCTTCACGGTGCGCCACATGATGACGAGGTCGCCGGTCAGCGACCAGTTCTCCACGTAGTAGAGGTCCAGGCGGACGCTCTCCTCCCAGGAGAGATCGGATCGACCGTTCACCTGCCACATCCCGGTGAGTCCCGGCTTGATGTAGAGGCGGCGGTGGACGTGGTTCTCGTAGCCCTCGACTTCGGCGGGCAGCGGCGGGCGCGGGCCCACCAGGCTCATGTCGCCGAGGAACACGTTGACCAGCTGCGGAAGCTCGTCGAGAGAGAACTTGCGCAGGTAGTGGCCGACGCGGGTCACGCGGGGGTCGTTCTTCATCTTGAAGAGCAGTCCCTGGCCGTCGTTCTTCTCCTGCAGGGCGGCGAGGCGGGCCTCGGCGTCGATGACCATGGAGCGGAACTTGTACATCTTGAAGCGCTCGCCGTTGCGGCCGACGCGCTCCTGCGCGAAGATGACCGGCCCGTTGTCGTCGAGCTTCACCAGCAGGGCGATCGCCAGGAAGAGCGGCGAGAGCAGCAGCAGTGCGAGGCCGGAGGCGAAGAAGTCGAAGGCGCGCTTCAACACGTGCTTGCCGCCCTCGAACTGCGGGATCTCCACGTGGATGAGCGGAAGGCCCTCGACAGGACGGAAGTGGATGCGCGGACCCGCGACATCGGTGAGCGGCGAGGCGAGCACCAGCTCGGTCGCCGTGCCCTCCAGCTTCCACGCCAGCTTGCGGACGAAGTCCCCGCCACTGAGGGCGCGGCCGGCCACGATCACCGTGTCCGCGCCCAGCCGCGCCGCAGCGTCTGCGACCCCCGACAGGTCGGAGACGATCGGTACCTCACGCTCGGGGCCGGCGATCCGGCGCCGCATTTCGGCGTCCTTCTTCGCCCCCTTGCGCTTTCCTGTGTCGAGAGCGGCACCCACGACGTTGTAGGCCGCTCCCGACTTCTGGTGGATCTGGCGGACGACGTAGTCGACGTCGTCGAAGCGCCCGACCACGAGCGCACGCGAGAGGTAGTGGTCGAAGATGCGCTGGCGGATGAGCCAGTGGCGCCACAGCCAGCGCGAGAACAGGACGCCGGCGAGGCCGGCGGGCAGCGCGACGATGAAGTAGCCGCGCGCGATGTCGACCTTGGCGACGAGGAAGAGGATGGCCAGCAGGCCGAAGGTCGTCGCGGTCGCGGAGACGACGCGGCGGTATTCGGCGACGCCGAGCCCGACGACCCGCGCGTCGCGCGTGTGGTAGACGGAGAGCGTGAAGAGCCAGGTCGCGGCGATCATCAGCGACAGGTAGAGGTAGTCGATGTGGAACACCGACGTCGGCGCCGCCGCGTCGTCGAAGCCGAAGCGCACGAAGACCGCGCCGATCGTGGCGACCAGGATGATGGCCGTGTCGGTGGCGAGCAGACGGTAGCGGTAGAGACGGGCCCAGTTGCGCTCGGAGCTCAGTCCGCGCAGCGCGCTGGGGGCGACCGGCGCGTGGAGGCGCGGGCGGATGACAGTCATGCCAGGACCTCCACGAGACGGCCCACCGGGGAGCCGACGGCGGCTGGGGGGAAACCGTGGTCTCGAACGGCTTCACCGCCGCCGACTCCGCTCAGGGGGTGACGGTCGTGGAATCGCGCGCGCCGAGCGCTCCCCGTTCGGATGGGGTTGAGTGCGGGAAGCGCTCGGCGTGGCGAAATCGGGTACACGTTTGTCACCTGCGGGTCGGGTTGGTGCATCTTCGGGTGGTGTGGACGATCGGAGTTCGGGTACCGTTAAGTGACTGTTCCTCACCTATCCACAAAAGTGAGAATACATCGTTTTCTCAGCTTCGCGTCACCCGCTTTTGGGGGTGAAAATTCCTCAACTTCGGTCGGCGAACATCCTTTCGGGTCACATGTCGGTCGTCGCGCCTAAGCTGGCGGCATGTGCGGCAGGTTCGCGATGGACGACAAGGTCAACGCCGAGATCACGGAATTCGTGGAGGCGACCGGTCGCCGGCCCGAGGAGTGGACGGCGAACTGGGAGGCCGACTACAACATCGCGCCGACCGACGACATCCCCGTCCTCATCGACTCCCCGAAGACCCGGGAGTTGCGGTTCGAGCGCGCACACTGGTCGCTCGTGCCGTCCTGGTCCGACACCCTGAAGCTCAAGTTCCCGACGTTCAACGCCCGGGCGGAGGAGATCGCCGAGAAGTCGACGTGGAAGAAGCCGGTGCAGTCGCACCGCGCGATCGTCCTGGCGCGCGGCTACTACGAGTGGCAGGGGCCGAAGGGCAGCAAGACTCCGTTCTTCATCCGCTACCCGGAAGGCCGTCTGATGGGCTTCGCGGGGCTGTACTCCTGGTGGCGCGACCACAGCAAGGCCGACGACGACCCCGACCGCTGGGTGCTGACGGCCACGATCCTCACGTCGGACGCCGTTCAGACGCTCGCCGATATCCACGACCGCAACCCCGTCATCCTCCCCGAGGAGATGTGGCAGCACTGGATCGACCCGTCGATCGTCGGCGACCAGGCGCTCGTCGACGAAGCGGTCCGTGCGGGGGTCGCCGAGGCGGAGACGCTGCACTTCGACCAGGTCGCGCCGTTCAAGACGTCCGACGACGGTCCGCAGCTCATCCAGCCGGTCGACGCGGCCTAGGTCGATGGAGGAGATGCGGGCGATGGGGGAACTGCGGGCGGTGGAGGTGGGCTGGCTCCCGGGCCGGCCGGACGACGGCTCCGACCAGTGCGCCCACGGCACGGTGTCGTTGACGGTCGGGGACCAGACGCTCGTGGACCCGTCCGATGGCGAGTTCACGCTGTCGGCCGCGGGGCTGTATCTGCTGCGCGCCCTCGGCGCCGACCATCGTGCCGGAGACGGCCTCACCGACGGGAACGCGCTCTTCCCCTGCTGTGGACATTCCGTGTTCGAGATCGCCGGCCGCTGCGTCGTCATGGGCTGCGACTCGGGAGTCGATCTCTCGGTGACGACGGACGGCGACACCGTCACGCTCTCCCGCGGGGATCGCTCTGCGGTGCTGGCGCGCTCAGACTGGCGCACCTCGGTCCTGGGTTTCGTCGAGCAGGTGGAGGCGGTGTACTCCCGCTCCGTGCCCCGGGCCGCGCCTTCGGACGCCGCGGATGCCGCCGGGTGGAGGCTGTTCTGGGAGGAGTGGCACGCGCGCGTTCGCGCTGCCGCGGAGGAGGACGGCGGAGCGGGCGCTACCGGGTCAGCTCGATGATCGCGCTCCGGTGCGTCTCGATCCGGCGTCCGGTCTCTGCGAAGCCGAGCGACTCCAGCTCGCCCAGCCCCCAGGTGTCTTCGACGCCTTCGACGTCCACCTCGATCAGCCACACCCGTTCGACTCCGTCGAACCGGCCGCGCTTCGCCGCCTGGTCCACCGAGTAGGCGCGGTCCGCCCACCAGGTGTTGCGGTCGTACGGCACGTGGAGCGTCACATCCTTGAGGCCGCGGAAACCGTCCGGGTAGGTGCGCATCGCCAGGCGGGGGCGCTGGGACGGCTTGGCCGACTCGTCGAACACGACGGCGTCGCCCGGCCCCGCGTTCGCGGCCATCGCCGCACTGACCTCCGCCCAGTCGCTGTCGTTCTTGGCGTAGGGACCGCGCTGGAGGGCGTAGACCGGCGCGCACAGCACCGCGAACGCGATCGTGGCGCCCGCCGTCATCGCGACCGTCCGCCGTGTATCCCGCCCGAGCATCCGGCCGAGCACGAGGATGCCCTCGGCCACCAGGAGCGCGGCCGCGGGTGCGGCGAAGGTGGAGTAGCGCCCGGTGTACATCGGGAACGCCAGGTTCACGAGCAGCATCGCGCCGGTCGGCAGGAAGAGCCAGGTCGCGCCGACGAGTCGGGTCGACACAGCGCGGGGTCCGGGCGGGAGCGGGAGCGCGCCGGAGGTGCGTAACCGCCACGCGCGCCAGGCGGGCCACAGGGCGAGCCCGATGAGCGGCCACGCGGCCACCGCGACCCACGGCATCCCGAACCAGAGGAAGAAGTACCAGGTGGACGCCTCTTCCGGCGCGCCGCTGAGGTAGGCGATCTGCCCGCGCTCGAGGTACGCGACGACCGCCAGCGGTGCGACGGAGAGCAGGGCGGCGCCGGCGGAGACGGCCCACCTCCGCAGCGTGTCCCGCGGTGCGCGGGCGCACAGCAGGATGGCGGCGTGCGCCACGAGGAGTGTCACCGAATAGAGGAAGAGGTACGCCGCGGCCGCCGTTCCGACCGCGTACAGCAGCCACGCGAGTCGTCGGGCGCGGGGTGCGAGCCGTCGACCGCCGTCGACCAGCCACACCAGCAGGAGGGTGAGCCAGGCGGCTGCCGCGGCCGTGAACGCGTACGAGCGCGCCTCTTCGCCGGCGTAGGTGAGCCGCGGGAGCACGCAGGCGACGATGCCGGCGACCAGCGCGGCCCGTGCTCCGCCCCGGCGCCCGGCGAGCAGCGTCACCGCCGCAACCGCGGCGCCGGCCGCGAGCGCGCTCGGCAACCGCAGGGCGAACGCGCTCTCGCCGGCCAAGCGGATCCAGCCGTGCATGAAGAGGTAGTAGACGCCGTGCACCGCATCCACGTGCAGCAGCATCCCGAACAGGCTCCCGAGCGGGCGCTTCGCCGAGAGCAGCGTGGCCGCCTCGTCGCCCCACAGCGACGGCACCCAGCTGAACGCGGCGCACAGGATGGTCGCGACGAGCCCTGCGGCGACCGCGATCGTCCACGGCCGGACCGCGCGCAGCGGCTGGCCGGCGCGGAGATCCGGTTCGACGAGGACGGTCATATCTACAGCTTCTAATCGCCGGACGAGTACCCCGCCCAGACAAGCAGACAACGCTGGGCGAACCCCGGGCGAGCACTTCGGAAACTCATAGCCGGCCCGCTGGTGTTACCGGACCCCGGGCGTTCCAGCAGCTCACGCCGGGCGCCCGGGGTCCGCCCCACACACGCCGGGAAACGTCGGACGCCTCGAGGGCGCCGCCAGCACATCCAGCGTGCTCGCTGCCGACGCTAGGCCGTGCGGGAACGGGTGGGCAGGGGATGACGGGGGTGGGATGCGGTGGTAGGTCGCATCCTTGGCATCACACCTCCCCGCGCCGCGCTCCCGCCCACAGGTCGACGCCGGCGTCGGTGGCGTGCTCGTCGATCTCCGCGAGCTCCTCCGGCGAGAACTCCAGGTTGCCCAGGGCCGCGACGTTCTGCTCCAGCTGGTCGACGCTGCTGGCGCCGATGACGAGAGAGGTCACGCGGTCGTCGCGCAGAGCCCAGGCGAGCGCCAGCTGCGCGAGGGTCTGCCCGCGCCGCTCCGCGATCCCGTTGAGCGCGCGCAGGCGTGCGACGGCGTCGTCGGTGAGCCAGTCGGAGTCGAAGGAGGTGCCCGCGCTCGCCCGCGAACCCTCCGGGATGCCGTTCAGGTACTTACCGGTCAGCATGCCTTGCGCCAGCGCGGTGAAGCCGATGACGCCGACACCCAGCTCGCCGACGGTGTCGAGCAGTCCCTCGGTCTCGATCCAGCGGTTCAGCATCGAGTACGACGGCTGATGGATGAGCAGGGGAGTGCCGAGGTCGCGCAGGATCTCGGCGGCGCGGCGGGTCTCCTCCGGTCCGTACGACGAGATGCCGACGTAGAGGGCCTTGCCGGACCGGACGGCGGTGTCCAGCGCCTGCATCGTCTCCTCCAGTGGTGTGGACGGGTCGGGCCGGTGCGAGTAGAAGATGTCGACGTAGTCGAGGCCGAGACGCTGCAGCGACTGGTCGAGGCTGGCCAGCATGTACTTGCGGCTTCCGCCGCCCTGCCCGTACGGGCCGGGCCACATGTCCCACCCGGCCTTGCTCGACACCACGATCTCGTCGCGGTACGGCCGGAGGTCCTCCGAGAGGATGCGGCCGAAGTTGATCTCGGCCGCGCCGTAGGGCGGGCCGTAATTATTGGCCAGGTCGAAGTGGGTAATGCCCAGGTCGAAGGCGCGGCGGACGATGGCGCGCTGGGTCTCGAAGGGGCGGTCGTCGCCGAAGTTGTGCCAGAGCCCGAGCGACAGGGCGGGCAGGTCGAGTCCGCTGCGTCCGGTGCGGCGGTAGATCATGTCGTCATAGCGGGAGGGGTTCGCAACGTAGGCCATGCATCCAGATTCGCGGACGTGGACCGTCGCTGTCCAACATCCCGTGCAGATCGCATCCATCGGCCGCGCTGCTCGATCGCGAGGGTGTCAACCCCTTGCCGCCCGGGATGGGCGCGGCGCTGGCTGGTGGCATGACCGATGAACTGACCCCCAGCGATGACGCGACCGCCGACGCGACCGCCGACGCGACCGCCCCCGGCCAGCCGCAGGGCGCTCCGGCGCCCACCGACACCCCGGTGCACGACCAGCCCACGGCGGCGGGCCAGGCACCTGCCGGCGGCGCACTGGACGGCGAGAACGACCTCCCCGCCGACGACGAGACCGCCGACACCCTCCAGAACGACGCCCTCCTCGACGAAGAACAGCCCTGACCCGGCCCGCGTGCCACACAAACGGAAGCGGCGACCGCGCCGGAGGGCGCGGCCGCCGCTTCGCGGTCGGGGGACGGGATCAGGTCCGGCTCGCACCTCGTCTGAGCCACCCGACGATCGCGGTGATGACGAAGAACACCAGTCCGAGGATCGCCAGCCAGAGCAGGCCCTTGATGGCGAACCCGAGGATGGCGAGCACCGCCCAGATCACCAGCAGAATAATGATGAGAGCTATCATGCCTTCATCTGACTCCGGTCCGGGCGTCTCGTCAACGTCGCCGGGCGGGCCTTGCGGCGCGGCCCGGTTCGTGGCAAGACGCGCGAGGATCGGCCGTCACCGTACCGGCAGCTTGGTGTCGTCCTGGTGGTACAGGAACTCCTCCAGCGGGTACGGCTTGTGCTCGATCGCGGCCGCGATCGCCAGCTGGGCGATCACCGTCTCGACGATCGCGCGCTCGAACACCCCGAGGCCCGCGGGCAGCGGGACGACGGTGAGGTTCGCGTGCCCGGCGGCCGGGATCGTCGCGGGGTCGGCGGCCGTCACCAGCACGACGGGCACGCCGGCATCGAGAACCGACGATGGGATGCTCACCTCCCGGCCGTCGCCGAAGATCACGAGGGCGTCGTCGTCCGAAAGCACCTCCATCGGCCCGTGCAGGTACTGGAACGTCTCGAAGGCGGCGCTCGGCGTGCGGAGCCCCTCGCGGACCATCAGCGACAGCTCGGCGGCGGCGGTCAGCGACGCACCGCGGCCCACGACGTCGATGGTCTTCGCCGTGGCGAGCACGCGCCCGACCGTCGCGGCCGCCTCGGCGTAGTCACGCAGCACGTCGGCCACCCGGCCCGGGATGCGGTCAGCCTCGGCCGCGCCCTCGTACACCCCGACATGGTCGAGGAGCAGGGCGTAGGCCAGGATGGTCGCCGTGAAGCCGCTGGTGTACACCGGCGAGTCGGGGAACCCGCCCAGGCCGAGAACCGCATCCACCTCGTCTCTGATCGGCTGATCGGGGAAGTTGCTGATGCCGATCCGCGTCCCGGCGGCGAGTTTACGGGCGGCCGCCAGGGGCTCGGGGCTGCGGCCCGACTCGGAGACGACGATGTTGTGGTCGGCGCGCACCACGGCGAGCCCGTCGGCGAGGTCGGAGGCGACGACGCCGGACGCCGGGTGCCCGGCGGCCGCGAGGGCCGCGACGAGCGCGTGCGATGAATTGAGCGACGCGCCCATGGCGACGACGGCGACACTGTCGCCCGCGTCCCAGCGGGGGAGGCCGGCGCTCGCGAGGTCGCGGAGCACGGTCTCACGCGCTCGGGCGAGGTTCTCGGGCTGAGCGCGCATGGCGTCGACGAACGAGGCTGTAGGTTCCATGGAAGTCCTTCTATCGGTGGTCGGAGGAATGGGGTCGCTGGGGTCGCGAGGCGGTTCAGCCCTTGACGGCGCCGGCGGCCATACCGCTGACGACGTACCGCTGGAAGATGAGGGCGACGACGATGGGCGGCAGCGCCGCGAGGATGCCGCCCGCCGCCACCAGTCCGAAGTCGGTCGTGTATCGGCCGGCGAACTCGCTGATGGCCACCGGCAGGGTCTTCGCCGCGTTCGACGAGGTGAAGATCAGCGCATACATGAACTCGTCCCAGGCCAGCAGGAACGCGAACATGATGGCCGCGAAGATGCCCGGTCGGGCGGCCGGAAGCACCACACGGAACAGGGCGCCCAACCGGGAGGCACCGTCGATGCGCGCCGCCTCCTCCAGCTCCTCCGGGATGGTCAGGAAGTAGTTGCTGAGGATCCAGAGCACGAACGGCACCACCAGCGAGCAGTCCACGATGATCAGCCCGATCACCGAGTCCAGCAGCCCGAGCGAGTTCAGGATGAGGTAGAGCGGGATCAGCAGTGCGATCTGCGGCAGCATGTACGTCGCCAGGAACAGGATGAGCACCGCCTGCCGGAAGCGGAACCGCAGCCGGGCGAACGCGTACGCGCCCAGGATCCCGACGATCATCGACACGGCGACCGTGCCGACGGCGACGATCGTCGTGTTCGCCAGCGCCGCCCGGAAGGTCGCGCCGACGCTCTCGGCGCCGCCGCGGAAGATCAGCTCGTACCGGCTCCAGTCGAGCGTGTCCGGGATCCACTGCAGTGGGGTGGAGATGAGGATGCGCTGCGGCGTGACGCTGGCGATCACCATCCACCCGAAGGGAAGCAGGATCACCACGGCGACGACCAGTGCGGCCAGGTGGATGAGGATCGAGTTGCGGGTCGCGCGTTTCACAGCAGGCTCATCTCGGATCGGCGCAGCATGCGCAGGTAGACGAAGGTCAGCACCAGGATGACCAGCACGATGATGTACGAGAGCGCCGCTCCGACGCCGAAGTTCTGGTCCGAGAACGCCGTCGTGTAGGCGTAGTAGGCGACGGTCTGCGTACCGTTCACCGGGCCGCCGCGCGTCATCGCGTAGATGATGTCGAACACCTTGAACGCCTCCACCGTGCGCAGCACCAGCACGATCGAGATGGAGGGCACGAGCATCGGGAGCACGATCGTGCGGAAGATGCGCGGCCAGCTGGCGCGGTCCATCTTCGCCGCCTCGTACAGCTCGTTCGGGATGGACGTCAGTCCGGCGAGCAGGAAGAACGCCACCAGCGGGGTCGTCTTCCAGACGTCCGCGACGATCACCATGTTGAGGGCGAGCGTCGGGTCGCCGAGCCAGGCCTGGTACTGGTCGATGATCCCGAGCTGCGTGAGGGCCGCATTGAGCGCGCCGTACTGCGCGTTGAAGATGCCCTTCCACATCGCCGCGTTGACGATGGTGGGGATCGCCCAGGGGATGATCACCACGGCCCGAAAGAGCCACCGCGCCCGCAGCTTGGCATTGAGGAGGCCGGCCACGATGAGTCCGAGGACGAGCTCCAGCGCCGTGGAGACAAGGGTGAAATACAGCGTCCGCCCCATCGCCGCCCAGAAGCCGGGAGCGGTGAGGACGTCGATGTAGTTCTGCAGACCGACGAACGGGGTGTCGGTCGCCAGGGCCGAGTTCACCTCGAAGAACGAGATGAGGAGCGTGCGGAGGATCGGGTAGACGATCACCCCGAACACCGCGACCGCGGCCGGCAGCAGCAACCAGAAGGCGAGCTGCCCCTGGTTGTCGCGCCTGCGGCGGTCGCGGCGCCCGCGCGTGGTGGGCGCGCGCCGTTCCGTCTCGACTCCGGCGACCGACACGCCGCTCATCCGAGAGTCTCGTTCGCGGACTTCACCGCGTCGTCGAGGGCCTGCTGCGGCGACTTCTTGCCGAGTAGTGCGTTCTGCAGCTCGACCTGGATCGCCTGGGAGACGGTGTTGTAGTTCGGCACCGGCGGGCGCAGGATCATCGAGTCGTAGGCCTTTCCGGCGGCCGCGAAGACCTCCGGGTTGGTCTTGGTGATGTCCGGCTTGGTGTAGCTCGACTTCCAGTTCGTCATCGAGCTCTTGACGTACTTGTCCTGCACGGCCTCGCTGGTCATGTACTCGATGAACTTCCACGCGGCGAGCTGGTGCTTCGACTTCGCGCCGATCGCCAGCGCCATGGAGCCGTTCACGCCCGGGTTGTCGCCGTTCGGGCCCGCGGGCGGCGGAGTGACGGCGATCTGGCCGACGACCTTCGAGATCGACGGGTCGTTCTGGTCGCGGAAGGTGGACTCCCAGTTGAGTTCCATGGCGGTCTTGCCCGCGGCCATGGACTTGTCGGTGTCGTCCTCGAGGAACGTGGTCGACGCCGGGTCGGTGAGCCCCTCATCCAGCGACTTCTTCATGAACTCGAGCGCCTGAACGCCCGCGCCCTTGTTGATGGAGAGCTTGCCGCTGGAGTCGGTGAACTGGCCGCCGTAGGCGCCGAGCAGTTCGGCGTAGTCGCAGACGAGCGCCTCGGCCTGCGACCAGCTCCAGGCGATCGGGTACTGGACGACGCCCGCATCCTTCAGCTTCTTCGCCACGGCGAGGACGCCGTCCCACGTCTTCACGTCGTCCGCGGTGGCGCCGACCTTCGCGAGCATGTCCTTGTTGTAGAAGAACAGCTTGGTCGACGGACCCCACGGGACGCCGTAGTACTTGCCCTTGTACTCGGCGCTGGAGAGCGCGCCGCCGAGCATGTCGCTCTTCCACGAGTCGGGGAACCGCTTCGTGACGTCGGTGATGATGTTCTTGGAGGCGAACTCGGCCGGCCAGATCACGTCCAGGTGCACGACGTCGTAGGTGCCGGCGGGCGCAGAGGTGACGATCTTGTCGTGGAGCGCCTCGTACGCCACGAAGGTCGGCTTGACCGTGATCTTGGGGTTCTTCTCCTCGAACGCCTTGATCATCGCGTTGACGTCGGACTCCGAATAGCCGGCCTGCTTCATGAACAGCGCGTTGATCGTGCCGGTGCCGTCGCCTTCGCCTCCCGACGAGGTCCCGGCGCCCGTCACGCTGCACGCGCTCAGGGCGAGCGCCGCCGTCGCCGCGAGCGCGAGGCCCGCGAGCGTGCGGTGACGCCCGGTGGATGCGATTCTCATGACTTCCTCCGTGATGGTGTGGGTGGTGCCAAGGGGGCGACGGGGGCCGCCTCCGTGAGCCGCCGGGCGAGCGCGAGCGCGCCGCGCACCGGAGGGACATCCAGCAGGTGGATGGAGTGGGTGAGCCCGCGGGCGCGCAGGCGCTCGCCGAGGGCGTCGAAGAGCCGGGGCTGATGGCTGACAACGCCGCCCGCGCAGACGACATCGGTGCCGGCGGCGCCGCGGCGGTGGACCAGCTCGACGCTGCGGGCGAGCTCGTCGGCGGCCGCGTCGATGACGCGCGCCGCCCGGATGCTGCCGGCGTCGGCCGCGGCGAAGACGAGGGGAGCGGCCGCACCCCAGACGGTGACGCGCGGGTGGACAGTCAGCGCGTTGGAGAGGCCGACGATCTCCTCCACGCCGAAGTGTGCGTAGAGCGCGTCGGCCAGGGCGTCGCGCGGCTCGCCCTCGTCGACGGCCTCGAACAGGGAGCGGACGGCGTCGCGCACCAGCGCGGGCGCGCTGCCCGGGTCGTTGAGGATGTAGCCGTAGCCTCCCGCGCTCACCAGAGTCCCGTCGGCTCGGCGGCCGACGACCTTGCTGCCGGTGCCCGCGATGACGGCGATGGCCTCGTCGTATCCGGCGGCGGGGCCGACCAGCTCGACGTCGTTGACCGCGAGAGCGGGGCCGTCGTGGAGCGCGGCGAGCGTCTCGGAGAAGGCCAGCGTCTGGCCCTCGCTGTCGAGCCCGTGCGCGCCGACCACCAGGGGAGCGGAGGCGGCGCCGGGTACGTCGTCGAGGAGCGCGAGGAGCCCGCGCACGTTCCGCTCCGAGTGGAGGTCGCCGCCGTGCTGCCAGTCGGCGGTCTGCACCGACCGGTCGAGGAGCACGGCGCCGGCGTCGTCCTCGACGCACACGTGCGTCTTGGTGCCGCCGATGTCGATACCGACGATCACGTCTGCTCCTCTGCGTCGCTGTAGGGATCACCTCTTCTTTCCTATCGGAGTGAGAAGAAGTTGACGCCAAACCTAAGCGACGCTGCGCGCCCCCGTCAATACCCGCACCCCCGCGTGCCCAGGTCAGGTTCGAGATTTGGCGCAAATCGTGGTTATGAGGGCGGCATGACCGAGATTTGGCGCAAATCTCGGCGGCGGGGAGGGGGAGGGCTCAGAAGGCGAGGTAGGCGAAGCCGTTGACCTCGGCGGCGGCGAGCTCGGCAGCGCCCAGCAGCACCGCATCCTCTCGGTGGGTGGCCGGCTCGATGCGCGGAACCCGGATGATGCGGCCGCGCAGCCGCTCCTGGATGCCCGGGATGACCGTGTCGGAGCTGCCGACGAAACTGCTCCCCACCACCACCAGCTCCGGGTCGAGCACGATCACGAGTGCCGCCACCGCGATGGCCACCATGTCGAGGATCTCGTCCGCGAGCTCCTGCGCGTCGGCGTTGCCGTCACGGGCCAGCTCGAACACGTCCTCGGCCGTCAGCGACCCGCCGTCCGGGATGGGGATGCCGCGCTCGCGCGCCCGCTGGGTGAGCGCGAGCGATCCGATGCGATCCTCCAGGTCGCCGCGCGCGTCGTACGAGCGCCCGAGTGAGGACCGCTCCATCAGCAGGTAGCCGATCTCGCCCGCCTCCGCGCGGGCGCCGCGGTGCAGTTCGCCGTTCGCCACGATCCCGGCGCCGAGGCCGTTCTCGAGGAACAGCGCGACCAGGCTCGAAAGGCCGCGACCCGCACCGGTGTGGAGTTCGCCGAAGGCCAGCGCGTTCGCGTCGTTCTCCACCACGACCGGCAGGTTCGTCCTCTGTCGGAGGAGCGTGCCGAACGGAACGCCCGTCCAGCCGAACTCCGGCATCGTGCCGACGACGCCATCCGGCTGTTGCACGACTCCCGGCACGGCGATCCCGACGGCGAGGCAGGGCGTGCCCATCGAGTCGGCCGTCGCGATCAGGTCGTCGAACAGCCGGAACACCTTGCGCAGCTGGCGCTCCTGGTCGGTCGCGCGTTCGGGCGATTCCGCGTCGGCCCCCGCCGGGTCGCCCGCCTGCCGTGCGCCCAGCGGAACCGAGCGCCGGAACACGATCTTGCCGTCGAAGTCCACGAGAATGCCCGTCACCGTCTCCGCGCGGAGCTGGATCGCGGCGACTAGGCGGGAACTGCCGGCGTATCGCAGGAGCACGGACGGTCGGCCGCCGGTCGACGGCTCCTGGCCGGCGGCGACGACGAGCCCGTCCTCGATGAGGGACGCCGTCAGCCGGTTGATGGTCGCCGGGCTCAGGCCCGTCTTGGCGCCGAGCTGCTGCCGGGACAGCGCGCCGGACTCGCGGAGGGCTTCGATGATGGCCGTCTGGTTGACGCGGGCCAGCGTGCTGGTGGTCGCGGTCGCGCGCGTCCGTTTGGCCACCGACGCCTCCTCATCCCCAACCCGAGTCGCGGCCGCCCAGCGCGGCCAGAGCAAACTTTACTATCGCAGTGGATGGATCTGGCTAGCGCGATGACCGCATCGGGCGCGTCCCGCTCGCGGTCAGCATCCGACGTGGCCGCGGAGCGAAATGCCGCCGCCCATCAGGCCCGCGTCCTGGAGTGCTTTCGAGATATGGTCCGACAGCACGCCCGAGAGCATCTCGGCTTCGCTCTCGCCGCGGTCCTTCTCGACCTGACGCTCCTCGGCTCCCAGCTCGTCCAGCGAGACGGGCTCCGCCTCCCAGTTCGTGGAGAGCAGGAGTTTCCGGGCCGCCGCGATGCGCTCGTCCGTCTGAGCGTCCGCGGTCGCCTCGTCGCGCTCGACCGCGACCTGCACGCAGCCGGGCGCGGTGCTGCCGTCGCTGAGCAGGAACGTGCGGTGCACGTCGAGGTCGTACGTGACCGCCGGTGCGCTTCGGGTCGGGCTCGGCGTCGGTGGAGCGATCGAGGTGGCGGCGACGGACCGCTGGTCGAGATCGGCGCATCCGGCGAGCGCTGTCGCGATGCCGAGTGCGGTTGCGATCGTCACGGCTCTCGCCGCACATCCCCGCTGTCGTCGGTACATCCGTCTCCCCCCTTCGGCCCCGTCGGGCCGTTCCCCGCGGGTCAGCATAGCGCTGGGCCGCTCGCTCTTCGGCCTCAGGCGTCGTCGCCGAATCCGCGCGCGAGGACATCGAACAGCGCGCCTACCCGCGCCCGCTGGGCCGCGGCGACGTCGTCGGCCGGTTCGCCCGCGATCAGCCGCCGAGCCGCATCCACGAGGAGCACCGCATAGCCTCCGATGAACATCGCGGCGAACAGGGCTGCGTCGCCGTCGAAAGCGGGATCCGCCTCGAGTTCGGTTGCGAGCCCCTGCTGCAATTCGCCGGCGAGCTCGCGGGCGCGGGCGACCAGGGCGGGGGAGCCGCCGACAGTGCGGAAGAACGGAACGGAGCGCGCGTCGAGGCCGGAGAGGGGATGACGCTCGTCGAGCAGCCGCAGCGTCGCCTCCCTCAGCGAAGCCAGCACGCCGGTGCCGTCCGCGCGGTCCCGGACGGCGGTGCGCAGGAGGTCTTCGGCGTCGGCCGAGCGGTCGAGGTAGAGGTCCTCCTTGCGGGGGAAGTGCTTGAACACGGTCACGCTGGACACGCCGGCCTCGCGGGCGACGTCGGCCACGGTCACGGCGTCGAAGCCGCGTTCAGCGAAGAGCCCGGAGGCGATTCCGGCGATGCGGGCACGCGTCTGCGGGCCGCCGCGCTCGCTGGTTCTGGGCATGCGGGCGTCGTCCTTCCACGATTAGCTTGTGTCACTAAGGTTAGTCGCATAACCTAGTGACATGTCCTCTGAGCAGACCGCTCCCATTGTCCCCGAGCCGCCCGTCCGTGTCGGCCGCCACGCTCCGCGCTCCCTCCGCGATGCGTGGATGGCTCTCACCGGCCTCTCCGCCGTGTTCCTCTTCGAGATGCTCGACAACTCGATCCTCAACGTCGCACTGCCCACCATCGGCCGCGATCTCCACGCCTCGACCGCCGGTCTCCAATGGGTGACAGGCGCGTACGCGGTCGTGTTCGGCGGCTCCATGCTCGCCTTCGGCGCCATCGCCGACCGGTACGGCCGCCGCCGGGTCATGCTCATCGGCCTTGTCCTGCTTGGCCTCGCCAGTCTCGCGACCGCGTTCGTCTCGACGACGGAAGAGCTGATCGCCGTGCGCGTCGGCATGGGAATCGCCGCCGCGATGACGACACCCGGCTCGATGGCGCTCGCGTTCCGGCTGTTCGCGGCGGACGACCTCCGCGTCAAGGCGATGACCGTCATCTCGACGGTCGGGCTCGTCGGACTCGCGATCGGACCGACGGCCGGCGGCTTCGTGCTCGCCATCGCCCCCTGGCAGGTGCTCCTGCTGGTGAACGTCCCCATCGCGGCGCTGGCGATCGTGGGCGTGCGGCTCGGCATCCCCGCCGACGACCCCGCTGGGCTGCATCGGGACCCGATCGACCTGGCGGGTGCGGCGCTGGGCACCGCCGCCATCGTGCTCGCGCTGATCGCCCCGACCCTGTTCGTGGAGCAGGGCATCGACGCGTGGATGCCCTGGCTGGTGACGGCCGCGGCCGTCGGGGCCGGGGTCCTCTTCGTCGTGCGGCAGCGGACCGCCCGCCATCCGCTCCTCGAGCTGTCGCTGATCGCGCATCCCCTCGTCTCCAGCGGTCTGGCGTTCAAGGCCGCTGCCGCGATCGCCACGGCGGGACTGGGATACCTCGTCACGCTGCAGCTACAGCTCGACTGGGGGTGGCCTCCCGCGCTCGCGGCGCTCGGGATGCTGCCGCAGGTCGTCGTCCTGCTCGCGGGAGGGGCGGTCATCACCCCGTTCGTACGCCGGGTGGGGATGGAGCGGGCGGCCTGGATGAGCGCGACCGCCGTCGTGGCGGGCCTCGCCGTGTACGCCGTGCTCGGCCGCCTCGGATACGGCTGGATCGCCGTGGCCCTGGTGCTGGTCGCGGCGGGCATCCGGGTCGTCGGCGTGGTCGCAGGCACCAACGTCCTCCGCGGTCTCCCCGAGAGCCGGACCACCATCGGCGCGGCGCTCACCGACACCGCGTCCGAAGTCGCCTCGGGCGTCGGGCTCGCCGTCGCGGGGACGGTGCTCGCGGGACTCTTCGCGGGGAGCATCGCGACGGCGGGATGGACGGTGCAGCAGACGGCGGAGTTCCGCGAGGCCGTCACGGTCGCGGGGCTGGCGCTCACGGTGGTGGCGGGTGCGCTCGTGCTCTGGGGCTTCCTGCGCGCCCGGGGCGGCGCGGCAATGCCCGAGGCGCCCACCGCATCCTGACCCCCGCCGCATCCTGACCCTCACCGAATCCTGACACCGCCGCATCCTGACCACCGCCGCGGTGCCGCGCTGCGCCCCGCGAATACGGGCCACTCGTATTGGGGCGCGCAACACGGCGGAGGGAGGTCTACCGTGGGCGGCATGTTCCGGTTCCCTCGTGAAGCGACGCGCCGGCGGCGGCCAGACCCCGCCGTCGGCTCGTTGCTCGCGGGCGCGATGGCGGGCGGCATCCGTGACATCTACGGTCACACCGTCACGTACGTCCCGGAGGACCTGGTCTATGTCGAGCGGCTGTTCACCGACCTGCGCACCGACGACGGCTTCGTCGGCGACGAGTTCACCCTGCAGAGCCTGGGCTGCCTGATCGGCGAGATCCTGGTGCGGACCGACGGCGGCCGATGGAGCAGCGCAGCGCCGCGGCGCGGGGTGCCGGAGGACGCGGGGCTTGCGGTGGTGCTCCCGAACGGGCGAACGGTGAACCCCATCCGCGCCGCCTACGACCGCGCCGACCACGGATCCGACTCGTCCGTCATCCGCTTCCGTCAGGTAGCCCTCGCCTCCTGACGTCCGGGCGATACTGCCTAGCCGACCCGCGCCGGCCGCGCTCATACTGGCGCCGTGAATCCAGCGCACCGACTTCGCCCCGCCACCGGACGTGCCATCGCGGGCGCCTCGGCGCTCCTGCTGGCGCTCGCCGCTCTGGCCGGCTGCGCCCCGTCGAGCGCCTCCGATTACACCGGAACCTGGACCTCCGCCCATCCGGCCGGCACCAGTCTCGACCTGAAGGACGGCGGCCAGCTCAGCGGCAACGACGGCTGCAACTCGCTGACCGGCACCTGGAGCGAGTCGAAAGGATCGATCACCTTCGGCGCGCTGGCCGCGACCAAGATGGCGTGCGCCGACGTGGATCCGTGGCTGTCGAAGGCCGCAAGCGCGCGCTCCGACGGCGACACCCTGAACGTCTACGACGAGGCCGGGACGCAGATCGGCGTGCTCGACCGCAAGTGATCCTCCGGGGTCACCCCTCGACGTGGATGCGCAGCCGCCCCAGCGCCGCATCCCACCGTGCCGATGCCTGCTGCAGCAACTCGCCGGCCGACGCGAGCGCGACCGGGTCGACCCGCCAGAGCCGTTCCCGCCCGCGGCGCTCACTGTGCACCAGGCCTGCAGCGTCCAGCACCGCGAGGTGCTTCTCGACCGCCTGCCGTGTCACCGGGCGTTCGGCCGCGAGCCGCGCCGCCGTCCTCGGGCCCGTCTCGCCGAGGGCGAGCACCAACCCCAGCCGGGTGGGATCGCCGAGGGCGGCGAACACCGGCGCTGCGGCGTCGAGCGTCGCGATCACGGGCGTTCCAGATACGTACTGAGCAGCCGGGTCTGCGCCTCCCAGCCGCCGTCGTTGTTCTCGCGCGTCTGATCGCGGACGTCCTCGGGCAGTACCCCGAATCCGTCCTCCGTGATGGTGACGCGGACGCCGTCGCCCTCGGTCGCCAGGCGGAACTCGACGGTCGTCAGCACGTCGGATCCCGGCGCCGGCTGCCAGCGGAAGGCGAACCGCGTCGGCGGCTCGATGGCGATGACCTCGGCCGTGATCGGGGATCCGCGGTGCGGCTCCTGTGCGGCGGCGACCTCGGCGTCGACCGTCGTCGGGACGATCCGTCCGGTCGTCGTCCGGCCGACCTCGAACGGCCCGTCGAACTCCGCGCCGAACCACGTCCCGAACTCCCTGGAGTCGACGATGGCCGCCCACACCCGCTCCTGCGTCGCCCGCACCACGATGCTGCGCTCCACATCCACCATAATAAGCAACCTCCCGGTTGCCTTTCTACCACACCACCCCCGCGCGCCCACACCCCCCACCGTCGAGTCCGCAAACTTTGCACGCTCGCCCGGCGCGGCGTGTGCAAAGTTTGCGGACTCGACGGTGGGGGGTGTGGGGTGGGCGACGGAGAGAGGTGCCGAGTAGGGTGTGGCCGAGGGAGGAGACCGCGTGCGGGTGACGTCCTGGCTCCGACGCCACGATCCGGGCTTCAGCGCGCTGCGTCGCGCGGCGCGCGCGGCCATCGCGGTGCCCCTGCTGTTCCTGCTCGGCAGCCGGGTCATCGGCAACCCCGAGGTCGCACTGTTCGGCGCGTTCGGCGCGTTCGCCATGCTGCTCTTCGTCGACTTCGGCGGTCCGCTGCGCGAGCGGGTGCAGGCGCACGCAGCGCTCGCCGTCACGGGAGCGGTGCTCGTCTGCCTGGGAACGCTCGCCTCCTCGCCGATCTGGCTGTCCGCGCTCGCGATGGCCGTGGTCGCCCTCGTCGTGCTGTTCGCCGGTTCGGTGAGCTCCGTCATCGCGTCGGCCGGCACCTCCCTTCTCCTCTCCTTCGTGCTGCCCGTCACCCTGCCGGGGACGGTGGCCGACATCGGCCCGCGGCTGCTCGGCTGGGGCGTCGCCGCGGCCGTCGGCCTCGTCGCGATCACCCTCCTCTGGCCGGCGCCCGCACGCGAGCCGCTGCGCCTCCCCGCCGTCGAGGCGTCCCGCGCGCTCGCCGCACGCATCCGGGCCGAGCTCCCCGCGATGGGGGATGCCGCCGAGATCGCCGCCCTGCGCGAGCGGACCGCTGCGGCGGGAGAGGCCGCGGTCGGAACACTGCAGAGCGTCTTCCTGGCCACCCCGTACCGCCCGACCGGGCTGAGCGCGCCGGCGCGGACCGTCGTACGGCTGGTCGACGAGCTGAACTGGCTGAATGCGGTGATCGGCCAGATGGTCCGCCACCGTGCCGCGCCACGCGACGAGGTGGATGCCGTCGGCCCGCGCTCGGCGACGGCTGCGGCAGCGCGGCTGGGGGCGGCCGCGGCCGATGTGCTCGAGGAGGGCGCGCTCGTTCTCGCCCAGCACGCCGCGGATCCCGCAGCACTGGAGTCGGCGCTCGACCGTCTCGCGGTCGAGCGGGCGGCCGTGGAGCAGACGACGCTCGCCGTCTCCCCGGTGGGGCGGACCGCCGCCTCCGACGAGCAGGCCGAGCGCTTCGTGGCCGCCCTCGACCCCGGGTTCCGCGCGCAGGAGCTCGCCTACGCCGTCGAGACCGTGGCGGGCAACATCGCCCTGACAGCGCGGGCGGAGCGACGCACCTGGTGGCAGCGGATGCTGGGTCGTCAGCCCGGTGATCTGAACGGTCCGCTGGCGGCGGCGACGGAGCGGGCGACCGGGTTCGTCGGCTGGAACTCGGTGTGGCTGCGCAACAGCATCCGCGGTGCGATCGGGCTCGGCCTCGCCGTCCTGCTCGCTAAGGCGACGGGCGTGCAGCACTCGTTCTGGGTGGTGCTCGGAACGATGTCCGTGCTGCGCTCGAGCGCCCTCAACACCGGGCAGACCGCCCTGCGCGGCGTGCTCGGCACGGTCGTCGGCGTCATCATCGGTGCGGCCGCCCTCTTCGTCATCGGCGACAACCCCGTCGCGCTCTGGCTGGTGCTCCCCGTGGCCATCCTCGTCGCGGGCGTCGCCCCCGCGGCGATCTCGTTCGCCGCCGGTCAGGCCGCGTTCACGGTCGTCCTCGTCCTGCTGTTCAACGTCATCGCGCCGACGGGATGGACGGTCGGTCTCATCCGGATCGAGGACATCGCCCTCGGCTGTGCCGTCAGCCTCGTCGTCGGCGCCCTGTTCTGGCCGCGCGGCGCCTCCGCGTCGCTGCGCACGGCCGTCGGGGATGCGTATCTGGCCGGCATCGACTATCTCCGTGCCGCCGTCGAGTTCGGGCTGGCGCGCTGCGACCCGGCGACACCGCGCGGCGCCGAGCCGCGCCAACAGTCGCTGCGGGCCGCCGCGGCATCCCGTCGGCTGGACGATGCCTTCCGCACCTATCTGACGGAGCGCGGTGCCAAGCAGCGCCCGCTCGCTGAGGTGTCGGCGACCGTCACCGGCGTCGCCGGCATCCGGCTCGCCGCCGACGCCATCCTGGAGTTGTGGCGCGGTCAGGCGTCCGACGTGGCGGCCGCTCCCAGCGCGGCCGCCGCTCACACGACCCTCGACGGGCAGGTCGACCGCCTGGAGGAGTGGTACCGCGCCCTGGCCTCCGCCCTCACCGCCCGCGCTGATCTGCCGACGCCGGCGCCCCCGGATCCCGCCGCCGACCGCTCCCTCGCCTCGGCGGTGCTCGGCGAGCTCGACCATTCGACCGCCGGGGCCGCGACGGCCGTCCGCATCATCTGGACGGCAGACTACCTGGAGGTCGTCCGCCGGCTGGAGCGCGCGATCGTCGAGCCCGGCGCGCCGCCCGCGTAGTCGGTGCGCACCAGCGGTCGCGTCTAGCCGCGGACCTGTGCGGCGGTGGATGATCTGCCCGACACCACCGCGACGAGGGGATGCAGCATGCAGCAGAACGATCCGGCTCCGTCCATCCGAGAGGCCCACCGGGCAGCGAGCGCAGCGCTCCCGTTCTCCGACGACGCGGACTTCGCGGCGGCCGAGCGCGGCTTCCTCGGCACCCTGGACGACCCGGCCATCCGCGACGCGTCCGGCGCGGTCGTCTGGGACACCTCCACCTTCGGCTTCCTCGACGGGGATGCGCCGCTCACGGTTCACCCGAGCCTTTGGCGCCAGGGGAAGCTCGTGCTGAAGAACGGCCTGTTCGAGGTGACGGAGGGCCTCTACCAGGTGCGCGGGCTGGATCTGTCCGTGATGTCGTTCATCGAGGGGGACTCCGGCGTCATCGTCGTCGATCCGCTTCTCACGAAGGAGACCGGAGCAGCCGCCCTCGGACTCTACCGGCGGCACCGCGGCGACCGCCCGATCGTCGCGGTGATCTTCACGCACAGCCACCTGGACCACTTCGGCGGCGTGCTCGGCATCGTCAGCGCGGAGGAGGTGGATGACGGCCGCGTCGAGATCGTCGCCCCGGCCGGGTTCATCGAGCACTCCATCTCGGAGAACGTCTACGCGGGCACGGCGATGGCGCGGAGGGCCGGCTACATGTACGGCGCCGCCCTGGACCGTGGACCCTCCGGTCAGGTCGGCGCAGGCCTCGGCCTGACCCTGTCGACGGGTGAGACGACCCTGCTCGTGCCGACGATCGACGTCGCCGAGACCGGCGAGAAGCTCACCTTCGACGGGGTGGAGTTCGAGTTCCAGCTGGCCCCGAACACCGAGGCTCCCGCGGAGATGCACTTCTTCATCCCGCGCTACAGCGCGCTGTGCATGGCCGAGAACGCGACCCACAACCTCCACAACCTGCTGACGCTCCGCGGTGCCCTCGTGCGCGACCCGCACGTGTGGTCGGAATACCTCACCGAGGCGATCGAACGCTACGGCGACCGCGCCGACGTGCTGTTCACTTCCCACCACTGGCCCACCTGGGGGCGGGAGGAGCTGGTCGCCTTCCTGCGCGTCCAGCGCGATCTGTACGGGTACCTGCACGACCAGACCCTCCGGCTGCTGAACAGGGGGCTGACCGGCACCGAGATCGCGGAGGAGCTGACGCTGCCGCCGGCGCTGGAGCGGGAGTGGAGCACGCGCGGCTACTACGGGTCGGTCTCGCACAACGTCAAGGCGATCGCGCAGCGCTACCTCGGCTGGTTCGACGGCAATCCGGCGCGGCTCTGGCCGCATCCACCACAGGCGCTCGCCGAGCGGTACGTGACGGCACTCGGCGGCGTAGACCGCGTCGTCGAGCTGGCACGGGCGGCCTACAACGATGGCGACTTCCGCTGGGCGGCCACCCTGCTCGACCACGCCGTGTTCGCCGATCCGGACAGCACGGACGCGAAGTCCCTCTACGCCGACGCCCTGGAGCAGCTCGCCTACGGCTCGGAGAACGCGACCTGGCGCAACTTCTTCCTCTCGGGCGCCACCGAACTGCGGGAGGGCAACTTCGGAACCCCGACCGCCGCGAACGCCCCGGCCGTGCTCGCCGAGCTGACGCCCGAGCAGATCTTCGACTCGATCGCCGTCACCGTCGACGGCCCGCGTGCGTGGGATCTGGACCTGTCACTGGAGGTCGTCTTCAGCGACCTCGGCCGCACCTTCCACCTGACGCTGACGAACGGCGTGCTCATCCATGTCGAACGCCGTGCGCCGGGAGACGTGCCGCTGCGTTTGACGATCACCAAGCCGGACTTCCTGGCGCTGCTGGGCGGCAATCCGTCGCCGGCGAGCATGTCGCTGGAGGGCGATGCCGGGGTGCTGCAGCAGCTGACGGCAGTCCTGCAGCCAGGCGACCCGGACTTCCACATCGTCCTGCCATAGAACCAGCGCGCGTCTCAGGTGCGGCGGGCCGACCGCCGTTCGGGCCGCGACGGCGTGGGCTCGGGCGACCCGCCGACGATCTCGCGAGGCAGGTTGCGCGAGAAGAACAGCGCGCCGCACGACACCAGGGCGAGCGCCGCGAACGACAGTTCGAGCGACCGCAGCTGCGACGTCTCGTACAGCCCGGCCAGGGCTTTCGCGTCGTCGTCGCCGAGCCCGGCGTCCGACGCGATCTTCGGCACGTCCGCGACGGCGACCGGGGTGATGCCCTCCTGGGTGCGCTCCTGCACCGTGCTCTTGACGTCGTCGGGCAGCGTGCTCTCGGCCACCGCCCCGGCGAACACGCTCGAGAGCGACGCGATCATGACCGACCCGATCAGCGCTGTGCCGAGCGACGAGCCCAGGTTCTGGAAGACGCCCTGGATGCCGCCGGCCTCGCTCAGCTGGGTGGGCCCGACCGCCGACATCGTCACGTTGCCGAGCTGGGAGGCGAGCAGGCCGAGCGCGGCCCCAGCGATGAACATCCCGGTGGCGAAGAGCCAGTTGTTGAGCTCCACATCCACCGAGCCGAGCAGGATGAGGCTGGCCACCACCAGCGTCAGTTGGCCGATGCGCGCGATCAGGCGCGGCGAGAACCGTTTCGAGAACATCGTGCCGAGGACCGAGAAGAGGACGAGGGAGATCGAGAGCGGGAACACGCGGATCCCGGTCTCGAGCGCATCCAGCCCCAGGGTCAGCTGCAGGTAGATCGGAACGATGAAGAAGAGCCCGGCCGTGACGGTGTACTGGATCGCGAGACTGCCGACGCCCGCGCGCAGCTGCGAGATCCGCAGCAGCGACACATCGAGCAGCGGGGGCCGGCCGCTGGCCACGAGCCGGCGCTGCCGTACGAAGAACAGCCACAGCAGGACGCAGCCCGCCGCCACAAGATACGGCACCGGCGACAGCCCGAGCAGCGTGTACGGCGCTCCCGCCCCGGCGAGGATCCAGCCCCAGCTCTTGGTCTGCAGCAGGGCGTAGACGATGAGCACCAGACCGGCGGCGGAGAGCAGGACGGAGAGGATGTCGATGCGGATGCGCGATCGCATCCCGTGATCGCCGACGAGGAAGCTGAACAGCAGGACGACGGCCATGATGACGACCTCGCCGGCGAAGACGTACCGCCAGCTCGCGTAGGTGGTCAGGAAGCCGCCGATGAGCGGACCCGCGGCGACGGCCGCTCCCGACGACGCCCCGATCACGGCGAACGCGGTGACCCGGGCGTGCCCCTGGTAGTTGTCGGCGATCAGCGCCGCGATCGCGGGGATGACCAGCACGGCGCCGAGTCCTTCGACGATCGACCAGCCGAGGAACAGTACGACGATGTTCGGGCTGAGCGCCGTCGTCAGCGAACCGATGGCGTACACGATCGATCCGATGATGAGCGCGCGCTTGCGGCCCCAGACATCACCGAGCTTCGCTCCGAGGAGCATGAACGCCGCCATCGTCAGCGTGTAGAAGGTGATCGCCGTCTGCATGGCGGCGATGGTCGTGTCGAGGTCCGCCACCACCGTCGAGATGGACACGTTCATGACCGTGCTGTCGAGCACCATGACGAACTGCGCCGCCCCCAGGACCGTCACCGCACCCCAGCGTCCCGCCATGGCTGCACCTCCCGTGCTCCCGGTGGCCGCATGCTAGCCCTGCGCGTGTGTCGGCGGACACCCACGGTTTCCGGCGACGGGACCGGCGTATCAGGCGCCGGAGGTCGAAAGACCCTTCCCGAGCCCCCGCTCGCCCCTGAGGATGTGGCCACGACGACGCAGGCGGGAGAGCGACATGGCTGACGGGACGAACGCGAGGACGATCGTGCGGGACGGGCCGTGGGGGTTCTTCTTCCTGCTCGCGTACATCGGCGCGGCGATCTATTTCATCTCGGTGTCCGACGGCTCGTTCTGGGGCGTCGTCCTAGGGCTGCTGCAGGCGATCGTCTGGCCGGCCTACGTGGTCTACCACCTCTTGGTGCTGCTCGGCGCCTGACCGTGTGGTCGAGTCCCAGGGACGCTGCCGACGGAACTCGAGGAGCTGTGCGCCGAGCCCGAAGGACACCATCCCGACCCAGACCAGGATGTTGAGCCACGGGATCTGCAGCCCGACGATCAGGATCAGACCGCCGAGGAACGACGCGCCGATCGTCACCAGCGGCGCGCCTGCGCAGGTGTGATCCGGGACGTGAGCGGCCGGCGTCCCCTCACGCTGCGTCAGAACTCGCAGCCGGCACGTGCTCCAGACCCAGGCCGGGCTGACCGTAGGTGCCGACGACCTCGGCGATGACGATGCGGTAGGCGCCGATCCACCGATCGTGCAGCCGCTTGGCCTCGCGGTGCGTGTCCATGCCGATCAGCCGCTGCAGCGCCTCGCGCGTCTCCCAGTAGTAGACCTCCGCGTGCAGACCGGTCTCCTGGTTGCTCCACGCCTCCTCGCCGAGGAAGCCGGGGATGGCGCGGGCGCGCTCCGCGATCTCGTCGTTCAGCCGGTGGAAGTCGTCGTCGTAGGGCTTCGCCTCGAAGATGAAGGTCGACGTGTACATGGGCAACTCCTTCGTCGCGATGATGCTAGCAATCACGATCGGCCCGTGACTCGAACCAGGATCGCCTCTCCAGCTCGCTGTATATCCACGCGTCCTCGGCCGCAGCTACCGTGTGGCTGGCCGGCCACGCCAACGTGGACGGGGCGCCGCGAACAGGGAGCAGAGGATCGCGCGATGGTGAACGAGCCGAGGCAGCACAGCGACCGGCGTCCCCTGCGGGTGCGAGTGGCGGTGGGTGCGCTCGTCGCCGTCGCGGCGTTCGCATTTTCGGGATGTTCGGGCGAAGTGAGCCCTGTCGATCGTGCTCAGGCGCAGGTCACCGCGAAAGAGAAGGCGGTGAAGGAAGCACGGTCGGCGGCGGATGCGGCTTCGCAGGAGTTCTGCCAGGCGAGTAAGACGTACATCGAAGCTCTCGACCGGTACGGCGACATCCTCACGCAGACCGCTCCGACTGTGGGCGACGTGAAGGATGCGGGCTCCGATCTGGCCAAGCCGAGATCCTCCGCGTTCGATGGCGCGGAAGCGGCCGTCGAGGCTCACCAGGAGCTCGCGACGGCCGAACAGGAGCTCGTCGCCGCCCGAACCGCCCTCGACCAGGCGCGAGGGGAGTCCTCCGGCACCCCGGAGAGCGATGCGACTCCGCAGCCGAACGCGACCCCGCTCGTCCCCAGCGCGACCGTCGATCGTGTGAAGCAGGCCGACGCGGAGTTCGCCGCCGCTCAGTCCGCCATCACGGACCAGACCACCCTCGCGGCCGCTTCGGAGCAGTTCAACAGTGCGGCGGTCGCTCTCGAGTTCTCCTGGCTGCAGCTGTTCTCGCAGGCCGGCTGCATTCCCGACGCTCAGGCCCAGGAGGCCTCCGCGGCCGTCAGCCACTACGTGACCGAACTGCAGCAGAGTCTCGCCGCCGCCGGCTACTACTCGGGCGCGATCGACGGCGTATACGGTCCGCAGACCGTCGCGGCCGTCGAAGAGCTCCAGACCGTGAGCGGCCTGCCGGTGACGGGCACGGTCGACAAGGCGACTGCGGCGGCGCTGGATGCCACGCTCCTCGCCCTCGGTGGCGCCGCCGCGCAGACGAACACGGCCAGCACCGCCGCCCTCCAGCAGACGCTGAAGCTCGCGGGCTTCTGGAGCGGCCCGATCGACGGCGTCTGGACTCCCGCGCTCACGGAGGCCCTGCAGGCGTTCCAGACGAAGCTCGGAGTCGAGGCGACCGGAACGGTGAATGCCGCAACGATCAGCGCCTTCGACAAGGCGCTCGCGCAGGCCGAGCAGGCGCAACAGGCTCCGAGCACGACTCCGACGCCGTCTCCCTGACGAAGCCCAGTCACTTCCCCGGGCCGACGAGACCCGCAGCATCCCGAGGATGGCGTTGACAGGCGATTGCTAGCCAAGAAAGATGTCTAACACCCGGGCCGGACATCCGGATCCGCGCGGGGGCTCTTCACACCACTTTCGGCTGTTCTCATCCCCTGGGGAAAGGTAAGAACGCATGCGAATCCAGCCTCGGCTGTGGATGGGGTTCCTGATCTGGGCCGGCTACGTCGTCGTGGTCTTCGTCGTCAGCGCTCTGATGGGTGTGCCCTACACCAGGATCGGTGCCTCCGCCGGCGAGACATGGAGGGGCGCGGTCGTCGACCTGGCCGTCGCCGCACTCTTGCTCGCGGTCACCACGTCCTTGCTGGGCTGGTGGAGGCCGGCGCTGTTCGAGCGCAAACCTTCTCGTCATGTCTGGCCCGTCTTCGTCCCGATCCTGATGGCGGTCGTGGCACTGGTGAACATCCTCACGACGGACTGGTCGAAGTTCGACGCCTCCTTCCTCCTCGCTCTCGTCGCACTCGGTGTCCTGGTGGGCTTCAACGAGGAGCTGATGACACGCGGCCTCGTGCTCACAGCGTTCCGCTCGCGGCTGCGCGAGGGGTGGGCCTGGTTCCTGTCCAGCGTCCTGTTCGGGGTGATGCATCTCGTCAACGCGGCGCTGGGAGCCCCGCTCGGCGGCACAGTCGCGCAGGTCGGTCTCGCCTTCGCCTCCGGCACGGCGTTCTACATCGTGCGGCGGGTGACGGGATCCCTGATCTGGGCCATGCTGTTGCACGGGCTCTGGGATGTGTCGGTGTTCGCGGTCGGGCACGCGCCGCTCGGCGTGCCGTTCGCGACCTTCCTGACGCCGGTCATCGGCATCCTCGCGCTCGCGGTCGTCTACTGGGTCATCACGGGAGCCGACGAGAAGCAGGATCGCGAGCTGGCCGCACGCAGAGCTCAGGATGGCCGCGGGCCGGAGGTGCCAGGATCGGGTGCCGCGGTCCCCGGCTCGACCGGTTCCGGGTCCGTCTGAACCGTCTTGGTGTCCGCCGGGTCGTTCTGGCGCCGGCTGGCGAACAGGAACGGGATGCCGATCAGCTCGACCGCTCCGCCGATGACGAGCGACGTGCCGTAGCCCCAGAGGTCGGCCGCGCGTCCGAGCGCCGGTTGGATGAACACCCCGCCGAGGCTGCCGAACAGCGAGTCGAACGACAGCACGGTCGCGCGCTGCTTCGAGGGGATCATGTCGTTCAGGTAGGCCTGGCGAACCGGGCCGGCCACCGCGAACACGAAACCCCAGATCACCAGCAGGGCGACGGCGAGCCAGAAGAGGCTGGTCACCCCCAGCGCCACGAGGATCACGATGCTCGTCAGAGATGCCCCGATGACCGTCGTCGTGCGCTTCGCGAACAGACGGCGGATGCGCGGGGCGAGCACCCCGCCCGCGACCTGCGCAAGCGACAGGATAGCGGCGGCGAGCCCGGCGATCGAGTACGCGGTCTTGTCGCCGTAGAGTTCCAGCAGGTACGGCTGCAGAGCGTAGAAGGCGTAGATGCCGACGCCGGAGGCGAACGGCGCGGACAGGATCACCCAGCGCACCGACCGTTTGCGCAGCCCGTGATCGATCGACTGCTTCAGCACGTTCCTGGTCGCCGCGACCGGGCCCATCGAGTGGTCGGGTGTGAAGCCGAGGTCTTTCATCACGATGGCGGCGAACACCAGCATGACGACCAGCACCCCGGCTCGCAGCAGGAAGGGCACGCCGAGATTCGTCGCCTGAGCGATGATCCCGCCGAGAACCGACCCGGCGAACATCGAGATCCCCGTGACGACCAGGCCGCGGCCGAACACGGCCTCCAGGCTCCCGGTGTACTTGGCGAACGCCAGGGCGTCGACGAGCCAGGCGTCCACCGCGCCCGAGAAGAACGTGAAGCCGAGACCGAGCAGCGCCGACACGATCGCCCACCAGACGAACGGCGCGTGCCAGAGCCACAGCATCCAGTACAGACCGGTGGTCACCGACAGCGTGATCGTGCCCAGCAGATAGGACGCCTTGCGCCCGACCGTGTCGGCGACGACGCCCGTCGGGATCTCGAAGATCACCATCCCGGCGGTGAAGAACGCGTTCGCGGCGAACGCCTCGAAGTTCGAGAGCCCGGCGTCGAGCAGGAAGAGGGTGTTGATCCCCCAGATGAATGACGCCGCCAACGTGTTGCCGAGCATCAAGGTCAGGTAGACGCGCTGCACGCGGCGAGCCGCCGGATTCATGACCCGCGACCGATCGGTTCATCCCGCCTCGTCACCCCGGCATCATGGACCCGATCGGGTGGGCCTGGCTACTCGCCACCCACGGTCTCCGGCCGAAGCGACGTGGCTCGAGACAGTGGGAGGCGAGATACTCACTAGCATCCAATCCAGCGCCCCCGTGGCGTGCAGGACGAAAGGCCACCTCTGTGCACGACCTCCGTGATGTTGTCGTCGTCGGCAGTATCAACGTCGACCTCACCGCCATCGCCGACCGCCTCCCCACCGCGGGGGAGACCGTCGGGAACGCTGCCCTGCATCGAGACGCAGGAGGTAAAGGGGCGAACCAGGCTGCCGCGGCAAGCCGCCTCGGCGCGCGTGTCCGGATGGTCGGTGCCGTCGGGGATGACGCGGACGGGCGGTGGATGCTGGATGAGCTGCGAACTGCCGGGGTCGATGTGTCCGCCGTACGCATCGTCGACGAGCCGACGGGCACGGCGCTGATCGCTGTCGATCGGCACGGGGAGAACCAGATCGTCGTCTGCCCGGGGGCGAACAGTGAGGTGTCTCTCAACGGTCTCCGCATCGCGGACGACGAGGTCGTCCTGACCCAGCTCGAGGTCGACACCGGGCTGGTGTGCGAACTGGCACGTTCGACCGCTGCCTTCTTGGTGGTCAATGCGGCTCCTGCGCAGGCGCTTCCCGCTGAGCTGGTCCGTCGCGCAGATCTGTTCATCGTCAACGAGTCCGAATTCGCGCTCATGCCTGAGCTGGCCGACGCGCAACGCGTGGCCGTCACCTACGGCGGAGACGGCGCCGCGCTCTACGAGAACGGATCACTGGTGGTTCGCGTACCGGCCGTGCGCGCCGAGCCCGTGAATACGGTCGGGGCCGGTGATGCCTTCTGCGCTGCCCTTGCGCTCTCGTTGACCGCCGGTGTCGAGCCGGAACACGCCCTGGGGATAGCGTGCGCGGTGGGAGCGGCAGCGGTGGAGGACGAGAGAAGCCAGCCGGATTTCGCCAACCTGGCCGACTATGCGGGCGATCTTGCGCGGTAACCGACGACGCACGCACGTGATGCGGTCGCGGACGCGACTCCGTCCTATCTAGTGAAAAACCCCGGCATCCTCAAGGATCCGGGGGTTTTCTCTGGTGGCTCCGACCGGCATCGATCCGGTGACCTTTCGATTTTCAGTCGAACGCTCTACCAACTGAGCTACAGAGCCAGGGGATGCTCGCGCATCCACCTAGACGGAAGCCCTTCCTAGTGGAAGGGCTTGTCGCCGTGGCGACCCTGACGGGACTTGAACCCGCGACCTCCGCCGTGACAGGGCGGCACGCTAACCAACTGCGCTACAGGGCCTTAGTGTGTTGCTTTTTGAGTTATCTGGTGCTGATTAATACTAGTGGACACCGTTCGGCGTGACCCCAACGGGATTCGAACCCGTGCTACCGCCGTGAAAGGGCGGCGTCCTAGGCCGCTAAACGATGGGGCCGGATTGTCTCGAATTGCTTCCGCTTTCCGATGACCACCGACGCATAAGCATACGGAAGTGCGACAGAGAATGCGAATCGGGTTCGGATCCCGGGCGGGTCGGCGCCCGGCGGCCCGTTGCCGGTTCGCGCAACGCCATTGCGAAATCCGGGGACGGGGCGGAGACGCGACATAGTCTGCGACCCAGGCGGCCCCCCCGGCCGCTCGTGCGGACGCACGCCGACCCCCATCGTTCCGGCCTCCGACCAGGCCGGAAAATCGCCATGTTGATAGAGTGACGCATGTTGACAGTGGGGCACGTGTGACTCGCGTGACGGACGTCGACGCAGAAGTGAGCGGGCCGAGAAACACCATGAGACGCGAAACGACCAGCCGAACGGTTCCCCCGACCACCCGCGGTTCACGCCGCCGGGCGGTCATCGGTGCCCGCGCGACGCGCGCGATGGCGGCCCTGATCGTCGGCGTGGTGGCCTCGGTCGGCGCCGTCTCCGCCCCGGCGTACGCGGACAACTACCCCAGTTGGCAGGACGTCCAGGCCGCGAAGGCCAACGAGTCCGCCGCTTCCGCGCAGGTCAACCGCATCAACGGTCTCATCGCCCAGCTCAAGCAGGAGGTGGCCGACACTCAGGCGGCCGCGGTGAAGCGCGGCGAGGAGCTCGAGGTCGCCCAGGCGAACTTCGATCAGGCGGCCATGAAGGCCCTCGATCTCGAGTCTCAGGCGGCGGCCAGCCAGAAGAAGGCGGATGACGCGAGCGCCCAGGCGGGCAAGCTTGCCGCCCAGCTCTACCGCACCGGTGGCCGGAATCTGACCGCCAACCTGTTCCTCTCCGGCAACAACGCCACCTCCAAGAGCCCGGAGCAGCTCCTCTCCGACCTCGGCAGCATGTCGAAGCTGGTGGAGCAGTCCAACAAGGTCTACGCCGACGCCAAGGCCGCGCAGAACACGGCGAAGTCGCTGTCCGACCAGGCGGTCGTAGCCAAGGCCGACCGCGAGCGCCTCCGCGTCGTCGCCGAGGCGGCGATGCAGGCGGCGATCGAGGCGGCGAAGGCGGCGCAGGACAAGCTCGCCGAGCAGCAGAAGCAGATCGTCGTCATGCAGGCGCAGCTCGCGGCGCTGAAGGACGCGACCGCCAAGACCGTCGCCGGCTACGAAGCCGGTGTCGCGGCGGCCGCCGCTGCTGCCGCAGCTCGCGGCTCGGGCGGCCTCCCGGGCGGTTACGTCGGACCCCAGGGCTGGGCCGTGCCCGCCGCCGGCCCGATCACCGACGGCTTCGGCGCACGCCCCTCGCCGGGCGGTGTCGGCAGCACCTACCACCTGGGCATCGACATCGGCGCCTCGTGCAACGCGCCCATCTACGCGGCCCACGACGGCACCGTCGTCTACGCCGGACCGAACGGCTCGTACGGCAACTTCGTCCTCATCGACAACGGCGGGGGCATCCAGACGGGCTACGCCCACATCCGCAACGGCGGCATCCTCGTCGGCATCGGCCAGCAGGTCGGCGCCGGCCAGCCCATCGCCCGCGTCGGCACCACCGGCGCCTCCACCGGCTGCCACCTCCACTACGAGGTCCGCATCGGCGGCGAGAAGATCGATGGGATCCCGTTCATGAGAGATCGGCAGGCACCCCTTGGCTAACGAGAACGAGAAGAGCAGCCGCGTCCGCCCCGGCCTCGCCATCGGCGCGGGGGTCATGGGCGCGGTCACGGCATCCATCGGCATCGTCGCCCCAGCGCAGGCGGTCGACTACCCGTCGTGGAACGACGTCCAGCAGGCCAAGAACAACGTGGCCAACCAGCAGGCGATGATCGACAACATCACGTCGCTGATCGGCAACCTCCAGTCGAGTGTGGATGCGGCCCGCATCGCCTCGGAGAAGGCGGCGGAGGCCTACTTCCAGGCCAAGGACGCCCTCGACGCGGCGACCGCCAAGGCCGCCGACCTGGAGAAGCAGGCGGGAGCCGCGGCCGAGAAGGCCAAGACCTCCAAGATGCGCGCCGGTCTTCTGGCGTCGCACCTGGCGAAGTCCGGCGGCGGCGACGTCACCACGGACCTCATGCTCAAGGGCGGCGGGTCCGGCGACGCCGCTGACAAGCTCCTGTTCCAGCTCGGGACGATGAGCAAGCTCACCGAGCAGTCGAAGGCCGTCTACGAGCAGGCGACGAAGGACAAGAACACCGCCGACGCGCTGACCGCTCAGGCGAAGTCGGCCAAGACGGAGCGCGAATCGCTGGCCGACGAAGCCGACAAGGCTCTGGCTGCGGCCCAGGATGCGCAGGCGAAGGCGCAAGCGGCCCTCGCCACCCAGCAGCAGAAGTCGACCGAGCTCGTCGCCCAGCTCGCGACGCTCAAGAACACCTCGGCGCAGACAGAGGCCGCGTACCTGCAGGGCGAGCAGATCAAGGCTCAGCAGGAGGCCGCACGGCGGGCTGCTGCCGCTGCTGCCGCGGCGGCAGCGGCCGCGGCGGCAGCGAACCAGCCCTCATCGGGTGGTGCAGCGCCGGCGGGCGGCGGTGGGGGAGCGGCTCCGGCCGCGCCCAACGGCAACGTCGTCGACACCGCGATCGCATACGCCCGCGCCCAGCTCGGCAAGCCGTACATCTTCGGCGGCGAGGGTCCCACCGGATACGACTGCTCCGGACTGACGATGAAGGCGTATGCCTACGCCGGCGTCTACATCGGATCCCACTCCGTGAACAACCAGTACTACACGGCCGCCGACAGGGGTCAGCTGGTCTCGTACAGCGCCAAGCAGGCGGGCGACCTGATCTTCTGGGGGGACGGTCCCGGCGACTTCTACCACGTCGGCATCTACATCGGCGGCGGCATGATGATCGCTGCTCCGACCGAGGGCGACGTCGTCAAGGTCCAGTCCGTCTGGGGTTCCCCCTGGCGCCTCGTGGCCCGTCCTAGCGCCTAGCTCCCGAACCCCCACCGTCGAGTACGCAAAAACTGCACGCCATCCGGCCGGACGGCGTGCAGTTTTTGTGTACTCGACGGGGGTCGGAGGTCAGTGGCCCTCGGCGGCGAGCTTGGCGATGGCCTTCTGGATGAGGCCGTCGGCCTCCGCGGCGTCGCCCCAGCCGTCGATGTTCACGAACTTGCCCGGCTCGAGGTCCTTGTAGCGGGCGAAGAAGTGCTCGATCTCCTTGCGGGTCTGCTCCGGGATGTCGGCGACGTCCTGGATGTGCTGCCAGCGCGGGTCCTTGTACGGCACCGCGATGACCTTCGCGTCGCCGCCCGCTTCGTCGCTCATGTTGAGGACGCCCACCGGGCGGACCTTCACGCCGACGCCCGGGAACAGCGGGTACTCGAGCAGCACCAGGGCATCCAGCGGGTCGCCGTCGTCGCCCAGCGTGTTCTCGAAGAAGCCGTAGTCGGTCGGGTAGACGAAGCTGGTGAACAGCACGCGGTCGAGGTACACGCGACCCGTCTCGTGATCCACCTCGTACTTGTTGCGGCTCCCCTTCGGGATCTCGATGACGACGTCGTATTCGGCCATTCCGTACTCCTTAGCTCTCGGCAAAACCTGCACTAACGTTACTGGATGCACCTCGACGGATCGGAGGCCGGGCAGGCCTCGCCCGACCCGCAGCGCCGCCCGCGCCTGACCCCGCCGATCGCCGACGCGCGCCGCGCCGTCCGCACTGCGCTCGCCGCGGCGGCGGCCTTGCCGGAGGTCGATCAGCACGACGACCACGGCCCCGAGCGGCCGGCGCCCCTACGACCGGGAGCCCTCGTGCTCGTGGGTCTGAGCGGGGGAGCGGACTCGCTCGCGCTCGCCGCCGCGACCGCCTTCGAGGCGCCGAGGAACGGCTTCCGCGCCGGCGCCGTGATCGTCGACCACGGCCTCCAGCCGGGTTCGGATGCGGTGGCCGCGCGGGCAGCGGAGCAGGCGACGGCCCTCGGCCTCGAGCCGGTGCTGGTCGAACGGGTCGCCGTGGAGCGGGAGGGCGGCCCGGAGGGGGCGGCACGCGCTGCCCGCCACGCCGCGTTCGACCGGGCGATGGCCGCGACCCGCGCTGAGCGCATCCTGCTCGCCCACACTCTCGATGACCAGGCCGAGACGGTCCTGCTCGGTCTCGCGCGCGGTTCTGGTCCGTCGAGCCTGCAGGGGATGCTGCCCGACACCGGCCGCCTGCTGCGCCCGTTCCTCGGTCTCCGCCGCAGCGAGACGCGTGGGTTCTGCGCCGACAGCCGCCTGGAGCCCTGGGACGACCCGCACAACGACGACCCCTCCTACACGCGCGTGCGCGTACGCGCGGAGGTCCTCCCGGTGATGGAGCGGGAGCTCGGCCCCGGCGTGGCCGAAGCCCTGGCGCGGACCGCCGAGCAGCTGCGCGAGGACGACGAGGCGCTCGACGGCCTGGCGCTGGAGTGGGCGCTCGAGCTGGTCAGCCAGACCGACGACGGCGCGGTCGCGCTCGACGTCCGCGGGCTGGCGGCGGACCCGGCGGCGCTCCGCCAGCGGATCATCCGGCTGGTCGTCTCCGCGGAGTTCGGGGTGTCCCTCACACGTGCTCACACTCTGGCGGTCGCGGCCCTCATCACCGACTGGCACGGGCAGGGGCCGGTCGACCTGCCAGGCGTTAGAGTGGTCAGGCAGAACGGGCTGCTCACGTTTCACCCCACCACGTAAGGACAGCGCCTCCCCCATGGAACTCACGGACGTTCAGAACGACCTGACCGAGATTCTGATCACCGAGGAGCAGATCCGCTCCCGCATCGCCGAGCTGGCGCGGGAGGTGGAGCGGGACTACGCCGGCAAGGACGTCCTGCTGATCGGCGTCCTGAAGGGCGCGGTCATGGTGATGGCCGACCTGTCCCGTGAGCTCCGCATGCCCGTGACGATGGACTGGATGGCCGTCAGCTCCTACGGCAGCGGCACGCAGTCCAGCGGCGTCGTGCGCATCCTCAAAGACCTCGACACAGACCTGAGCGGCAAGACCGTCCTGATCGTCGAGGACATCATCGACTCGGGCCTCACGCTCTCGTGGCTGCTGTCGAACCTGCGCAGCCGCGGTCCCGAGTCCATCGAGATCTTCACGCTGCTCCGCAAGCCGGAGGCGGCGCGCGTCGAGATCGACGTCAAGTACGTCGGATTCGACATCCCGAACCAGTTCGTGGTCGGCTACGGCCTCGACTACGACGAGCGCTACCGCACCCTGCGCGGCGTCGGCATCCTGGCGCCCGCCGTCTACAGCTGACGGCAGCGGCCCGCGCGCAGACCGCCCAGAGCGAACACGCAGCCGACCCACAGCGCCCAGGCGGTACTGTGGTCGCACCATGAACGTCAAGAAGATCTTCCGCGGCCCGATCCTGTACGTCGTGCTGGCGATCATCATCGTCTGGATCGGCTCGAGCCTGATCACGATGTCGGGCTTCAAGAGCGTGTCGACGCAGAAGGGCCTGGAGTACCTCTCCCAGGACAAGGTGTCGAGCGCGAAGATCGTCGACGGTGAGAACCGTGTCGACCTGACGCTCAAGGAGCCGGACGGCAACCTGGGCAACCAGGTGCAGTTCTACTACGTCACCCCCCGCGGCGAGGATGTCGTGAAGGCGGTCGACGACGCGAACCTCCCCAAGGGCTACGACGACGAGGTCCCGCAGCCGAACTGGTTCGTCAACATCCTCGGCTTCCTCATCCCGGCTCTCCTCATCGGCGTGTTCTTCTGGATCATGATCTCCGGCATGCAGGGCGGCGGGAACAAGGTCATGCAGTTCGGCAAGTCGCGCGCGAAGCTCGTGACCAAGGAGACGCCGAAGGTCACCTTCGACGACGTCGCCGGGTCGGACGAGGCCATCGAAGAGCTGCAGGAGATCAAGGACTTCCTGAAGGAGCCGGCCAAGTTCCAGGCCGTCGGCGCCCGTATCCCGAAGGGTGTGCTGCTGTACGGCCCTCCCGGTACGGGCAAGACCCTGCTCGCCCGCGCCGTCGCGGGTGAGGCCGGTGTGCCCTTCTACTCGATCTCCGGTTCGGACTTCGTCGAGATGTTCGTCGGTGTCGGCGCCAGCCGTGTCCGCGACCTGTTCCAGCAGGCGAAGGAGAACTCGCCCGCCATCATCTTCATCGACGAGATCGACGCGGTCGGCCGTCACCGCGGCGCCGGCCTCGGCGGTGGGCACGACGAGCGCGAGCAGACGCTGAACCAGCTCCTGGTGGAGATGGACGGCTTCGACCCGAAGACCAACGTCATCCTGATCGCGGCGACCAACCGTCCCGACATCCTCGACCCCGCACTCCTGCGTCCGGGCCGCTTCGACCGCCAGATCGGCGTGGATGCGCCCGACATGCTTGGCCGGAAGAAGATCCTCGAGGTGCACGGTCGCGGCAAGCCGCTGGCGGCGTCGGTCGACCTCGAGGTGCTCGCCCGCAAGACGCCGGGCTTCACCGGAGCCGACCTGGCCAACGTCCTCAACGAGGCCGCACTGCTCACCGCACGCTCGAACGCGCAGCTGATCGACAACCGCGCGCTCGACGAGGCCGTGGATCGCGTCATCGCCGGTCCGCAGAAGCGCACCCGGGTCATGAAGGACCAGGAGAAGCTCATCACGGCGTACCACGAGGGCGGACACGCGCTCGCCGCCGCGGCGATGCGCCACACCGACCCCGTGACGAAGATCACCATCCTGCCCCGCGGCCGCGCCCTCGGATACACGATGGTGCTCCCGCTGGAGGACAAGTACTCGGTCACCCGCAACGAGCTCCTCGACCAGCTCGCGTACGCCATGGGCGGCCGCGTCGCCGAGGAGATCGTGTTCCACGACCCGACCACCGGCGCCTCGAACGACATCGAGAAGGCGACCTCCATCGCCCGCAAGATGGTCACCGAGTACGGCATGAGCGCCGACATCGGATCGGTCAAGCTGGGCCAGGCGAACGGCGAGATGTTCCTCGGCCGTGACATGGGCCACCAGCGCGACTACTCCGAGCGGATCGCCGAGCGTGTCGACGCCGAGGTGCGCGCCCTCATCGAGAAGGCGCACGACGAGGCGTGGGAGGTGCTCAACGACAACCGCGCGGTCCTCGACCGCCTGGCCGCCGCGCTTCTCGAGCACGAGACCCTCGACCACAACCAGATCGCCGAGATCTTCGCCGACGTGAAGAAGCTGCCCGAGCGCCCGCAGTGGCTCTCCAGCGACAAGCGCCCGATCTCGGACGTCCCGCCCATCCCGTTCCCCAAGGCCCCGATCGACGCGGGCGCGGTGGACGGCGGCGTCGACTCCGAGCCGCCGGCGACGAAGCCGAAGCGTTCGCCCGCGATCAAGCCGCGCCCGGCGACCGCCTAGGGCCGTCGCGCGCATGAGCGGCATCGATCGTCCGCGCATCGAAGCGGCCGTCGCCGAGATCCTCGCCGCCATCGGCGAGGATCCGTCGCGTCCGGGCCTCGAGAGCACGCCGTCGCGTGTTGCGGATTCGTACGCCGAGTTCTTCGCGGGGATCGGCCGGGATGCCGCTGCCGAGCTGGGTGAGCCGGTGCCGCTCGAGCAGGGCCACCAGGCCGACACGGTGCTGCTGCGCGACATCGAGTTCCGCTCCGTCTGCGAGCACCACCTCCTGCCCTTCCTCGGCGTCGCCCACGTCGCGTACCTGCCCGGCGACAGCGTCATCGGGCTGGGACGCATCCCGCGCGCGATCGAGACCCTCGCGTCGCGTCCGCAGATCCAGGAGCGCCTGACCGAGCAGATCGCCGACACGATCGAGCAGGGCGCTTCCGCACGCGGCGTGCTCGTCGTGCTCGATGCCGCGCACTCCTGCGTCACGACCCGTGGCGCCCGGCAGTCAGGCAGCACGACCGTGACCGTCGCCGCCCGTGGGGCGTACACCGACCCCGTGGTGCGGGCCGAGCTCATCGCGTTGATCGGACGCGGCGTCAAGTGACCCTCATCATGGGCGTCCTCAACGTGACGCCGGACTCGTTCAGCGACGGCGGACTCTGGCTGGAGCCCGACGCCGCCATCGCGCACGGCCTCGACCTGGTCGCCCAGGGGGCCGACATGGTCGACGTCGGCGGCGAGTCCACCCGGCCCGGAGCCGCGAGCGTCGACCCGGTCGACGAGCAGGCCCGCGTCGTCCCCGTGATCCGCGAGCTGGCCTCCCGCGGGGTGACGGTCAGCGTCGACACCCTCAACGCGTCGACCGCACGGGCCGCGGTCGAGGCGGGCGCGGCGATCATCAACGATGTCTCGGGCGGCCTCGCCGACGAGCGGATGCCGGACGTCGTGCTCGAGACGGGCGCCCAGTACGTCGCGATGCATTGGCGCGGCCGGCTCGACGCGGCCGACTCGCGGGCCGTCTACGAGCACACGGTGGCGGAGGTGCGGGCGGAGCTCTCCGCGCGCGTCACCGACCTGGTGCGGCGCGGCATCGACCCGGCCAAGCTCATCCTCGACCCCGGTCTCGGCTTCTCGAAGAACGCACGCCACAACTGGCAGGTCCTCGCCGGGCTGCACGAGATCGAGACGCTGGGGTACCCGGTGCTGATCGGTGCATCCCGCAAACGGTTCCTGGGGGCGTTGCTGCCCGAGGGTGCGCCGGCGGAGGCGCGCGACGCCCCGACGGCCGTCATCTCGGCGCTGGCCGCGCAGGCGGGCGCGTGGGCCGTCCGTGTCCACGATGTTCCGTCGACACGGATCGCCCTCGACGTGGTGCGGGCATGGCAAGCTGGACGCGATGAGTAGCATCCAGCCGCGGCCCGCCGACTCGATCATCCTGACCGGTCTGCGCGTCCGCGCCAACCACGGAGTGTTCGACTTCGAGCGCGCCGACGGGCAGGACTTCGTCGTCGACGTCACGGCCTGGCTCGACCTCTCGGTCGCGGCGGCCGGTGACGACCTCGCGTCGACCGTCCACTACGGCGAGCTCGCCGAAGAAGTGGTGGCGGCCGTCGAGCGGGACCCCGTCGACCTCATCGAGACCGTCGCCGAGCGGGTCGCCGCGACCGTGCTGGCGCACGAGCCGGTGGATGTCGTCGAGGTGACCGTCCACAAGCCGCAGGCGCCGATCAGCGTGCCGTTCGGGGATGTCGCCGTGCGCATCACGCGGGGGCGCGCGTGAACGCCGCTCCGCTGGGGAAGCCGGTCCGCATGCGGGTCGGCGTTCCGGCCGTGCTCGCGTTCGGGAGCAACCTCGGCGACCGCGCCGGCACCATCCATGCGGCCGTTGATGCGCTGCGCGAGGAGGCCGGGGTCGATGTGCAGTCGGTCTCGCGGCTGTACGAGACGCCCGCGCTGAAGCCCGACGGGATCGACGCGGAGGCGCCCGCCTACCTCAACGCGGTGGCGCTCGTCCGCACCCTGCTCGATCCGCTCGCGCTGCTCGGCGTCGTCAACAGCGTCGAGGACCGGCTGGGCCGCGTCCGCGAAGAGCGGTGGGGCGACCGCACCATCGACATCGACATCGTCGACTACGACGGGATGGTGTCCGACGACGACCCGCGCATCGTGCTGCCGCATCCGCGGGCACACGAGCGTGCCTTCGTCCTCGTGCCGTGGCTCGACGTCGACCCGGATGCCCGGCTTACCGGCTTCGGATCGGTCGCCGAGCTCGCCGCTCGCGCCACCGATCCCGTCCGTCTCTGGGAGGGCCGCTCGTGAAGCGCACCCGTCCGAGCTCGCTGATCGGCCTCGGCGTCGCCGGGCTCGTCGTCGGCTTCCTCGCCGAGCTGGCCGCCGCCGGCATGGGCCAGCCCGTGTTCATCCCGCCGCTGACGCTGCCGATCACACTGGTGGCGGTGGCGATCATCGTCATCGCGTTCGCTCTGCCGATCCGCCGTGCCGTGCGCGGGCGGAGCGTGCGCCGCATCGACCCGTTCCAGGCCACCCGGATCGTCGTGCTCGCCAAGGCGTGCGGGCTGAGCGGTGCGCTGCTCACGGGCATCGGCATCGGGATCGGCGCCTACCTGCTCAGCCGCGACGTCCTGCCGGGCGGCAACGCCATCCTGCTTACCGCGCTCACGACGGCCGGAGCGGTGATCCTGCTCGTCGCCGGTCTCGTCGCCGAGCTGTTCTGCACCCTGCCCCCGGGCGACGACGACGACCGCACGGAGACCGTGAATGCCCGATCGGATTGACCTCAACGTCGGCGAGTGGCGCCGCGTCTCGCCCAAGTACGTCCTCGTCGTCATCGCGAGCACGGTGATCACCGGGCTCGTGCTCGCGGCGGCTTCGCTGTTCCTCTGGCTGGTGGGCGGTTGGCCGTTCGGCTGGGTGGCGCTCGTCGTCGTGGTCGTCATCTCGGTGATCGCGCTCATCATCGCGCCGCGCCGCGCCCGCTCGATCGGGTACCGGCTGCGCGACGACGACCTGCTGTTCCGCCGCGGCATCATGTTCCAGCGCTTCGTCTCGGTTCCGTACGGGCGCATGCAGCTCATCGACATCAACCGGGGACCGGTCAGCCGGATGCTCGGACTGGCCGACCTCAAGTTCGTCACGGCCGCCGCATCCACCGGCGTGATGGTCCCTGGCCTCCCGGAGCCGGAGGCCGCCGAGCTTCGCGACCGGCTCGTCGAGCTGGCGGAGAGCAGACGGGCGGGACTGTGAGCGCCCCGGATGGCGGCGCGCCGGCAGGTCCGCCCGTCGGCCGCCCTCTGACGCGTGCGGAGCGCGCCGCCGAGCGGTACACCGACGGCGAGTGGCACCGGCTGCATCCCGCGACGCCTCTCCTTCGCGGCGGCATCGTGTTCATCGCCCTGTTCGGATTCGTTCTCTCGAACCTGCGCGAGCGCCTGATCGGCTTCTTCGTCGGCGCGCCCGAGTACGGCGGAGACCCGCTGGACGCGATCTACAACCACGGTTGGGAGGGCTGGGCGCTCCTCGGGGTGGCGGTGGTGCTGCTGCTCTGCTTCGGGGCCTTCTACCTCTCGTGGCGCATGCACAGCTTCCGGATCACAGGCGACGCGGTCGAAGTGCGCAGCGGCATCCTGTTCCGTACGCAGCGCAAGGCGCGGCTCGACCGCATTCAGGGCATCAACGTCGTGCGGCCGGTGCTGGCGCGCATCTTCGGAGCGGCCAAGCTGGATGTGTCGGTCGCCGGCCACGACGCGAACGTGCAGCTGGCCTACCTTGGTTCGTCTCTGGCTGACGGCCTGCGAGCGGATGTGCTGCGGCTGGCCTCCGGCGTGCGGGCGGCGGAGGCGGCGGAAGCCGAGGCGGCAGCGTCGGGCGGTGCGGCCGCAGTTGCCGTCAGCGAGAGTGACTCGGGTGCACCGGCAGGCGCACCTACGGCCGGCGGTGCTCCGTCCCGTGCGGCCGCGGTCGGGGACCTCGTCGGCCGTCGCGTGAATGAGTTCCTCGCGCCCGAGCTGGATCCGAACGCCGCGCCGCCGGAGTCGGTCGTCAAGATCCCGCCGCTGCGGCTGCTGGGCTCGCTCCTGCTGAGCGGGTTCACGGTGTTCGTGCTGGTCGTGATCGCCTTCCTGATCTGGGGCGCGTCGAGCGGCGAGCTGTGGCTCCTCATCGTCGTGCTGCCCGGTCTGATCGGGTCCGCCAGCTTCTACATCAACCGCTTCACGAAGTCGTTGCGGTACTCGATCGCCGGGACCCCGGACGGAGTGCGCGTCGGCTTCGGTCTGCTGAGCACGAGCAACGAGACGCTGCCGCCCGGCCGCATCCATGCCGTCGAGGTGCTGCAGCCGCTGCTGTGGCGGCCGTTCGGCTGGTGGCAGATCCGCATCGACACCGCAGGTCATTCGCGCGAGAAGGGCGCGGCCGGACAGCCGAACACGACGATGCTTCCGGTCGGCGACGCGGCTGACGTCTTCCGCGTCCTGTCCCTGGTGCTGCCGGGCTTCGCAACGGACGAGCACCGGGAGCTGATCGAATCCGGGATGACGTCGGCCGGGCGGGACGCGTTCGTCGGCAGTCCGCGCCGGGCGGTGTGGATCCGTCCGTTCTCCTGGCAGCGCACCGGATACCGCGTGGTCGATGACGCGATCCTGCTGCGCCGTGGGTTCGTCTGGCGGAGTCTCGCGATCGTGCCGCTCGCGCGTCTGCAGAGCCTGGAGCTCCAGCAGGGTCCTCTGGATGCGGGCCTCGGGCTCGCCGATGCGCGGTTCCACACCGTGTCCGGCCCGGTTCACCCGCGGCTGGCGGCGATCGACGCACCGAACGGTGTCCGGTTGTTCGAGGAGGTCTCGACGCGGGCCGTCGCCGCGGCGGCCGCGGATCGGAGCCACCGGTGGGGGCAGGCCACGAACCACACCGAGAAGGAGCACTGATGTTGCCGTCCGCCCGTCCGCCTTCGCAGCGTTCCGGCCGGCTGGGGCTGGGCATCATCGGCGCCGGTCGCGTCGGCCCGGTGCTCGGACTCGCCCTGGCCGGCGCGGGACACGCGATCGTCGGGGTCTCGGCCGTGTCGGAGCAGAGCCGGGAGCGCGCGGAGGCGATGCTGCCCGGAGTCCCGGTCCTCGACATCCCTACCGTGGTGGAGCGCAGCGAGCTGGTGATCCTTGCCGTGCCCGCGGCCGAGCTCCCGAGCCTGGTCGCGGGTCTCGCAGCGACGGGAACGTGGCAGCCCGGCCAGATCGTCATGCATACGGCTCCCGGGTTCGGAATCGACGTGCTGCAGCCCGCGGCGGCGGCTGGCGCCATCCCGCTGGCCGTCCACCCGGCCCTGGAGTTCACGGGCACAAGTCTGGACCTCGCCCGGCTGGGTGAGAGTTACTTCGCCGTGACGGCCCCGGCACCGGTCCTCCCGATCGCGCAGGCGCTGGTGGTGGAGATGGGCGGCGAGCCGGTGGTCGTGGATGAGGCGGACCGGCCGGCTTACGCCGAGGCGATCGCGACGGCGACGGCGTTCTCCCGGTCGATCGTGGAGCAGTCGACGGGGCTGCTTCGGAGCATCGGTGTCGAGAAGCCCGGCTCCTTCCTCAGTTCGCTCATCCGCTCCGCGGTAGACAACGCGCTCACCCGCGCCGGTGCTCCGACGCGGCTGGACCTCGACGTGATCGGCGCGCTGCAGGACGACGCTGCAGGCGGTGTCGCGGGAGGTACCGGCCCCGAGGGCGATCCCGGTGACGACGGGCGCGGCTGGTTCCTGCGCGGCGAGTAGCCTGGTTGCGGCCGGTTTCGAGCCGGCCGAAGGGATGCGCATGCCAGAGATCATCACCACCATCGCCGAGCTGCGGGCCCGGGTCGCGGACGCGCGCCGTGTCGCACGCCAGGACGGCCCGGTGGACGCGCCCACGGGCCGCGTGGTGCTCGTGCCGACCATGGGGGCGCTGCACGAGGGACATCTCCGCCTGGTGTCGCAGGCGCGCGACCTCGGGGGTCTCGTCGTGGTGTCGATCTTCGTGAACCCGCTGCAGTTCGGCCCCGGAGAGGACTTAGATCGCTACCCTCGCACGCTGGACGCGGACGTCACCGCCCTCGAGGGCCTCGCCGACGTCGTGTTTGCTCCCTCCGCCTCGGAGATGTATCCGGACGGCCCTTCGGAGACCCGGGTGACGGCGGGGGAGTCCGGAACCGTGTTCGAGGGAGCCTCCCGCCCCGGTCACTTCGACGGTGTCCTGACCGTCGTCAGCAAGCTCTTCAACATCGTGCAGCCGGACGTCGCCGTCTTTGGTCAGAAGGACGCCCAGCAGGTGCATGTCATCGGCCGCATGGTCGATGACCTCAACCTGCCGGTCTCGATCGCCGTCGTGGACACTGTCCGCGAGTCGGACGGCCTCGCCCTTTCCAGCCGCAACCGCTACCTGGATGAGGACCAGCGCCTCGCCGCGGTCACCCTGTCCCGCTCCCTGTCGGCGGGCTCGGAGGCCGCTCGCGATGGCGTGGAGGCTGCCCTCGGAGCCGCCCGCGCGCACGTCGAGGCGGACCCAGCCGTTAAGCTTGACTATCTCGCGATCGTCGACCCGGATACCTTCCGCGAAGCGTCGCCTGACCACCACGGTCCCGCCCTGATGCTGATCGCCGCTCGCGTCGGAACGACCCGGCTGATCGACAACCAGCGCCTCACGACGTGACCACCGCACCACCGCCCGCCCCCTCGAACGGAAAGACAGCGATGACCGACGCGCAGACCACCGCGGCCGACCTCGGCGACGACCAGCTCGGCGAAGACGAGATCAGCGAGCAGAAGGCGGTCCGGCTCGGCAAGCGCGACCGTCTGCTTGCCGAGGCGGAGGGCCCCGGCGGCGGCGCGTACCCGGTGCAGGTTCCGGTCACCACGACCATCCCGGCCGTCCGCGCGAAGTGGGATCACCTGCAGCCGGACGAGGGCTCCGGCGAGATCGTCGGCATCGCCGGCCGGGTCGTGCACCTGCGCAACACCGGCAAGCTGTGCTTCGCGGTGCTGCAGGCCGGCGATGGCTCGCGCATCCAGGTGATGGTGTCGCTCGCCGAGGTGGGCGAGGAGTCGCTGGGCGCGTGGAAGGAGCTCGTCGACCTCGGCGACCACGTGTTCGTTTCCGGCGAGGTCGTCTCGAGCCGCCGCGGCGAGCTCTCGGTCATGGCGCGCGAGTGGCGGATCGCCGCCAAGGCGCTGCTTCCCCTGCCGAATCTGCACAGCGAGCTGAGCGAGGAGACCCGCGTCCGCGCCCGCTACCTGGATCTGATCGCCCGCGACCAGGCGCGGAAGACGGTCCTCGATCGCGCGGCGGCCGTCGCGAGCCTGCGCCGCACGTTCGCGGACCGCGGCTTCGTCGAGGTCGAGACGCCGATGCTGCAGGTCATCCACGGTGGCGCGTCCGCTCGCCCGTTCGTCACGCACTCGAACGCCTTCGACACGGAGCTGTACCTCCGCATCGCGCCGGAGCTCTACCTGAAGCGCGCCGTGGTCGGCGGCATCGACCACGTGTTCGAGATCAACCGCAACTTCCGCAATGAGGGCGCGGACTCGACGCACTCCCCGGAGTTCGCCATGCTGGAGGCCTACCAGGCCTACGGCGACTACAACTCGATCGCCGACCTCACCCAGACGCTCATCCAGGATGCCGCCGTCGCGGTCTCCGGATCGCACGTCGTCACGTGGGCGGACGGCACCGAGTACGACCTCGGCGGCCAGTGGGACCGCATCCGCATGTACGACAGCCTCTCGGACGCGATCGGCGAGGAGATCACGCCGGAGACCCCCATCGAGCGCCTCCGCGAACTCGCCGCTCTCGCCGGGATCGAGATCGAGCACCCGCTGCCGGGCAAGTACGTCGAGGAACTGTGGGAGCACTACGTCAAGACCGACCTCGTGCGTCCGACCTTCGTCATGGACTTCCCCGTCGACACCAGCCCTCTGGTGCGTGCGCACCGCTCGCGGGAAGGCGTCGTCGAGAAGTGGGATCTGTACACGCGGGGCTTCGAACTCGCGACCGGCTACTCCGAGCTCGTCGACCCGGTCGTGCAGCGGGAGCGCTTCGTCGAGCAGGCGAAGCTGGCAGCCGCGGGCGACAACGAGGCGATGCGTCTCGACGAGGAGTTCCTCCGGGCTCTCGAGTTCGGCATGCCGCCGACCGGTGGCATGGGCATGGGCATCGACCGCCTGCTGATGGCCCTGACCGGCCTGGGCATCCGTGAGACGATCCTCTTCCCGCTGGTCAAGTAGGCTCCCAGGACCCGGCGGTACGATGGACACGCTATGAACGACGTCATCAGCGGTATCGTCTGGGCCCTCGCGCCGACCGTCCTGGTCGGTCTGCTGTTCTGGGCGATCATGCGAGCGATCGTGCGCGCCGACCGCAACGAGCGGAAGGCCTACTCGCGCTTGGAAGCCGAGGAGCGCGCTCGCCGCGGCCTCGCCCCCAAGGCCTGACTCCTCCCCACCCAGCGCCGTCGGCCACGTGACCTTCGCCGCCCGCGTGCGGAGGGCCTCGCCGCTCGACGTTCGCGTTCCCGCTACGGTATGTCTGGGGACGCATAGGCGTCTTTCTGGGATCGACCGAGGGATGCGTGCATGGAGACGGGGTTCTGGGTCTCGTTCTTCATCGTCCTGGCACTTCTGATCGACTTCGTCATCCGCGTCCTCGCCATCATCATCGTCCCGCGCAACCGCAAGCCGACGTCGGCCACCGCGTGGTTGCTCGCGATCTTCCTGATCCCCTACATCGGCATCCTCTTCTTCCTCCTGATCGGCAGTTACAAGCTGCCCAAGAGCCGCCGCCAGAAGCAGGACGAGATCAACCGCTTCATCATCGACAGCACCGAGGGCATCGAGCGGGTGCGCCGTGACCACCCGTGGCCGCCGTGGCTCGAAGGGGTCGTCGAGCTGAACCGCAAGCTCGGGGCCATGCCACTCGTCGGCGGCAACCGGGCGACACTCAACGGCGACTACCAGGGGTCGCTCGACGCGATGGCCGCGGAGATCGGCAAGGCGAAGCGATACGTCCACGTCGAGTTCTACATCTTGACGCTCGACAAGACGACCGCCCCGTTCTTCGATGCCCTGGAGGCCGCCGTGGAGCGCGGCGTGACCGTACGCGTGCTCCTCGACCACATCGCCTCGCTGCGGACGCCCGACTACAAGCGCACTCTCGAGAGACTCACGGCGATGGGCGCCCGGTGGCAGCTCATGCTCCCGGTCCAGCCCTTCAAGGGGAAGTATCAGCGCCCCGACCTCCGGAACCACCGCAAGCTGCTCGTGGTCGATGGTCGCGTGGCGTTCATGGGTTCCCAGAACGTCATCGACCGGAGCTACAACAAGAAGTCGAACATCCGGCGCGGGCTGAAGTGGAAGGAACTCATCGTCCGGCTCGAGGGCCCCATCGTCGCCGGTCTGAACGCCATCTTCATCACCGACTGGTACAGCGAGACGGACGAACTGCTCCGCCGCGAGACGGAGCCCATCACCGACGAGATCGAGGCCAACGAGCTCGACGCCCAGGTGGTGCCCTCCGGACCGGGATTCGCCGGCGAGAACAACCTGCGCCTCTTCCTCGCCCTCCTCTACTACGCGCAGGAACGCATCGTCATCACGTCCCCGTACTTCGTGCCGGACGAATCGATGCTCATGGCCGTCACCTCGGCCGTGCAGCGCGGGATCCGCGTCGACCTGTTCGTCTCCGAGATCGGTGACCAGGCACTCGTCTATCACGCTCAGCGCTCCTACTACGAAGCGCTCCTGCGCGCAGGAGTCCGGATCTGGATGTACAAGGCGCCCTACATCCTTCATGCGAAGCACTTCACCATCGACGACGACGTCGCCGTCATCGGTTCGAGCAACATGGACATGCGTTCCTTCCAGCTCAACATGGAGGTCTCCCTCATGGTGCGAGGGCGTTCGTTCGTGGATGAGATGCGGAAGGTCGAGGACGGCTATCGCCAGGACAGCCGCGAGCTCACGCTGGACGAGTGGATGAAGCAGCCGCTCCGCTCCACCGTTTTGGACAACCTGGCCCGGCTGACCTCCGCGCTGCAGTGACCCGCCGGACCTGCGGAGCCGTGTGCGCGACGGTCAGGCCGGCTGAAGCTCGCTCAATCGCCTGACCTCGCACCACCGCTCGGCAGCCGCGGCGAGGCGGTCGTCCGCCGTCACGAGGGGCAGCTCCATGAGACGGGCGAGCGCGACGTACATGGCGTCGTAGGCGCTCAGGTTCTCTCGCCAGCGCCAGGCGTCGGGCCAGAGTGGCTCGTGCTCCACACGCATGATCTCGAGTCGGTAGAACTCGAGGATCACCTGCTCGGCGAGCTGAGCGTCGTCCGGGTGCCGGAGGGCATGCTTGCGCATCGCGCTCACGAACTCCGGGTCGATCAGGTGGGGCGCCACCAGGATGCACTCGGCCAGCTCGTCGTTCTCTTCGAACGCAGCGAGTCCCTCGCGCGAGAGCAGTTCGACGAGAGCGCTGCAGTCCATCACCGCCGCGATCATCGGCTTCCCCGGTCGTCGCGGATGCCCTGGACGATCTCCTCCGTGGTGATATTCAACGGTCGTCGACCGCTGGCGCTCGGAGGCTGACGCTGCGCCAGCACACGCTGCTCGACCGTCACCTCCGCCCAACGCTCCTCGATGCGCAGCCTCTCGGCGATGCGGGTGAGCTGCCGACGGAGGTACTCCGAGTAGGACAGCCCTTTCGCTGCTGCTGCCGCCTTCAGGCGATCGTTGACGGCCGGATCCAGATCTCGCACTTGCACGGTGACTCCCATGGGTTCAGTTTAGGGTGGGGTGCATGCAGATGCAATGGATTTGCATGCAGTGAGACCATCCTGACGTGCCAGAGGCCGGGAGGGGCCGAGGGAGCTCGAATTGTGGAGAAGTGCCGCGGTCGCGGAGATGTGGACGGATATGAGTCAGCCGCGCGGCCGCAGGCGGACCGTCGGTAATTCCGGCGCAGGCAACGGCGTTCCGTCGTAGCCCTCGACGGTCCCGAAACGTCCGTGAGGATCGGCTCCGGCGATGACCTCGCCCTGCCACTGCGCCCGGTAGGCGACCACGTCCTCATGGCTCCGGCCGATGAAGTTCCACCACATCACGATCTGCTCGCCCAGCGGCTCTCCGCCGAGGAGCACGATCCGGGCGTCTGCTCCCGAGCTCACCGAAAGGCTCGTGCGACCGGGATTCAGGTAGGCCAGATGAGAGACCGGAACAGGTGTGCCGTCGATGGTGACGTCGCCCGCATCGACGAGCACGCCGTGCTCGAATCCCTCCTCGAGGGGGACCTCGATCGTGGTGTCGGCCGGCATGACGATCTCGGTGCCGACCAGCGGCGAGAACACCGTCGCGGACGTGCCGCTTCCGGCGAGCGATCCGACGAAGGTCCGCACGGAGGCCGGGCCGATGCTGCCCGCCACGGGAGTGTGGTGCTCGAAGAACGGTTCGACATCGCGCGAGGCGTTCGGCAGGGCCACCCAGAGCTGGACGCCGTGCAGTCGCCGCGTCCCCGGCGTGGACACCTCCGAATGGCTGATCCCGCGACCTGCGGTCATCAGATTGAGCTCTCCCGGTCGGACGAGAGCGTGACTGCCCACGCTGTCGCGATGGTCGATCTCGCCCTCGAAGAGCCAGCTCACCGTCTGCAGTCCCGTGTGCGGATGCGGCGGGACGCGCATCCCGCCGGTCGCCGAGACATCGTCGGGACCGTAGTGGTCGATGAAGCACCAGCCGCCGATCAGCGAACGGCGACGCTGCGGGAGCGTCCGGCGGACGGTCATCGCGCGCGGGCCGCCGAGCGGAACATCCCGCGGTTCGAGGATCTCCACGCCGGCGTCCGTGAGCACGGCCGACGTCGCGACGAGCTCGGCCGGATCGCGCTCCAAGTTGCTCATAGCGGCATCCTAGGCGTCGGGCATGACGGCCGGAGCCCGGGTTCCTAGAATGGTCACGTGCTCCGGACCACGACCAGACTCCTCCCCGCCGTCGCGGCGATCCTGGTGGTCGCCGCGCTCGCCGGATGCAGCACAGCGCCGGGCAAACCGGTCGACGATTACGCGGGCGAGCCGAAGGGGGTCGACGCGCCGGCGAGCAGCGCGGGCGGAGCATCCTGGGCCGCCTGGCTCGACGGCGGCGAGCGGTTCGCGATCGTCCTCTACGGGAGCTCGACCTGCCCACCGAAGGTCGCCACCGTGTCCGCCACCGCGAACGACTCGATCACCGCCACACTCGCGCCCGCCCCCGGCGGGGTCTGCACCCACGACTTCGTGCCCCACACCACGGTCTTCACCACGCCCGACCGCATTGCGAAAAGCGGCGAGGTGAGTGTCGTCCTGCCCGACTCGACGCTCACGCTGCCCGCCGATCGGGGCTGATCGGCCGCAATCCGCTCGGTCGCCGACGGCACGTCACGCCCACGGCGAACAGGGCCACGTGACAGGGCGAGCGGTGGTTACTCTCTTTGTATCGACGCCGAACCTGCAACGGTGTCGTACGAGGAGTAGACATGTTCGAGAGATTCACCGACCGCGCCCGCCGTGTCGTCGTCTTGGCCCAGGAAGAGGCCAAGATGCTGAACCACAACTACATCGGGACGGAGCACATCCTGCTCGGCCTGATCCACGAGGGTGAGGGCGTCGCCGCCAAGGCGCTCGAGTCGCTCGGCATCTCGCTGGACGCGGTCCGCGAGCAGGTCCAGGACATCATCGGCCAGGGCCAGCAGCAGCCGACCGGGCACATCCCGTTCACGCCGCGCGCCAAGAAGGTGCTGGAGCTCAGCCTCCGCGAGGCGCTGCAGCTCGGCCACAACTACATCGGCACGGAGCACATCCTGCTCGGCCTGATCCGCGAGGGCGAGGGCGTCGCCGCCCAGGTCCTCGTGAAGCTCGGCGCCGACCTCAACCGAGTACGTCAGCAGGTCATCCAGCTCCTCTCCGGCTACCAGGGCAAGGAGCAGGTCCAGGTCGGGGGCAACGATCAGAACACCGCGCAGGCCGGTAGCCAGATCCTCGACCAGTTCGGCCGCAACCTCACGCAGGCCGCGCGCGACAACAAGCTCGACCCGGTGATCGGGCGCGAGAAGGAGATCGAGCGCGTGATGCAGATCCTGTCGCGTCGGTCGAAGAACAACCCGGTGCTGATCGGTGAGCCCGGCGTCGGCAAGACCGCCGTCGTCGAGGGTCTCGCGCAGGCCATCGTGCGCGGCGACGTGCCGGAGACGCTGAAGGACAAGCAGCTCTACACGCTCGACCTCGGCTCGCTCATCGCCGGTTCCCGCTACCGTGGTGACTTCGAGGAGCGCCTGAAGAAGGTCACGAAGGAGATCCGCACCCGCGGCGACATCATCACCTTCATCGACGAGATCCACACCCTCGTCGGCGCAGGTGCCGCGGAGGGCGCGATCGACGCTGCCAGCATCCTCAAACCGCTGCTGGCCCGCGGCGAGCTGCAGACCATCGGTGCGACCACACTCGACGAGTACCGCAAGCACTTCGAGAAGGATGCCGCGCTCGAGCGCCGCTTCCAGCCCATCCAGGTGGCCGAGCCGTCGCTGCCCCACGCGATCAACATCCTGAAGGGTCTGCGCGACCGCTACGAGGCGCACCACAAGGTGTCCATCACCGACGGTGCGATCGTGGCCGCGGCGAACCTCGCCGACCGTTACATCCAGGACCGCTTCCTCCCGGACAAGGCCATCGACCTGATCGACGAGGCCGGCGCCCGCCTGCGTCTGTCGATCCTCTCGGCGCCGCCGGAGCTGCGCGAGTTCGACGACAAGATCGCCGCCGTCCGCTCCCAGAAGGAGGGCGCGATCGAGGACCAGGACTTCGAGAAGGCCGCCAGCCTCCGCGACGAGGAGAAGAACCTCCTCGGCGAGCGGCTGCGTCTCGAGAAGCAGTGGCGCTCGGGCGAGGTCAAGACCACGGCCGAGGTCGACGAGGGCCTCATCGCCGAGGTGCTGGCCCAGGCGACCGGCATCCCCGTGTTCAAGCTCACCGAGGAGGAGTCGGCCCGGCTCGTCTACATGGAGAAGGCGCTGCACGAGCGCGTCATCGGCCAGGAGGAGGCCATCGCGGCCCTCTCGAAGACGATCCGCCGCACCCGCGCCGGCCTCAAGGACCCGAAGCGTCCGTCCGGCTCGTTCATCTTCGCCGGTCCCACCGGTGTCGGTAAGACCGAGTTGGCGAAGGCGCTCGCCGAGTTCCTGTTCGACGACGAGTCGGCCATGATCTCCCTCGACATGTCGGAGTACGGCGAGAAGCACACCGTCTCCCGTCTGTTCGGCGCCCCTCCCGGGTTCGTCGGATTCGAGGAGGGCGGCCAGCTCACCGAGAAGGTCCGTCGCAAGCCGTTCAGCGTCGTGCTGTTCGACGAGATCGAGAAGGCGCACCCCGACATCTTCAACTCGCTGCTCCAGATCCTGGAGGAGGGACGTCTGACAGATGGCCAGGGACGCGTGGTCGACTTCAAGAACACCGTCATCATCATGACCACGAACCTCGGCACGAAGGACATCTCCGGCGGCCCCGTCGGGTTCCAGATCGAGGGCGACCCGCAGACCGGCTACGACCGGATGCGCGGGAAGGTCTACGAGGAGCTGAAGAAGAACTTCAAGCCCGAGTTCCTGAACCGTGTCGACGAGATCATCGTCTTCCCGCAGCTGGACAAGAGCGAGCTCCTGCAGATCGTCGACCTGTTCATCAAGCGGCTGTCGACCCGTCTGCTCGACCGCGACATGACCATCGAGCTGACCGTCCCGGCGAAGGAGCGGCTGATCGAGGTCGGGTTCGACCCGACGCTCGGCGCCCGTCCGCTCCGCCGCGCGGTGCAGCACGAGATCGAGGACCGGCTGAGCGAGCGGATCCTGCACGGCGAGCTGAACGCGGGCGACCACGTCCACGTCGACTTCGCCGACGGGGAGTTCGTCTTCACGACGACCGCCCGCAAGGAGCCCATCGGGGCCGGCATCAACGCCACCGCCGCGATCGGCACCGGCCCGGCGACCCCGGACCTCGCAGCGAACGAGTGATCGTCGCCGCGACTGCGTGACCCACGACAAGGGCCGGCCTCTTCGGAGGTCGGCCCTTGTGGCGTCTCTGCCCGTGTGACATCTCGGGGCTCGGTAGGGTGGAACGGTGAGCGGTGAGAACGGTCCAGGGTTCAGCATCCGGCGGGCGCGGACGGGCGACGTCAAGCGCATCCAGGAACTGGTGGAACCGCTGGTGCAGCGACGCATCCTTCTCGGCAAGGAGACCGTCACGTTCTACGAGTCGGTGCAGGAGTTCCGGGTGGCGGAGGACGCCGACGGCCGCCTGATCGGTTGCGGTGCACTGCACGTGATGTGGAGCGACCTCGGGGAGGTGCGCACTCTCGCGGTCGCCGACGAATGGCTCGGCCGCGGCGTCGGCAGGGCGCTGCTCAGGCGGCTGGAGTCGGATGCGCGCGAGCTGGGCCTTGATCGGCTGTTCTGCCTGACGTTCGAGGTCGACTTCTTCGGGCGCAACGGGTTCGAGGACATGGGGGAGTCGACGGTCGACCCGCAGCTGTATGCCGAGCTGGTGCGCTCCAATGACGAGGGCGTCGCCGAGTTCCTGGACCTGGCGCGAGTGAAGCCGAACACCCTCGGCAACACGCGGATGCTGAAGCGGCTCTGAGCCGCCGCATCCGGCGTCGGCGGGGCTCGCTGAACGCTCTCGGAACCTCGGGCGCGCCTGCCCGTCGCGCCGTCGCGCCCTGGCTATAGTGCGGGCATGTCGACGTTCAAGAACCCGGTCGGCCCCCAGCCCAGCGGCGTCTACTGGCGCCGCAGGCTCATCGTCCTCCTCGGTGTGATCGCCGTCGTCGTCATCATCGTCCTGATCGTCGTGCGCCCGGGCGCGTCCAACGGGGAGCCCGCGGACAAGAAGCCCGCGCCGGGGAGCACCGGGACTCCGGCCGCGGTGGCGACGAGCATCCCGACCTCCAGTGCGACGGCCGACGGCCAGCCGTGCAAGCCGGGCGACGTGAAGGTGGAGGCCGTGACCGACAAGGACGTCTATGCCGCGGGCGAGCTCCCGCAGTTGTCGGTCGCGCTGACCAACACGGGTTCTAAGGCGTGCACGATCGACGCCGGCACGGCGCAGCAGGTGTTCACGATCACCAGCGGCTCGGAGGTGTACTGGAAGTCGACGGACTGCCAGACCGACAAGGTGGATGCGGAGGTGCTGCTGGAGCCGGCGAAGACGATCTCATCGAAGGCACCGATCACCTGGGACCGCACGCGCTCTGACCCGTCGACCTGTCAGGCGAGCCGCGAGCAGGTGCCTGCCGGCGGAGCCTCGTACCACCTGGAGACGACCGTCGCGGGCGTCAAGAGCTCGGAGACCAAGCAGTTCATCCTGCAGTAGGTCGGGGCGTTCAGTCGGTGGAGTCGGCCTCGCGCATGTAGGAGCCTTCGATCTCGCGCACTTCGACGCCTGATCCGTGTCGCGTGGCCGGGTTGCGGCGGGCGATGGCGAGTGCGGCGTCGAGGTCGGGAGCGTCGATGATGCCGATGCCGGCGATCAGCTCTTTGCTCTCGGTGTAGGGACCGTCGGTGATGCCGTCGCCTCGGACGGCGCGCGCCGCGGTGTGCGGGGCGAGGGCGTAGGCAGCCGTGAGCGCACCGGACTGGATGAGGTCGGCGGAGTGGGCGTCGTGCTCGGCGAGTTCGGCGGCGTCGTGCTCGGCGGTCGGGTCGGAGTAGATGAGGATGGCGTACTGCGGCATGGTCGTTCCTTCCGTATGACGGATGTCGTCACCAGGACGTCGTTCGGCGGCGCGTGTTTTCGACCGGCGGTCAGAACGCGGCGTCGAGTTCGCGCTCCCGATCGGTGCTGGCGGCCATGAACGCGAGGCGGAGCGCCTCGCGGACGGTGGCGCTGCGGTCGTCCACGCGCGTCGTGAAGCCGAGGCGTGCGGCCTCGGCCGTGCGCTGTTTGCCGCTCACGACCGGTCGGATCTCGCCGGCCAGGCTGATCTCGCCGAAGGCTGCGAGCGTGTGGGGGATCGCGCGTTCGGTCGCCGCCGAGGCGATGGCGAGCGCGATGGCCAGGTCGGCGCCCGGCTCGGTCAGGCGGACCCCTCCGACCGTGGACACGTAGACGTCTTTGTCGCCCAGCCGGATGCCGGCGCGGCGCTCGAGGACGGCCAGGAGCATGGCGACGCGGGACGCATCCACCCCGTTGGTGACCCGGCGCGGGTTGGGCGCCGTGGTGCCGACGACGAGCGCCTGGACCTCGACGGGGAGCGGTCTGCGCCCTTCCATCGCGACGGTGACGCAGGTGCCGGAGACCGGGGTCGTGTTCCGGCTGAGGAAGAGGCCGCTGGGATCGGTGACCTCCGCGATGCCGTCGCCGGCCATCTCGAAGCAGCCGACCTCGTCGGTGGGCCCGAAGCGGTTCTTGAGCGCGCGGATGAAGCGGAGCGCCGTCTGACGGTCGCCCTCGAACTGGCAGACCACATCTACCAGGTGCTCGAGCAAGCGCGGACCGGCGATCGAGCCGTCTTTCGTCACGTGACCGACGATGAGGATGGGGAGATCTCGCTCTTTCGCGATGCGGATCAGCGCGCTGGCGACCTCGCGCACCTGGCTTGGCCCACCCGCGATGCCTTCGGCCGAGCTGCTCGACACGGTCTGGACCGAGTCGACGATCACGAGTGTGGGGTCGACGGCGTCGATCTGCGCCACGATCGTGGACAGATCGGTCTCGGACGCGAGGTAGAGCTCGTCGTGGACGGCCCCGGTGCGCTCGGCTCGCATCCGCACCTGGCTCACCGACTCCTCGGCGCTGACGTACAGCACACGGTTGCGGGCTCGCGCGGCGCGGGAGGCGACCTCGAGCAGCAGGGTGGACTTGCCGACGCCGGGCTCGCCGCTGAGCAGGATGGCCGCCCCGGGGACGATGCCGCCGCCGAGCACGCGATCGAACTCCCCGATGCCGCTCGGCCGGCGGTTCGCGCCGTCGCCGGGCGCGATGTCGGTGATCGCCCGCGCTTCGCGGCCGGCGGCGATGGTCACGGGCTTCACGGCGCGGAGTACCCCGGTCGCCTGGGCGGTCTCGGCCATCGTGCCCCACGCCTGGCACTCCGGGCAGCGGCCCACCCACTTGGCTGTGGTCCACCCGCAGTCGGAGCAGCGGTAGTTGACAGACGCCTTCGGCACGGCACCTCCTCGATCGGGGTCAACACTACGGTGAGCCACCGTCATCGGAGGGAGGATCGCGGAGGCCGTGGACAAGTCGGAGGTCGGGGCGGGTGTGAGCACATCCGTCGGGCCGAGCCGACCGTCCATCGCCCCTTCTGCGTGTCGGTGCAGGCGTGCACAATGGGCCGCATGGCTGATCGTACGTTCTCCCTCCGCTCCGGCCGTGTGCTCGGGCTGACCGGCTTCGGCGACTCCGACGCCGAGCGGCTCGTGATCTTCTGCCACCCCGCCCCGGGGTCGTCCGTGTTCGATCCGGATCCGGACGCGTCGGCCGAGCGCCGCGCGCACATCGTCGCGCTCGACAGGCCCGGTTACGGCTCCAGCGATCCGTGGCCGTTCGGGAGCTGGCCCAGCATCGTCCAGGCCGCCGACGACATCGCCGAGTATGTGCGCTCCGTCGTCGTCGCCGAGTCGGTGATCGGCGTCACCCGCCCGCGCACGGTCGGGGTTGTCGGCTGGTCGGCCGGCGGCCGGGTCGCGCTCGCGTTCGCGGCGCGCCATCCCCAGCTCGTCGACCGGGTCGCGATCGTCGGGACGCCCGCTCCGAATGAAGCAGTTCCCTGGATCGACCCGAAGCTGCAGCAGATGTCCGATCAGCTCGCCACACTCACGCCCGACGAGGCGATGAGCCGCCTGTCCGCCATGCTCCAGCCTCAGGCCGACGCCGTCGCAGCGGCCACCGAGCCGGCGGACGTGCCGCTGGACGCGCTCGGCATCGGCGCCGTGGACGAGCAGGCGCTGGCGCGCCCGGGAGTTCGCGACCGGCTGGGCAGGATGCTGATCGACGCGTACACCCAGGGTCCGCGCGGCGTCGCCGGCGACATCCTGAGCTACACCGCCCGTCCCTGGGGCTTCGACCTCGCGGACGTCACCGCGAAGACGCTCGTGATCGCCGGCCAGGCGGATGCGCTGACCGGCCACGCGCATGCGGCCTGGTACCAGCGGTCGCTGCCCGATGCGCGCATGGAGATGGTGCCGGGCGCCGGGCATCTGGCCATCGTCCCGACATGGGGACGCATCCTCTCGCACGTCGCCCCCGCACACGTGACGCACTGAGCTGCGGCGTGCCGGAGGTCAGGCGCTGAGGGCTTCCTGCTGCTCGGTCTCGCCGTGGCGCGGGTACAACTCGCGGGCGCGGGCGGTGACCGCCGGGAGGAACGCGGACGCCCACACGCGGTAGCCGTGGTCGTTGGGATGGAAGAGATCTTCGGCGAACTGGGTGAACGCTCCACGCAACCCCTGCCGACGCATGGTCGCGTGGAGGGGAACCACCGTGAGTCCTCGGGCGGTGGCCTCCTCGCGCAGGATGCGGTTGCCCTCGGCGACGAGCCGTTCGTTCCATGGCAGGTAGAAGTAGGGCAGGTCGGCCACGATCGCGTGCGGCGGCAGCGCGGCGAACACTGCGCGCATCCCCTCGCGGAACCGATCCGGATCGAATGCCGCGATGTCGTTGGCGCCGATCGACACCGTGACGATGTCGGGCTCGAGGCTCGCGAAGCGCGGCAGCTGGTCGGCAACGGCCAGGGCGACCGTCGCGCCGGAGACCGAGAGGTTGACGATCCGCACAGACCGACCCGTGACGGCACGCAGGTGGTCGGCGATCACACCGACGTAGCTGTTCTTCGGTGCGGAGGCGCCGATCCCCTGGGCGGCACTGTCGCCGATGGCCACGTAGAGCAGCTCGCCCGGGTCTTTCGCGGCATCCCGCCACCACTTCGAGTGGATGGGCAGCATCTCGTTGAGCCGTACCCGCCCCTCGGCGACGGCGGCACGCTTCGCCTGGACGCGCTGCCACCCCACGGCGGTGAGAACGGCCCCGGCCACCAGTCCGGCCGCGGCCGCGAGGATGCGACGGAGAGCTTTCATGGACGGAACAGTACCCCGGACCAACGACCCCGCGATGCCCACTCCGCCCGATTGGAGACGACCGCGGGAATCGCGTACGATAGTCCGCGGTACCGTGTCCGAGCGGCCGAAGGTGCAACTCTCGAAAAGTTGTGTGGGTGAAAGCCCACCGTGGGTTCAAATCCCACCGGTACCGCCATAGAAAACCCCCGCGATCCCGGTGTTTACAAGGGATCCGGGGGTTTTTTCGTGCCGGTCACAAAGGACCGAGCACGTCGGTCACGGCAGCGTCCAGTTCGAGGCCTTCGAGGACCGTGAGGAGTTGCTGTTCCTCATAACGGAAGTGGCTTTCCATGATCGCGGTGATGCCGGCCAGGTGGCGGTCGAGGTCATCGGTGGAGACCGCGTGGTCGAGCGCTGCCCGTAGCTCCGTCAGGAGATGCGAGATCATCGAGTGGTCCTGTTCGAGCGCGCGAAGCACGGGAGCCAGATCCGGGTGGGCTTCCTCGATCGCAGGGAAGAGGGCCCGGTCTTCGCCTCGGTGGTGGCCGTCGAGTGCAGCGCAGAACCCGTGGCAGTACAGGAGCAGGTCGCGGCCGACGTGCTCGACGTCGCCGCCACTTCTGAGCGCCTCCTGCGTGACGCGCACGGCGTCGCGGAGGCGTCGGTGAACGCGTCGTAGTTCGCTGCTCCAGACGATGAGCCTGGTCGTCTCGCGGTCAGTCACGCGAGAGGGAAAGGAGTGATGAAATCATCGACAGTCCTTGGGTCCGACGCCTCCATGCCTGGCACAGACTGCCACCGGCACGCGACGCTACAACGATTGTAGGAGGGCGACGTCACAGGCATTGCCTCTGGTCGCGGCCGATCGACGCGCGTACCGTCAAGCCATGACGAACCTCATCGAGAGATTGGCTGACTCCGTGCCCGCCTGGGGCGCGCGGCTCGCCTACGGCGAGAAGACCACGCTCGACGGACACGACATCCTTCCCGTCGCGATCGTCTTCTTCGGCTTCGGAGGCGGGGAGGGGTCCGGTGACGATCCCAACAGCGCCATGCGAGGCGAGGGCAGCGGCGGCGGTGGAGGCGGCTACGCGATACCGATCGGCGCCTACATCGGCGGGCCCCACGGTCCGACGTTCTGCCCGAATCCGGTCGCACTGGTGATCGCCTCGGCTCCGCTGGTGTCAGCGGCCGGGCTGGCGCTGGCTCGGTTGCTGCGGTCCAGCTGATCCGGGCGCGGGGTCGAATCGCCGCCCTAGAGCGTGTCCGCGTCGTCCCGACGATCGTCGTCCGACTTATCGGCGCTGTCCTTCAGGTGGGCTTTCACGTCGGCGACCGTGTCCTTCACGCTCCCCTCCGCCTGCTCCATCTTGCCTTTCACCACGCGAGACTCGTCGTCGGTGACCTTGCCGATGACCTCGTCGACCTTGCCCTTCAGCTTGTCGCCCTTCGCGTCGACCTTGTCGTCGATGCCCATGATGTCCTCCTCGTCGATCCGTTCTGCTCTGTGGTTGCCGGTCACCGTACGCGGATTCGGGCGAGTGAGTAGTGTCGCGTCATGTCCGAAAAGCATCGCGCTTCGCCGGCATCCGCCGCGCTCAGTGGGAGCGCGTCAACGCCCTCGCGCTCCGCAGGAAGGACGCCTCGAGCTCCTCGGCCGGGTCGAGGTAGCCGGCGACCATCGCGCCGTCACGGATGAGCATGAGATCGTCGGCGACGCCGCGCGGATCCGCGAGCCCGAGAGGCTCGACGATCTCGCGGAACGTGTTTTTGCACCACGCGCGGTGAGCGTCCACCGTCTGGCGGACGGAGCTCTCCGGGTCGGGGTACTCGGCAGCGGCGTTGATGAAGGGACAGCCGCGGAATCCCTGCAGGCAGGAGAACTCCCCGAGCTGGGCGGCGATGAGCTGGAACACCCGGTCGGGGTCGCCGTCCGCAGCTGCGATCGCCCCCAGGATCCCGTCGCGCTCCTGCTGTGCGCGCAGCTCGAGGTGTGCGACGACCAGGTCGTCCTTGCTCTTGAAGTGGCGGTAGAAGGTCACCTTGGTGGTGCCGGCGCGTTCGATCACCTTGTCCACGCTGACCGCGCGCAGGCCTTCGGCGTAGAACAGCTCCGTCGCGGCGCCGACCAACAGCTCGCGCATCGACGTCTTCACGTTCTCGATCATAGGTGGCTCTTTTCCGGGTCGCTTGCGAACACCGCTCGTTTGTGACTAGGGTGACGCATGTAGAGTTACTAGTCATTCTACATCGACTTACGAGAGAACGGAACGGCATGACAACCACCACATCCGAGGCGCGTCCAGCGGCCATCGCCTCGTCCCTGCGCACCCTCTACTTCGTCCGATTCGGCTTCGCGATCGTCTGGGCCATCATCGTCGGCGTGACGGCGGCGACCATCACGCCGCTGAGCGCCACGCTCCTCGTGCTCTACCCGGTGTTCGACGCTGTTGCCGCGGTCATCGATCACCGCGCCTCGCGGGGGACCCGATCGGCTGCCCTCCTGTACGTGAACATGGGGTTGAGCCTCCTCGCGGCCATCGGTCTGGCCTTCGCCGTGACGTCCGGCCGTGCCGCCGTGCTGCTGGTCTGGGGTCTGTGGGCGATCACGGCCGGCCTGGTGCAGCTCATCGTCGGGATCTCGCGGCGCTCTCTCGGAGGTCAGTGGCCGATGATCCTCAGTGGCGGGATCTCGGTGCTGGCAGGGGCGGCCTTCGCGCTGCAGTCCTCCGGAGCTTCGGCCTCCCTGGTGGGCCTAGCCGGCTACGCGACGCTTGGTGGCATCTTCTTCCTGGTGTCGGCCATCCGCCTCAGCCGGACCGCCAAGGCGAACGACCGATGAGCGGGGCGGAGTACGACGTCATCGTCATCGGCGCCGGCCCGGTGGGGGAGAACGTCGCCGACCGCGCGGTGCAGGGCGGTCTCTCCGTCGTGATCGTGGAGGCGGAGCTGGTCGGCGGCGAGTGCTCGTACTGGGCCTGCATGCCGACGAAGGCCCTGCTGCGCGACGCGGCCGCCCTTCGCGCGGCCCGGAGCCTACCGGGCGCCGCGTCGGCGATCACGGGGGAGCTCGACACGGCCGCGGTACTCCAGCGCCGGGATCGGTTCGCGTCGCACTGGCACGACGATGGTCAGGTCGAGTGGCTCGAGGGTGCCGGCATCGCACTCGTGCGCGGCCACGGGCGCCTCCTCGGTCCGCGCACCGTCGAGGTGACCGCGTCCGACGGGAGCGCCACGGTTCTGGTGGCGAGGCACGCAGTGGTCGTCGCGACAGGCACCAGCGCAGCCCTTCCGCCCATCCCCGGTCTAGCCGAGTCGAAGCCCTGGACGAGCCGGGAGGCCGTCTCGGCCGAACGCCTCCCCGAGCGCCTCGCGATCATCGGCGGAGGCGTGGTCGGCAGCGAGATGGCCACGGCCTATAGTTCGCTCGGCACGGCGGTGACGCTGATCGCCCGCGACGGCCTCCTTCCCCGTGTCGAGCCGTTCGCCCGCGACCAGGTGGCAGCCTCCCTTTCGGCCGACGGCGTGCGGCTCCTCCTCGGGGCAGAGCCGACGGAGGTCGCCCGGGAGACCGACGGAACGATCCGCATCCGCTTGAGGGACGGTGAGACGGTACGAGCCGACGAGGTGCTGGTCGCCACCGGCCGCCGGCCCAATACCAGCGACATCGGCCTGGAGACCGTCGGGCTCGAACCCGGGAGCTGGCTCTCCGTCGACGAGACGCTCCGCGTGGTTGACGGCGACGGCATCCCCATCGCGAACGGAGGGTTGTACGCCACCGGCGACGTCAATGGTCGCGCCCTCCTCACCCACCAGGGCAAGTACCAGGCCCGTGCCACCGGTGACGTGATCGTCGCCCGCGCACTCGGCGCCGAGGTCGACGACGCTCCGTGGGGCCGGCATGCCGCAACGGCTGACCGCCACGCGGTGCCCCAGGTCGTCTTCACACATCCTGAGATCGCGTCCGTCGGCCACACCCTGGCGAGCGCGACCGCGGCGGGCCTGCGAGTGCGCCCGGTCGAGTACGACCTCGGCGCCGTCGCGGGTGCCGCTCTCCACGCGGACGGATACACCGGGCGGGCGAGCATGCTGATCGACGAGGATTCCGGAACGATCGTCGGCTTCACCGCCGTCGGTCCGGACACCGCCGAGCTGCTGCACGCGGCCACGATCGCCATCGCGGCGGCCGTCCCGATCGAGCGGCTCTGGCACGCCGTACCCGCCTACCCGACGATGAGCGAGCTCTGGCTGCGCCTGCTCGAGACGGCGGGCAGCGACACCCGCAACCGCACACACCGATCCACCGAACAGCTCGTCACGAGCGACCGATAACGAAAGAAGGACACCATGCCCACCAAGATCACCCTCATCATCGACAACCCCGCCGACGCAGCCGCGTTCGAGCGCGACTACACCGAGGCCGAGGCGCTCGCCCGCCGCCTCCCTGGCCTTCTCCGAGTGGAGGCCGCAAAGGTCTGGCCCAAGGAGGACGGCACGCCCACCCCCGCGCACCGCACGCTCGATCTGTACTTCGACAGCTACGAGGACGCGTCCGCTGCGGTCTCCACACCGATCGCGGGCGAGTTCTTCCAGCGCCTGGTCGCAACGGGGACGCCGTTCACGGGACTCTTCTCGGACATCGAGCAGGGCTGACCAGCTCGCCTTCGCTAGATAAGAGCTACGGCCTGGGCGCCGCCCCTGAGGCGGCGCCCTCGGCGGCCGCCCGCTGTTCCGCCTCCAGCCGCTCCGCTTCCTCTCCGCCGATCGCTTCGCCCCGCGCGACGAGGCCGGCCTGGTCCGAGAGCGGGATCTGCTTGAGGAAGAGGGCGAGCAGGAAGGCGACGACGATGAAGGGCAGGAGGTACCAGAACACCGGTGCCAGGGCGTCCGCGTAGGCGTTCACCACGCCGGTGTGCAGTGCGTCCGGGAGCTTGTTGAGGGCCTCCGGGCTCAGCGTCGCGGTGGCACCCGCGGCGTCGGCGGGGGAGGCGCCGGCCTTCGTGAAGACGCTGGTGAGGTTCTCGGTCAGTCGCGTGGTGAACAGGGTTCCGAACACCGCGGTACCGAGTGCGGCACCGACCTCCCGGAAGTAGTTGTTCGTCGAGGTCGCCACCCCGATCTGCGCCGCGGGGACCGCGTTCTGCACGACGAGCACGACGACCTGCATGATCAGTCCGAGGCCGGCGCCGAAGACGAACAGGAAGACGCAGATCAGCCAGATCGGCGTCGACGCCGACAGCGTCGTCATGCAGACCATCGCGATGCCGGTGAGGATCGTCCCGAGGATGGGGAACAGCTTGTACTTCCCCGTCCGGGTGATCGCGATGCCCGACAGGATGGACGTGCCGATCAGCCCGACCATCATCGGCAGCAGCAGGAGACCGGAAGCCGCGGCGGACGTGCCCGACGACATCTGCAGGAAAGTCGGCACGAAGCCGATGGCTGCGAACATCCCGATCCCGAGTGCGAGGCCGATCGCGGTCGCGTTCAGGAAGATCGGGTTGCGGAAGAGGGACAGCGGGATGATCGGGTCCTTCGCCCGCGCTTCGACCACCACGAAGAGCACCGCGGCGGCGAGCAGGCCGATGCCCCAGGCCCAGGTGCCCAGCGAGCTCCAGCCGTGGTCCTTGTCGCCGCCGAAGTCGGTGAAGAAGATCAGGCAGGTGGTGGCGATGGAGAGGAGCAGGATGCCGAGGAGGTCGACCGGCTGGGTCGCCTTCTTGTTCGGCAGGCGCAGGGCGAACAGGGCGATCACCAGGGCCGCGATGCCGACCGGGATGTTGATGTAGAACGCCCACTGCCAGGTCAGGTGGTCGACGAAGAAGCCGCCGAGCAGCGGACCGCCGACGGCGGAGAGGCCGAAGATGCCGCCGAGCGGTCCGAGGTATTTGCCGCGCTCGTTGGCCGGCACGATGTCGGCGATGATCGCCTGCGACAGGATCATGAGGCCGCCACCGCCGAGACCCTGCATCGCGCGGAACACCACGAAGGTCCAGAAGTCGCCCGCGAATGCGCAGCCGATGGATGCCGCGGTGAAGACGGCGATCGCGATGATGAACAGCCACCGCCGGCCGAACACGTCGCCGAGCTTCCCGTAGACGGGCATCACGATCGTCGTGGCGAGCAGGTAGGCGGTGGTGATCCAGACCTGGTGCGAGACGCCGCCGAGGTCGCCGACGATGGTCGGCATGGCGGTCGAGACGATGGTCTGATCGAGGCTCGAGAGCAGCATCCCGGCGATGAGGGCGCTGAAGATGATCCAGATGCGGCGCTTGGTGAGCAGCATCGGCGCGGGGGCGATGGCCGTGGTCATGGTGTCCGTTCGGGTGTGGGTGAAGGGGTCAGACGAAGAGTTCGCGCACCACGCGGATGCGGCGGCGGACGATGGTGGGGAGATCGTCCGTCGTGTCCGGACGGAAGAACTCCTCGATGCCGGCGCGGAGCACACCGCCGACGAGCTGCACCGCCGCGGCGGCGCGGAGGTCGCCTGCGGGGAGGCCCTCGCGTCGCTCGACGAGTTCGATGTCGTCTCGCTCGGCGGCGCCGGCGACGGCGAGCAGGTGGCCGACCAGACGCGGCTCGCGCTCGAAGGCCTGGATGAGCTGGGCGACCTCGTCCGCGGTGATGCCCCCGAACGACCAGCGGTCGAGGTGCAGGGCGACGAGATCGTCGACCAGGGCCGGGATCCCGCGTGCGCCGGATGCGGCGAACCGCTCGGCGGCGCCGGACTCGTCGGCGTCGACCGGGACGCCGATCACGGCGTTCTCCTTCGAGGCGAAGTAGTTGAAGAAGGTGCGGCGCGAGACGCCGACCTCGTCGCACAGCTCCTCGATCGTGTAGCCGTGGAGGCCGCGCTCGATGGTGAGTCGACGCGCGGCATCCTTGAGGCCGCGCGCGGTCTCGGCCTTGCGGCGGTCTCGGGTTGAAAGTGCACTCTCGGTCACGAGGTGCAAGTTTGCACTCTTTTACTGAGAGTGCAATGAGAGCGTCAGCCGGCCCGCCTGCCCTGCGAACGCACGGTGTCGGAGGGGCGTTCGCCGAACTCCCGCTGGTAGGCGGCCGCGAACCTGCCGAGGTGGACGAACCCCCAGCGGGCCGCCACCTCCGTGACCCGCGTGCTGCCCGGCTCCGCTGACTCCAGGTCGTCGTGAACCCGCTGGAGCCGGAGGCACCGGAGGTACGCCATCGGTGTGGTGTCGAGCGACCGGCGGAATCCCTCCTGCAGGCTGCGCACGCTGACGGACACCTCCGCGGCGAGCTCGCCGACGGTCCAGGGATGCGCGGGGCTACTGCGCATCGCCTCCACGGCCCGGGACACGGGAGTCGTTCCGCTCGCGGGAGCGGGGCCGACGAGCGTGGAGGAATAGTTGTGCGGCTGGGAGAACAGCAGGCTGTGCATCAACACCTGCTCCAACCGCTGCGTGACCAGTGGATACGCCAATGGGCCGCCGTCATCCCGTCGCGAAGCGTCGTCGATGAGCTGGAGGGAGTGGAGCACCATCTGCCCTCCGGGGGTCGCCAGGTCGAGTTCGGCGCTGAACTCGAGGGGGCGCGGGAGCTGCTCGCCGAGCAGGGCGGCCAGCTCGAGTTGCAGAGACTCCCGGGGGAACATCAGGGAGAGCTGGGCGAAGTGGTCGTCGCAGTCCAGCTCGACCGGTCGACCGGGCATGAAGACACCCGCCGCCTGCTGCGTCCCGTAGACCGGTGTCCCCAGACCCGCACGCATCATCGCGCGACCCACCGTGGGGATGTCGACGTGGAAGTTCTGCGCCTCCGCCGTCTGGATGCGGACCGCATCCCGGAACCGCATGTACCCGCACGTGACCTCGCCGACCTGCAGTGCGTTGAGGTCCATCGCCATCGGGTCCGAGGCCCGCGCCGACGGGAAGTCGATGGGCAGGAAGACGTCGCTCAGCGCCTCCCGAGCCTCCTCGACCCCTCGGGACGACGCGACACGACGGGTCGCGAACATCTCCACCACCTCCGATCGCATGCCGGGATTCTATGTGTCGGTTCTGAGGGTCGGAGCGCGCTGCGTGCGCAGATCGGATGCTCGCCCGCGTTCGCCGGATATCGGGTTCGCCGCACGTGCGCATAGCGTCAAAACCGTCGCGGCGCCCCCGGCCCGACGACGCACGGTGGCCCTCCCCTTCGGGTGGGGAGGGCCACTGTGTCCTCGAAACAGTCCCGGTCCCTCCCGGCGACCGATGACCCCGAAGGCGGTACCCGTGCGGATAAGTGGCGCGCGCCGAACCGCGACGGTCGTCCTCCATGGATGAGTCCGACCTTCGCGGACGGCCGAGGTGGTGCTCCCGCTGCGGCGCCCGCACGCGGATCGTCGTCAACCCGTACTACGGCGTCGGACTCGCCGTCCACCAGTACATCTCGACCTGCAAACGCTGCGGACTCGTCGAGTTCGTGAAGACCAAGCGCGTCGAGCCGAAGGCCGCGGAGCTGAGCGACGTTCCGTCCGCACCTCCTCGGCGGGCGGTGCTGACCTGGGCGGCGGCCCATCGCGTCGCTCTGAGCATCGCGGTCGTTCTCGGAGTGCTCTCGATCGCGATGGCGATCGCCGCCCTTGTCAGCTGATCTACCGGCGCGTGAGTGCGCTCACTTTCAAGCATTGGATGAGGCGTGTCCGACTCGGGGGTGGATGGCGGTTCAAACGAGCTGTCTGTAAAGCACCTCTCAACTGCATTTTTACTGCACGACACCAGCGCTGCGTGACTAGACGCCCAGCGTAATCGGAGTGCGCAGAGGCGCGAAAGTCGCATTTGACAGCGTTCGATAGTGCGCTAACATGGCCGACACGAACCCCAATCAACAAAGGAGTTGGACGTGACTGAGCCGTACACAGTCGTAGCGCTCTCGCCGCTGCAGATCCCGATCGTCGAGCCGGAAGACGCGCTGAAGAACACCAAGCGCATCATCTCGTTCATGAAGACGGCGGTCGGCGTTGCTGCGACCGAGGGCTACCCGGTGAAGCTCGTCGTCATCCCCGAGATGGCGATCCAGGGAATGCACATGGCATTCACCGCAGGCAACCGCGAGGCGGAGAAGAAGTTCGCCCGCACTATCCCCGGTCCGGAGACCGACGAGCTCGGCAAGGCCGCGCGCGAACTGAACACCTACATCGCCGGCGAGCTGTACCTCGTCGCCGACGACGACTTCCCGGACCGCTACTTCAACTGCGCGTTCATGATCGACCCGAATGGCGACGTCATCTACCGCCGCGCGAAGGCGACCAGTGACGGCTTCGAGGGCGGCACCCTCGGAACCACCAACCCGCACGATCTGTGGGACGAGTGGATCCAGAAGAAGGGTGATGGCAACGTGATGGACGCCATCTACCCCGTCGCGAAGACGCCCGACATCGGCAACATCGGCTACGTGATCTGCCACGAGGGCGCGTACCCCGAGATCGCCCGGGGGCTCGCCATGAACGGCGCCGAGATCATCATCCGCGCCACCCTCATCGAGCCGCAGACCTCGCAGGGCATGTGGGAGGTGCAGAACAAGGCGCATGCGCTGTTCAACAACGCGATCGTCGTCGCACCGAACCTCGGCCCGGAGCTCGGTCCGGACGGCGTCATCAACGACCTCTTCGGCGGCCGGTCGATGATCGTCAACCAGCGCGGCAAGATCATCACCGAGACGCCCGGCGTGACCGCCGGCGACACCTTCGTCAGCACGACGATCGACATCGACGCCCTGCGACGCGACCGTCAGTCGAACGGCGTGTTCAACGGCTTCAAGGATCTGCGCACCGAGCAGTACGCGGCGATCTACGAGAAGCCGATCTACCCCAAGAACCAGTACCTCGACGCTCCTCCGTCGGAAGGCTGGCTGGCCCGCGAGCGCGAGACGCGCGCCCGCAACATCAAGCTGCTCGAGGAGCGCGGGGTCTTCACCCCGCTCGACTGAGCGACCGACGGCGGCGGCATCCCGGACAAGTCCATCCCCTTGGTCCGGGATGCTGCCGCCCGCACCACCTGCACCACGCACCATTCGCTCCACGCCCCCCCACGTGGCGCCGCCCGGCGCGCGAACACCCCCAGCTCTACCTCGCCCCGATCACCTCACAAGGAAGTGGAAAAATGATCAGCACCCGAACCCGGTCCATCCTCAAAGTCGCAGGAATCGCCGCGGCCACAGCGCTCCTCTTCACCGGATGCGCACGCGGCGGAACCGACGGAGCCGCCGCGAGCGACACCGACAAGAAGACGGGCAAAGGCCTCGTCATCGGCTGGAGCCAGCGCGGCATCAGCGGCAGCGACTGGTGGAAGACCCTCGTCGAAGGCGGCCAGGCCGAGGCGAAGAAGCTGGGCGCGACCATCCAGCTCCTCGACGCGAACGGCGACACGGTCCGCCAGAACGCCGACGTGCAGACCCTCATCACCAAGAACGTCGACGTGGTGATCATGAACCCGAACGACCCGATCGGCGTCGGCGCGTCCGTTGCCGCGCTGCAGAACGCGGACGTCCCCCTGGTGACCGTCAACTCCAACCTCGACCCCTCGCTGGTCAAGGACATGTACTGCTACGTCGCCGAGGACCAGGGCTACACCGGCTCCCTTGCCGGCGAGGTCGCTGCGAAGAAGGCGCTTGAGAAGTTCGGCGAGACCGGCGAGATCAAGATCGTCGGCATCGGCGGCTTCCCGGGCGATGTCCTCAGCGACCTGCGCTTCAACGGGTTCATGAAGGGTTACGAGAAGGTCATGAAGGACCACCCCGGAATCACGACGAAGAAGCTCGAGACGAAGTACGGCGAGTGGAAGCCGGACAAGGCTCTCGCGCCCATCCGCGATGTCGCGACGGCGAACCCCGACCTCAAGATCGTCTACAGCATGAGCGACGTGATGGAGGGCGGCATCGAGCAGGGTCTCCAGCAGGCAGGCATCTGGGGCGACGGCGTCATCGTCGCCGGGTACGACGGCGGAATGAACGTCGTCAAGGAGATGGTCGACAACCCGACCGGTCCGCTGCAGGCCACCGCCTCCAACCAGCCCTGGGACCAGGGGGTCGCCGCGGTGAAGATGGCCGTCGCCGCCTACAACAACGACAAGTCCGCGTGCCCCAAGAAGGAGGTCTTCATCAAGACCACCGTGGTCACGCCGGAGAACGCCAAGCAGTACTACAAGCCCGCCGACACCTACGTGCGGGCGAACGACTAGGCGCGAAGCAGCGCCTCCAGGAGTCGCTGCGCCCGATGTCATCGGTTCGGGCGCAGCGACCAGGTCTTCGAAGAACACACGTCACAAGGAAGTGCAGAGGAAACATGGACGAGCTCCAGCTCGAGGGCATCACCAAGGGATACCTCGGAGTCCAGGCCCTCAAGGGGGTCAGCTTCTCGGTCAAGCGGGGAAGCATCCACGCCCTGGCGGGTCAGAACGGCGCCGGCAAGTCGACGCTCGTCAAGATCCTCTCCGGTGCCGAGACGCCCGACGGCGGAACCATCCGCCTCGGCGGCGAGGTCATGCGGTTCCGGGAGCCGACGGATGCGCAGGCCGCCGGCATCCACACCATCTACCAGGAGCTGAGCCTGGTGCCGTCGCTCTCGGTGGCGGAGAACATCTTCCTCGGCACACTGCCCACCAAAGGCGCGGTCGTCGACTGGAACACGATGCAGGCGAAGGCGCGCGAGGCGCTGGCGCGGGTCGGCTTCGACCTCGATGTCCGTCAGCCCGTCTCGAGCTTCTCCGTCGCGGAGCAGCAGGCCGTCGAGCTGGCCAAAGCGCTCCACAAGGATGCGCGGGTGCTGCTCCTCGACGAGCCGACCTCGACCCTCCCGCTGCCCGATGTCGAGCGCCTGTTCACGGTGCTGCGCCGCCTCGCCGCCGAGGGCGTCACCCTCCTGTACATCTCTCACCGCATGGATGAGCTCTACAACCTGTGCGACGCCGTCACCGTCCTGCGCGACGGCGTCACGGCCGCGAACCTCAGCACGGCGGAGACCAAGCCCGCGGATGTGGTGACGGCCATGGTCGGGAAGAGCCTCGAAGGATCGATCGCCGACGCCGCCCTGCGTGGCGAGCGCAGCCCCCGGCTCGGCGCCGGCCGCACCGACACCGTCCTGATGTCCGCACGCGGCCTCGGTGAGGACGAACGGGTCTCGGATATCGACTTCGACCTGTACCAGGGCGAGGTGCTCGGCATCGCCGGTCTCATCGGCTCGGGCCAGTCGGAGCTCGCGAGCCTGCTCGCCGGCGCCCGCAGGAAGACGGACGGTGCGCTCCTGATGGACGACAAGCCGGTCGACTTCGCTTCGCCGCGCGACGCCATCCGCCGCGGCATCGGCTTGCTGCCGCAGGACCGCAAGGCCCAGGGCTTCATCCCGGAGATGGGCGTCGCCGGCAACATCACGCTCGCGAGCATGCCGATGTTCAGCCGGCTCTCCGTCATCGACGGCAAGCGCGAGAAGCGCGCGGCGCAGGACATGGTGACGAAGCTCGGGATGAAGGTCTCCGGCGTCAACCAGCCGATGAAGACCCTGAGCGGCGGGACGCAGCAGAAGGGCATCCTCGCCCGGTGGCTCGTGCGCTCCTCCCGTCTCCTCATCTGCGACGAGCCGACCCGCGGTGTCGACGTCGGCGCCAAGGAGGACATGTACGAGCTGATCCGCGACTTCGCCCGGTCGGGCGGAACCGTGATCATCGCGAGCTCCGAGATCTCGGAGGCGATGATGTGCGACCGCGTCCTCGTGATGGCGCGCGGCCGCGTCGTGGCCGAGTTCGATCACGACGAGATCGATCCGCAGGGCCAGCGGATCCTCCAGCTGCTCGCCTGAGCGGCACCGAATCCAGAAAAAGACCCCTGACGAGAAACCCAATGACGGGAAAGACAATGTCGAACAACACCCTCCAAGAGCCGGTGAAGTCCACCGGCGAGTCCTCGGACACGCGCTCCCGCTCGGCGTGGAGCAGCGTCCTCAAGCGCCTCCTGCCGAAGACCTACCTCCTGCTGGTGCTCGTCGTGATCATCGTGATCGGCTACTACGTCTCCGGCGACTTCCTCACGCTGAGGAACGCGGAGAACGTGATCGCGGCGGCGTCCATCGTGGCGGTGCTCGCGGTCGGCCAGTTCTTCGTGATCCTCACCGGCGGCATCGACCTGTCGGTCGGCTCCATCCTGGCCATGTCTACCGTCATCGTCGCGCTGACCCTGCAGGCAGGGATGGCGACCGGGCTCTCGGTGGCCTTCACCCTGTTCTGCTGCGGGATCGCCGGGCTGATCAACGGCCTGCTCGTCGTGTGGCTGCGCATCCCGCCGTTCATCGCGACGCTCGCCATGATGAGCGCCGTCAAAGGCTTCAGTTACATCATCCAGTCGACCAGCCTCATCCAGATCACGGATCAGACCTTCATCGACCTGTTCGCCCGCGGCACGAGCCTCGGGCTGCAGAACCCGGTCATGATCTTCCTGGTCGTGATGATCGTCGCCGCACTCGTGGCGAAGTTCACCACCTTCGGCCGCTCGCTCTACGCGATCGGCGGCAATCCGGAGGCCGCCCGTCTGTCGGGTCTCCCGGTGGCGCGCAACCTGATCATCACGTACACGATGTCCGGACTGCTGGCCGGTCTGGCCGGCCTCATCGCCGCTGCCCAGCTGCGTCAGGGGAGCTCCCTCATCGGTGTCGGCTACGAGCTGGATGCGATCGCGGCCGTCGTGGTCGGCGGCGCCTCCCTGATGGGCGGCAAGGGCGACCCGATCAGCGCGGTCATCGGTGTGTTCGTCCTCGCGACGATCATCAACGTGATGAACCTGGTGGGCATCTCCTCGGAGCCCCAGCTCGTCATCAAGGGCGCGGTGATCGTGGTCGCGGTCTTCCTGTCCAGTGCGGGCGGCGTTCAGAGGATCTCCGGATTCTTCCGCAAGCACTTCGGCCGCCGCACCGTCCGGGCTGCGAGCTGACGACGTGTCGGCACCATCGAGCAACGAGAACCCGTCGACGACTCGCGGTGCCAGGATGATCGATGTCGCGCGTCTCGCCGGGGTCTCCCAGCAGACCGTCTCGCGAGTGGTCAACGGAAGCCCCAACGTGGCCCCGGAGATCCGGGATCGCGTGGAGGTGGCCATCCGCCAGCTCCGCTACCGCCGCAACCCCGCGGCACGCGCCCTGGCGAACGGCCGGACGATGAACATCGGGATCGTCAGCTTCGGCCTGGCCCAGTACGGCCCGTCCGTCGCCCTGAGCGGCATCGCCGACGAGGCCAGGAAGGCCGGCTACGCGACCAACCTCGTCACCCTCGGCGACGTGGACCGGGCCGCCATGAAAGCCGCCCTCGACCACCTGGTGGAGGACTCCGTCGACGGGATCGTGGTCCTGGCACCCGTGCAGGCGGCACTCGAGGCGATCTCCGGGCTGGATGCAGGAGTGCCGCTCGTGGTCTTCGAGCCCGGTGCCCCGGAGGGGACGCGGAGCGTTGCGACGGACGAGGTCGCCGGAGCAGAACTCGCGACGCAGTACCTCCTCGACCTCGGCCACGAGACGGTCTGGCAGGTGGCGGGGCCAGCCGGATGGCTGGGCAGCGAGGCGCGGATCCGGGGCTGGGCGCGCACCCTCGCCTCGGCGGGGCGCGTCACCAACCGGGTCATCTCCGGCGACTGGTCGACCCGATCCGGGTATGACGCGGGATGTGAGATCGCGCGCAACCCGAAGATCACGGCGGTCTTCGTCGCCAACGACCAGATGGCGCTCGGCGTCGTCAAAGCTCTCGCCGACGCGGGCCTCCGCGTGCCGGAGGACGTCAGCGTCGTCGGCTTCGACGATGTCCCCGAGTCGCAGTACTACCAGCCGGCGCTCACCACCGTTCGCCTGGACTTCGAGGAGGTCGGGCGTCTGGCGGTCGACCGCATCCTGCACCTGATGCGGGGTGGCCAGGCCGGCCCGCTTCCCCGGGTCGACCCGACGCTCGTCGTCCGACAGAGCACCGCGCCGCCCTCCTGAACGAATACGTACCACCCACACCCCTTGAGAGAGAAAGCGAAGCTCATGACCACCAAACAATTCGGGCGCACCAGCCTCACCGTCTCCGACGTCTGCGTCGGAACCAGCGCCCTCGGCAGCTTCCCCGCCCAGTACGGATACGAAGTGGACACCGAGACGGCGGTCGCGACGATCCGGCGCGTCTTCGAGGGACCGTTCTCCTTCATCGACACCTCCAACGAGTACGGCGGCGGCGAGAGCGAGAAGCGCATCGGGCAGGCCATCCGTGAGAACGGGGGAGTCCCGGAAGGTGTCGTCGTCGCCACCAAGGTCGACCCGATTCCCGGGACCACCGACTTCTCCGGCGACCGGGTGCGCCGGTCGGTCGAGGAGAGCCTCGAACGGCTCGGCCTCGACACCCTCCCGCTGGTCTACCTGCACGACCCCGAGAAGATCAGCTTCGAGGAGGGCGTCGCTCCCGGCGGCCCGCTCGAGGCACTGATCGCCCTGCGCGACCAGGGGGTCATCGACTACCTCGGTGTCGCCGGCGGACCGATCGACCTCGAACTGCAGTACCTCGCGACCGAGGCGTTCGACGCGGTCATCAGCCACAACCGGTTCACGCTCGTCGACCAGTCGGCCGAGCCGCTGCTCGACGACGCCCAGGCGCGCGGGGTGGCCTTCGTGAACGCGGCACCGTTCGGCGGCGGGATGCTCGTGAAGGGCCCGGACGCCGTCCCCACCTACTGCTACGCCCCCGTCGCCGACGAGGTGCTGGAGCGCGTGCGCCGGATGGAGGCCCTCTGCGCCGAGCACGGTGTCCCGCTCGCCGCCGCCGCACTGCAGTTCTCGCTCCGTGACCCGCGGGTCACCTCCACCATCGTCGGGATGTCCGAGCCCAAGCGGGTCGCCCAGACGGTCGAGCTCGCCGAGTTCGAGATCCCCGACGCCCTCTGGGATGCGCTGCTGCCGATCGCGCGACTGGGTCGCGCCGGCGTGCTCGCCTGAGCGAAGCATCCCGGACCAGAACGTTCACACGGAAGGACAGACAATGACCACCCTCAAGAACCCCGAGCCCGTCGACGTCGTGATCGTCGGCGCCGGCGCCGGCGGTGCGACCGCCGCCAAGGTGCTGACCGAGGCCGGCCTCCGCGTCGTCGGTCTCGAGCGGGGCCCGTGGCTGAAGCCCGAGCACGCATCCGGCGACGAGCTGAAGTTCCTCAACCGCAACTTCATCTGGCAGGACCCGAAGCTCAAGCCCCGCACCTACCGCCAGAACGACAGCGAGGAAGCCGTCATCACCAACTTCTCGGCGACCCCGCAGGTGGTCGGCGGCGGCACCACCCACTGGGGCGGCATGGTCCCGCGGATGACGGAGAACGACTTCCGCCTCCGCTCGATCCACGGCGACGTCGAGGGCGCGAGCCTCGTCGACTGGCCCATCACCTACGACGACCTCGAGCCGTACTACACCCGCGTGGAGTGGGAGTTCGGCACCTCGGGCCTCGGCGGGGCCAACCGGTGGGAGGGACGCCGCAGCCGCGACTACCCCACAAAGCCGGCGCCGCTCAGCCAGATCGGCCGCAAGTTCGCCACGGCGATGAACAAGATGGGGCACAGCACCTTCCCGATGCCGCAGGGCATGGTGACCGAGCCCTACCGGGGCCGCAAGCCGTTCAGCGAGAACGGGTTCTGGCAGCAGTACCCCGACCCGGGCAACGGCAAGTCGTCGACGCTCATCAGCTTCATTCCGGACGCCATCAACACGGGCCTCTACGACCTGCGTTCCGACTGCTACGTCAGCGAGATCCTCGTCGACAAGACGGGCAAGGCGACCGGCGTGCGCTACCAGGACGAGAACGGCAACGAGTTCGTCCAGAACGCCAAGGCCGTCATCGTCTGCGGCGGCGGCATCGAGACGCCGCGCCTGCTCCTCATGTCGAAGTCGGCGCTGTTCCCCGACGGCCTCGGCAACGGGAGCGGCCAGGTCGGCAAGAACGCGACGTTCCACCAGTACTCGTTCTCCGTCGGCCTGTTCGACAAGGAGCTGCACGATCCGCTTTACGGATGGTCCGGCCACTACATGAACCTGTGCTCGTTCGACTTCTACGAGACCGACGAGTCGCGCGGGCACATCCTCGGCTCGCTGATCTTCCCGTCGATGCTCGGGCACCCGGTCAACTGGAGCTTCCCGGGCCGGCCCACGTGGGGCCAGGCCGCGAAGGACGCCGACCGCGACCTGTTCAACTACAGCATGAAGATCGGCATCCTGCTCCACGATCTGCCGGTCGAGTCGAACCGCGTCGACCTGGATCCGACGGTGAAGGACGCGTGGGGCCTCCCGGTCGCCCGCATCACCCACACGCCGCACGCGAACGACTTCGCGCAGGAGAAGTGGCAGGTGAAGAAGAACGGTGAGATCCTCGAGGCCGCGGGAGCATCCAAGGTCGTGCCGGTCAACATGGAGCGGATCACGGGCAACACCTCGCACGAGCTCGGCACCGCCCGCATGGGCAACGACCCGGCGACCTCGGTCGTCGACAAGTGGTGCCGGTCGCACGAGGTGCCGAACCTCTACGTGTTCGACGCGAGCTTCTTCCCCACGGCCACCGGCATCAACCCCGCGCTGACGATCATGGCCAACGCCTGGCGCTGCGCCGACCGCATCATCGCTGTGGACCGCCACGGCTGGACCGACTGACACGCGACTTCAGAGGAGACGACGAAACATGGGACAGGCAGAATGGGTGACCGTACCGATCTCGACGCGAGACACGGATGGTCCGCTCTTCTTCACGGAGCACGAATGGGCGACTGTCGAGGCCGCCACTGCGCGCATCATTCCGACGGACCACCACCCGGGGGCGAAGGAGGCGGGCGTGGTCCGCTTCATCGACCGGATGCTGGCGGGGACGCAGTTCGTCTTCCCCGCCGCTGACGGCAAGGGGTTCCTGCGCATGGAGGGGCTCGAGGAGAAGGCCTGGCAGGAGCGCATCGAGAGCCGCCAGCGGTTCTACCGCGAGGGCATCGTCGAGCTGGACGCGATCTCGGCCGAGAAGTTCGGCTCCGAGTTCATCGAGCTCGACGACGAACAGCAGGATGCCGTGCTCGAGACCATCTCGAGGAAGGAGAAGCCGGCGAGGTTCGTCTTCACCGAGTCCGACGGTCAGGGCAGCGGGGGAGCGCCGGCCGGCAACCAGCCGGTCAACGAGGACTTCCTCGAGTTCTTCCCACTGCTGGTGCTGAACACCCGGCAGGGCTTCTACGGTGATCCGGTCTACGGCGGGAACGACAACCGCGTCGGGTGGAGGGTCATCGGCTTCCCGGGGCCGCCGTCGCTGGCGTCGACCATGGACGGCAGCTACACGACGCTGGAGTACATGATCCCCGAAGCGGAGTGGCCGTACGAGCAGCACCCGGCGGTGCTGCGCTACGGCAACCGCTGAGCCGTCGGCTCCACCCGTCACCGGCCGGGCGCTCGCAGGCCCCCGGCCGGTGACGGCCATAATTGGGGGATGACGGAGACGAGAACCGGCGTGCCGCGTGCGGCGCGCATGGTCGATGTGGCCCGCCTCGCCGGAGTGTCGCAGCAGACGGTCTCGCGGGTGGTCAACGGCCACAGCAACGTCTCTCCCGACATCCGGGACCGGGTGGAGGCCGCGATGGTGCAGCTGCGCTACCGCCGGAATTCCGCCGCGCGGGCGCTGGCGACCAGCCGGTCGATGAACCTCGGGGTGCTCAGCTATGCGCTCTCCGTCCACGGCCCGGCGCTGGCGCTGTTCGGTATCGCGGAGGAGGCGCGGCGCAACGGCTACTCGACGAGCCTCGTCAGCATCGCGGAGATCGACCAGGCCAGCATCCGGGCAGGCCTCGACTCGCTCGTCGACAGCGGCGTGGACGCGATCGTCGTGCTCGCGCCGATGACCGCGGCGGCGGAGGTCCTGCAGCGACTCGACTCCGACGTGCCCGTCGTGCGCTTCGAGCAGGGGTCGCCCGCGGGACCTGCCACGATCTCCATCGACGAGACGCTGGGCGCCCAGCTGGCGACCCGCCACCTTCTCGATCTCGGACACCGGACCGTCCACTTCGTGGGCGGCCCCGCAGGTTGGATGGCCTCCGAGGCGCGTCGGCACGGGTGGCGGACGGAGCTCGCCCTCGCGGGCCGACCGGTCCCCGAGGTGTTCGAGTCGGACGATTGGTCCGCCGAATCCGGGTACCGGGCCGGGCTGAGGATCGCCGCCGACAGATCCATCACCGCGGTGCTGGCCATCAACGACGTGATGGCGCTCGCCGTCATCAAGGCGCTCGCCGACCAGGGTGTCAGCGTTCCCGGCGACGTGAGCGTCGTCGGTTTCGACGACCGGGACGAGTCCGCGTACTTCCAGCCCGCGCTGACGACCGTCCGGCTGGATTTCACCGAGGTCGGACGTCGTGCTGTCGAAAGCGTTCTGGGTGCGCTTCGAGGCGAGACGCCCGCCACCATCCCGCTGATCCAGCCCGAACTGAAAGTACGGGACAGCACGGGACCGGTGCGCTGACTCTGCTCAGCCGCCATCCAGCTCAGCCGCCGGATTGGCCGATGCTGGTGACCAGGTTGATGGCCACGGCGATCAGGACCGTTCCGAAGAAATAGGACAACAGGGCGTGGGCGAGCGCTTTGCGGCGGATGTCCGTCGCCGTCGGCTGGATGACGGACGCCGAGTACGACATCCCGATCGTGAACGCGAAGTAGGCGAAGTCGCTGTAGGTGGGCTGCGTCTCCTGCTTGAGGTCGAACCCGCTTCGCTGATGATCGATGAAGTACATGCGTGCGTACTTCAGCGCGTAGACCGTGTTGACCAGCGCCCAGGCGACGATGGTGCCGAGGCACCCCAGGATGACGAGCGCGACGGAGACGGCGTCCCCGTTCCTGTCCCGGGATTGCACGACGGCCAGGATCACGGCGGCGACGCTGGCGAAGCACGCCGTGACGATCGCGTCGTCGGTCACGTGCGAGATCGACTCCTCGCGGGCGACGCGCTCGGTGCCCTCGGGGTCCTGCGGCCAGCAGATCACCCACACCCACACGAGTGCGGTGAGACCGGCGATGCACCACCCCACCAGCGGACCGAGGGGCGGTGTCAGCAGCACCGCCGCGAGGATGCCGGCTACCCCGCCCGCCGCGACGCACAGGAGCGCGCGGCGGACGGAGAGCACCCGGCGGCTGGTCGAGGACGCGCGACGACCGCTGGTGCCGGTGGCCATCTCAGGCGCCGACGGGGTGCAGCACGACCTTGGTCCAGCCGTCGTCGCGGTTGTCGAAGTGCTCGTAGGCGTCGGGCGCCTCGTCGAGGGACAGCTCGTGGCTGACGATCCAGGACGGGGTGGCCTTTCCGGATGCGATGAGGTCGCGCAGACGCCGGTTGTACTTCTTCACCGGGGCCTGACCGCTGCCCATCTTCTGACCGCGGAACCAGAACTCGCCGAAATCGAACACGACTTCGCCCTGTTTCGCGAAATCGTCCGACGCCCCGGGGTCCTGGGGGATGTAGACGCCCACCACCCCGATGTCACCGGTGAACCGGACCGACTTGACCAGCCGGTTCAGGGTCATGTTTGGGTGCTCGTGGCCTTCGACGTCGTGCGCCTGATATCCCACGCATTCACAACCGTTGTCGGCGCCGAGTCCCATCGTCATCTCGTTGACGGCCTCGACCGGGTCCACCTTCGAGTCGTCGATCGCGATCGCTCCGATCTCCTCGATCAGCCTCAGGCGGTCGGGGTGACGGTCGACGACCATGACCTTGCTCGCCCCCTTCAGGATCGCGGAGTAGGCGGCCATGCATCCCACCGGACCGGCTCCGTAGATCACCGTCTGATCACCGGGTTTGACGTTGGCCATCTCGGTGGCGTGGTAGCCGGTCGGGAAGATGTCGGCCAGCATGACGTAGTCGGTCTGCTTCTCTTCGGCGTCCTCTCCCAGGTGCAGACAGTTGAAGTCGGCCCACGGCACCCGGAGGAACTCCGCCTGCCCACCGGCCCAGGGGCCCATGTCGGCGAAGCCGTAGGCGGCGCCCGCCCACTCCTTCTTCGGCTGCGCGGTCAGGCAGTAATTCGTGAGTCCGCGCTCGCAGTTCTTGCAGTGCCCGCAGGCGACATTGAAGGGGAGCACGACGTAGTCGCCCACCTTCACCTTGTCGACGCCGTCTCCGACCTCGATGACCTGACCCATGTTCTCGTGGCCGAACCAGCGTCCGGTCTCGAAGTCGGTCCTCCCTTCGTACATGTGCAGGTCGGAACCGCAGATATTCGTCGTGGTGATTCGGACGAGGGCGTCCGTCGGCCGCTCGATGCGAGCATCCGGGACGTCGTTGACACTGACCGATCGCGCACCCTCGTACACGACTGCTTTCATGATCTTGTCTTCCATGGATGGTGATGATCCGCAACTGCAAGGCCTCAGCGGCCACGGCTCGGAGGGAGCGGTCGAGGGCCGTCCGGAATCATCAGAGGCAGCCCTGATCATCGTGATCGCCGAAGTCGGGCTCGGGTCTCCCCGATCGCTCTGCACAGCGGGACTCATCCCTTTTCCCATCGCACACGCGAGTGCATCAACACGCTGGATGCTCCCCCCGAGTCCTCGTCTGTGAAAGGGGGTGCACGACACGATGTATTCTTGAGTATACTCAAAATTGAGCGAACTCAAGAAAGGTGCAGAGATGAAAGCCATCGTTCTCCCCTCGTACGCGTCCTCCCTCCTTGCGGAGGACGTGCCGGAGCCGGTGCCCGGACCGCGCGACGTGCTGATCGACGTGCACGCCGCCGGTCTGAATCAGCTCGACGAGAAGCTCCGCGCGGGCGAGTTCAAGCAGATCGTCCCGCTCAAACTCCCCACGATCCTCGGGCATGATGTCGCCGGCATCGTCGCCGCGGTCGGGTCGGAGGTGCGGGCGTTCGCGCCAGGCGACCGGGTGTACGGGAGGGTGCGGGACGGGCGGATCGGCACCTTCGCTCAGCGCATCGCCGCCGACGAGAACGACCTGGCCCCCGTTCCGGCCGGCCTCACGATGCACGAAGCCGCATCCCTTCCTCTGGTTGCGCTGACCGCGTGGCAGGCGCTCGTGGTGCGGGCCCGGGTGCAGCCGGGACAGAAGGTCCTCATCCACGCCGGCGCCGGGGGAGTCGGCTCGATCGCGATCCAGCTGGCCACGCACCTCGGGGCCACGGTCGCCACGACGGCGAGTGCGGCGAACGCCGAGTTCGTGAGCTCGCTCGGCGCCGACACCGTGATCGACTACCGCGCGGACGATTTCGAGCAGCAGCTCAGCGGCTACGACGTGGTGCTCGACAGCGTGGGCGGCGAGAACCTGATGAAGTCGCTGCGCACCCTGCGCCCGGGTGGCGTCGCCGTCGGGATCGCCGGGCCGCCGGATCCGGCTTTCGCACGTCGGCTCGGACTCAGTCCCGTCCTGCGCGCGGGCATAGCCGCGCTCAGCAGCAGTGTGCGCCGCACCGCCCGACGGCTCGGCGTGGAGTACTCCTTCCTGTGGATGTCGGCCAGCGGCGAGCAGCTGCGCCAGATCTCCGCGCTGGTCGAGTCCGGCGCGATCCGTCCGATCGTCGACCGGGTCATCCCGTTCGAGGAGATCCCGGAGGCGGTCGCACGCCTAGGGGAGGGCGGTGGCCGCGGCAAGACCGTCGCCGCGATCGCGGGCGCTGGAGGGGACTGACCGACCGGCGTCGGCGGGCGCGTTAGGGTGATCACCAGCCGAACCGTGAAGGGATGAGATGACCGCCACCCCCGCAGCCCCCGGCCGGCGAGAGCGCAACAAGCAGGAGAAACTCGACCGGATCATCGCGGCGGCCGGCGCCCTCTTCGCCGAGCGCGGCGTCGATGAGGTCACCACCCAGGAGGTGGCCGCGGCCGCGGACATCGGCGCGGGCACCCTGTTCTTCTACGCCCGCACCAAGGGCGAGCTCCTGCTGATGGTGCAGAACGCCCTCTACGCCGACGCGCTCGAAGAGGGGCGCGAAGCCGCCCAGGCGCTCGATGATCCGGTGGATGCGGTGCTCGCCATCGCCGACCCGATCATCCACTGCAACCGCGCGCAGGTCGACAACGGGCGCACCTACCTCCGCGAGATGGTCTTCGGTGACCCGACGGAACCGCACCACGCCAAGGCGCTCGAGATCGTCGCGCAGACCGAGCAGGCGATGGCCGAGACGATCGCGCGCACGGCCGGCGGTGTCGGCGATCCCGCCGTCGTCGCGCACATCGTCTCCGCCATCCTCTTCATCGCGATGTCCGCCAGTCCCGCCGGCACCAGCGTGGAGGCGATCCGGGAGGATGTGCGGCGCCAGCTCGGCGCGCTGCTCGGGTAGCGGTCGGGTTCAGGGGTCGAGAGCCAGGCTCAATGCCGCATGGCGCGGAACGTGCCGAACATGGCGCGAGCGATCGCAACAACTCCTCCGACGATCAGCAGGGGCTTCCACGCGAGATAGATCGCCGGGAGGATGCATCCCGTCGGGGTCGTGCACGGTGCGTTTGCCATGCCTCGGATGATGAGGATCGCTGTCACGACGATTGCGGCACCCGCCCAGAGCCGGACGAGTTGGGACCGACTCGCGCGCTTGCGTCGCGCCTGTGGCGCTCTCCGCGTTGCCGGAGCGATCGGTTTCCGTGACTCGACTCGGCGCCCTCGCGAGCTTTCGGCGATCGGATTCGAGACGCGAGAGACCAGCCGTTCGAACCGTTGCATCACGCGAAGGGTGTCGGCGGCTCGAGGGTCGACGTGCCAGGTCTGCGGTTCTTCCGCAGCGAGTCTGAGCAGCTCGACCTTCGTTGTGCTGAGCTGTGATGGCCGTGCCTTCAGCCACGCGACCAGCTGATCGGCGTCCACCACAGCGATCGACTGATTTTGCGCAGATCGGCCGTCCTTCACGGAGCGGGCATTGAGAACGGCAATGACCGGCGTCACCGGGACGGGGAATCCGACCTTCTCGGCGAGCCGGCGCCCGACATCCAACGCATCGCTTCGCGCGACCTTGAGATGGGTCGTGTTCGCATTGTTCACCCGCAGCACGTGATCACCGACCCAGACCGACGCTCCGTGGTGATGCTTGGTGTTGATTGCGTAGACGCCGCTTGGCCCGATGACGAGATGATCGACGTCCTTCGTATCGGCCCCGATCGGCACCGAGTGGCGAACAAACCAGTCGGTCCCCAAGTCGCTGAGCATCTCTCCGACGCGCATCTCGCCGAGGGCACCCTGGTACCAGGACCATGCGTCCGGGTGCAGCGTGACGCGCTTGTCTGTCCGCAGTCCGGGGTCTCGCCCTTCGGCCTCGGCTTGGATCTGCAGGCACTTCAGCGCGACAGCGTATCCGGCTGGGCGAGAGGAGAGCGCGCTAATGCCCGCGAAGTCCACGTGCGAGACCGCTTCCGGCGCGGACGCGGTTGACTCATCCCCCATGGATACGACGCTAGGCGAGCAGACGGGGGAGCACCTGCCCCAGAGGAGGGGATGAGTGGCCCCTGCCCGCGCATACGCGGCCTGCGGTATGACGTGCGTATGCCCAGGACCCGAGGCCGGGGCTCGAACCTCGTTCCGATCGCCGGCCAGCTTCGCACCTACAAGCGTTCGTGGCTGCGCGGCGATCTGATCGCCGGCGTGACCGTCGCCGCGCTCATCGTCCCCAAGAACCTGGGGTATGCGGGCATTGCGGGCATCCCGCTGCAGAACGGGCTCTACGCGGCCGCCGCCGGAGCGATCGTGTACGCGATCTTCGGCACCAGCCGGCAGATCTCGATGGGTCCGAGTTCCGGGCTGGCTGCCGTGGCCGCCAGCGCCGTGCTCGCCGCGGGCATCACGGGGGAGCAGGATGTCGCATCCTTCGTCGCCGGCATCACCCTCGCGTCGGGCGTCCTGTTCCTGCTCCTCGCCGTGCTCAAGATGGGCTGGATCGCCCAGTTCCTGTCGCGTGCCGTGGTCACGGGGTTCCTGTTCGGCGCGGCGATCGACGTTGTCATCGGGGAGCTGCCGAAGCTGACCGGAACCGAGGTCACGGGGTCCAACCCCCTCCAGGAGCTGTGGTCGTGGATCGGGTCGCTCGGCGACGCGCACCGCACGACGGTCCTCTTGGGAGTCATCTCGTTGGTCGTCGTCTTCGGGCTGCGGGCGATCGCGCCGCGCGTGCCCGGGGCGTTGGTCCTCGTGGTGGGCGGGCTGGTGGCAGCGGCTGTCCTCGATCTCGGCGCCAAGGGCGTCGCGCTGGTCGGGGACGTTCCGCGAGGACTGCCCGCGCCCGAGGTGCCGGACCTGGCGCAGCTCTGGGAGCACGCCGGCACCGTCGCGGTCGCTGCGGTCGCTCTCGTGCTGATCGGGTTCTCGCAGACGGCGGGGGACGCGCGCACCTTCGCCGCCAAGCACCGCTACCAGATCGACATCAACCAGGAGTCGGTCGCCCAGTCGCTGGCGAACATCACGGCGGGGCTGTTCCGGGGAATGCCGGTCTCGACGAGCCTGTCGGCGAGCTCGCTGAACGACCGATCCGGGGCGAAGACGGGGGTGGCCTCCCTCACCTCCGGGGTCACCGTCCTGCTGACGCTGCTGTTCCTGGCGCCGCTGTTCTCGAACCTGCCCAAGGCGGTACTCGGTGCGCTGATCATCGAGGCGGTGGTCATGGGGATGATGGACCTGCCGGAGATGCGGCGGCTCTTCCGGGTGAAGAAGGTCGACTTCTGGATCGCCGTCGTCGCCCTCGTCGGGACGCTGGTCTTCGGTGTGCTCGCGGGCGTCGTCATCGGCATCGGACTCTCGCTGGTGTGGCTGATCGCCGTGGCGACCCATCCGGAGATGCCGGTCCTCGGCCGGGAGCGCGGAACGCAGGTGTTCCGCGAAGTGGATGAGCATCCCGAGGACGAAGTGCTGCCCAGCGTGGCGGTGCTCCGGTTCGATGGCGGCCTCTTCTTCGCCACTGCTGACGCGCTCGAGGACAGGCTCCGCGATGTCATTCAGAGAGAGCCCGCGCTCACCGGGGTCGTGATCGACTGCGAGGGCATCAACTTCATCGACTCGCAGGGCGCGGCCACGATGGCCGACCTCGTCACGCTCGCTCGCGACGCCGGCCTCGACCTCCGCATCACCCGTCTGAAGCCGGGCCCGCGGGCCGTTCTGGAACGGGATGGTGTGATCGCGTTGGTCGGCGCCGACCACATCCACGGCAACATCCACCGCGCCGTGCAGTCAGAACAGGATGCGGCCGAGCGCGGCCGGGACGACGCGGGCTAGTCCGCAGTCAAGACCTCAGCGGTCGAACCGCTCCCAGTGCCCCTCGCTGATCACCTCGACATGTCCGTCGACGACGGAGATCGCCGTCTGGTCGTCGATCGCGTAGGAGCGGCCCGGGATGCGCTCGGCCCAGCGCCGGGCGGCTTCCGTCGTGTTCTCCGTCCAGCCGGGGTAGTCGAGGTGGGGGAAGATCGAGAAGTCGACGACGCCGAGGGTGTCGTCGGGGCCGTCCGGCTGCCAGTCGAGGAACTCGCGTCCCACGCGCGGCGTCATGACCATGCTTCCGGCACTCACGCCCACCCAGACGGTGTCGGCGAGCTCGGGCAGCAGCGCGGCCAGGCCCGACCGCTGCATCCACTCGAAGAGGTACCTGGCCTCGCCGCCGTCGACCAGCAGGACGTCCGTCTCGCGCACCCACGGCGTCCATCGGTCTTCCGCGAGGCTTGGCAGCGCCGTCAACTCGAGTACGCCGACAGATTTCCAGCCGAGGCCGACGAGACCCGGGCCGCCATCCCAGGCGTCCGCGGTAGACCGCCACACGCTCTCCGGGCTGCACGCGGGCTGCCCCCACTGCGCGGTCGGGATGAAGAGTGCCCTGCTCTCGGTGATCGGTTTGCCGAGCATCCCGACCAGCGCCTCGCGGATGCTGGCGTTGGTGACACCGCCGGACGTGAGAAGCAGCTTCATCGATTCCTCCCGAACGCGCTGGGCCGCCGCCCACCGTAGACGCGATCGGCGCGCGGCGGCAAGCATCCGTTGGGAGTCGAGCGCGGGATGGAGCGGTGCGGGGCTGCGGTGGTTGGATGGCGTGACCGATGCCGAAGGAGGCTCGCATGGCTGACGTGTACACGAAAGGCCCTGTTCCGGCCGGGCTGGAGAACGCGGAGTTCGTCCTTCGTCCCATCGCCGCCGCCGACGCTGAGAAGGACCACGCCGCCGTCATGGAGTCGCGCGCCTACCTGCGGCTGTGGGAGCAGTCGGCCTGGCCCGAGGATGACTTCACGGTCGACGCTGACCGGGACGACCTGGCCGGTCTCGCCGCCCGACATGCCGACGGGAGGGCGTTCACGTTCACGGTGCTCAGCGCGGACGGGGAACAGTGTCTGGGGTGCGTGTACATCTTCCCTCCGGGAGCGACGTTCCTCGCGCGGGCGGCGGTGACCGCGCTCGGCACGGACCGCTGGGAGGATCTCGACATCGTCGCCTACCTCGCGACCCGCTCGGCGGAGGCGCTCGCCGTGACGGCCGTCCAGGTCGACGCGGAGTCCGCGCGGAACACCGTGCTCGACTCCGGGACCGACGATCAGGTCGTCCTCGACCGTGCGGTCAACGCGTTCCGGGCGACTCCGACCATCGGAGGCTGACTGTTCCGTTCGGCCTGGGCGAACCCGGGACTCCGCGCAACGGCTCCGGGAGATACTGGGGGAGTGACGAGCATCCCCATCCGGCCGGCCCGGCCCGACGAGTACGCGGCGATCGGCGAGCTGACCCACGCGGCGTACACCAACGACTACACCGACCTCCCCGCGCACTACCGCGATGAACTGAAGCATCCCGAAGCCCTGCTCGACGACTTCGAGTTCTTCGTCGCCGAGGACCCGGAGACCGGACAGCTGCTCGGCACCATCGCGCTGCTGCGGCCCGGCCACGACCAGGAGGGCCGGATCGGGCCGGACGAGCTGTACTTCCGGCTGCTCGCCACGCACCCGGCGGCCCGCGGGCGGGGGATCGGGATCGCGCTCACGGAGTTCGCGCTCGATCAGGCCGCGCAGCGCGGTCAGCGCGTGGTCGTGATGAACAGCGGACCCGATATGGTCGGCGCCCACGCGCTCTACCGCAAGCTCGGCTTCCGCCGCGAAGCCGAGCGCGAGGGCATCGTCGAACTCCCGGACGGCCGGACCTTCCAGCTGCTGACGTTCGTGCGCGAGGTCGCCGCCTGAAACACGGCGATTCTGCCTACTAGCCGCGGATGATCCCGGCGTCGTAGCTTCAGGCCACGCGAAGTGCTGGCCGCTCCGCCCAACGAGAAGGAGTTGCTATGACTTTCTGGGATTTCATCGTCTGGACGTTCTGGTTCTATCTGGTCGTCGTCTGCATTTCGATCTTCATCCGCGTGATCATCGACGTCTTCCGCGACCCCGAGCTCAATGGATGGGCGAAGGCGCTGTGGGTGCTGTTCCTCGTCATCGTGCCGTTCCTCGCGGCGTTCATCTACCTGATCGCACGCGGCGGCCGCATGGCCCAGCGCAGCGCGGCCGGGGCGATGGAGGCGCAGGCGGCCGCGACGGAGCACATCCGCACGGTGGCGGGCACCAGCTCGCCGTCCGCCGAGATCGAATCGGCCAAGCGCCTGCTCGACAGCGGCGCGATCACTCCCGCCGAGTTCGAGACGCTCAAGGGGAAGGCGCTCACCGGGGTCGCGTGAGCCCGACCGAACGCTGACCCGGGGCCGTCGCCGTCGCACCCGCGACGACGACGGCCCCGGCTTGTCAGCAGCATCCTGCTTGTCAACAACATCCTGCTTGTCAGCAACAATCCGGCGCGCAGGAGCCGTCCGGCAGCGTCTGGCACTCGTCGGTGTCGCAGCATCCCATGGTGGCCCTCCCTTCTTCATCGATGGTTGTCGATGAACCACGATGGACGCATACATTGACGTTTGTCAATGTATCGACGAGAATCGATGCATGGCGATCACCGAGCTCCTCCCGCTGCGCGACCTGCAGGCCTGCTGCGCACCGCTCACGACGGAAGTGATGAGCGAGGAGAACGCGCACTCGGTCGCGCGAGCGATGAAGGCCCTCGCCGATCCCGCTCGACTCCGGTTGATCTCGATGGTCGCGGCGCACGACGGCGGCGAGGCCTGCGTGTGCGACCTGACGGAACCGCTCGGACTCTCGCAGCCCACCGTCTCCCACCACCTGAAGATCCTGGTCGACGCAGGCTTCCTCAGCCGGTCGAAGCGAGGGACATGGGCGTACTACCGTCTGGTTCCCGGATCCCTCGACACGGTCTCCTCGTTCCTCGCGTCGGTCTGACGGCCCCCGGTCAGAGCCTCAGCCGGCGCTCCACGATGTCGGAGGCGACCTGCGAGATGCCCTTCTGATTGCGCCGCGCGTAGTCGCGGATGAGCGTGAACGCCTGGTCGATCGGCACCGCGCGGGTCTGCGCGACCACGCCCTTGGCCTGCTCGATGATGATCCTGCTGTTCAACGCGAACTGCAGTTGCTGTCGGATCGCGTCGCTCTCGGCCAAGCTGCGCTGGTGCAGGATGCCGATGGTCGCCACATCCGCGAACGCCTGAGCGGCCACCAGGTCGTCCTCCGGCAGGTCGCCGGTGGCGGCGCGGAACAGGTTCAGCGTGCCGATCGTCTGTGCGCGGAGGCGGAGCGGAATGGCGTCGATGGCGGCGAAGCCCTGCTCCAGGGCTCGGTCGCGGAAGGCCTGCCAGCGGTGGGGCACCTGCTCGATGTCGGCGACCGAGACGACGGCGCCGGTCTCGAAGCTCTCGATGCACGGGCCCGCGTAGGCGCTCAGCTGCATCACCTCGACCAGGCGGCTGGCCTCGCTCGTGGATGCGATCACATCCAGTTCTCCGTGCTCGTCGGCCAGCATCACGCCGGAAGCCGTGGCGCCGAGGAAGCGGCTGGAGAGGTCCACCAGGTTCTGCAGCAGGTCGACGACGTCGTAGTCGGCTACGAGCGTGTCGGCCAGTTGGGCGAACGCCCGCAGGATTCCTTGTTCGCGAGTGAGGGTCATCGTGATCGACCGTCCCCTCCGTCGAGCGCCGAGAAGTCGAGGCGACCGTCGAGGACGTCCCGCGAGACCTCCATCATCGAGCGATCCGTCGCGTAGGCGTGCGCTTGGATGACCATGCGGGCGTCGTCAGCGCTGACATCCAGCTGGGCGAGCACCATCCCGGTGGCCTGATGCACGACGCGCCGGGAGAACGGGTTCGCATCCTCGGCCGGTTCCTCGCGGCCCATGGTGTCGAGAGCGCGCTTCAGCAGCGTGCGTCCGGCGGCCTCGGCGAGCTTGGTGGCCGCCTGTGTGTGCGCTTCGTCCAGGGCGACGGGTTCGCGTGTGTACATGTCGACCGCGCCGATCCGCAGCGGCCCGACGAGCATCGGGAAGGCGAACAGGGCGCCGACCCCCGCCTCGATCGCGGCCGGCGTGAACGAGGTCCACTGCTGTTGCGGCCGCTGGCGCAGATCGGGCTCGAGCACGGGGCGGCGCAACCGCAGGGCGTCCCAGCAGGGGCCCTCGCCGAGGTCGAACTGCAGCTCGTCGAGACGGGCGGCCACGGTGTCGCTGGCCGAGACCGTCTCCGTCCCGAGCAGGTCGCCGATGGTCGAGACGGCCGTCCCCTCGACCGGGAGCGCCTCCATGAAGGGGCGCCAGTATTCCGCCTGCGGTGCGTCGCCCGGAGGCGCATCGGTGGTTCTCTTGTTCATCCGCGGCCGCCGTCCATTCCACCCACGCTACCGGTCAGTAGCCCCGCCCGTGCAGATCCTGCAGATGCGGAGTAGCCGTCGCCAGCGTCACGCCCGCCTCCGTCTCTGCCGCGATGCTCTCCTCCGTCATGATCAGCAGCCCCTTCGAGCTGTTCGCGGAGTCCAGGAGCGCATCCACCCAGGCGGGGTTGATCTTCGGGAACCGGCTGCCGCTGAACTTGAAGTACAGGTTCTGCGAGGGGTGGATCCAGATGGAGCTGTGGCCGTCGCCGGTCTCGTTCGAGTCTCGCCAGGCCATGAAGAAGCTCTCGCCCCGACGGATCTTCTGGGCGATCACGATCTGGAGATGTGCGAGCAGGCGGTCGTCGAACTCGATCACGATGCCGTCGTATCTCAGCGAGCCCATGACGCCGTCCCTCCCGCGGATCCCCGGTTGGGTCAAGCGTGCTCTCTCTGCGGGGGGAAGTCCAGATCGAGGTCGGGCCAGTTGTCTGCCAGGTCACTCGCAGAGAAGGGCAGGCCGCGCGGTACCGTGAGCTCCTCCTCCCGGCGCCGGAGATCGTCGACGTTGGCGGCGTCGAGCAGTTCCGGGCGGTCGGTCGGCACGGTCGTCGTCGTGGCATCCATCAGCCAGCCGACCAGGAATGCGGAGCGCCCGCGCTCCCCGCCGGGCAGGATCACCGGGATGTCGACGATGTCGACACGGCCGTGGCGCGCCAGCGCGAGGGCGTACCGCTGGACGGCGTCGGCGATGGCGGTGCCCGTCAGGCACGTCGTCGAGTTGGTGGAGATGGTTTTCATGGGGACCCCGGGTCTCTGGAGATCGCCGGGGTCCGGGGCGTGAACTCCCCACCGACGGTAGTCAGGGCGCACACCGGAGTCAACCGGCTGAGTTGTGCGGTCTTCGGCCTCTGCCGATCTGCGACCGCCCGCCGTGCCCTCGCGGGTGTAGACAAGTCGGGTGGGAGTGCGTGAGCTGCTGGGCATCGAGGCCCCTGTCGTCCTGGGGCCGTTCGGGGGGATGTCGTCCGTCGAGCTGACGGCGGCGGTGAGCGAGGCGGGCGGCCTCGGGTCGTTCGGCCTCTACGGGCTGAGCGCCGAGCGCATTCGGGCCGTCGGCGACGAGCTGCGGTTGCGGACTTCCCGTCCGTTCGCCCTCAACCTGTGGCTTCCGTTCCGGGCTCCCGGCGAGCCGGATGCCGGCGAAGGCTTCGGTCGCGACGATGTCGAGCGCGCGATCGCGGCCCTGCGGCCGTTGTTCGACGAGGCGGGGGCGTCTGTTCCGGAGTGGCCGATCGCGCCGCTGCCCGACTTCGATGCACAACTCGCGGCCGCGCTCGACGCCCGGCCGGCGGCGCTGAGCTTCGTGTTCGGGGTACCGCCTGCCGACGTCGTCGAGGAGGCGCATCGGCGCGGTATCCGTATCATCGGCACGGCGACGACGGTCCCCGAGGCGCGGGCACTCGAGGCCGGCGGGGTGGATGCGGTGGTCGCGTCCGGTTCCGAGGCGGCAGGGCACCGGCCCTCCTTCCTCGCAGACCCGGCAGACAGCCTGGTGGGCGGTCTCGCCCTGATCCCGCAGGTCGTCGACGCGGTGGGCATCCCCGTGATCGCCGCGGGCGGCATCGCCGACCGCCGTGGCGTCGCGGCCGCGTTCGCCCTCGGAGCGTCGGGTGTGCAGGTCGGTTCCGCGTTCCTGGCCACACGGCAGTCGGCGGCGCCGCCGGTCCACCGGGACCGCATCCGGAGCGCACTCGCCCACGAGACCGTGCTGACCCGGGCGATGAGCGGCCGGCCGGCGCGCGGGCTGCCGAACCGCGCGGTGCGGACCATCGAGCAGAGCGGCGCGATCGCCCCGTTCCCGCTCCAGAACATCCTCACGGGCGTCTTCCGCCGCCGGGCGGCCGAGACCGGCGACGCCGAACTGCTCAGCCTGTGGATGGGACAGAGCGCCGGCTTGTCGCGTCACGACGACGCGGCGGACGTCTTCGCCGAGCTGGCCGCCGGGGTGCCGGGGCGGACCGAGGGGGATTCATGATCGCAACAGACGCACGAGATCAGGTGAGCCCGACGCGGCCCCGCGCGTTTCGGCTCGTCGGGTCGCTGGTGCTCGGTGTCGGGGTGGGACTGCTGGCCTCCTACCTCGTCGTCGTGGCCGTGACGGCACCGATCCTCCCGGGAGCCTTCGTCATCCATCCGGTGTCGTTGCTGCTGACGGCGGCGGTCGCCGGCCTCGCGGTCGCCGTCGGATGGCGCTGGCCGGTGGTCGGACTGACGGCGGGCATTGTCGTCCTCGTGCTCGTGGCCTTCGCGCTGACCGGGCTGGGATGGTCGCCCTCGGACTGGGCGAATCCGTTCAACGCCGTCGCCTACGGTGCGCGAAGCGCCTACCCGACGATGCTCGGAGCCGTGATGATCACCGTCTCGGCCCTGAGGCTGCGGTCTCGCCGGACGCGATAGCGCGCATCCCGTGCAGCAGCACCTCACCCGGGTCACCACCGCCGACGGCACGGACATCGCCGTCGCCTCGGTCGGCGCGGGCCGGCCGGTCGTGTACGTCTCCGGCTGGCTGAGCCACCTCGAACGGGGATGGCAGCTCGCCGAGGAGCGCGCGTTCTACGAGGATCTCGCGCACGGGTGCCGGCTGGTTCGCTACGACCGGGCCGGATGCGGGCTGTCGGGGCCGGCCCGGCAGCCTCCGTCGCTGTCGTCCGAGCTCGAGCAGCTCGCGGCGGTGGTCGCGCCGCTCGGCCCGGAACCGTTCGACCTCATCGGCGTCTCGCTGGGGGCGCTGGTCGCCGTCGCCTGGGCGGCCGCGCATCCCGAGACGGTCCGGCGGCTCGTGCTCTACGGGGGCTGGGCGTCAGGCGCGGAGGTCTCACCGCCGAGCGCGCGCGAGCACGTGCTGGCCCTGGTCGGATCGCACTGGGGCCTCGGCTCGGACGTGCTCACCGACCTGTTCGCCCCGGATGCGTCCGCCGCAGCGCGCACGGAGTTCGGCCGGTATCAACGAGCCGCCTCGGACGCCGCCACGGCGCAGTCGCTCCTCGCGCTGAGCTACGCGCTCGACGTGCGCGGGCTGCTGCCGCAGGTGCGCACTCCCACGCTCGTCGTTCACCGGGAACGCGACCGGGCGGCTCCGCTTGCGCAGGCGGAGGCGTTGGCGCACGGTATCCCGGGCGCCGAGTTCGTCGTCCTCCCCGGGAGGTCGCACCTTCCCTGGGCCGGCGATGCAGCGGCGCTCGCCGCGACGATCCGGCGGTCCCTCGGCCTGCGCGCGATCCGGACCCCCGCGGGGACATTGACGCCCCGGCAGCGGGAGGTCGCGGCCCTGGTCAGCGAGGGGAGGACCAACCGCGAGATCGGCGAGCGGCTCGGGATCGAGGAGCGGTCGGCGGAGGGGCATGTCGAACGCATCCGGCTGCGGCTCGGCCTCCGGTCGCGCGCGCAGATCGCGGCGTGGTGGACCGCGCAGGGTGATCAAGCGCCGGAGTCACGGCGAGCGTGACCGGCGAAGTGGGGTAGTTCCCCGCCTGATCGGCGAGTGGATGCGCGGCAGAGTCGTCCTGTCAGCATCCACGATGGAGGAACCGGCATGAGCAGGACGACTACGACAGGTGACCGACAGGCGACGGGGTTCGCCCAGCGTCCCGGACGCGGACGCTTCAACGCCGCCTTCTTCCGGCTGATGGGACCGTACCTAGAGCGGTCGCTGCGTCCGCGCAAGCGACGCGTGTTCGCCGGGGTGGCCGGCGACGTCGCGGAGATCGGGCCGGGAGTCGGCGCGAACCTCCCCTACCTGCCCGCCGGGGCGGCGCTGATCGCCATCGAGCCCAACCGGTACATGCACGACGGTCTCCGCACGGCGGCCCTCCGTTCCGGCGTCGCGCTAGACCTGCGGGAGCGGACCGCCGAGCAGACCGGCCTGCCCGACGCCAGCGTCGACACCGTCATCTCGTCGCTCGTGCTCTGCTCCGTGCAGGATCCGGATGCGGTGCTCGCCGAGATCCGCCGCATCCTGCGCCCCGGTGGTTCATTCCGGTTCGTCGAGCACGTGGTCGCCCCGAGCGGGACGCCGACCCGCGCCTCACAGCGGCTGTTCCGCCGGCCGTGGGCGTGGACGTTCGAAGGATGCTCGTGCGAGCGCGATCTCGAGCGCTCGCTCCGATCGGCGGGTTTCGCCGAGGTCGAGGTGGAGCACTACCGTCTCCACACGCCGCTCCTGCCGTTCAATCCGCAGATCGCGGGTGTGGCTCGCGCCTGACCTCGCTCAGTAGTCCTCGCGGCGATCCTGTTCGGCGTCGACGACCGGCTCGGCCTCGGCCAGCTCGCTCAGCGTCTGGCGCAGGTGCCGGGTCAGCCACTCGTTCGACGGCTCGCCGCCGGAGACGATGTCGTCGAGCTGCCGCAGCCGCTCGGACGCTGAGCCGTGAAGGTCGTCCATGATGTCCTCCCACCCTCGCGCGGGCCCCGGATAGGACCGCCTGCGATGAGGCTAGTACCGCCGTGTTCCGATGGCCATGCGCGCCGTGCTGCTCAGCTCCGGGATGCCGCCGTCTCGCCGCGCAAGATCGACGACATCTTCTTGCCGCGCGCCACCTCGTCGACGAGCTTGTCGAGATACCGCACCTTCTGCATCACCGGGTCGTCGATCTCCTCGACACGGACGCCGCAGATGACGCCGGTGATGAGCGACGCGTTCGGGTTCCAGTGCGGAGCGGTAGTGAGGAACGTCTCCAGGTCGACCCGGTCGGCGATGGCCGCCTCGATGCCCGCGTCGTCGTAGCCGGTGAGCCAGCGGGTGACCTCATCCACCTCGTCCTTGGTGTGCCCCTTGCGCTCCACCTTGGTCACATAGAGCGGGTAGATGTCGGCGAACGGCATGGCGAAGATGCGGTGGCTCATGGCGTCAACGGTAGCGCGCGGGAGGGGAAGTGTGACCGGTCGATCCGGGCTAGCGCGGCTGCTCCATCGGCCGCGATCGCTTCAGATACTCGCGCGAGCGGGCGACCTGCTGGTCGAGCGCGTCGACCGTCGTCGCCATCCGCGCCACCGCCTCCGTGCGGTAGGTGTCGATGCTGTCCATCGTCGCGAACACGTTGTCGAAGGCGCGCTGCAGCACCTCCACATCGACCGCCGACGAGGTCTGCTCCTTCTGCACCTGCTCGGTCTGCGTGCGGAGCACCTCGCCCGTCCGGCCGATGAGCGCGTTGGTGCTGTCGTGGAGGGCGCCCAGCTGGTCGATGACGAGCTTCTGGTTCTCCAGCGCCTGGGCGACGACGACGGCGGTGCGGAGGGCCGAGACCGTCGTCGTCTTCGCGCGCTCGACGCCCTTGATCAGCTCGACGTTGTTCTTCTTGATGACGTCGAGTGCCAGATACGCCTGCACCGAGACTGCGATCTGAGTCGTGAGATCCTGTCGGCGCTGGCGGATGGGGAACAGCGCCTCCTTCTCCAGCAGCGTCGCGCGCGCCGGGTCGGTCATGCGCAGGTCGGCCGCCGCATCCACCGTCGCCTTGTCGAGGGCAGCGGTCAGCACCACGTACTCGTTGAGCCGCTCGGTCGTCTTCCAGAGGGACGCCCGCTCCTTCTCGATCTCGGCATTGTCGCGGGCGAGCCACTCCTGCCCGTGATCGAGCGCGGCGACGATGCCGTCGAGCTGCTTCTGCGCCGACTCGAAACGCTGGACGTACTGGCGCAGCCTCCGCCCGCCCGGCACCCGGGAGAGCATCCGGTTGCGGCCGGTCAGGTGCTGGGGGTCGAAGTCGCTGACGGTCGCGCGGAGGTCCTGCAGCGTCCGGATCACCCCGTACTGCGGGTCGGTGCGCACCGCCTTGCCGCGGGCTGCGGCGAGCGAACTGGCCGGGCGGCTGAGCAACTGGCGGGAGGCGTCGCTGGATGCGCGCATCTCGGCCTCGCCCAGGTGCGAGAACCCGATGATCTTGCGCGTGAACGCCTCCGAACCCGGTTCGGCAGCGGCCAGTTCCCGGATGAAGTCGCGGGCCCGCTGCTCGAGCTCCGCCTCGCGTTCGGCCGAGACGGCCACCATCTCCACGGCCTGCTCCTCCTGTAGTTCCGGTACGGCGTCCGGTGGGCGCAGTGTGTCCTCGGGTGCCTCGTCCATGAGCCGCTCCCTCCGCCGCTGTCGTTGCGACGAGGATAGATCGCCCGGCGCGCCGCGTGGAGGGGTTGCAGCGAACCCTCAGGTGCGCTTCGGCGTGCGCGTGCGTCCTCGACCGCGGGACCAGAAACGGAGGCGTCACGGGTGCACTTGCCGCGAATCGCCTCCGTTCTCCGCGTCAGACACCCCTTCTCGGGTGTTTCTCCTCCGATTCCGCTGGCAGGCGGCGTGAAGGAAAAGGAGGTGAACGGCTCGTGGCGCGCCAGGAGCAGGAAACGGAGGACGGGGCGACCCCGCGGCCCGACGAAGTCCTCCCTGCCCCGCGCGGCCGCGCTCCACTGTCTATTCGGCCCGTCGGCACCGCGCGTATCCTCCGGGGCCATGAACAGGACACGCTCGGCCGCGCTCACGGCCATCCTCGCCCTCGGTCTCGCCCTCACGGCGTGCACCCCGCAGGGAGGCGGCGTCCCAGGGAAGTGGGGGAGCACCGACCCCGGGGAACCGAATCTCATCATCAACGCGAACGGCTCGTACTCGGGGTCCGACGGCTGCAACACCATGAAGGGGACCGGCACGATCTCGGGCAACACGATCGATCTCGGCACCGTCGCCGCGACGCAGAAGGTCTGCAACGGAGTGGACACGTGGATGTCGACGGCCGCGAGCGGGAAGGTCGACGGCAACGTCATGACGGTCTACGACTCGTCCGGCGCGCGCATCGGAACGATCGACCGCGACGACTGATCGCCGTCCCGGCGCGCTCCCGGTGCTCCCGGAATGACCGCTTCCCGCGTAGCGTTCGAGCGAGTGGATGCGTCGGAAGGAGCGGACGATGACCGACACGGAGAAGACGGCGACGGAGGCTGCGGAGTTCTACGCGGGCGTGGCCGCCGAGTTCCTGCAGCACTACGCCCGGGGGCCGCGATTCGTCGCGGTGACCGGGGTCCCGGCCGCGGATGAGGCCCGGGTGGCGGACGCGTTCGCAGCGGCGCTGCGCGATGCGGGCCAGGAGGTCGAGCGCGCCGGCACCGACGCGGAGAGCGGAGCGGATGCGTTCCGCGAGGGCGTCGTCACCCCGTTCCGGGCGCGCGACGGGGTGCTGGTCGTCGACGGTCGCGGTCTGCTGAACCCGGATTTCCGCGGATTCTGGAACTTCTCGCTGTGGGTCGAGCACGACCCGGAGCGGAGCCCGGACTGGTCGTTCGTGACCACCGGGCAGAAGGATCCGCTCGGCGCGCCGCGCGAGGTGGCATCCGTCCTGCTGGACGACACCGACCCCGAGCGGCCGCGCCGCCTGTGGGCCGACTCCTGCTGAGCGGGCGCTGCAACTGAACGAGCGCTCCTGCTGAACGCGCGGACCGGCTGAGCCGGCCCTGCCAAGCCGGCCGGCGCCCCGCTAGCGCGCCGCGCGGAGTACTCACCCGAGCGAATCGAGCTCCTCGCGGACGAAGCGCGCGAACTGCGCCGCGGCCGCCGACTGCGACCGGGTGCGGTTGCGCGCCAGGCCGATGATGCGCGTCGCTTCGTCCCGCAGCGGCACCGCCACGATCCCGGGCTCGGCCGGAGTGTCCGGGATGAGGGCGGCACCGACGCCGTCGCGCACGAGTCCGCGCAGGGTCGAGAGCTCGGTGACCTCGATGACGGGGCTCATCACGACCCCGTGCGCGGCGAAGTAGGCGTCCGCGATGTGGCGGAGACCGGAGCCGGTGCGCAGGGCCACCAGGTCGTAGGGCTCGAGGTCCGGAACGCTGACCGCCGTCGCCCCGGCGAGGGGATGCCCCTCCGGCACGCCGAGCACCAGCCGTTCGGCGGTCAACGGCTCCCATTCGATCTCCGGGTCGCGCGGGTCAGGGCTGAGGAACGCCACGTCGGCAGCGCCGTCCCGCAGCGCATCCAGCACCGTGTCGGCGGTTCCGCCGCTCAGCACGAAGCGGATGTCGGGGAACAGGCCTCGGTACTCGCTGATGACCTTCGGGATGAGCCATCCGCCGAATGACGAGACGTAAGCGACCGAAACGGTGCCGCCGGACGGGTCGCGGAGCGCCTCGATGCGCGCTCGCGCGTTCTCGAGCTCCGACTCGGCCCGCACCGCGTGCGCGAGCAGGATCTCGCCGTACTGGTTGAGCTCCAGGTGGCCGCGGCGGCGGTCGAACAGCTCGACGCCCATCTCCTGCTCGAGCCGTGCGAGCGAGCGTGTGAGGGTCGACTGGGACACCCCGAGGGTCTCGGCGGCGAGAGCCGGATGGCCCTCCGCGGCCAGCGCCCGGAAGTGGGCGATCTCGTCGATCCGCATGCCTCTCATCATGGCGTATCGGCGCGTTCCCCCGTGCGGTGCTCAAATGAGCGGTCTACCCCTGAACGAGTTTTCTGTACGTTCACACACGAGAAACAGTCCCGTTTCACGCCGTCCCTACGGTGGGCGCGGACTCATCCCACACCTCACCGACCGAGGAGAACAATGTCAACCAGATTCGGCAGGCTGGCGCGTGTCGCCGCCGCCGCGCTCGCGGGGGCCGGCCTCGCCGCCGGTTCGCTCGTCGCGACCCCGGCATTCGCCAGCACCGACGGCACCGGTGTCGTCATCAACGAGGCGTATCTGTCCGGCGGGAGCGCCGGCGCCGCCTTCACGAACAAGTTCGTCGAGCTCTACAACCCAGGGGACAGCGCCGTCAGCCTGGCGGGATGGAGCATCCAGTACCGCCCGGCCACCGGCACGAGCGCATCCACCGGCGTCGTGCCGCTGACCGGCTCTATCGGCGCCAAGAGGTACTACCTCGTCGCCGGCGGGTCGAACGGCACCAACGGCCAGGCCTTGCCGACGCCGGATGTCGCGAGCGGTGCCCTCAACCCGAGCGGCACCACCGGCACCCTGGTCCTCGCCAAGACGGCCTCGGCGCTGACCCTTCCGACCGGCTCGGTGACCGGCAACGCGGACGTCGCCGACCTCCTCGGCTACGGCACCTCGAACACGTTCGAGAAGGCGAAGGCCACGGCCCCGTCGGGCAACACCGACGTCAAGTCGCTGGTCCGCACGAACTTCGCCGACACCGACGACAACAGCGCAGACTTCACCCTCAGCGCCACGATCACGCCGCAGAACGCCGCGAGCGCGCCCGGCGACCCCGGCGACCCGGGCGACCCGGGCACGCCCGGTGACGCCGCCACCGTCCCGATCGCGGAGATCCAGGGCACCGGCGACACCAGCCCGAAGGCGGGCACGACGGTCACCACCGTCGGCGTCGTCACGGCCCAGTACGCGACCGGCGGATTCAACGGGTTCTACATCCAGACCCCCGGGACGGGCGGCGCGGTCGACCTCGCCACGCACACGGCCTCCGACGCCGTCTTCGTCTACGGCTCGTCCTTCGCAGGAACGGTCGCCGCGGGCGACTACGTGAAGGTCACGGGCGCCGTCAGCGAGTTCAACGGCCTCACGGAGATCACCGCGACCGGCGTGACGAAGCTCGACGCGTCGACGGTCACCGCACCGGTGCCGGCGACGGTCGGCCTGCCCGGCACGGCCGCCCAGCGTGAGAGCCTCGAGGGGATGCTGCTCGCGCCGCAGGGCGCGTTCACCGTCACCGACGTGTACGCCGCCAACCAGTACGGCGAGATCGGCCTCGCCGCCGGTGACAAGCCGCTGGTGCAGCCGACCGAGGCTGCGCGTCCGGGTTCGCCCGAGTACGCCGCGGTCGTCGCCGACAACGCGGCCCGCGCGGTCACGCTCGACGACGGCGCATCCACCAACTTCCTGAGCGCGGCGAACAAGTCGAAGCCCCTGCCGTACCTCTCGTTGAGCAACCCGGTCCGCGTCGGCGAGCCGGTCGCGTTCACGAAGCCGGTCGTGCTCGACTACCGCAACAACGCCTGGAAGTTCCAGCCGACCAGCGAACTCACGCCGGCGAACGCCGACGCCGTGCAGCCGGTCACGTTCACGAACACCCGCACCGCCGCCCCCGAGAACGTCGGTGGCGACCTGCGGCTCGCGACGTTCAACGTGCTGAACTACTTCACCACGACGGGCGACCAGCTCAGCGGCTGCACGTTCTACACGGACCGCGACGGCAACCCCATCACGGTCAACAGTGGATGCGACGCCCGCGGCGCCGCCGACGCGACCAACCTGAAGCGCCAGCAGGACAAGATCGTCGCGGCGATCAACGGCCTGAGCGCCGACGTCGTGTCGCTCGAGGAGATCGAGAACTCGGCCCGCTTCGGCGAGAACCGCGACTCCGCCCTCGCCAGCCTGGTCACCGCCCTGAACGCGGCGGCCGGCTCCGAGGTCTGGGCGTACGTGAAGTCGCCGGCGACCCTGCCGGCGACGGAGGACGTCATCCGCACCGCGTTCATCTACAAGAAGGCGAACGCGGCCCCGGTCGGCGACTCGAAGATCCTCGACGACCCGGCGTTCTCGAACGCGCGGCAGCCGCTCGCCCAGGCCTTCAAGAAGGTCGGCGCGAAGGACTCCTCCGCGTTCCTCGCCATCGTGAACCACTTCAAGTCGAAGGGGTCCGGCAGCGGTGAGGACGCCGACCAGGGAGACGGCCAGGGCGCATCCAACGCCTCCCGCGTCAAGCAGGCCAACGCCCTCGTCGCGTTCGCGAACGAGCGCAAGACCGCGCTGAAGACCGACAAGGTGCTCCTCATCGGCGACTTCAACGCGTACCTGAAGGAGGACCCGATCAAGGTCCTCACCGACGCCGGCTACGTCGACCAGGTCAGCACCCGCACGACGAAGGCGACCTACTCCTTCGGCGGAACGGTCGGCTCGCTCGACCACGTCCTCGCGTCGCCCGCGGCGAACACGGCCATCACCGGCGCGGATGTGTGGAACATCAACTCGGGCGAGTCCGTGGCGCTGGAGTACAGCCGCTACAACTACAACGTCACGAACTTCTACGCGGCCGACCCGTACCGGTCGAGCGACCATGACCCGATCGTCGTGGGCCTCGGCCTCACGCCCAAGCCGGTCACGCTGAACCTGCTGAACATCAACGACTTCCACGGCAGGATCGACGCCAACACCGTGAAGTTCGCGGGAACGATCGAGAAGCTCAAGGCGGAGGCGGGCGACGCGAACTCGCTCTTCCTCTCCAGCGGCGACAACATCGGCGCCTCGCTCTTCGCATCGGCGACCGCGGGCGACATCCCGACGATCGACGTGCTCAACACGCTGCAGCTGAAGGCGAGCGCCGTGGGCAACCACGAGTTCGACAAGGGCTACGCCGACCTGACGGGACGCGTGAAGGATGCGGCCGACTTCTCCTACCTCGGCGCCAACGTGTACGAGAAGGGCACGAAGACTCCGGCACTCCCCGAGTACGCCACCTTCGCCGTCGACGGTCTGACCGTCGGCGTCATCGGAGCCGTCACGCAGGAGACCCCGACCCTGGTCTCGCCGGCCGGCGTCTCGTCGCTCGACTTCGGCGACCCGGTGGAGGCGGTCAACCGCGTCGCCGGTGAGCTGACCGACGGCGACCCCGCCAATGGCGAGGCCGACGTGCTGGTCGCGGAGTACCACGAGGGCGCCGGCTTCGGCACGCCGGAGGGTGCGACGCTCGCGCAGGAGGTCGCGGCAGGCGGAGCGTTCGCCGACATCGTCACCAAGACGAGCGCGAAGGTCGCGGCGATCTTCACCGGCCACACCCACAAGCAGTACGCGTGGGACGCCCCGGTCCCGGGAGTGGATGGCAAGACCCGCCCGATTCTCCAGACCGGCAGCTATGGCGAGAACATCGGCCAGGTGAAGTTGACGGTGGACCCGGAGACCGAGACGGTCACCTCGTACACCGCCCGCAACGTCGCCCGCACCACGGACGCCGATGACGCCCTCGTCGCCGCCTACCCGCGAGTCGCCGCCGTCAAGACGATCGTCGACAAGGCGCTCGCCGACGCGGCCGTGATCGGCAACCAGAAGGTCGGCTCGGTGACGAAGGACATCACCACCGCCTACCTCAACGGAGCGCGTGACGACCGTTCGAGCGAGTCGACCCTCGGCAACCTGGTCGCCGACTCGCTGCTGTCCAGCCTCTCCTCGCAGGAGCTCGGCGGCGCCGAGATCGGCGTGGTCAACCCGGGCGGTCTGCGGGCGGAGCTCCTCTACGGCACCGACGGGACGGTCACCTACGCCCAGGCCAACGCGGTGCTGCCGTTCGTGAACAACCTGTGGACCACGTCCCTCACCGGGGCGCAGTTCAAGCAGGCGCTCGAGCAGCAGTGGCAGCGCAACGCCGACGGCACCGTTCCGAGCCGTCCGTTCCTCAACCTGGGACTGTCGAAGAACGTCAGCTACACGTACGACGCAGCCCGGCCGGAGGGCGACCGCATCACGAGCATCATCGTGAACGGCCAGCCCATCGACCCCGCCAAGTCGTACCGCATCGGGTCGTTCTCGTTCCTCCTGCAGGGCGGCGACAACTTCCGCGCCTTCGCTGCCGGGTCGAACACGAAGGACTCCGGACTGATCGACCGCGACGCGTGGATCAGCTACATCCAGAAGAACAGCCCGCTGTCGCCCAGCTTCGCCAAGCGCGGCGTCGGCGTCAGCGGCGTGCCGACCGGGACGCTGCAGCGCGGTCAGCAGGTCACCCTCCAGGTGTCCAAGCTGAACCTCACCTCGCTCGGCAGCCCGGCGAACACGAAGCTCGACCTCTCCTGGAACGGCTCGACCGCGATCGGCTCCGTACCGGTGGACGCAGCGGGCAACGCGACCGTCACCTTCACCGTCCCGGCGGATGCGGCCGGCGCCAGCGCGCTGGTGCTGACGGCTCCCGACTCGGGCACGACGGTCCGCGTCCCGCTCACCGTGGCGGACGCCCCGACCAACCCGAAGCCGGGTACCGACCCGAAGGCGGCCAAGGAGTCGGCGCTCAAGAAGGCGCTCGAGGACAAGGTCACCGTCGACAAGGACACCTACCGCCCGGGTGACACCGTGCGCGTGACCGTCGGCACGCAGCACGCCGGCGAGTGGGTGTCGGTCTGGCTGTACTCGAAGCCGCAGAACCTGAGCGGTGGATGGGTGCAGGTCCCGGCGGACGGCGTGCTGACGCTGACGCTGCCGAAGGACGCGGACAACGGCCAGCACAAGCTGTCCGTGCAGGACGCGTCCAACAGCGTGATCGGCTGGACCACCCTCAAGGTGAAGGCCGACAAGCCTCACACGGGCATCCCGGTCCTCGACTGGCTGCTCGACCTGCTGGACCGCCTGTTCGGCTGGTTCTAGCAGCACCCTGACGGACGCCGGGCACGCGAGAGCGTGTCCGGCGTCCGCGCGTTCGGGGCGGGTTCAGCTCTCGAAGTAGAGGTGGGTGTGCAGCCGGCAGCCCGGGTTGAAGGCGGCGCCGCACTCCGGGCAGTCGTCGGTGGCGAGGTAGTCGGCGATAGTGAGCTCGTGACCGCAGACCCCGCACAGCACCGCGCGCTCGTCGCGGCGGTCGGCCGTCCACTGCCGGGCGGGATGGTCGGCCGTCTCTGCGTGGCACAGGTGGCACGGGTAGTACTCGCCGCAGCACGCGAACCGGATCGCGATCACATCGAGCGGCGAACGGTAGTGGATGCAGCGGGTCTCGTCGTCGACGACGGGTCCCAGCACCCGGGGACGGCCGTTCACCGCACGCCCCGCGCGGACAGCGCCTCGCCGAGCTGGTCGGCGTGCTTGAGCGACAGGATGAGGAACGGCACCGCGAAGAAGCGGAGGCCCGGCCGCGCGCCTCGGGCGCGCTGCGCCTCATGGACCTCGCCCGCGAGACGTCCGAGCACCGGCACCGTCGTCAGGGCGACGGTCAGCAGCACCGCGGCGCGCTCGGAGTCGAACCGCAGGCGGTCGAGCGGCCGCAGCCCGCGCTCGACGGCGTCGAGCAGGTCGCTGACGCGCGTGGTGAGCACCAGAAGGCCGGCCAGCACGACGGCGGCGGTCACGCGTGCGGTGTTCGACACCGCCTGCTCCGGTCCGAGGAAGATCAGCTGCGCGGCGATGGTCACGACGATGAGCCAGCGGAGCGCCACGACCTGACGGCCCAGCTCGCGCATCCCGAGCATCCCGTCGCGCAGCCCTGCTACCGCGTAAGCGACGATCGCGGCGCCGGCGGCGACCGTGGCCGCCCACCACGTGGAGGGGAGCAGTGAAACGGCGAGCACGACCGCGAGAAGCAGGAGCAGCTTCGGCCCGGCGGGAAGGCGGTGCAGGAGGCCGTCACCCGGACGGTAGAGGCTCAGCACGACAGTGCCGCCTCGTACTCGGCGATGACCTCCGCGGGACGACCGACCGCCTCGACCCGGCCACCCGCGAAGAGCACGGCGGTCTCGCAGCGTTCGGCGAGGGCGAGATCGTGGGTGACGAGCACCAGGCGGTGCCCGGCGTCGGCGAGCAGGTGGTCGGACACCCGCCGGGCATTGCGGGCGTCGAGGTATGTCGTCGGCTCGTCGGCCACCACGAGCTCGGGCTCGCGGACGAACGCGCCGGCGAGGGCGAGCAGCTGCTTCTGACCGCCGGACAGGTCGTGCGAGGAGCGCTCGCGCAGGTCGGAGAGCCCGAACCGCTCGAGTGCCGCATCCACTCGACGTCGCAGCTCCTCGCGGCTGAGGCGCTCAGGCCGGAGGGAGAACGCGACGTCCTCGGCGACGGTCGGCATCACGATCTGCGCGTCGGGGTTGCTGAACACGACGGCGACGCGGCGCCGGAGCTCGGTCGCCTGCCGCACGGGGTCGAGGCCAATGATGCGCGTGACGCCCGTGGTGGGTGCGACGAGTCCGGCGAGCAGCCGGGCGAAGGTCGACTTGCCGGAGCCGTTCTCGCCGACCACCGCGATGGTGCGGGCGTCGAGCGCCAGGCTGACGTCGCGGAGCGCATCCACCTGTCCGAGGCGCACGCCCACGCCGTCCAGCCGCAGGGCGGGGACGGCGGCGGGCAGGGGAGCGGGGGTGGCGCCGGTCACGGGACGCGCGACTCCGCGGGCGCGGCCGGATCTGCGGCGACGGCGCGCTGGTCGCTGACCCAGGTGCGGCGGAACGCGCGGGGGTAGGCACGCACGAGCGTCGTCACCACAGCCGTCGCGATGACCGCCTTGACCAGATCGCCGGGGACGAAGACGAGGCTCATGAGGGCCGTGGCATCGAGGGGCAGACGGGTCACAAGACTCTGTACCGGCACACCGAACAGGTAGACGACGAGGATGCCGCCCACGATCATCCCGAGCAGCGTGCGCCACCAGACGGGAGCCCGGCGACCGGCGTGCACGATCAGGCCGATGACGAACGCGCCGGCGATCCAGCCGAAGAGGTAGCCCGCCGACGGCCCGACGAAGGCTCCGATGCCGCCGTGTCCGCCCGCGAGGAGGGGGAGTCCGACCGCGACGAGGGCGAGCAGGACGGCCATGCTCAGCGCGCCGAGCCACGGGCCGAGGATGGCGCCCGCCAGCATGACGCCGAGGGTCTGAGCAGTGATCGGCACGGAGCCGAAGACGGTGACGCCGGACGGCAGACCGAGCACGGCGACGAGCGCGGCGAAGACGGCGACGCGGGCGAGATCGGTCGCGTCGAGGCGGCGGCGGGGGGCGACGGGGGTCGTGAGGGTCATGCGGGATTCCTAACCTGAACACTGTTCACCTGAACGGTGTTCACTATAGTGAGAACGTGGCAGGGAACGAAACCGGACGACGACACTCGCGCGACGATGTGGTGGAGGCGGCGCTGCGCATCCTCGACGACCTCGGGCTGCCGGACCTGACCATGCGACGGCTGGCGGCATCCCTCGACGTGCAGCCCAGCGCGCTGTACTGGCACTTCCCGAACAAGCAGACGCTGCTGGCCGAACTCGCCGACCGCATCGTCGCGACGCGGCCCTCCGTCGACGCGGCCGCGGAGGATGCCGACTGGGCCGATTCGGTGCGCGCAGAGGCGGCCGCCCTGCGCGATGCGCTCCTCGCGTACCGCGACGGCGCCGAGGTCGTCTCCAGCACCCTCGCGCTCGGTCTGGGCTCGCCCGAGACCGTCGACCGTTTGGGCCGTGCGGTCGCCCGCGGCGGCTTCGATGCCGAGACCTCCCGGCGTGCCGCGACCGCGCTGCTGCACTTCGTGCTCGGCCACGTCTCGCACGAGCAGCAGCGCCTGCAGTACGACTCGCTCGGCGTTCTGGCCGCCGGCGACAGCTCGCCGCTCGACGAGGACGACCCCGCGGCGGCCTTCGCCTTCGGCGTCGACCTGCTGGTCGGCGGCCTGGAGCTCAGTCGCTCCCGAAGGTGACCTTCCAGCCGCCCACGACGTGGACGGCGAGGTTGAACAGGGCGGCGAAGATCGCTCCGAGGGCGGACACCACGATCACCTCGAGCAGTGCGACGACGAGCGTGAACGTCATCACGTTGGGGAAGGTCAGTCCGGCGACGAGGTTGGCGCCCTGCGCCCCCGCGATGTCCTCGAGGAAGTTGCTGGCAGCGGCGACCAGACCGAATCGTTCGAGCGCGCTCCAGATGAGCAGGCCGATGACGACCGTGATGGCCGCGACGATGATGCTGACCAGGAAGGACATCTTCAGTGCCGACCAGAAGTCGATGTAGACGAGCCGCATCGTCGCGCGCTTCTTCTGTTTGCTGCCCCGAGACGGCATGCGGCCCCTCCCCATGATGCTTCCGCCGTCTCCGGCGTTCCCCGTCGGCCAAGTCTAGGGGACGCACTCTCGCGGCCCGCGCTGGGCGTCGTCCGAGAGTCCATACCGATCGTCCGGTTCTGCCGTAGAATAAGCATGTATTCCGGCGCGGCCGTAGCGGATTGGGGGCGCTGCGGCCGGGTCGGTACGGCTTCAGCGCGGAGTTGACGCAACACGCCGTCGACCGCCGCGGCCGGACGGCGTGTTGCGTCAACCCGATGGGCCAGCGAACCGGGGCTAGCGGATGAGGTCCGGCAGGCGGCGGAGCCGGTCGAGTTCGTCGGGTGGCACGATGCCCGGCAGCAGCACCGTCCACAGGTCGCGGACCCGCTCAAGCAGGTCCTTCCGTCGCGCGACCGTCTCCGACACCAGTTGGACGCCCGTGTACGCCGGGACGACAACGCTCGCCAGCATCCCCGGGTCGAGGTCCGGGCGCAGGTCGCCCTCGTCGACCGCCTGGCGGAACAGCGCTTCCGTCGTGCGCAGCCAGTCCTCGTACGGCTCGGTCACCGGCGGATCGAACATCGACACGTCGGTCGTGAGCCGGATGCCGGCCTGCACGACGGGATCGGTCAGCAGCTGGTGCGCGAGCACCGCGCTCAGCCGGACCATCGTCTCCAGCCCCGGAAGTCCCTGCTCGACGACCTCGGCCGCGGCGGCCATCGTGCGTCGGTGCTGCTCGGTGATGACCGCGCGGGCCAGCTCGTCCTTCGACGGGAAGTGGAAGTACAGCGCGCCCTTGGTGACGCCCGACTCTTCGGCGATGTCGGCGATGGAGGCGAGGCCGTATCCTCGGCGGCCGAACACCGCGGCGGCTCCGGAGACGATCGTCCCGCGCGTCACCTGCGCCCGCTCCTGCTTCACCATGATGGGCTCACGTTAACGCACAGTTGCTTTGAGGAGGATGCGGCGATTCACGTGCGCGGCGTAGCGTTGGCTGTGCCGGGCCGCCCGCCGCGGGCCGGAAGCACCGCATCCGATTCGAGGGGAGACCGCCGTGCCCACTGTCGCCGATACCGCCGTCGAGATTCTGAGGGATGCGGGGGTGACGCGCGTCTACGGCATCCCCGGGGACTCGCTCAACGGCTTCACCGACGCCATCCGCCGGAACGACGGTGTGACGTGGGAGCACGTGCGGCACGAGGAGGCGGCGGCGTTCGCGGCCTCCGCCGAGGCAGCGCTGACCGGCGAGCTGGCCGTCTGCGCCGGAAGCTGCGGTCCGGGCAACACTCACCTCATCAACGGCCTGTACGACGCCAACCGCAGCCGTGTACCCGTGCTCGCGATCGCCGCGCAGATCCCGGGCGCCGAGATCGGCAGCGGGTACTTCCAGGAGACGCACCCGCAGGAGCTGTTCCGCGAGGCGAGCGTCTACACCGAGCTCGTCAGCCAGGCGGACCAGATGCCGCGCATCCTCGAGATCGCCATGCGCACCGCCGTTGAGCGCCGCGGCGTCGCGGTGATCGTCGTGCCCGGCGAGATCTTCCTCGCCGACAGCGCGGGCCGCCGCAAGTCCGCGCCGATCACCTTCTCGCCGCGCGTGACCCGCCCCACCGATCCCGAGCTGCAGGCTGCCGCCGACATCCTCAACGACGCCAAGCGGGTCACCATCCTCGCCGGCGCAGGGGCGGAGGGCGGCCACGACCAGCTGCTCGCCATCGCCCAGAAGCTGCAGGCGCCGATCGTCCACGCCATGCGGGGCAAGGAGTTCGTCGAGTACGACAACCCGTACGACGTCGGCATGACCGGCCTCCTCGGGTTCTCCTCCGGCTACCGCGCGATGGAGTCGTGCGACGCGCTCCTGATGCTCGGCACCGACTTCCCGTACCAGCAGTTCTTCCCGTCGAAGGCGAAGATCGTGCAGGTCGACATCCGCGGCGAGAACCTCGGCAGGCGCGTCCCGCTCGACCTGGGCCTCGTCGGAAGCGTGAAGGACACGGTGGATGCGCTGCTCCCGCTGCTGAAGGACCGCAAGGACCGCAAGCACCTCGACTCCTCGCTCAGCCATTACGCCAAGACGCGCAAGAGCCTCGACGACCTGGCGGTCAACGACCGCAACCGCACGCCCATCCACCCGCAGTACGTCGCACGGCTGATCAGCGAGCTCGCCGCGGACGACGCCGTGTTCCTGCCCGATGTCGGCTCGCCGGTGGTCTGGGCCGCGCGCTACCTGCGGATGAACGGGCGCCGGAGGCTGATCGGCTCGTTCACCCACGGCAGCATGGCGAACGCGCTGCCGCAGGCGATCGGCGCCCAGACGGCGTTCCCGGGGCGGCAGGTGGTCGCGCTCGCCGGGGACGGCGGCCTCGCGATGCTGCTCGGCGAACTGCTCACGCTGCGCCAGAACAAGCTGCCGGTGAAGATCGTGGTCTTCAACAACTCCTCGCTCAACTTCGTCGAAGTCGAGATGAAGGCCGCCGGGTTCGTCAACTTCGGCACCAGCCTCGAGAACCCCGACTTCGCCCAGATCGCCCAGGCCGCGGGTCTGCACGGTCAGCGCGTGGAGAAGCCGGATGAGCTGGAGAGCGCCCTGCGGACGGCGTTCGCCCACGACGGCCCCGCCCTGGTGGATGTGGTGACAGCCCGGCAGGAGCTCAGCATCCCGCCGGCGATCACGGCGAAGCAGGTCGGCGGCTTCACGCTGTACGCGCTGCGGACGATCATGAACGGCCGAGGCGACGAGCTGATCGACCTGGCGGACACGAACGTGTTCCGCCGCCTGTTCGACTGACGCGCGTCGCAGCGGCCGCGACGCCCTCAGCCGCTGACCACCGGCAGGTTCTGGATCGCACGCACGGGCAGGGTGAGACCTGCCTCGGGCGAACCGATGCGCGTGCCGTCGGGGGCGGTCCCGACCGCGGTGGCCCGGTCGGAGATCGTCGCGGCGAGCAGGAGATCGGAGGCCGTGGTCGTGTAGGTGGCGGAGCACGTCATCCGCTCGCCGGGCGCCAGGATGCTCGCCGGGCAGTCGACGGCGGACAGGTTCGCCTGGTCGGACGGCGCAGCGACGGTGTCGGAGACCGTGACGTCGGCGAGCGTGACGTTGCCGGTGTTCGTCACCAGGAACGCGAAGCGGACCTGCTGACCCACCATCGTCACGGCCGCGGTGTCCGAGGTCTTGACCACGCTGAGCCCTGGATCGTCGGCCACCGCGATGGTGACGGTCGACGCGGCGGAACGGATCGGGTCCGGCGTCGAACCGCCCGGCGGGGTCGGCGGGGTGCCGGAGGCGGTGGCGGTGTCGGTGACGGAGCCGTTGTCCACGTCGGCCTGGGTGGTGGTGTACGTCGCGGTGCACGTGAGCTGCCCTCCGACGGGCAGGGGATCGGCGGGGCAGTCGATCGGCGACAGGCCGCCCGCTGACGACGGCGCGGCCACCTGGTCGTCCACGGTGATCCCGGTCAGCGGGACATTGCCGGTGTTGGTGACAAGGAACGTGTACGGGATCTGTTGTCCCGCTCGGACCACGCTCGTCGTCGTGGAGGACTTCTCGACGCGGATCCCCGGGAGGTCGTCCGCCGTGATGGTCACGCTGGACGGCGGTGAGGCGATCGCCGGAGGGTTCGGAGCGTCGGGTCTCGGCGCGGGGACGGCGGTGGCCACGGCCGTGTCGGTGAGCGACCCGTTGTCGACGTCCGCCTGACTGACCTCGTACGTGGCGGTGCAGGTCATGTCCTGCTGCGGCGCGAGTGTGGTCGCCGGGCAGTCCACCGGCGAGAGGGCGGCTTGGACGGCCGGGGCCACCTGGACATCGGTCACGACGATGTCCGTGAGCACGGTGTTTCCGGTGTTCGTCACCAGGAAGTCGTAGGGGATGCGCAGGCCCGCCGTGAACGGGACAGTGCTCGGCTGCGCCATGGACTTCAGCACGGTGATCGAGCTCGTGTGGGTGACGGGGAGCGTTACGGTGACCGGCGGCGAGGCGACCCGCGGCGGGTTGGGCTCATCCGGAGTGGCGGGTGGCGTGCCCGTGGCGGTCGCGGTGTCCGTGACGGAGCCGTTGTCGAGGTCGGCCTGCGTGGTGGTGTAGGTGGCCGTGCAGGTCATGCTGGCCCCGCCGGCGAGGGCGCTCGCGGGGCAGTCAACCGCCGAGAGGCCGGCCGGATCCGATGGCGCGGCGACCACATCCTCGACGGTGATGCCGGTGAGCGGGCTGTTGCCGGTGTTCGTGACCAGGAAGCTGTAGGGGATCTGCTGGCCGACCTGCACCACGTCGGTGGTGGTCGACGATTTGACCACCTCGATGCCGGAGACGATCCCGAAGTAGTGCGACGGATCGTCGTCATCGATCCGCACTGCCGCCGGGTCGAGACCCGTGACGGTGCCCGTGTTGGCGTACTGCCCGGCGGTGGCCGTCCCGGTCGCGACGCAGGTGAAGGACGCGCCGGGTGCGAGCGGCCCCGCGATGACGTTGCCTCCTGTGGCGTCGCAGTCGATGTCGGCGGCCGCGACCTGGTCGTCCGTGACCGTGACGTCGGTCAGGTCGACAGCGCCCGAGTTCGTGACGACGTACGTCCACTGCACGGCGCCGCCGACCGGGACGAGCGGTCCGGGAGCGTCGTCGGCGTCCTCCGTGTTGGTGGCCTTCTCGATGTGGATGCCGGGTGCCGGCAGCACGGCGAGGTCGACGGTGAACGCGGTGAACGAGTCGGGGATGAGCTCGCCGGCGAGTCCGGCGACGTCGTCACCGGAGGGGCCGTTGCCGCCGACGAGGGCGCCGGCCGCGTACTGGTTCGCCAGCGTGACCGGAGTGCTCGTCAGCCCTGTCGCGGCGGGGTCGGGGGAGGCGGTGTTGTTGTTGTCGGCATCCTCGTTCGGCGTCAGCGCCGGGCTGGATGCGGTGGTGCGGACCACCGTCCCGGCCAGCGGGCCGCCCGCCCCGAACATCGCGGCGGGAAGGTGCACGACGTACCGGCCGGCCGGAAGCGACGTCACCGACCAGCGCCCGTTCGTATCCGTCGTCGCGGTGCCGACGACATCCCCGTTCTCGGTCAGCACCTGCACGGCGACGCCGGGGATGCCGTGCTCCCCGCCGTCGAACTTCCCGTCCCCGTTGCTGTCGAGCCAGACCAGGTCGCCCAGGGAGAAGCCCGGCATCAGCACGTAGGGCTCGTTCGACAGCAGCGGCTGGTTCGCGAAGGTGGCCGAGAAGATCATGGCCCGGTTCACGTACACGTTGTCGAGGTCGTTGCTCGTCGACACCGCGGGGATGGATGCGCGCACCCGGGTCTGCACACCGAGGAACCCGCTGGAGACGAACCGGACGGCGGTCACCGCGCCGAAGTCGGCGACCTCGCCCGCTGTCTGCCAGAGCCCTCCTGGTGCCGCGGGGTTCGCATTCGACGGGTCGCGCGGATCGTGGATCAGCGTGGCGGGAGGTGCGCTCGAGTAGTACCACGTGCCCGGCACGGCCCCGGTGGCGCCGCGGAGGTAGGTCGGCGCCGCGAGCGGCCCCGACAGCCGCGCGGTTCCGGTGTAGTCGGAAGCGTACTGCGATCGCGCCGAACCGGACGCGGGGTCGCCGTCGCCGTTCCACGGCAGCACGTCGATCACGTCCGGCGGCTGGAAGGCGATCTGCGTGGAGGTGTTCCCCCACTCCAACGACCAGGTGTACGTCTCGCCGCTCGCCACGAACGGCTTGTCGACGCTCTTCGTGATGCCGAGCTGGCCCGATCCGACGATCTGGATCGTCGCCTGCGCCGTCGGCGCGTTCTCCGCGTTGTCCGCCAGCGCCTGCACGGTGTTGACGTGCGTGTCTCCGGGCTGCGCGAGGCTGTCGACCGTCGTGCAGATCCGCAGACGTCCGCGGGTCGCTCCGGGGGTGGGGCTGAAGACGGTCTGGCTCGGAGCGGTCACGATCGGGATGTCTCCGGCGACGAAGGTGACGCGTCGCGTCTGCTGGTCGTAGCTCACGGTCACTCCGGGCGGCAGCAGGTTCTGCGTGCAGACGGAGTCGAAGTGCAGATCGGCGGGGATCGTATCCACGAGCCGCAGGTTCTGCAGCGTCGCCCCGACCGTGGTGCGGCTGATCGATGCCGTCAGATCCCAGATGGCGGTGTCGCCTGGGAAGTACTGGGTGGGGACGATCGCCTTGGCGACGCCGAGCAGCATCCCCGAGAACGGGATCTGGCGCGACACGGTGCCCCACCCGTTGCCGGTGGCGCCGGTCGGCCAACCACCGACATTGGTCACGCGCACGCCGGACGGGATCGCCTCCGAGGCGTTGGGGCCGCCGTTGTAGAAGGTCCGGGTCTCGAGCTCGAAGATCAGGTGCGCGGCGAACGGCCCTGTCTCGACCCGGGTCGGGTCGACCGGCCGGATGCGCACCATGTTGACGGCGTCCTGCCAGTTCGCGCCGAAGGCCGCCGCCGGGTCGGTCGTCCACGGACCGGGCGCGTTGCGACAGTCCGTCGCCGCGCCCGTGATCGACGACGCGTCGATGGGGTAGAGGCCGCCGGTAGGCGGGCCGTTCTGGGTGTTCACCTGATTGGGCCCGACCGCGTACTCGATGACGTAGTTCGCCGGGTTCACGTTGGTGCCGGACGGGAAGGTCCCCATCCGTGGCGTGCCCGCGACGAGCTTCAGCACCGAGACATCGAACACGTCGCACAGCTTGAGGTCGGGCACGGACACCCGGTTGTTGTTCGCCGAGAGGCTGACGAACGATTGCACGACGTCGCCGCCGAAGGTCGGACCGTTGTAGGTGGCGCCGTTGCGGATGTACTGCTTGTTGCCGGTGAGGGAGCCGCACTCCCCGGCGGAGGGGCGCACGCTGCGTACGTCGAGGTTGTTGCCGGTCGCGGTCGTGCCGTTCCATCCCGGCTCGAAGCCCGTGCCGTTGTTGAGGTCCCCGCCCGCCGTCCACGGGTCGGAGTCGATCGCCTCGTTGCGCAGATCGAGGGTGACGTTCGACTGGCAGGGGTCGGCCGGCAGCGTGCTCATCGGGATGAAGAAGCGGACGACGATGTTCATGCGGCGATCGTTGAACCCGCGCTGGTTCGGCGTCGGTCTGATCGTCCACCCGGCCGCCGGCTGGGCACCCATGTCGCACGTGACGGTCGCCGCGTTGGGGTCGGGCTGCAGAGCATCGCAGCTCGTCAGAAGTGCGCCGGGATGGCTGACCAGCCTGTCCTTGAACGTGACGGGCAGGTCCAGCCACGGTCCGACATTGTCGGGACCGGCCAGATCGACGATGTTGAGGAGGTAGTCGACCCGGTAGCCGTTGACCGGGACGCCGTTGACCGTCTGCGTGGTGAAGAACGGTCCTCCGAAGAAGCTCTTCTGCAGGTCCCACGTGGGTGCGGCCGCGTTTCTGACGATCGTCACGAGGTTGTTGCCAGTGCCGTTCGAGCCGGGTTCGTGATCCGGGCCGTAGTTCGGCGCGCCGCCGTTGATCACCCAGCGGTCGGTGTCCTGAGCGCGGTTCTGGAAGTCGAACGTGCCGGTCGGGTTGGGCTGACCCGGCTGCCAGGAGGGGTCGATGGCTCTGTTCATGTCGTCGAGCGGGACGAAGATCGTCATGATCATGTGGCCCTTGCCGGTGTCGCTCCCGCGGCCGCTGTTGGGCCGGATGCTCAGCTGCCAGCCGTCGGTTCCCTGGACCTCCTCCAGCGGGCAGGTCAGCGTCCACGGCGACGACAGCGAGTTGTCCGCGGGTTCGGCCGAGCGGCACTGGGTGATCCGCGCATTCGGGAACTCGGGCATCACGTCGGTGAAGGTGGCCGGCCAGACCAGATCGCTGGCGCCGGCTCCGTGGAGGGTGTCGACGACGTTGAACTTGTAGCGGACGAGGTACCCCGAGACGGCGACGCCGTTGTACGTGCGGATGGTGAAGTCCGGCCCCGCATTGCCGACGCCGGACGGCGGGTACGGGATCTTCTCCAGGTCCCACTGCGCCGTCCCGGTGACCTCGACCTGCGGGCCGTCGACGGTGGCCGACGTCCCGGCATCGCCCGCGGGCGCGAATGCCGACATCGTGATCCCAGCGTGCGACGGGATGGGCGTGTTCGACGCGAAGCGGTAGGCGAGCTGCAGCGCGGCGACATTCGACGACAGGCTTCCGATGTTGCAGATGACGGTGATTGACCCGTCGGCATTGACGGTGCGTGACGACGGCGGATTGGCGCCGTTCGCCGCGCCCAGGCATCCTGCCGGGAGCCCGTTCGTGCCCGGCCCGACGAGTTCGAGCTTCGCGCCGTCGGGCGAGGAGACGGTGAACTGGGCGACCACGTTCGGCACCGAGGCGCCGGTCGGGAGTCCGGTCAGGGCGACGGAGTAGTTCTGCGACACGGTGTCCATGACGCGCACGATGCAGTTGCCCGGGCCCGAGTCCTTCCCCGGGGCGTCGGTCGCGTCGAACGGCGGGGTTCCCGTGACGGCGAATCCTTCGCATCCCTCCGCGACCGGCAGCCGCGCGACGCTGAGGTCGGCGATCGGCTGCATCCCCGCGTCGATCCCCACCGCCTGCGTCGTCCCGGCGATGGTCAGCGGCGCCGTCACGCCGCGCTCCGGCTGGCCGACCGGAGGCGGCCCGGTGGTGACGAAGTCGTTCTCGCCGGAGGCGGTCGCGGGGAAATGGAACGCGGCGCTCGCGTCCGCGCGGACGACGAAGGTGCCGTCCGCCACGTCCGGGAACCGGTACACCCCGGCCGCGCTGGTCGTGGTCGTCGCGACGACCACACCGCCCGGAGAGGTCAACAGCTGGATGGGGATCCCGGCTTTCACGGGCTCGGTGCTCTGGTGCACGCCATCCCGGTTGACGTCCGCCCAGACGACGCCGGAGACGAGGCTTCCGGGCGCCGCCGTCGCGGTGGACCCGCCCGTGACGGGGATGGCGATCCCCGCGATCAGCGCCACCACGGTGGCCCAGACGGTCGTCGCGCGAGGCTTCCGCCGCGCCCCTCCTGGATTCGATTCGCTGTTCGAGGAAGCGAACGGAAGCGTGAACATGGTGCATCCCCCCGGACGAGCGCTGGTCAGGCTGGGCTCGTGGGGGTCACCGTAACTCCGGCCAGGACCGGTCCGAAAGAAGGCTGCGCCGGGAGGCGTCCGCGATCAGTTGATGCAGACGGTGTCGCTGTAGTTCGTGGCGGGGCCGGTCGGAGCGGGAGTCGGGGCCGGGACAGGAGCGGTGCCACCACCCGCAGCGGGAGCCGTCGGCATGATGCCGTCGTCGCCGAGGACGACCGTGACGGTGCTCACGGACGAGGTCTCCTGCACGCTCGCGCCCGGCAGGTAGGCGGCGACGGCCTTGGCCTGCGCCTCCTGTCCGGAGGGGTACTGGATCACCGTCGTCGCGCGGGTGTCGGCGTCGCCTGGAGTGCCCGTCTTGAAGCCGGCGCCCGCGAGGGTCTGGCTGGCGGTCGTCGCAGCGCCGTTCTGACTGCCGCCGTTGAGCACGGTCACCGAGGTGTCCGCCGGCTTCGCCGCCGTCGCCTTCTCGTAGGCGCTCGGGGTGCCCATCAGGCTCTGGATGAACGCCGGCATCGCGGCCGTGTCGACCTCGACGATCGAGATGTCGTCGCCGTCGACCGTGATCGTCGGGGTCCCGGAGATCGGGATCGTCGCCGACTGGATCTTCCCGCCGGTCAGCCCCTGCAGCTGGGCCGCGAGCTGCAGGAAGTTCAGGCCGGGATCGGTCTCCAGGGAGCCGCTCACCGCATCCAGCACCTTGGTCAGCTTGCCCGGGTTCAGCAGCGTGCCGGCCGACAGGAACTTGTGCGCCTCCACCGAGAGGAAGTACTGCTGCCGCACGACGCGGTCGAGGTCGCCGCGGGGGAGTCCGTGGCGCTGACGCACGAAGGACAGCGCCTGCTTCGCGTCCAAGGTTGAGACGCCCGCCGGGAAGTTGGCGCCGGAGTACGGGTCGTCGACCGCGTTGTTCAGGCACACCTGCACCGGGCCCAGCGCCTGCGCGATCGTGTAGAAGCCGAGCAGCGAGACGCGCACGTAGTGGTCGATGCTGAGGCCGGTGAGGTTCTGCACGGTCTGGATGAGCAGCTTCGCACCGCTCGCCGCATCGGTCGCGCCGCCGCCCAGGGAGAAGGCCGCGTTGAGCTTGTTCATACCGTGGCCGGGCACCTCGACCCAGGAGTCGCGCGGGAGCGAGATCAACGTCGCCGACTTCCCGTTCGCGGGGATGTGCAGGATCATCATCGTGTCCGTGTTGGTCCCGCCGCCGTCGTCTGTGGTGCTCAACTGGTCGAGCTCCGCCTGCGAGGCTCCGTCGGGCCGATGATCGTCGCCGACCAGCAGGATGTTCTGGTCCTGGCCGTCGACATCGTTCGCGGGCTTGGAGATCACATCCACATGCTTGACGCCGCCGACGAACCGGAAGTAGCTGTAGGCGGCGTACCCGCCCACCACGACGAGGATCACCGCGAGGGCCGCGGCGGTCCAGCCGATGATGCGCTTCGTGCGGCGGCGCTTGCGCGGAGCCTTGTCCCGGCGGCCGCCCGGGGGCGGAGTGGGGGTGCCGCCGTCGTCGCCGCCGGGTCCGTCGCCGTTGTCGCCGCCTCCGTTGCGGCCGCCGCCTCCGTTGCCGCCGTTGCCGCGGCCGTTGCCACCGCGGCGCCCGGCGCCGTCGCCGCCGAGGCCCGGGGCGTCGCCGCCCATCCCGAACGGGTCGAACGGGGCCCCACTCGCTGTGCCACCGCTCGCAGCGCCGCCGCTCCCGGTGGGCACGCCGGAGGCCGGACGCGTCGCGCGCACGGGGCGGCGCGGGTCGGCGGACGGCGCGCGTCCGAACACCTGGGTGGGCGGCAGCTGCTGGTCGCTGCCGTCCGCACCGGGATCTGAGGCGGGGAAGTTCGGGCGTCGCACACCGAAACGCTAGGGGGCGGCGCCTTGGAACCGCCTGGTTTCGCGCGGTGTTCCCGAGGAATCACCAGCTTTTCCGCCTCAGCCTCCCAGCCCAGACCCGGATGGGGCGGCGGGTCGCCTGCGAGAACGCTCAGTCGTCGCAGTCGGCGGGCGGCTCGCACTCCTCGTCGTCGATCGCCGCGTTCATCGTGCGTGCGATGCCGAGCAGGGAGTCCTGCTGCTCGGGCGTCAGGGCGTCGAACAGGATGCGGCGAATGGTCGCCGAGTGCTTCGGCAGCGCGCGCACCACCACGCGCCGGCCCTCGCCGGTGAGGTGGATCCACATCGCGCGGCGGTCCTCCTCGCACTCCTGGCGCTCGACGAACCCGCGGGCGACCATGCGGGTCACCTGGTGCGAGACGCGGCTCTTCTCCCAGCCCGTCGCATCCACCAGATCCCGGACCCGCAGCCGCCGCCCGGGCGAGCGGACGAGAGCCATCAGCACCTCGAGCTCGGAGATCGAGATGCCGTCGTCCTGCTGCAGCTGCGCATCCAGCGTCCGGTCGAAGCCGCGCCGCATCAGGTGGAAGGCGCGGAACAGCTCCAGCTCGTCGTCCGACAGCTTCCTCGGGTCGGGACGGGTGCGCACGGTGGCCATACGCCATCCTGACACGCGCCGCGGGTCAGTGGGCGAGCGCCTCCAGGAAGACGACGAGCACGCCGAGCGCGACCACGACGACCAGCACCGCGAGCTGCCGCCAGCCGGAGAGTCCGGTGCGCGAGACGGCGATCCGGGTGATGACGGCGAGCGAGGCGATGAGCGCGACGATCGCGATGGTGAGGCCGGTACGGTCCTCGATGACGTCGAACACCGCCAGCCCCACGGCGATGAGCGGTACCACCAGCACGCCGAGCGCGCGCGACGACACCGCCAGCATGTGCCGGAACTCAGCGACCGACGGGAGGGTGTTGTGCACGATCATGTGCGACACGAGGTCGGAGACGAGGCCGGCGAGCAGCACTCCGACGACGGAGATGACCAGCGTCCAGAGCACGGTGGGCGAGTCGAGCGCCTCTCCGTGCGAGTTCATCGCCATGAGGATCGCGAGGGCCGTGAAGGTGACGTAGATCCGCTCGCGCAGGCGGTCGCCCGCCTGGCGTCGTTCGTTCTCGGACGCATCCTCGGGCAGATGGATGTCGTCGTTGCGGTGTTCGCGCTGGTCGGACATGCGGCGAGCCTAGCCGGGAATGAATCGCGAACGCGGCTGGTTCGCGTTGGATGACACGTCATCAAAAACGAAAGGCTGACATGACGAAGATCGCCATCATCATCGGAAGCACGCGTCCAGGGCGCAACGGCGAGGCCGTCGCCCGCTGGGTCTACGAGAACGCCGCGAAGCGCTCCGGCGTCGAGTACGAGCTCGTCGACCTGAAGGACTGGGACCTCCCGCACCTCGACGAGGCCATGCCCGCCGCCATGGGGCAGTACGCCGGTGAGCACACCAAGGCGTGGGCGGCGAAGATCGCCGAGTTCGACGGCTTCGTGTTCGTCACCCCCGAGTACAACCACAGCACCTCCGGCGCCCTCAAGAACGCGATCGACTACGTCGGGGCCGAGTGGTACAACAAGGCCGCCGGGTTCGTCAGCTACGGCGTCTTCGGTGGCGCTCGCGCCGTCGAGCACCTGCGTCTGGTGCTGTCGCAGCTCCAGGTCGCCACGGTCAGCGCGCACGTGGGCCTCAGCCTCGCTCACGACTTCGAGAACTGGCAGCTGAAGCCGACCGACCAGCAGACCGCCGCTCTCACCCCGCTGTTCGACCAGCTCGAGGCCTGGTCCGCCGCGCTCGAGACCGTGCGCACGGGTGCCGCAGCCGAGCAGGATGAGGACGAGGCCGCCGCCTGACGCTCCTCTCCGTTCCTTCTCCGGCTTCTGCCCGGTCCGGCTTCTGCCCGGTCTGCTACGTCTGGCAGACCGGGCAGAAGTATGTGACCCGCTCTTCGAGGTCCGTCCGGCCCAGCGACGACGACTGGATGCGCGTGCCGCAGCGACGGCAGGGCTGGCCGCGGCGGCCGTAGACCCACGTGTTGCGTCCGCGGCGGGTGTCGCCGGTGGTGACCCGGAGCGGCCGGTCGCGGTTCGCCGTGATGAGCCGGAGACCGAGGTCGACGGCCGCGGGGATGTCGGCATCCCGAACCGGTCGGGTGGGAAGCATCCCGCGCAGGAAGCACAGTTCGTTGGCGTACACGTTGCCGAGGCCGGCGAGGTTGCGCTGGTCGAGGAGCGCGACCGCCACCGGCACGTCCGGATTCTCCGTGATCCGACGGACGGCCTCGTCGGCGTCCCAGTCGGAGCCGAGGAGGTCCGGGCCGAGATGCCCGACCACGTCGTCCTCCCGGTCGCGGGGGAGGACCTCCAGCACGCCGAGCTGGAACCCCACGGCCTGCGCGTCGGCCGTGCGGAGCACTGCCCGCGCCTGGTAGCCGGGATGCCGCCAGCGGCCGTCGGGCGGGTACACCTCCCATGACCCCTCCATCTTGAGGTGGCTGTGGATGATGTGGTCACCCACGTGCATCAGCAGGTGCTTGCCGCGGCTGACGACCTCGTCCATGCGCTCGCCGGAGAGGTCGACGGTCGCGTAGGCGGGGACGCGGAAGTCGGTCTCCGTGAGGATCTGACCCGCGAGGGCACGGTGGAGGCGCTGAGCCGCCTGGTAGACGGTGTCGCCCTCAGGCATGCGCGGCTTCCCGGCCGGTGTCGACCCTGTCGGCCGTCATGCGCGCAGCCGCAATCCGCGCGGAGTGGCGAGGAAGCCCGCCTCGGACAACGCATCGCCGACGGGCGAGCCGAGGATGAACCCGCCGTTGACGGTCTCCACCGCGAGCTTGTCCACGCGGCGCGAGGTGACGAGCGCCGCGAGGGCGCGGGCCGCCGCGGCCAGCACGAGTCCGGACTCCTCCGTCGGTTGCTCGGGCCCCGCTGTGCCGCCGGAGCCGGTGGCTTCGGCCACGAAGCAGAGCAGGCTCTTCCCGCCGCGCTCGACGTAGAGCGTCAGCTCGCCGTCGACGAGCACGACCAGCGCTCCGGCCTTCCGGCCCGGGCGGTGGCCCGTGCCGCTCTCGCTCGGCACCGCCGGCCACGGCAGCGCCGCGCCGTACGGGTTCGCGGGGTCGGTCGCCGCCAACGCGACGGCTTCGTACGGGCGCTGCTGCGTGTGGTCGCGCGCGTAGGACCGCAACCGGTCGACCGTCGCACCGTTGGCGAACTGGGCGCCGCCCAGCGTCTCGATGAAATAGCCGCGGCGCGCCCGCCCGGTCTCCTCGAATCCGCTGAGCACCTTGTACGCGAGCGCGAATCCGCCGGGCGTCCCCTCGTTCATGACGGATCCGCGGGTGACGACCCCGTAGCGGTCGAGCAGCGTCTCGGCCTGGCCGTGCGCGCGCACGGTGGAATCGAGGTCGCGCTCGGGGAGCAGCGACCATCGTCCGGCCGCGGTGGGCGGTCCCATCCGCGTGACCATCGCGCTTCGCGTCGGAACGCGGCCGCGGTACATTCGCGCCCGTGTCGGCTGCCGCGGCCGCTTGTGCGCCCCCGATCCACCCGCGGTCAGCGTCCGGAGCGGAGCGAGGGTGTCGTTGGTGATGCGCCCGGCCCACACGAGATCCCACAGCGCCGTCACGAGTTCGGAGTCGTCGATCGCCGAGCCGCGCTCGATGCCGAGCGTGTCGGACAGCTGCCGGAAGAAGTACCCGCCTCCGCGGCCGAGCGCATCCAGGATGCCGCGCTGCAGCTCATCCGGCTCGTGATCCGAGGGCGGCGCGAGCGTGAGCGGAGCGGAATCGGCCAGGTGGAGGCTGATCCAGCCGTCGTCGCCGGGAAGGCTGCCGTCACCCGACCAGATCACCTCGCCCGTCGCCGTCAGCTCGTCCAGCATCGCCGGGCTGTAGTCGGCCACGCGGCTCGGAAGGACGAGCGACTCCCACGCCGATGCCGGGATGCGCGCACCGGACAACTGCTCGATGACCGAGGCGACCGCATCCACCCCGCGCAGCGTGGAGCCGACGTGCTGCCACTCGGGAAGGAACCGCCCGAACGTGGCGGTGTCGACCGGCTCGACCTCGTGGCGCAGCGCCGCGAGCGACATGCGACGCAGCCTCCGGAGGACCTCGGCGTCGCTCCACTCGGTGCCGTGCGCGTGCGGACGGAACTCGCCCTCGACCACGCGCCCGTCGCGGGCGAGCCGTCGGAGGGCGTCGTGGACGATCGCCGGGCCGAGACCGAGCCGGCTCGCGATGTCGACCGTCTCGAACGGCCCGTGCGTGCGCGCGAAGCGGCTCACCAGATCGCCGAGCGGGTCGTCGACGGGTTCGATGAAGGCCACCGGGACGCCGATCGGCAGCGGGACTCCTAGGGCGTCGCGGAGGCGACTGGCGTCTTCGATCGCGGCGAAGCGCTCCACTCCCGCGACGGTGACCGCGAGCGCCCGGTGCGTGTCGACCAGGGTCGCAAGGTGTCCGGCGGCGGTTTCCCGGTCTGCGTGCGGTGCCGTGAGCTCTGGCTCGCCGGGTTCGCCGCCCTCGCCGAGTTCGCCGCCCTCGTCGGGTCGGCCGGCCTCGTCGGACTCCTCCGAACGGGCGGAGGCAGCCCTCTCGCCTTCGGCTTCGAGACGCTCGGACACCTCCTCCACCGACAGGGGACCCAGCAGCCGCAGCAGGTCGGCGACGCCCTCGACCCCGCGTACTCGGCGTTCGGGTGCAAGCCGCTGCAGTTGGAGCTCGACGCGCTCGATGACCGTCGGATCGAGCAGTTCGCGGAGCTCGGCTCGGCCGAGCAGCTCGGCGAGCAGCCCGGCGTCGAGAGAGAGCGCCGCAGCCCGGCGCTCCGCCAGCGGGCTGTCGCCCTCGTACATGAACGCAGCGACATATCCGAAGAGCAGCGAACGCGCGAAGGGAGAGGCGGTCTCGGTCGACGCCTCGACCAGCCGGATGCTGCGCTGCTCGATCTGCTTCGCGACATTCGTCAACGCGGCGAGATCGTAGACGTCCTGCAGCACCTCGCGGATGGTCTCGAGGATGATCGGGAAGCTGGGGTACTTGCGCGCCACGTCCAGCAGCTGCGCCGCCTTCTGCCGCTGCTGCCAAAGTGGCGACCGCTTGCCCGGGTTGTACTTGGGCAGCAGCAGTGCGCGGGCAGCGGACTCGCGGAACCGCGAGGCGAACAGCGCCGAGCCGCCGACCTCCGCCGTCACCAGTTCGTCCAGCTCCTGCGGCTCGAACACGAACAGTTCGCCACCGGGCGGCTGTGCCTCCGTGTCGGGGATGCGGACGACGATGCCGTCGTCGGCCGCCATCGCCCCCGCGTCGACCCCGTACCGTTCACGCACCCGGGCCTGCACCGCCAGTGCCCACGGCGAATGCACCTGCATGCCGAATGGGGAATGCAGCACCACCCGCCAGTCGCCGAGCTCATCGCGGAAGCGCTCGACGACGAGCGTCTTGTCGGTCGGGACGTGGCCGGTCGCCTCCTTCTGCTCGCGCAAGAACGACAGCAGGTTGTTCGTCGCCCAGGCGTCGAGGCCGGCTTCGACGCAGCGCAGTTCCGCATCCGCCGGCGACGCCGTGCTCACCTCGCGCATGAAGGCGCCGACCGCGCGGCCCAGCTCGGCGGGACGGCCGATCCCGTCGCCCTTCCAGAACGGCAGACGGCCGGGTTCGCCGAACGCGGGGGTGACGAGGACGCGGTCGTGCGTGATCTCCTGGATGCGCCAGCTCGTCGAGCCGAGCGCGAACACGTCGCCGACCCGTGACTCGTAGACCATCTCTTCGTCGAGCTCGCCGACCCGGCTGGCCTTCTCGCCCACCATGTAGACGCCGAACATGCCGCGGTCGGGGATGGTCCCACCGCTCGTCACCGCCAGACGCTGGGCGCCCGGGCGCCCGGTGATGGCGCCGGTGTCGCGGTCCCAGACGATGCGGGGCCGGAGCTCGGCGAACTCGTCCGACGGATACCGGCCGGCGAGCAGGTCGAGGGTCGCGTCGTAGGCGCTGCGGGGCAGCGTCGAGAATGGGGCGCTCCTCCGGACGGTGTCGAACCAGTCGTCGGCATCGATCGATTCGAGGGCCGCCGCGGCGACCGTCTGCTGGGCGAGGATGTCGAGCGGGTTCGCCGGCACGGACAGGGACTCGATCAGCCCGGCGGTCATCCGCTCCGTGGCGACCGCCGAGTGGATGAGGTCGGCGCGATGCTTCGGGAAGACGACGCCGCGCGAGATCTCGCCGACCTGGTGTCCGGCTCGGCCGACGCGCTGCAATCCGCTGGCGACCGACGGGGGAGCCTCCACCTGGACGACCAGGTCGACGGCTCCCATGTCGATGCCGAGTTCGAGGCTCGACGTGGCGACGACGCAGCGAAGGCGACCGGACTTCAGGTCGTCTTCGATGAGCGCCCGCTGCTCCTTGCTGACCGAGCCGTGGTGGGCGCGTGCCAGCACGAGCGCCTCCGCATCGGCGACGGCCTGGGACCCGCGGGTTTGACCAGAGCCTCCCATCAGTTCCGCAGGCGCGCGGCTGGGCGCCTCGCCGGCCGTGCCGCCGAGGATCCTCTCCTCGTAGATCTCGTTCAGCCGGGCGGTCAGGCGTTCGGCGAGCCGGCGCGAGTTGGTGAAGACGATCGTGGAGCGGTTCTCGATCACGCGGTCGACGATCGCCTCTTCCACGTGCGGCCAGATCGAACCGGCCTGGGGCGGAGAGCCGTCACCCGGGTTCTCGCTGGCGTACGTGGAGGTGCCGAGCTCGCTCATATCCTCGACCGGGACCACCACGCGCAGATCGAAGCGCTTGCCGGCCGGCGGCGCGACGACCTCCACGGGCGCGCTCCCTGCCAGGAACCGCGCGACTTCTTCCGGCGGTCGGACGGTCGCCGACAGCCCGATGCGCTGCGCCGGACGTTCCAGCAGCTGGTCGAGCCGCTCGAGCGACAGGGCCAGGTGCGCTCCGCGCTTGGTCGACGCCACCGCGTGCACCTCGTCGACGATGACCGTCTCGACCGAGGTCAGCGTCTCACGCGCCTGCGAGGTGAGCATCAGGAACAGCGACTCGGGAGTCGTGATGAGGATGTCGGGCGGATTGCTCAGCAGCGCCCGCCGATCCGAGGCGGGTGTGTCGCCCGAACGCACCCCGACGCTGACGTGCGGTGGCTCGGCCCCCAATCGCTTGGCCGTCTGCGTCACGCCGACGAGCGGAGCGCGCAGGTTGCGCTCCACATCCACGCCCAAAGCCTTCAGCGGAGAGATGTAGAGGACGCGCGTACCGGGCTTCGCGTCGGCGGGACGCGGGTGGTTCGCGAGGCGGTCGATCGCCCAGAGGAAGGAGGCGAGAGTCTTGCCCGAACCGGTCGGCGCGATGACCAGCGCGTGCTTGCCGTGCGAGATGGCCTCCCAGGCACCCTCCTGCGCGGCCGTGGGCGCGGCGAAGGCCCCCCGGAACCACTCCCGGGTCGCGGGGGAGAATCGATCCAGCACATCGGCCATCCCTCCATCCTGCACCCGGCCACCGACACTGTCAGGGGCTCCGGCAAGACCTGTGGATAACGCTCAGCGAGGCAGATTCGTGCGGATGAACGACGAGATGTCGCCGAGTTCGAGCGGCGAGATGGCGTGCCCCATCCCCTCGTAGATGCGGGCATCGAGTGCGGAGTGCTCCGGAAGCCAGTCCGACGTCCGGTCGAGCGACGCCGTCGGGATCGCGTCGTCCAGCGTGCCGCGGCCCCAGAAGACGGGCACCTGCGCTTCGGCGAGCTCCGCGTCCCGCGGCTGATCGCCCTTCACGACGAACCCGGAGAGCTGCACCGCGTAGTCGAAACGTTCGGGAGCGAGGCGCAGCAGCTGGAGGGCCATCGCGCCGCCCTGCGAGAAGCCGAGGAGGCCGGTGGGCACGCGCGGCTGCTCGTCCAGCCAGTCGAGCACGGCGCGCGCGGCGGCGTCCGCGTTGCCCGCGAGCGGATCGCCGGGGACGTTCGTGAAGCGCGAGAACCAGGCGAAGCCGGCGCCCTCGGGGATCGGTGCGCGCAGCGACGCGATCACCGGCTCCAGCGGCAGGTAGGCCGCGATGCCGAACAGGTCGGCCTCGTCGGAGGCGTACCCGTGCAGGAGGATGAGCAGCGGTCGCCCGGCGCGGTCGCGTTCCGAGGCGGACCACAGGACGGCGTCACGGTCGATGCGCAGGTCGGGAGCGGGAAACGGCACCCTCCATTGTGCGCTGGGAAGCGGAGTCGTCCACAGCCCCCGTCGGAGTGCCGTCATCCACAGATCGTCCCGGCTGCCGTAGGTGGTCGCCGATCTCGTCCGTAGGATTCATGCATGAGCGTTCGCACCCCGGATCCGGACCCCACGCCCGACCCCCTGCCCAGCGACGGCCCGCAGCCGGGTCCGGCCTGGCTGTCGGACATCGAGCTGGAGCAGATCCGTCGCAGGCTCCCGCTGCTGTATGTGGAGGCCGTGCCCGTGCGGGTCGACGGCCTCGGGCAGGTGACGGAAGTCGGGATCCTGCTGCGTGCCAACGCCGTCGGGCAGATCACCCGCACGCTCGTGTCCGGCCGCGTCATGTACGGCGAGACGCTGCGTGAGGCGCTGTTCCGTCACCTCGAGAAGGATCTCGGGCCGATGGCCTTCCCGCAGCTGCCGGCGAGCCCGGTACCGTTCCAGGTGGCCGAGTACTTCCCGATGCCAGGCGTCTCGCACTACACCGACGAGCGACAGCACGCCGTGTCGCTCGCCTACGTCGTGCCGGTAACCGGCACATGCGATCCGCGACAGGATGCCCTAGAGCTGACGTGGATGACGCCGGAGGAGGCCGTCTCGCTGACGGTGTCCGAGGAGCTCGAAGGCGGCCGCGGTGCGCTCGTGAAGGCGGCCATGGCGTCGCTCGGCCGCATCGCCTGATCGGCGCCGGGCCCCGGCCGAATTGCCTCTTGCGTCAATTAGCTAATGGCATTAGCTTTATGGCTATGAATACTTCCATCGAGTCGCAGGTGCGCTACCTCGAGCGTCCGCAGGGGCGCGTCAGCTTCACCGTCGAGGGCGCCGGCCCTCTCGTGGTCGCCGTGCCGGGCATGGGCGACCTCCGCTCCAGCTACCGCGAACTGGTCGCGCCGCTGGTCGCCGCCGGGTACCGCGTGGCCGTGACGGATCTCCGGGCGCACGGCGACTCGGACACCACCTTCACCGAGTTCGGCGACGTCGCCACCGCCCGGGACCTCATCGCCCTGATCGAGGAACTGGGCGGTCCCGCCGTCGTCCTCGGCAACTCGATGGGTGCGGCAGCCGCCGCGTGGGCTGCGGCAGAGCGTCCGGACCTCGTCTCCGGTCTCGTCCTGTACGGTCCGCTCCTCCGCGATCCGGCGATGGGCCGGTTCGCCACGGGCCTGCTGCACCTGCTGTACCGCGGGATGTTCGCCAAGCCGTGGGGCGCCGCCCTGTGGGCCGGGTACTACCGCTGGACGCTCAACCGCGGCCGCACCGCACCGTGGCTGGGGGAGCACGTCGCGGCGATCCGTGCCTCCCTCTCCGAACCCGGCCGGCTGCGCAGCTTCCGCCGTCTCACTCTGCAGCTCACCCACTCGGTGGTGGAGCCGCGGCTGGGTGACGTCCGTGCGTCGATGCTGGCGTTCGTCGGCGATCTCGATCCCGACTTCCGCGATGTCGCCGCCGAGTGCTCCTGGATGGAGTCGATCGGCGCCGAGGTGGTCCGCGTTCCCGAGGCGGGACACTACCCGCACGCCCAACGTCCGGATGTCACGGTTCCTGGCACGCTCGACTTTCTCGCGGCACGCCGCGCGGCGGACACCGCGTGGGCCGCGCGTGCCTAGGGCCGGGCTGACGCGGGAAGCGGTGGCGTCCGTCGCCATCGACCTCGTGGACGACGGCGGGACTGCCGGCTTCGACCGCCTGACGCTGGCCGCTGTCGCCGGCCGGGCGGGCGTCGCCGTCCCGAGCCTGTACAAGCACGTGTCGTCGCTGGACGACCTCCGCCGCCTGGTCGCGACGGCCTCGGTGGCGGAGCTGACCCGGGTGCTCGCCGCCGCGACGATCGGCCGGGCTGGACCGGATGCGGTGCGTGCCGCGGCGGACGCCATCCGCGCGTTCGCCCACCGCCACCCGGGACGGTATGCGGCGACGCAGGTCGCGCCGAGCTCCGACCCCGCCGACGCGCAGCTCGTCGCTCGTGCCGACGAGACGCTGACGGTCCTCGCCGGGGTGATGCGCGGCTTCGGGTTGCCCGACGACGAACTGGTGGATGCGATCCGGATGCTGCGCAGTGCGGTTCACGGGTTCATCACCCTCGAACTGGGCGGAGGCTTCGGCCTGCCTGACGACCTCGACCGCAGCTACGCCGTGCTGATCGACGGTGTGATCGCGGGAGTGGAGCGTCTGGCGGCCTAGCCGGCACTTGGGGAGGTGGAGACGACAAACGCGGGCGTTCCGTCGGAACGCCCGCGTCTGAGCGAGTGTGGAGCGGGGCGTCAGCCCTGCGCGCGGCGGGAGCCGTTGCCGCGACGCACCGTGGTGTCGCCGTGGCCCGCGGTCGCCCGCGGTGCTCCGCCGGAGCGCGAGGTGCCGGCCGACTGAGCGCCCGCGGGGCGCTGCGAGCCGCCGCGACGGCGCGAGCCGCCGGCGGTCCCGCCGCCCGCGGTGGCGCCGTGCGAGCCGGAGCCGTTGCCTGCGCCGCGACCCGAGCCGTTGCCGGCACCCTGGCCGCCACGGCTGGAGCCTGCGCCGCGACCCGAACCGTTGCCTGCGCCCTGGCCACCACGGCCGGAGCCGTTTCCGGCAGCCTGCCCGCCACGGCCGGAACCGGAAGCCGAGCCGCCGCCCTGGCCGCCGGCGCGCCGGGCGCGCTTGCGCTGGGCGTTCGCACCCTGCGAGACACCGCCGCCGGTGCGCTCCTCGCGGAGCGACGGGGCGACGCGGGGCGCGACATCGCCGACGAGCGTGATGACGGCCGGCGAGGTCGCTGTGACGCGCTGCGGGGTCGCAGCGATGGCGGCCTTGCGGAGCAGCGTCTTCACGTCGGCTGCCTGGTTCGAGAGCATGACGGTGACTACGTCACCGGCGCTGCCCGCGCGAGCCGTGCGGCCAGAGCGGTGGAGGTACGCCTTGTGCTCCGCCGGCGGGTCGACGTGGACGACCAGCTCGACGTTGTCGACGTGCACGCCGCGGGCGGCGACGTCGGTGGCGACGAGCACCTTCACGTCACCCTCGCCGAAAGCGGCAAGGTTGCGGTCGCGGGCGCCCTGGGCGAGGTTGCCGTGCAGGTCCACGGCCGGGATTCCGGACGCGGTGAGCTGCTTGGCGAGCTTCTTCGCCTGGTGCTTGGTGCGGGTGAAGAGGATGCGGCGACCGGTGCCCGAGGCGAGCGCCTCCACCAGGTCCTTCTTCTCATCGGGCGTCTCGACCTGGAGCACGTGGTGGGTCATCGCCTCGACGGGGCTGTTCGCGTCGTCGACGGAGTGCAGGACGGGGGAGTGCAGGAAGCGCTTTACGAGCTTGTCCACACCGTTGTCCAGCGTGGCCGAGAACAGCAGGCGCTGGCCGTCGGTGGGCGTGGCCGTGAGGATGCGCGTGACGACCGGCAGGAAGCCGAGGTCGGCCATGTGGTCGGCCTCGTCGAGCACGGTGATCTCGACGGCGTCGAGGTTCACGAATCCCTGCTTCATGAGGTCTTCGAGGCGTCCAGGGCAGGCGACGAGGATGTCGACGCCGGCCTTCAGCTCGGCGACCTGCTTGTTCTGCGAGACGCCGCCGAAGACGGTGGAGACGCGCAGGCCGTAAGCGTCGGCGAGCGGACGGAAGGTGGTCGCGATCTGGGTCGCCAGCTCACGGGTGGGTGCGAGCACGAGGGCCAGCGGGCGTCCAGGGCGGCGGCGTCCGCCGGCGAGGACGGTGCCGAGGCGCGCGACGAGCGGCAGGGCGAACGCGATGGTCTTGCCCGAGCCGGTCTTGCCGCGGCCCAGCACGTCCTTGCCCGCGAGGGCGTCGGGCAGCGTGTCGGCCTGGATCGGGAACGGGGTGGTCTTGCCGTCGGCCGTCAGGACGGCGACGAGCGGAGCGGGTACGCCGAGTTCGGCGAAGGAGAGAGTCAAGGATGTGCCTTTCAGGCATCGACCCGGTCGGCAGTGGCGGACCGGGGTGAATGGCGAGCGCACCGAGCGGCGCGATCGTTCGCCGTATGAAGAGAAGCGTGGCGGGGACATGGCCCGGCGCGACGCGAAGCGTTCTACGACGCCGCGGGCAGAATCGTCGCCCGCTCCCTCCACCCTAGAGCATCCGGCCGTACGAGTGCTGAGAGCGCACTCGCATCCGGAGGTCGTAGACTGTCGGCCCGGAAACGAGAGGTGGCCATGGGCGTGCTGGAATCGGAGCTCGAACGCGAGCGCGCCGTGGTCGCTGGGCTGTATCAGCGGCTCGACGAGCTGCGTGCCGAGACGGAGGAACGGCTTGCCCGCGTGCGCCGCGACAGCGTCGGGAGCAACCATCAGGCGCGCAGCGAGCGCGACGCCTTCGCGCGTCTCTACGAGGACCAGCTGACCCAGCTGCGGGATGTGGATGCGCGTCTCGTGTTCGGCCGCCTGCTGCTGGAGGAGCCGGTCGACGGCTCCGACCACCGCTACATCGGGCGCGTCGGCCTGCGCGACGATGACCAGCGCTCCCTCCTCGTCGACTGGCGGGCCCAGCAGGCCGGCGCCTTCTACCAGGCGACGGCGAGCGAGCCGATGGGCGTCCGCGCCCGGCGGCACCTGACCATGTCTGGCCGCCAGGTCACGCGCATCGACGACGAAGTGTTCGACGAGGCGCTGCTCGACGGCGACCGCGCGGGGGAGCAGGTGCAGGGCGAGGGCGCCCTGCTCGCCGCGCTGACGGCGCAGCGCACCGGCCGGATGCACGACATCGTCGCGACCATCCAGGCCGAGCAGGACCGCATCATCCGCTCCGACCTCCGTGGCGCGCTGGTCGTGCAGGGCGGCCCGGGCACGGGCAAGACGGCGGTGGCCCTGCACCGCGCCGCCTATCTGCTGTACGCGAACCGGCAGCGGCTGAGCACGTCCGGCGTCCTGGTCGTCGGCCCGTCGACGGCGTTCCTGCGCTATATCGAGGCGGTGCTGCCGTCGCTCGGTGAGACGGGCGTCGTGATGTCGACGCTCGGCGAGCTGTTCCCGGGCGTCGAGGCGACCGCCGAGGATGCGCCGGAGGCCGCCATCCTGAAGGGCTCCGCCCAGATGGCCCGCCTGCTCTCACGGGCCGTGAAGTCGCGGCAGAAGGCGCCCGTCGAGGAGCAGACGATCGTCGTCGACAACGAGCGCCTGGTGGTCGCGCCGGACCTCATCCAGCGCGCCATCGCCAAGGCCCAGCGCACCGGCAAGCCGCACAACGTCGCGCGGGTGACGTTCGTCAAGAACGCGCTCTCGGAGCTCACCGATCAGTTGGCGACGCAGCTGCGCGCTTCGGGGTCGACCATCGACGACGCCGATCTGAAGGTGCTCCGCGAAGACCTCCGCACCTCGTACGACGTGCGCGTCCTACTCAACACCGCGTGGCTGCCGCTGACCCCCCAGAAGCTGCTGCAGGACCTCTACGCGCGCCCAGCGTGGCTGGCGGAGCTGACGCCGCGCTGGTCGCAGCAGCAACGGGATGCGCTCCGCCGCGACCGCACCGAGCCGTTCACCGTCTCGGACGTCCCCCTGCTGGACGAAGCGGCGGAGCTGCTCGGCGACTTCCCTGGCCGGCCGGACCCCGCCGACCGCGAGCGCGACCGTCAGCGCAAGCGCGACCTGGAGAACGCGCGCGCGGCCATCCGCAACATGGGCGTCCAGGGGCTGGTCAGCGCCGAGCAGCTGGCCGACGGTTTCGCCGAGCAGGCCGATCGCGGCACGACGGCGGAGCGTGCCGCCGCCGACCGCAGCTGGACCTACGGCCACGTCGTGGTGGACGAGGCGCAGGAGCTGTCGCCGATGCAGTGGCGGGTGCTCGTGCGCCGCTGCCCGATGAAGTCGTTCACCATCGTCGGCGACATCGCCCAGGTGGCTTCCGCTTCCGGTGCGACCAGCTGGCCGGATGCGCTGGACCCGATCTTCAAGGACGCGTGGCGCTTGGAGGAGCTGACGGTCAATTACCGGACGCCCGCGCAGATCACGCGGGAGGCCGAGCGCATCGCCTCCTCGGCAGGCCTGCCGATCACGCCGACGCGTGCCGTCCGCGAGGGCGACTGGCCCATCCGCCGCGTCCGTTCGGGCGAGGGGGATGCGGCTGACGGGGATGCGGCGCTCGCCGCAGCCGTCGCCGACGCCGTTGCGCATGATCGTGGCATCGACGCGGGCGGCACGCTCGCGGTGATCACGACCGAGTCGGACCTCCCGGCGGTCGCCGCCACGGTGGAGGAGCGCTTCGGCGACGCCGCGGGCCGGGGCGCGACCGGCCTCGGTCGCCCGATCGCCGTGCTGACCGGCTATGAGGCGAAGGGTCTCGAGTTCGACGCCGTGGTGCTGGCCGACCCGGACGCGCTGGCCGCCGAGTCGCCGCGCGGTGCCGCATCCCTCTACGTCGCGATGACCCGCCCGACCCAGCGCCTCACCCTCGTCTCCCGCTGACCCCCACCATCGAGTCTGCAAAAACTGCACGCGGGGCCCCGCGAAAACGTGCAAAATGTGCGGACTCGACGGTGGGCGGGAGGGAGCGGGTGCGGGTCAGGCGCCGGCGTAGCGCTCGCCGACGGGGATCTCGACGGGGAGGGTGTTGCCGGCCTGCGCGAGCGGGCACGCCCACGCGGGGTCGTACGCGCACGACGGGTTGTAGGCGAAGTTGAAGTCGAGCACGAGCGAGGCCTCTCCGTCGTCCGTGTCGAGCCCGAGGTCGGCGCCCTTGATGGTGTCGATCAGGTAGCGTCCACCGCCGTAGGTTCCGCCGGGCCGCCCGGCCAGCGCATCCTTCACCGGCACGAACAGGCCGCCGCCGTACGACGAGAGCCGCCAGACGTCGAGTGTTCCCGCCAGGGGGACACGGACCGTGCCGAGCAGCTCGAAGGGCACGACGCCGTCGGTGCCGGTCTCCACGTCCATTCGCACGGCCTCGGCGGCCGGGTGGATGGGCAGCTCGAACCGCCAGTCGGGGTCGTACCGGGTCACGGGGAGTCCGGTGAAGCCCTCCAGGTCCTCCGGCAGAAGCGGCGATGCGGGATGCGACGAGAACAGGTCGTTGCGGCAGGACGTCCAGTGCGCGTGGGCTTCCGCGGGGTCGTGGGCGGCGAGCCGGCGGACGGAGGCGTACAGCGCGAACACGCGCCGTCTCCAGTCCGCGGTCTGCACGGCGGTGACCGCACGGGCCGGCCGCTCGGCCGCGCTCCCGTCTTCCGTTCCGCCGGTGCCTGTCGCGGGTTCGGCGTTCGTCATCTGTCCTCCGGTGTCGTGGTGTCGCTTGCGGCCTCTCCGTCTGCCGGGGTCCGCACTTCGGGATCGTAGGCCCAGGTGGGCGCCAGCTGCCGGAGGCGCACGCCGCGCCACTGCCAGAACAGCCAGAAGGCGTACCAGGCGAACGGGGTGAGCGCCCCGGCGCGCACGATCAGCTGGTCACGGTAGAGGGTCCGCAGCCGTCCGTTCTCGTCCGGTCCGGCCGGGTCGGGGGCGATCGCCATCCGGTGGTCGAGCCGCGGGATCGCGGACAGCATCCCGCCGGTTCCCCCGCCGCTGTCGTGCAGGATGCGCGTCGCCTGCTCGCGCGGATCGGTCGACCGCAGCGTGTCGAGCCGGATCGCCTGCGTCCCGACGGTGAACGCTCCGAGCGCCTTCACACGGACGCGGTGCTCCGAGCCCCAGCGCGTCGGGAAGCCGCCGGGCTCCTCCGACCGGAAGTCGAGCCACGGCAGGGCGACCTCGCGGAACGCCGTCGGACTCTGGAGGGCACGCCAGGCGGCATCCGGATCGCAGTCGAGGGTCAGCTTGAGGAGCACGCGCATGATCTCAGTCTCACCCCGGGAAGCGGTGAGGAGGCCAGGGGATGGGCGGTTCCTCAGCCTTCTTCGGGCTCAGGCTTCTTCGGGCTCAGTCTTCTTCGGGCTCAAGCTTCCTCGGCCCGCGCCAGCAGCAGCTCCCGTTCGCGGGCGTTACCGGTCATCGCGGCGGCGCGCTGGAACTCCTGCCTGGCCTCGTCGCGTCGCCCGAGCCGGAGCAGCAGGTCGGCGCGCACTGACGGGAGCAGGTGGTACGACTCCAGTGCCCCCTCGATCGCCAGCCGGTCGACGACCTCGAGCCCGGCCTCCGGCCCGTACGCCATCGACAGGGCGACCGCGCGGTTGAGCTCGACCACGGCGGACGGGTGCAGTTCACCGAGCGCGCCGTACAGCGCGACGATCTCCTCCCAGTCGGTCGCCTCCGGCGTCGGTACGGTGGCGTGGCACGCGGCGATGGCCGCCTGCAGCGCGTACGGCCCGCGGCTGGCGGGCGGCCGCCTGCTGAGGCGCAGGGCGTCGGAGCATTCCAGGGCCGCGACGCCGCGGCCGATGAGGAGGCGGTCCCAGCGGGCGCGGTCCTGGTCCTGCAGCAGGATGGGGCTGCCGTCCTCGGCCGTGCGGGCTCCGAGCCGGGACGCCTGGAACTCCATCAGCGCGACCAGCCCGTGCACCTCGGGCTCCCTCGGTGTCAGTTCGGCGAGCACCCGGCCGAGCCGCAGCGCCTCCCGGCACAGGTCCGGCCGCATCCAGTCGTCGCCGGCCGTGGCCGAGTAGCCCTCGTTGAAGATCAGATAGACGACCTCGAGCACGGAGGCCAGCCGCTCGGGGAACTCCGCCCGCTCGGGCACCTCGAACGGCACCCCCGCAGCGCTCAGGGTGCGCTTGGCGCGGACGATCCTCTGGGCCATGGTCGCCGGCGGGACGAGGAAGGCCCGGGCGATCTCCTCGGTCGAGAGGCCGCCGAGCAGCTTCAGGGTCAGCGCGACCCGCGACGCCTGGGGGAGGACCGGGTGACAGGCGACGAAGACGAGCCGGAGCAGGTCGTCGCCGATCGGCTCCTGTGCGACGCGTGCCGGATCGTCCGAGCCGAGCTCCTGTTCGAGGTCGTGCGCGATGGCGGCGTACCGGTCGTCGAGGCGTTCCCGCCGGCGCCAGCCGTCGACCGCGCGGCGCTTCGCGACCGTCGTCAGCCACGCCCCGGGGTTGCGCGGGATTCCCGTCTCCGGCCACTGCTCGAGGGCGGCGACGAGCGCATCCTGAGCAAGCTCCTCGGCCAGCCCGACATCGCCGGTGGTTCGGGCGAGCCCGGCGATCAGGCGTCCGGACTCGATGCGCCAGACCGATTCGACGGTGCGGCGGGTCTCGTCGAGTCGTTCGCGCTCGTCGGTCATCGGCCCACGTCGCCCGCCACCCGGCGCACCTCGACGCTGCCGTGCGTCAGCGGCAGCCGTCGGGCCCACTCGAGCGCCTCCTCCTCGCCGGCGGTCTGCAGCATCCACAGTCCGGTCACCCGGGCGGCCGACGGGCCCGGCGAGCGGTCGAGGGTGCGGTCCTCGCCGTCGAAGTGGATGCGCGCGCAGGCACCCGTCGGCTCGAGGGCCTCGGCCGCGAGCAGCACTCCGGCGCGCACCAGATCCTGCTCGTAGCGGTCGAGGGCGGCACGGTCCGGCACGGCGGGCTCGACGCCGTCGCCCTCCTCGGCCTGTGCCATCAGCACGAAACGCATGGTCCCATCCTCTCGTCGAACACGTCTGGAGTCATCCATGCGTCGAATGGGATGCGGCGCTTTCGACACGAGTGACGGTGGTGTGCGCTACAACGGGAGCATGGCGATCCGTTACTGGCTGGGCGTTGTGCAGCTCGATCACGTGCTGCGTGGCGTCGCCGGCGGCTTCGCCCAGGTCAACCACGGCGCCCGGGCTCCCCTGGAGCGGATGGGCCCGGCCGACGGTTTCGTGTATTACTCGCCGCGGGCGACGTATCCGGATGGCGAGCCGCTCAAGCAGTTCACGGCCGTAGGCAGACTGGCCGACGACGACGTGTTCCAGGTGACGCAGGGGCCGGCGATGCAGGGTCCGGCGTCGGACTTCAAGCCGTGGCGGCGACGGGTCGAGTGGGATCACGACGCCGTGGCGACGCCCATCCGCCCGCTGCTCGGCGCTCTCGACTTCACGCGCGACAAGCCGGACTGGGGCTACCAGCTGCGCCGCGGGCTCATCGAGCTGTCCCGGCACGACTTCGAGCTGATCCGCCGGCAGATGCGTCCGTCACCGGGCGAAACACGGCCGCGGCGCGGCGACCACCGCATTACGATGGCCCGGTGACTCAGCCGACCCCTCTCGACTCCGACACGATCTCCGCCGAGATCCCGGCCGCGCACCGCCAAGCCAAGTACCAGGTGCGGTTCGACTGGGCGGCCGACGGTGCCGCCGCCGTCGCGGCCGACGCCGACGTGGTGGTGTGGGTGGATGCGCTGGCCGACACTCCTGCGCCCGAGCTGCCCGGCGACGGCGCCGTGCTGGCCGCCGGACTGACCGACGCCACCGCCGTCGCCCGCTGGATCCTCGCCGAGCAGGTCCGTCTCGGCCGGCGCGCGATGATCGCCCTCGTGGCCGCCGGAGGTGCGACCCCGTCCGGCTCGACCCGCTTCGCCGTGGAGGACCTGCTGGCCGCGGGTGCCCTGGTGGATGCGCTCGCCTCCGTCGGCATCGACTACTCCTCGCCGGAGGCTGCGGCGGCCTGCGCGGCGTTCACCGGTCTGCGGGGCGCTGTCGCGCACCTGCTGACGGCGTCCGTGTCCGGCCAGGAGCGGGTGGCCGCGGGCGCCGGCCCGGCCGACATCGCCCCCGCCGGACGGCTCGACTCGTCCGACGCTGTGACGGTGCTCCGAGCTCCCCGGCAGAACGGTGCGCTCCCGGCGGAATGATCGCCCGTCGGCGTACGTTGCCGTGCACAGGAGGTTTTAATCGATGAAAGCCGTGCTGAACGACACCGTGATCGCCGAGGCCCCGCAGGAGGACCTCATCCGCATCGAGGGCAACTGGTACTTCCCTCCGGCGAGCGTCAATTCCGAGTACCTCGTAGAGAGCGCCACCCCTTACACGTGTCCGTGGAAGGGCGAGTGCCAGTACTTCTCCGTGAAGTCGGATGACGGTCTGCTGCAGGATCGCGCGTGGAGCTATCCCACTCCGTACCCGAGCTCCTTTGACCGGGTGGGCAAGGACTACAGCAATTACGTCGCGTTCTGGAAGGACGTCCGCGTCGTCGACTGACGACCGGGAGTCGCGATGTTCCGTCACGGCCGCCGCCTGAGCCTCCTGGCTCTGGCGGCGGCCGCGCTCGTTCTGGCGGGATGCTCGACCCCGCCTCCGACGCCGACGGTCACGCGCACGCCCACAGCGACGCCGCGGCCGACCGGCACCTCGGCTGCGGTCGCCGCGATCCCCTGGCAGCCGAGCGGGCAGACGACCGTGCTCGAGACGGGGCTGGAGTCGCCCTGGTCGGTCGTCCCGCTGCCGAGCGGGTCGGCGCTGATCAGCGAACGCGACTCGGGCACCATCCGGGAGCGGCTGCCGCAGGGCGGACTCCGCACGGTCGGCAGCGTCCCCGGCGTCGTCCACACCGGCGAGAGCGGCCTGCTCGGGCTCGCGGTGCAGGCCGAGTCCGCACCGAAGTACCTCTACGCGTACCTCACCACCGCCGACGACAACCGGGTCGTGCGGCTGTCCCTGTCCGGGGTGCCGGGCAGCTACGCGATCGGGGCGCCGGAGCCCGTGCTCACCGGCATCCCGAAGGCGTCGAACCACGACGGCGGTCGGCTCGCATTCGGCCCCGACGGGATGCTCTACGTGACCGCAGGGGACGCCTCGAACCCGGGCAACGCCCAGGACGTCGCCTCGCTCGGCGGCAAGATCCTGCGGATCACGCCGGAGGGTCAGGTGCCGGGCGACAACCCGTTCCCCGGCTCGCCGGTCTGGTCGTACGGGCACCGCAACCCGCAGGGGATCGGCTGGGATTCGCGCGGCACGATGTGGGCGAGCGAGTTCGGCCAGAACACCTGGGACGAGCTCAACATCATCCGTCCGGGCGCGAACTACGGATGGCCCACCGTCGAGGGTGTCGGGGGCGACCCGAAGTACACGGACCCTGTGTACCAGTGGCCGACGGACGCGGCGAGCCCCAGCGGCCTCGCGGTCGTCGGCGACACGATCTTCCTGGCTGCACTGCGCGGCGAGCGGCTGTGGACCGCCTGGCCGACCGATGGCGCCGCCCCCGTGACCGCGGCACCGTTCTTCGACGGCGAGTTCGGCCGGCTGCGCGACGTGGTCGCCGTCGGTGACCGCTTGTGGCTGCTCACGAACAACACCGACGGGCGCGGTTCGCCCCGTTCCGGCGACGACCGGCTCGTCGAGGCGCCGCTCGTTCCGGCGCAGGCGGTCAAACGCCCCGGCTGACCTTCACCCGGGTGCGGCCGCTCCTGCGGGTAGTCTTGGGGGGAACCACCGATCGGGAGCAGAACCCTGAGCATCATCCTCGGATACGATCCGACCACCCTGCGCGAACGCGTCGATCTGCGCGCTGCCGGCGAGCGTCTGGAGGAGCTGGGCAGCTTGCGCAGTCTCAGCGCGCTCAACGAGAAGACCGTTCTGCTGCGGCTGCTGGGCCGGCTCGACGAGGCGATCGAGATCGGCAACGAAGCGGTCCGTCAGGCGCGCTTCACCGGCGACCGCGAGCAGCTGCTCGGAGCGCGCATCCGCCGTGCCCAGGTGCTGCAGTACCAGGGCAAGTCCGATGAGGCCGTCGTGGAGTTGACCGGATGCGTCGACGAGGCGCGCGGTCGCGAGTGGACGGCGCTGGAGGCGTTCGCCATCCAGAGCCGGGGCAAGGTGTACTTCGACACCGGCGACTACGAGAACGCGCTCGCCGACATGACCGCGGCCGTCTTCCTGCGCGAGAAGCTGGGCGCGTCGCCGGCCGAGATCCAGGCGGCGCTGACCGCGGTCGCCGTCGTGCAGTCTGCGCTCGACGCCCAGCGCGGAGCCGCACGCGGGGAACGCGGCGAGGGCGACCCCGATCACGCGTAGGATGCACGTCATGGAGGTAGGGAGCGCTCCGGACGGGACCCGTCGCTGATGGCCGAACTCGACCGCGTGCGCCGGTGGGCGGAGGCGCTGATCGCCCTGCACCTCGACCCGGCCGTGTGGAGCTTCGGTTTCGACAACGCCAAGACGCGCGCCGGCCTCTGCAACTACACGTCGAAGCGGATCACGGTCTCGCGGTACCTGGCGGCTCGGTACGAGGACGACGAGATCCACCAGATCCTCCTCCATGAGGTTGCCCACGCGCTCGCCGGTTCCCGCGCCGGGCACGGGCCGCGCTGGCGCGCCATCGCGCTCGACCTCGGATACGAGGGCAAGCGCCTGCACGGCGGGGCGATCGCCGACGACCTGGCGCCATGGGTGGGCACCTGCCCGAACGGGCACACGCACTATCGCTACCGGAAGCCGGCGCGCGCGCTCGCCTGCGGTGCGTGCAGCCGCCGTTTCGATGCCGCGAACCTCATCTCCTGGCAGCACCGCGAGGTGTCGCCGGCGCAGCGGCGCACGGCCGCGGCGGCAGCGACCGAGTAGCGGTCCCGGCGGCTGTTCGCGGCGACGCCGTCAGGCGTGCGCGACGCCGAGGCGAGCGTCCAGGCCGTCCCGCACGCTCGGCCATTCTTCGCTGAGGATGGAGTACACGGCCGTGTCGCGCCAGGTCCCGTCCGCGCGCAGCTGGGTGTGTCGCAGGACGCCCTCGAACTGCGCGCCGAGGCGGAGGATGGCCGCGCGGGACCGCGCGTTGAGCACATCCGCCTGCAGCTTGACGCGCTCGAAGCCGTGGTGGAACGCCGTCCCGAGCAGCAGCCGCTTGGTCTCGGCGTTCACCAGCGTGCCCCAGGTCTCGGGCGCGTACGCCGTCCAGCCGATGTGGGCGGAGCGGTTGGCGAGGTCGAAGTCGCCCAGCGTGGTCGTGCCGACCAACCGGTCGCCGTCGCGGAGCACGACGGCGGTCACGTTCGCGGTGTCCCAGGCGAGGTAGCGGAGGATGAACTCCCGCCACTCCTCGTAGGTGTCGCGATAGGCCGCTGGACCGCCTCCCCAGCCTCCGGCGAAGACTTCGGGATGCCCGATCGCATCGAACAGGTCCGGCAGGTCGTCGAGGGTGAGGGCGCGCAGGCGGACGGTCACGCCCTCGAGCGGAGCGGCCGGGTCCGGGCGGGTGGCGGTCATCCGCCCAGTATGCCAGGGCGTCGCTGGCCGCTTCCGGTCCGTTGCCCGACCATCCGCGGGTCGCAACGCGCCGTTATGGCGCGCCCATAACGGCGTGTTGCGACCCACGGACGGTGGCCGGTCGGCGGCTAGGCTGGCGGAGGTAACGCCCGCGTCGAGAGGCCCGCTGGTAACCGACTATGTTGGTTACATGGCGACGGAAGCGATTCTCACCCGAGGCACCGGTCAGTGGATGGAACCGAGCGACGGTCAGCGCTGGTGGTTCGACTCCGGGTCGCTCGCGCTCGACTTCGCCTACACCGGTGAGTTCGCGCACGCGGCCGACACCGACGGCGACGCCGACCCCGACCGGCACGCCGTCCGCGACGCCCACGGCCTCAACGCGTGGCTGGTCGAGAGGTTCCCCGAGGTCGCGCCGACGGCGGGGGACCGCGAGTTCCGCGACGCGCGCACCCTCCGGACCGCGATCGGCCGCCTCGCCCGGCAGGCCAGCCGCGGCGACGAGTTGTCGCCCGACGACATCGACGTCGTCAACCTCTTCGCGGCGACTCCCGACATCCCGCCGGTCCTCGCCGGTGGCGGCCGCCAGGCGGGGCGCACGAACGCCCGTCCGCATCAGGCCCTCGGTACCATCGCGCGGGATGCGGTGCGCCTCTTCGGCCCGGACGTCGACGGCCGCATCCGCGAGTGCTCGGCCGACGACTGCGAGCTCGTCTACCTCGACACCTCGCGCAGCGGCACCCGGCGCTGGTGTTCGATGCAGCGCTGCGGCAACCGCGCGAAGGTGCGTGCGCACCGCGCTCGTGCGGCCCGCGGACCCGGGGCGCACGCCACAATAGGGGCATGAGCCGTTCCGTCGACCTCAACAGCGACCTCGGGGAGTCGTTCGGCGCCTGGTCGATGGGCGACGACGCCGCACTGCTGCGGATGGTCTCCAGTGCCAATGTGGCCTGCGGGTTCCACGCCGGCGACCCGTCGACGATGCTCGCGACCTGCCGCGAGGCTGCCGCGAACGGCGTGACCGTCGGCGCCCACGTCTCCTATCGCGACCTCGCGGGATTCGGGCGGCGCGCGATGGACGTGCCCGCCGGCGAGCTCCGTGACGAGGTGCTGTACCAGCTTGCCGCCCTCGCGGGCCTCGCCCGGGTGGCCGGAACCTCCGTACGCTACGTGAAGCCCCACGGCGCCCTCTACAACCGCATCGTGCACGACGCGGGTCAGGCGCGGGCCGTGGTGGATGCGGTGGTCGCCTTCGACCCGACGCTCGCCCTGCTCGGACTGGCCGGCTCCGCCGTCGAGCGGGCGGCCGGCGAGGCCGGAGTCCGGTTCGTCCGCGAGGCGTTCGTCGACCGCGGCTACCGCTCCGACGGCACGCTGGTGCCGCGCACCGACCCGGGCGCGCTGCTCTCCGATGACGGGGAGATCGCCGCGCGGGCCGTGCGCATGGTCACCGAGGGCCGCGTCGTCGCCGCCGACGGCACCGACATCCCCGTCGGAGTCGACTCGTTGTGCGTTCACGGCGACACCCCGGGCGCGGTCGCGATGGCGCTGGCCGTGCGCGACGCGCTCGCCGAAGCGGGCGTGAGTGTGGAGCCGTTCGCGTGACCGCGCGCATCCTGCCCTACGGCGACCACGCCCTGCTCGTGGAGCTGGACGGGCTGGATGCCGTGCTCGCGCTGTTCCGCGGGCTCGAGGCATCCCGACCGGACGGCGTCGTGGAGCTGGTGCCCGCCGCCCGCACGATCGCGGTCGTGGTCGAGCCGCGCATCCTCCCGCTCAGCGCTGCCCGCGGTTGGGTCGAGCGCACCGCGCCGCTTCCCGCCGGGGCGGTCGACGAGCGGGTCGTCGAGCTCGACGTCCGCTACGACGGCGACGACCTCGCGGAGGTCGCCCGGCTCACCGGGCGGACCGAGGCGGAGGTCGTCGCGTTCCACACCGGCACCCCGTGGCGGGTCGCGTTCGGCGGCTTCGCGCCCGGCTTCGCCTACCTGGTGAGCGACGGCCCGGCGGGCGCTGACGCGCTGGAGGTCCCGCGCCGGGCGACGCCGCGCACGGCGGTGCCGCCGGGGTCGGTCGGCCTCGCAGGGACGTTCAGCGGTGTCTACCCACGGTCGAGCCCGGGCGGCTGGCAACTCATCGGCCGCACCCACGCGACGCTGTGGGATGAGACGGCCGATCCTCCCGCGCTGCTCCGGCCGGGAGCGGTCGTGCGCTTCCGGGAGGTGCGATGAGCGGCCTGCGCATCGTGAGCCCTGGTGCCCTCACGCTCGTCCAGGATCTCGGGCGCCCCGGCTTCGCCGCCCTCGGCGTCGGCCGGTCGGGTGCCCTCGACCGCGCCGCGCTGCGGCTGGGCAACCGGCTGCTGGGCAACGACGAGGGCGACGCCGGGCTCGAAGTGCTCCTCGGCGGGTTCGAGGCGCGCCTCGAGCGCGACGCCTGGTTCGCTGTGACCGGGGCGACCGGCCCGCTGCTCCTCGACGATCGCCCGGTGGATGCGCACCAGGCTGTGCGGGCGCGGCCCGGACAGCTCCTGCAGATCGGGTCCGCGACGGCCGGACTGCGCTGGTACCTGGCCGTGCGCGGCGGGGTAGCCGTGACTCCGGTGCTCGGGTCACGCTCCCGCGACACTCTGGCCGGTCTCGGGCCTGCACCTCTGCAGGTGGGCGAGCTGGTGCCGATTGGCGAGCATCCCGGCTCCGACGTCCCGTTGCTGGACTTCGTCCCGGTCGCCGACCCAACGCCCGAGGCTGTCGAGGTGCGCGCTCACCCGGGCCCTCGGGCGGACTGGTTCACCCATCGGGCACTGGAGTCCTTCTTCTCCGTCGAGTGGCGCGTCGCCGCCGAGAGCGACCGCATCGGCGCGCGGCTCGACCCCGTGCGGGCGCCCGCGCACGCGGCGGGCGTGACGCCGCATCCCGATCCGCTGCTGGAGCGGGCGATCCGTCACGAGCTCCCGAGCGAGCCGATGGTCGCCGGCGCCGTGCAGGTCTCGCCCGATGGTCGCCCGACCGTGCTGCTCGCGGACCATCCGGTCACCGGCGGGTACCCGGTGATCGCCGTGGTGGCCGACGGCTCGCTCGATGCGTTCGCCCAGCTGCGGCCCGGCCAGCCGGTGTCTTTCCGGCACGCCTGACGGCGCGGCGCAGCGCGCTCAGTCACGGCGCGTGCCCGTCTGGAAGATGCTGCGCGCGGGAGGCGGCGACGGCACGCTGGTCGCGTCGGTCACGATCGGCGCGCCCGCGGCGAACGTCCGCAGCTCCTCGCCCGCCACGGCCTTCGCGGGATGCGGCCCGCTCGCCAGCAGGCGCGGCAGCCACTCCAGGGGGAGCGGCGAGTTCGATCCGACGAGCACCACGTTCCCGAAGCGACGGCCCTTCAGCACCTGGGTCTCGGCGAGCGCGGCGACATTCTCGACGACCGAGCCGAGCGTCGACACCTGGCTGCGGGCGAAGCTGAGCGGCGGTCCGTCCGCGACGTTCACGAGCACGATGCCGTCCGGCTTGAGCAGCGAGACCGCCGAGCGGTAGAACTCGGCGCTCGTGACGTGGGCGGGCGTGCGCGACCCGCTGAAGATGTCCACCACCAGCAGATCGACCTCGCCGCGCAAGCCGTTCGGCAGCTTGCCGACGACCTCGCGCGCGTCGCCGTGGCGGATGCGGATCTGGGCGTACCGGGGGAGCGGGAGCTGCTCGCGCACCAGGTCCACCAGTCGGCTCTCCAGTTCGACGACCTGTTGCCGCGAACCGGGGCGCGTGTAGGCGATGTACCGGGGAAGTGTCAGCGCACCCGCCCCGAGGTGCACGGCCGTGATGGGCTGGCCGGGGTCGCCGATCAGGTCGATGACGTTGCCCATCCGCTGGATGTACTCGAAGAAGAGCTGGGACGGGTCGTCGAGGTTGACGTGCGACTGCGGGGTGCCGTCGACGACGAGCTGGTAGGCGCCGGGCACGAACCGGTCGGGCTCAACGGTCGCCAGGTAGCCGCTCTCCGAGAGGACGACCGAGGGGTTCTGGGGGGTCGGGTTCGGAGACACACCGGCAGCCTAGTCGCGGTGGATGCGCACAGAAGCGCCGCGATCTCCACGCGTGACCTCCACCTGCGATCTCCACCCGGCCTCCACCCGCAGGCGGTGCCGCCCGGAACGGCGGGACGCGACGCTGGAGTGGTGCCGGATACTCCGGCCAGGCTCCGCCCAGCATCCGCTCTTCCGAAAGGCGATCATGACCGTCCAGACCCTCGGCAACGCTCTCCTCATCCTGCTGCTCATCGGATGGGTCGGCTACCGGCAGCTGACCTGGCGGCCCGTGGTGGTCGCGAAGATGTGGCGGATGCCCGTCATCCTCGCCGTCGTCGGCGCGGTGCAACTCGTGCAGCAGGTGAAGCCGACGACCATCACCCCGCTCGACATCGCGGTGGTCGCCGGCGAGGTCGTGCTCTCCCTCGCCATCGGTGCGTGGATCGGCGGGATCGCCCACTTCCGCCGCCTGCCCGAGCCGGTCGTCGGCAAGAACCCGTCCGAGGTGGCCGTCTACGAGTCGCGCACCGGCGTGTTCGGTCTGGTGCTGTGGGTGGCCGTCATCGCGGTCCGTGTCGGGGTGGACGTGCTCGCAGCCCAGGCCGGGTCGCACCTGGTGGCCGCGACCGGCATCATCCTGCTGGTCTTCGCGGCGAACCGGCTCGCCCGCACCGCGGTGTTCGCCGCGCGCCTCGACCGTCACGCCGCCCTCGCCGCGTGAACCGGCGGCGCGCGGAGGCCTCGGGCAGCATGATGGTCGAGTGAACGTCTCCGTCCGCCCCAGCTGGCTCGCCCTGGCCCTGACTGCCGTCGGCGCCGGGGCCATCGGCTACGCGCTGATCCGTACCCACACCGAGCATCGCCCGGTGTGGGTGCTCGTCCTCGGGCTGATCTCCGTGGTGCTGTGGGTGGTGCGCAGCGCGCTGGCGAAGGCCGGACTCCGTCGCACCGCTTTCGCCTGCGCGGTGGTCGTCGTTGTCGTCGGCGCGCTGGTCGCGGCGCCCACGGACGGTCTCACGGTCGTCCCCGCCGCGATCGGCGTGCTCGTCGTACTGGGCGACCCACGGGATCCGCTGTGGCTCGGACTGCTCGTCGGCGGCGTCGGCATCGCCCTGGTCGCGGTCGGCGCCGTCCCCAGCGGGACCGACATCCCGAACCTCCTCGGCATGATGGGCGGGATGCTGCTGGGCGTCTTCGCCGGTCTCAGCCGGCGGCAGTTCCGGGTGGCGGAGGAGCAGGCGGTTCTCCTCCGCGAGCGCGCGGTCGCGATGAAGGAGGAGGCGTCGCGCATCGCCATCGCACGCGACCTCCACGACGTCCTGGCGCACAGCCTCGGCGGGCTCGTCATCCAGCTGGATGCGGTGGATGCGCTCCTCGAGTCCGGCGACACCGACGGCGCCCGCTCGCGGGTGGTCGCCGCCCGCGGCCTGGCCGCCGACGGGCTCGGTGAGGCCCGTCGCGCCGTCGCCGCCCTGCGCGACCCGGAGCCCGCCGGCGCGGAACCGGTGCCGGCCGCCGCGCTCCGGGCGGCCCTGGACGACCTGATCGCGGCGCACCGCTCGCTCGGCGGGCGGGCGGATCTCCGGGTGACGGGCGCCGGCACGGACCTCACCGCGCAGCAGGCCGAGGCGTTGCAGCGCGCGTTTCAGGAGGCCTTGAGCAACGCCCGAAAGCATGCGCCCGGCCAACCCGTCGCGGCCGAGCTGGTCTGGCAGGATGACCGCGTGCGCCTCATCGTCTCCAATCCGCTCCCGGCGACCCCCGCCGGCGCGGTCGGATCCCCGGTGTCGGCGCTCGCCGCATCCGGCGGCCACTACGGGCTCGAGGGGATGGGCGAGCGCTTCGCTGCGCTGCCGTCCGGTGGCTCGGTTCAGGCCGCAGCGGTCGACGGCCGGTTCGTCCTGACGGCGGAGGCGATGCTGCGGTGACCGGCGAGGCGCGCATCCGGGTCGCGGTCGCCGACGACCAGGCGATCATCCGCGACGGCCTGGTCACCGTGCTCGGCCTGCTGCCCGACATCGAGGTGGTCGGCGAGGCCGCCGACGGCGAGGAGGCGGTCGCGCTCGCCGTGGCCGCGCATCCCGATGTCCTGCTCATGGACCTCCGGATGCCGGTGCTCGACGGCGCGGGGGCGACCGCCCGCGTGCGCGAGGTCGCACCGGAGACCGCGGTGCTCATCCTCACCACGTACGCCGACGACGAGTCGATCGTCGGTGCGCTGCGTGCGGGGGCGCGCGGCTATCTGACGAAGGACGCCGGCCGAGCCGAGCTCGCCGCGGCCGTGCGTGCCGTCGCCAGCGGGCAGACGACGCTTGCTCCGGAGGTCGGCGCCCGGGTCATCGGCGCGCTCACCGGCGCTGCGCCCGCTCCGGTCACCGAGGTGGATGCGGCAGGCGCCCTGCTCGCCCGCTTCCCCTCGCTGACGCGTCGCGAGGCCGAGGTGCTCGCCTTGATCGGCGACGGACTGAGCAACGCCGAGATCGCGCGCACCCTCTTCGTCAGCGTCGCGACGGTCAAGACGCACATCAACGCGATCTTCGCCAAGCTCGCCGTGCGCGACCGCGCGCAGGCGATCGCGCTCGTCCGCTCCTGACGGGCCGCCCGCCCCGCTTCCCAACGGCACGCCCCCGGGGAAGGATGGGGGAGTGAGCGACCCGAACGCGGCAACGCCGCCCTCCACCCCGCCGGCCGACCTGGTGCTCGTGACCGGCGGCTCCGGATTCCTCGGCGCGCACTGCATCCTCGCGCTGCTCGACGCCGGCTACCGGGTGCGCACCACGATCCGCACACCCGCGCGGGCCGCGGACGTCCGGCAGCAGCTCGCGGCCGGCGGCGTCGACGACCCGGGCGACCGGCTCGAGTTCGCCATCGCCGACCTGACCTCCGACGACGGATGGGCCGACGCCGTCGCCGGCTGCAGGTTCGTCCTGCACGTCGCCTCGCCGTTCCCCTCCTCCCAGCCGAAGGACGCGGACGACCTGATCGTCCCGGCGCGCGACGGCGCCCTGCGTGTGCTGCGTGCCGCCCGGGACGGCGGCGTCGAGCGCGTCGTGCTCACCTCATCCTTCGCGGCGATCGGCTACGGGCATCCGCCGACCGACCGGCCCTTCACCGAGGAGGACTGGACCGACCTCGACAGCGGCCGCCGGCTGAGCCCGTACGTGCAGTCGAAGACCATCGCCGAGCGCGCGGCGTGGGCCTTCGTCGCGGCGGAGGGCGGAGGCCTCGAGCTCGCCACCGTGAACCCGGTCGGCATCCTCGGCCCGGTGCTCGGCCCGGACATCTCGACGTCGGTCGAACTGGTGCGCCTGGTGAAGGAGGGACGCCTCCCGCGCCTTCCCGACGTGCACTTCGGCATCGTCGACGTGCGCGACGTCGCCGCACTCCACCTCCTCGCCATGACGCGGCCGCAGGCCGCCGGGCAGCGTTTCCTCGCCATCGCCGGCGAGGTCATGTCGGCGCAGGAGGTCGCGCTGCTCATCCGCGGTCATCTCGGCGAGGCGGCAGGCCGACGGGTCAGCACCAAGCTCATGCCCGAGTGGATGCTGCGAGCGGTCGCCCCGTTCAGCCGCCGCGTCCGCGACTCCCTCCCCGACATCGGGACGGCACGGCGCGCCACCGCGCAGAAGGCGATCACCGTGCTCGGCTGGGCTCCGCGATCCCGTGAAGAGGCTGTCATCGCGACCGTCGACACCCTGCCGACGTACCACCCGCGCCAGCGCTGAATCCGGCCGGATCTCCGGCCGGGAGCCCCGGGAATAGCACCGCGAGAGTCGCGTTATACATCAGGACGTGTCTCCGGTCAAGAAAAGACTGGACACGGCGCGTCCGATTGACATATAGTTGTTCTTTGCGCTCCCAGTCAAACTTCTGCCTTCATATTGCGGTCGGCTCTGACTTTCTCCGCGTGTGCCTGGGCCCGTTCTTTCGGGTCAGATACGGCAGCGCGACGTGACTGGGAGTTCTCGTCCTGATAGATACACGACCGACAGTAACTGGCCCGACGGGGCCCCGGAGGTTATTTCCTTGGCTGCTGCGCGCAACGCAACCAACACCGACAAGACACCCAAGAACGGACGAGCCGCATCCCGACTCTCCTTCGCCAAGATCACGGACACCCTGACCGTTCCCGATCTGCTCGCACTGCAGACCGAGAGCTTCGACTGGCTGGTCGGCAACGACGCGTGGAAGGCTCGCGTCGCAGAAGCCGAGGCCCAGGGCCGTCAGGATCTTCCCGCCAACACGGGCCTCGAGGAGATCTTCGAGGAGATCTCTCCCATCGAGGACCTCGGCGAGACCATGCAGCTCTCGTTCACGAACCCGTTCCTCGAGGAGAAGAAGTACTCGATCGACGAGTGCAAGGAGAAGGGCAAGACCTACGCTGCCCCGCTCTACGTCGAGGCCGAGTTCATGAACCACCTCACCGGTGAGATCAAGACCCAGACGGTCTTCATGGGCGACTTCCCGCTCATGACCGAGAAGGGCACCTTCATCATCAACGGCACCGAGCGTGTCGTCGTCTCGCAGCTCGTCCGCTCCCCGGGCGTGTACTTCGAGGCCACCCCCGACAAGACGTCCGACAAGGACATCTTCTCGGCACGCGTGATCCCGAGCCGCGGTGCGTGGCTCGAGTTCGAGATCGACAAGCGCGACCAGGTCGGTGTCCGCATCGACCGTAAGCGCAAGCAGTCGGTCACGGTGTTCCTGAAGGCCCTCGGCCTCACCAGCGAGGAGATCCTCTCCGAGTTCGCCGGGTACCAGTCCATCGAGCTGACCCTCGAGAAGGACGCCATCCTCACCAAGGAGGAGGCGCTCAAGGACATCTACCGCAAGCTGCGTCCGGGCGAGCAGGTCGCCGCCGAGGCCGCGCGTGCGCTGCTCGACAACTTCTACTTCAACCCGAAGCGCTACGACCTCGCCAAGGTCGGCCGTTACAAGATCAACCGCAAGCTCGGCCTCGAGGCCCCGCTGTCGGAGTCGGTGCTGACCGTCCAGGACATCATCGCCACGATCAAGTACCTGGTCGCCCTGCACGACGGCCAGACCACGATCAAGGGTCTCCGCAACGGCGTCGAGACGGACATCCGCCTCGACATCGACGACATCGACCACTTCGGCAACCGTCGTATCCGCGCCGTCGGCGAGCTCATCCAGAACCAGGTCCGCACCGGTCTGTCCCGCATGGAGCGCGTCGTCCGCGAGCGCATGACCACGCAGGACATCGAGGCGATCACGCCGCAGACCCTGATCAACGTGCGACCCGTCGTCGCGGCGATCAAGGAGTTCTTCGGGACGTCGCAGCTGTCGCAGTTCATGGACCAGAACAACCCGCTCGCGGGTCTGACCCACAAGCGTCGCCTCTCCGCGCTCGGCCCCGGTGGTCTGAGCCGTGAGCGTGCCGGCGTCGAGGTCCGTGACGTCCACCCGTCGCACTACGGCCGCATGTGCCCGATCGAGACGCCGGAAGGCCCGAACATCGGTCTGATCGGCTCGCTCGCATCGTTCGCGCGGATCAACTCCTTCGGCTTCATCGAGACGCCGTACCGCAAGGTCGTCGACGGCCGGGTCACCGACCAGATCGACTACCTCACGGCCTCCGAAGAGGACGACTTCGTCGTCGCGCAGGCGAACGCCCCGCTCGACGCGAACGGCCACTTCGTGGAGGAGCGCGTCCTCGCCCGTCAGAAGGGCGGCGAGGTCGACCTGATCCCCGCCGAGGAGATCGGCTACATGGACGTCTCGCCGCGCCAGATGGTGTCGGTCGGTACGTCGCTGATCCCCTTCCTCGAGCACGACGACGCCAACCGAGCCCTCATGGGTGCGAACATGCAGCGCCAGGCGGTGCCGCTGCTCCGCTCGGAGAGCCCGGTCGTCGGAACCGGTATGGAGGGCTACGCGGCCATCGACGCCGGTGACGTGATCACCGCCGAGAAGTCCGGTGTCGTCACCGAGGTCTCGGCCGACGCGGTCACCGTCCAGGCGGACGACGGCACGTACCAGACCTACTACCTGCGCAAGTTCGACCGCTCGAACCAGGGCACGTCCTACAACCACCGCGTGATCGTGGACGAGGGCGACCGCATCGAGCAGGGCGAGGTCGTCGCCGACGGTCCCGCGACCGAGAACGGCGAGCTCGCGCTCGGCAAGAACCTGCTCGTCGCGTTCATGCCGTGGGAGGGTCACAACTTCGAGGATGCGATCATCCTCAGCCAGAACCTGGTGAAGGACGACACCCTCTCCTCGATCCACATCGAGGAGTACGAGGTCGACGCCCGCGACACCAAGCTCGGCAAGGAGGAGATCACCCGCGACCTCCCGAACGTCAGCCCGGACCTCCTGGCCGACCTCGACGAGCGCGGCATCATCCGCATCGGCGCCGAGGTGCGCCCCGGCGACATCCTCGTCGGCAAGGTCACGCCGAAGGGCGAGACCGAGCTGTCGGCCGAGGAGCGCCTGCTCCGCGCGATCTTCAACGAGAAGAGCCGCGAGGTGCGCGACACCTCCCTCAAGGTCCCGCACGGCGAGGAGGGCACCGTCATCGGTGTCAAGGTCTTCGACTCGCAGGACGGCGACGACGAGCTCGGCTCCGGCGTGAACCAGCGCGTGGTGGTCTACATCGCTCAGAAGCGCAAGATCACCGCGGGTGACAAGCTCGCCGGCCGTCACGGCAACAAGGGCGTCATCTCCAAGATCCTTCCGGTCGAGGACATGCCGTTCCTCGCCGACGGGACCCCGGTCGACGTCATCCTCAACCCGCTGGGTGTCCCCGGTCGAATGAACTTCGGTCAGGTCCTGGAGATCCACCTCGGGTGGATCGCCAAGAACGGCTGGGAGATCAAGGGCAAGCCGAAGTGGGCCGCTGAGCTCCCCGAGGCCGCATTCTCGGCCGAGCCGAACACGAAGGTCGCGACCCCGGTGTTCGACGGCGCGAAGGAGGAGGAGATCGCAGGTCTGCTCGACTCGACCCTCCCGACCCGCGACGGCGACCGCCTGATCGGCTCCTCCGGTAAGACGCAGCTGTTCGACGGTCGCTCCGGCGAGCCGTACCCGGACCCTGTGTCGGTCGGCTACATGTACATCCTGAAGCTGCACCACCTGGTCGACGACAAGATCCACGCCCGTTCGACCGGTCCGTACTCGATGATCACCCAGCAGCCGCTCGGTGGTAAGGCGCAGTTCGGTGGTCAGCGCTTCGGTGAGATGGAGGTGTGGGCCCTCGAGGCCTACGGTGCCGCGTACGCGCTGCAGGAGCTCCTGACCATCAAGTCGGATGACATCCTCGGCCGCGTCAAGGTGTACGAGGCCATCGTCAAGGGTGAGAACATCCAGGAGCCGGGCATCCCGGAGTCCTTCAAGGTGCTCATCAAGGAGATGCAGTCCCTCTGCCTGAACGTGGAGGTCCTGTCGGCCGACGGCCAGGCGGTCAGCCTGCGCGACTCGGACGACGAGGCCTTCCGCGCCGCGGAGGAGCTCGGCATCAACATCTCCTCCCGCTTCGAGTCGTCGTCGATCGACGAGATCTAAGCGGCAGCCAGACCTACTGACGAATCTTCCATAGGAGAGAAGGAACATTGCTCGACGCAACAACTTTTGACGAGCTGCGTATCGGCCTGGCCACCGCTGACGACATCCGTCGTTGGAGCTATGGCGAGGTCAAGAAGCCGGAGACCATCAACTACCGGACCCTGAAGCCGGAGAAGGACGGACTCTTCGGCGAGCAGATCTTCGGACCGTCCCGCGACTGGGAGTGCTCGTGCGGCAAGTACAAGCGCGTCCGGTTCAAGGGCATCGTCTGTGAGCGCTGCGGCGTGGAGGTCACCAAGTCCTCCGTCCGTCGTGAGCGCATGGGCCACATCGAGCTCGCCGCCCCGGTGACGCACATCTGGTACTTCAAGGGTGTGCCCAGCCGTCTCGGCTACCTGCTCGACATGGCGCCGAAGGACCTCGAGAAGGTCATCTACTTCGCCGCGTACATGGTCATCGAGGTGGATGAGGACGGCCGTCACGCCGACCTCCCCGGCCTTGAGAACGAGCTGCGCCTCGAGATCAAGACGCTGTCCGACCAGCGCGACGCCCGCGTCGCCGAGCGTCTGCAGCGCCTCGAGACCGACCTCGCCGCGCTCGAGGAGGAAGGCGCGAAGGCCGACCAGAAGCGTCGTGTCAAGGACACGGCGGAGAAGGAGATGGGCCAGATCCGCAAGTCCTTCGACGAGGACATCGCCCGCCTGGAGCGCGTGTGGGAGTCGTTCCGCACCCTCAAGGTCGGCGACCTCAAGCCCGAGGACGCGGACTTCAACGAGCTCGTCGACCGCTACGGCCTGTACTTCGAGGCCTACATGGGCGCCGAGGCGATCAAGCGTCGCCTGCAGGCATTCGACCTGACCGCCGAGGCCGAGCTGCTCCGCGAGCAGATCGCCAACGGCAAGGGCCAGAAGAAGATCCGCGCGATCAAGCGACTGCGCGTGGTCTCGTCGTTCCTGGCGACCGGCAACTCGCCGGCCGCGATGGTCCTCGACGTCGTCCCGGTGATCCCGCCGGAGCTGCGCCCGATGGTCCAGCTCGACGGTGGCCGTTTCGCCACCAGCGACCTGAACGACCTGTACCGCCGCGTGATCAACCGCAACAACCGCCTGCGTCGTCTGCTCGACCTCGGTGCTCCCGAGATCATCGTGAACAACGAGAAGCGCATGCTGCAGGAGGCCGTCGACGCCCTGTTCGACAACGGCCGCCGCGGTCGTCCCGTAACCGGTACCGGCAACCGCGCCCTCAAGTCCCTCAGCGACATGCTGAAGGGCAAGCAGGGTCGCTTCCGCCAGAACCTGCTCGGTAAGCGCGTGGACTACTCGGGCCGTTCGGTCATCATCGTGGGTCCGCAGCTCAAGCTGCACCAGTGCGGTCTGCCCAAGCAGATGGCTCTGGAGCTGTTCAAGCCGTTCGTCATCAAGCGCCTGATCGACCTGAGCCACGCTCAGAACATCAAGGCCGCGAAGCGGATGGTGGAGCGTTCGCGCCCGCAGGTGTGGGACGTGCTCGAGGAGATCATCCGCGAGCGCCCCGTGCTGCTGAACCGTGCACCTACCCTGCACCGTCTGGGCATCCAGGCGTTCGAGCCGCAGCTCGTCGAGGGCAAGGCCATCCAGCTCCACCCGCTCGTCTGCGCCGCGTTCAACGCGGACTTCGACGGCGACCAGATGGCGGTGCACCTGCCGCTGTCGGTGGAGGCTCAGGCCGAGGCCCGCATCCTGATGCTCGCCTCGAACAACATCCTGAAGCCGTCGGACGGCCGCCCGGTCACCCTGCCCTCGCAGGACATGATCATCGGTCTGCACCACCTCACCACCGTCCGCGAGGGCGCTGTGGGCGAGGGTCGCGCGTTCTCCTCGGTCTCCGAGGCGATCCTCGCGAAGGACCAGGGCACGCTGCACCTCAACGCCAAGGTGAAGATCCGTCTGGACAACTACGTTCCGTCCGACGCGGCCGACACCGGTGCCACCCCGATCACCGCCATCGTGGAGACGACCCTGGGCCGCGCCCTCTTCAACGAGACGCTCCCGGCGGACTACCCCTACGTGGAGGAGGTCGCCGACAAGGGCACGATCTCGTCGATCGTGAACGCCCTCGCGGAGCGGTACCCGAAGGTGGAGGTCGCCGCGGCGCTCGACCGGATCAAGGACGCCGGCTTCTACTGGGGCACCCGCTCGGGCGTCACGGTGTCGCTGAGCGACATCCTGACCCCGCCGAACAAGGCGCAGATCGTGGCCGGCTACGAGAAGAAGGCCGCCAAGATCACCTCCGAGTTCGAGAAGGGTCTGACGACCGACCTCGAGCGTCGCCAGGAGCTGGTGAAGATCTGGACCGAGGCGACCAACGAGGTGGCCGAGGCCATGCGCGCCAACTTCCCGGCGGACAACACCATCAACCGCATGGTGACGTCCGGTGCCCGTGGTAACTGGCTGCAGGTCCGCAACATCGCCGGTATGCGTGGTCTGGTGAACAACCCGAAGGGTGAGATCATCCCTCGTCCGATCATCTCCTCGTACCGCGAGGGGCTGTCGGTGGCGGAGTACTTCATCGCGACGCACGGTGCCCGTAAGGGTCTGGCCGACACGGCTCTCCGTACGGCGGACTCGGGCTACCTGACCCGTCGTCTGGTGGACGTCTCGCAGGATGTCATCATCCGTGAGGACGACTGCGGCACGACCAAGGGTCTCGACCTGCCGATCGCAACGGTCGGTGCGGACGGCGCCCTCACCCGTGACCCGAACGTCGAGAACTCGGTGTTCGCCCGCACGCTGGCCGCTGACGCGGTCGGCACGGACGGCACCGTGGTCGCGAAGGCGGGCGACGACGTGGGCGACGTGCTCATCGACAAGCTGGTCGCGGCCGGCGTCACCGACATCAAGGTCCGCTCCGTGCTGACCTGTGAGTCGGCGGTCGGCGTCTGCGCCGCCTGCTACGGCCGTTCGCTCGCGACCGGCAAGCTGGTGGACATCGGCGAGGCGGTCGGCATCATCGCCGCCCAGTCGATCGGCGAGCCCGGAACGCAGCTCACCATGCGTACGTTCCACACGGGTGGTTCGGCCTCCGCGGACGACATCACCCAGGGTCTGCCGCGCGTCCAGGAGCTGTTCGAGGCTCGTACCCCGAAGGGTGCGTCCCCGATCGCCGAGGCCGCCGGCCGCATCGTCATCGAGGAGACGGACAAGTCCCGTAAGGTCATCCTGACCCCGGACAACGGCGACGAGCCGCACGTCTACCCGGTGCTGAAGCGCTCGACCCTCCTGGTGGAGGACGGGCAGCACGTCGAGCTCGGCCAGCAGCTGATCGTCGGCACCGTCGACCCGAAGGAGGTCCTCCGGGTCAAGGGCGTCCGCGAGGTGCAGAAGCACCTGGTGGGCGGCGTGCAGGGCGTCTACCGCTCGCAGGGTGTGCCGATCCACGACAAGCACATCGAGGTCATCGTCCGCCAGATGCTCCGCAAGGTCACCGTCGTCGACCACGGCGACACCGACCTGCTGCCGGGTGAGCTCGTCGACCGTTCGCGGTACAACGAGATCAACCGTGCTGCGCTGCAGGAGGGCAAGAAGACGGCGTCCGCCCGTCAGGAGGTCATGGGTATCACCAAGGCCTCGCTGGCGACCGAGTCGTGGCTGTCGGCCGCGTCCTTCCAGGAGACCACCCGCGTCCTGACGCAGGCGGCCATGGAGGGCAAGTCCGACCCGCTGATCGGTCTCAAGGAGAACGTCATCATCGGTAAGCTCATCCCGGCCGGAACGGGTCTGTCGCGCTACCGGAACGTCTCTGTGGAGGCGACCGAGGAGGCCAAGGCGGAGCGGTACCCCAACCGCATCTTCGCCGACGACTCCGCGTTCAGCGAGAGCGACCTGAGCTTCGTCGACTTCGACAGCTTCAGCTCGGACGACTACACCCCGGGCACCTACAACTAAGCAGGTACCCGTACGACGAGGCCCCCGGCGCACTGCGCCGGGGGCCTTCGTCGTTCCCGGGCCGTTCGCCCCCGCCGCCGCGAGATTTGCGCCAAATCGCTGTAATGCGGCCGCCATAACGACGATTTGGCGCAAATCTCGCGGGGTCGACCTGGGAGAATGGGACCATGTGGCGCCAGCTCTTGCAGTACACGGACACCGCGGGGCGGGCCATGCTCGGCTTCGGTGCCGTGCTCCTGGTGGTCGCCGTGGTCAGCTTCGTCGTGGGCATCGCGCAGGCCGTCTCCGGCCACGCCGCCGCGACCCTCCCGTACTGGCTGACGACGATGGGCTGCGCGGTCGTCGCCGGCATCCTCGTGTACCTGGCGAGCCGTCGCGGAAAGCTGGGCTGAGAGGGCGCCAGCTTCACCCGATCGGGTGGCCCCCACCGGTGGGGCACCCTCTCGCGGGGCTGTTTCCCCAGGCACGCTGCCGGTTACTGTGGCAAGGCCCCGCCTCGACCCGGAGCAGATCCGGGTCGAAGCGCGCCCTGTCGTGACGCCCGAAGCTCGGCAGGATCCCTATCCGAGGAGGTCCCCGTGGCGTCCATGACCGAGATCCTCATCCTTCACGGCCATCTGCCCATCGAATACCTCGACGCCGTCTCGGCGTCAATGTCCGACGACACCGTCGCGCGCGATCTGCTCGAACGGGGCGTCATCACGTCCACCCAGCTCGCTCATGCGCGGGCGGCGCAGGCGGGCGTGGCTTTCGTCGAGCTCGTCGACTACCCGGTCGACCGCACGGCCGTCGCGAGTGTGAGCAGTGCGATCTGCCGACGGCATTCCGTCCTGCCCATCGCCCTGGATGCGGGCACGCTGATTCTTGCCATGGCCGACCCGGGCGACGTCTTCGCGATCGACGACGTCCGCGCCGCGGCGCGGATGCCCGTCCAGGTGGTGGTCGCCGAGCCCGCGGACCTCGCAGCCGCCATCGACCGCCACATCCGCGCCGACGACGAACTGAACGACCTCTCCACCACATTCGAGGAGGAGACCGCACCGGCGCAGGACCCCGCCGCATCGATGGAGGAGTCCCCGGAGGACGAGGCGCCCATCGTCCGCTTCGTCAACCTCATCGTGAGCCAGGCGATCCAGGACCGCGCGTCCGACATCCACATCGAGCCGGGCGAAGACGCCTTGCGCGTCCGCTACCGCATCGACGGGGTACTCCACGAGATGCAGAGCGCGCCCAAGTCGGTGCAGAACGGCGTGATCTCGCGACTGAAGATCATGAGCGACATCAACATCGCCGAGCGCCGCAAGCCGCAGGACGGGCGAATGTCGGTCGTCCACGGCGGACGGCAGATCGACCTGCGCGTAGCGACGCTTCCCACCGTGTGGGGAGAGAAGGTCGTCATGCGCATCCTCGACAACACCAACACCTCGCTGACGCTCACCGACCTGAACCTGCTCGAGCGCAACCTCGAGACCTTCCGCACCGCCTACACCAAGCCGTACGGGATGATCCTGGTGACCGGTCCGACCGGTTCCGGCAAGTCGACGACTCTGTACACGACATTGAACGCGGTCTCGAAGCCGGAGATCAATGTCATCACGGTGGAGGACCCGGTCGAGTACCGGATGCCCGGCATCAACCAGGTGCAGGTCAATCCCAAGGCTGGGCTCACCTTCGCCAGTGCGCTGCGCAGCATTCTGCGCAGCGACCCGGACGTCGTGCTGCTCGGCGAGATCCGCGACCACGAGACCGCGCAGATCGCCATCGAGGCTTCGCTGACCGGCCACCTCGTGCTTTCGACCCTGCACACCAACGACGCACCGAGCGCCGTGACGCGGCTGACCGAGATGGAGATCGAGCCGTTCCTGGTCGGCTCGGCGCTCGATTGCGTGGTCGCCCAGCGCCTCGCACGCCGGCTGTGCGAACGCTGCAAGAGTCCGGCGTCGTACGCGGCCGACGACTTGCGTCGCCTCCGTTTCCCGATGACCGCGGAGGGGGAGCCGCCCCTGATCTACGGCCCGGTCGGCTGCACCGCATGCTCGAACACCGGCTACCGCGGACGTCTCGCGGTCCACGAGGTCATGGCGGTCACCGAGGAGATCGAAAGGCTGACTGTGGAGCGCGCATCCAGCGCGGAGATCGGACGAGCGGCCAGGGAGCAGGGCATGCTCACGCTTCGTGAGGACGGCTGGGAGAAGGTCAAGCTCGGCCTGACGTCGGTCGACGAGATCATTCGAGTGGTGGCCTAGGAGGACACATGGCGACGGACGGCAGCAGTGACGGATGGGGGATCCCGGGACCGGGCGACCCCCGGCCGATCTACGAGATCCCGGTAGTGGCTCCGCGCGCGGACGACCTGTGGTCGCCCACCCCCGCGCCGGCCACCCCTCCGGTGACGCAGGCCCCGCCGTCGCCGGCCGGCCGTCACGGGTTCGCGGCAGGACCGAGGGAGGCGGAGCCGCTACCGGCGTCGCCACCCGCGTCGGCGCCGCAGGTGTCGGATCCGTCGGCGACCAGCCTCGCCGACGAATACGACACCTCCACTCTGACGCCCGCCGAACGCGAGGCGCTCAGTGCCGCGGATTCGGAACTCGTGGCGGCGCTCCGCACCGTCGTCGCCTCGCGCGCCTCCGACCTTCACGTGACGGTGGGCGCAGCGCCGATGATCCGTGTCGACGGCTCGCTCACTCCAGCGGGATCCCACGAGCCGTGGGGACACGAGCGAACACGCGCCGCCCTCTTCAGTCTGCTGAACGAACGGGAGCGCGCCGCGTTCGAACGGGAACTCGAGCTGGATTTCGCTTTCACGATCTCGGCGAATTCGCGCTTCCGCGTCAACCTCTACCAGCAGCGAGGCGCTGTCGGCGCGGCGTTCCGCCTCATCCCGACCGAGATCAAGGGGCTCGTCGAGCTGGGCGTCCCGGAGAGCGTCGGTCAGCTGTCACAGCTCCCGCGCGGCCTCGTGCTCGTCACCGGACCGACCGGCTCCGGCAAGTCGACGACGCTGGCTGCACTCATCGATCTGGTGAACTCGACCCGTGCCGATCACATCGTCACGGTCGAGGACCCGATCGAGTTCATGCATGTGCACAAGAAGTCGATCGTGAACCAGCGCGAGGTGGGCCACGATACCCGGAGCTTCGGCAACGCGCTCAAGCACGTGCTCCGCCAGGACCCCGACGTCATCCTGATCGGCGAGCTCCGCGATCTCGAGACCATCTCCGTCGCGCTGACAGCGGCCGAGACCGGCCACCTGGTCTTCGCCACCCTCCACACGCAGGACGCACCGCAGACCATCGACCGTGTGATCGACGTGTTCCCGCCCCACCAGCAGCAGCAAGTCCGCGCGCAGCTCGCCGCGACCCTCCAGGGCGTCATCTGCCAGACACTCGTGAAACGGGCATCGGGCCGTGGCCGAGCCGTCGCGACCGAGGTGCTGATCATGACGCCCGCCATCGCCAACCTCATCCGTGAGGGCAAGACCTACCAGATCGGCTCGATGATGCAGGCGGGCCGTGGATCGGGGATGCACACGATGGACCAGCACCTCGCCGATCTCGTCAACAGCGGCCAGATCACTCACGCTGCGGCGCTGGAGAAAGCGCACGACGTCGAAGGCATCAGACGGCTGATCCAGCGCACCGACTCGCCGACGGACCAGGCAGCGCGCGCGTTCGCCGCGAGCGGTCCCGATTACGGCGACTCCTACTCCCAGGTGGTGCGCTGATGGCCACCCTGCAGGCGTACGCGTACCGCGGTCGCAATGCGGAGGGCCGCATCGTCAAGGGCCGGATCGACGCCGCCAGCGAGGGGGCGGTCGCTGCGCGCCTGCGCGTCATGGGACTCTCTCCTATCGCCATCGCGGAGGCGGACGCCACCGGCCTGAACCGGGAGATCAACCTCGGCTTCGGCTCCGGGGTCAAGCTCAAAGACCTGGCCATCATGAGCCGACAGATGAGCACCATGATCGGCGCCGGTCTGTCGCTCCTGAAGACCCTCACCGTGTTGTCCGAGCAGACGGAGAACAAGAAGCTCGCCAAGATCCTCGTGGACGTCACGGAGCAGGTGGAGGCGGGCACGGCCCTCTCGGACGCCTTCCGGAAGTACGACGACGTCTTCCCACCGCTCATGGTCAATATGGTGCGCGCCGGCGAGACCGGCGGCTTCCTCGACGGGGCCCTCGACTCCGTTGCGACCAACTTCGAGAAGGAGGTCAAGCTCCGAGGAACGATCAAGTCGGCTCTGACCTACCCCGTGATCGTCCTCATCATGTCGGTCCTCGCCGTCGTCGGCATGCTGCTGTTCATCGTCCCGGTGTTCGACAACATGTTCAAGAGCCTGGGCGGCCAGCTCCCGCTGCCCACGGAGATCCTGGTCGTGATGTCGCACAACATGGTGTGGCTCGGACCGCTGCTGCTCGTTCTGGTGGTGGGCTTCGCCTGGTGGTGGAGCCGAAACAAGCACGAAGAGCGGGTCAGGCGTGTCGTCGACCCCATCAAGCTGAAGACGCCCGTCTTCGGCAAGCTCCTCAAGAAGATCGCCATCGCCCGGTTCAGCCGGAACTTCTCGAACATGATCGGGGCCGGTGTCCCGATCCTCCAAGCGATCCGCATCGTGGGGGAGACCAGCGGCAATTACGTGATAGAACGCGCCCTCGTGGCGGTGGCGGAGTCCGTGCGGCAGGGCGAGTCGATCGCCCGCCCCCTGCAGGACCACCCTGTGTTTCCTTCGATGGTCACGCAGATGATCGCCGTGGGCGAGGACTCCGGCTCACTGGAGACGATGCTCGACAAGATCGCGGACTTCTACGACCAGGAGGTCCAGGCGTCCACCGAGCAGCTCACCGCCATGATCGAGCCGCTCATGATCGCGTTTCTCGGGGTCGTGATCGGCGGGATGGTCATCGCGCTCTACATGCCCATCTTCCAGATCTCCAGCCTGATCAAATAACAGGCGTGAGCTATACCACGACCACCCGCGGTTGTCCTCGATCTCGAGGACAACGCGCGTGATTCACCCTCGCTTTGGGGTCATGATCAGGGGTTAAACCCCCCACTCAAGGGATTCTGGCAGGGATTCCAGCGCCCATACCATCGTCAGCGAGCGGGGCCACCACCTCCGCCCACCCCGCATCCTTCCCGACCGAATGGACACCGCAATGTACTTCCGCATCATGGGCAAACTGAACCGCCGCCGTCAGGGGCTGCTCGAGGAGAACGAGAAGGGCTTCACCCTGATCGAACTCCTCGTGGTGGTCATCATCATCGGCATCCTCGCCGCCATCGCCATCCCGGTGTACCTGGGCATCCAGAACAACGCCAAGGACAGCGCGACGAAGTCCGACCTGACGAATCTCAAGACTCAGGTGGTGGCGGCTCAGACGAACAGCAACGGTACGCTCCCAGCCGACCAGACCGCGGCCAACATTCCGACGACCGTTGGCGGCACTACCAACGTGGCCTACACGGCCGACACGACCACCAATCCCCCTACGTTCTGCATCCAGGGCAAGAGCGGCTCGGGCGACACCTACAAGATCACCGACTCCACGTCGGCCGCCAAGGGGACTTGCTAGTACAAAACTCCGCCGGGTGAGCCGACAGCATGTTGTTGGCTCACCCGTTCTCCCGTTCTGACCCACCCGATCCGACCCGAAGGGAGGTGGAAGATGAACAGTACACAGGCATCCAGCAATCGCATCGTCCGAGTCGCTGATGAAAGCGGCTTCGGCATCGCCGAGGTCCTCGTCGCCATGTTCCTCCTCGGCCTGATCGCGGTCGCCCTCATCCCGATCCTGGTCCAGGGCCTCCGGGTCTCGGTCCAGAACGCCTCCCTCGCCACAGCTACACAGCTCGCCAACCAGCAGATCGAGCAGGTGCGCAGCCTCACCGCGTGCAGCTCCATCACGGCGGCCACCTCGGCCGCGACGGCGCAGAACGTGCCGCTGAAGGCCGTCCGCACGGTCGGCACTACATGCCCGTCGACGGCGACCGGTTACCCCACAACGGTGAAGGTCTCGGTCACCGTCACCCGCACCGACACCAGCGCGGTGCTCGCCACGGCGAAGACGCTCGTCTTCGTGACGGGACCCTGAGATGGCCGCCGCGAAGGACACGAGCGACGACGGGTTCACCCTCGTCGAACTGGTCATCGCCGCGATGATCCTGGTGCTCGTGCTCGCCGTCGTGGGCGCCATGATGTCCAGCCTCTCCACCACCTCCAGGACGGTGAACTCCATGACCGCGACGACGACCTCCGCACAGCTCGCCGCCGAGTCGGTCGAGCGCGGGATCCGCAACTCGTCGGACTTCATGCTGACCTCTCCCTCCGGGACCGATCAGTTCCTGGTCGCTCGTACCGCCAAGGGGGGCGCGACTCTGAGCTGGCAGTGCGTCGCCTGGTATTACTCCGCCGCCGACGGCAGTATCCGCTACACCGTCTCGCCCTCCGCGATCGCGGTCCCGACGTCGTCGACGCTTCCCACCTGGACCCTGCTGACCAAGGGCGTCCACCCCAACATCGGCACCGGGATCTTCAGCGGGTCCACCCCCAACCTCGCGATCGGGTTCACCGGGCAGTCGTCCGGGGCCGGACCCGTCGCCATCAACAGCACGGTCGTCAGCCGTGCAGGATCGTCAGGGACGCCGGCATGCTACTGATCACGCGACTCCTCCGCGCACACCGCCAGCCCGAGCGCGGCTCCGCCCTGATCGCAGTCCTGGGCGTGATGATCTTGGGCATCATCCTCACGACCCTCATCGCCACCTCGGTCGTGTCGGCGTACGGCTTCAGCTCCTCCACCCGCGCCGGCGTGCAGTCGCACGCTGCAGCGGATGCGGGTGTCGCCGCGGCCCGAGCCGGGTTATACACACCCGGCAATTGTTCAGCGCAGCCGACCCCCGGCGTCTACACGGCGACGGGCACGCTCGCCTATTCCGCTGCAGTCTCATTCGACGCCGGATCCGGGTGGCAGGCCGGGTGCCCGACCTCCAGTGCCAGCCGGGTGCGGATCGTCTCCACCGGCAGTCCGCAGGCGCCCGGAATCTCGGGCAACACCTCAGGCAACGCACGCAAGGTCGAGGCCGTCTTCAACTGGCTGGTCCCCGGAATCACCCCATCCGGCACGTCCATCGACCTCTACAGCGGCGGCCAGGTGGAGGCCAATTCCGGCTTCGACCTGTCCGAAAGCAGCGGGCTGGTCGTGCAGAACGGCAACCTGATCTGCAACAAGAACAACTCCGTGTTCAACGGGAATCTCACGGTCGGGGGAGCGTCGCCCAACGGCAACCTCACCTTCGGCGGTACCTGCACAGTTAACGGCAACGTGAAGGTGCAGAACACCGCAGACCTCGGCAGCGGCCGGATTGTCGGCAACCTGAGCGCGGGTGCGGTCCTCCCGAACCCCCCGGGCTCGAAAGTCTCCGGGACCTACACACAGTCGGGGTCCGTGCCGACGGTCCCGCCGTGGGTTGACGTCACATACAAGCCCAGCGACTGGGTGGATGCGACGGGCGCAGCGTTCCAGGTGAAGGTCGCTCCCGCCGACGTGCCGTGCAGCTTCACGACAGGCAACCTCGGGGGCACTCAGCCGGGCAAGCCCGTGATCATCAACATGCTCGGCTGCGTCGGCGGTCCGTCAGCGAACAACAACACGACCGTGTCGTTGACCAGCGACGTGGTCATCTTCGCCAACCAGTTCAACTTCAGCGGAACGAACAAACTGGCGTTCACCTCGTCCAGCACCGCCGTCCACCGCCTCTGGTTCATCACCCCGGACAACGTGGCCGATCACCAGCCGACGTGCAATTACGCTCCCGCTGCGACGGACCCCACCCACCAAGACGACTTCGTCGCGAAGAACGACTTGACCGCCTCTGATGTGATCTCCACCGACAACGCCGTGCAGGCGATGCTCTACACACCGTGCGCGCTGGTTTCGAAGAACAACCTGACGTGGAACGGACAGATCTACGCGGGCACGTTCAGCACGGTTATCAACAATCCGATCTACACCTTCGATCAGGTCGGGATCGCTGGCTACGATCTCAACACCGGCGCCGCCCTCCCGACCCTGACGAGTCCGCAGCCCGGATCTCTGATCTCGAACCGCGACCTAGGGGGCAGCTGACATGCCGGTCGTCGTCCTGGGCCTGTTCGGATCGCTCATCGGGTCGTTCCTCAACGTCGTGATCTTCCGCGTCCCTGCGGGGCGCTCGATCGTGGCGCCGCCGAGCGCCTGCGGTTCGTGCGGTGCCCGCATCCGGGGGTACGACAACATCCCGGTCGTCTCCTGGCTGGTCCTCCGCGGCCGCTGCCGCGACTGCGGCGCCTCGATCTCGGCGCGCTACCCCCTGGTCGAACTGGGCACCGGACTCGCCTTCGCCGGCATCACCGTCTGGGCGCTCGAGCGCTGGGGCTTCCCGGCCGAACTGGACAGCCACGCGCTCGGCGCCGCCCTGGCATCGATCGCGTTCCTGTACCTCGGGGCGATCAGTATCGCGCTGGCGCTCATCGACATCGACACCCACCGACTGCCGAACCGGATCGTCCTGCCCGCTTACGCCGTGGGCGCTGTCCTGCTCACCGGCGCTGCGTTCGCTCTTGGCGACCCCGCCGCGCTCGGCAGGGCGGCGATCGGCATGGGCGGGATGCTCGTCCTCTACCTCGCGCTCGCGCTGGTGCGCCCCGGTGGGATGGGCCTCGGCGACGTGAAGCTGGCGGGCGTGCTCGGTCTCTTCCTCGGGTTCCTCGGCTGGGGCGAGCTCGTCGTCGGCGCCTTCGCCGGCTTCGTCTTCGGCGGCCTGTTCGGACTGGTGCTTCTTGTGACCCGCCGCGCCGCGCGAGGCAGCGGCATCCCGTTCGGCCCGTGGATGGTCGCAGGAGCGTGGCTGGGGATCGTCGCCGGAGACGCGATCGCGCACGGGTATCTTTCGTTGCTCGGGATCGCCTGATCCGGCGGCGTGGTCAGAAGGGAAACGCAATGGTCTCTCGAATCGTGGGTGTGGACGTCGGAAACGACGTGCTCCGCGCCGTGGAGGTCGCGGACTTCGACAAGCCCCGCCCCACCGTGCTGAGGTACCACCAGGCGGTCCTTCCGGACGGAGCGGTGCAACGCGGTGAGGTGATCGAGCCGAACACCGTGGCGGAAACGCTGAAGCACCTGTGGAAGACGGGCGGCTTCACCTCCAAGCGGGTCGTCCTCGGAGTGGGCAATCAGCGTGTGTTCGCGCGCGAGCTCATCGTCCCCCGGGCGCCGCTCAAGCACATCCGCGAGGCCCTGCCCTTCCAGGTGCAGGACATGCTCCCTGTTCCGGTGGCCGACGCCGTCCTCGACTTCTACCCCGTCGCCGAAGCGGTGACGGACCACGGTGCGCCGGGCATCCGGGGGCTGCTCGTGGCGGCGGTCAAAGAAGCCGTCGCCAACAAAGTGCTCGCAGCGAAACTCGCGGGCCTGACGGTCGTCGACGTCGATCTCGTCCCCTTCGCCGTGAGCCGCGTCCTCATCTCACGGCCGGGGATCGGGGGCGGTGTGGTCCTGATCGACATCGGAGCGAACACCACCAGCGTGGTGATGACGGCAGACGGCGTGCCGCAGTTCGTGCGCATCATCCCTGCAGGAGGCGAGGATGTCACCCGAGCGCTCGTCTCCGAGCTCGGGATGGACGCGGCTCAGGCCGACGCAGCGAAGCGCCGGCTCGGGCTCGTAACCAACGTCGATCCGGGCGATCATCCCCGTGCGGAGGTCATCCACCGCGTAACAGGCGAGCTGATCAACAGCCTGCGCAACACCGTCTCGTTCTTCGCGAACACACGACCAGACCAGGCGATCGGCCAGGTCGTCCTGAGCGGCGGTGGATCGTACCTCGCCGGCCTCCCGGACTCTCTCAGCCGAGTGACCGGTCTTCCTGTGACGCTCGGCGACGCGCTCGCTGCAGTCAAGGTTTCGCCCAAGCTGACCGGCGGGGACATCGGACGCGATCGCGTCGCCATCAGCGCAGCACTGGGACTCGCAGTGGGGAGCGCAGCATGACGCAGACAGCCGAACGCAAGGACACCGGCCGGCGCGCATCGAAGGGCTCGGGTCCGGAAGGCTCCACGAGCACGCCGGGTGCGAAGCCCGGCCGCAACGGCCGCAGGAAGGTGGGGGATACCGCCGGAGGGACGCCGCGTTCCAGCGGGTCCGGCCGTCGGGACGGTGTCGCCGTCGGCGCGGAGCCGCGCGTGCATCTGCTTCCGCCCGAGGTGCTCGCTGACCGCAAGGCTGCGGTGATCCGCAGTCGCCTCCTCCTCGGAGTCGTTGCGGTCATCGCCCTGACCGTGCTCGGCATCCTGGGCGCCGGTGCCCTCGCCGTCTCGGCACAGCGCGACCTCGCCGCGGAGCAGGCGACGACCCAACAGCTGCTCAAACAACAGCTCCAATACGTCAAGGTGCGCGCCGTCCAGCAGCAACTCGACCTCATCAAGACCGCCCAGGAGGTGGGAGCCTCGACGGAGATCGCCTGGACTCCGTACCTCCAGAAGGTGCAGGCCACGCTCCCGCCGAACGTCACGATCACCGGAGTGGCTGTGGACTCGTCGACCCCGATCGAGCTCTATCCGCAGTCGACCGCATCCCTGCAGGGACCCCGCGTCGCGACCATCGTCTTCACCGCGCAGAGCCCGTCCCTCCCGGAGGTCCCCTCCTGGCTGATCGCGCTGAAGACGCTGCCGGGGTACGCGGACGCGCTCCCCGACTCGGTGAACCTCGATTCCAGCGGCACCTACACCGTGACGATCACCATGCACGTCGACGAGAAGGCGTTCTCGAACCGCTTCTCGACGAAGCAGAACACGGAGAAGTGACCATGGACAAGAACAAGTTGTGGATCATCGGCTCGGTGCTCGTCATGGCGGTCGTTCTGGCGCTCGGCTGGTTCCTGGGGATCTCTCCCCAGCTGGCGAGCGCGGCCTCCGCCAGCCTTCAGCGCCTGGACGTGCAGACGCTGAATGCGACGCAGGAGGCGACACTCGAGAAGCTGAAGAAGGATTACGCCAGCATGGACGAGTTGAACGGGCAACTCGCCGAACTCTCGCAGTCCGTGCCGAGCGATGCGGCCGCCGACGCCTTCGTCGACGAGGTCGACGCCATCGGCGGGGCCGCGGGCGTCATCGTCGCAGGGATCACCGTCGCGGACGCGAAACCGTACGAGCCCGTGTCCGCTCCGGCTCCTGCGGGCGGTGCAGCGAGCCCCGCGCCCACGCCGACAGCCACGCCGACCCCGGCGGCGACACCGGCGCCGACGCCGACCGCGGACCCGACGCCGGCCCCCGGGATGCCTCCGGTGACGAGCCCGAAGATCACTGCGGCGAACTTCTCATCTCTGGCGGTCACCTTGACGGTCAGGGGCACTTATGCGCAGACGCTCGCCTTCGTGGAGGGCCTGCAGCATGGCAAGCGGCTGTTCCTCGTGAGCGGGATCACGACCTCATCCACCTCCGGCACGACGAGTTCGACGAGCGCGCTGGCCGCAGGGATGGAAAGCGCGACGATCACCGGCCTGATCTTCGCCGTCACCCCATCGAGCCCGACGACCGCTCCAGCCCAGAAGTAGCACCCCCGGTCCCGCCTCCCCGGTCTCGGCCACCCCCGTTGCTACAGTGGGCGCAACGGGCCCGCCGGGCCGATGGAGGAGCCAGGATGAGCGACACGCCGGACGCGCCGAAGCGCGCGACCTACGAGCCGGGGCCGGACGACACACGGCCGGAGTCCGAGCAGGCGGCCGCCGAGCAGGCCGGCGCACCCGCGACCGCACCCGCCGCGTCCGCCGCTGCAGAGCCCGCCACGGACACGGGAGCACAGGTCGTCGAGCCGCCGTCGAATCCCGTTTCGGCGCGTGGTCACCTCAACCGTCCCGCAGACGACGCCGAGCAGGAGGCAGACCCCGTGGCCGTCGCGCCGGCCGAGCCGCAGCGTCCCGCCGCGATCGCCGAGCCGGAGCCGGTCGTCGCGAGCGATGACGACGTGGCAGCAGCCATCGCCCGTAACAGCCCGCAACCGGGAGCGACCGCCGCGGGCGACGCGACGGTCGACACCGCCTCACCTGTCGAGTCGGCCACTCCGGTGATCGTCGCAGCCGAAGCCGCCACTCTGAGCCAGGGCGACACCGCAACGACCGCGTATGGCAGCGTCCCGCCGGACGCACCGGCCGCGGCCACCACCGCCCCCGGCCCGCAGCCGGTCGCCCCGATCTACCTCACGCGCCCCGAGCCGCCGAAGAAGAAGAGCAACCGCGGCGTCGGCATCCTCATCGCCCTCGTCGGCACCGTCGCGTTCGCCATCCTGTGGGCCGGCGCCGTGCTCATCGTGGGGTCGCTGCTGACGCCGAGCAACGAGTTCGGCCCGGCGCTCCTCGAGTTCTTCACGGGTGGTCGCGCGTTCGGGATCCGCGGTTGGGCGCCGGTCGTGGCGTTCTTCATCGGGATGGTCGTGCTCATCCAGATCCTGAACCGCGCGCGCTGGTGGGCCTACATCCTCGGCGGCCTGTTCGTCGCGGTGTTCGTGTACTTCGTCTACATCGGTGCCGGCCTGATCGATGCCCAGTACTGGCTCCGCAACTCCGAGGAGTTCGCGATCCTCATGCGCAGCGCCTGGGTGAGCCCCCTCGCCGTCCTCGCCGGCGTGATCGCCCGCGAGGTGTCGATCTGGACGGGCGCGTGGCTCGCCGCCCGCGGTCGCAAGCTGAAGGCGCGCAACGCCGAGGCGCAGGCCGACTACGACCAGCAGGTCGCCGACGCCCAGAACCAGGCCGTCGCCGCCTACGCGCAGCAGGGGTACTGACCGGGAGGGCCCGCAGCCGACCATGCGTGACGAGCGCGTCTACGCAACCGTCGTCGCCTTCTTCGCGACGGGGCTGTACCTCGCTCTGGTCGTCGCCGCGTTCGGCCTGGTCTCCCTCGCGACCGACAGCGATGTCGTCGCCGACCCGGACGTCGGGCCGCTGGTCGGCCCCGTCATGGTGGTGGCGTCGGCGGTCATGCTGCTGGTGTTCCTCATCGTGCTCGGGACGCGTGTCCCGGCCGAACGCCAGCGGGTCTCGCCCGGTGTCGCGTTCGGCGTCGGGGTCGCCTGCTATGCCGTGTTCATCGCCGCGGGCGGTATCGCCGGTGCGGCCGGCGACCCGAACGACCCGTTCCACTACTTCCTGTTCGCGTTCGCCCAGCTCCTGCGCTGGCCCGCCATCACGATCGCGGTCCTGGCGTTCGCGGTGACGCTGCTCTACCAGCTGGTGCTCGTCGGACGCTTCCGGCAGCGCGGGCGACCGCGCTGGCCGTGGGAGGGCGACGACGAGGAGTAGGCCTGCCCGACCGGGTCAGACACGGACGCGCGCCGGGAGGGACGCATCCACCAGCGGCACCTGAACCCGCGTGAAGCCGCCCTTCTGGATGAACACACCGCGTCCCGGAGGGAACTCGGACCGGTTCAGGCGCGGCAGCGGCGTCTTCAGCAGGATGTCGCCCTCGACCGAGTCCGGCTGCAGCAGCAGCCCGCGCCGGCCGTTCTTCACCTCGCCGAGCAGCGGCCACGACGTGCCCCACGCGCTCGACTCCGCCTCCGCGACGAGCAGGTGATCGCTGCGTCGGATGGCGCGGATCAGCTCCACGATGGGGGAGTCGGCGGGCGTCTGCAGGAAGTCGCCGATGCTCTCGACGAACACCGCGATCCGCCCCTCGGTGTCCGGGTCGGCGATGGCGACGGCGAGGTCCTTCGCGAGCTCGGCGGCGTCCGCCGGCGTGAGCGCTCGGTCCGTCCACAGGCTCGACCCGGAGAGCGGAGACCGGGCGCTTCCCACGTAGTACAGCCGCGTCTCGGCGTCGAAGCGCGCCACCGCATCCGCCACCGCCGCCAGTGCGGTCGTGCGACCGCTGGCCGGGGGACCGGCGACCAGCAGCGTCCCCGATGGCTCGAAGCCGAGCGGGCCGAGGTCGATGTCGCCGATGCCGAGCACGGGCAGTCCGCCGACGCCGTCCGGAAGGGATGCGGGGTCCAGCTCCTTCGGCATCGAGCCGACGACGGGCGCCTCCGGGATGCCGGCGCGCTCCATCGCCTCCGCGAGACGACGGACGGCCTCCGACTGGTCCGCGACGGCACGCGACCCGCCGAGCACGGCGATCTGCGTCTCGTAGCCGTCGACGATCCCGCGGCCTGGAGGGGAGGCGGGCGAGAGGATGTCGCTGGGCACGTCGAGCATCCCGTACCCGTCGTCCGCCAGACGCAGCACGACGCGGCGCTGCACGAGCGAGCCGATCGCGGTGGGGACGGCGCCGGCACGGTCGCCGGTCAGCGCCACGTGCATCCCGAGCCGCCGGCCGTCGGCCAGCAGGTCGCGGAACACGTCGTACCATTGCGACCGCCCGGCCGGGATCTCGAAGTCCTCGCGGAAGCTGGGGAAGCCGTCGACGAGAAGCAGGATGCGCGGCTCCTCCTGGCGGCCGGTCAGCGACCGGTACTCCGTGATGTTGGACGCGTTCGCTTCGGCGAAGCGCGGGCCGCGGTCCTCGAGCGTCTCCTTCAGCATCCGGAACAGCCGGATGATGCGCTCCGGGTCGTCGCCGGGGATGATCGACCCGACATGCGGGAGCTTCTCCAGCATCCGCAGGCTGCCGGCGCCGAAGTCCAGACCGTAGACGTGCACCGGGCCGCCGCGCGGAGTGATCGCGGCGGCGGAGGCGAGGGTGCGGAGCACCGTGGACTTGCCGGAGCCGCCGGTGCCGTAGACGGCGAGGTTGCCGTCGACATCGGGCTGGAAGTAGACGGGACGCTGCTCCTGGCGGTCGGGGATGTCGGCGACACCGAGCAGCAGTTCCGCGTCGGTGCGCTGCCGCAGCAGCCCGAGGTCGTAGGCGGCGGCGAGTTCGTCGAGCCACGGACGGCGGGGAGCCGGGATGTGCGCCGCCGACTGCGCGCGCACGATCGCGGCGACCATCCGCTGCTGGTCCGTGGGGCCGAGGTCGCGCTCCGGCTCCTCGGCGGGCCGCTCCTCCTCCCAGCGCACCTCGCCGCCGAAGCGGAGCTCGGCGACCTCGACGCCCGCCCGCTCGGGCTCGCGGGTGGTCCAGCCGCCCGCGTAGGCCGACTGGAACCGCACGAGACGGCCTGGACCGGTCTTCGCCATTCCGCGGCCGGGGATGCTCGGGTCGAAATGCGCGGCGTCGGCGACGCCCACCACGTCCTGGCTGTCGGACTCGTCGGCCATGCGCAGCGCGATGCGGAGGTTGGTGTTGGCGCGGAGGTTGTCCTTGATGACACCCGCCGGCCGCTGCGTCGCCATGATGAGGTGGATGCCGAGCGAGCGTCCGCGCTGGGCGATGTCGACGACGCCGTCGACGAACTCCGGCACCTCGCCGACCAGCGCGGCGAACTCGTCGATGACGAGCACGAGCGCGGGCGGGCTGTCCGGGTCGCCGCGCTTCTCCAGCTCCAGCAGATCCTTCGCCTTCTTCCGGTTGAGCAGGTGCTCGCGGTAGTGCAGCTCGGCGCGGAGGCTGGTGAGCGCACGGCGCACCAGGTGCGGGCTCAGGTCGGTGACGAGGCCCACGCAGTGCGGGAGGCTGACGCAGTCGGCGAACGCGGACCCGCCCTTGTAGTCCACGAAGAGGAAGGTGACCCGGTCGGGGCTGTACTCGGCGGCCATCCCAAGCACCCACGCCTGCAGGAATTCGCTCTTGCCGGCGCCGGTGGTGCCTCCGACGAGGGCGTGCGGTCCCTGCGTGCGCAGGTCGAGGTGCATGGCATCGACGCCGGCCGACCCGATGGTCGCGCGCAGCGTGCCGGGGCGGCGTCGCGTGGGCTTCGCGCCGGCGGTGCGGTCGTGGATGGAGGCGTTCTGCCGCCAGCGGTCGACCACCGCACTCGACGACTCGGCCAGCTCGTGTCCGAGCAGCGTCACCAGCGACACGGAGCGCGGCAGGTCGCTGGCGTCGGCGACGAGGGCTCCGGCGTCGATGACGGGGGCCATCCGCTTGGCGTAGTCGAGCGCGGTCGCGGCGCTGACCGGCTCGGTGACGACGTCCTCCACCGTCTCGCCGATGCGGACGAAACCGGCCCGCGCGCGGTGCGGCTGGTCGGTGTGCTGAAGGAACGTGCGGCAGACGGCCGGGAGCCGGTCGACGTCGTCCGAGATCCACACCGGGAAGACTCCGGCGTCGGCCGCCGCCTCCGCGAGCTGCACGAGGCGGGCGCGGTCGACGGCGACGTCGTCGGAGATGACGACGATCACGGCCGGGACCGGCGACGGCGTCCCGTTGCTGGTCTGCGAGCGGCCGACCTCCGCGCCGCGCTCGAGGGCGGCGCTCTCCTGCTCCATGGCACCACGCCGCTGCGGGCCGGCCTTCGCGGCCGCGAGGCGTTCCTCGACGAGGCCCTCGAGCGAGCTCAGCACGCCGGCGGCCGAGGATGCGCTGTCGGCGAGGTGAGCGCCGGCCAGCGGGCTGTGCGGGGACGACGTGTGCGGCATCCACTTCAGCCAGCCGAGCTCGCGCGACCACCGCGGTGAGACGAGGGCGGCGACCGCCAGCTCGGAGGGGGAGTGCAGGGCGGTGAGCTGGACGAGCACCGAGTTCACCGATCCCGCGACGAGGTCCGTCGGTCCGGCGATGCCGAGCGCCCCGGACTCGTACAGGTTGTCGAGCACCGGGACGTCCTCGACCAGGGCGTTGTCGGCGATGACCGTGTCGAGGCGCTCCTGGAACTCGACGATCAGCTCGCCCCGGTCGACGGCCTGCACGGTGTTCCGCGAGCGCATGGTGCCGCGGCCCAGCTGCAGGTTGAGGAACGACCAGTGCTCCGGGCGCCGCGTCCAGAGCAGCGGACCGCGGCGGACCGCCTCGGCGAGGGCGTCCGCGGTGGTCGGCGTCTCCGCCTGGCGCAGCTCGACCTCCGTGGTGCGCTCCTGCTCCAGCTTGCTGGAGAGCGCCTCGAGCCGCTGCTCGAACAGCGCGATCTGCTTCTTGAGCTTCCGCTTGCCGCGGGTGCGGCCGCTGATGTAGTTGCCGACGAGCATCACCGGCGACAGCAGCACGAAGAGCAGGCTGGTCGGGTTGTGCGTGAGGAAGAACATCGCGCCGCCGAGCAGCAGCGGCGTGATCATGGCGAGCAGGGGGAAGGGCGGGTCGTCCTTCTCGCCCGGCACCTCGGGCGCCTGGAAGACCTGCCCGGAGTATCGCCGCTCGACGCGCGGCGACCGGTTGAAGAACACCGGGCCCGCGGTGGGCGGAGCCGCCGGCAGCTCGGAGTCCGACTTCACCTCGAGCTCCACCTCGGTGTCGCCGAGCAGCAGTGTCTCCGACCGCCGCACGGTGAACCGGGTCACCAGCCCGCCGTCGACGACGACACCGTTCGCCGAGCCCAGGTCGACGACCTCGACGCCGTCGCCCGCCTCGAACCGCACGTGACGCTTCGAGACGAGGGGATCCTGCAGCACGATGTCGCACGACTCGTCGCGACCGAGCACAGTGGTCCCGGCGCGCAGAGGGAACTCCGTGCCCTCCTGCGGACCGCTGAGCACCCGCAGCGTCGCGACGACCGGCACGTCGCCGAGTTCGGGGGAGACGTAGTGGAGGCCGGCGTCGGCCAGCGCGACCGTCGCACCGCTGCCGATCCAGGCCTCCCCGACCGGGGCGTCCGGCGGCAGGACGAGCGGATCGGCCTGTCCGGGGAGCTGGGCGCGGAGCGTCAGCGCGCCTGGCGCGGCGACCGGTCCGGTGCGCCGCGGATCGATCCGCGCCACGGTCGAGGCGACCTCGGCGATGCTGGCGGCGGCGTCGGCGGTGACGACGATGTCATCGCTGCTGCCGGACGGGCGGGCGAGAGTCAGTTTCAGTCGCACTTCAGCACCATACCCATCTCCTCGCCCGCACGTGGATGGGGACCGCTCCCCATCGCTTCCCCGCTGGTCCACCGGTACGTTGCTGAAGGCAGGATGACCGGAGGACTCCGGCGGTCGCCACCGGAAGGGGAGGAACAGTGTCCGATCTCGTACTCAAGCTGGACGAGCTGGTGCAGCTGCGCGATGACCTCGACGCCGTCGTGCGCGAGTTCCAGAACGCCGACGACTTCAGCGACTCCGTCGCCGAGGCGACCGGGCACGACGACCTGCACAGCCACGTCCGCGACTTCGCCCACAAGTGGAACGAGAAGCGCAAGGAGATGACCGAGAACGTGAAGAACGTGCAGCAGGTCATCGCCGCGGTGGCGGACAACTTCGTGAAGGTGGACGGCGACCTCGCCAAGGCGCTGGACGAGAAGAAGGGTGCGGACCACAAGTGAGCGACAAGGAGTTCCAGCCGCTGACCGGCGACCCCGACGTCCTGGAGGCGAAGGCCCGCCACTACGAGTCGATCGGCGAGGCGATCCAGCGCTCCGTGAAGGAGCTCAACAAGATCCACGACCTCGACGGCTACAAGTCCCAGGCCGTGTCGAAGCTGCAGGAGATGTCCAAGGACACCGCAGAAGACATCAACAAGGCCAAGGACCGCTACTCGAAGACGGCGAACGCGCTGATCACGTACGCCGCCCAGCTGCGCGAGGCGCAGGACGACGCCGACAAGGCCATCGCGCTGATCGAGCAGAAGCAGAGCGCGGCGGATGCGGCGCACAAGGCGGCGACGACCGCCCACACCGACGCGCAGAAGGCGAAGCCGGAGGACGCCGCGACCGCAGGTAAGTCGGCCGACAAGGCCGACGATGCCGCCCGCGACGCGAACGCAGCCCTGCAGGCGGCGCACCAGGCCTGGTACGACGCCCGCGACAAGAAGAACCGCGCGGCCGAGAAGGCGGTCGACGCGATCGTCGACGTCGTCGACCACCACAACAACGGCCTGAAGAACCCGGGCTTCTGGGACAAGGTGATGGATGTCATCGAGACCATCGGCGACATCGCCGGGGTCCTGGCGATCTTCCTCTCCTGGGTTCCGATCCTCGGACAGGTGCTGGTCGTGATCGCGCTGGTCGCATCCATCATCAAGCTGGTCGATGCCGTCGTGAAGTTCGCGAACGGCGAGGGCACGTTCCTCGACATTATCGGAGCCGCCGTCGGCGTCGCGCTGAGCCTCTTCGGCGGACGCATCTTCGCGTTCCTCGGAAAGGCCGCGCGCATCAAGGCGCTGGCCCGTGCTCCGCGGCTGGTCGGCGGTGTGCGCACCAGCCCGAACGCCATGCTCAAGATGCAGATCGGCAAGCGCTTGATGAAGTCGGCGACGAAGAAGCTCTTCGAGAAGCCGCTCAACGACGTCAACCCGGTCAAGATCTGGCAGGCCGCCGGCGAGTCGGCCGCCGGCCAGCGCGCCGCGTACAAGGCCCTGGTGACGGATGGCGCCGACAAGGCGAAGGCGATGCGGACGCTGCTCGGCATCGACCAGAACGTCGTGCGGGCCGTCTCGCATGACGTCGGCGCCCGCGAGGTGAACCCGCTCACCGTCGTCGCCGCGTACCACCAGGGCACCGCGCTGATCAACAAGGGCATCGAGCTGGTCAACGCTCCGGGCAAGGTGGACGAGATCGCCAACAAGTTCGACGGCGGCAACCACACCGATCTGCCCAAGATCCCCAGCATCGACCTGCAGAAGTTCGCGCTCGGCCAGGCGGACAAGTATGTTCCGACCTACAAGAGCAACAACGGCTGAGGAGGCTGACCCGGTATGACGCTGCGCCCGCGCGACATCGTCGACTTCACGTTCGAGGCCCCGGAGGGCTGGTACGACGTCGAGCTGCTGAGCGAGGACCCTCGAGGGGACTGGCCGGAGCGATTCGCGGCCACCCTGGACGCGGGTGAGCAGGCGGCCGGCCTGACGGCCCAGCTCCGCGCCCTGCAGCAGGTGCTGCACGCCGAGGACCCGACCGGAGGCACCCGCGCGCGGGTGTACATCCCGATCCCGTCGGCGGGCGTCCTCAACGCCTACCAGACGTTCGAGCTGCTGCAGCTCGAGGTCGACGACAGCCCGGAGAGCTATCTCGCTGCGACCGACGCGGATGCGGCCGAACGCCGCCCCGGCTACGAGACCCTCGGCTACCGCTCCTGGCGCACGGCCCATGCGGTCGGGGAGCTCGTCGGCTTCACGCACCTGACGGCCCTCGCCGACGACGACGCGGGCGACGCGCTCCTGGAGCAGCGGGTGGTCTTCGCGATCTTCCCGGTCGGGTCCGCACAGGCGTTCCACACCGTGTTCCGATCGGGATTCATCGGCGGCTTCGACGACATGGTCACCGACACGCAGGCCATCGCCGACTCGCTGCGCGTCACTCTGGGGGAGTTCGCATGACCGACGCACGTCTGACCTCGCTCGACGATGAGCTCACCATCGTCTTCCCCGGCACGTGGGTGATGATCCCGCTGCACGACGAGGAGGCGGCCTCCCGGCGCATCGCGCGCCTCGTGACCGAGCGGGTCGGTCGCGCCGACCGGTTGGCGCGCGTCCGGCGCACGGCGAAGACCGAGCTGGAGCACCTGGTCGCCCTGGCGGACGCGACCTCGGCTTTCGCCCTCGCGCTCTCGATGGAGATCCTCCCGGGGGTGCCGTTCCCCGCCTCCATCGTGCTGTCGCGCGAGGAGTGGCCGACGACACCCGGACCGGACGACGACACCGCCACGCACCTGCAGCGCTGCTTCCCGGACGACGACGCGCTCGAGTTCTCCATCGGGCCGGTGCGACGTCGATCGCAGGTCCGGCAGACGACCTACGACGAGCAGTCCGCTCCCGAACTGGTGGCCGACTACCGGTTCGCGGTTCCGGACGGCTCGCGTCTCATCCACGCGCGCATCAACGCGCCGATGGCGACGGCTCCGGAGCTCTACCTGGAGTTGTTCGACGCGATGATCGACTCGATCAGCTTCCGCGCGCCTCTCGTGCAGCCGGCCTCCGCCCGCTGACCTTCCGTCCGCTCACCTTCCGCCCGCTCACCCGGCGGCGGTACTCGCGGACGATCAGCACGACGGTGGTCACCACGAGCGCCGCCGTCACGACGGTCCAGACGACCGCGCCGATCGGGCCGACCGGCCAGAACAGCCAGCCGGCGACGAGGAACGACGCGAGACCGTAGGGGATGCCGGCGACCAGCACGGCGCGTCCCGGTCGCCAGCCGAGGAACATGATCTCGGTCCAGAACGCCGTCCAGCGCGTCATCCGGACGGGGAGCAGCGACAGTGCCGTCTTGCCGACCGTGACCGGCCCGATGACATTGCGCGACCATCCCGTGCTCGACAGCCGCTCGCCCGCATACGACGGTCGCAGGCTGCGGACCACGTACGTCCACGAGAGCACGGCGAGCGAGACCGATCCGAGCGCGAGCGCGACGAAGGCGTACCCGAGAAGCGGGACGAGCACGATGAGGGCGAACACGAGGAACAGCACGATGATCACGGTGTCACCGCCCGTGACGAACTCGCGGGAGCTGAAGTCGGGGTTCGTGCTCCAGAGACCGAAGGGCAGGGCGGCGGGGAGAGCCAGGGTGACCGCGCCCAGCACCGTCCACACCAGGGCCACCAGCAGGTATCCGAGAGGGCGGAGCGCGCGCTCGGCCTGCGACGGCGGTGTCGAGGAGCGGTCCGAACGCGACCTGGTTCCGCGTGCAGCGGCGGAGTTCGGGTTCGGCTTCATCGGGCTGTACGACGGCATGGCAGCCACGCTATCCCGCTGGCCCGGCGAGCGTGAACTCCGGCGGATGGGGAGTGCTCCCCATTCCGTCCTCTCCGCAGGCCTGGTTAGGTGGACGTAGCTGGTCGGCCCCGGGGGTACGGCCTCTTTCGAACCGAAGGGATAAGGACCGTCATGGCCAACATGAACGTCACGTACGGCGAGATGACCGATGCCGCCAACCGCCTCATCGCGGGCAAGGACGACATCACCGCGAAGCTCCACGAGCTGCAGAACCTGGTGAACGGGCTCGTGAACGGGGGCTTCGTCACCGACCAGGCGTCCGGCGCCTTCCACACCTCGTACGAGCAGTTCACCAAGGGCACCACCGAGGCGGTGAACGGACTCGACGGGATGTCGCAGTTCCTCACCAAGGCGGCCGACGCCCTGCAGAACGTCGACAGCGAGCTCGCCAAGGGCATCGGCGGCTGAGCCGAACCCAAACGACAGCGGAGCGCGGGTACCCCGAAAGGGTGCCCGCGCTCTTCTGCGTCCCGCCCCTAAGCTGATTGTCGGCCGATCGGTATCCGGCCGGTATGGGGGAGTCCACGTGAGCACCGAGTCCGAAGCCGCGCCCGCGAAGCGCACCGTCCGCGTCCGCTGGTTCTGGTGGGTCCTCGCCGCCGCTGCCGTGCTGTGCACGGCCGTCGGCGCCTTCTTCTCCGTCACCACCGTCGCGGCGGCGCAGAGCATGCCGCGCACCGTGGTCGCGCGCTATCTCGACGCCCTCGTGCACGGCCATGCCCGGGAGGCGATGACGCTGGGCGGGATCACTCCGCGATCCGGCGACATCCTGTTGACCCAGAAGGCCTACGCCACCGCGACCGACCGCATCACCTCGTTCACGCTCGGGGCCCCGGTCACCCGCAAAGGCGTGACGACGGTGGATGCGACGGTCGAGCAGGGCGATCGCCCGTACCACCGCTCCTTCCGCGTCGTGCGCGCGGGTGGCCTGCCGTTCCTCCCGCTGTGGAAGCTGGCACCCGTGACGCCGGACACCGTCGAGGTCGAGACCGCGGGGCCCAGCGGCCTGAGCTTCACCATCGCGGGTGTCACGCCGTCGAGCGATGACGCTGTTGCGAAGCTGCGCGCCCTCCCCGGCAGCTACCCGGTGAAGGTCAACTCGTCGAGCGCCGACTACTCCGCGAAGAGCGGTGTCGCCATCTCGCATCCGGTCGGCAGCGTCGTCACTCCGACGCAGTTCGCCGCCGAGCTCTCCGAAACGGGCTACGCGGATGCGAAGAAGGCCGTCGAGGACTGGCTGGACGCCTGCCTCGCCACGCAGGACGCCGCTCCGGCGAACTGCCCGTTCCTGGTGAAGGACGAGACGGCGAACGGCGTCCGGCTGAGCGACCTGCGGTGGGCGCTGGTGACGCGCCCCGAGGTCGACATGTACGGAGACTGGCACGACGGAGGGTGGGACGTCCGCGGCTCCGGCGGCTCGGTCACGGCGACGGCGAAGGTGACCAGGCTCGCCGACGGCGCCACCGGGCAGGTCTCGACCGGCGACATCCCGTTCGCGTACTCGGGCACGGTCACCTTCACCGGCGACGGTGCAGTCTTCACGCCGGCGCGCGGCGACGGGTCCCAGGGCTGACCGTGGAGAAGTCGACACGGACGGCGCTGTGGCTGGGCGCCACGGCGGCGGTACTCGCCACGCTGGCGGGCGCCGTGATGTCGGTCGCGACGATCGGCATGGCGCAGGAGCTGCCGCGCACGCTGGTCGCGCGGTACCTGACCGCGCTCGAGCACGGCAAGGCGGAGCAGGCGATGCGCATCGCCGGGATCCACCGCTCGGCCGGGGATATCCTGCTGACCGACACGGCGTATGCCAAGGCCACGCATCGCATCACGTCGTTCACCGTCGGCCACCCGGTGACCCGGTCGGGCCGCACGACCGTTGAGGCCGTCCTCACGCAGGGCGACCAGGAGCAGCGCCGAACGTTCGCGTTCGAGCGGACCGGCGGGCTCCCCGGCGTCCCGCTCTGGCGCATGGCGAAGGTCGCACCGGACACGGTCTCGTTCGAGGTGCAGGCGCCGGACGGGATGACCTACTCCATCGCCGGCATCCGGCCCGAGAAGCAGGCGCTGCGCACGATCGTCACATTCCGCGCTCTCCCGGGCAGCTACCCCATGAGCTTCACGTCGCCCAACGCCGCCTACCGGATCTGGGATGCGGACGTGCCGTCCAGCCCGTCCGATCGGGCGAAGACCACCCGCTTCCCGGCCCAGCTCTCGTCCGATGGCGACACCGCCGCGCGCGCCGCCGTCGACGCGTGGCTGGACGCGTGCCTGGCGACGACCGTTCCCGATCCGGCCGGATGCCCGTTCGTCGTGGACGACACGACCGACGACGGCTACACGGTGAGCGGCGTCCAGTGGAAGCTGGATCAACGCCCTCTCGTCGCGGTCGACTCCTCGTGGGCGCACGGCGGATGGATGGTGTCGAGCGACGAGGGGACCGTCGAGGCATCCGGAACGGTGACGAGCCCCACGGACGGCTCGACCGGCCCGGCGTCGACGGATCCGTTCTCGTTCCAGTACTTCGGATCCGTGACGTTCGGCCCGGACGGCGCCCCCGTGTTCACGCCCCAGTACGAGGACGGGACGACCCAGGGCTGACGGGTGCCGCAGTGGGTTTCGCCCTGCGCGGACACCGGCCGCCCGCACCCGTGCTCATTTGACCGACCGGCCCCCGGCGGATAGTATTTATCGGGTGTGCGCTCTGTCGCGCGCTTGCTTCGTGCCCGGTTTCCGGGCCAGGAGCGAGCGGGTTGGCACGTACTCATCCGATGGGCAGGGAGACCGCACGGGACCCCCGCCCCCACGGCATATCGGCCGGCTCTGCCGTCCGATTCCCCCAAGTGCCGTTCCACCCGACGACAGCCTCCATCGTTCCGATGGCGGGCGCGAAGCCGGTGGGTGGCTCATGGGGAAGAAGCAACAACTGTCACCGTGCAGTCCATAAAAGGAGAAGTTCAGTGCCAACCATTCAGCAGTTGGTCCGTAAGGGCCGGACGCCGAAGGTCACCAAGACCAAGGCTCCCGCCCTGAAGGCCAACCCGCAGCAGCGCGGCGTGTGCACGCGTGTGTACACCACCACCCCCAAGAAGCCGAACTCGGCGCTCCGCAAGGTCGCCCGTGTGAAGCTGTCGAACGGGACCGAGGTCACCGCTTACATCCCCGGTGAGGGCCACAACCTGCAGGAGCACTCGATGGTGCTCGTCCGCGGCGGTCGTGTGAAGGACCTCCCGGGTGTCCGCTACAAGATCGTTCGTGGCGCCCTGGACACCCAGGCCGTGAAGAACCGCAAGCAGGCTCGCAGCCGTTACGGCGCGAAGATGGAGAAGAAGTAATGCCTCGCAAGGGTCCCGCTCCGAAGCGCCCCGTCGTCGCCGACCCCGTGTACGGCGCGCCGGTCGTCAGCCAGCTCGTCAACAAGATCCTCCTCGACGGCAAGAAGGGCCTCGCCGAGCGCATCGTCTACGACGCGCTCGAGGGTGTCGCCACCAAGTCCGGCCAGGACGCGGTCACCACGCTGAAGAAGGCTCTCGACAACATCCGTCCGACCCTCGAGGTCCGCTCCCGCCGTGTCGGTGGCTCGACCTACCAGGTGCCGGTCGAGGTCAAGCCGCACCGCGCGAACACGCTCGCGCTCCGCTGGCTCACCAGCTACGCCAAGGGTCGTCGCGAGAAGACGATGACCGAGCGTCTCCAGAACGAGATCCTGGACGCGTCCAACGGTCTCGGCGCCGCTGTCAAGCGTCGCGAGGACACGCACAAGATGGCCGAGTCGAACAAGGCCTTCGCCCACTACCGCTGGTAAGCACCGCACCGCGGTAATAAATCTGGCCGTCCGGGCGTTATACCTCATAGTGCCGCGCCCGGACGGCACCCCTCACTTTCAACAATTCGGAGGAACCCTGTGGCACAGGACGTGCTCACCGACCTGAACAAGGTCCGCAACATCGGCATCATGGCCCACATCGATGCCGGCAAGACCACAACGACCGAGCGCATCCTGTTCTACACGGGCGTCAACCACAAGATCGGCGAGACGCACGATGGCGCCTCGACCACTGACTGGATGGAGCAGGAGAAGGAGCGCGGCATCACCATCACGTCCGCGGCCGTGACCTGTTTCTGGAACAAGAACCAGATCAACATCATCGACACGCCCGGTCACGTGGACTTCACCGTCGAGGTGGAGCGTTCGCTCCGCGTCCTCGACGGCGCCGTCGCCGTTTTCGACGCGAAGGAGGGCGTCGAGCCCCAGTCGGAGACCGTGTGGCGTCAGGCCGACAAGTACGTCGTCCCGCGCATCTGCTTCGTCAACAAGATGGACAAGCTCGGTGCCGACTTCTACTTCACCGTCGACACCATCATCTCGCGCCTCGGCGCCAAGCCGCTGGTGATGCAGCTCCCGATCGGTTCCGAGTCCGACTTCGTCGGCGTCGTCGACCTGATCGAGATGCGTGCGCTGGTCTGGCCCGGCGACGCCAAGGGTGATGTCACCATGGGAGCCAAGTACGAGGTCCAGGAGATCCCCGCCGACCTCCAGGCCAAGGCCGAGGAGTACCGCGCGAAGCTCATCGAGACCGTCGCCGAGAGCGACGACGTGCTGCTCGAGAAGTTCTTCGGCGGCGAGGAGATCACCGTTCCGGAGATCAAGGCGGCCATCCGCAAGCTCACCGTGAACAACGAGATCTACCCGGTCCTCTGCGGTTCGGCGTTCAAGAACCGCGGTGTGCAGCCGATGCTCGACGCCGTGATCGATTACCTCCCGTCGCCGCTCGACGTGCCCGCCATCGAGGCGCACAACCCGCGCGACGAGGAGCAGGTCATCCTGCGCCACGCCGACGCCACCGAGCCGTTCTCCGCCCTGGCCTTCAAGGTCGCGGTGCACCCGTTCTTCGGTCGCCTCACCTACGTGCGCGTCTACTCGGGCCGCATCGACTCCGGCGCCCAGGTCATCAACTCGACCAAGGGCAAGAAGGAGCGCATCGGCAAGATCTTCCAGATGCACGCCAACAAGGAGAACCCGGTCGACTTCGTCACCGCCGGCAACATCTACGCGGTGATCGGCCTCAAGGACACCACCACCGGTGACACCCTGAGCGACCCGGACAACCAGGTCGTGCTCGAGTCGATGACCTTCCCGGAGCCGGTGATCGAGGTCGCCATCGAGCCGAAGACCAAGGCCGACCAGGAGAAGCTGGGCACCGCGATCCAGAAGCTGGCCGAAGAGGACCCGACGTTCCGCACCGAGCAGAACCAGGAGACCGGCCAGACCGTCATCAAGGGCATGGGCGAGCTCCACCTCGACATCCTCGTCGACCGCATGAAGCGCGAGTTCAACGTCGAGGCGAACGTCGGCAAGCCCCAGGTGGCCTACCGCGAGACCATCCGCCGCACGGTGGAGAAGTACGACTACACCCACAAGAAGCAGACCGGTGGTTCCGGTCAGTTCGCTAAGGTGCAGATCAGCCTGGAGCCCATGGAGGTCACCCCGGAGACCTCGTACGAGTTCGTGAACGCCGTCACCGGCGGTCGCGTCCCGCGCGAGTACATCCCCTCGGTGGACGCGGGCATCCAGGACGCGATGCAGGTCGGCGTCCTCGCCGGCTTCCCGACGGTGGGCGTCAAGGCGACGCTCCTCGACGGTGCAGCGCACGACGTCGACTCCTCGGAGATGGCGTTCAAGATCGCCGGCTCGATGGCCTACAAGGAGGCCGCTCGGAAGGCGAACCCGGTGCTCCTCGAGCCGCTCATGGCGGTCGAGGTGCGTACGCCGGAGGAGTACATGGGCGACGTCATCGGCGACCTGAACTCCCGTCGCGGGCAGATCCAGTCCATGGAGGACGCCAGCGGTGTCAAGGTGGTGCGTGCCAACGTCCCGCTGTCGGAGATGTTCGGTTACATCGGTGACCTGCGGTCGAAGACCTCGGGCCGCGCGGTGTACTCGATGCAGTTCGACAGCTACGCGGAGGTCCCGAAGGCTGTGGCCGACGAGATCGTCCAGAAGAGCAAGGGCGAGTGACCTCGGGTCTCAAGCCTTCGGCAACATCCCGTAACATAAGAAACCAATCCCGTAGAGCTTCCGGTCGAAATCCATCGACCGGCGCCTCTACACGAGAGTCCTGAGGAGGACCCACAGTGGCTAAGGCCAAGTTCGAGCGGACTAAGCCGCACGTCAACATCGGAACCATCGGTCACGTCGACCACGGCAAGACGACGCTCACCGCGGCGATCTCCAAGGTGCTTGCTGACAAGTACCCGTCGGCGACCAACGTTCAGCGCGACTTCGCGTCGATCGACTCGGCTCCGGAAGAGCGTCAGCGTGGTATCACGATCAACATCTCGCACGTCGAGTACGAGACGCCGAAGCGCCACTACGCGCACGTTGACGCCCCGGGTCACGCCGACTACATCAAGAACATGATCACCGGTGCTGCTCAGATGGACGGCGCGATCCTCGTGGTCGCCGCCACCGACGGCCCGATGGCTCAGACCCGTGAGCACGTTCTGCTCGCCAAGCAGGTCGGCGTCCCCTACCTGCTCGTCGCGCTGAACAAGTCCGACATGGTGGACGACGAGGAGATCCTGGAGCTCGTCGAGCTCGAGGTTCGCGAGCTGCTCTCCAGCCAGGACTTCGATGGCGACAACGCCCCCGTCGTGCGCGTCTCGGGCCTCAAGGCTCTCGAGGGCGACGAGAAGTGGGTCCAGTCGGTCCTCGACCTCATGGACGCCGTCGACAACTCCATCCCCGACCCGGTGCGTGACAAGGACAAGCCGTTCCTCATGCCGATCGAGGACGTCTTCACCATCACCGGTCGTGGCACGGTCGTCACGGGCCGCGCCGAGCGTGGCACCCTGGCCATCAACTCCGAGGTCGAGATCGTCGGCATCCGCCCGACGCAGAAGACCACGGTCACGGGTATCGAGATGTTCCACAAGCAGCTCGACGAGGCCTGGGCCGGCGAGAACTGTGGTCTGCTCCTCCGCGGTACCAAGCGCGAGGACGTGGAGCGCGGCCAGGTCGTGGCGAAGCCGGGTTCTGTGACCCCGCACACCAACTTCGAGGGCACTGCCTACATCCTCTCGAAGGACGAGGGTGGCCGTCACAACCCCTTCTACACGAACTACCGTCCGCAGTTCTACTTCCGTACCACCGACGTCACCGGCGTCATCTCGCTGCCCGAGGGCACCGAGATGGTCATGCCCGGCGACACCACCGACATGTCGGTCGAGCTGATCCAGCCGATCGCCATGGAGGAGGGCCTCGGCTTCGCCATCCGTGAGGGTGGCCGCACCGTGGGCGCCGGTACGGTGACGAAGATCATCAAGTAAGTCCTTCGACTTCACTCGTGAGAGGGTCGGGCCTTCGGGTCCGGCCCTCTTTCGCGTTCCTGGCTATCCGCTCCGACCGCTTTACCTGAGGGCGATGGAGTCGCAGAATGGACGCACCGTTTCAACCGGACGGTTCCGTTCGACGAGAGGAGCGCCTATGGATTCCCACAGCCTCGCAAACCAGCCCACATCGCTGACAGGTTCTCGTAACGGAAGTTCGGGGGCCGCATAGCGGTCGTGGACATCAGTTGAGTAGCGGCGCGAGGCGCTACTCGAGCGGGGTCGGCTAGGGTCGGCCCCGCTCCGCTATGTGTGGCGTCCGCTCGCCGGACGTCGTCACGGCAGGGTGAAGCGGCGGGGATCCAGGTCGTACTCCAGCTCGATCCCGGAATTCAGCCGCACGATGAGCGTGCACGAGTCCACCTGCTCGCCGCGATCGGGCCGCGACTGAGCGTGGGCCGACCGGGCTTCCTCATCTTCATCTCGCATCCCCCTGCTCCTTCCGCTGCGCATTCGCGGCTGGTGACGAGCGTGCAAGCACATGGTGCATCACAGCGGCCCGCTCTGGCTACGGATGGTTTCCCGACGCCGCGACACGCCCGGGTTGCAGGTTGGGCCGCGATCTGGCAAACTTGTCTAGTTCAACATTCCGGAACGAGCGCGTCTACGCGCGCTTCGACCGGATCACTGCCAGGCAGTGCATAGCCCGTTGCACCGTGTTCATTCGCGGTTTTGGCGACGTGAGGTTAGGCCGCAGGCAGCAGGACACGCTCAATTCGAACACCCACGAGACCAGGGGCTAACTCTGTGCCTGTGACAGGTTCGATCACGAGTTGACAGAAGAATAGTGGCGTTCCACCGCGTACGTCGCCCGCGTCCAATGCGAAGAACGGCTCGAGAGAGCCGTCTCGTACGACGCCATAACAAGAGAGAGAGTCAGACATGGCGGGACAGAAGATCCGCATTCGGCTTAAGTCGTATGACCACGAGGTCATCGACACCTCGGCGCGCAAGATCGTCGACACGGTGACCCGTGCCGGCGCGACCGTCGTCGGCCCGGTGCCGCTTCCCACCGAGAAGAACGTGGTGGTCGTCATCCGTTCGCCCCACAAGTACAAGGACAGCCGCGAGCACTTCGAGATGCGCACGCACAAGCGGCTGATCGACATCATCGACCCGACGCCGAAGGCCGTCGACTCGCTCATGCGTCTCGACCTGCCCGCCGACGTCAACATCGAGATCAAGCTCTAAGGGGGAGTGCCACCATGTCCAACGCTGACACGAAGACTTCCAAGGGCCTCCTCGGCAAGAAGCTCGGAATGACCCAGGTCTGGGACGAGAACAACAAGCTCATCCCCGTGACCGTCATCGAGATCACGCCGAACGTCGTGACCCAGGTCCGCACCCCCGAGGCCGACGGCTACAACGCCGTCCAGATCGCGTACGGCCAGATCGACCCGCGCAAGGTCAACAAGCCGTCCGCCGGCCACTTCGACAAGGCGGGCGTCACCCCGCGTCGTCACCTCACCGAGGTCCGCACCGCCGACGCCGCCGAGTACGCGGCCGGCCAGGAGCTCACCGTCGACGGGACCTTCGAGGTCGGCCAGCTGGTCGACGTCGTCGGGACCTCGAAGGGTAAGGGCTTCGCCGGTGTGATGAAGCGCCACAACTTCCAGGGCGTCTCCGCTTCGCACGGTGCGCACCGCAACCACCGCAAGCCGGGCTCCATCGGCGCCTCCTCGACCCCGAGCCGTGTCTTCAAGGGCATGCGCATGGCCGGTCGCATGGGTGGCGAGCGCGTCACTGTCCTGAACCTCAAGGTGCAGGGCATCGACGCCGAGAAGGGCCTGCTGCTGGTCAAGGGCGCCGTTCCCGGCGCTCGTGGCCGCATCGTTTTCGTCCGCAACGCAGTGAAGGGGGCCTAAGGTAAATGGCTACCTCGATTGACGTCGTCGACCTCAAGGGCAAGAAGGCCGGCTCCATCGAGCTTCCCGACGCCCTGTTCGACGTTCAGACCAACATCCCGCTGATCCACCAGGTCGTCACCGCCCAGCTCGCCGCGGCGCGCCAGGGCACGCACAAGACCAAGGGTCGTGGCGAGGTCTCCGGCGCCGGCCGCAAGCCGTTCAAGCAGAAGGGCACCGGTCGCGCCCGCCAGGGTTCCATCCGCGCCCCGCAGATGACCGGTGGTGGCATCGTCCACGGACCGACGCCGCGCAGCTACGCTCAGCGCACCCCGAAGAAGATGATCGCCGCTGCTCTGCTCGGCGCTCTCTCGGACCGCGCCCGCGGCAGCCGCCTCCACGCCGTCCAGGCCTTCACCACCGGTGACGCCCCGTCCACCAAGGCCGTCGTCGACCTGCTGAGCGGCATCGCGACCTCGAAGCACGTCCTCGTCGTGCTCGAGCGTGACGACGAGCTCGCCTTCAAGAGCGTCCGCAACGTGCCGACCGTGCACGTGCTGACGTACGACCAGCTGAACGCCTACGACGTCCTGGTGAGCGACGACATCGTCTTCTCGCAGGCGGCGCTCGAGGGCTTCATCGCCGCCAAGAGCAACAAGGAAGAGGTGAACGCGTAATGGCCGTCAACAAGGACCCGCGCGACGTCATCATCGCCCCGGTCGTCTCTGAGAAGAGCTACGGCCTGATCGACGAGGGCAAGTACACCTTCCTCGTCGACACGCGTTCGAACAAGACCGAGATCAAGCTCGCCATCGAGTCGATCTTCAAGGTCGAGGTCGCGTCGGTGAACACCCTGAACCGTCAGGGCAAGACCCGCCGCACCCGCTTCGGCACCGGCAAGCGCAAGGACACCAAGCGCGCCATCGTCACGCTGAAGTCCGGTTCCATCGACATCTTCACGGCCGTCGGCTGAGCGAAGGACTAGAGGAAAACAGACATGGCAATTCGTAACTACAAGCCCACGACCCCCGGTCGTCGCGGCTCCTCGGTCGCCGACTTCGCCGAGATCACCCGCTCGACGCCGGAGAAGTCCCTTCTCCGTCCGCTGTCGAAGACCGGTGGCCGCAACAACCAGGGCCGCATCACGACCCGTCACATCGGTGGTGGCCACAAGCGCCAGTACCGCGTGATCGACTTCCGTCGCAACGACAAGGACGGCGTCAACGCCAAGGTCGCCCACATCGAGTACGACCCCAACCGCACGGCGCGCATCGCGCTGCTGCACTTCGTGGACGGCACCAAGCGCTACATCCTGGCGCCCGCCGGCCTGAAGCAGGGCGACGTCGTCGAGTCGGGTGCCGGCGCGGACATCAAGCCGGGCAACAACCTGCCGCTGCGCAACATCCCGACCGGTACCGTCGTGCACGCGATCGAGCTGAAGCCGGGCGGTGGCGCCAAGCTCGCCCGTTCGGCCGGTGCCTCGGTCCGCCTCGTCGCGAAGGACGGCCCCTACGCCCAGCTGCGCCTCCCCTCGGGCGAGGTCCGCAACGTCGACGCGCGCTGCCGCGCCACCGTCGGCGAGGTCGGCAACGCCGAGCAGTCGAACATCAACTGGGGCAAGGCCGGCCGCATGCGCTGGAAGGGCGTCCGCCCGACCGTGCGTGGTGTCGCGATGAACCCGATCGACCACCCGCACGGTGGTGGTGAGGGCAAGACCTCCGGTGGTCGCCACCCGGTCAGCCCGTGGGGTCAGAAGGAAGGCCGTACGCGCCACCCCAACAAGGAAAGCGACAAGCTCATCGTCCGCCGTCGCAACGCCGGCAAGAAGCGCAAGTAGGAGTTCGAGAAGATGCCACGCAGTCTCAAGAAGGGCCCCTTCGTCGACGAGCACCTGTTTCGCAAGGTGGTCGCCGCGAACGAGGCCAACAGCAAGAACGTGATCAAGACCTGGTCGCGCCGCTCGATGATCGTCCCGGCCATGCTGGGTCACACCATCGCCGTGCACGACGGTCGCAAGCACATCCCGGTGTTCGTCACCGAGACCATGGTCGGTCACAAGCTCGGCGAGTTCGCGCCGACCCGCACCTTCCGTGGACACGTGAAGGACGACAAGAAGGGTCGCCGCCGCTGACCGCGGTGGCGTAAGGAGGAGAGAAATGGTGGAGTCGATCGCCCGCGTGCGACACATCCGCGTTACCCCCATGAAGGCCCGCCGCGTCGTCAACATGATCCGCGGCAAGCAGGCTCAGGAGGCCCTGGCCATCCTGAAGTTCGCCCCCCAGAGCGCGAGCGAGCCTGTTTACAAGCTCGTCGCCTCGGCCATCGCCAACGCGCGTGTCAAGGCCGACCAGAGCAACACCTACCTGGACGAGCAGGACCTGTACGTGAGCCGCGCCTTCGTGGACGAGGGGACCACCCTCAAGCGGTTCCAGCCGCGTGCACAGGGCCGGGCCTTCCGCATCAACAAGCGCACCAGCCACATCACGGTCGTCCTCGCGACGCCGGACGAGGCCGAGGCCGCCCCCGTCAGCAAGAAGGCGAGCAAGTAATGGGTCAGAAAGTCAATCCGTACGGCTTCCGTCTGGGGATCACCACCGACCACGTGTCGCGGTGGTTCTCCGACAGCACCAAGCCGGGTCAGCGTTACAGCGACTACCTCGCCGAGGACGTCAAGATCCGCCGTCTGCTTCAGACGTCGCTCGACCGCGCGGGCGTGTCCCGCATCGAGATCGAGCGCACCCGTGACCGCGTCCGCGTCGACATCCACACCGCCCGCCCGGGCATCGTGATCGGTCGTCGTGGCGCCGAGGCCGAGCGCATCCGCGCCGACCTCGAGAAGCTCACGGGCAAGCAGATCCAGCTGAACATCCTCGAGGTGAAGAACCCCGAGGCCGACGCCCAGCTCGTCGCGCAGGGCATCGCCGAGCAGCTCTCCGCCCGCGTGGCCTTCCGCCGCGCGATGCGCAAGGGTCTGCAGGGCGCGCAGCGCGCCGGCGCCAAGGGTGTCCGCATCCAGGTGTCCGGCCGTCTCGGCGGCGCCGAGATGAGCCGCTCCGAGTTCTACCGCGAGGGTCGTGTGCCGCTGCACACGCTCCGCGCCAACATCGACTACGGCTTCTACGAGGCCAAGACCACCTTCGGTCGCATCGGTGTAAAGGTGTGGATCTACAAGGGCGACATCACGAACAAGGAACTGGCTCGCGAGCAGGCCAACCAGAAGCCGTCGCGCGAGCGCAACGACCGTCCGCGTCGCGGTGGCCGGGGCAACGCCCCCGAGACCGCTGGCGCGCCGGCCGCAGCAGGAGTTGAGGCATAACCATGTTGATCCCACGCAGAGTCAAGCACCGCAAGCAGCACCACCCCGGCCGTAGCGGCCAGGCGACCGGTGGCACGAAGGTCTCCTTCGGCGAGTTCGGCATCCAGGCCCTGACGCCCGCTTACGTGACCAACCGTCAGATCGAGTCCGCTCGTATCGCCATGACGCGTCACATCAAGCGTGGCGGCAAGGTGTGGATCAACATCTACCCCGACCGTCCGCTCACGAAGAAGCCGGCCGAGACCCGAATGGGTTCCGGTAAGGGTTCGCCGGAGTGGTGGGTCGCCAACGTCAAGCCGGGTCGCGTCCTCTTCGAGGTCTCCGGAGTCTCCGAGCAGCTCGCTCGCGAGGCCATGACCCGTGCAATCCACAAGCTGCCCCTCAAGGCACGCATCATCAAGCGCGAGGAGGGCGACGCGTAATGGCGATCGGATCCAAGGAGCTTGCCTCGAGCGAGCTCGACACTTTCGAAGACGAGCGTCTCGTCGACGAGCTGAAGAAGGCCAAGGAAGAGCTGTTCAACCTCCGCTTCCAGTCGGCCACCGGCCAGCTCGAGAGCCACGGCCGCCTGCGCGCCGTGAAGCGTGACATCGCTCGTATCTACACCGTGATCCGCGAGCGCGAGCTCGGGATCCGGGCTACCCCGGCCCCGACCGAGGCAGCGCCGGCCGAGAAGAAGAAGACCCGCGCCAAGAAGGCGGCCCCGGCCGCCGAGGCCGAGGTCGACACCACGAATGAGGAGGCCAAGTAATGGCTGAGACCACCAAGGCCGCGGCCGCGGAGTCGGCGGCCGACGAGGCCCTCGTCCGCGGGTACCGCAAGGCCCGTCGCGGTTACGTCGTCAGCGACAAGATGGACAAGACCATCGTCGTCGAGGTCGAGGACCGCGTGAAGCACCCCCTGTACGGCAAGGTCATCCGCCGCACCTCCAAGGTGAAGGCGCACGACGAGAACAACACCGCCGGCATCGGCGACCTCGTTCTCATCAACGAGACCCGTCCCCTGAGCGCCAGCAAGCGCTGGCGCCTGGTTGAGATTCTGGAGAAGGCCAAGTGATCCAGCAGGAATCCCGACTCAAGGTCGCCGACAACACCGGCGCCAAGGAGCTCCTCGCGATCCGCGTGCTCGGCGGCTCCAGCCGTCGCTACGCCGGCCTCGGCGATGTCATCGTCGCCACGGTCAAGGACGCGATCCCGGGTGGGAACGTCAAGAAGGGCGACGTCGTCAAGGCGGTCGTCGTGCGTGTTCGCAAGAACACCCGCCGCCCGGACGGCTCCTACATCAAGTTCGACGAGAACGCCGCTGTCATCCTGAAGAACGACGGTGACCCCCGCGGCACGCGCATCTTCGGACCGGTCGGCCGCGAGCTCCGCGACAAGAAGTTCATGAAGATCATCTCGCTCGCACCGGAGGTGCTGTAACCCATGGCGAACATCAAGAAGGGCGACCTGGTCCAGGTCATCTCGGGCCGTTCGCAGGCCCGCGGTGGTGACCGTGGCAAGCAGGGTCGCGTCATCGAGGTTCTCGTCGAGCAGAACCGTGTCATCGTCGAGGGCGTCAACTTCGTGACGAAGCACGTGCGCGTCGGCCAGACGCAGCGTGGCACGAAGACCGGCGGAATCGAGACCCACGAGGCCCCGATCCACGTCTCGAACGTGGCGCTGGTCGACCCCGAGACCAAGAAGCCGACCCGCGTCGGCTTCCGCGAAGAGAGTGTCACGAAGGACGGCGTCACCAAGACGGTCCGCGTTCGTTACGCCAAGAAGTCTGGTAAGGACCTGTAATGACCGACACTGCAACCGCTGCTGGCAAAATCCAGCCGCGCCTGAAGCAGAAGTACAAGAACGAGATCTCCCAGCAGCTCCAGGGCGACTTCGGCTTCACCAACGTGCACCAGGTGCCCGGTCTGGTGAAGATCGTCGTCAACATGGGTGTCGGCGAGGCGGCTCGTGACGGCAAGGTGATCGACGGTGCGGTCAACGACCTCACCCTGATCACCGGTCAGAAGCCCCAGGTCACGAAGGCCCGCAAGTCCATCGCGCAGTTCAAGCTACGCGAGGGTCAGCCGATCGGCGCGCACGTCACGCTGCGCGGCGACCGCATGTGGGAGTTCCTCGACCGTCTCCTCACGCTCGCGCTTCCGCGAATCCGCGACTTCCGCGGCCTCAGCGACAAGCAGTTCGACGGGAACGGCAACTACACGTTCGGTCTCACGGAGCAGTCGATGTTCCACGAGATCAACCAGGACCGCATCGACCGCGTCCGCGGCATGGACATCACTGTGGTGACCACCGCCAAGAACGACGACGAGGGCCGCGCACTGCTCAAGCAGCTCGGCTTCCCGTTCCGTTCCAACGACGCGGCCAACTAGGCCCACCTGCGGGCCGGCCGTCCGGCCGGCCCGCTTCCACCACAGGTCGTCAGTCGTGTACCGGCTGAACGAAACCTGGTGACCGTAAGGAAAACCGAAATGACCATGACAGATCCGGTCGCAGACATGCTGACCAGACTGCGCAACGCGAACTCGGCTCACCACGACACCGTGTCGATGCCGCACTCGAAGCTCAAGGCCCACATCGCCGAGATCCTCACCAAGGAGGGCTACATCTCCGGCTGGGACGTCACCGACGCCCGCGTCGGCAAGACGCTGACCCTGCAGCTCAAGTTCGGACCGAACCGCGAGCGTTCCATCGCCGGTATCAAGCGCGTGTCGAAGCCCGGCCTTCGCGTCTACGCGAAGTCCACGGAGCTCCCCAAGGTGCTCGGCGGGCTCGGCGTCGCCATCCTGTCCACCTCCTCCGGTCTGCTCACGGACCGCCAGGCTGAGAAGAAGGGCGTGGGTGGGGAAGTCCTCGCCTACGTGTGGTAATCCGCCATGTCGCGTATTGGAAGACTGCCCATCGACATCCCGACCGGGGTCGATGTGAAGATCGACGGCCAGGCCGTCACCGTCAAGGGCCCGAAGGGTGAGCTCAGCCTCACCGTCGCCGAGCCCATCGAGGTCAAGCTGGAGGAGAACCAGGTCTTGGTTACCCGTCCGGACGACGAGCGCGCTTCGCGTTCGCTGCACGGCCTGACCCGCACCCTCATCAACAACCAGATCATCGGAGTCACCCAGGGCTATTCCAAGGGCCTGGAGATCGTCGGCACCGGTTACCGCGTCGTCCAGAAGGGCTCGGCCGTCGAGTTCGCGCTCGGCTTCTCGCACCCGGTGACCGTCGAGCCGCCGGCTGGCATCACGTTCACGGTCGAGGGCAACAACCGCCTGACCGTGGCCGGGATCGACAAGCAGGCCGTCGGTGAGGTCGCCGCGAACATCCGCAAGATCCGCAAGCCCGAGCCGTACAAGGGCAAGGGCGTGCGCTACGCCGGCGAGGTCGTTCGTCGCAAGGCCGGAAAGGCTGGTAAGTAATCATGGCTCTGGGTACCAGAGGAAAGAGCAAGGCGGCCGCTCGCGACCGCCGTCACACCCGCCTTCGCAAGAAGATCGAGGGCACCGCGGTCCGTCCGCGCCTGGTCGTGACCCGTTCGGCCCGCCACGTCTTCGTGCAGGTCGTCGACGACGCGCAGGGCCACACGCTGGCGTCCGCGTCGACCATGGAAGCGGACCTGCGCACCTTCGACGGTGACAAGACCGCCAAGGCCCGCAAGGTCGGAGAGCTCGTCGCCGAGCGCGCGAAGAGCGCCGGTGTCGACGCCGTCGTGTTCGACCGTGGAGGCAGCAAGTACGCGGGCCGCGTCGCCGCTGTCGCCGAGGGAGCTCGAGAGGGTGGACTGAACCTGTGAGCGACGAGAACAACAAGGAGCAGACCGTGGCCGATCAGGTAACGGACAGCGCGCAGCCGGTGGAGACCGCTGCGGGCACCGACAACAACACCCGGAGCGAGCGCGAGCCGCGCCGTGGTGGCCGCGAGCGCAACCCCAACCGCGACCGTGGCAGCCGTGACGCCGACAAGAGCCAGTTCCTGGAGCGCGTCGTCACCATCAACCGCGTCTCGAAGGTCGTGAAGGGTGGTCGTCGCTTCAGCTTCACCGCTCTCGTGGTCGTCGGCGACGGCAACGGCCTGGTGGGCGTCGGCTACGGCAAGGCCCGTGAGGTGCCGCTGGCGATCTCGAAGGGCGTCGAGGAGGCGAAGAAGAACTTCTTCCGCGTCCCGCGCGTCGGCAACACCATCCCGCACCCGGTGCAGGGTGAGGCCGCCGCCGGTGTCGTCCTCCTGCGTCCGGCCGCCGCCGGTACCGGTGTTATCGCCGGTGGTCCGGTGCGCGCCGTCCTGGAGTGCGCCGGCATCCACGACGTGCTGAGCAAGTCGCTCGGTTCGTCCAACACGATCAACATCGTGCACGCGACCGTCGAGGCGCTGAAGCAGCTCGAGGAGCCCCGCGCCGTCGCAGCTCGCCGTGGTCTCGACTACGACCAGGTCGCCCCGGCGCGCCTGCTTCGCACCGAGGCAGCGCTGGCCGAGGCCGCCGCGACCGCGAAGGCAGGTGCCTGATGGCTGCGCGTCTGAAGATCACGCAGATCAAGTCGAAAGTGAGCGAGAAGCAGTACCAGCGCGACACGCTGCGCAGTCTGGGACTGAAGCGCATCGGTGACGTCGTCGTCCGCGAGGACAACCCGCAGAACCGTGGGTACGTCAACACCGTCGCTCACCTGGTGAAGGTCGAGGAGATTGACTAATGGCTGAAGAGAAGGCCACCACAGAGGCCGCTGAGAAGCCGGCCGCCAAGAAGCCCGCGACCAAGGCCGCGAGCACGAAGGCTGCCGCCGACAAGCCGGCCGCCGAGAAGACCAGCACCGCGAAGAAGGCTCCGGCCAAGAAGGCGTCGGCTTCGGCCGCTGCCGACAAGGCCGCCGCCTCCAGCACGGACGACACCGTGGCCGCAAAGCCGGCCGCGAAGTCCTCCGCCAAGAAGGACGTCGCCGCCCCGCGCGAGCAGGTCCTGAAGGTGCACCACCTCCGCCCCGCCGCCGGCGCCAAGAAGGAGAAGACCCGCGTCGGACGCGGTGAGGGCTCCAAGGGTAAGACGGCCGGTCGCGGTACCAAGGGAACCAAGGCGCGCTACCAGGTGCGTCCGGGCTTCCAGGGCGGCCAGCTTCCGCTGCACATGCGTGCGCCGAAGCTGCGCGGCTTCAAGAACCCGTTCCGCGTCGAGTACCAGGTCGTGAACCTGGAGAAGCTCGCCGAGCTGTACCCGTCGGGCGGTGACGTCACCGTCGCCGACCTGGTCGCCAAGGGTGCCGTTCGCAAGAACGAGAAGGTCAAGGTTCTCGGCAACGGGGACATTGCGGTTAAGCTGAACGTTGCGGTCGACAAGGTCTCCGGCTCTGCTGAGCAGAAGATCGTCGCCGCAGGTGGCTCCGTCAAGTAGTCATCCGCAGAGCAGCTCAGTCGGGTGGCCGGGGAACCGGCCACCCGACTGACTCTTAGGAAAGCAGGACGCAGGATTGTTTAGCGCCGTTGGGCGGATCTTCCGCACCCCGGATCTTCGCCGGAAGATCTTCTTCACGCTGGGCATCATCGCCCTGTTCCGGCTGGGATCCTTCATCCCTGCGCCATTCGTCGATTTCGGCAACGTCCAGACCTGTCTGAACGCTAATCAGGACACTTCCGGCCTGTATTCGCTGGTGAATCTGTTCTCCGGCGGTGCCCTCCTCAAACTCTCGATCTTCGCGCTCGGCATCATGCCGTACATCACCGCGTCGATCATCGTGCAGCTGCTGCGTGTGGTCATCCCGCGCTTCGAGACCCTCTACAAGGAGGGCCAGGCCGGCCAGGCCAAGCTCACGCAGTACACGCGCTACCTCACCATCGCGCTGGGCGTCCTCCAGTCGACGACCCTCATCACCGTCGCCCGCAGCGGCGCGCTGTTCGGCACCACCGCCGTCTCCCAGTGCACGCAGCTGATCACGGACGACTCCTGGTACGCGATCATGCTCATGGTCGTCACCATGACGGCCGGCACGGGCCTCATCATGTGGATGGGCGAGCTCGTCACCGAGCGCGGCATCGGCAACGGCATGTCGCTCCTCATCTTCACCTCGATCGCCGCGCAGTTCCCGTCCTCCCTCTGGGCGGTCGGCCAGTCGCAGGGCATCGAGATCCTGCTGGTCGTGATCGCGATCGGGTTGCTCATCGTCATGGGCGTCGTCTTCGTCGAGCAGTCGCAGCGGCGCATCCCCGTGCAGTACGCGAAACGCATGGTGGGTCGACGGACCTACGGCGGCAACAACACGTACATCCCGATCAAGGTCAACATGGCCGGTGTCGTGCCCGTCATCTTCGCGTCGTCGCTGCTGTACCTGCCGGCGCTCATCGCCCAGTTCAACCAGCCGGCCGCAGGCAAGGCACCGGCGCCGTGGGTCACGTGGATCACGAACTACCTGACCAAGGGCGACCACCCGCTGTACATGCTGCTGTACTTCCTCCTGATCGTCGGGTTCACCTACTTCTACGTGGCGATCACCTTCAACCCGGAGGAGGTCGCGGACAACATGAAGAAGTACGGCGGCTTCATCCCCGGCATCCGCGCGGGCCGTCCGACGGCCGAGTACCTCGATTACGTGCTCACGCGGGTGACCCTGCCCGGATCCTTCTATCTGGGCATCATCGCGCTGATCCCATTGGTCGCCTTCGCGTTGATCGGCGCAAGCCAGAACTTCATGTTCGGCGGCACGTCCATCCTGATCATCGTCGGTGTCGGGCTGGAGACGGTCAAGCAGATCGACTCCCAGCTCCAGCAGCGGCATTACGAAGGGCTTCTGCGTTGACCCGAATGCTGATCGTCGGACCCCCCGGAGCGGGCAAGGGCACTCAGGCCTCCCGCATCACCACCGCCTACGGGATCCCCGACATCTCCACGGGCGACATCTTCCGGGCCAACATCAAGAACGAGACGCCGCTCGGCAAGCAGGTCAAGGCCATCGTCGACGCGGGCGACTACGTCCCCGACACGCTCACCAACCAGCTGGTCGCGGACCGGCTCGACGAGGAGGATGCCAAGAACGGCTTCCTGCTCGACGGGTACCCGCGGACGCTCGCGCAGGTCGACTACCTCGACGAGCTCCTCGCCGGCAAGGGGCAGAAGCTGGATGCGGTTATCCAGCTGACGGCCGATCAGGACGAGATCGTGCAGCGCCTGACCAAGCGGGCTCACGAACAGGGTCGAGCGGACGACTCGGAAGAGGCCATCCGCCACCGCCAGCAGGTGTACGTGCGCGAGACCTCGCCGCTGATCGACGTGTACCGCGAGCGCGGTCTCCTCGTGCCGGTCGACGGCCTGGGTGCGATGGACGAGGTCGCCGAGCGGATCACCTCCGCCCTCGCCGAGCGGGGCATCGTCCCGGTCGCGGGCGCAGGCGCGTCCACCGGCGAGTCCGTGGCCTAGAAGTGGTCTTCAAGAGGTCGATCTACAAGACGCCCGCTCAACTCCGCGACATGGTCGCGCCCGGGCGCGCGACGGCCGCATCCCTCGAAGCGGTCGCGGCGGCGGTCGCTCCCGGCGTGTCCACCCTCGAGCTCGACGTGATCGCCGAGCGCGCCATCGTGGACGCGGGCGGTGCGTCGAACTTCCAGTTGGAGCCCGGCTACCATCACACGATCTGCGCGTCGGTGAACGACGAAGTGGTGCACGGGATCCCCGGTCAGCGCATTCTCGAGCCCGGCGACATCCTGTCGGTCGACAGCGGCGCGATCCTGGGCGGCTGGAACGGGGATGCGGCGCGCACCTTCGTGCTGCCCGATCCCGCGCATCCCGAACTCGTGGCCGAGCGCACCCGCCTCTCAGAGGTGACGGAGCAGTCGCTGTGGCGCGGGATCGCGACCCTGGCGTCCGCCCGCTACCTCAACGACGTGGGCGAGGCGATCGAGGACTACATCTCGGCGCAGGGCGACTACGGCATCCTGACCGACTACATCGGCCACGGCATCGGGCGCCGCATGCACGAGGAGCCGCCGGTGTTCAACTACCGCGTGCGCGCCAAGGGGCCGGAGGTGCGCCCTGGGCTCGTCGTCGCGATCGAGCCGATGGTCGTGCTCGGATCGCAGGAGACCTACGTCAAGGACGACGGCTGGACCGTCGCGACGGAGGACGGCTCGGCGGCCGCCCACTGGGAGCACAGCGTCGCCGTGCACGCGGACGGAATCTGGGTGCTCACCGCGAGCGACGGAGGCGCCGCCGGCCTCGCCCCGTTCGGTGTGACGCCGGTTCCGATCGCCTGATGGGCGCCCGGATCACGGTGTTCGCCCAGAGCGGCGGAGGATCATACACTCGGATTGGCGGATTCGCGCCCTTTCCCATAAGATAGATCCTTGGTGTCTTAGGCGCGTTCTCACGTGCCTTCCGCCGATCAACGCACGACCAGCAAACCACGACTTTTAGCGACAGTGAGGCTATGGCCAAAAAAGACGGTGTCATCGAGATCGAAGGATCCGTGATCGAGGCTCTTCCCAACGCGATGTTCCGCGTGGAGTTGACGAACGGTCACAAGGTTCTTGCCCACATCTCCGGCAAGATGCGCCAGCACTACATCCGCATCCTCCCCGAGGACCGCGTGATCGTGGAGCTGAGCCCTTACGATCTGACCCGCGGCCGGATCGTCTACCGCTACAAGTAAAGGTCTGCTGTAAGTAACGGCCCCACCCAACGGGTAGCCCCGGGTGAGGTACGAGGACAGCGAACAAAGGTAAGAAACACTCATGAAGGTCAACCCCTCGGTCAAGAGGATCTGCGACAAGTGCAAGGTCATCCGCCGCAACGGCCGGGTCATGGTCATCTGCGAGAACCCGCGCCACAAGCAGCGCCAGGGCTGAACGCAGTCATAACCGAATAGAAGAACAGGCGATGCCAGAACCCGCGTCCGGAGACGGACACGGGGGACACCCTCGGAGGAGGCCGGGGCACCGGGATCGCTGCAGACCTCCACTCATCACAGGAGAAGCCAACACATGGCACGTCTAGCAGGCGTCGACATCCCGCGCGAGAAGCGCGTCGAGGTCGCACTCACCTACATCTATGGAGTCGGCCGCACCCGCGCCCTCCAGACTCTGCGCGAGACCGAGATCTCGGGCGACATCCGCGTCAAGGACCTGACCGACGAGCAGCTCGTCGCTCTCCGCGACTACATCGAGGGCAACTTCAAGGTGGAGGGTGACCTGCGCCGCGAGGTCGCCGCCGACATCCGCCGCAAGGTCGAGATCGGCAGCTACGAGGGTATCCGCCACCGTAAGGGCCTCCCGGTCCGCGGCCAGCGCACCAAGACCAACGCTCGTACCCGCAAGGGTCCGAAGCGCACCGTGGCCGGCAAGAAGAAGGCGCGCTAAGGCCCGCGGCCCCACGCTCTTAGGATTCAGGAGAAGAAATGGCAGCACCCAAGTCGGCCGCTCGCAAGCCGCGCAAGAAGGAAAAGAAGAACATTGCTGTGGGCCAGGCCCACATCAAGAGCACGTTCAACAACACGATCGTCTCGATCACCGACACCACCGGTGCCGTGATCAGCTGGGCCTCGTCCGGCGGCGTCGGATTCAAGGGCTCCCGCAAGTCGACCCCGTTCGCGGCGCAGCTCGCCGCCGAGTCGGCCGCGCGTCAGGCGCAGGAGCACGGCATGAAGAAGGTCGACGTCTTCGTCAAGGGCCCGGGTTCGGGTCGCGAGACGGCGATCCGCTCCCTCCAGGCCGCCGGCCTCGAGGTCGGCTCGATCAACGACGTCACCCCGCAGGCGCACAACGGTTGCCGCCCGCCCAAGCGCCGTCGCGTCTGAGTTCTCTTCTCGTCCGCCGCAGGCGGCGGTCCATTCGGGCCGCCGCCTGACGGCGTGACGAAACCCACCCCAGTAGAAGCGAATGTCATATAGCGGACATTCAGCCGAAAGGAATCAATAGTGCTCATTGCACAGCGTCCTACGCTCACCGAAGAGAACATCTCCGAGTTCCGCTCGCGGTTCGTCATCGAGCCCCTGGAGCCCGGCTTCGGATACACCCTCGGCAACTCCCTGCGCCGCACCCTCCTCTCCTCCATCCCCGGCGCGGCTGTCACCAGCATCCGCATCGACGGCGTGCTGCACGAGTTCAGCACCGTTCCGGGCGTCAAGGAGGACGTGACCGAGATCATCCTGAACATCAAGGGTCTGGTGGTCTCCAGCGAGCACGACGAGCCCATCACCGCGTACCTCCGCAAGACCGGCGCCGGTCAGGTCACCGCCGCCGACATCTCGGCTCCGGCCGGTGTGGAGATCCACAACCCCGAGCTGGTCATCGCGACCCTCAACGACAAGGCGAAGTTCGAGGTCGAGCTGACCATCGAGCGGGGCCGCGGCTACGTGTCGGCCCAGCAGAACCGCAACGAGTACAGCGAGGCGGGCCAGATCCCGATCGACTCGATCTACTCGCCCGTCCTGAAGGTCACCTACCGCGTCGAGGCCACCCGTGCCGGTGAGCGCACCGACTTCGACCGCCTCGTGGTCGACGTCGAGACCAAGCCCGCGATCAGCCCGCGCGACGCCATCGCCTCGGCCGGCCGCACGCTGGTCGAGCTGTTCGGTCTCGCTCGCGAGCTCAACAGCGCCGCAGAGGGCATCGAGATCGGCCCGGCTCCGGTCGACGCCGTCCTCAGCTCCGAGCTGTCGATGCCGATCGAGGACCTCGACCTCTCGGTCCGCTCGTACAACTGCCTCAAGCGCGAGGGCATCAACACCGTGAGCGAGCTCGTCTCGCTGTCGGAGACGCAGCTCATGAACATCCGCAACTTCGGTCAGAAGTCGGTGGATGAGGTCAAGGACAAGCTGACGGAGATGGGTCTGTCGCTGAAGGACTCGGTCCCCGGGTTCGACGGCGCCCACTTCTACAGCGGCTACGACGAGGACGAGTCCACCACCATCTGAGGCTCGTCGCCCGACTCAGCCATCAGACCTTTTCAACACTGGAGATAACCGATCATGCCTAAGCCCACCAAGGGCCCCCGCCTCGGGGGCGGCCCGGCGCACGAGCGCCTCATGCTCGCCAACCTGGCCGCTGCGCTCTTCACGCACAAGAGCATCAAGACCACCGAGACGAAGGCCAAGCGCCTGCGTCCCGTGGCCGAGCGCCTGATCACGTTCGCGAAGCGCGGCGACCTGCACGCCCGCCGTCGCGTGCTCGCCGTGATCAGCGACAAGTCCGTCGTGCACGAGCTCTTCACCGAGATCGCGCCGCTGGTCGCCGAGCGTGAGGGCGGCTACACCCGCATCACGAAGCTCGGCTTCCGCAAGGGTGACAACGCGCCGATGGCGCAGATCGAGCTCGTGCTCGAGCCCGTCACCCCGAAGGTGAAGTCGTCCAAGACCACCGCCGCCCCCAAGGCTGCGCCGGTCGAGGAGGCCCCCGCCGAGGAGACCGCGACCGAGGAGACCCCGGCCGAGGAAACCAGCACCGAGGAGACCAGCACCGAGACCGCCGCCGCCGAGGCGGAGGTCGTCGAGGACGCGACCGCCGACGCCGACGCCGCCGGTGAGACCGACGCCGAGAGCGAGGCGGAGAAGGCGTAACGCCCTCCCCTTTCCACACGAAGGCCCTGCATCCGTGGATGCTGGGCCTTCGTCGTTCCCGCCGTCTGTGGGTCGCAACACGCCGTTATGGCGACCGCAAAACGGCGTGTTGCGACCCACGGATGCCGGGCGGGGGCGGGAGGCGAGGCTCTAGGGTGAAGGGATGACCGACGACACTCTGAGCCCGCTCCGCGAGCGGGTCGCCGCGCCGCCGACCTACCGCCCGCAGCATCCCCTCATCGCCGAGTGGCGCCCCGCGACGGCGGCCGATGTGGATGCGGTGCACGAGGTGTACCGCGCGATCGCCGTCCAGGACCACCCCAACTACGTCACGACACGCGAAGAGGTCGAGGAGGAGCTGGGCTACAGCTTCATCGACCTGGATGCCGACTCGCTGCTGGCCGTCACCGCCGACGGACGGGTCGTCGCCGTCGGCATCGTGATGGAACCGCCGCGGCAGGAGACGCTGGTGCGCGAATTCATGAACGGCGGCGTGCATCCCGAGTTCCGCGGCCAGGGGATCGGACGTGAGCTGCTGGCGTGGCAGCGTGCCCGGGGCGAGCAGAAGCTGGCCGCGTCGGATAAGGCGCTGCCGGGCTGGCTGGTGGGTTACGCCGACCGGCGCGCGCCGGATCGCGAGCGGCTGCTCCTCGCCGGCGGGTTCGAGGTGGCCCGGTACTTCCGGACGATGGAACGCGACCTGCGCGACCCCATCCCCGAGGTGGCGCCGACGATCGATGTGCGGATCGTCCCGTATACGAGCGAGCTGGCCGACGCCGTCCATGCGGCGCGCGATGACGCGTTCCGGGACCACTGGGGCAGCCAGCCGCTGAGCGACGAGCAGTTCGACGGTCTGGTGTCGGGAGTGTTCGTCGCCGAGCTCTCGTTCGTCGCGCTCGCGGGCGATGAGGTCGCAGGCGTCCTGCTCACGGATGTGAACGAGGACGACTGGCCCGGACAGGGCTTCACGGGCGCGTACGTGTCCACCGTCGCGGTGACGCGGCCGTACCGGGGGAGGCGCATCGCGCCGTCGCTGCTGCGAGCGGTGCTCGAGGCGTGCGCTCAGCGCGGCTGGGACAAGGTCGTCCTCGACGTCGACGCCGAGAATCCCACCGGTGCGCTGGGGCTCTACACGGGGATGGGGTTCGTGACGACGCAGGCCGAGACGGGGCTCGTGCGTGCCTACTGATGCTGTGGCCGCCGACCACGCGCGGCGGTACCGCCTCGACGTCGCCTACCAGGGCACGGACTTCAACGGCTGGGGACGTCAGCCCGGGCTGCGGACGGTGCAGGGGACGTTGGAAGACGCCCTCGCGACGATCTTCCGGCGGGCGGGGGAGCCGCCGCTCCTGACCGTCGCCGGCCGCACGGATGCCGGGGTGCACGCCGTCGGGCAGGTCGCCCACGTCGACCTGTCCCCGGCACAGGAGGCGGTCCTCCGGAAGCCACACGGGAAACGTCCGCCGCTATCCGCCGAGGAGGCGCTCGGCCGGCGGCTGAACGGCATCCTGGGCCCGGTGTCCGACGTCGTCGTGCTGTCCGCGACCGTCGCGCCCGAGGGATTCGACGCGCGTTTCTCGGCCCTCTGGCGACGCTACGAGTACCGCGTCGCCGACCGCGCGGCCCTCCGCGACCCGCTGCAGCGCCACCGGACCGCCTGGGTGTCAGCCGACCTCGACGTGGATGCGATGGATATGGCTGCCCACGGACTCCTCGGGCTCCACGACTTCGCCAGCTACTGCAAGGCTCGCGAGGGCGCCACGACCATCCGCACTCTCCAGGCGTTCAGCTGGCGTCGCGACGAGGATGGCGTGCTCGTCGCCGAGCTCACGGCCGACGCCTTCTGCCACAGCATGGTGCGCGCGCTGGTCGGCGCATGCGTCGAGGTCGGTGAGGGCAAGCTCGGCGCCGGCGACCTCGTGGTGCTGCGCGACGAGAAGCAGCGCACCAGCGCCTTCAAGGTGATGCCAGCCCGCGGCCTCACGCTTATGGAGGTCGGCTACCCCGAGGGAGCGGAATTGGCGCTCCGTGCGGAGCGAACGCGCGCGATGCGCGAGCTGTGAGAGCCGCTCACCGTACGAGCCCGTTCTCGTAGGCGAACGCCACCAGTTGCACGCGCGACGCGAGCCCGAGCTTGGCGAGGATGCTGCGGACGTGCGACTTGACGGTCGCCTCGGAGATGAACGCCGTCCGGCCGATGTCGCCGTTGTTCAAACCGCGGGCCGCGAGGAGGAACACCTCCTTCTCGCGGACGGACAGGGCATCGATCGCCTCCGGGCGACGGCGGGCCAGCGTGCGGAACAGGTCCGTGGTCGCCTTCGGTGCGATGACCGAATGACCATCGTGCACGGTGCGGATCGCCGCCAGGATGAACTCCGGCGTCGCATCCTTCAGCACGAAGCCGTCCGCTCCCGCTCGAAGCGCCGCGGCGACCGCCTCGTCGCGTTCGAAGGTCGTGAGGACGACGATGCGGGGGAGTGGTTCCGCGTTTTCCCGCCGGATGCCCTCTGTCGCTGCGATGCCATCCAGCACCGGCATCCGGATGTCCATGAGCAGCACATCCGGTCGTGCCGAGCGGGCCAGTTGCATCGCCTGCAGGCCGTCCGGGGCGCTGCCGGCGAACTCGAGATCGGGTTGCGACTCGATCATCATCTGCAGGCCCGTGCAGAACAGCGGCTGGTCGTCGGCGATCGCCACCCGGATCACGCGGTCACCGCATTCCGGCCGGTCGCCGGGATGTAGGCGGTCACGAGATACCCGCCCGGCTGGTCCTCGTCCTCGCCTGCGTCGAGCCAGCCTCCGGCGAACCGGGCGCGCTCGTGCATCCCGATGAGGCCGCGGCCCGCCGGATTGGGGGGAGGCGCATCCCGTGGAGCCGAGGGCTGGGATGCCAGGGACAGGGCGATGCCGTCTTCTCGCTCGTCCAACGCCAGCCGCGCGCGTGCACCGGCCCCAGCGTGCTTGAGCGCGTTGGTGAGGCCCTCCTGGACGATCCGGTAGACGGCGAGTTCCTGTGCCGCGCTGAGCTCAACGGAGCCGCCGAACCGCTCGACGGAGATCACGAGGCCGGCGTCGGACATCCGCTCCACCAGATCGTCGAGATCGGTCACGCCGGGATGCACGGGTCCGTCGGGACTGCCGACGAGCGTCTCGATCAGCACTCGGACCTCGGTCAACGACGCCCGCGCGGTGTCTGCAATGGTCGCGAGCGAGGGCGCTACGGATGCGGGGCGCTCGTCCACGAGCATGCGAGCGCCGTCCGCCTGGGCGAGGATGACCGACAGGGAGTGCGCCATGATGTCGTGCACGTCTTGGGCGATGCGCTCCCTCTCTCCGGCGACCATCGTCTCGACCTCCGCGCTGCGGAGTTCGGCCGTCGTGCGCGCGAGCTCCTCCTCGCTCCGCCGCGTGCGCATCCACACGCCGATGAGGGTGCCGATGACCCAGGCGAACGCCGCCGCTCCGGCGCAGACGACGAAGAATGTCACTCGGATCGCAGCATCGGTGTGCCCGATCTCTTGGGCCCAGGACAGGAGTCCCGCGACGGACACTCCCGCCCCGACGGCGAAGGCGAGGGCGACGACCCGCAGACGACCGTGCACCGTGGCGGCCACGACGACGATGACGACGGCATAACCGAGGTAGATGGCCGCGTTCTGGAAGATCCCCGACGGGAAGAGGAGTTGCCCGATGAGCACCGCGGTCCCGGCCGCCATGGCCACGACAGGACTGAGCCGCGAGAGCCCGATGGCGCACGCGAGCACGAGCAGCGCGGCCCAGAACGGAACGGTGGCGCGGAGGGCGGAGGGCAGGAGCTGGTTGCGGCCCGCTTCCGTCAGTGCCCAGAACACGAAGAACGTCACGGCGAGGGCGGGCTCCAACAGCCACCGGCTGCGCGTCAGGATCGGACTCATACGGGCAACGCTAGGGTGAGGCCGCCGATTGTGCGCGTGATCGGGCGAGGTTTCAGCCCTGGGGCTGAGTGCGGGTCAGCCCGCCCTGGAGGGTCTGGGCTCCGATGACCGACAGCAGGCGCAGCTTCTCCGCGGACTCGCTGCCCGGTATCGCGGTGTAGACGAGCAGCGAGTGCGCGTGACCCGGGTCCACGAGCTGCTGGCAGTGCAGTTCGAGTTCCCCGACTTCCGGGTGAGTGAAATGCTTGACCTCCTTCGGCCGGAGCCCGACCTCGTGCGCCGCCCAGAGGGTCCGGAACTCGGCACTGCGGTCGAGGACGTAGTCCGCCAGAGCGGCCGCCCGCGAGCCGGGACCGCGCGCTGTCACGACCTCGCGCAGACCGGAGGCGAACATCCGGCTCAGGAAGTCGTGGTCGCGAGGGGCGTACAGGCTGCGCGAACCCGGGTCGGTGAACCAACGCACCCCGAGGCTGCGCTCCGGCCCGCGGAGCGACGCCGTATCGCCGGTCAAGGCCACGCCCATCCTGCTCTGCCGCAGCGTCTCTCCCACTTCGGTCACGATCTCGGCCGGGGTGTCGTCGAGCCGATCGAGCACGCGCAGCAGGCCGGGGCTCACGTGCTCGCTCTCCGAGCCCTGCGCGGGCGGGGTGTGGCCGGCGAGGCGGAACAGGTGATCGCGCTCCGCGTGGGAGAGGTGCAGTCCCTGAGCGATCGAGGCGAGCATCTGCTCCGACGGCTGGGGACCTCGCTCCCGCTCCAGCCGGGCGTAGTAGTCGACCGACATGTGCGCCAGGGCGGCAACCTCCTCGCGCCGCAGCCCGGACGTGCGGCGGCGGCTGCCGCGCGGGAGGCCCACGTCCTCCGGCTGGAGCAGGTCGCGCCGGGTCCGGAGGAATTCGGCGAGTCCGATACGGTCGATCACCCCTCATGTCTACCGTGTGGCGCTCTCCGTAACCACGGATCGCCGGGCCGTGGCTACGGATGGCCCGAGCGCTCAAGGTGGAGTCACCGAACGAAGGAGAACACCGTGGCACGCACGATCGACATCGACATCCCCCCGCTCAGCGGCAGACGGGCCGTCGTCACCGGGGCCAGCGACGGCATGGGGACGGTCATCGCGGCACGGCTTGCGCAGGCGGGCGCGGAGGTCGTCATGCCGGTGCGCGACCGAGCCAAGGGAGCTGCAGTTGCGGATCGGATCCGCTCCACCGTCCCGGATGCGCGGCTGGTGCTTCGTGACCTCGACCTGGCCTCGCTCGACTCGGTCGCCGCGTTCGGCGAGGGGATGCGAGTGGACGGGCAGCCGGTCCACATCCTCATCAACAACGCCGGGCTGATGACGCCTCCGGAGCGACGCACCACCGTGGACGGCTTCGAGCTGCAGTGGGGCACCAACCACCTCGGCCACGTCGCGCTCGTGGGAGCCCTCTTCCCGCTGCTCCAGGAGGGGCGGGCGCGGGTCACATCGCAGGTGAGCGTCGTCGCGAGGAGCGGCGCGATCGACTGGGACGACCTCGGCGCCGAGCGGTCGTATCGCGCCCAAGCGGCATACCGTTCCTCGAAGATCGCGCTCGGCCTGTTCGGGCTGGAGCTCGATCGGCGGAGCGCGGCGGCCGGATGGGGCATCAGCAGCAACCTCGCGCATCCCGGGGTCGCTCCCACGAACCTGCTCGCAGCGCAGCCCGGGTACGGGCGTGCGGCGGACACCGGGGCGGTCCGGATGATCCGCTGGCTGTCCGCCCGCGGCCTCTTGGTCGGCACCCCGGAGACGGCCGCGCTTCCCGCGCTGCTCGCGGCGACGGGGCCGCATGCGGAAGGAGGCAGGATGTACGGCCCGAGCGGACCCGGGCACCTCGGGGGTGCTCCCGCGGAGCAGACACCGTATCCGCCGCTCCGCAATGCCGCGGAGGCCGTCCGGGTGTGGGAGGTCTCCGAGCAGCAGACGGGCATCTCCCTCCCGGTTTGACCGGGCGTGTCCGGCTCCCGTAGTATTGACCTTTGGTGTCCGGGCCCCTGCGGCCGGACACACGAACGTGAGCCCTCCACCGGTCCGGTTCGACGCCGTCGCGAGCGAACCACCAACGGAGTGGGATTCACGAACACCTCCGTTCGAGACAGAAAGCAGCCACTACTGTGACGCGCACCTATTCCCCGAAGGCAGACGAGATCCAGCGCGACTGGGTCGTCATCGACGCGACCGATGTCGTGCTCGGCCGTCTCGCCAGCCACACCGCCGCCCTCCTCCGCGGCAAGCACAAGCCGACCTTCGCCCCGCACATGGACAGCGGTGACTTCGTCATCATCGTCAACGCCGACAAGGTCGCGCTGACCGGTCAGAAGGCTCTGCAGAAGAAGGCCTACCGCCACTCGGGCTACCCGGGCGGACTGAAGGCGACCACGTACTCGGAGCTCCTCGAGAAGAACCCGGTGCGCGCCGTCGAGAAGGCCGTCCGCGGAATGCTGCCGAAGAACTCCATCGGCCGCGCCCAGCTCCGCAAGCTGAAGGTCTACACCGGAAGCGAGCACCCGCACGCCGCCCAGCAGCCGAAGCCGTACACGCTCGGCCAGGTCGCCCAGTAAGCGCGACGACGCAGACCTTCACGACTTAAAGAGACAAAGGATTATCACCACCGTGGCGAAGATCGCAGACAGCATCGACTCGGCCCAGGCCGAGAACGTCGAGTCCTACTCGACCGAGACCCCGGCCTCTGAGGCCCCGGCCGCCCCGCGCGCCGTCCTCTCCGTTCCCGGCGCGGCCGTCGGCCGCCGCAAGGAGGCCATCGCGCGCGTGCGCCTGGTCCCGGGTTCCGGCACCATCACGGTCAACGGCCGTGAGTTCGCCGACTACTTCCCGAACAAGCTGCACCAGCAGCTCATCAACGACCCGTTCAAGGTGCTCGACCTCATCGGCTCCTACGACGTCGTCGCTCGCATCACCGGCGGTGGCCCCTCGGGTCAGGCGGGCGCCCTGCGCCTCGCCATCGCGCGCGCTCTCAACGAGATCGACCGCGACAACAACCGCCCGACCCTGAAGAAGGCCGGCTTCCTCACCCGTGACGCCCGCGTCACCGAGCGCAAGAAGGCCGGTCTCAAGAAGGCCCGCAAGGCGTCGCAGTTCTCCAAGCGCTAGCGCTCGCCAGCGTTTAGGCTTCGGTCCATGCCACGCCTCTTCGGAACCGACGGCGTTCGCGGTCTCGCGAACGGCAGTCTCACCGCCGACCTGGCGCTCGGCCTTGCGCAGTCAGCTGCTGCTGTACTGACGCAAGGCCGAAGCGCCGAGGCGCGCCGCGCCGCCGGCAAGCGCCCAACGGCCATCGTCGCCCGCGACCCCCGTGTCTCGGGTGAGTTCCTCTCCGCCGCCGTCGCTGCCGGGCTCGCCAGCTCGGGCATCGACGTGTACGACGCGGGAGTCATCCCCACGCCGGCAGCGGCCTTCCTCATCGCCGACTTCGACGCAGACTTCGGTGTGATGGTCTCGGCCTCGCACAACCCGGCCCCCGACAACGGGATCAAGATCTTCGCCCGCGGCGGCACCAAGCTCCCCGACGTCGTCGAGGACCGCATCGAGCAGCACCTCGACCTCGAGAAGCTGACCCCGACCGGCGCCGACGTCGGCCGCATCCGACGCTTCGCCGACGCGGAGGACCGCTACGTCCTCCACCTCCTCGGCAGCCTCCCGCACCGCCTCGACGGCATCCACGTCGTCCTCGACTGCGCCCACGGCGCGGCGGCGGGGATCTCGCCCGAGGTGTTCACCGACGCGGGGGCGCGAGTGACCGTCATCGGCGACGCGCCGGACGGCATGAACATCAACGACGGTGTCGGCTCCACGCACCTCGATAACCTCGCGAAGGCCGTGCTTGCGGCCGGCGCCGACGTCGGCATCGCCCACGACGGCGACGCGGACCGCTGCCTCGCGATCGACGCCGACGGCAACGTCGTCGACGGCGACCAGATCATGGCGATCCTCGCGGTCGGCATGAAGGAGCGCGGCAAGCTGCGCGACGACACCCTCGTCGCCACGGTGATGAGCAACCTGGGCCTGAAGCTCGCCATGCGCGACCACGGCATCCGGATGGTCGAGACCGCGGTCGGCGACCGGTATGTGCTCGAGGAGATGAACGAGCACGACTACTCCCTCGGCGGAGAGCAGTCCGGCCACGTCATCATGCGCGAGTTCGCGACGACGGGTGACGGCATCCTCACCGGGCTCCACCTCCTCAGCGAGATGGCACGCCAGGGCAAGACGCTGGCGGAGCTCGCCCGCGTGATGACCGTGTACCCGCAGGTGATGGTGAACGTGAAGAACGTCGACCACCACGCGGTCCACACCGACGAGGGACTCCGCACGGCCGTTCAGACGGCGGAGAGCGCGCTCGGCGACACCGGGCGCGTGCTGCTGCGCCCGTCCGGCACCGAGCCGCTCGTCCGCGTCATGGTCGAGGCCGCGGATCAGGTCACGGCAGAGCGTCTGGCGAACGAGCTCGCGGATGTCGTGCGGGAGCGGCTGGCTCTCTAGCCGTTCAGCGCGTCTCGCGCGTCAGCACTCTCGCACGTCAGCGCGTCTCGTGCGCCCGGCGTGCCGCGAGGAAGTCTGCCACGGAGTAGGCGCGCGAGCGGTCGGGCAGCATCTCGGTGCCGTACAGTCCCGCCATCAGGGTGCCCGGGTCGACGTCGAGCGCCGTGGCGATACGGACGATGGTGTGCAGCTCGGAGTTCGCCTCACCGCGCTCCACCCGCCCGTAGTTCGTCACGTGCATGTCGGCCAGGTTTGCGATGTCCTCCTGGCTCATCCCGAGCGCGATGCGTGCCTCACGAACCCGCTGCCCGAAGAGCTCGGCGGCGCGAGAACGTGGTGCTGGCATGCCTCATGCTTACGGGTCGTATGCATGCATGGCCAGAGCACCACGACCTCATTTATGCATGCCTGAGGTTTAGAAGCCAGATCAGAGCTTGCGCAGCAGGACGGAGCTCACCGCGTGGTCGGCATCCTTCCGCAGCACCAGCTTGGCGCGCGAGCGTGTCGGCCGGATGTTCTGGAGCAGGTTCGGCTCGTTGATCGCCGTCCAGATGGATGCGGCCCGCGCTCGCGCCTCATCCTCCGTGAGCTGGGCATAACGGTGGAAGTACGACTTCGGATTGGCGAACGCACCGCGCTGCAGCTTCAGGAAGCGCTCCTCGTACCAGTGCGCGATGTCGCGGGTGCGCGCATCCACGTAGACGCTGAAGTCGAACAGGTCGCTCACGGCGAGCCGGTTGCCGCCGCCCGCCGGCTGCAGCACGTTGAGGCCCTCGACGATGAGGACGTCCGGGCGCCGCACGACGATCTCCGCATCCGGAACGATGTCGTAGCTGAGGTGGGAGTAGAAGGGGGCCCGGACCTCCGGGGCGCCGCTCTTGATGGCCGTGACGAAACGCAACAGCGCCCGCCGGTCGTACGACTCCGGGAAGCCCTTGCGCTCCATCAGGCCGCGGCGCTCGAGTTCGGCGTTGGGAAGGAGGAAGCCGTCCGTGGTCACCAGCTCGACGCGCGGGGTGTCGTCCCAGCGCGACAGCAGCTCGCGCAACAGGCGCGCGATGGTCGACTTGCCGACGGCGACCGAGCCCGCGACGCCGATGACGAACGGCGTGCTGGCCGCCCGCTCGCCGAGGAAGTCGCTCGTCACCCGATGGAGCTGCTTCGCGCCGCCCACGTACAGATTGAGGAGACGGCTGAGCGGGAGGTAGACCTCCGACACCTCGCGCATGTCGAGCGGATCGCCGAGGCCGCGGAGCTGGACGATCTCCGTCTCCTGCAGCGGCAGTCTGGTGTTCTCCGCCAGCTCCGCCCAGTCGGCCCTGCTCAGCTCGACGAAGGGGGTGGAGGAGTCGCCGTTCGGAAGCATAGGGCACCAATTCTAGGGGGCGCTCCGAGCCGGCTCCCACTTACGCCCACGATAGACTCGGGTGCATGTGTGGAATCGTGGGGTACGTCGGTACCGACAAGAGCCTCGAGGTGCTTCTCGGCGGTCTGAAGCGCCTGGAGTACCGCGGATACGACTCCGCGGGCATCGCCGTGATCGGCCCGGACGGCGCCCTCGGCACCGCTAAGAAGGCCGGGAAGCTGTCGGTGCTGACCGAAGACCTGCAGGAGCACCCCATCCCGAACGGGCAGACCGGCATCGGTCACACCCGCTGGGCGACTCACGGCGGCCCGACCGACGTGAATGCGCACCCGCACCTGGGCGACGACGGTCGCCTCGCCGTCATCCACAACGGCATCATCGAGAACTTCGCAACGCTGAAGGACGAGCTGCTCGCCGACGGCTTCGCCTTCGAGTCCGAGACCGACACCGAGGTCGCAGCCGTGCTGCTGGGCCGCGAGTACCGCCGGACGGGCGACCTGCCCGAGGCGTTCCAGAGCGTCGTCTCACGCCTGGAGGGTGCATTCACCCTTCTCGCGATGCACCAGGACCAGCCGCACGTCGTCGTCGGCGCGCGCCGCAACTCGCCGCTCGTCATCGGGCTCGGCGAGGGCGAGAACTTCCTCGGCTCGGACGTCGCCGCGTTCGTCGAGCACACCCGCAAGGCGATGGCGATCGGTCAGGACCAGATCGTCACCATCACGCCGGACAGCGTCACGGTCACCGACTTCGCCGGCGCGCCCGTCGAGGTCGAGCCGTTCGAGGTCGCGTGGGACGCCTCCGCCGCCGAGAAGGGCGGCTGGTCGTCGTTCATGGCGAAGGAGATCGCCGAAGAGCCGGATGCGGTGGCCAACACCCTCCGCGGCCGCCTCGTCGAGGGCGCCGTCCACATCCCCGAGCTCGACGCGCTCGGCGACGAGTACTTCGCCGGCATCGACCGCATCACGATCATCGCGTGCGGCACTGCCGCGTACGCGGGCCTGGTGGGCAGCTACGCGATCGAGAAGTGGGCCCGCGTGCCCGTCACGGTCGAGCTGAGCCACGAGTTCCGCTACCGCGAGCCCGTGCTGACCGACGGCACCCTGGTGATCTCGATCAGCCAGTCGGGCGAGACGATGGACACGCTGATGGCCGTCAAGTACGCCCGCGAGGGCGGCGCCAAAGCCATCTCGGTCTGCAACACGCAGGGCGCGACCATCCCGCGCGAGTCCGACGCCGCGCTGTACACGCACGCCGGCCCGGAGGTCGCCGTCGCGTCGACGAAGGCCTTCGTCGCCCAGATCACCGCTCTGTACCTGTTCGGCCTTCACCTGGCGCGCGTCCGCGGCACCCTGAGCGCGGCGCAGCAGCGCGACGCGATCGAGGAGCTGCAGGAGGTGCCCGCCAAGATCGCCACGGTGCTCGAGTCGCACGCCGAGATCGCGCAGCTGGCCAAGTGGATGTCGGACACCCGCGCGGTGCTGTTCCTCGGTCGTCACGTCGGCTACCCGATCGCGCTGGAAGGTGCGCTCAAGCTCAAGGAGCTCGCGTACATCCACGCCGAGGGCTTCGCGGCCGGCGAGCTGAAGCACGGACCGATCGCCCTGATCGAGCCGGGCCAGCCGGTGTTCGTCGTCGTGCCCAGCCCGCGCTGGTCGGACGAGCTGCACAAGAAGGTCGTCTCGAACATCCAGGAGATCCGCGCCCGCGGCGCCCGCGTCATCGCGATCGCCGAGGCCGGAGACGCCGCCGTGCTGCCGTTCGCCGACGAGGTCATCCGCATCCCGCTGGCCGCGCCGCTCTTCGAGCCGCTTCTCGCGGTCGTCCCGCTGCAGATCTTCGCCATGGAGCTGTCGGCGGCGAAGGGCCTCGACGTCGACCAGCCGCGCAACCTGGCCAAGTCCGTCACCGTCGAGTGACGCAGTGATCGCCGGCATCGGGGTCGACGTGGTCGATCTGGCCCGCTTCGAGCGGTCGATCGCCCGCACGCCGAAGCTGCGCGACCGGCTGTTCACCGAGGCGGAGCGCCTGCTCCCCGTGCACTCGCTCGCGGCCCGGTTCGCCGCGAAAGAGGCGCTGATCAAGGCGCTCGGCGGCTCCGAGGGCGTGCGCTGGCACGACATGGAGATCGTCCCCGACGAGGAGAGGAACCCCGGTTTCGTGCTGCACAACGTCGTCGAGGCGCAGGTCCGCGAGCGCGGCATCGTGCGCATCCACGTGTCGATGACGCATGACGCCGGCGTCGCGACGGCGTTCGTGGTGACGGAGTGCGCGCCGTGACCGCGGTGTTCCGGGAGCGGGTCGTCGACCTGGATGCGGTGAGCGCGAACGTCGCACGCCTGCGCGAGCTCGTCGGCACGCCGCACGCCATGGCGGTCGTCAAGGCCGACGCGTACGGCCACGGCGCCGTCGAGTGCGCCCGTGCAGCGCTCGCCGGCGGGGCGGACTGGCTCGGCGTCGCCGAGATCTCCGAGGGCCTCGCGCTGCGGGAGGCCGGCATCACCGCGCCCGTGCTGGCGTGGCTGCACGACCCCGACGACGACTTCGCCGACGCCGTCCGCGCCGACCTCGACCTCGGGATCTCGTCAGGCGTCCAGCTGGAGGCCGCAGCGGCCGCAGCCACGGGCGACCGGCCGGTCTTCGTCCAGCTCAAGATCGAGACCGGTCTGAGCCGTAACGGCGTCCCGGAATCCGAGTGGGATGCGGTGGTCGCGCGCGCACGCGAGCTCGAGGTCGCCGGTCTCGTCCGCGTCCGCGGCGTCTTCTCGCACCTCTCCAATGCGTCGCCGGAGGACGACCGCGCCGCGATCGCCGCGTTCGAACGTGCGCTCGATCGCGCATCCGCCGCCGGACTCGATCCCGAGCTGCGGCACATCGCGGCCAGTGCGGCCGCCCTCTCACTGCCGGAGTCGCGGTTCGACCTCGTCCGCCTCGGCATCGCCGTGTACGGGCTGTCGCCCTTCGGCCGGGAGTCGGCCGTCGAGCTCGGGCTGCGTCCCGCGATGACGCTGCGCGGGCGGGTGGCCGCGGTCCGGCGCGTGCCTGCGGGCACAGGCGTCTCCTACGACTACACGTACCGCACCGAGAAGGAGACGACGCTCGTCCTCGTCCCCCTCGGCTATGCGGAGGGCATCCCGCGTCATGCGTCCAACCGCGGTCCCGTCGCGATCGGCGGCCGCACGTTCCGGATCAGCGGGCGCGTCGCCATGGACCAGTTCGTGGTCGACGTCGGCGACCTGGACGTGGCGGTCGGCGACGAGGTCGTCCTGTTCGGTGACCCCGCAGTCGGCGTGCCGGGGGCGGACGACTGGGCCGAGGCCGCCGACACCATCAACTACGAGATCGTCACGCGTCTCGGCGGACGACTGAGACGGAGCTACACCGGAGGCGGCCGATGACGGACGCGCTGCAGGTGCCCGCCGTCCGGCGGGTCGCCACGGCGGACGAGATGCACGAACTCGGCCGGGATCTCGCTGGCGTCCTCCGAGCGGGCGACCTCGTCATCCTGTCCGGTCCGCTCGGGGCGGGCAAGACGACGCTGACGCGCGGGATCGGCGAAGCGCTGGACGTGCGCGGCCCGGTGACCAGCCCCACGTTCGTGCTCGCCCGGACGCATCCCAGTCTCTCCGGCGGCGCGCCGCTCGTCCACGTCGACGCGTACCGCCTGTCGAGCGCGCTGGAGCTCGACGACCTCGACATCGACTTCGCGCGCTCGGTCGTGGTGGTGGAGTGGGGCGCCGGGATGCTCGACGGCGTCGCCGAGTCGTGGCTCGAGGTCGCGATCGAGCGGCCGACCGGAGCGGCGGAGGGCGCGGCCGTAGACGCCGATGCCGTCGACGAGACGGACGAACCGCGTACCGTCACGCTGACCGGGTTCGGTCCGCGCTGGGCGCCGCCCGCGGGCTCCTCGTCCGCCGATCCCGCTTAGGCTGGATGCATGCTGCTCGCCATCGACACGTCCGCCGGGACCAGCGTCGCCGTCGTCGACCGGGAGGGCGGGGTGCTCTCGGAGATCATCGAGACCGACAGCATGCGTCACGCGGAAGTGATCGGCACTCTGATCGACGAGGCGCTGACCGTGGCCGGCATCGAGGTGCGCGCTCTGTCGGGTGTCGTCGCCGGGATGGGACCGGGCCCGTTCACGGGACTCCGGGTCGGCATCGCCGCGGCGAAGGCGTTCGCGATCGGCGCGGGCAAGCCGCTCGTCCCCGTCGTCAGCCATGACGCCGTCGCCTACGACCGCTACGCGTCCGGGCACGAGGGTCCGCTCCTGATCGTGACCGACGCCCGGCGCCGCGAACGCTACTGGACGGCCTACTCGGGCGTCGACGGCTTCGGTCTGCCGATGCGCCTCGACGGGCCGGGCCTCGCCCGCCCGGACGAGCTGCCGCATCCCGATATCGCGCGAGTAGACGCCGACGTCGTACCCGCCGGGCGGCTCGGCATGATCGCCGAGCTGCGCTACGCGAACCGGCTGCCCATGGACCCCGATGTCGCCCTGTACCTGCGCTCGCCGGATGTGACGCCGTCCGCCGGGCCGAAGCGGGTGACGGCGTGACCGATCCCGCCCGCACCGTGCACCAGCTGCGCCGCGCCGAGCCCGCCGACGTGCCCGCGATCATGGAGCTGGAGCGCAGCGTCTTCGAGAACGACGCGTGGTCGGAGCGATCCATGCGCTCGGAGGTCGCCGGCGAGCACGGCTACTACCTCGTCGCGTTCGCACCGGAGTCGCCCGACCGCCTCGCCGGATATGCCGGACTCCTCGCCCCGCGCGGGGGAGGGGACGGCGACATCCAGACCATCGCGGTCGCCCCGCACGCTCGCCGCCGCGGGCTGGGACGTCAGCTCATGCTCGCCCTGATCGCCGAGGCGCGGAAACGCGGCGCACGCGAGGTGTTCCTCGAAGTGCGCGCCGACAACCCGGGCGCCCAGACCCTCTACCGCGACCTCGGTTTCGAGGAGATCGGCGTGCGCCCGAAGTACTACCAGCCGGACGGTGTGGATGCGATCGTGATGCGTCTCGCCGTCCCCAGTCCGGAGACCACCCTCGCATGACCAGTGCAGCATCCACTCGCCTCGATCCGGCGTCCGTGAAGGAGCCGCTCGTGCTCGGCATCGAGACGTCATGCGACGAGACCGGTGTGGGGATCGTTCGCGGCACGACTCTGCTCGCCAACACGATCGCGTCGTCGATGGAGGAGCACGCCCGCTACGGCGGCGTCGTCCCGGAGGTCGCCGCCCGCGCACATCTGGAGGCCCTGGAGCCGACGCTGCGCACCGCGGTAGCGGATGCGGGGATCGAGCTGGCCGACGTCGACGCCATCGCTGTGACCAGCGGCCCCGGACTCTCGGGTGCGCTCATGGTCGGCGTCGGCGCGGCAAAGGCGCTCGCCGTCTCCCTCGGCAAGCCGCTGTATGCCGTCAACCACCTCGTCGGCCACGTCGGCGCCGATCTGCTCGACGCGCAGGGCGGCCCGGGTCATCCCGTCGAGCTGCCGACGATCGCCCTGCTCGTCTCCGGCGGCCACACCTCCCTGCTGCTCGTCCGCGACCTCGTCTCGGACGTCGAGCTGCTCGGTGAGACCATCGACGACGCAGCCGGTGAGGCGTTCGACAAGGTCGCCCGCGTGCTCGGCCTGCCGTATCCCGGCGGCCCGCAGATCGACCGCGTCGCCGCGGACGGCGACCCGAAGGCGATCCGCTTTCCCCGGGGTCTGACCCGGCCGAAGGACCTGGAGAAGCACCGGTACGACTTCTCCTTCTCCGGGCTCAAGACCGCGGTCGCGCGCTGGGTCGAGCAGCGTCAGGATGCCGGGGAAGAGGTGCCGGTCGCCGATGTCGCTGCGTCGTTCCGGGAGGCGGTGGCGGATGTGCTGATCACGAAAGCGCTGGCCGCATGCCGCGATCACGACGTGCCCCGACTGCTGCTCGGCGGCGGTGTCGTGGCGAACGCCCGGGTGCGCCAGCTCGCCATCGCGCGGGCGGCCGAAGCCGGTGTCGCGCTGCGCATCCCGGCTCTTTCGCTGTGCACGGACAACGGCGCGATGATCGCGGCGCTGGGGGCGCAGCTGATCATGGCGGGTCACGGCCCGAGCGAGCTCACCTTCTCGGCGGACTCCACGCTCCCGGTGACGGAGATTCAGGTCACCGCCTGAGTGGTGCGTTGACACCCTCCCGGACCCCCTGCCACGATGGGTGTGATACAGCGTTCTCTCAGGAAATCCGTTTCCGCTGAGGCGCCGACCACCAGCTTCCCGCACCGAAGGAGATGGGTCTCATGACCGACCCGAACGCCCCCGTCGAACCGACGGACCCGAACTCGCAGAACGGATCGGTTCCGCCGCCGCCGCCCGCCCCGCCCGCGTCCGACACGGGGGCCGTGCCCCCGCCTGCGCCGGGTTACGGTCAGCAGCCGCCGGCTCCGGACTACGGTCAGCAGCCGCCGGCTCCGGGATACGGCCAGCAGCCGCCCGCGCCGGGATACGGCCAGCAGCCGCCGGCCCCGGGATACGGTCAGCAGTACCAGCAGCCCTACGGCCAGCAGCCGGGCCAGCCCCAGCAGCCGTACGGCCAGCCGGCGTACGGACAGCCCGCCCCCGGCTACACCCAGCCGTACGGGCAGCCCGCCGCCAAGTCGCCGATCCTGAGCATCCTGTCGCTCGTCGGCGGCATCCTCGGCATCGTGCTCAACATCGCCTGGGGCATCGGCTTCCTGTTCGGCATCGCGGCGGTCGTGCTCGGCTTCATCGGCCGCAACAAGGAGCCGCAGGCCAAGGGCTTCTGGCTCACCGGCATCATCCTCGGCTTCGTGAGCATCGCGATCGCGATCATCTACTGGATCTTCCTGGCGATCATCTTCGCGAGCATCGCGAACTACCAGGGCACGTACTGATCAGAGCCCTGTGAAACGGTTCGCCGACGGCCTCAGAGCCGTTCGGCGAGCAGCGCCGTGTGCCGCCCGGCGACCCTGGTGAGGATCAGGGTCGCCGGGCGGTCGCCGTTGAGGCCCAGCCGGCGGCGCAATGCGGCCGGGTCCACATCCACCCCCCGCTTCTTGATCTCGAGGGTGCCGATGCCGCGCTGACGGAGAGCCTTCTTCAGGTCCTTCTCGGCGTAGGGGAGCGTTTCGAGAACGCGGAAGCCGGCCGCGAACGGGGTCTCGGCGGGCCGATCGGTCGTGATGTAGGCGATCTGCTCCGAGAGCATCCTGCCGCCCAGCCTGCGTGCGAGATCGCCGATGAGGCGCGCTCGGATGACCGCGCCATCCGGCTCGTAGAGGAACTCCCCGAGCGGACCGGCCTCCTCGTCGGGACTGTCGGCATCGGCGGTCAGTTCGTCCGCCCGATCGCCGCGGAGCACGAGTGCGGCGCGGTGGATGCCGGGCCGGGCCAGCGCTCCGAACCAGAGGCCCAGCTCGACGACCTGTCCGTCGGCGGAGACCCACTGCGCCTCCGCCGTCGAAGGGATGAGGTCGCGGTCGAATCCCGGACCGAGCTTCAGGCCGACCGATCGGCCGGTGGCGAGCTCGTACGCGAAGCCGAGCGACGGCGTGTAGTCGTCGGGGTCGGTGAGGCGCTCCGTCTGCGTGTGCCCGGCGGTCCGTCGTGCCGGGTCGAGGAAGACGCCGTCGATCTCGCGCAGGTCGACGTCTTCCGCACGCCGCTGCTCGACCCGAGCGCTGGGGAACGGGGCCAGGTTGAAGGAGGCGATGGCCGCGGTGACCTCGTCGGCCTCGATCGCCAGGACGTCCAGCTCGAGGGCGGCGAGGGCGAGAGCGTCGCCGCCGATCCCGCAGCCGAGGTCGGCGACCCGGCGGATCCCCGCCGCGCGGAACCGTCCGGCATGCCGCGCGGCGACCGGCAGCCGGGTGGCCTGCTCCAGGCCGGCCTCGGTGAAGAGCATCTGCGACGCGAAGTCGCCGAACTTGGCCACGGCCTTGCGGCGCAGTTTCGACTGCGTGAGAACGGCCGCGACCAGCGCGGGGGAGTGGCCCTGCTTGCGGAGGTCGCTGACGATCGCGAGCACGTCCCGCTCGCTGTTGTAGGGCGGAAGGGAGTCGAGCAGCCGCAGTCCCTCCGGGCTCAGGAGGGCGACCAGCTCGGAGCGTTCCATGCGCTCAACGCTACCCTGGACGTGCCGCCCCGCCCGGTCTGGCACTCACGTTGCGTGACTGCTAACGCACCCCCTAGACTCGTGTTAGCACTCTCAGTGCGAGTTTGCTAATCAGTCTTAGTAGAGACACTGTTCTTCACAGGAAAGGGGTCAACGTGTCGGTCTCCATCAAGCCGCTCGAGGATCGCATCGTCATCAAGCAGGTCGAGGCTGAGCAGACCACTGCTTCCGGTCTGGTCATCCCCGACACCGCCAAGGAGAAGCCGCAGGAGGGCGAGGTCGTCGCGGTGGGCCCTGGTCGCATCGACGACAACGGCAACCGCATCCCGCTCGATGTCGCTGTCGGCGACAAGGTCATCTACTCGAAGTACGGCGGCACCGAGGTGAAGTTCGGCGGCGAGGACTACCTCGTCCTGTCGGCCCGCGACGTGCTCGCGGTCGTCGTCCGCTGACGCACCCCCTCTTCTCGACGGCCCGGATGCTCTGAGCATCCGGGCCGTCGTGGTGTCTGCGGTCGCAGGTAGAGTCGGACGAGTGGCACCCTCCGACGACCTCAGTTCCCACCGCACATCCGGACTCGTCTACGCGGTCTCCGCGTACGTCCTGTGGGGCATCCTCCCGATCTACTTCCTGGCCCTCGCGCCCGCCTCGGCCTGGGAGATCGTCGGCTGGCGCGTGATCTTCTCGCTCGGATTCTGCGCCATCGCCCTCACGGTGACCCGTTCCTGGCGCGCGTTCACGGCGCTGCTCACCGACAAGCGCGTCCTGTTCACGATGGGCCTCGCCGGCGCTCTCATCTACGTCAACTGGCAGACGTATGTGCTGGCGACGGTGAACGGCCACGTCGTCGAGGCGGCCCTCGGCTACTTCATCAACCCGATCGTCACGGTGTTCCTCGGCGTCGTCGTCCAGCGCGAGAAGCTGCGCGTCGCCCAGTGGGTCGCCGTCGGCGTGAGCGTCGTCGCCGTCATCGTCCTCGCGGTCGGCTACGGCTCGATGCCGTGGATCGCCCTCATCCTCGCCTTCTCGTTCGGCCTGTACGGCCTGATCAAGAAGCGCGTGGGCAACCGGGTGGATGCGCTCTCCGGCCTCACCCTCGAGACGATGTGGCTGACCCCGGTGGCCATCATCCAGCTCGTCGTCGTCGCCGTCACCGCCGGGCTCACCATTGGCACCGCAGGGGTGTGGCACACCGTTCTGCTCGTCGGCGCCGGTGTCATCACGGCCGTCCCGCTGCTGTTCTTCGCCGCGGCATCCCGTCGCCTCCCGCTCGTCTACATGGGCTTCATCCAGTACTTCGCCCCGTTCATCCAGTTCATCGTCGGCGTCGCCGTGCTGCACGAGGCGATGCCGCCGGAGCGCTGGGTCGGCTTCGCGATCGTCTGGCTCGCACTGCTCATCCTGAGCATCGACATGATCGTCGCCGCGCGACAGGGGAAGCGGGCGGCGGAACTCGACCTGGCACCGGTGGACTGACCGCGACGCGGTCGGAATATCCGTCCAGATTCTGCCGTTACCATTGAGCATCCACAGTCGCGCGTCCTCACACGGGATGCATCTTTGAAGGGGTGAGATGGATCAGGCGGATCCGTTCGGTTTCATCGGTTTGACCTACGACGACGTCATGCTCCTCCCCGGGCATACCGACGTCATCCCGAGTGAGGCGGACACGTCCACCCGCTTGACCAAGCGCATCTCGATGGCGACTCCGCTGCTCTCGAGCGCGATGGACACCGTCACCGAGTCGCGCATGGCCGTCGCCATGGCGCGCCAGGGCGGCATCGGCATCATCCACCGCAACCTCTCGATCGAGGACCAGGCGGCGCACGTTGACAAGGTCAAGCGGTCCGAGTCGGGCATGATCACCAACCCGGTGACCACGACGCCGGACGCGACCGTCGAAGAGGTCGACGCTCTGTGCGGCCAGTTCCGCGTCAGCGGTCTCCCCGTCGTCGAGCCGGACGGCACCCTCGTCGGCATCATCACCAACCGCGACATGCGTTTCGTGTCGCCGTTCGAGCGGTCGACCACCAAGGTCCGCGACGTCATGACCCGTCAGCCGCTGATCACGGCTCCGATCGGCATCGACCCGGACGCGGCCGTCGCCATCTTCGCCGAGCACAAGATCGAGAAGCTCCCCCTGGTGGACGCCGACGGCAAGCTCGGCGGCCTCATCACGGTGAAAGACTTCGACAAGAGCGAGAAGTACCCCGACGCCACGAAGGACGACGAGGGCCGGCTCCGTGTCGGCGCCGCGATCGGCTTCTTCGGCGACGCCTGGCAGCGCGCGATGACCCTGGTCGACGCGGGGGTCGACGTGATCGTCGTCGACACCGCCAACGGCGACAGCGCCGGCGTTCTCGACATCATCCGCCGTCTCAAGGCGGAGCCCCGCGCGTCGCACGTCGACGTCATCGGCGGCAACGTCGCCACCCGTTCGGGCGCTCAGGCGCTCATCGACGCGGGTGCCGACGCCATCAAGGTCGGTGTCGGCCCGGGCTCCATCTGCACCACGCGCGTCGTCGCCGGTGTGGGTGTGCCCCAGGTCACCGCGGTCTACGAGGCGTCGCTCGCCGCGCGCGAGGCCAACGTCCCGCTCATCGCCGACGGCGGCCTCCAGTACTCGGGCGACATCGCGAAGGCGCTCGTCGCAGGTGCGGACAGCGTCATGCTCGGATCGCTGCTGGCCGGCACCTCCGAGTCGCCGGGCGAGCTCGTGTTCGTCAACGGCAAGCAGTTCAAGAACTACCGCGGGATGGGGTCGCTCGGCGCCCTGCAGACGCGCGGCAAGAAGACCTCCTACTCGCGTGACCGGTACTTCCAGGCGGATGTGCCGAGCGACGAGCAGCTGATCGCCGAGGGCATCGAGGGTCAGGTGCCGTTCCGCGGCCCGCTCTCCGCCGTCGCCTACCAGCTCGTCGGCGGTCTGCGGCAGTCGATGTTCTACGTGGGCGCCCGCACCATCCCGGAGCTCAAGCAGAACGGCAAGTTCGTGCGCATCACCGCGGCGGGGCTCAAGGAGTCGCACCCGCACGACGTGCAGATGGTCGTGGAGGCTCCGAACTACCGCCGCTGACACGCAGCTTCAGGTCTGAGAAACCGCCGCCCGTTCCCTCGGGCGGCGGTTTCGTTTACTCTGGAAGGCTTTGCCCGCCTCCCGAGATACAGGATCACTCCATGAGCCACATCGACGTCTCCGGCGTCTCGTACACCCTTGCCGACGGCCGGCCGCTGCTCGACGACGTCTCGTTCCGGGTCGGGGATGGGCGCGTCGGCGCTCTGATCGGCGCGAACGGTGCGGGCAAGTCGACCCTGCTGCGCATCATCCGGGGTGAACTCCGGCCCGACGCGGGCGGCGTCGTCATCGACGGCGGCCTCGCGGTGATGGACCAGTTCGTCGGACACGTCCGCGACGACCGGACGGTGCACGACCTGCTGGTGGGAGTGGCGCCGAAGGCGGTGAAGGCCGCCGCCGAAGCGCTGGAGGCGGCCGAGAACGCCATCATCGAGCGCGACGAGACCGACACACAGCTGCGGTATGCGAACGCGCTTGCCGAGTACGCCGACGCCGGCGGATACGAGCAGGAAGTCGTCTGGGACCAGTGCACGGTCGCCGCGCTCGGCGTCCCGTTCGAGCGAGCGCGATACCGGGCGGTCCGGACCCTGTCGGGCGGAGAACAGAAGCGGTTGGTGCTGGAGGCGCTGCTGCGCGGTCCGGAACAGGTGCTGCTGCTCGACGAGCCGGACAACTACCTCGACGTGCCGGCCAAGCGCTGGCTGGAGGAGCAGCTCCGGGCGACGCAGAAGACGGTGCTGGTCGTCTCGCACGACCGCGAGCTGCTCGCCAACGCGGCCGACCGCATCATCACGCTGGAGCTGGGGGCCGCCGGCAACACGACGTGGACGCACGGGGGAGGTTTCGCCGGCTACCACGACGCCCGGCGCGAGCGGATGGAGCGGCTCGAGGAGCTTCGCCGCCGGTGGGATGAGGAGCACGCGAAGCTGCGGGCGCTCGTGCTGCGCTTCAAGGAGAAGGCGAAGTACAACAGCGACCTCGCGAACGCCTACCAGGCCGCGCAGACCCGGCTCTCCCGCTTCGAGGCGGCCGGTCCGCCGCAGGCGGTGCCGCGCGAGCAGAACGTGCGGATGCGCTTGACCGGCGCACGCACGGGCCGCCGCGTGCTCGAATGCACAGATCTCGAATTGACCGGCCTCATGCGGCCGTTCGACGCCGAGGTCTGGTTCGGTGAGCGCGTCGCGGTGCTCGGCTCGAACGGATCCGGGAAGTCGCATTTCCTCCGGCTGCTCGCGGCCGGCGGCACGGATCCGGACCCGTCGGCCGGGCACCTCGCCGCAGCGGAGAACGCCGGCGCCGTTGTCCCGCACACGGGGAACGCGAAACTCGGTGCCCGGGTCGCTCCCGGCCTGTTCGCACAGGCTCACGAGCATCCCGAGCTGGTCGGACGGACGCTGCTGGAGATCCTGCACCGCGGAGACGAACGCCGCGACGGGATGCCCCGGGAGGCCGCGAGCCGGGTCCTCGATCGGTATGGCCTCGCCGGTGCCGCCGAGCAGACGTTCGAATCGCTGTCCGGCGGCCAGCAGGCGCGGCTGCAGATCCTGCTGCTCGAACTCTCCGGTGCGACGCTGCTGCTGCTCGACGAGCCAACCGACAACCTCGACCTGGTCTCGGCCGAGGCGCTCGAGGAGGGCCTCGCCGGCTTCGAGGGCACGGTGATCGCGGTCACGCACGACCGCTGGTTCGCTCGCGGGTTCGACCGGTTCCTGGTGTTCGGTTCCGACGGCGCGGTCTACGAGACCGACGAGCCGGTGTGGGACGAGCGGCGGGTCAGCCGCGCGCGCTGAGCTCGGCGATCCGGTCGATCGCGTCGGTGAGGACCTCCGGAGAGCACGCCAGGTTGAGGCGGATGAAACCGGCGCCGGGCGCACCGAACTCGATGCCGGGATTGACGGCGACGCGGGCCTCCTCCAGGATGCGCGTGGCAGGGTCGTCGCCCCAGCCGAGGGCGCGCAGGTCGATCCAGGCCAGGTAGCTGGCGAGCGGCTCCCGGTAGCGGGCGCGCGGCAGACGGTCGGTCAGCAGGACGGACAGCAGTTCGCGGTTGGTCTCGATGGCCCGCAGCACGTCGTCGAGCCAGGGTCGCCCATCCCGGAAGGCCGCTTCGGTGGCGATCCGGCCGAAGTGGCTGGTGCGCACCTCCACCTCGATGGGCAGGGCGTGGATGCGCTCGGCCTGCTCCGGCGACGCCGTCACGAACAGTGCGCACTTCAGGCCGGCCAGGTTCCAGGCCTTGCTGGCGGAGTGAGCGGCCACGCCGATCCGTCGCGCCTCCTCCGACACGGAGAGGAACGGCGTGAACGTCGCATCGGTGTGCGTGAGCGGTGCGTGCACCTCGTCGCTCACGACGAACACACCGTGGTGGGCCGCCAGAGCGGCGACCGCCTCCAGCTCGGCGCGCGGGTGGACCAGACCGAGCGGATTGTGCGGGTTGCAGAGCAGGAACGCCTTCGCCCCTCCCGCGAACGCCCGCTCCAGACCGGCGAGATCGAGCGCCCAGCCTCGGCCGTCGGTCCCGCCGTCGAGCAGCGGCACCTCCTCGACGACGCCCCCGGCTTCGGGGATCAATTCGAAGAACGGCGGATAGACCGGCGGGGTGATGACCACGCGGTCGCCCGGCTCGATCAGCATCCGCAGGGCCTCGACGATCACCACGCTCACGTCGGTGGTGGTCCGCGTCTGCGCGGGGTCGACCTCCCAGCCCCACCGGTCGCGCGCGAAGTCGGCGAACGCCCGCTGAGTGCGGTCGTCCGGCCCGATGTACCCGGTGTCGCTGCGGTCGACCGCAGCGTGCAGGGCCGCGGCGATCGGCGGGGCGAGCGGGTAGTCCATCTCGGCGACGAACAGCGGGAGGACGTCGTCGGGGTACGCGCGCCACTTCTCGCTGGTGCGCTGGCGGAGACGGCTGAGGGGTTCGGCTTCGACGGTCACGAGACCACCTTTCCACAGGCCCCCGACGCCGAACAGGCGCGCGGCCTAGACTGAAGCGCGTGAGTATGGAGATCGAGATCGGCCGCGCCAAGCGCGCCCGCCGTGTGTACGCCTTCGACGACGTCGCCGTGGTTCCGAGCCGGCGCACCCGCGACCCGGAGGACGTCTCGGTCTCGTGGACGATCGACGCCTACCAGTTCTCCATCCCGTTCATCGCGGCCCCGATGGACTCGGTGGTCTCGCCGACGACGGCCATCATGATGGGTCAGCTCGGCGGCCTCGGCGTTCTCGACCTCGAGGGCCTCTGGACCCGGTACGAGGACCCGGAGCCCCTGCTCGCCGAGATCCGCGAGCTCCCGGCCGAGCGCGCGACGAGCCGGATGCAGGAGATCTACTCCGAGCCGATCAAGCCGGAGCTGGTCACTCGCCGCCTCGCCGAGATCCGCGAGGGAGGCGTAACCGTAGCGGGCGCGCTCTCGCCGCAGCGCACGCAAGAGCTCTACGAGACGGTCGTCGACGCGGGCGTCGACCTGTTCGTGATCCGCGGGACCACGGTCTCGGCCGAGCACGTGTCGAAGAACGTCGAGCCGCTCAACCTCAAGAAGTTCATCTACGAGCTGGATGTGCCGGTCATCGTCGGCGGGGCCGCCACCTACACCGCGGCGCTGCACCTGATGCGCACCGGTGCGGCCGGAGTGCTCGTCGGCTTCGGCGGCGGGGCCGCGTCGACCACGCGATCCACCCTCGGCATCCACGCGCCCATGGCGACCGCCGTGGCCGACGTCGCCGGCGCCCGCCGCGACTACATGGACGAGTCCGGCGGCCGCTACGTGCACGTCATCGCCGACGGCGGCCTCGGCAGCTCGGGCGACATCGTCAAGGCCATCGCCTGCGGCGCCGACGCCGTCATGCTCGGCACCACGCTCGCCCGCGCCACCGATGCGCCTGGCGGCGGATGGCACTGGGGTGCCGAGGCGCACCACTCGCAGCTGCCGCGCGGCAATCGCGTCGCCGTCGGTCAGGTCGCGCCGCTCGAGGAGGTCCTCTACGGGCCGGCTCCGGTGGCTGAGGGCTCTGCGAATCTCGTGGGAGCCTTGCGCCGGAGCATGGCCACGACGGGATACTCGGACTTGAAGGAGTTCCAGCGCGTCGAGGTCGTCGTCGCGCCGTATCGTACGCAGTAGAGCAGCGCCGGCCGATGGCGGCCGGAGAGGGAGAGAACGATGGTGAAGTCCCAATCTGCCCCAGGCGGCGACAGGCACGCGACGCCCGCGTCGAACCCGGCCGTGACCTACCCGTCACGGCTCGGTCCGGCGGAGCGCGCCGCGGCGATAGCGGCGCTCAAAGACACGGAGCTCGACATCCTCGTGGTCGGCGGCGGCATCGTCGGAGCCGGATCCGCGGTGGATGCGGCGACCCGTGGTCTGACCACCGGGCTGGTGGAGGCGCGCGACTTCGCCTCCGGCACCTCCAGCCGCTCCTCCAAGCTGGTCCACGGCGGCATCCGGTACCTCGAGCAGCTCGACTTCCGCCTGGTCCGCGAGGCGCTCATCGAGCGCGGGCTGCTGCTGCAGCGCATCGCTCCGCACCTCGTGAAGCCCGTTCGCTTCCTGTACCCGCTGCACAAGCGGGTGTGGGAGCGCTTCTACATCGGCGCCGGCATGATGCTGTACGACATCTTCTCGTACAGCGGCGGGCGGCCTCCCGGTGTTCCGCACCATCGGCACCTCAGCAAGCGGCAGGTGCTGAACGCCATCCCGTCGATGAACAAGGACGCCCTGATCGGCGGCATCACGTACTACGACGCGCAGGTCGACGACGCCCGCTACGTCGCCAACCTGGTGCGCACGGCCGCGCACTACGGCGCCCACGTCGCCTCCCGCGTCCGGGTGGAGGGCTTCATCAAGGTGGGCGAGCGGGTGGTCGGCGTGCGCGCCCACGACCTCGAGACCGACGAGCGGTTCGACATCCGCGCCAAGCAGGTCGTCAACGCGACCGGCGTGTGGACGGACGACACGCAGTCGATGGTGGGGGAGCGCGGCCAGTTCAAGGTGCGCGCATCCAAGGGCATCCACCTCGTGGTGCCGCGCGACCGCTTCCAGTCGAAGATGGGCCTGCTGCTGCGCACCGAGAAGAGCGTGCTCTTCGTCATCCCGTGGGGCCGGCACTGGCTGATCGGCACGACGGACACCGACTGGCACCTCGACAAGGCGCACCCCGCGGCGACCGCCGCCGACATCGACTACCTGCTCGCGCACGTCAACGAGATCCTCAACATCCCGTTGACCCGGGAGGACGTCGAGGGCGTCTACGCGGGCCTCCGGCCGCTCCTCGCCGGTGAGTCCGAGCAGACGTCGAAACTGTCGCGCGAGCATCTGGTCGCCCACTCGGTGCCGGGCCTCGTCGTGATCGCGGGCGGCAAGTGGACGACGTACCGGGTCATGGCGAAGGATGCGGTGGATGCCGCCGTCAGCGCGATCGACGGCAGGACTCCTCCCTCCACGACGATGGACATCGCCCTGGTCGGAGCCGAGGGGTACCAGGCCGCGTGGAACCGCCGCCACCGGATCGCCCAGGAGTCCGGCCTCCACGTCGCCCGCATCGAGCACCTGCTGAACCGCTACGGCACGTTCGCGGAGGACATCCTCGCGCTCATCCGCGAGGACCCGTCGCTGGCCGACCCGCTGCCCGGAGCGGACGACTACGTCGGCGCCGAGGTCGTCTATGCGGCGACGCACGAGGGCGCCCTCCACCTGGAGGACGTGCTCGCCCGCCGCACCCGCATCTCGATCGAGGCGTGGGACCGCGGCGCCTCCGCCGCCCCGGTCGCCGCGTCGCTGATGGCGCGGGTGCTCGGCTGGGATTCGGAGCGGGAGGAGCGCGAGGTGCGCACCTACCTGCGCCGGGTCGAGGCGGAGCGTGCCAGCCAGCTGCAGCCGGACGACGAGTCCGCAGACCGCATCCGACTCGAAGCGCCCGACATCGTGGAGGCCGACGCCGAAGCCGCGAAGGCGGCCGCATCGAAGGCCGGCACCCCGACGAGCGTCGACCAGGCGCCGAAGCACGTCGAGGGCGCCGGTGCGGAGGACGCGCCCGGGACCGACGGGTAGGCGACGTACGCTGCCTCAGGCGCGGGAGCGACGGAAGAACGAGAAGCGCCGCTTCCGCGCTGGGGCGGCGGGCGGCTCAGGCTCCTGCGCGGGAGCGGCGGCCGGCAGCGGGGGCAGACCGAGCGCTGAGCGGAGCGCGAGTACTTGTGCGGTCCGAAGCCCGTGCGTTCCCCGCTCGAGGAGCCGCGCAATCTCGTCGTCAGCGCTCGGCGTCAGGTAGGCATTCGGGAGAACCAGGTCGACGAACACCTTCAGATCCAGTCGAGCCCGTTCACCCAGCTGATCGTCGTCCGCCAGCGAGAGATCGGTGAGGATGCGTGTCCGCGCATCTCGCGCGGTCAACAGCCGGAACCCGGCGAGCCGGACATGCGGGCGTTCTCCGCGATCCAGCAGGGGTCGGAGGAGCTCGGCGTCCACCCTTCCCGGTGAGCGACGCAGCGCCCTAGTGGCCTCCCGGGCCACCCCGGGCGACGTGTCGTGCAGGGCTGCCAGGAGAACCGACTGGTCGGCACCGCCGAGGGTTCGCAGCGCGTGCGCGGCCTCGACCCGGATCGCAGGATCGGGGTTGCGGAGGAACGGTACGAGCAGTGCCGCATCCTCCCGTGACCCGGTCTCGCGAAGACCTGCGACCGTTTCGCGCCTGAAGGTGCCGGTGGACAGCTCCGCCCGGTAGAAGTCGGCGGGGGACTCACCTGCCGCGCGCACAGCGACCTGCGCGGCGCTGCGTACCCGATGGGCGCGATCGCCGAGGGCCGCGCGCGCCGGCCCGAGGTCGCCGCTCATCGCCAGAGCGGTGATCGTGAGAGCGCGCAGCTCCGCCGAGCGGCTCTGCAGCAGACCGTGCACCTCTTCCGCCGGTGTCCCGCGAAGCACTGCCTCGGCGCTGGCGGCACGGATGGTCGGATCGGAGTCGCCTTCCGCGACGGCGCGAAGATCCTCCGACGTCAGGACGGCGCGACGGATCGCGACCCTGACCACGGCACGCCGGAACACGTGGTCCCGGCTCTGCAGGCACTGACGTATCCCGTCGGCATCGAGGGTCTCCAGGCGGTCGCGGATCACTCCGGCGAGCCAGGAGCCCGCCTCTCGTGCCGCCAGTGCCAACCCGAGCGGTCCCGCCAGCATGATCGTGCCGGGATCCGCTTCGAAGCGGTCCATGAGCGCACGGCGGGCCCGCTCGCGGACGGGCGGGACCCAGTCGGATGCGCGGATCGCCAGCACGGGCACGACCGCCCTCTCGCTCAGCGACGACAGCTCGTCGACGGCCGGCTCGCGTATGTAGCCGGACGCGTGGAAGGCGTCGCGGTACAGGTCGCCGAAGGGGTGCGGACGATACCGGCTGTCGCTTCGGGCGCTGTCGGCGAACGCCATCCACTCGCGCGGCGAGGCGTCGGGATCGGGGAGTTCGGTCGCAGACATAGCCGACCAGTATTGCACCGCGGGGAGGGCCTTCGCACGCCTCCGGTAGGCTGGATGCATACCCCCCTTATGCCGGCCGGCCCGGCGGATGGAGACGGATGATGGTAGACGTTCGACGGGTGAAGCTGCCCGGGGTCGGGGTGCTTCACACCTTCGTGACCGACGATGGCGGCAAAGTCGGCGTCATCGCGCACCGGTCCGGCCACAGCGACCTGATCACGTTCTCGGACCACGAAGACGGCAGCGACGTCACCAAGGTGTCGCTCCGGCTCAACGAGGATGAGGCCCACACGCTCGCGGAGCTGCTCGGCGGCACGCAGATCACCGAGGCTCTGACCGCGCTCGACCAGATCCCCGGTCTCAGCATCGACTGGTTCACCGTCGACTACGACGACTACATCGCCGGTCAGCAGCTCGGCGCGCCCGGCGACCGCGGCTTCGTCGGCCTGACGGTGGTCGCGGTCGTGCGCGGGGACTCCGCCAACCCGGCGCCCGCTCCCGACTTCAAGGTGTTCCCCGGGGACACGCTCGTGGTCGCCGGCACGCCGGAGAAGGTCGCGAAGGCGTTCTCGTTCTTCCGCACCGGCGAGGTCGCCCACCGTGTCACCGCCGACGCTCCGCCCGGAGGCTGATTGACGATGCATCTCGGCGAAGACCTCATCGTTCTCGGCATCCTGCTGCTCGTTGCGTACGTGCTCGGGCGCCTCGGCAGGTTGGTGAGTCTCCCCGCGATCCCCATCTACATGCTGGTCGGGTTGCTGGCCAGCCCGCACACCGGCTGGTTCCCGCTCAACTTCGAGAGCGACTACATCGAGCTCATCGCGATCTTCGGGCTCATCCTGCTGTTGTTCAACCTGGGTCTGGAGTTCGACCAGGACGAGTTCTTCGGTAACTTCGGCAAGCTGATCGTCTCCGGCGGCTCATACATCGTCATCAACATGGGCGTCGGCCTGATCTTCGGGTTCATGGTCGGATGGGGCACCCGCGAGGCGCTCATCATCGCCGGGATGACGGCCACGTCGTCGTCGGCGATCGTCACCAAACTGCTCATCGAGCTGCGGCGGCTGGCGAACACCGAGACGCCGATGATCCTCGGTGTCACCGTCGTCGAGGACATCTTCATCGCCATCTACCTGGCGATCGTCTCCGTGGTGCTCAGCGGCGAGACCGACTTCTGGCCCGTGGTCGGCAAGCTCGCCATCGCGTTCGCCTTCCTCGTCGTGATGTTCACGATCGCGCGCTGGGGCGGCCGGTTCGTCTCGCGGCTGTTCCGCACGAAGGACGACGAGCTCTTCACCATCCTCTTCTTCGGGTTCGCGGTGCTGTTCGCCGGCATCGGCGAGTTGCTCGGCGTGACCGACGCGATCGGCGCCTTCCTCATCGGCCTCGTCCTCGGGGCGACGAAGTACCGCCGCAAGATCGAGCAGATCGCCATCCCGCTCCGGGATGTGTTCGCCGCGTTCTTCTTCCTCAACTTCGGCCTCGCGCTCGACCCGGCGAAGTTCCCGTCCGTGCTCCTGCCCGTCGGGATCGCCGTCGTCATGACGATCGTGCTCAACATCGGCGCCGGCCAGTTCGTGGCCTGGATCAACGGGATGGGCGTGCAGGCCGGCATCAACACCACGGTCATCCTTCAGAACCGCGGAGAGTTCGCCCTCATCCTCGCCACGCTGTCGCTCGCCGCAGGACTGGACGAGCGCATCCAGCCGTTCGCCGGTCTCTATGTGCTCATCATGGCGATCATCGGCCCGATCCTCGCAGCGAACTCCGAGAAGATCGGTGCGATGATCCTACGGTCCGGCCCGTCACGCCGACGGGAGCGGAAGAAGACGAAGAAGCGCGAGCCGATGCTGGACGAGGAGATCGCCCTGGTCGAGGCCGCGACCGCCGACCTCGACTCCGACGCCCGGCGCGAGACGGAGAGCGTCGACGAGACGCAGCGGGCCGTCGACAGGATGGTCGAGCGGGCCATGCAGGATGACACGAGCGGCGAACGGGAACGGGACTGACCATCGAGACGACCACGGGTGCCGAGCCGATCGCCGGCGAGACCACCCTCTTCCAGATGATGCGGCGCCCGCGGTGGATCGGCGCGCTGGTATTCGCGCTGCTCCTCGCCGCCGGGTTCGCCTGGCTCGGTCAGTGGCAGCTCGAGCGGGCCGTCGAATCGGGAAAGGCCGTCGAGGCCCCCAGTGAGACCGTGCTCCCGCTCGCGGATGTCGCCGGTCCGTCGTCACCCCTCCGCGATGTGGCCGTCGGGCAGCTGGTCGAGTTCACCGGGACGTTCGTGCCCGAGGACTACCAGCTGCTTCACGACCGGCTCAACAAGGGACGCAGCGGCTGGTGGGTCGTCGGTCACGTGAACCTCGAGCGCGACGGCCGACCGGTCGCGCTCGCCGTTGCGCGTGGGTGGGCTCCCGACAAGGCGTCCGCGCAGGCGGCAGTCGAGCGGCTGTCGCGGCAGGCGGACACGGATCCGCAGCGCATCGTCGGTCGCATCCTGCCCGACGAGCAGCCCGAGGTGCCGACCGACAAGAAGGATCCGACGGCGATGCGCACGCTCGGCGTCGGCGCCCTCTACAACTTGTGGACCGGGGTCGACGGCATGCCCGTCTATGCGGCCTACGTCGTCGAGCGCGGGGCGCCGGCCGGGCTGGTCCAGATCTACTCGCCCCCGCCGATCGCTCAGACCGAGCTGAACTGGCTCAACATCTTCTACGCGGCCGAGTGGATCATCTTCGCCGGGTTCGCGGTGTTCCTCTGGTACCGCCTCGTGAAGGACGCGAAGCAGCGGGAGGACGAGCTGCGCGAGGAGCAGCTGCTCGAACGTGAGAAGCGTGAGAAGCAGGATGCGATGGCCGGGAAGAACCCCCAGTCCGAGCCTTTAGAATAGGCCCATGCCCCTCGCTCCCAAGCTCGAAGACTTCCCGAAGATCCGCGGGGCGCTCCGGTTCTACCAGGTGTTCGCGTACGTCACGGGCATCATGCTGCTGCTCCTGTGCGCCGAGATGGTCGTCAAGTACGGGCTCGGCTACGAGCTCTTCGCGTTCAGCAACTACGGCGCGCTGACCTTCGTCCCGGTCGAGACCGCCGTCGCTCCGACCGGAGTGGACCTGAGCACGGGCATCCTCATCGCACACGGCTGGCTGTACGTCGTGTACCTGATCTCCGACTTCCGCCTGTGGAGCCTGATGCGCTGGCCGTTCACGAAGTTCGTGATGATCGCCCTCGGCGGCGTCGTCCCGTTCCTCTCGTTCTTCGTGGAGGCGCGCATCACCAAGCAGGTGAAGTCCTACCTGGCCGGCCGCGAGGCCGAGGCAGCCGACCTCGTGGAGGCGACACATTAGCGGCGAGACAAGGAGCCCTGACCCGATGAGCACGGATGCGGCGTTCACCGATCTTCTGGGCGGAGCCGACTCCGCCAACCCGTCCGGGCCCGTCCTGGTCGTCGACTTCGGCGCGCAGTACGCGCAGCTGATCGCCCGGCGCGTGCGCGAGGCGAATGTGTACTCGGAGATCGTCCCGCACACGGTGACCGCGTCCGAGGTCGCTGCCAAGCGCCCCTCCGGGATCGTGCTCTCGGGCGGACCGTCCTCGGTGTACGAGGAGGGCGCACCGCGGCTCGACGAGGCCATCCTCGACCTCGGCGTCCCGGTGCTCGGCATCTGCTACGGCTTCCAGGTCATGGCGACCGCGCTCGGCGGCGAGGTCGCGAAGACCGGCCAGCGCGAGTACGGCTCGACCGCCGTGCGGATCAGCGACTCCGGCATCCTGCTCGACGGCCAGCCGGAGGAGCAGACGGCCTGGATGAGCCACGGCGACTCGGTCGCCCGCGCGCCAGAAGGGTTCGACGTCCTCGCGTCGACCGACGGAACGCCCGTCGCCGCCTTCGCGAACGACGAGCGCAAGCTGTACGGCGTCCAGTGGCATCCCGAGGTCAAGCACTCCACCTACGGCCAGGCCGTTCTCGAGAACTTCCTCCACCGGGCCGCCGGCATCCCGGCCGACTGGAACAGCGGCAACGTGATCGCAGACCAGGTGGCGGCAATCCGTGCCCAGGTCGGTTCGGGCCGTGTGATCTGCGCGCTCTCGGGCGGGGTCGACTCCGCCGTCGCGGCTGCGCTGGTCCACGAGGCCGTCGGCGACCAGCTGGTCTGCGTGTTCGTCGACCACGGCCTTCTTCGCAAGGATGAGGCGCGCCAGGTCGAAGAGGACTACGTCAAGGCGACGGGCGTCCGGCTCGTGACGGTCGATGCGCAGAAGCAGTTCCTCGACGCGCTCTCCGGCGTCAGCGACCCGGAGACGAAGCGCAAGATCATCGGCCGCGAGTTCATCCGCGTCTTCGAGAAGGCTCAGGCCGACCTGATCGCCGAGGCGGCCAGCGAGGGCGACCCCATCCGCTTCCTCGTCCAGGGCACCCTGTACCCGGACGTCGTGGAGTCGGGCGGCGGAACGGGCACGGCCAACATCAAGAGCCACCACAACGTCGGCGGCCTGCCGGAGGACCTCCAGTTCGAGCTGGTCGAGCCCCTCCGCACGCTGTTCAAGGACGAGGTGCGCGCCATCGGCCGCGAGCTCGGACTGCCGGAGGAGATCGTCTCCCGCCAGCCGTTCCCCGGACCGGGCCTCGGCATCCGCATCGTCGGAGAGGTCACCCAGGAGCGTCTCGATCTGCTGCGCGACGCCGACGCCATCGTGCGCGCGGAGTTGACCGCCGCAGGCCTCGACGCCGAGATCTGGCAGTGCCCGGTCGTGCTGCTCGCGGACGTGCGCTCGGTCGGCGTGCAGGGCGACGGCCGCACCTACGGGCACCCCATCGTGCTGCGCCCGGTCTCCAGCGAGGACGCCATGACGGCCGACTGGACCCGCCTGCCGTACGACCTGCTGGCCAAGATCTCGAACCGCATCACCAACGAGGTGGATGGCGTGAACCGGGTCGTGCTCGACGTCACGTCGAAGCCGCCGGGGACCATCGAGTGGGAGTGATCCCGCACTGACGACAAAGGCCCGGGATGCTGAACCAGCATCCCGGGCCTTCGTCGTGAAATGTGGGTGTCAGTCGCGCGAGATCGCCAGCATGCGGAGGATCTCGAGGTACAGCCAGATGACCGTGACCATGATGCCGAAGGCACCCGACCAGCCGTAGATGCGCGGGGCGCGGTTCGCCACACCCTGCTTGATCGCGTCGAAGTCGAGCACCAGCGAGTAGGCGCCGAGCAGGACGACCAGGAGGCCGATGATCAGGCCCAGCTTGATGCCGGTGTTGCCGAGCTCGACGCTGTTCAGGCCGAAGCTTCCGCCGGTCACGCCCGTCCACATGAGGACCAGGTTGACCAGCGAGTAGGCGAGGTAGCCGAACATCGCGATGAGGAAGATCTTCGTCGCCTTCGCCGAGGCGCGGATCTTGCCCGAGGCGAAGAGCGCCAGAGTCACGCCCACGACGGCGAACGTCGCGATGACCGCCTGGATGACGATGCCCGACCACTGCGACTCGAAGAACATCGAGATGGCGCCGAGGAAGATGCCCTGCGCGGCCGAGTATCCGAGGATCAGGCCGGGGGACGGCTTGCGCTTGAAGATGTTGACGAGCGCCAGCACGAAGCCGACGATCGCGGCGGGGATGGCGAGAACAGGGACGAACCAGCCGACGCCGGCGCCCGCGAGCAGGAGAACGAAGCAGATCGCCGTCTTGGTGATGGTGTCTTCGACCGTCATCCGGTCGGTGTCCACGGCCGTCGCCGACGGCGACTGGTACATCTGCTCCAGTTTCTCGGCGGAGACGGTCGCCGCCTGGCCGTTGGTGGAGAACGCCGGGTTCGTAGAGAAGGCCGGGTTGTTGAGTGCCATGAGCTCCTCGTTCTGTGGGTGGACCGGTTACCGGTCGTCTCCGTCCAATCTACGGGGTTCTTTTCTGAGAGTTCTGACAGATTGCCATGAATCGAATCGGATAGCGATCCATTTCGCGAGCCACGCGGCCCCGACGATGACCGCCGTGCTTGTGGCGATGGTGATCCAGCCGTGCTCGTAGTCGTGCACGAACAGGGGGAGGAGGGCGCTCCACGCGGCCGGGAGGAGGAGCACGGCGAACGAGGGGAGCGGGCGGAGCCGGACGAGCAGCCAGGCCGCGAGGACGACCGCGTAGCACCAGGCGAAGCCGGAGCCGCCCAGCATGAGCCAGGTGAACCCGAGGACGGGAAGGGGGACGGCGACGCGCCGGCCGATCGTCGACGGGAGCACGGCCCAGCCGGCCGGCTGCATGAGCGATCCGATGAGGAGGAGCGTGAGGCTGTACGTCGTGGTCCCGAGCACGCACGCGGTTCCGACGACGAGCATCGCGAGTCCGACGATCAGTCGGGGGCGGTAGGCGCCCCAGCGGAGCGGGAGCAGGGACGCGGGCTCCCTCCAGCCGCCGTGTGCAGGCGTGCCGGTGTCCGGCCGGGCGGGGTCGCGGGGCGCGGGGGCCGTGTTGGGATCGGCGGACACCCGTCGATTCTGGCACTCCTCACGCGTCGACGACCCGGCATGTCGGTGCCCGGGGTGGCATGCGTGCTCCGAGCTAGGATCGGGCCATGCGCGCGCGAACGGCTCCGGTGGTCATCGGCCACCGCGGGGCTCCGGGGTATCGGCCGGAGCACACGCAGGGCTCGTACGAGCTGGCGTTCCAGCTCGGTGCCGACGCCGTCGAGCCCGACATCGTGGCGACGAAGGACGGAGTGCTCGTCCTCCGGCATGAGAACGAGATCTCGGGAACGACGGATGTCGCGGACCACACGGAGTTCGCCGATCGCCGGACGACCAAGGAGGTCGACGGGGTCGCGCTGACCGGCTGGTTCACCGAGGACTTCACCTGGGACGAACTGTCGACGCTGCGGGCGCGGGAGCGCATCCCGGCTCTGCGGCAGCACAGCTCGACCTTCGACGGGCACTACCCGATCCTCCGCCTGCGTGACCTGCTCGAGCTGATCGATCGCACGGGCGAGGGCTCTGGGCGGCCGCTGGGTCTCGTGGCCGAGCTGAAGCACGCGACGTACTTCGAGGCGGCGGGGTACCCGCTGGACGAACTGCTGTTGCGGGATCTCGCGGACGCGGGTTGGACGGATCGAGCCGGTGTGGTGGTCGAGAGCTTCGAGCGCACCGTCCTGGTGAAGCTGCATGAGCGCGGCTTCCGAGGTCGCCGCGTGTATCTGCTGGAGGATTCGGGCGCTCCGGCGGACCGTGTCGCCGCCCTCGGACCGTCGGCACCCGGGTACGACGCCGATCTCAGCCTGCGCGGTCTGTACGCGCTGGGCTCGGCGGCCCCGTCGGCAGCCGATCGGGTCGACGGAATCAGCGTCGAGACGTCGCTGGTGCTGTCCTCCGGCTCGGTGTCGATGGCGCTGTTCGGGGAGGACGACGGCGCGGACGTCGGCGCGGTCACGTCCGATCTGGTCGATCTCGCGCATTCCGCGGGTCTCGCCGTGTTCTGCTGGACGCTGCGTCCGGAGAACGGGATGCTCCCCGCCGAGTTCCGGACCGAGGGCGCGGAGGCGACCTGGGGGGATTGGCGACGCCACTTCTCGATCCTGCTGCACTCGGGAGTGGACGGCGTGTTCGCCGACCATCCTGACCTGGCGGTGGCCGTGCGCGACGGTCGCTGACCACGCTCGCGGCCGAATGACGGTGGCAGCGACTAAAATCGACTGCAGACATGACGAGCCTTCCCGACGCCCCGCAGACCACCCCTTCCTCCGTCCCGATCATCCTGGACGGGTGGCAGGGCGACGGCACCGACGTCGACGCGACCCCGGGCTCCGGCCCGGGCACCGGCGGCGGGCGGGGCTCGCGCGGAACGGGAGGGCCAGGCGGTTCCGGCCACTGGCGCGGGCCGAGCGAGCGCCTGTTCGAGGGCCTCAACCCGCAGCAGCGCGAAGCGGCCGAGTATCGCGGCCAGGCGCTGCTGATCGTGGCGGGCGCCGGCTCCGGCAAGACCAGCGTCCTGACCCGGCGCATCGCCGGGCTGATCGAGAGCCGCGAGGCGTGGCCGAGCGAGATCCTGGCCATCACCTTCACCAACAAGGCGGCCAACGAGATGCGCGAGCGCGTCGAGCAGCTGCTCGGCGGCAAGGCGCAGGGAATGTGGATCTCGACGTTCCACTCGGCCTGCGTGCGCATCCTCCGGCGCGAGGCCGAGACGATCGGCAAGACTCCGAGCTTCACCATCTACGACTCGGGCGACTCTCGTGCCCTGCTGAAGCGCATCATCAAGGAGCTCGACGCCGACACTCTCGGATTCACCGTCGGCAGCGCGGCGAACCGCATCTCGAAGCTCAAGAACGAGCTGACCGATCTGGAGACCCACGCACGCTCGGCCAACCTCAGTGACCCGCAGGAGGTCATGTTCCTCGAGATCTTCCGCCAGTACACGCGGGAGCTCCGACGCGCGAACGCTTTCGACTTCGACGACCTGATTGCCGAGACGGTCTTCCTCTTCCGCGCCTTCCCGCGGGTGGCTGCGCTGTACCAGAGCCGGTTCCGCCACATCCTGGTCGACGAGTACCAGGACACCAACCACGCGCAGTACTCGCTGATCCGCGAGCTCACCATGCCGGTCGCTCCGGACATCGCCGACGATCTGGAGGCCCACGGCCGCAACGTCGGCCCGCTGCGCGATGCTGCGGGCGTCATCCCGAGCGCCTCCCTCACGGTGGTCGGCGACTCGGACCAGTCGATCTATGCGTTCCGTGGCGCCGACATCCGCAACATCGTCGAGTTCGAGCGCGACTTCCCGGGCGCGAAGGTGGTGCTGCTGGAGCAGAACTACCGCTCGACGCAGAACATCCTGAGCGCTGCCAACGCGGTCATCTCCAACAACTTCGACCGCAAGGACAAGAAGCTGTGGACCGCCGTCGGCGACGGCGAGAAGATTGTCGGCTACACCGGGTACTCGGGCCACGACGAGGCCCAGTTCGTGGCCGACGAGATCGAGAAGCTGCACAGCGCGGGGATGGACTACAAGGACATCGCCGTCTTCTACCGCACCAACGCCCAGACGCGTGCGCTGGAGGAGATCTTCATCCGCTCGGCCTTGCCGTACAAGGTGATGGGCGGCACGAAGTTCTACGAGCGGGCCGAGATCAAGGACGCGATGGCGTATCTGATCACGGTCGCGAACCCGAGCGACATGCTGGCGCTCCGCCGCATCCTGAACACGCCGAAGCGCGGCATCGGACCGGCGACGGAGACGCAGCTGGCGAGCTACGCGGAGGACAACGGACTCACGTTCCGTGCGGCCATGCGTGACGCTGGCTCTTTGGGTCTCGGCCCGAAGGTGACGAACGCGATCCTGCAGCTGTCGAATCTTCTGGACGAGGCGGCCGCCAAGATCGACCCGTCGAATCCGGCCGGAGTCTCGCCGGTCGCAGACATCCTCACCTTCCTGCTGGACGGCAGCGGCTACCTGGACGTGCTGCGCAACAGCCGCGACCCGCAGGATGAGGCGCGCGCCGAGAACGTGGACGAGCTCGTGGCTGTGACGCGCGAGTTCGCGCGCAACAACCCGGATGGGACGCTGGTCGACTTCCTCACCGAGGTATCGCTGGTCGCTGCCGCGGATGAGATCGACGACTCGAGCGGCTCGGTGTCGCTGATGACGCTGCACACGGCGAAGGGCTTGGAGTACGACGCCGTGTTCCTGACCGGCATCGAGGAGGACCTCCTCCCGCACCGGATGTCGGCGAACGAGCCCGGCGGCCCGGCGGAGGAGCGCCGCCTGTTCTACGTGGGCATCACGCGTGCGAAGAAGCGACTGTTCCTGTCGCTGGCGATGACGCGGGCGCAGTTCGGCGAGACCGCGGTCGCGATGCCGAGTCGTTATCTGCAAGAGATCCCTGCCGATCTGATCGATTGGCGGCAGTCGCCGGGTTCGGCGAACGGCCGCGGCGGCACGCAGTCTCGCGCGCTCAACGCCCGGCGTCCGGGTCTGGGCGCCGGGTCCGGCGGGACCGGATGGAACGACCCGCTCTCGTCGTCGACGTTCCGCCAGGAGCGCCCGAAGGCGGAGTGGCCGAACCGTGTCACGGGCAAGGTCCGCGACAACGGCGACCTGGAGCTGGCGCCCGGCGACCGCATCCGCCACGCCGACTTCGGCGAGGGTCGGGTCACCCAGGTGACCGGGCAGGGCGCCAAGCGCGTCGCGCATGTCCAGTTCGACAAGGTGGGCGCGAAGAAGCTCCTCATCAAGATCGCCCCGATCGACAAGCTGTGACGGCGGCTGCTCCGACAGAGCGGAAGGGCGGAGCGCCGCGCAACCTCGAGGTGGGTCTGCGGGCGGCTGTCGCTGTCGCGGTGCCATTGTTCATCCTCTTCGCGGTCGACCGTCTCGATCTGACGGCGTACGCCACCTTCGGCGCCTTCACGGCGCTCTATGGAAGGAACGAGCCGTATCGGGTGCGGGTGCGGACCCTCACCGTCGCCGCCCTTGCGCTGCTTCTCAGCATCTCCGCCGGCGTGGGTCTCGCCGTGCTCGGTGAACCGCTCGCGCTCGTGGCCGTCGCACTGGTGCTGGTCGTCGGCGGTGGAACCCTGTTCGTCACGGTTTTCCAGATGATGCCGCCGCAGGCGCTGTTCTTCGTCTTCGCCCTGCTGGTCTGTGCCGCCGTGCCGACTCCGGCGGCGGACGCGCTCCCGCGCATCGGCCTCGCCGCAGCGGCGGCGGCGTTCGCGTGGTTGCTGACGATGTCCGGCTGGGCCGTGCGTCGCATCCCGGGCGTCTCGCGCAGTGCGTTGGGGCGCTCCGGGTTCGTGCCCGACCTGCGTCGGCGGCCCGGCATCGACCTCGCGGCCGTGCGGGATCCTCGGGTCTGGCTCACAGTCGCCCAGAACGTCGCCGGTGTGCTGATCGCCGGCGGCGTCGCCCTCGCGTTCGGACTGGGTCACGCCTATTGGGCCGTGGTGAGCGTCGTGGCCGTGATCCCTCCTGCGCGGGCGGCCCACTCCATCTCGCGTTCCCTGCACCGGATCGTGGGCACGATCGTCGGTGTCGCCGTCACGGCCGTGCTCCTGGTCTGGTCGCCTCCCGCGATCGTGGTGATCTGCGTGATCGTGGTGTGCCAGTTCTTCGCCGAGATCCTCGTCGCGAGGCACTACGGCGCGGCTCTGGTGTTCATCACTCCGCTGGCTCTGTCGGTCTCGCACCTGGCGAGTCCGACACCGTTGAACGTCCTGGTCGTCGACCGCGTCCTGGAGACGGTTCTCGGTGCGGGCGTCGGTATCGCATTGGTGCTTCTCGCCCGCGTCGTCGAGCGTCGGCGCGGTCTCGCCGCCTAGCGCGGCGCGGTCGGCTTCATCGCGGCACGGTCGCCGGCGGCGGCTGGACGCGCTCTGCGCACCGCACGTCGGAGCTTCGCCCGGTAGCGCTCGCGCGGGAGATGGCGCAGGGGGAGCGGCAGCCGGGGGTAGACCGCCGCCGTCCACCGGATCGCGCGGTCGAACCGGCGCTGGCGCTGCTCGTTCCAGGCGAGATCGAACTGACGTCGCACCGCGTCGGGCAGAAGGCCGGCCGTGACGAGCCGCACCAGCGGCAGTGTCGGGCGGAGCCACCACGGCACCCGACGCGGGTACAGGATCTGCCGTGAGATCGCTCGCACGTCGTCGTCCACCCGGAGCGCCAGGACCATTCCGTCCCAGTAGGCGTCGAAGTCCGCGCGCCGGGCCGGCCACCGGTCGTGGGTGAGCTGCAGATTGGACAGCGCTCGCGAGAGCTCGTCGTACGCTCTGTCCGCCTGCGCGGGAGTGAGCGGGCCGAAGACCCGCCGGTGCAGGTCCATCACCGTCTGGTAGAGCGTGGCGGCCACCCAGAGCTGGAGCTCCGGATCGAACGCATTGTAGGCCGATCCGTCCGCCGAGTTCTCCCCGCGGACGGGCGCATGCGCTCGGTTCACGATCCTCCGCATTGCCGCGAGCTCCGCCTCCGAGCCGAACATCGTCGCCGTGAGATAGAGCATCGTGCCGTCGAACCGGTCCATGAGCCGCTCGGCGAAGTCGCTGTGCTCGACGACGCCGCGGCCGACCGAGGGATGTGCGATCTGCAACAGAAGAGCGCGGCCCCCGCCCGCCAAGGTCAGCGCCTCGGAGACGATGTCCTCGACCTCGACGGGCCGATTGCGGGGATTTCTGCGCACCCGGACATCCTGTCGTCGGCTCCTGCGAGTGACCGGAGAGTGAGAGTTGCGTGCTGCTCACGGTGCTACCCAGGTGGAGCGGGCGCGCCGCGGCCGCAGGTTCCGTCGGCCGGTGACGCGCGGCGGCCTACCGGGGCGGCCGACCGACTCGGGGTCGAGGACCGCTCCCTCGAGAGCCGCGAGTCTCCCTCGTGGCCGACGAACTCCGCGGGTACGCAGTCGCCCGGCGATCAGCAGAAGCACACCTGCGACGCTGGTCCCGGAGCCCCAGAGTGCCGGCACCAGCGTGTCCGTGCCCGTGTCGGCCAATCTCGTCTGAGTCAGGGCGGGCTCGATGTCCGGCACGGGGACGACGGGAGTCTGCGCCCGGGTGATCTCGGTGGCGATGCCGAACTCGGACGTCCACGGGTGCACCCGTGCTCCGCCCGCATCGGGATCGGTGCGCGCCGGGTCGATGCGTTCGGTCCAGACGTAGTAGCCGTCGGCCGGGAGCGTGCAGCTCGGCGTGGTGTATTCGCCGACGCCGTCGATCACCGTCTCGACCGTGCAGACCGTGGGCGAGTCCGGCGGCGGCGCGGGAGCGTGGGAGATAGGTTCGGCGAACGGCCCGTGCAGCGTGCTCTCGACGACCGCTGTGATGGCGGTGAAACCGTCATCGCTGGCGCGAACGCCCCAGGTCGGAAGCAGGCCATCGCCCTCGGCGACGCTCACGGTGAGGTGGTCGGCGATCGCGGCACCCGGATGCGCCTCGGCCAGGGACGTGCGTGTACCCACCTGCGGCTGGAACGGCAGCGGTGACGGGCCGGTCGCGTGCGCCTCGGCCTGCGCATTCGCCGTGGACGGTTCCGCGATCAGCACGGCCTGTGCGTCCGTCGTCGGCAGAGCGACGGTGATCCGGTTGCCGTAAGGGAGTTCGCCCGTCTTCGCCGTGGCGCTCACGGCGACGCTGGCCTCCGATCCGGTCGGCCGGATGGCGACATCGGTCCCCGACCGAATGGTGCCGGTGCTCCCGCCGTCGTCGAAGGTGGCACCCGTGAGGGCCACCGACACGGGATGAGCGCCGCTGGGGAGCAGCTCCGGGCCGGCGATGCGGTCCACGGTCAGTTCGACGCGTACGCGGCCGGCTCCCGTCTCGGCGAGTTCGACGACCACGGCGACGCGCACCCCAGTCGAGGCGCGGCTTCGGGCCTCGGCCAGCATCTCGACCGCCCGCGCGTAGACGCGGTCGCTGTCGGCGCCCGCCCGTGCCGCGTGCTCTCGGGCCTCTGGTTCGGACATCCCGGCGTACATCCATGTCGCCAGCTGCCCCGAGGCAGCGGTGAGGCGGTCGCTGCTTCCCGCCCAGGTGCGGGCGAAGTAGGCGAACATCGCCGACTGCTCCGGCGTCCACCAGCCCATTCCGGCGGGGTCCGCGTAGCTGTACTGGAGGCCGACCGGTGCCACCTTGCCGGGATTCAGGCAGAAGCCGAGTGCGCCGTCGTCGAAATGGTAGGCGCCCAGCCACCAGCCGTCGGGGGACTGGTAGCCGGGACCGTGGCCGTCGCCCACGAGGGCGCGCGCAGGCCCGGCAGCGGAGGTGAGCGCTCCATGGAGGACGCCGAGGAAGACGGCCAGCCCCGCGAGGCATACAGCGGAGATCAGGGTGAAAGGTCGATGAGTCATGCCTCCACCGTCGCGGCGACGTCGGCTCCGCGGGGCCGCCGTCGGCGGATCGGTGGACAACGGCGTTCGCCGAGGACCTGTGAACACCTCGGCCGGTTTCGGCCCGTTCAGGGGAAGGGTCTAAAGTTCTTCCTGGCGAATTTATCTCGGCGTCGAGCTATTCTCGCGCCGGACCGTCAGGAGAAATCAGCCGGCAGCCACGAGCGCACCGGAACACCAGCGGATTGGATAACCGTGGATCTATACGAGTACCAGGCCAGAGACCTGTTTGAGAAGTACGGGGTCCCGGTGCTTCCGGGCATCGTCGCCGACACCCCCGAGGAGGTGCGTGCGGCTGCCGAGAAGCTGGGCGGCGTGACCGTCGTCAAGGCGCAGGTCAAGACCGGTGGTCGCGGAAAGGCCGGCGGTGTCAAGGTCGCGAAGAACGCCGATGAGGCGGAGGCAGCGGCCCGGGCCATCCTCGGACTCGACATCAAGGGCCACGTCGTCCGTCGTGTCATGGTCGCCGGCGGCGCCCGCATCGCCCGCGAGTTCTACTTCTCGGTGCTCCTCGACCGCGCCAACCGCTCCTACCTCTCGCTGACCAGCGTCGAGGGCGGTATGGAGATCGAGCAGCTCGCCGTGGAGAAGCCGGAGGCGCTCGCCCGCGTCGAGGTCGACCCGCGCGGCGGCATCGACCACGCGAAGGCCGTCGAGATCGCACGGGCCGCCGGATTCCCGGAGGACCTGGTCGAGAAGGTCGCCGATGTCTTCGTGAAGCTCTACGAGGTCTACACCGGCGAGGACGCGACCCTCGTCGAGGTGAACCCGCTCGTCCTCACCGAGGAGGGCGACATCATCGCGCTCGACGGCAAGGTCTCCCTCGACGAGAACGCGGACTTCCGTCACCCCGACCACGAGGCCCTCGAGGACAAGGACGCGGCCGACCCGCTGGAGGCCAAGGCCAAGGCGGCGAACCTCAACTACGTCAAGCTCGACGGCCAGGTGGGCATCATCGGCAACGGCGCCGGACTCGTCATGTCGACCCTGGACGTCGTCGCCTACGCCGGCGAGAAGCACCAGGGCGTCAAGCCGGCGAACTTCCTCGACATCGGCGGCGGCGCATCCGCCGAGGTGATGGCGGCGGGTCTCGACGTCATCCTCAACGACCCGCAGGTGAAGAGCGTGTTCGTGAACGTCTTCGGCGGGATCACCGCGTGCGACGCGGTCGCCAACGGCATCGTGAAGGCGCTGGAGATCCTCGGCGACGAGGCGAACAAGCCGCTGGTCGTGCGCCTCGACGGCAACAACGTCGACGAGGGGCGCCGCATCCTGACCGAGGCGAACCACCCGCTGGTCACCCTCGCACTCACCATGGACGAGGGCGCCGACAAGGCCGCCGAGCTGGCCGCGAAGTAAGCGAAGGACGAACGAGAATGTCTATCTTCCTCAACAAGGACTCCAAGGTCATCGTCCAGGGCATCACCGGCGGTGAGGGCACCAAGCACACCGCCCTCATGCTGAAGGCCGGCACCCAGGTGGTCGGCGGTGTCAACGCCCGTAAGGCCGGCACGACCGTCACCCACGGCGATGTCGAGCTCCCCGTGTTCGGCACGGTCGTCGAGGCCATCGAGAAGACCGGCGCAGATGTGTCGATCATCTTCGTGCCGCCGGCGTTCGCGAAGGACGCGATGGTGGAGGCCATCGACGCCGAGATCCCGCTGCTCGTCGTGATCACCGAGGGCATCCCGGTGCAGGACTCCGCAGAGGCGTGGGCCTACGCCAAGGAGAAGGGCAACAAGACCCGGATCATCGGCCCGAACTGCCCCGGAATCATCACGCCCGGCGAGTCGCTGGTGGGGATCACCCCGGCGACCATCACCGGCAAGGGCCCGATCGGCCTCGTCTCGAAGTCGGGCACGCTGACCTACCAGATGATGTACGAGCTGCGCGACCTCGGCTTCTCGACCGCCATCGGCATCGGCGGAGACCCCGTCATCGGCACCACGCACATCGACGCGCTCGCCGCGTTCGAGGCCGACCCGGAGACGAAGGCCATCGTGATGATCGGCGAGATCGGCGGCGACGCCGAGGAGCGCGCCGCGGACTTCATCAAGGCGAACGTGACCAAGCCGGTCGTCGGCTACGTCGCGGGCTTCACGGCTCCCGAGGGCAAGACCATGGGCCACGCCGGCGCCATCGTGTCGGGCTCGGCGGGCACCGCCCAGGCCAAGAAGGAGGCGCTGGAGGCTGCGGGCGTCAAGGTCGGCAAGACGCCGTCCGAGACGGCGGAGCTGCTGCGCGAGGTCTACGCCGCGCTGTAATCGCGAGACGCACCACCGCGAAGGCCGGGACCGGGAGGTCCCGGCCTTCGCTGTTTCCGGCCCGCGTCATCCCGTTCAGGTACTCCCTGCCGCACACGGTGACCGCGGCGCTACAGTGAGCGCACCGTGCCGGAAGGAGACGCTGATGGCTCGTCCGACGAACACCGAGCTGCTGCAGCGCATCGCAGCTCTGGAGGAGGAGAACGCCGCGCTCCGGATGCAGAGCGGCGACCCCTCGATCGACACGGTGCCGATCGCACCGTTGCCGCCGACGAAGCGCCCGCGCAGCTGGGCCTGGACCCTGCTGGCGACCGTCCTGATCGTCCTCGGTGCCATCCTCGCGCCCGTCGCGGTGGTCGCGTCCTGGGCGAAGGTCCAATTGACGGACACCGACTCGTTCGTCGCGACATACGCGCCACTTGCGCACGACCCGGGCGTCCAGGCGTTCGTGACCGACGAGGCCGTGAAGGCCGTGCAGGACAATGTCGACATCGATCAGCTCACGTCGCAGGTGATCGACGGCATCACCGACCTGGGCACCGGTCCGGTCGCCACCAAGGCCCTGGAGTCGCTGAAAGGTCCGCTCGCGCAAGGCGTCGAGTCGTTGCTGCGCTCGACCGTCCAGCGCTTCGTCGCCTCCGACGCGTTCGCGCAGGTCTGGCAGCAGGCGCTCCGGACGAGTCACGACCAGTTGATCGCGACGATGCAGAACGACCCGAAGGCGGCCATTACCGTGGGGTCCGACGGTTCCGTCGGCATCCAGCTCGCCCCGATCATCGACCGGGTGAAACAGCTCCTGCTGGATCAGGGGGTCACGTTCGCGGCGCAGATCCCCTCCGTGGATCGGACCATCACCGTCGCACAGAACTCGTCCATCCCGACGCTGCAGCTCTTCTACGGCCTGGCGGTGGCTGCCGGGGCGTGGCTGCCGTGGGTCGCGATCGGACTGCTGGCGCTCGGTGTCGTCGTCGCCCGCCGTCGTGCCCTCGCTCTGATCTGGGCTGCGGTCGCGCTGGGTCTCGCCATGGGCATCACGCTGGCCGCGATCGGCATCGGCCGGCTCGTCTTCGTCTCCTCGGTCTCTCCGTCGTTGGTGCCCTCGGGATTGGCGCAGACGCTGTTCTCGACGGTGACGGACGCGATGATCGCGACTGCGGTCGCCGTCCTCGTCCTCGCGATCGCTGTCGCCGTGGTCGGGTGGTTCTCCGGCCCGTTCGCCGTTCCCCGAAGGCTGCGCGGTTTTTTCGGCGACGGTGTCGCCTGGGTGCGCCAGTCGGCGGAGCGTCACGGCATCACGACCGGCCGGGCGGGCGAGTGGATGTACGCCCAGCGCACGCTGCTCCGCGCGGCCGTAGCGGTGATCGCCGCCGCCGTCGTGCTGTTCGTCCGCCCGCTCACACCGGCTCTGATCATCTGGACGCTGGTGCTGGCGGCGCTGGTCGTCGCGATCCTCGAACTGGTGCAGCGGCCGGTCATCACCGTGCCGGAGCAGGCCGACGACGAGACGCCGGTGGTCACGGTCTCCTGAGCGCCGAAGTGTCGGCCCTCCGCGCCGCGTGCGCGCCGGTAGGCTCCGTTCGGTCATGAGTCGCACAACCGTCGCCCTGCTCGCCGCGCTGGAGGCGCTCATCGTCGCCGCCATCGGCATCGGGATCTGCCTCGTCCCGATCACGATCCTCTGGGCGGCGCAGTACCAGCTCGGCGCCGACTTCACGGTGGTGTGGCGGTCCGCCGCCGACATCTGGCTGGTCGGCCACGGCGTCAACCTGACCATCGCGCTCGACCCGCAGACGGTCGCGCAGCTCGGCCTGCCGGGTGCGGCCGTGCCGTTCCAGGTGACCATCGCGCTGCTCGGGTTCGCCGCTCTGACCGCTGGGCTGGGCGTTCGGACCGGGATGCGTGCAGCGGAGACGGATCAGCGTCTCGTCGGTGCAGTGACGGCCCTCGCGGCCTTCGCGGTCATCTCGACACTGGTGGTCCTGACCGCGGGTTCGCCGGTCGCGCAGCCGTCCATCTGGCAGGGGGTCATCCTGCCGCCCTTCGTCTACGGGGTGGGGATCGCCGCCGGATTCGGCTTCGCCGCGCTGCGTGGCGGGGCGCCCGCCGAGACGGCTGCCGCGACCGCGTCGCCGGATCGGGATGCGACGGGCGCGCTCGACGGCGACATCGGCGGCTCCTCGTCGGGGAGGGCAGCCGCGCCGGCCGTCCTCTCCGTTCTTCGGACCGCGACCCTGCCGATCCCCGGCGCCCTGCGCACCGGCGCCGGCGCCGCACTGCGCGCCGGGACGGCGGCGACCGCCATCGTGATCGGCGTGGCCGCTCTGGTGGTCGCGCTGCTGATCTTCGGCAATTACGGGACGATCATCAGTCTCTACGAGCAGCTGCAGACCGGTGTCGCCGGGGGAGCGGCCCTGACCATCGGGCAGCTCGCCGTCATCCCGAACGTCGTGGTGTGGATGGCGTCGTGGCTGGTAGGCCCCGGCTTTGCCCTCGGCACCGGGTCGTCGGTGAGCCCGATCAGTACCGCGCTGGGGCCGTTGCCGGGGTTGCCGCTCTTCGGCATCATCCCGGCCGGCGGCTGGAGCTTCGGGCTGGTCGGCGTCGTCGTCCCGATCCTCGCGGGCTTCGTCTCCGGTGTCCTCGTCCGCTCGCGGACGGAGGTTCGCGGGCTCGACGGCCTGCAGGCCCTGCTGCTGACCGCGCTCGGGATCGGTGCGGTCGCCGGGATCGAGCTGGGGCTCCTCGCGTGGTGGTCGTCCGGCGCCCTCGGCCCGGGGCGCCTGCACGACGTCGGACCGAACCCGTGGCTGGTCGGCGCGCTGGCGGCCGCGGAGGTCGCCGTCGCCGCGGCGATCGGGCTGGCCGCAGCCGGCCGCGGCCGCCGGTGACGGAACCGGTCGTCTCACGCCGCTAGGCTGGTGGCGTGCTCTCGATCGTGGTGCTGATCTCCGGTGGCGGCTCCAACCTGCGTGCCCTGCTGGAGGCCTCGGAGGACGCCGAGTTCCCCGCCCGCGTCGTCGCCGTCGGCGCCGACCGCGATGCGGACGGCTTCGAGCACGCGGAGCGCTTCGGCATCCCGACCTTCACGGTGCCCTTCACGTCGTATCCGAGCCGGGAGGAGTGGGGCGACGCCCTGCTCGAGCAGATCCGGCAGTGGGAGCCCGACCTGACCATCCTGTCCGGCTTCATGCGCCTGGTGCCGCCGCGGGTGGTCGAGGCGTTGTCGCCGCGGCTCATCAACACGCACCCCGCGTACCTGCCCGAGTTCCCCGGCGCGCATGCGGTCCGCGACGCTCTCGCCGCCGGCGTGACGCAGACCGGGGCGAGCCTGATCGTCGTCGACAACGGTGTGGATGCCGGCCCCATCATCAGCCAGGAGCGCGTGGAGGTGGAACCGGGCGACACCGAGGCCGCCCTCCACGAGCGCATCAAACCTGTGGAGCGACGGCTGCTCATCGACGCCGTGCTCGACATCGCCAACGGACACATCGACCTCGAGGAGCTTGCCCGAGCATGAGCGGACCCCGTCACGACGCCAGCCTGTACCGCGAGCGGGATCTCGTCCCGATCCGCCGCGCTCTGATCTCGGTCAGCGACAAGACCGGACTGCTCGACCTGGCGTCCGCGCTCGCCGCGGCCGGCGTGGAGATCGTCTCGACCGGCTCGACGGCGCAGACGATCCGCGACGCCGGTCACGCGGTGACCGATGTCGCCAGCGTCACCGGGTTCCCGGAGTCGCTCGACGGGCGTGTGAAGACGCTGCACCCGGCCATCCACTCGGGACTCCTCGCCGACCTCCGGCTGGCGTCGCACGAGGAGCAGCTCAAGGATCTCGGCATCGAGCCGTTCGAGCTCGTCGTCGTCAACCTCTACCCGTTCGTCGAGACGGTGGCTTCCGGCGCGATCGGCAACGACGTCGTCGAGCAGATCGACATCGGCGGCCCGGCCATGGTGCGCGCCGCCGCGAAGAACCACGCGAACGTGGCGATCGTGGTGTCGCCCTCCGACTACGACGGCATCGTGGAGGCCGTCGCCGCCGGCGGCACGACCTTCGACCAGCGCCGGGAGCTCGCATCGAAGGCGTTCGCGCACACGGCCGCCTACGACGGCGCCGTCGCCGCCTGGTTTGCGGGTGAAGCCCCCTCCACCGACGACTTCCCCGAGCGCTGGGAGGCGCGTGCCGAGCTCAAGCAGACCCTCCGCTACGGCGAGAACTCGCACCAGGCGGCCGCCCTCTACGCCGACCCGAAGGGCACCGGCATCGCCCAGGCGACCCAGCTCGGCGGCAAGGAGATGTCGTACAACAACTACGTGGATGCGGATGCCGCCCTGCGCAGCGCCTACGACTTCCGCGAGCCGGCCGTCGCCATCATCAAGCACGCGAACCCCTGCGGAATCGCCGTCGCGGACGACATCGCCGAGGCGCATCGCAAGGCGCATGAGTGCGACCCGGTGTCGGCGTACGGCGGCGTGATCGCGGCCAACCGCACGGTCACCCTCGCCATGGCGGAGACGGTGAAGGGCATCTTCACCGAGGTGCTGATCGCCCCGGGCTACGAGCCGGAGGCGCTGGAACTCCTGCAGACGAAGAAGAACCTCCGCATCCTGCAGCTGCCCGAGGGGTACGCCCGCGCGCTGACCGAGTTCCGCCAGATCTCGGGTGGCGTGCTCGTGCAGGACTCCGACCGCTTCGATGAGTTCTCTTCCGACGGATGGACCCTGGTCGCCGGCGAGGAGGCCGACGCGGCGACCCGTGCGGATCTCGAGTTCGCCTGGAAGGCGTGCCGCGCGGTGAAGTCGAACGCCATCCTGCTTGCCCACGACGGCGCATCCGTCGGGGTCGGGATGGGTCAGGTCAACCGCGTGGACTCGTGCACCCTGGCGGTCAGCCGGGCGGGGGAGCGGGCGGCCGGATCCGTGGCCGCATCCGACGCGTTCTTCCCGTTCGCCGACGGCCCGCAGATCCTCATCGACGCGGGCGTCCGCGCGATCGTGCAGCCGGGCGGCAGCATTCGCGACGAGGATGTGATCGCGGCGGCGAAGGCAGCAGGAGTCACCATGTACTTCACCGGCGAGCGGCACTTCTTCCACTAGGAGAACGCGCGGCGACGTTGCCTCCGGGGCCCGGTCGCGGGAGAATGGACGGCGGTCCACAAGACCGTCACACATTTTCACCGCGATCCCACGAGGAGACACCGATGTCCGTCCTGCCCGCAGACCTGCCGCACGAAACACTGCACGTGGTGAGGGGGAGGCGGAGCGGCCTCACCATCAGCATCGCGGTCCACTCCACCGTCCTCGGGCCGGCCCTCGGCGGATGTCGGGTCTGGACGTACGACTCCTGGCAGGAGGCGGTTGCCGACTCGCTGCGGCTGGCCGAGGGGATGACCCTCAAGAACGCCGCGGCAGGTCTCCACCGCGGCGGTGGCAAGGCCGTCGTCTACCTGCCGCGCGGCACGGTGCTCACGCCGACCGAGCGCTACGAGGTCATGCTCGACCTCGGCGACGCCGTCGAGACGCTCGGCGGCAGCTACATGACCGCAGAGGATGTCGGAACGAGCGCCGAGGACATGTCCGTCGTCGGCACGCGCACCGCCCACGTCTGCGGCCTCCCGCCGTCGGAGGGCGGCGTCGGCGAGCCCAGCGACGCGACCGCCGCCGGTGTGTACGCCGGTCTGCAGGCCACCATGGAGCGGGCGTTCGGCAGCCGGGATGTCAGCGGCCGCCACGTGATCGTGCTCGGCCTCGGCCACGTGGGATCGCTCATCGCGATGCGCCTCGCCAGCGAGGGCGCCGTGCTGACCGTCACGGACGTGAACCCCGCGAAGCGCGCCCTCGCCGACGCGCTCGGCGCCACCTGGGTGAAGCCGGACCAGGCCCACCGCGTCGAGGGCGATGTCTTCGTCCCCGCCGGTGTCGGAGGAGTGCTGACCGACCGGGTGATCGACGAGCTCCGGGTCGCCGCGGTCGTCGGCCCCGCGAACAACCAGCTCGCGTACCGCTCCGGAGCGGAGCGTCTGGCCGCACGCGGCATCCTCTGGGCGCCGGACTTCGTCGTCAACGCGGGCGGGGTGATCTTCCTGTCGATGGCGGGCGAGACCGGTGTGACCGCCGAGGCCACGCAGGAGCGGGTCGAGCGGATCGGCGACACGGTCGCGGAGATCTTCCGGGCCGCCGACCAGCGCGGTGTCACCACGCTGCAGGCCGCGGAGGAGCTCGCGCTCGACCGCCTCCGGGAGCCAGCGAACGCATAGCAGCGCTCCGCTAGGTTGGAACCCATGACGTCTTCCTGGGGCCGCCGGCTCATCGCATCCCTTGTCGCTGCCCTCGTGGTGGTCCTCGTCGTTCACGCGGCGATGATCGCCGCGTTCTACGTGGGGAGCCTCGCCGGGTCGTCGGCTCTGTCCGGGGCGTTGATCGTCGCTGTCAGCAACTACTTCTCGCTGACTAGCGTCATCGCCTTCGTCCTGCTCTGGGTGGCGGGTTTCGTCGGCGCGTTCGACCGGTGGTGGACGGCTCTGATCGCGGGCGTGCTGGCCGGTGTGCTCGCGCCCGTGGTCGGGACCATCCTGAGCGCCACCTCGGGCGGCTCGCCGTTCAGCGGCGACCTGATCGCCGCCGTGCTCGGCACCCTGCTGGGGATCAACCTGCTCTACGCCGTCGCCGTCACCGCGCTCACCCCGACGTTCGGCCGCTGGCTGTTCCGCGTCGTCGAGGGCACCCGCAGCCGGTTCGAGACGGACCGCAAGGTCGCGCTGGTCCGCATCCCCGCCGGCAACCTCGCCGAGGGCCTGGTGACGCACATCGACCGTGAGCCGGTGGATGCGGAGCGCGCGGACGCGCAGTGGGACGCCTACGTCGCAGCTCTCTCCGAAGCCGGCTGGCAGACCGTCGAGGTCACGAGTGCTGACACCCTGGCCGACTCGGTCTTCGTGGAGGACACCGCCGTCGTCTTCGGCGACACCGCCGTGATCACGCTGCCCGGCGCCGAGTCGCGCCGCGCGGAGGTCGTCGGCACCGAGGCCGCGCTCCGTGCGCAGGGGCTGCACCTCGAGCGCATCGAGGCGCCGGGGACGCTCGACGGCGGCGACGTCCTCAAGGTCGGCTCGACGGTCTACGTCGGCCGCGGGGGGCGGACCAACGCCGAGGGCATCCGTCAGCTGCGCGCTCTCGTGGCGCCTCTCGGATACACCGTCGTCGCCGTCCCGATCACCAAGGCGCTGCACCTGAAGACGGCCGTGACCGCCCTGCCCGACGGCACGGTCATCGGCTACGAGCCGATCGTGGACGAACCGCGCGTCTTCGAGCGTTTCCTCCCGGTTCCCGAGGCCCACGGCACGGCGGTCGTCGTGCTCTCGGACGACACAGTGCTGATGTCGTCGTCCGCCCCGCAGTCGGTGGCGCTCGTCGAGGACCTCGGCTACACCGTCATCCAGGTCGACATCTCCGAGTTCGAGAAGCTCGAGGGATGCGTCACCTGCCTGTCGATCCGGATCCGCTGACTCCCTCCAGCGACTCCCGGCGCGCTCCGAGTGGAGCCGGCAGGGCGCACCACGCCGCGGTCGCCGCAGCGAGGAGGGCCGCGGCCGCCCATCCCGCACCGACGCCCGCAACCGAGGCCACGAGCACCAGCGCGGAGGTGCCGAGTGCGGTTCCGAGCTGGGCTCCGGTGTTGAGGATGCCGCTTGCGCTGCCGGCGAGTTCGTCGGGCACCGTCGTGCCGATCGTCGTCGCGGCGACCGACGACAGGCCCAGCCCTGCGCCTGCCAGCGCCACGCCGACGAAGACGCCCCACCACGTGCCGACGGTCAGCGCCATCAGCAGGCAGCCGAGGGCGATCGCCGCGATGCCCATCCCGCATACGGCGTAAGCGCTCAGCCGTTTCAGCAACGGGCGCGTGCTAGTCGAGGTGAGGATGACGGCGACACTCAGCGCCATCAGTGTCAGTCCGGAGGCGATCGGGTCGATTCCGAGCCGTTCCTGCAAGAACAACGTGGCCAGAACGGCCGTCGAGCTGGTGGTCGCGGTGTTGACGAACGACAGCAGGGTGCCCTGCCGCAGCGGGCGCGACCGGAAGGCGGCTGCGGGGATGAGGGGTGCGCGGGCGGTGTGCAGCCGGATGCCGAGGAGCACGGCGAGGACGACGCCGGCGCCGACCGTCGCGACGCCGATCACCCGGGTGGCGGGTTGCTCGATCCAGGCCGCGCCGGCGATGACGGCCATGACCGTGAGGATGAGCAGGGCGGCGCCCAGGGCATCGACCGGCTCCTCGTCGGTGCGCTCGCGCGCACCCGTCACCGTGGCGAGGGTGCCGATCGTCAGCGCGCAGGCGAGCGGAAGGTTGACCCAGAAGACGGCCGGCCACCCGAACGCTTGCACCAGCAGGCCACCGACCAGGAAGCCGGATGCGCCCGCCGCCGCTCCTGTGGCGCTCCACGCCGCGAGGGCGCCCCTGCGCCGCGGCGCCTCTGGCGTCGCCGAGAGCAGCAGCCGCAGCGCCGAAGGGACGGACAACGCGGCGGCGGCACCCTGCAGCGCCCGGCCGACGAGGACGACGGCCAGGGCTCCCTGATGCCAGACCGCAGCTGTACCGCCCAACACGGAGACAGCGCCGAACATGCCGATGCCCACAAGCAGAACGCGTCGATGTCCGAAACGATCGCCCAGCCGCGCGCCCAGGATGAGGAGGCCGCCGAAGAACATGGCGTAGACCGTCGCCAGGGGTCCGGCCGCGGATTCCGGCGCGCCCAGACCGCTCAGGATGGCAGGAATCGCCGTGGTCGCACTGGTCACGCCGAGGACGTCGACGAACTGCACCAGGCACAGCACGAAAACGGCCCCTCTGCGCATGCGGCCACCGTACCCGGCGCCTCCGACAGGCCGACCCTCCACTGGGATGTGAGAAAAACTCTTGCGTTCGTCGAGAACCTGGCAATATGCTGTAGGGCTGCCTTGTCGCGGCAAAACGGACGTGTACATCGAGGCTGGGAGGACGCCATGACGACGATCGAGACCGCACGAAAGACCACCGTGCCCGGGTTCGTCGCCGCCCTCGCGGCCGACGCCCGACCGTCCGGGCGGTAGCTCCCCGCCCCTCGCCGCGCGCCGCCGCGCACGACACCGGGAGCGTCCGCGGACGCTCCTCGCATCCCCACCACAAGACCCGCCATCGTCGGCGTGTCTTCGGCGACTCCTCCGCGTGCTCGCCGCCGGCTCCATGACGTCGGACACTCACAGAAAACGGATCATCCATGTCTGTCGCCCAGACTCCGAACACTCAGACTCCGAAGACCACCGCGAAGCGGAAGAGCACCGCGCGCATCCTGCTGCGCATCCTCCCGTTCGCCAAGTCCGCCGCGCCCCGCATCATCCTGGGCATGGTGGCCGCGCTGCTGGCCAGCCTCGTCGCGCTGAGCATCCCGCAGGTGCTCCGCTGGCTGGTCGACGGCCCGCTGTCGACGGGTGACCCGTCGGCCGTGTGGCCTGCTGCGCTGCTCGTGGTCGGGCTGGGCGCTGCCGAAGCGGTGTTCATCTCGCTGCGGCGCTGGTTCGTGCTGACCCCTGGAACTCACGTCGAGGCGAAGATGCGCAACGCGCTGTACGCGCAGTTGCAGGATCTCCCGGTCGCGTTCCACGACCGCTGGCCGAGCGGTCAGCTCCTGTCGCGCGCGGTCAGCGACCTCAGCATGATCCGTCGGTGGCTGTCGTTCGGCATCGTGCTGCTGGTGGTCAATGTCGTCACGATCGTGGTCGGGTTCGCGATCCTGATCGGGTGGAACTGGATCCTGGGGCTCATCTTCCTGGTGTGCTCCATCCCGCTGTGGATCTACGGGTTCGTGTTCGAGAACAAGTACTCGGTCATCGCGCGGCGCAGTCAGGACCAGGCGGGCGACCTGGCGACGGCGGTCGAGGAGTCGGTGCACGGCATCCGTGTGCTGAAGGCGTTCGGGCGCGGCAAGCACGCGCTGAAGACCTTCGAGTCGCGCGCGGAGGAGCTGCGCGGCACCGAGATCGAGAAGGCGAAGGCCATCGCCGGCATCTGGCTCTGGCTGCTGCTGGTCCCGGACGTCGCGTTCGGCATCTGCCTCGTCGTCGGGGTCTGGCTGTCGGCGCAGGGCCAGCTGTCGGTCGGCGAGCTCGTCGCGTTCTTCGCCACGGCGACCGTCCTGCGGTTCCCCGTGGAGTCGATCGGCTTCCTGCTGTCGATGACCTTCGACACCCGCACGGCGGCGGACCGCTACTTCGAGGTGATGGACGAGGTCAACACGATCACCGACCCCGCCCAGCCCAAGCGCATCGCCGAGCCGCGGGGAGAGCTCGTCTTCGACGACGTGCACTTCCGGTACCAGGACTCGCCGGAGCGCTTCCCGGACCTGCTCGACGGCATCCGCCTGACGGTCCGCCCGGGGGAGACGATGGCCCTGGTCGGCCTGACCGGCTCCGGCAAGTCGACCCTGACCGCCCTGACGACACGGCTGTACGACGTGACCGGCGGCGCGGTGAAGGTGGACGGCGTGGATGTGCGCGACCTCACCCGCTACGACCTGCGCAAGGCGATCGCCATGGCGTTCGAGGATGCGACCCTGTTCTCGGCGTCCGTGCGCGACAACGTCCTGCTCGGCCGCGACGACCTCGACCCCGCCTCGGCGGAGGCCGAGCGCGTGCTCACCGAGGCTCTCGAGGTGGCGCAGGCGGGCTTCGTCTACGACCTCCCCGAGGGCGTCGAGACGAAGGTCGGCGAGGAGGGGCTCAGCCTGTCCGGCGGTCAGCGACAGCGGCTCGCGCTCGCGCGCGCCGTCGCCGCGAACCCCAGCATCCTGGTGCTCGACGACCCGCTGTCGGCGCTCGACGTCGACACCGAGGCGCTCGTCGAGGCCGCGCTGCGCCGGGTGCTCGCCTCGACCACGGCCCTGATCGTCGCGCACCGCCCGTCCACCGTGATGCTCGCCGACCGGGTGGCCCTGCTGGAGGACGGCCGCGTCACCGCGGTGGGTACCCACCACGACCTGCTCGCCAGCAGCGAGCACTACCGCTTCGTCATCTCCAGCCTGGAGGACGAACAGAACGAAGAGATCCTCGAGGAGGTGAACCTGTGAGCACCACGACCGTCCTGGGCGTCGAAGGCGAAGAGCGCAACGACCTCAGCAAGGAGGAGAGCCGGCAGGTGCGGCGCCGTTCGCTGCACCTGCTGGGTTCGCTGCTGCACCCGCTGCGGATGCGGCTGGCGCTGACGGCCGTCGTGGTCGTCGTGAGCACGGCCGCCCAGGTGGCAGGCCCCGCGATCATCGCGTTCGGCATCGACAACGGCCTGCCGGCCCTGCTGAAGCAGGACTGGTTCCCGCTGGCGGCCGCCGGTCTCGCCTACCTGATCACCGGTGTGATCGGCGCGGTGCTCATCGCCTGGTACACGGTGCTGAGCGCGCGGATCAGCCAGGCCATCCTGCTCGACCTGCGCAAGCGGGTGTTCCTGCACACGCAGAAGCTGTCGCTCGAGTTCCACGAGTCGTACACGTCCGGCCGGATCATCTCGCGCCAGACGAGCGACCTGGACTCCATCCGGGAGCTGCTCGACTCGGGCATCAACCAGCTGGTCCAGGGCTTCCTGTACATGCTGTTCATCGCGATCGCGCTGTTCTCGATCGACTGGATCAGCGGTGTCGTGCTGCTGGTGTCGCTCGTGCCGCTGTACCTGCTGACGCGGTGGTTCCAGAAGCGCTCGCAGGTGCTGTTCCGCATCTCGCGGGTCGCGTCGGCGAAGCTGATCGTGCACTTCGTGGAGACCATGACCGGCATCCGCGCGGTCAAGGCGTTCCGCAAGGAGAAGCGCAACGAGAAGGACTTCGGCGGCCTGGTCGAGGAGTACCGGGATGTGAACGCCCGCGTCATCCAGCTGTTCGGGATCTTCGACCCGGGCCTCGTGATGATCGGCAACGTGACGGTCGGTGTCGTGCTGCTGGTCGGCGGCTTCCGGGTCGCCGACGGGCAGCTGGCGATCGGCGTGCTTCTCGCGGTGCTGCTGTACACGCGTCGCTTCTTCGACCCGATGGAGGAGATGGCGATGTTCTACAACTCCTACCAGTCGGCCGCCGCGGCGCTGGAGAAGATCTCCGGCGTCCTGGAGGAGGAGCCCAGCGTTCCGGATCCGGTGCAGCCGGTCGACCTGTGGTCGGCGCAGGGGCATGTGAGCTTCGACGAGGTCTCGTTCGCCTACAAGAAGGACCGCGTCATCCTGCCGGAGTTCACGCTCGACATCCCGGCCGGGCAGACGGTCGCGCTGGTCGGTTCGACCGGTGCGGGCAAGTCGACGCTGGCGAAGCTGATCTCGCGTTTCTACGACCCCACCGCGGGTTCGGTGAAGCTGGACGGCGTCGACCTGCGGGATCTGCACCCGAAGGATCTGCGCCGGGCGATCGTGATGGTCACCCAGGAGGCGTACCTGTTCAGCGGCTCGGTCGCCGACAACATCGCCCTGGGCAAGCCGGATGCGACGCGCGACGAGATCGTGCGGGCGGCGGAGGCCGTCGGCGCGCACGAGTTCATCGAGGGTCTGCCGAACGGCTACGACACCGACGTGAACAAGCGCGGCGGCCGCGTCTCCGCGGGACAGCGGCAGCTGATCTCGTTCGCGCGGGCGTTCCTCGCGGACCCGGCCGTGCTCATCCTGGACGAGGCGACGAGCTCGCTCGACATCCCGAGCGAGCGCCTGGTGCAGGAGGCGCTGCAGACGCTGCTCGCCGATCGCACGGCCGTGATCATCGCGCACCGTCTGTCCACCGTCGCGATCGCCGACCGGGTGCTCGTCATGGAGCACGGCCGCGTGGTCGAGGACGGCACGCCCGACGACCTCATCGCGGGCACCGGCCGGTTCGCCCAGCTGCACGCGGCCTGGCGCGACTCGCTGGTGTAGCGGTCACGGTCGCGCGTGCGGCCGCTCGGCCGCCGGGGACCACGGGGAGACCTCCGTGGTCCCCGCCGCTGTCTCGGTGCCCCGTGGGATACGGCGATTGACCGCTATCAGCGGGCCATGGCGCGGTGGCCGCTAAGGTCCGTCATGTCGCGGGGACCGCTCTGGTCCTGCACTGCGACGGGATGGAGTGCTCTATGGAAGTCAGTCTGGATCTGGATGCGGTGCTGCATGGGGCGTCGCCGCTCCCCGGTGTGCGCGGTTCGCTGCCGAGCGGGTTGTTGCCGGCGGTGCTCGGGGTGGGCGACCCCACAGTGGATACCGCGCGGGTTGCCCTGAGCGACTGGTGGACGACGATGAGCGCGGGGATGGCAGACGACGTCGACGCACTGCATCAGCTCGTGACGGCGGCGGCGAACGCACAAGCTGCCCTGGATCGCCGGGCGGCGGCGGATATGAACAATGCCGGGGATCCAATGGCTCCCTTCCGGGTGAGGTAAGCGATCATGGCGGAATTCACAAAAGAGGACCCGGGCTGCGGCAACCCGGAGGGCATCGACGAACTGATGGAGCAACTGCTGCGGGATCAGGTACAGCTGGAGAACGCCCACACCGTCATCAACGATTCGGCGTGGGCGGTGAAGCAGCATTGGAAGGGAAAGGCCGGGGAGGCGGCGGCTGCAACGCACGAGGCGTTGAAGAGCAACATCGCTGCCAAGCATTCCCTGATCGGGGGCGCATTCACCGCCTGCCGGGACTATCGTGACGCGCACGAGACGGTGAAGGATCAGGCACGCGTCTGGGTGAACCAACTCGAAGCGGCACGGCAGACCATCAATGCAGCGTCAGAGATGATCAAAGGCCCGAAAAATGCTCCGGGCATGGCGGAGCTGATCGAAATCGCGGCCCGGAGCAAAGCGGCAGCCGTCGTCGAGGAAGCCGAGGCGCTCGAACGTCTCACGGCGCTCTACGAGGACCGCGTCGAGGCGCGAGACGCCTTTCGGAGTGCGATCGCGTACCTCACTGAGGAAGACGGCGGCATCAACGTCAAAGTGCGTGCGATCGACAATCCGAGTCCGAGCGGGCCGCCACGTCGAACGCAGGGGCCGAATGAGGCGGACCTCGGATCCATCCGCAACCTGATCGACCAGGCGAACGAATCGGTGTGGAGGATGGTCGCGGCGTGGGTGAGCGGGAAGGGGCCGCGCACCTTCGCCTGGGATGAGAGTGATCCGTTCACGCAGCTCTTCGTGCGGAGCGACAGCGTGGCCAAGGTCAAGGCGAGCATTCAAGAACAGATCCTTAACGGAAACTATCGCGACACGGGGCGTTATGACGCGCAAGGCGAAGATCTCCCGCGCGACCTGGAGACGATCACAAGTCTCGGGGGCAAAGGCAACCTGCCGGAGGCTTTCATGGGGTCATTCGCATACGACTACGACGTGACAACGGTGAATGGTGACGGCACTGCAACCGTCACCATTCACGCCTGGAACTACACCGACGTCGAATCAGCGACCCGTATCCCCGGAACCAGCAAAGCGCCCGGTGGCCCCTACTACCTTGGGCCGTACGCATCCATGAAATTCGTCCAGGACGTCCTCGGTGGCTATCAGACGATCCGGCAGGACATTACGTGGACCGAAACGGTGAGACTGCCATGATGTCGACATTGAGGGGGTCGAGCCGGGGAAATCCCGTCTGGTTGCTGTGGTTGATTCTGGGTCTCACGTTTCTGTTCATCGCGTGGGAGGTCGGTTCCTGGTTCTGGTTGCAGCGTCCGGTCGAGTTCACGGAGCGAGATCTGTACGGGACCTGGGTGAGCGATGGTCCGCATCCGACGACCCTGGATTTCACGAAGGATGGTGTCGTGACGATTTCCGGTGCGCCCCTCCCTCAGGCGCCTGAATACGAGCATCCTTCGGTGAGCGGTGTGACCCAGTGGAAGTTCTTCCCGGATACGCGCGATCCCCACGTGTCGGTCGGCGGAACCTCCACCCAGTCCATTTACGCGGAGAACTCGATGTTCTCGACCGTTCTGGCCTTGTACACCGGCGACCCGGACTCGGCCGGCACGAGAGTGGTCTTCAGGCACATGGGCGGCTAGCCCTGGTCGGGGCAAGCCTCGACCTCGCGGGCGATTCCGGCGGGGACCACAGGAAACCTCCCGTGATCCCCGCCGCCGGTCGCCGGGCGGTCAGGGGTTGAGTCAGCCGGCCGGGGACCAGGTCGAGCGCGCCCGCGACGGGCGCAGCGTGCGGTGTCCGCCCGCGCGAGCGTGCGGGGTGCGGCGCACGGAGGGTGCCTCGCGCGCCAGCGCCGTGCGGAAGAGGGGCAGGCGGGACAGCAGGCTGTCGCGCATCCCGTCGCGGAGCACGACCACCTCGCAGCCCGCGTCGATGTAGGCGCTCGCCGTCGGGCCGTCGGCGAAGCGTGCTGCCGCGCCGGCGGAGACGGTGATGCAATCGGCGACGAGCGCGCGGCCGGCCGTCGCCAGCACGGTGGTGCGGGAGGTCGCCGGGGCGACGAGCGAGCGGATGGTGCGGGCGAGCGTCGGCCACTCCGCCGGACGGATCGCCGTGCCGTCGGAGAACGTGTCGCCCAGGTCGAGCAGTTCGAGGCGGCGGCCGGTCGCGGCGGACACCTCTGCGCTCGCACGCACGGCGCGCTGCAGCAACGTGACCAGGTCGGAGGCGGCCGTGTCCGGTGCGACGGGGAGGGAGAGGCCGGCGACACGGACGCCGAGAGCCGCTGCGTACCGCGCGACCGCAACGGCGATGGCCGGGTCGACCCGGAGCAGCACGGCCGTACCGGACGGTGCGGAGACGAAGGTGTCGAGATCGTCCGGGTCGTCGACGACGAACCGGCGCACCCCCGCCTCCCAGGCGGAACGCCGCTGCAGCCAGCGCGCACCGGGCGCGGCGTGCAGCACCCGGCCGAGGTCCGCATCCACGCGGCGCAGCGCAGGGAGGGCGGCGTCGTGGGTCACGGTGAAGCCGGCGCCCTCGGCGGAGACGGTGGCGAGCAGAGCCGGATGTGCGAGAGCGCTCACGTCGAAGTGCACGTCAACCCAGGGGAAGGCGGCGCGCAGGTCGCGGAAGCGGCGAGCGGCGCGGGAAAGGTCCATCACGACGACGGGCAGCTCGTCGTCATCGCGTCGGCCCCGCCCGGAGTGACGGCCGTCCACCGCGCCCGCCCCGGTCGCCGCGTCCGTTCGGACGGCTGCGGCGCCGGTCGGGTCGGCGGTTCGGGTCGCGGTGGACATCGCCATCTCCTCGGGTGGACCTTCGTCCCGCCCAGCGGCGGGAACCTCGACGTTCGGGTCGTTGAGGTTGTCTCACATCCTGGCCCCGGCCCAGATGGCCCACATCCGGGGGGTCACCTCATTCCGTTTGCGTGGAGGCACGGATGACCCTCGGGGTGCGTGCGGAGATGATGGTGCCATGTACCTCCGCGTTGTGATCGTCGACGACCACGAGCGGTTCCGCGAACAGGCGGCGGAGCTGCTCCGCCTGGAGAGCTTCATGGTGGTCGGCGACAGTGCGACCGCCGCCGGCGGCATCGAGTTGAGCCGCCGCCTGGCCCCCGACGTCGTGCTGCTCGACGTCGGTCTGCCCGACGCCAGCGGCTTCGATATCGTGCCCGCGATGCGGGCGACGGGCGCCGCCGTCGTGCTCACGTCGAGCCGGTCGGCGACCGACTACGGAAGGCGCGTCGCCGACAGCGGCGCGGAGGGTTTCATCAACAAAGACGAGCTGACCGGTGAGGCGATCCGCACCCTGCTAAGGTAAGCGCGTGAGCGGGGGACAGACTGTAGAGTCTCGCGCGCTCAGAGTGGCCGTCGCCGACGATGCAGTGCTGCTGCGCGAGGGGATCGGACAGATCCTGCGCGCGGGCGGTATGGAGGTCGTCGCCTCGGTGGACACCGCCGAGGAACTTCTGCGCGCCGTCGCGGCCGACGGTGATGTGGACGCGATCGTGCTCGACATCAAGATGCCGCCCACCCACACCGACGAGGGCCTGCGCGCTCTGGAGCGTCTGCGTGCGAGCGGTTCGCGCGCCGGCATCCTGCTTCTCTCCATGTACACCACCGCGTCGTACGCGATCCGGGCGATGGGCGCCGGCAGTGGCACCGGATACCTGCTCAAGGACCGCGTCGCCGACGCCGACACCCTGGTCACCGCCGTCCGCACCGTCGCACGCGGCGGCTCGGTGGTCGACCCGGAAGTCGTGCAGTTGCTCGTCACCGCACGGTCATCGGAGGCGACGGTCGAGTCGCTCTCTTCCCGAGAACGCGATGTTCTACGGCTGATGGCGGAGGGCAAGTCGAACGTCGGCATCGCGAGCGAACTGCACCTGAGCCTCCGCACCGTCGAATCCCACATCGGGCACATCATGGCGAAGCTGGGCGTGGAGGATTCCGCCGAGGGCCACCGGCGGGTGCTCGCGGTGCTGCGCTTCCTCGGCCGGGACGCCTGACCCCATGGATGCCGCGCTCCCGGCGCATCCGGAGGTCGCGCGCACCGGCGACGTGGGCATCGCCCCCGCACGGCCAGGTGCGGGCCGGCTGATCCTCCGCGCGCTCGCCGTGACCGTCACCATCGCGTCGAACGTCACGGCCCAGGTGCTCAGCGCGATCACCGGCGACTACGGGCCGCGTCCCTCCGGCGTCGGCTGGGCCATCGTCTTCATCTCCGTCGCGGTCGTCTACGTCGTCTGCGCGGTGATCGCCTGGCGGATCGTGCGGAGCCCCATCCCCGGCTGGCTCATGGTCGGAGCCGCCTTCTTCTGGTCGGCGGGCGCCTGGTACCCGTTGGTCCGTCAGTGGGGCTGGGTGTGGCCATGGGTGCAGGGCGTGACGGACTTGTGGGCGGTGCTGGTCGGGCTCCTCGTGCTGTGCTACCCCACGGGGAGGCTGGTCGCGCGTTTCGACCGCGCCATCCTGCTGGCCATCTCGATCGCCTTCGCGGTGCGTCTCGGCGGCACCCTGCTGTTCTCGTCGCCGGAGCCGTCCGAGTGCGGCTGCGTGATGAACCCGTACGCCGTGCTCCCCAGCGACACGGCCGACTACTGGCTGGGGCTGGCGTGGCGGTTCGTCGGCCTCGCCCTCATGCTGACCGTGGCGGCCCGCCTGATCGCCCGCTGGTTCACCAGCTCCCTCCCGGCCCGCCGGGTGGCCTTCGTGATGCCGCTCGCCATCCTGCTCTGGTGCTACGGCACGGTGCAGGACTCGCTGAGCTTCGCGTTCGGCTGGGACAGCGGATGGTTGCAGTTCATCCCGCCGGTCGCGATCGCGCTCATCCCTCCGGCGTTCGTCGGCGGTGTGCTCTACGCGCGGGGACTGCGCTCGCGGATGGCGGACCTCGTCATCGTCGCGCGCGACAAGGTCGACCGCGGTCTCTGGGAGTCGAGCCTCGCACGGATGCTGCACGACGGATCCCTGCGCGTGTTCTGGTGGGATGAACCGCTGCAGAGCTACCAGACCAGCGACGGCAAGCCGGTGCCAGAAGCCGGCCTGACCGACCGGCCGGGACGCTCGGTGCTCGCGATCGACTCCGACCAGGGACCGATCGCCCTGATCGAGCACGATGTGGCGCTCAGCCAGGACGACCGCCTGCTCGACGCCGTCTCCTCGGCCCTCCTGCTCTCGGTCGACAACGACCGGCTGCGCGGGAGGCTGGAGCGCACCATCCAGGAGCTGCGGGAGTCGCGCTTGCGCATCGTCGAGGAGGGCTACCTCGCCCGCCGGAAGCTGGAACGCGACCTGCACGACGGCAGCCAGCAGCAACTCGTGTCGTTGGCCATCAGCCTCCGCATCGCGACGTCCAAGGCCGAGGCGCACGGTGACGAGGAGCTCGCGGGCGACCTGCAGCGCGCCTCCGAGCAGCTCGCGGACGCCCTCCGCGAGCTCCGGGAGCTCGCCCGCGGCATCCACCCCACCGTGCTGACCGACGGCGACCTCCGTTCGGCGATCGAGGAGCTGGGACTGCGGAGCCACGTACCCGTCGAGGTCCGCGTCGACATCGCCGAGCGGCTTCCCGAGGTGGTCGAGGAGACCATCTACTACTGCGTCTCGGAAGCCCTCGCCAACGCCGCCAAGCACGCGCGGGCACGCACGTGCACCGTCATGGTCTCGCGAGCGGACGCGACGGTCACGGTCATCGTGAAGGATGACGGCCAGGGCGGCGCGCGCATCGAGCCGGGCGGTGGCCTCGAGGGCCTCCGCGACCGGGTGGAGGCGGTGTCCGGCCGGGCGGAGGTGCGCTCGGTCGAGGGCCTCGGCACGATCATCGAGCTCACCATCCCGGTGCAGGGTTCCTGACCCGGTTGCACCGTCTCATGCCCGCGACCCCGACCCGGTTGACGCTGGCCCTGCGGCAATAACAGCAATCTCAGCGTCATAGCGACCCTGGGATTCGCGTCTCAAGGGATAAGCAGGTGTTCCGATACGACGGACGCCTCGTATCCGGAAGCGAGACGCCATGAGCGGAGCTGCTCAGATCACTCGAATTGTCATCGCCGCTATCGCCAGCCCTGGTCTCATGGCTAGCCTGTCCGCCACCTCCGCCTCGGCATGAGTGCCTGCTTCGAGGTGCGCATTCTCGAGGTTGATCGGCGTGCGTGGCACAGATGAACCCGCTGGCTCGGGAAGCGCCAATGGTGGCCGTACCTACGCATCAGGAGGCCTCGGCGACGCAGTCGACTCCATCGCGAACGATGCCCGATCAGACAAGAACCTTCCCATCTACGTCGAGGCCCTGAATTACCCGGCGACGGCCTACCAGGCACCATTCACTACCTACATCAACAGCGTCAACGCCGGTGTGGTGCGCCTTGCCGCCGAGGTGGAGAACCTGGCTACTAGCTGCCCGAGCACGAATATTCTGCTGGTCGGCTACTCGCAGGGGGCGCACGTCATCAGCAACATGTTGTCCGCATCGAATCCGCCAGCCTTCACCACCGTCGCCTTGTCGCCCGCCGCCAGGGCGCACATTAAAGCGGTCGTCTTGCTCGCGAGCCCGTCGTTTCGGCCGGGTCAGAGTTGGAACGCACCCAACCAGGCGCGGACCACTGCCGGACTCTTTCCCGCTGATGCTGGCAAGCTCAGCGCGTGGACGGCCCTCGCCTGGAACTCGAATTACACGGCCCGGACGCAACAGCCGATTGTGCGCGAATGGTGTTTTGAAGGCGACGCATTCTGTCAATCCGCGTTTCCCAATGGCATGACGATTCATCGCAATTACTGGAAGTCGAGCGCGATGGCGGAAGCGTGGGGATTCATCTACCAGAAGATCACGTCGAATGAATAGGAGCGGTCAGGTGCAGAAGACAACGCGCCCGAGCAGCGCGGATGCCGCGATGGCGATCGTCCTGAGCGTCCTCGCTGTCTTCATAGGAGGCGTACTCACCGGTGCCATCGCACTACTCGATATGGGCGTCGCAGCCTGCGGACCAGCAACCGATTGCGACTATGGTGCGCTGTGGGTGGTCGGTCTCATCACGCCGAGCACCACGGTTGCCGGGGTGATCTTCATCCTCGTGATGATCTACCGCCTCGGCCGGTCCAGGCGCGTGTGGTGGATCCCCCTCCCCGTGATCGGTGGGATCGTCGTCGCCTTTCTCATCTCGGCCGCGATCACCGCGGAACTCCTTCCGTAGGTCGCTCACCATCCCGGTGCAGGGTCCCTGACCAGAATTCATCCGCCGTTCACGAAGGCGGGCGGGGATCGGCGTACTCAGGGGGTGGGCGCAGCGAGCGTCCGTCCCCTTTCCGGAAGGACCGCCGATGGACATCCTCGTCACGGTCGTCGCCGTGATCGTCGTCGCCCTCGTCTTCGACTTCACGAACGGCTTCCACGACACCGCCAACGCGATGGCGACCTCCGTCGCCACCGGTGCACTCAAGCCCCGGACGGCCGTGCTCATCTCGGCCGTCCTCAACCTGGTCGGGGCGTTCCTGTCGACCGCGGTCGCCCAGACGATCTCCGGCGGCGTCATCAAGGAGGGGTCGTCGGGTGTCGACATCACCCCGACGATGATCTTCGCCGGGCTGGTCGGCGCGGTGCTGTGGAACCTGGTCACCTGGTACTTCGGTCTGCCGTCGAGCTCGACCCATGCGCTGTTCGGCGGCCTGATCGGCGCCGCGGTGATCGGGGCGGGCTTCGGAGCCGTCGACTGGGGCGTGCTGCTGAGCAAGGTCATCGTCCCCGCCCTGCTGTCGCCCCTGGTCGCGGGAGGCGTCGCCCTGGTGGCCACCTTCGCGGCCTACCGCATCACCCGTAACGCGCGGGTCCACGGGGCGGAGGCCGGATTCCGGCACGGCCAGACGGTGTCTGCCTCGCTGGTCTCGCTCGCGCACGGCACGAATGACGCCCAGAAGACCATGGGTGTCATCACATTGACGCTGATCGCCGCCGGCTACCTGAGCTCCGGGAGTGCGCCGCCGTTCTGGGTGATCGTCTCCTGCGGCCTGGCGATCGCGCTCGGAACCTACCTCGGCGGCTGGCGCATCATGCGCACCGTCGGCAAGCGGATCACCGACGTCAAAGCGCCGCAAGGCTTCGCGGCCGAGACGTCGTCCGCGGCCACCATCCTGGTCTCGTCGCACCTCGGCTTCGCCCTCTCCACAACGCAGGTCACGTCGGGCGCCGTGGTCGGCAGCGGCCTCGGCAAGAAGCTCGCCTCGGTGCGCTGGGGCGTCGTCGGACGGATCGCGACGGCCTGGGTGGTGACGCTGCCCGCCGCGGCACTCGTCGGCGGGCTGGCGGCCTGGATCGCCTCCGCCAGCCTGGTCGGGCTCATCGGCGTCGCCGTGGTCGGGCTCCTCGCCGGTCTCGGACTGTGGGCGCTGTCGCGCCGCAACCCGGTCACCCGGCACAACGTCAACGAGGGCGACGAGGCCGAGGACGACGCGTCCGGCTCGCGCGCGACGGCGTCCGTCGGCGCCGGACAGGAGGGATGAGGATGCGACAGCTCATCGCGCACACGGCGGCACCCGATGGATCGTTCCTCGGAGTGGACTGGGGGTCGTTCGTCGTGGTGCTGCTGGTCGCCTTCGCGGCGACGACGGTCGTCGTCATCAGCTACGCGACGGCCCTGCGGCTGTTGGCCGTCGGGGCTCCGCTCGACGCCGACGAGGGAGCGGCGAGCGTCCGGACAGGGCGGCGTCCGCTCGCCGCGACGGTCGGAGCGGTCGTGTGCTTCGCCATCGGCGTCGCCGCTGTGGTCTACGGGATCTGGCTGATCGTCCCGCAGTTCCACTGACGACGCAGTGGGCCCGGCGCTACTTCTTTGTCGGTGACTTGACCGCCCACACCTGCTGACCGATCCCGAAGGCGGCCCATCCGTTCGGGCACTTGGAGGACTCGGGCGGGATGCCCTGAACAGGCCACCAGCTGTCCTCGATAGGGGGCTTCGGCGTCGCGACGGAGCCGGAGCACACGTTCGGCGCGAGGAGGGTCTTCGACGTGTAGGTCATGATCGCCGACCCGTTCTGGGTGTCGTAGTCGACGCGGATGACCGTGGCGTCATCCGGCACGAAGGTCGGCGAACCGATGAGGGCCGTGTTCGAGGCCTTCATCTCCTTCGCCGTATCCCAGATCGCCGAGTCGACGTGAGGCTCGAACGCGGTCAGCACCGAGCATCCGGACAGAGCCAGGGCGAGTGCGGACGTCGTCGCGATGACTCCGGCGGTTCGGATGCGGGGCACGGCAGCTCCAGGGGAAAGGGACAAGGATCTCCTACGAGTGAACACTACGGAACTGAGTGGTTCATCGGTCGGAGGGATGATTCCGCGCGTCGTCGAGGCGGGCCGCCCGTAAATCTACCCGGTACGGCGTCTTTCCGCCGCCCAGCAGGGGAGTGCCCTCCGCGCGGTAGTGCTGCAACGCGATGTGCTCGTGGCCCACGGCAGGGTGCCCGCTGGCCCGCACGACCCGCCACCACGGCACGTCCGAGCCGTAGTACGCCATGACCTGGCCGACCATCCGGGCCGCGCGCGACCCCAGTGTCGCTGCCACATCCCCGTAGGTCATCACGAGCCCGGGTGGGATCGCATCCACGACCTCGAGCACCCGCTCGACGAAGGATGCGCTCGCCGCGTCCTCCTGGTCGGGTTCCCGGTCAGAGATCGAGGGCACCGATCGTCTCGCCGTACTGGGTCTCGCCGACCGGCTGGAAGCCGCTGCGCAGGAAGAACTGCTCCGGTCCGAGCTCGCCCGACTCCCAGATCACGTAGAGACGCTGGTGTCCGCGTGCGCGCGCCTCGTCGGCGAGGGCCCGCACGGCGAACGTCCCGATGCCGCGACCCTGGTCGTCGGCGTCGACGTTGATACGCCAGAGGATCGCCTTGAACTCCTCGTGCTCGGCGTTCGGGTCGAAGTTGCCCATGATGAAGCCGACCACCTCGTCGCCGTCGAGCACGACGCGCTGCCACGAGGTGTTCGGGTCGGCGACCGCGGCCGCGGCCGAGTAGGAGACCGGAGCGATGAACTGCTCCTGGCCCGGCTTCAGCGTGAGCGCGTTCGCCGCCACAACGGTCCGCGCGCTCAACTCTTCCAGTCTCAACTCAGCCATGACGAAAGGGTAACGTGCGCGGGTGACCGGGGCATAGTCGCGCGGCACCCGACGATCCGCCGAGAGAAAATGTCTCGATGTCAAGATAGTTGTCGCGCTCGGGTAAGCTGTCGTCGGCGTAAAACGGCAGACACCCCAGGAGAACCATGGACAAGATCAAGGTTGACGGAACGGTCGTCGAACTCGACGGCGACGAGATGACACGCATCATCTGGAAGGCCATCAAAGACTCTCTCATCCACCCGTACCTCGATGTGAACCTCGAGTACTACGACCTCGGCATCCAGAAGCGCGACGAGACCGACGACCAGATCACGATCGACGCGGCCCACGCCATCCAGAAGCACGGCGTCGGCGTGAAGTGCGCGACCATCACGCCCGACGAGGCGCGCGTCGAGGAGTTCGGCCTGAAGAAGATGTGGAAGAGCCCGAACGGCACGATCCGCAACATCCTCGGCGGCGTGGTCTTCCGTGAGCCGATCATCATCTCCAACATCCCGCGACTGGTCCCCGGCTGGAACAAGCCGATCGTCATCGGCCGTCACGCCTTCGGCGACCAGTACCGCGCCACCGACTTCACGTTCGACGGCCCGGGCACCCTCACGATGAGCTTCCAGCCGGCCGACGGCGGCGAGGCCCAGTCCTTCGAGATCTACCAGGCGCCCGGCGCCGGTGTCGCGATGGGCATGTACAACCAGGACGCGTCCATCCGCGACTTCGCGCGCGCGTCGTTCAACTACGGCCTCGACCGTCAGTACCCGGTGTACCTGTCGACCAAGAACACGATCCTGAAGGCCTACGACGGCCGCTTCAAGGACCTGTTCCAGGAGGTCTTCGACACGGAGTACAAGGAGAAGTTCGACGCGGCCGGCCTCACCTACGAGCACCGCCTCATCGACGACATGGTCGCCTCCAGCCTCAAGTGGGAGGGCGGCTACGTCTGGGCCTGCAAGAACTACGACGGCGACGTGCAGTCCGACACCGTCGCGCAGGGCTTCGGGTCGCTCGGCCTGATGACCTCGGTGCTGACCACGCCGGACGGCTCGGTCGTCGAGGCGGAGGCCGCACACGGCACGGTGACGCGCCACTACCGCCAGTACCAGCAGGGCAAGCCGACCTCGACGAACCCGATCGCCTCGATCTTCGCCTGGACGCGCGGCCTCGCGCACCGCGGCAAGCTCGACGGCAATCAGGACCTCATCGACTTCACGCACACCCTCGAGGACGTCGTCGTGAAGACGGTCGAGGAAGGCAAGATGACGAAGGACCTCGCGCTCCTCGTCGGCCCGGAGCAGAAGTTCCTCACGACGGAGGAGTTCCTGGACGCCATCAGCGAGAACCTGAAGGCGCGCCTGGGCTGATCCCCCTCTGACACATTCGTGCCGAATGTGCGCTATCGCGACGCGAGAACGCACATTCGGCACGAATCGTTAAGGGGTCAGCAGCGGGTCAGCGGGCGGTCCAGCCGCCGTCGATGGCGAGGGTCTGGCCGGTGATCAGGGAGGCGGACGGGGACGCCAGGAACGCGACCGCGCCGGAGACCTCGCGCGGCTCGCCGATGCGGTGGAGCGCGGCGATGCGCTCCACGGTGTCGGCACGGAAGGCGTCGTCCGAGAGTGCGGAGGCGGTGCCGTCGGTCTCGATGAAGGTGGGCGCGACCGCGTTGACGCGGATGCCGTACTCTCCCCACTCGACGGCCAGGCAGCGCGTCAGGTGGACGACGGCGGCCTTCGCCGCGCAGTAGGACGCCTCGCCGGGCAGCGCTACGAGCCCGGCCTGCGACGCGACGTTCACGATCGCGCCGCCTCCGTTCTCCCGCATGCTCTTCGCGACGTGCTGCGACAGGAAGAACGTCGAGCGCGTGTTGAGCTGCCAGACGTGGTCGAAGTCGTGCTCGGTGACCTCGAAGGCGGGGGAGTCGATCCCGCCACCGGCGTTGTTGACGAGGATGCCGATCGGACCGCCCTCCTCCGTCACCGCGTCGATGGCCGCGCGGCAGGCGTCCAGATCGAGCACATCCATCCGGATCGCCACCGCGTCGACGCCGAACGCGCGCAGCTCGTCGACCAGCCCGGCCGAGCCGCCGGGGTCGCGGACGCCGAGCACGACGTCGGCGCCCTGGCCGGCCAGTTCGAGCGCGATCTCACGGCCGAGGCCGCGGCTGGCGGCGGTGACGAGGGCGCGTGAACCGGTGAGCGCGAACGGGGCGCGGGTGGATGCGGTGGGGGCTTCTGTGACCATGGGGGGAGCCTAGCCCGGGCCGCGGCGCGAACCCCTCACCCGCCGCGGGCCTGCGTCTGAGGTTGGCGGGAAACCCCCGCGCGGCACGGCGACCGGCGGTCGTATCGTGGCCACCGCACGCCCCGGCGAGCCGTCGCATCCGGACGTGACCCTCACGACAGAAGGAGCTGCGACCATGAGCATCACCGACGACGCGCTGCGCGCCAACGCCACTCTCGCCGGCGACTACGACCCGGCGGGCGCGGGACCACCGGCGCCGAAGATCGCCATCGTCACCTGCGCCGACCCCCGCCTGAGCGGGGTGGTGCGGCTGATGGGGCTCGCGGACGCCGACGTCGACCTCATCCGCAATGTCGGGACGGTGATCGACGACGACGCGATGCGTTCGCTCATCGTCTCGACGCGGATGCTGGGAACGCGCGAGATCCTCGTCATCAATCACGACGACTGCGGCCTCTCGCGCTTCTCGGGCGACGACCTCGTCGAGCGCCTGCGGGCCGAGACCGGACGCTATCCGATCGCGCCAGCGCAGTTCTTCACGTTCACGGACGCCGAGCGGAACACGCGGGAGCAGGTGCTCAAGGTCCGCTCGCACCCCTGGATCTCGCCGGACGTCCCGGTGCGCGGCTTCGTCTTCGGCGTCCGCACGGGTCGGTTGACCGAGGTGCTCGTCGAGGACCCCGTCGTTCCCGCGGCGGGCTGACAGGGTCGAGGGTCGACGTGCCGAGCACGGAGATGGAGGCCGCCCTGGCGGTCATGCGCGCCCGGCAGCGCGCCGCCGCAGCCGCTGTCGAGGCGGGCCAGGCGGAACCGACCCCGGACGAGGCGCGCGCCTCCTTCGTGCCGGGCGACACCCTCCACCCTCTTCCCGCTGACGTGCGGGTCACCGACGTGGATGCAGGCGGAGTGGCGGCCCATTGGCTGGATGTCCAAGGCGAGAACCGGACGAGCGTCCTCGTGTTCCTCCACGGCGGGGGATTCCAGCTCGGGTCCCTCGCGAGCGACGGGGAGCTCGCCGCCCGACTCGGCCGGGCGGCGGGGATGCGCGTCCTCTTCGTCGACTACCGGCTCGCACCGGAGCACCCGTTCCCTGCCGCGCTCGACGATGCTCGCACCGCGTGGGAGTGGCTCTGCGTCGCTCAGGGCTCGCCGCCGATGTCGGTCGCATTCGCCGGGGACTCCGCGGGCGGTGGGCTCGCGCTCTCGACCCTGGTCGCAGCGCGCGACGCCGGCGAGCCGCTGCCCGCCGCCGTCGTGCTGATGTCGCCGACGGTCGATCTGACCGGCTCCGGAGAGTCGATGCGGGACCGTGTCGCTGAGGATCCGGTCTCGACGCCGCAGCTTCTCGCCCGCCTGGCCGCCGACTATCTCGACGGTGTGGACCCCCGCACGCCCGCCGCCTCGCCCCTGTTCGGATCGCTGGCGGGGCTTCCTCCCCTCCACATCGAGGTGGGGACCGCCGATCTGCTGCTGAGCGACGCGGAGCGGCTCGCCGCAGCGGCGACCGCCGCGGGGGTCGAGGTGCAGTTGGTGGTGGGGCAGGGACTCCCGCACGTGTTCCCGCTTCTGCTCGGGACGCCCGAGGCTCAGGATGCGACGGAGCGCATCGCGCGATTCCTCCGCGAACGGGTGGAAGGGCTCTGAGCGTCCGGCCGCATCGCCGGTGTAACAACTTCGTTTCGTCTCTTGCAATTCATTTGTTCGTAAGCTTTACTAACAAACATGACGACGACCGAGGTGCAGGGAAGCGCCGGGGGACTGACCCCGGGGCGGGCACTCCGGCCGCGCGCCAAGGTGCTCCCCGAGCACGCTCGCAGCCACAACCGGTCGCTCGTGCTCCAGACCCTGTATCGGGATGGCCAGCGCAGTCGCGCAGACCTCGCCCGGGAGACGGGGCTCACCCGGGTGACGGTCTCCGACCTGGTCGCCGAGCTGCTCGCCGAAGGGCTCGTCATCGAGCTGGGCCAGCGGGAGTCGGCGCGACCCGGCAAGCCGGCCGTCCTTCTCGACATCGACCGCGCGGCGCACCAGATCATCGGAGTGGACCTCAGCGACCACGACCGTTTCCGCGGCGCGGTCATGGACCTGGACGGGCGCATCCTGGCCAGGGCCGAGGTCATGCTCGCGGACGGCGAGGGCGGCGAGTCCGCCACCGGCGAGTCCGCGGCCGCCAAGGTCGACGCCCTGGTCGACCGGCTGGTCGCCGCCACCACCGCACCCGTGCTCGGGATGGGAGTGGGCTCACCCGGTGTCGTCGACCTGACCGGCACCATCCTGACGGCGCCGAACCTCGGCTGGGACGACCTCCCGCTGCAGCAGCGCCTCGCGGCACGCACGGGTCTGCCCGTCGTCGTCGCCAACGACGCCAACGCCGCAGCGCTCGCCGAGCACACGTACGGCGGAGCCGCGGGCGACATGATGCTCATCCGCGTCGGCCACGGTATCGGCGCGGGCCTCCTCGTCGCCGGCGCGCTCGTCTACGGCAGCCACTTCGCTGCGGGCGAGATCGGGCAGGTCATGGTCGGGACCGACCTGGGCCTCGAGACCACGTACAACCGCGACCAGGTGCTCGAGCACTGGCTCAGCGTCCCGCAACTGCAGCGCGGCATCCGCGAGGCAGAGGCCGCCGGCGTCGACGCGACGCCGATCCTCCGCGAGGCGGGGCAGCGGCTCGGCATCGCCCTCGCGCCCGTCGTCGGCGCGCTCAACCTGTCGGAGATCGTGCTCAGCGGCCCGACCGAACTGCTCGACGGCCCCCTCGCCGAGGCGACCGTCCACACGCTCCGGAACCGGACCATGGCCCAGAACCATGCCGACCTGTCCCTCCGGATGACCACGCAGGGGCAGGACATCGTCCTCCGCGGCGCGGCCGTACTCGTCCTCTCCGGACAACTCGGGGTCTCTTAACACAGCACCACCCGAACCACGACCCCTGCACCGACGGTGTGCTGCACCTGCAGCCACTGACCACTACGAAAGGAACCAGCAATGAAGAGAAAGCTCGTCGGCCTCGCCGCTGTGGCAACAGCTTCCGCTCTCGTGCTCGCCGGATGCGCCTCGGGAGGCTCGACCGCCGCGAGCACCGACGGCAAGGGCAAGACGGTCACCCTGTGGCTCGTCGGCTCCGACACCCCGGACAAGCTCCGCGATTACCTCAAGACGGAGTTCAACAAGGAGACCGGAGCGACCCTCAAGATCGAGCAGCAGGACTGGGGAGACATCGTCACCAAGCTCACCACGGCCCTCCCGGACGCCAACAACACGCCCGATGTGACCGAAATGGGCAACACCCAGTCGCCCACCTTCACCAACGTGGGCGCCTTCCTCGACATCTCCGACATGTACAAGGACCTCGGCGGGAGCGACCTGCTGCCGTCCTTCGTCGAGGCCGGAAAGGTCGACGGCAAGAACTACACGCTGCCCTACTACTTCGGGTCGCGCTACATGTTCTACCGCAAGGACATCTACCAGGCGGCCGGGGTCAGCGTCCCCACGACGCTGGACCAGTTCAACACGAACGTGGCCGACATCACGGCGAAGAACCCGAAGGGGATCAACAACTTCTCCGGCTTCTTCCTCGGCGGCCAGGACTGGCGCGACGGCATCTCCTGGATCTTCGCCAACGGCGGGGACATCGCCAAGAAGGACGGCGACAAGTGGAAGGCCACCCTCGAGTCGGAGGAGTCGCTGAAGGGTCTCCAGCAGCTCCAGGACCTGTACAAGAACGCATCCAAGGCGCCGAACGACGCCAAGGACTCGAACCAGTACATCTACCTCAACGACACCGACCAGACGCTCGACGCCGACGGCAACAAGACGGGTGACACCTCCCTCGCGGCGGCCACCATCATGGCTCCGGGATGGGCGCACTGGTCGATCGGCGACCTCGGGAAGGGCGACGACGGCAAGCCGACGCGCACCTGGAACGACGCCACGTTCGGCACCTTCGTGCTCCCGGGCAACGACGGCAAGCCGGCCCCCGTATTCGCGGGCGGCTCCAACATCGGCATCTCGGCGAAGACCAAGGAGCCGGGGCTGTCGAAGACCCTCCTGAAGATCATCTTCTCCAAGGAGTACCAGGAGATGCTCGGCAAGAACGGCCTGGGCCCGGCGAACGAGAAGTACACCTCCTCGCTCGGCGACGACCAGTTCGCGAAGGCGCTCATCGAGTCGGCATCCAACTCGAAGCTGACCCCGGCCGCACCCGGCTGGGCCTCGGTCGAGGCGGGCAACGTGATGGAGGAGTTCTTCTCCAAGATCCGTGACGCGTCCGACCTGAAGGCGCTCGCGCAGGAGTACGACAAGAAGATCGACGCGCTGCTCAACGTCAAGAGCTAGCGCTCAGCGATCGGCGAGGGCGCGGAGGCACCCCTTCCGCGCCCTCGTCGCTGCCCTCAGACTGACTCCGCAACACAGAAAGGAGGACGCCCGTGACCGCCACCGAGGACACCCGCCTCGCCCTCGCGACACCACCGGCACCGGCGCGGGACGCACCGCGCCGCCGCCGAGGGAAGCTCACGCCGTACTCCCTGCTGCTCCCGGCCATCCTCATCCTGCTCGTCGCGCTCGGCTACCCGATCGTGTGGCAGCTGATCACGTCGATGCAGCACTTCGGACTCGCCCAGCAGTTCGGCAAACCGGCCGAGTTCGTCTGGTTCGAGAACTACATCACGCTCTTCTCCGACGGTTACACCTGGGTCGTCGTCGGCCGTTCGATCGCCTTCTGCCTGGTCACCGCCTTCGTCACGGTCGTCATCGGCGTCGGGATGGCGCTGCTGATGAACGCGGTCAACAAGGTCGTGCGCATCATCCTGCAGGTCTCCCTGCTGCTCGCCTGGGCGATGCCGGTCGTCGCGGCCATGACGGTCTGGAACTGGCTGTTCGACTGGCGCCGCGGCGTCGTCAACTACGTGCTCACCTCGTGGGGGCTCGACTTCCAGGACCACAACTGGCTGCAGAACCCGCTCTCCTTCTTCTTCGTCGCAATGGTGATCGTGACGTGGATGAGCGTGCCCTTCGTCGCGTTCTCCGTCTACGCCGGACTGACCCAGGTCTCCACGGAGGTCGTCGAGGCCGCGCAGATGGACGGCGCGCGGGGATGGCAGCGGCTGCGCTACATCATCCTGCCGATCATCCGGCCCGTGCTCGGCATCGTCCTGCTGCTGCAGATCATCTGGGACCTGCGCGTCTTCGCGCAGATCAAGCTGCTGCAGGACAAGGGCTCCATCGCCAGCGAGACCAACCTGCTCGGCACCTACATCTACCAGCTCGGCGTCGGATCGAGCGACTTCGCGATGGCGAGCGCCGTCAGCGTCTTCGTGCTCGTGCTCACCGTCGCGCTCAGCTGGTTCTACGTGCGCTCCCTGCTCAAGGAGGACGAATCGTGACCACCGCGACCTCGACCCGGCCCGCCGCCGTGACGGCTCGGCCAAGGACCCGCCGGCGCATCCGCGCCTCCCGCGTGCTGCTCGGCGCGCTCGGCATCGTGCTCGCCCTGGTGTGGGTGTTCCCGGTGTACTGGATGGTGAACTCGTCGCTGCTGCCGAACGTCATCCTGCAGAACACCACGCCGACGTGGCTGCCGTTCGGCGGATCCTTCGACAACTTCTCCGCGGTCGTCGAGGGCGGGACGTTCTTCCCGGCGCTCGGGATGAGCGTCGCTGTCGCCCTCATCACCGTGGTGTGCTGCCTGGCGTTCGCGTTCCTGGCCGCGCTCGCGATCAGCCGGTTCAAGTTCCGCGGGCGTCGCTCGTTCGTGCTCGCCGTGCTGTTGATCCAGATGCTCCCGGCCGAGGGGCTGTTCATCGCCCAGTACAAGCTGATGGGCACCCTGGGCCTGCTCAACACGGTCGTCGGGGTCAGCATCCTCTACATCGCCGCCGTCGTGCCCTTCACGATCTGGATGCTGCGCGGCTTCGTCGCCGGCATCCCCGCCGACCTCGAAGAGGCGGCCATGGTGGACGGCCTCAGCCGGACCCAGGCGTTCCTCCGGATCACCTTCCCGCTCCTCGCCCCGGGGCTGGTCGCCTCCGGCGTCTACGCCTTCCTGCAGGCCTGGAACGAGTTCACGGTCGCGCTCGTCATCCTCCCGCAGTCGAGCAGCGCGACGCTTCCACTGTGGCTGCGCGGGTTCGTCCAGCAGTCCGCGTCGCGGGCGACCGACTGGGGACAGGTCATGGCGGCCTCTACGCTCGTGGCGGTGCCGGTGATCATCTTCTTCCTCATCGTGCAGGGCCGGATGACCAGCGGTCTCGTCAGCGGGGCGGTGAAGGGGTGAGCGGCGCGTCCGTCGCCCACACCGCCGTCACCGATCCGGACCTCCGCCGCAGCATCGCGGCGACGCTGCTGCCCGGGTTCGTCGGGACGACACTGCCCGCATGGCTCGAGGAGCGCCTGCGCGGCGGCCTCGGCGGCGTGTGCCTGTTCGGGCAGAACATCGCCACCGCGGAGCAGCTGCGCGCGCTGACCGACGCGATCTACGCGGCCAACCCGGATGCGGTGGTCGCGATCGACGAAGAGGGAGGCGACGTCACCCGGCTGTACTACGGGAGCGGTTCGCCCTACCCGGGCAACGCCATCCTGGGCCGCCTCGGCGATGCCGGCTACACCGAGCGCGTGGCGCACCGGGTCGGCCAGGAGCTGCGGCGCGCGGGCGTGAACCTCGACTTCGCCCCGGACATCGACATCAACTCCAACCCGGACAACCCGGTGATCGGCGTGCGGAGCTTCGGCTCGACGCCCGAGGTGGTCGCCGAGCACGGCGCCGCCTGGACCCGCGGGCTGCAGTCCGCCGGCGTCGCGGTCGCCGCCAAGCACTTCCCCGGCCACGGCGACACCGGAACCGACTCTCACCTCGAGCTGCCCGTCGTCGACCTGTCGGTGCGGCAGCTGCGCGAGCGGGAGCTCGTCCCGTTCCGCGCCGTGATCGACGCGGGCGCCCGGGCGGTCATGACGTCGCACATCCTGCTCCCGCAGCTGGATGCGGTGCACCCGGCCACGCTCAGCCCCGCGATCATCGAGGGGATGCTGCGCGGCGAGCTCGGCTTCGATGGCGTCGTCGTCAGCGATGCGCTCGACATGCAGGGCGCCAGCGGTGAGCGCGGCATCCCGGAGGCGGCCGTGCTGGCGCTCGCCGCCGGATGCGACCTGCTGTGCATCGGCACCGAGAACACCGACGAGGAACTCGCCGCGATCGAGCAGGCGATCGCCGACGCCGTTGCGGCAGGCCGCCTCCCCGCGGCCCGCATCTCCGCCGCGGCCGCCCGCGTCCGCGCCCTCGCCCGTTCCCTCCCGCCCACTCCGCCCACCGTCGAGTCCGCGAATTCTGCACACGACGCGCCGGATGAGCGTGCAAAGTTTGCGGACTCGACGGTGGGACAGAGCCAGGTGCGGGAGGCGGATGTCGCGGCGGCGGAGCGCGCGTTCGACGTGAGCGAGCACGCGCGCGAGTGGCTGCGGGAGAACGGCGGCGGACGGTACTCGGTCGTCCGTATCGACACAGTCGCCAACATCGCGGTCGGGACGGCGCCCTGGGGGCCGTTCTCCGAGGTCGAGGCCGACCCCGGAACCGCGTGGGCCGCAGCATTCACCGCCAACCCGGCGGTCGTCTTCACGGAGAACGACCACCCCGACCTGGTGCTCGCCGCGCAGTCCCCAGTGCTCGTCATCGGCAAGGACAACCACCGGCACGCATTCGCCCGAGCCGCCATCGACCGGCTGCGCGCCGAACGTGAGCGCGTGCTGGTCGTCGACATGGGCTGGCCCAGTGACGACCGCGCGTACGCCGACATCGCGACCTTCGGCGCCTCCCGCCTGGTCGGTCGCGCCCTCCTCGAACTGCTCGGACGCCGGACGTGAGGCTCGGGATCGACATCGGCGGCACCAAGACCGACGCGGTCGCCGTCGACGAGCTCGGCGCGCTCACCCAGCGGGTGCGCCTGGCGACCGGGTTCGGGCATGATGCCGTCGTCGAGACCGCCGTGGCCGCCGTGTCGCGCATCGGCGAACTGACCGGCCTCGCACCGGGCGGCTTCCAGTCGATCGGGATCGGCGTGCCCGGGATGGTCGACACCGTCTCCGGACAGGTTGCACACGCGGTCAACCTGGGGCTCGAGCAGCTGGAGCTCGGCGGGATGCTCGCCGGCCGCCTCGGCGTCGGCGTCCGTGTCGAGAACGACGTCAAGGCTGCGGCCGTCGGTGCGTACCACCTGCTCGGCCTGACCGGCACGATGGCGTTCCTCAACCTCGGGACCGGGATGGCCGCCGGCATCGTCGTCGACGGACGGCTCTGGCGCGGGAGCACGGGCATCGCCGGCGAGATCGGACATCTGCCCGTCGACCCGCAGGGAGCCCTCTGCGCCTGCGGCCAGCGCGGCTGCCTGGAGACCGTCGCGAGCGGATCGGGCGTCGCCCGCCAGTGGCCCACCGACGACCCGCTGCCGGTGCGCGCGGTGTTCGCCGCGGCGGACGACGGCGACCCCGTCGCCCGCGCGATCACGGCTAGGCTGGCTGCGGGCATCGCCTCCGCGGTGCGCGTCCTCGTGCTCACCGTCGATGTCGGCACCGTCGTCATCGGCGGCGGTCTGAGCCACCTGGGGAAGCGCCTGCTCGACGACGTCCACGAGGTGCTGCACGACTGGGAGCGCACGTCGCCGTTCCTGGCGTCGCTCGACCTGCCCGGGAGGGTGCGCCTCGTTCCCGAAGGCACCCCCGTCGCCGCGCTGGGCGCGGCACTCGTAGGAGAGAACTGATGGCCGAAATCGTCGTCGTCCGCGACCAGGACGCCGCGGGCGAGCTCGCCGCGCGCAGCATCCTCGATCTGATCGCCGCCAAGCCCGACGCGGTGCTGGGCCTCGCGACCGGGTCCACTCCGCTGGCGGTCTACCGGGCGCTCGAGCGCGGCATCCACGAGCGCGGTGTGGATGTGTCCCACGTGCGCGGGTACGCGCTCGACGAGTACGTTGGGCTGCCGGCCGGGCATCCCGAGTCGTACCGCGCGGTGATCACGCGTGAGGTCGTCGAGCCTCTCGGACTGACGCCGTCGCTCATCCACGTGCCCAACGGCTCGCTCGACGGCATCGAGCACGCCGGGGCCGACTACGAGAAGGCGATCGCCGAGTCCGGGGGAGTGGATGTGCAGCTCCTCGGCATCGGGACCGACGGCCACATCGGGTTCAACGAGCCCGGCTCGTCGTTCGCGTCGGTGACCCGCGTGAAGACGCTGACCGAGCAGACCCGCAAGGACAACGCCCGCTTCTTCGCGTCGGAGGACGACGTGCCGATGCACTGCATCACGCAGGGGCTGTCGACCATCCTGCGCGCGCGGCATCTGATGCTGCTGGCGTTCGGCGAGGGCAAGGCGGAGGCCCTGGCGGGTGCGGTGGAGGGTCCGGTATCGGCCTCGAACCCAGGCTCCGCCATCCAGCTGCACCCGCACGTGACGGTCCTCGTGGACGAGCCGGCGGCCTCCCGCCTGCGCAACCTCGACTACTACCGCTACGCCTACGCGAACAAGCCCTCCTGGCAGGCCCTCTGACCCGTCCTCACCCGCATGCGCCCCGCCTCGAGTCCGCACAAACTGCACGCGATACGCCGCCCGGGCGTGCAAAGTTCGCGTACTCGACGGCGGGGGGGACGGCGCGCGCGGACGTAGGGGGATCGGGCGCGGTCAGGCGAGCGGGGCGCCGTCGGCGACGACGGCCGTGACGCGCCAGTCGTGGTCGAGGAGGACCGCGTCGGCGACGTAGCCGGCGTGCAGCCGTCCGAGGCGGTGGCCCTCGCCGAGCACGTGCGCGGGGGTCCGTGTGAGCGCGGTGACGGCGGTGACCGGGTCGAGTCCGGCGAGCGTGACCGCGTTCCGCAGCGCGACATCCTGCGTCAGCGTCGAGCCGGCGATCGTGTCGGTGCCGGAGAGCACGGCCAAACCGTTGTGGACGGTCACGTTGAGGCCGCCGAGCCGGTAGTCGCCGTCGGTGGCGCCGGCCGCGGCCATCGCGTCGGTCACGAGCGCGACGCGCCCCGGCGCCTCGCGGAACAGCAGCGCACCGACGGTCGGGTCGACGTGCAGCCCGTCGAGGATGAGCTCGAGCGTGACCTCGGGGTTGTCGATCGCGGCCAGGACGGGGCCCGGCGCCCGGTGGTGGATGCCCGGCATCGCGTTGAACGCGTGCGTCAGCAGCCGCGCGCCCACCTCGAAGGCGCGGGCCGTCTCGGCGTACCCGGCGGTCGTGTGGCCGACGCCCACGACCGCACCGGCCTCGATCAGCACGCCGATCGCCTCCAGGGCGTTGGGCAGTTCCGGCGCGATGGTCGCGGTCCGGAGGGTTCCGCGGGCGGCGGCGATGAGCTCCTCGACGGCCTCCGGCTCGGGGTCGCGGAGGAAACGGGCGTCGTGCGCTCCGCGTCGCTCCGGCGCGAGGAACGGGCCCTCCAGGTGCGACCCGAGCACGAGCGGGTCGCTCGCCGTCAGCTCGGCGACGACGGCGAGGCTCTCGCGCAGCGAGGCCAGCGGGTTCGCGACGTGCGAGATCAGGGAGCGGGTCGTGCCGTGCGCGCGGTGCGTCGCGAGCGCGGCACGCATCTGGTCGATGCCGTCGTCGTAGGGGTGGCCTCCGCCGCCGTGGCAGTGCAGGTCGATGAAGCCCGGGGTCAGCCAGAGACCGTGCGCGTCGATGATGTGCGGCTCGGCGGTCGATGAGGCGTCGTCGTCCGTGCCGCGCAGCGCCTCGCGCCAGCCCGATCCGGTGCCGGTCGCGGTGATGTGCGCTCCATCGGTGGCGAGCCAGAAATCGTCGACCAGCCCATCCGCATCCACCTTGCGGGCGCTGTGGATGACGAGGCCGCTCATGAGAACTCGCGCCGTCCGTTGATCACGCCGCTGATCGTCGCGATCACCGCGAAGACGATGGCGACGACCGGCTGGCCGAGATCCCACCAGGCGAACGCCGCGGAGCCCATCACGACGATCTCGACGATCGCCTTCACGAACGGGTCGACGTGCAGCACCGCGCGCGGCGAGCGGAACAGCGCCCACAGCAGGATGGCCACGACCGGAGCGCCGATACCGACGAGGATGTTCCACGGCAGCGGCCAGGCCAGGAACCCCCAGATGCCGAGCGAGACGATGGCGAACAGCTCCAGGACGAAGCGCAGGATGTCGTTCGGCCCCACCGTGAGCCGGGCGTGCTGGTCGGGTGCTGAGGTCACCACGGCAGTCTACCGACGCGCCGTGGGGCTGAGACAGCGCGGCTCAACGGAAGATGATGGTGCGCGCGCCGTCGAGCAGCACGCGGTCTTCGGCGAACCACTTCACGGCTTGCGTCAGCGTCCGGCTCTCCTCGTCCTGTCCGATCGCCACCAGCTCCTGCACGGTGTTGCTGTGGTCGACCCGGACGACGTTCTGCTCGATGATCGGCCCTTCGTCGAGGTCGCTGGTGACGAAGTGGGCGGTCGCTCCGATCAGCTTCACGCCGCGCGCGTGCGCCTGGCGGTACGGGTTGGCGCCTTTGAAGCCGGGGAGGAAGGAGTGGTGGATGTTGATCGCGCGCCCGGCGAGGCGCTCGCAGAGCTCCGGCGAGAGGATCTGCATGTACCGCGCGAGCACCACCAGCTCGATGTCGTGCTCGTCGACCGCCTCGAGGATGCGCTGCTCGAACGCCGCCTTAGAGTCCGGGTCGGTGACGACCCGCGACTCGAAGGGGACGCCGTAGAACCCGGCGAGGTCGCTCAGGCTGTCGTGGTTGGAGAGCACGAGCGGGATCTCCACCGGCAGCTGGCCGGCGCGCTGGCGAAACAGCAGGTCGTTGAGGCAGTGCGCGGCCTTGGACACGAGTACCAGCGTCCGGAGCGGACGGCCGACGTTGTCGACCCGGTGCGTCATCCCGAACTCCTCGACGACCGGGGCGAGCGCGCGTTCGAACTCGTCGCGTCCCGCCGCCGACTCGACCTGCAGCCGCATGAAGAAGCGGCCGGTGTCGGTGCTCGCGAACTGCTGGCTCTCGGTGATGTTGCCGCGCGCGGCGACGATCGCGCCGCTGACCGCGTGCACGATCCCCGGGCGGTCGGAGCAGCTGAAGGTGAGCACCCAGTGGTTGGAGGCGGAGGAGTCGGTCACCAGATCAGGGTAGCGGTCGGGGTGATAGCCTTGGTTGATATCCAAAATATGTCTGCATTAGGAGGCATTTGATGATGAAGCAAGTATCGGTGACCGTCGGTCTCGACGTGGACATCTACGAGACCCTCGAGCTCATGGCTCGCGGCGAGAGTCGGACGGTCGGTGAAGAGCTCGAATACATCGCGGGACGGGTCGCGGTGGGGGAACCTGTCGACCCGCGTCCGAACTACAAGAAGCTGGGCTTCGTGGAGTTCATCCGCAACCGGGTCGAAGCGATGGACGAATGATCCTGCTCGACACGAACGTCCTGTCGGAGTTCGCGAAACCCGAGCCGGACCCGCGTGTGCTGTCCTGGTTCGCCTCCGTCGGCGAGGACGAGCTGCGAATCTCGGTCGTCACCGTCATGGAGATGCTCACCGGAGCCAATCGCATGCAGGACGGCCGTCGGTCGGAACACAAGGCCGGGATCATCCTCGAGATCCTCGGGTACTACCACGCCCGCACGCTCCCGTTCGATCCGGTCGCCGCGGCGGAGTGCGCCACCATCAGATCGGTCCGGGAGGCGGCGGGCCGCCCGATCGCGCTCGCCGACGCCATGATCGCAGCAACGGCCCTCGCCGCCGAAGCCGACGCTGTGGCGACTCGCGACAAGGATTTCGCCGACGTCGGCGTCCCCGTCATCGATCCTTGGGCCGCCTGAGCCCGCTCCGGTTGACGCGCCGGGGCGGGGTGCACCACGATCGGTGCATGACCAGCACCGGTGAGGATGCGCCCGATACCCGTTCGGGCGCGGCGTCCGCTTTCGACGTGGAGCTGAACGGGCTCAACACCATTCACGAGAGTGAGCGGAAGGGACGGCCGCGCGACCTGTTCTGGCCGTGGTTCGGTGCCAACGTCTCGGTGTTCGGGCTCAGCTACGGGTCGTTCCTGCTCGGGTTCGGCATCTCGTTCTGGCAGGCGACGATCGTCGGCGTGGTCGGGATCGTCGCCTCGTTCCTGCTGTGCGGCGTGATCGCGCTAGCCGGCAAGCGCGGATCCGCGCCGACGATGGTGCTCAGCCGCGCCGTGTTCGGGGTGGAGGGCAACCGGGTCCCCTCGGCGCTGTCGTGGCTGCTGACGGTCGGGTGGGAGACCGTGCTGGTCTCGCTGGCCGCGCTCGCCACCGCGACCGTGTTCCAGCAGCTCGGCTGGGAGGGCGGGGTCGTCACCAAGCTGGTGGCCCTCATCGTCGTCGTCGCGCTCGTCATCGTCGGCGGCGTGATCGGCTTCAACCTGATCATGCGCATGCAAATGGTCATCACGATCGTGACCGGCGTGCTGACCGTGGTCTACATCCTGCTGGTCCTGAACCACATCGACCTCGGCGCCGTCGCTGCACTCCCGGCGGGAGACGCGCCGCATGTGATCGGCGGGTTCGTGTTCATGCTCACCGGCTTCGGACTCGGCTGGGTGAACGCTGCCGCCGACTACTCCCGCTACCTGCCGCGCAGCGCCCGCAGCGGGGGAGTAGTGGGATGGACGACCTTCGGCTCGTCTCTGGCCCCGGTCATCCTGCTGATCTTCGGCATCCTGCTGGCGGGCTCCTCGTCGAAGCTGAGCGAGGCCATCGCCGCCGACCCGATCGGCGCGCTCGCGTCGCTGCTGCCCACCTGGTTCCTGGTGCCGTTCGTCATCGTCGCCGTGCTCGGGCTGGTCGGCGGTGCGGTGCTCGACATCTACTCGTCCGGGCTGGCGCTGCTCAGCGTCGGCGTCCGCGTCCCGCGGTACGTCGCGGCGGGCATCGACGGCGTCATCATGACCGCCGGCGCGATCTACGTCGTGTTCTTCGCCACAGACTTCCTCGGCCCGTTCCAGGGCTTCCTCATCACGTTGGGCGTGCCGATCGCCGCCTGGTGCGGCATCTTCGTCGCCGACATCCAGCTGCGTCGGCGCGACTATGCGGAGGCCGAGCTGTACGACCGGCGCGGTCGCTACGGCGCCATCCGCTGGCTGCCGATCGCCCTGATCGTGATCGGAACCGCGATCGGCTGGGGCCTCGTCACCAACGGCTCGGCCTCGTGGCTGGCCTGGCAGGGCTACCTGCTCGGTCCGATCGGCGGCAAGCAGGGCGACTGGGCCTTCGCGAACCTCGGCGTCCTCGTCGCCCTGGTCATCGGATACCTGGGCACGCTGCTGTTCTCCCGCGCTGCGGTGCGCCGGCAGGAGGAGCGATGACCGGCCCGACCCTTGTGGTCGTCGACATGCAGCAGGTGTTCGGCGACCCGGCGAGCCCGTGGTTCACGCCGCGCTTCGCGGACGCGGAGGCCGTGATCGCGGGGATGGTGCCCGCCTTCGAGCGCGTCGTGTTCACGCGCTTCATCGCACCGGAGCGGCCGGAGGGCGCCTGGGTGCCGTATTACGAGCAGTGGCCGTTCGCGCTCGTCCCCGCCGACGACCCGATCTACGACCTGGTGCTCGCCTTTCGCGACACCGGGCATCCGGTGGTCACCGAGACGACGTTCGGCAAGTGGGGTCCTGCTCTGCGGGATGCGCTCGACGGGTCGCAGGATGTGGTGCTCGCCGGCGTCTCCACCGACTGCTGCGTGTTGAGCACGGCTCTGGGAGCCGCGGACGCGGGCGTGCGCATCCGGGTCGCGGCCGACGCGTGCGCCGGCCTGAGCGACGCCGACCACCAGCGCGCACTGGATGCGATGGCGCTGTACGCGCCGCTGATCGAGATCTCGGACAGCGCTGCCATTCTCGACGGCCTCCGGTAGAATCGTCCGTGGTCGGCGGTTCCCGCACGGCCCTGGGCGCGCACATGGGCGCGTAGTCGACCCGCCATCCCCTCCCGGAAAGCCGCAGCCAGCCACTGGCACCGGCGCCGAGGCCCGCAGTAGCGGCGGAATGGCCGGGGAACGCCGTCCGTTGGACAGATCCGTATGACTGCCACTTCGACGACTCCGGCGCGCATTGCGCCGAAATTCCCGTGGACCGGGCTGATCGCCCTGGCTACGGCCACCTTCCTCTCGGTGACCAGCGAGATGATCCCGACCGGTCTGCTGCCGGACATGAGCGCCTCCCTCGGCGTGAGCGAGGCCCAGATCGGGCTGCTCGTGACGGTGTTCGCGTTCACCGTGGTGGTCACCAGCGCCCCGTTGACGGCGTTGACCCGGCGCTGGCCGCGGCACGGCCTGCTGATCGGCATCCTGGTCGTGCTCGGCATCTCGAACGCGCTCACCGCCATCGCGCCCGACTACGCCTTCGTGGTCGGCTCGCGCGTGCTCGGCGGTGTGGCGCACGGGATGTTCTGGTCGATCGTCGGCGCGTACGCCGGCCACCTGGTGCCCAAGCAGCAGATCGGCCGGGCCGTCTCCATCACCCTCGGCGGCGGGACGCTGGCGTTCGTGCTCGGTGTGCCGCTCGGCACGTTCGCCGGGCACGTCTTCGGCTGGCGGCTGTCGTTCGGGCTGCTCGCCGCCCTCATGATGGTCGGCGCCCTGGTCATCTGGAGGTTCCTGCCGGCGGTCGAGCGGGAGGCGGACGGCAAGCGACGGCGCGAGCGCGATCGCACGGTTCCCCGACCGCGCGACCGCACCATCCCGCTGGTCATCATGGTCTGCGTGATCGCGGCCGTCACGATGGTCGGGCACTACGCGTTCTACACGTTCGTGGTGCCGTTCCTGACCGGGCCGATGGGCGTGCCGTCGGGCGACGTCGGTGCGCTGCTGTTCCTCTACGGCATCGCCGGTGCGGGCGGCCTGATCCTCGCCGGTTCGGTGTTCGGTCCGCGGCCGCAGCTCGGGCTCATCCTCGCGCTCGTCGTGACCGGGATCGCCGTTGCGGCGCTCGCCGTGCTCTCCGGCCAGATCGTGCTCGCGCTGATCGCGTTCATCCTGTGGGGGCTCGCCTTCGGCGCGCTCCCGCCGCTGCTCCAGACGCGGATGCTGCACACGTCCTCGCCGGCGTTCCGCGACACCGCGAGCGCGCTGTACACGACGTCCTTCAACGTCGGGATCGGCGGGGGAGCGCTCGTCGGGGCGGTCATCTACGATGCGGGCGGCTTGATGGTGCTGCCGTGGGCGTACGTCGGTCTGCTGGTGGTGTCGGTCGCGCTGGTGCTCGTGGTCGGCCGAATGTCGCGGACGGTCGTCGCGACGCACTGACCGCGGCTGTGGGACGCAACACGCCGTTATGGGCCGCCCATAACGGCGTGTTGCGACCCACGGATCAGGCGACTGGTGCGCCCGCCGCCCACACCTGGCGGACGCGGAAGTCCGCGTCCAGCAACACGGCGTCGGCCGCGTAGCCTGGGGCCAGACGGCCGAGGTCGTGAGCGCGCCCGACGGCTGCGGCCGGCGTCTCGGTGAGCGCGCGCACCGCCTCGGCGACCGGGATGCCGACCTCGAGCACCGCGCGCCGCAGAGCGTCGTCGAGGGTGAGAGTCGAACCGGCGATCGACCCTCCGCCGGCGAGCCGGGCGACACCGTCGCGCACCTCGACGTCCAGCGACCCGAGCACGTAGTCGCCGTCGGCGGAACCGGCGGCGGCCATCGCGTCCGTCACCAGGGCCATCCGGCCGGGGGCGGCGGCGAAGGCGATCCGGACCATCTCGGGATGGACGTGCACGCCGTCGTTGACGATCTCGAGCGTCACCCCCGGGGTGCGGGCGGCCGCGGCGACCGGTCCGGGCGCGCGGTGGTGAAGTCCCGGCATGGCGTTGAACGCGTGCGTGAGGATGCTCGCGCCCGCGTCGAAAGCGGCCAGCGCCTGGTCGTAGTCGGCGGCGGTGTGACCGACGGCGACGGCCGCGCCGGCGGCGGAGAAGGCGCGCACCGCGTCCATCCCGCCGGGACGTTCGGGCGCGATGGTGACCTGTCGCAGGGTGCCGGCGGCAGCATCCACCAGCAGCTCGATGTCGGCCGGGGTCGCCGAGCGCAGCAGTGCCGGGTCGTGGGCGCCCTTGTGCCCGACGTCGAGGAACGGCCCCTCCAGGTGCGACCCGAGGATGCGCGGGTCGGCCGCTGTGAGCGCGGCCACCTCCCGCACCCGCCGGGCCAGCTCCGGTACCGGCGCCGTGACGAGCGACAGCACCGAGCGGGTGGTGCCGTGCCGCCGGTGCAGCTCCAGGGCCCGGTCGATCGCGTCGGGCCCGTCGTCGAAGCTCGCGCCCCCGCCGCCGTGGACGTGGATGTCGACGAAACCGGGCGTGAGCCACGCCCCGCCCGCATCCGTCACAGTCACGCGATCGGTGCCGGCCACATCCAGTACGCCCGGCTCATCGCGCCATGTCGCGCCGCTGCCGACTGCGGCGATCATGTCGCCGTCGAACCGCACCCAGCCGTCCTCGACGACCGTGCCGCCGTCGACCAGCCGAGCCGAGTGGATGAGATGGCCGTCGCTCACGCGACGATCACCTCGATGCCCTGCTCGATGAACGCGGCACGCTGCTCGGCGGTGATGCCCTCGTCGGTGATGAGCGTCGTCAACACCTTCGGACCGCCGAGGGTGGCGAACGCCTTGCGGCCGATCTTGGACGAGTCGGCCACCACGACGGCGCGGGTCGCCCGTCGTGCCATCAGCGAGTTGACGCTCGCCTCGCCCTCGTCGTGCACGGTGGCGCCGACCACCGGGTCGATGCCGTTGACACCGATGAACGCGATGTCCATCGTGATCTTCTCGAGCACGACGTCGCTGTACGGCCCGACGAGTTCGTACGAGCGCGCGTGCACGACGCCGCCGGTCATCACGGTCTTGATCTGGGGTCGCATCACCAGCTGTGCGGCGATGTTGATGGCGTTGGTCACAACGGTGAGGCTGGGATGCGGCGAGGGCTCCATGAGGTCGGGGCGCGACCCGAGCACGGTCGCGACGGCGGTGCTGGTCGTTCCGCCGCACAGGCCGACCACGGCGCCGCGGGGCACGAGTGCGCTCGCCGCCTGCGCGATCCGCAGCTTCTCGGGCGCGTGCTGCTCGCGCTTGTACCGGATGGGCAGGTCGTAGGCGACCGACTGGCCGATCGCTCCGCCGCGGGTGCGGGTGAGCAGCTGCTGCGACGCCAGGGCGTCGAGGTCGCGGCGTGCGGTGGCCGCCGACACATCCAGCTTGGCCACGATGTCGTCGACCTCGATCTGGCCGGCCTCGGCCAGCAGGTCCAGCACGGCGTTCAGCCGTTCGGCTCTGTTCATCGCTGTGCGCTCTCCGTTCCGCCTGCCACATCGAACAGGGTCATCAGCCGTGCCGCCTCCCTGGTCACCGCGGCGCGTCCCTCCCGCACGTACTTCCGGGGGTCCACCACATCGGGATGCGCGCTGAGGTACGCCCGGATCGCGTCCGTGAAGAACCGGTTGAGGTGGGTGGAGACGTTGACCTTGGTGATCCCTGCGCGGATCGCCGCCTCGATCGTCTCATCCGCGACGCCGCTGGAGCCGTGCAGGACCAACGGAACCGGCACGGCGTGTCGCAGCCGGGCGATCAGGTCGAGGTCGAGGGAGGCGGTCCGTTCGGTCATGGCGTGCGAGCTGCCGACCGCGACGGCGAGGGCGTCGACCCCGGTCTCCTCGACGAAACGGCGGCCCTCGTCCGGGTCGGTCCGGACGCCGGGTGCGTGCGCGCCGTCCTTCCCGCCGATCTCGCCCAGCTCCGCCTCCACCAGCACGTCGTTGGCGTGGGCGTGCTCGACGACGCGCACGGTGGCAGCGACGTTGCGGTCGTAGTCGAGCGCGGCGCCGTCGTACATGACCGAGCCGAAGCCCAGCTCGACCGCCTGCCGCGCGAGCTGCTCGTCCTCGGCGTGGTCGAGGTGCACGGCGACGTGCGCCGTCGACTCCCGGGCCAGTGCGAGGGTCGCCGACGCGATGGGGTCGAGCGAGCCGTGGTACGCGACGCAGTTCTGCGAGATCTGCAGGATGACGGGGAGCCCGGTCTGCTCGGCCGCGTCGACGAGGGCCTCGGCGGTCTCCAGCTGGATGACGTTGAACGCGGCGAGGCCCGTGCGGCGCCCGACGGCCGCGTACAGCAGGTCGGCGGTGGGGACGAGGGGCATGGCGGCGGCTCCGGGCGAGGGTGGATGGGCGAAGGGCGGATGGGATGGGATGGATCGGCCGGCTCAGCCGGTCTCGATCCGCCCCTCGAACTCCCGGAAGTCCGGGGCGAGCTCGCCGGCGAGGGGCGCGAGCACTGCGGCGGCCGACCAGGCGGTGGCGCGCCGGACGAGCGTCGACGGGTGGGTGACGCCGACGGCGAGCAGGCTCGCGATCGCGGCGACGGCCGCATCCCCCGCACCGGTGGCGTTGCCGGTCAGCGGCGAGCCGAGCCGTGCGTGGACGGGTGCGCCGTCGCGCGGCACCGCGAGCATCCCCTCGGCGCCGAGCGACACCACCACCAGGCCCGCGCCGGCGTCGAGGAGAACGCGCGCCCCGGCCACGGGGTCGTCGTGGCCGGTCGTCTCCGTCAGCTCACGGCGGTTGGGCTTCACCACGGAGGCCCCGGCTTCGGCCGCGAGCACGAGCGGCGTACCGACGGCGTCGATCACACTCGGCAGACCACGGGCGGAGGCCGCCGCGACCAGGCGCGCGTAGACGTCATCGGGAGCATCGGGCGGCAGGCTTCCCGAGCCGACGACGCAGGTCGCGGGCACGACGAGCCGGTCGACGGCGTCGTGCAGGGCCGTCCACTCGGCCGCGCTGAGGGTGCCGCCCGTCTCGTTGATGACCGTGGTCTCGCCGGTGGACTCGTCGACGACGGCGACGCTGCTGCGGGTCGGCGCCTCGACCGGCACCAGCTCCGAGGGCAGATGCGACGCCTCGAGGTCGTCGGCGAGCCGCAGCCCGGGCGGGCCACCGGCGGTGGTGAGAATGAACGCCGCGGTCCCGGTCTGGGCGAGCACCCGCGCGACGTTGAGGCCCTTGCCGCCCGCCCGCACGGCGGGGGCTGCCGCGCGATGCGTCTCGCCCGGTTGCAGACGGGGCACGCGGTAGGTGAGATCCAGGGCCGGGTTCGGCGTGACGGTGAGGATCACGACGCCACCTCGGCGGTGGATGCGGCCGACGGCATCGACGTCGAGGTGGATCCGGCCAGCCGGTCGCGTGCCCGCAGGGCCGCCCCGATCAGCCCGGCGTTCTCGCCGATGCTCGCCGGCAGCAGCACCGGACGCCGGTGGAAGGTGAGGATGGCGTCCAGCTTCTCCGCGAGCGGCTCGAACAGCGCGGGGCCGGCCTGCGCCAGTCCGCCGCCGATCACCACGGCCTCGGGCGCCAGCAGCGCGACGGTGTGCGAGAGGTCGAGTGCGAGCGCATCCACTGCCGAGTCCCACACACCCCGAGCGGTCTCGTCTCCCGCCTGCGCCAGCACGAGCACCTCCCGCGCTCCCGGGACGCCCGCCCCGGTGAGCGCGTTGTACCGGCGCGCGATGGCTGCGGCCGAGGCGACCGCCTCCAGGCAGCCGATGCCCCCGCAGGCGCACAGGGGCCCGTCGGCGACCCGGGAGTGCCCCATCTCGCCGGCCATGCCGCCACCCGTGTGCAGGCGGCCGTCGAGGAAGATCGCCCCGGCGATCCCCGTGCCGATCGCCATGACGACGACGTCGCGGTAGGGCGCGGCGGCACCGAGGCGGTGCTCGGCCTCTCCCGCCCCGCGCACGTCGTGACTGAACGCCACCGGGATGCCGAGGGCGGCCTCCGCCCGGTCGCGGAAGGGGAAGTCGCGCCAGCCCAGGTTCTCGGCGAAGACGCCGATCCCCGCGTCGTCGTCCACGTGCCCGGGCACCAGCAGCCCGGCCGCGCGCGGCGCGATACCGGGGTGCTCCTCCCGGAACCGCTCGGCGAGACCGGCGATCGCGGTCACCACGGCGTCGCCGGTCGCGTCGCCCGCATGCGGGGTCGGGATGCGCACCACCTGCACCAGCCGGCCGCGGTCGTCCACGAGCGCGGCCTTGGTGTCGGTCCCTCCGACGTCGAACGCCAGCACCGGTGCGCCGTCTCCCAGCGGAGCGGCGGCCGGTGGCGGGGTCAGGGGGTCTCCGGTCACGAGGGGAGGATGACCGATCGAGTGAGGTTGCGGGGGCTGTCGGGGTCGAGGCCGGCGCGGCGGGCGCGCGCGAGAGCGACCCGCTGTGCGCGCACCAGGTCGGCCATCCCGTCGATGGGGCGGTCTTCGAAGCGCGCCCCGGTGACGGCGAGGTCGCCGGAGAGCCCTGCGGGCGCCTCGCCCAGCATCCAGGTGACCCGGCCGGGAGCGGCGATCGCGATCGGGCCGTGGCGGTACTCCTTGGCGGGATACGACTCCGTCCACGACTGCGACGCCTCGCGCATCTTGAGCGCGGCCTCGTGCGCGAGCCCGACCGTCCACCCGGCGCCCAGGAACGAGTACTGGTCGGCGGTGACGAGCTCGTCGTCCAGCTCCTCCTCGATGGCCGCGGCCGCCTGGTCGATCGCGGGGGAGAGGTCGTGGCCGAGGGAGGCACGGACGAGGGCGAGCGCCGTGGTCGCGAAGCGCGTCTGCACGACGGACTGCTCGTCGGCGAACGGGAGCCGGATGGCGACGTCCACGAGGCTCACGAGCGGGGTGTCCGGGTCGCCGACGATCCCCACGGTGCGCGCCCGGTTGCCCGAGGAGCGGAGGCCGTCGAGCAGCTCGAGCACCTCGGTCGTCGTCCCGGAGCGCGTGATGGCGACGACCGCGTCGTAGTCGCGGTCGACGAACGCCTCGGAGGCGGCGAACGCGTCGGTGACACCGTGCCCCGCGCTCTCGCGCAGCACCGCGTACGACTGCGCCATGAACCAGGAGGTCCCGCAGCCGACGACGGCGATGCGCTCACCGGCGGCGGGGAGCAGCGACTGCTCCTCGCGCAGACCGGCCGCGGTCGCCCAGGTCTCCGGCTGCGACCGCAGCTCGGCCTCCATGTGGGCTCCGGCGGTGGGTGCGTGCGTCACTGATCGCTCCTGTTCTGCGCTTCTCGCGGCTGAGTGCGTGGATGTCTCGTCACAATGATCACTGATGATCGAACACTATGTCTAGTGATCATGTTCAATCGTTTCTCCGGGATCCCTTGGTCGTGTCGAGTCGTCCTGTAAACGCCGTGTAACGATCTTGCGCATTGTCCTTGACGCGGAGAACCGAACGCGCCATGATTTCGATCATCCATTGAGTGCAAGTGCTTGTTTCAAGCAGAAACAAATCACTAAGCATCAACAGCTACGCATCGTCGCGCAGGTTCCATCGGCAGTGACGGTTCGCGTTTTCCCTTCAAGAAGTGAGGAAGTCAATGAAGAAGTCACTGCGGTGGGGAGCGGCGGTCGCAACAGCGGCGGTCGCCACCATGACGCTCGCCTCCTGCGGCTTCAGCGGCGGGTCCGGAGGCTCGTCCGGCGGCGCGCAGACGCTCGACCTGATGGTCGCCAGCTACTCGGACAACACCAAGACCGAGTGGCAGCAGATCATCAAGGACTTCGAGGCGAAGAACAGCGACATCAAGGTCAACCTCGACGTCGAATCCTGGACCGACATCAACAACGTCATCAAGACGCGGATCCAGGCGCAGAAGCAGCCCGACATCCTGAACATCGACGCGTTCGCCGGCTTCGCGGCCGACGACCTGCTCTACCCGGCGAAGGACATCGTCTCCTCCGCCACGCTCGACGACTTCCAGGACGCCTTCAAGAAGAACGCGAGCATCGACGGCACGCAGTACGGTCTCCCGTTCATCGCATCCGCCCGCGCGCTGTTCTACAACAAGGACGACTTCTCCAAGGCCGGCATCTCCGCCCCGCCGAAGACCTGGGCCGAGTTCGAGGACGCCGCCGCCAAACTGAAGGCCGCCGGGATCACCCCGTACGGCATGCCGCTCGGCAGCGAGGAGGCGCAGGCCGAGACCGCCATCTGGTTCTACGGAGCCGGCGGCGGATACGGCGACGCCAAGAAGCTGACCATCGACAGCTCGGAGAACGTCGAAGGCGCCACCGAGATGCAGAAGATCATCACGCAGGGCTACACGGAGGCGAACCCCGGTTCGACCAACCGCACCCCGCTGCTGAACGTCTTCATCCAGGGCCAGCTCGGCATGCAGGTCGGCCTGCCGCCGACAGTCGGGCAGATCAAGGACAAGAACCCGTCGCTGCAGTACGGCATCGCGCCGATCCCCACCAAGGACGGCTCGCCGTTCACCCTGGGCGTCGCGGACCACCTGATGGCGTTCAAGAACAAGACGGACAAGACGGCGTCGATCAAGAAGTTCCTCGACTACTTCTACTCGAAGGACGTCTACACGAAGTGGGTCTCGGCCGAAGGCTTCCTGCCGACGACCAAGTCCGGTGCCGACGCGATGGGCTCCGACGAGACCATCAAGCCGTTCCTCGACCTGCTGCCGAACGCGAAGTTCTACCCGTCCACCAACCCGAACTGGTCGGCCGCGCAGGGCGCGATCCAGAGCCAGATCGGTCAGCTCGGTCAGGGCGCCAAGCCCGAAGACCTGCTGAAGTCCATCCAGGCGAAGGCCGACGGCCAGTAACCCGGATGACCAGCACCGCTGAAGCGACCCGCGCGGGGGCGGCCACCGGCCGTCCCCGCCGCGGGGCGTCCCCCAAGCCCACCGGCGGGGCGTCCGACCTGTGGCACGCCGTGCCGTGGACGCTGCCCGCCCTCATCCTGATCTTCGGCGTCGTGCTGTTCCCGGCCGGCTACATGATCTACAACTCCACCCGGAAGATCTCCATCGCCGGCGTGGACCACGGATCGGTCGGCCTGAAGAACTACGTCACGGTGCTGTCGCGGCCGGAGCTCCCCGGCATCCTGCTCAACACCCTGGTCTGGGTGGTCTCGGTCGTCGTCATCACCGTGGTGATCTCGCTCGCCCTCGCCCAGTTCCTCGACAAGAACTTCCCCGGTCGGCGCTGGGTGCGGATGGCGATCATCGTCCCCTGGGCGGCCAGCGTCGTGATGACCACGACCGTGTTCGTCTACGGCCTCGACCCCTTCTACGGGATCATCAACAAGTTCCTGGTCGACATCCACGTGCTCGCCGAGCCGTTCGGCTTCACCAAGGAGCCGATCCCCGCGTTCATCTCGTCGATCGGCATCGCGGTGTTCGTCTCGCTGCCGTTCACGACCTACACGATCCTCGCCGGGCTCGCCGGCATCCCGGGCGACATGCTCGAGGCGGCGAAGATGGACGGCGCCGGCGCGTTCCGCTCGTACTTCAGCGTGACCCTCCCGAACCTGCGGAACGCCATCGCACTGGCCGCGCTGATCAACATCATCAACGTGTTCAACTCGCTGCCCATCCTGAAGCTGATGACCGGGTCCATTCCGGGGTACAAGGCGGACACGACGACCACCTACGTGTTCAAGCTGCTCCAGAACGAGCAGCGCATCGACCTGTCCAGCGCTCTCAGCGTGATCAACTTCCTGATCGTGCTCGTCGTGGTCGGCATCTACCTCTGGGTCGTCAAGCCGATGAAGGAGGTCTCGTGACCGCGCCAGCCCCCGTCGCGCTCGCCGGAGCGCCAACGCCGCGCCGCCGTCGCTCCCGGTCCGCCGGATCCTCCTGGCGCGTCGCCGGGAAGACCATCGCCGGCACCGTGATCGCCCTGGTCTTCATCGCGCCGTACCTGATCATGCTGATCGGCTCGTTCAAGAGCAGGAACAACATCCTCGCCGTCCCTCCGACCTATCTGCCCGAGCAGTGGCATCCCGAGAACTACCTCACGATGTGGTCGACGCCGGAGACGCCGCTGCCGTACAACCTCATCTCCACCATCGTGATCTCCGTGTTCGCGACGGTGCTGGTGCTGGTGGTGTGCGTCCCCGCCGCCTATTACACGGCACGGTTCCGGTTCCCGGGGCGCGGGATCTTCCTGTTCCTCGTCATCGTGACGCAGATGCTCCAGCCGACGGTGCTCGCGACAGGTCTCTTCAAAGAGATGGTGGCGCTCGGGATCAACGACACCTGGCTGGCGATGATCCTCGTCAACGCGGCGTTCAACCTCGCGTTCGCGATCTGGATCATGCACAGCTTCTTCGCGGGAGTGCCGAAGGAGGTCGACGAGGCCGCCCAGCTGGACGGTGCGGGAAAGTGGACCGTGCTGTTCCGCGTCCAGCTTCCGCTCGTCTGGCCCGGCATCGTCACGGCGATCATCTACACCTTCGTCGCGTCGTGGAACGAGTTCGCGGCGAGCCTCGTCATCCTGTCGACGGATGCGAACCAGCCGCTCTCGGTCGCGCTCACCAAGTTCGTCGGCCAGTACGACGCCGCGTGGCAGTACGTGTTCGCGGTGTCGGTGGTGGCCGTGATCCCGGTGGTCATCCTGTTCATGCTCATCGAGAAGCGCCTCGTCGGCGGTCTCACCGCGGGCAGCGTGAAGTAGGGCTCACCCCGACCCGGCGGGAGGCGCCGCGCGTGTGGCGCGATGCGGTGGCCTCCCGCCGTATGAGGACTCTCTCAGGCCGCGTCAACCGGCTGCCGGAGGACCGTTTCCGGCGGGTACCATCCCAAAGGGCGATTCCCCGACGGGGATCGGATGGCGACGGACGGGACGATGACAGCGGGCACCACGAGCACCAGGCGACCGGAGCTGCCCGGCCGCCCGATGGCGGTACCGCGGCGGCTGCGCTTCGCCGGCCGCGAGGTGCCCTGGTGGGCGGCGGTGCTGGTGCTCTACGCCGTCTCGCGGCTGCTCACGACTACGCTCATGCTGGCGCTGTTCGTCACCGCCAACGTCGCGCACTGGGACTACGCCAGCCCGCGGATGAACCCGACCTTCTTCACGTTCTCGGGCTCGTGGGACGGCTCGTACTACAGCCAGATCGTGGAGCAGGGATACCCCACCCGCCTTCCGCTCGACAGCGACGGCTCCGTGCAGCAGAACCCGTGGGCGTTCCTGCCCCTGTTCCCGATGGTCGTACGCGTCGTGATGCTCCTCACCGGGCTGAGCTTCTATCCCGCCGGGTTCGCCGTCGCGATCGTCTTCGGGGCCGCCGCCAGCGTCGTGCTGTTCCGGCTGGTCGCGGCGCGGGCAGGAGTCTCGAGCGCGTTCTGGGCGACCGCGTTCTTCTGCTTCGGCCCGCTCTCCTTCGTTCTGCAGATCGCGTACGCCGAGAGCATGTTCTTCTTCCTGATGTTCGCGGCGCTGCTGACCATGATCCAGCGGCGGTACTGGCTGATGCTGCCGTTCGCGGTCGCCGCGGCGTTCACCCGCCCGGGGGCGCTCGCCCTGCCGCTCGCCCTCGCGATCGTGCTCGTCGTCCGGATGGTGCGGGCCCGGCGCGGCACGGACGCGTTCCTGCCGCGGGAGCGCCTCACGATGCTGCTGACCGGCGGGCTGATGGCGCTGGCCGGTCTCGCCTGGCCGATCATCGCGGCCGCCGTGACGGGGACGGGCGACGCGTACGTCAGCACCGAGCTCTCGTGGTGGACCGGCTTCATCGGCAAGGTGGCGTTCATCCCGCTGACCCCGTGGTTCCTGCTCAGCTGGAAGTACCTCAGCATCCTGGGCGCGCTGATCGTGCTCGCGATCGTCGCCGGGTTCGCGTGGGTGGTGACGCGGCCGTCCGTCCGGGCGCTCGGGACGGAGACCGTCGCGTACGCGGTCAGTTACGGGCTGTACCTGTTCGCGGTGTTCCTGCCGCAGCAGAGCACGTTCCGGTTGCTGCTGCCGCTCGCACCCCTCGCGGGAGCGCGCGGCCTCACGCGTCATCGGAAGGCGCGGAAGGCGGTGCTCATCGCGGGCATCGCCCTGCAGCCGGTGGCGATCGTGCTGCTGTGGTTCATCGGATACCCGTGACCTCTCGCCACGGCACCTCGGGCACACGCCGGTAGCGGGTGCCCGCGGCATCCCAGTGCTCGGCGAGCTCGGCCACGCGCCCGGTGAAGTCGTCGAGGTCGCGTGTCGCCTCGATGGGCTCGGTGTCGGCGGGCGCGCGTGACCAGCCCACCTCGGCGACTGCCGCGAGTCGGGGGAGGACCATCTCCTCCACCTCCTCGATGGAGGTGACCGTCTCGGTCCACAGGGCGGCCTCGACGCCCAGGATGTGCGCATCCCCGACTCCCGGGATGACGCGAGCCGGGTCCCACACGAACGCGTCGCGCAGAGTGGTCGGCTTGCCGGTCCAGTCCTGGCCGATCGGGTCGCCCTCCGCGTAGACGATGTCGAGGTAGGCGGCGTCCGACGGCGAGAGGATGAGGGACCCGCCGCCGCGGACGAAGGTGACCGCGTACTCGGCCGAGCGCTCGCGCGGCGTGGTGAAGTCCCAGTACTGCCCGACGGTCCCGGCCGGCAGGTCGCCCGCCTTGCCCATCTCGTGCCAGCCGACGGCCGTCTTTCCGTTCTCGGCGACCACCCGGGCGGCCTCCTCCACGAACGCGACGAAGTCGGCCGGCGACGTGCTCAGGCACTCGTCGCCGCCGAGGTGCAGCAGAGGTCCCGGCGTGAGCGCGGCCACCTCGCGGACGACGTCGCGCACGAAGCGGCGGGTCACCGCATCCCCCGTCTGCAGCGTGCTGAAGCCCACGGCGGACCCGGTGTAGAGCGGGCGCGCGACCCCGTCCGGATTCAGCTCGGGATACGACGCGAGCGCCGCGTTCGTGTGGCCCGGCATGTCCAGCTCCGGGACCACGGTGACGTGCTGCTCGGCTGCATACGCGACGAGATCGCGGAACTCGTCCTGCGTGTAGAACCCGCCGCGGCTGCCGTCGCTGCCGGTCGAGCCGCCGACGCGGGTCAGCTCCGGCCACGACTCGATCTGGATGCGCCAGCCCTGGTCGTCGGTCAGGTGCAGGTGCAGGTGGTTGACCTTGAGCAGGACGATCGCGTCGATGAACCGCTTCACCTCGGCCGGCGTGAAGAAGTGGCGCGCCACATCCAGCATCGCTCCGCGGTACGCGTACCGGGGATGGTCGTGGACGCGCACGGGCTCGATCGTCAGCGGGTCGCCGTCGCAGACCGCCGGGACCAGCTGGCGCAGCGTCTGCACGCCCCAGAACGCACCGGCCGGGGTGGCGGCGCCGATGCGCACGCCCTCCGCGGCGATTTCCAGCGTGTAGCCCTCCGCGCTGTCCGAGCCGTCCTCGTGCGGACCCTCGCCCGGTGCGATCACCACGGCGATGTCGCCGAACGCGGGCGGCTCGTCCACGATCGCGAGATCGCGGGCGCAGTCGGCGGCCAGGGCGTCGCGGAGGAGCCGTGCGACGGCGTCCGCTCCGGGCCCGGCGACGCTGATGCGAGCGGTCGGCGCGAGCACGAAGGGCGAACCCTCCGACGGCTCGGCGGAGACAGGGCGGGGCACGACCACGGTGAGCTCCCTTGCGGGTCGGGGCAGAGCGGATGGGACCGACTCCGCCCGCCCCGCATGCGTCGGCCATCAGCGAGTATCGCAGGGCCTTCGGCGATGGGCAAGGGTTCCGCCCGGCCCCCGCTTTGCTATGCTTGGCCCGTCGCGACTGGCGCTCAGATGGTCACCATCGGGGAGCGACACGGAACCTCGAGAACACGGATGGATGCGGCCGCGCGCCTGGGTCGCTACGCAATAGTCCATCCCTGTACGAAGGAGCCGGCAATGACCGATACCCTCCCCTCGACGTTCACCGCCCCTCTGGCGGAGGTCGACCCCGAGATCGCGGAGGTGCTGCAGCTCGAGCTCGGCCGCCAGCGCGACTACCTCGAGATGATCGCCTCCGAGAACTTCGTGCCGCGCGCGGTGCTCGAAGCGGTCGGCTCCGTCCTCACCAACAAGTACGCGGAGGGCTACCCGGGCCGCCGCTACTACGGCGGCTGCGAGTACGTCGACATCGCCGAGCAGCTCGCGATCGACCGGGCGAAGGCCCTGTTCGGCGCCGAGTACGCCAACGTCCAGCCGCACTCCGGCGCGTCGGCCAACGCTGCGGTTCTCTCCGCCATCGCGACTCCCGGCGACACCATCCTGGGCCTGGAGCTCGCCCACGGCGGTCACCTGACCCACGGGATGAAGCTCAACTTCTCGGGCAAGCTCTACAACGCCGTGTCGTACGGCGTCGACCCCGAGACGTTCCTCGTCGACATGAACGTCGTGCGCGACAAGGCGCTCGAGCACAAGCCGCAGGTCATCATCGCCGGCTGGTCGGCTTACCCGCGTCAGCTCGACTTCGCGGCGTTCCGTGAGATCGCCGACGAGGTCGGAGCGAAGCTGTGGGTGGACATGGCGCACTTCGCCGGTCTCGTTGCCGCTGGACTGCATCCCTCGCCCGTGCCCTTCGCCGACGTGGTCAGCTCGACCGTCCACAAGACCATCGGCGGCCCCCGCTCCGGCTTCATCGTGAGCCGCGACACCGAGCTCGCTAAGAAGCTCAACTCCAACGTGTTCCCGGGCCAGCAGGGCGGACCGCTCATGCACGTGATCGCCGCCAAGGCGACCGCGTTCAAGCTCGCGGCGACGGAGGAGTTCAAGGACCGCCAGGAGCGGACCATCCGCGGCGCGAAGCTGCTCGCCGAGCGCCTGACCGCCGACGACTCCCGCGCCGCCGGTGTGGACGTGCTCACGGGCGGCACCGACGTGCACCTCGTGCTCGCCGACCTGCGCACGTCGGAGCTCGACGGCCAGCAGGCGGAGGACGTGCTGCACGAGGTCGGCATCACCGTGAACCGCAACGCCGTGCCGTTCGACCCGCGCCCGCCGATGGTGACCTCCGGTCTCCGGATCGGCACCCCGGCGCTCGCGACCCGCGGCTTCGGCGACACCGAGTTCACCGAGGTGGCCGACATCATCGCGCTGGCCCTGCGTCCGGGTGCGGACACCCGCGCGCTGCGTGCCCGCGTCGACGCGCTGACCGCGGCGTTCCCGCTCTACCCGGGCCTGACGCCGTCCGGCGCCGAGGCCGTCCAGGTCGAGCTCCCCTCCTCCATCTGACCCACCCCCTCCATCTGACCCACCCACCGTCGAGTACACGAACTTTGCACGTTCGCGAGGCGTTCGCCGTGCAGTTTTCGTGTACTCGACGGGGGAAACGCAAGGAGACAACGTGACCGCACAGATTCTGGACGGGAAGGCGACCGCCGCCGCGATCAAGGCGGAGCTGAAGGAGCGCGTCAGCGCGCTGCGTGAGAAGGGCATCGTCCCGGGGCTCGGCACGATCCTGGTCGGCGACGATCCGGGCTCGCAGTGGTACGTCGCGGGCAAGCACCGCGACTGCGCCGAGGTCGGCATCGCCTCCATCCGCCGCGACCTGCCCGCCGACATCTCGCAGGCCGAGCTCGAGGCCGTGGTCGAGGAGCTCAACGGCGACCCCGACTGCACCGGCTTCATCGTGCAGCTGCCGCTGCCGGGCCACCTCGACACCGACGCGATCCTCGAGCTCGTCGACCCGGCGAAGGATGCGGACGGCCTGCACCCGACGAACCTCGGCCGCCTCGTGCTCAACGTCAACCGGCCGATCACGTCGCCTTTGCCGTGCACGCCGCGGGGCGTGATCGAGCTGATGCTGCGGCATGGCATCGACATCCGCGGCAAGGATGTCGTGGTCGTCGGGCGGGGAGTCACGGTCGGCCGCTCGATCGGCGCACTGCTGACCCGCCGCGAGTACAACGCGACCGTCACGCTCACCCACACCGGAACCCACGATCTCGACGCGCACCTCCGACGCGCCGACATCATCGTGGCCGCCGCCGGTGTCGCCGGGCTGGTCACCGCCGCGAACGTCAAGCCCGGCGCGATCGTGCTCGACGTGGGCGTGAGCCGCGTGGAGGACCCGGTGACCGGCAAGAGCGTCGTCGCGGGCGATGTGGCTCCGGATGTGGCCGAGGTCGCCTCCTGGGTCTCCCCGAACCCGGGCGGGGTCGGCCCGATGACGCGCGCGCTGCTGCTGCAGAACGTCGTCGAGTCGGCGGAGCGGGAGCTGCTGTGACCGACGCGTCGCACGAGCGGACGCATCCTGCTGTCGAGCGCGTCGAGGCGGCGCTGCTCGCGGTGGGGGTCGAGCCGCGGGTCCGCTGGTTCGAGTCGGCGACGCCGACCGCGGCGTCTGCCGCCGCCGAGCTCGGGGTCGAGGTGGGGGCGATCGCGAACTCGCTCGTCTTCACCATCGACAGCGAGCCCCTCCTCGTGATGACCTCCGGCGCCCACCGCGTCGACACCGCGTTCCTCGGCGAGCGGCTCGGCGGCCGCATCCGTCGCGCCGACGCCGACACCGTCAAGGCGGCGACCGGGCAGACGATCGGCGGCGTCGCACCCGTCGGTCACCCCCAGAGCCTGCGGACCGTGGTGGATGTGGCGCTCGCCGGCTACCCGGAGGTCTGGGCCGCCGCGGGTCACGCCCACACCGTCTTCCCGACGACGTTCGACGAGCTGGTGCGCCTCACGGGCGGCGAGCCGCACCCCGTCGAGCCCTAGCCCCTCCTAAACCCCCGCCCCCACCGTCGAGTCCGCACACTTTGCACACGACGCGCCGTCGGAGTGTGCAAAGTGTGCGGACTCGACGGTGGGCGGAGGGGAGCGGGTCAGCGGTCGACGACGACGATGAAGCGCTTCGTGACGACGCGCTCGCCGGGCGTGCCGCGGAGTTCGCCGAGGGCCGCGAGAACGCGGTCGAGGATGCGCGGGCGCAGCGGCAGCGGTGCCTCATCCGGCTGGTCCACCGTCCCCGCCGGATAGTCCACGCCCGGCTCCGTGGACATCTCGATGTGCGCGCCGCGCAGCTCGCGCACGGGCGCGGGCGGGTCGTCGCGGAAGCGGATCAGCCGCTCGATCGTCGCCCGGTACTGGCCGAGGTCGCGCACATACAGCCGGGCGGGGAGGACGGTGTCGCCGGTGAACAGGATGCCCGTCTGTCGGTCGAAGAACACCACGGCGGAGGGCTCGTGCCCCGGCCCGCCGATGACGTCGATCACCCGGCGGCCCAGATCGTACGTGACGGCCGCATCCGGCCAGGTCGGGAACCCGAAGAAGCCGATCACCTCGGCCGGGCTGGTGCCGACGACCGTCGTGCCCGGCCGATCTCGCAGGAGCGCATCACCCGCGATGTGGTCGCCGTGCGCGTGCGAGTGCGCGACGACGAGGGGATACGGCCGCACGAACACGACCGGGTTGCGCCGCAGCCAGTCGGCGATCAGGCCTTCGACCGTCGCTCGCAGCGGGAACACCGCCTCATCGGAGGTCGCGCCGGTGTCGATCAGGAGGGCCCGCTCACGCCCGAACAGCAGGTAGAGGAACGGCGCCTCCCAGTGCGACGTCTTGGGCTGCCGCACCTGGACGGTGTCCGCGTCGAGCCACACGACGACCGGATCGTTCACTCCCTGTCCACTCACGCGTCACAGTGTGACACCACAGGGTGACCGGGAGGTGAACCGGCCGACCGGCCGAACAGGCCGCCCGCTCAGCTCTCGCGCCGAGCACCCTCCGACGCCTGCACCGTGAAGAGGTCCGGCTGGCCGAACCCGTGCTCCGCGAACGCGCCGTCCAGCGCGACGAGCACGCGGCTGAGCGCGTCCGTCGGCACGAGGGCGATGGCCGAGCCTCCGAAGCCGCCGCCGGTCATCCGCGCGCCGATCGCGCCGTTCGCCTGCGCCGTCTCCACGGCGAGGTCGAGCTCGGGCACCGAGATCTCGAAGTCGTCGCGCATCGACACGTGGGACGCGTCGAGCAGCTCGCCGATCGCGGCCGGCCCCTGCTCGCGGAGGGTGCGCACGGTGTCGAGCACCCGCTGGTCCTCCGTGACGACGTGACGGACGCGACGGAAGGTCACGTCGTCCATGAGCTCGCGCGCGCGGTCGAGGTCGCCGACCGACACATCCCGCAGCGCCTCGACGCCCAGGATGCGCGCGCCCTCTTCGCACGAGGCGCGGCGCTCGGCGTACCCGCCGGTGGCGTGGGAGTGCGTCACACCCGTGTCGATGATGAGGATCTCGAGCCCGGCGGCCTCGAGCCCCAGCGGCACGACCTCGGAGTCGAGCGACCGGCAGTCGAGGAAGACGGCCGCGTCGCGCTCGCCGAGGAGGGACGCGGACTGGTCCATGATGCCCGTCGGCGCTCCGACCGCGACGTTCTCGGCGCGCTGGCCGACCCGGGCGAGGGTGCGGCGGTCGAAACCGAGGCGCCACAGGTCGTTGAGCGCCACAGCGACGGCGCCCTCGATCGCCGCGGACGACGACAGGCCGGCGCCGACGGGCACATTGGAGTCGAGCAGGATGTCGACGCCCGGCACGGCGGCAAGGTCGGTGCCGAACTGGCCGAGCGCCCAGGCGACGCCCAGCGGGTACGCCGACCAGCCGGAGAGCACCTCGGGCGCCAGATCGTCGAGCGGGATCTCGACCACCTCGTCCGCGAAGGTGCTCCCGACGCGGATGACGCGGTCGTCACGCGCCCCGACCGCGGCGACGGTGCGCCGGTTGATCGCGAACGGCAGGACGAATCCCAGGTTGTAGTCGGTGTGCTCGCCGATCAGGTTGACCCGGCCCGGCGCCGACCAGACGCCGTCGGGTTCGCGGCCGAACACCTCGGCGAAGTCGTCGCGGACGCCCGTGCGCAGGTCGGTCATCGGTCAGCCTCTCGGTCGGAAGTGGATGCGGCGCCCGCCGGAGCCGCGACGGGCTCGGTGACGAGCCCGGTCACGGAGACCGGCAGTTCGCCGACCGGGTTGTCGCGGTCGGCGCCGGCGACGGCCTCGCGGAGTGCAGCGGCCGCCTGCTCGGGCGGGATGTCGCCCACCCAGGCGCCCATGGCCGACTCCGAGCCGGCCAGGAACTTCAGCTTATCCGCGCCGCGGCGGGGCGAGGTCAGCTGCAGCATGAGGCGGATCTCGTCCCGGCGGACGCCGACGGGAGCCTGGTGCCACGCGGCGATGTACGGCGTGGGGGAGTCGTAGAGCGCATCCACCCCGCGCAGCACCCGGAGGTAGAGCGTGGCCAGCTCGTCCCGCTCGGCGGCGTTGGTCTCGGAGATGTCGGCGACATGGCGGTGCGGGAGCACGTGGATCTCGATCGGCCAGCGCGCGGCGAACGGCACGTATGCCGTCCAGTGCTCTCCGGCGAGGACGACGCGCTCGCTGGCGCGCTCCCGCTCCAGGATGTCGGCGAACAGCGTCGGTCCGTACGCGTCGAGCGAGCGGATGAGCGCGGAGGTGCGCGGCGTGATGTACGGGTAGGCGTAGATCTGTCCGTGCGGGTGGTGCAGCGTGACACCGATGGCCTCGCCGCGGTTCTCGAACGGGAACACCTGCCGGACGCCGGGCAGGGCGGAGAGCTCGGTGGTGCGGTCCGCCCACGCCTCGATGACCGTGCGTGCGCGCGACGGGCTGAGGCTTCCGAAGGATCCGGTGGTGGCCGGGCTGAAGCAGACGACCTCGCAGCGGCCGACGGACGTGCGTGTGCGCCCCAGACCGACCTGGGCCAGGTCGTCGATCCCCTCGGGGGCGTTGTCGTCGACGAGCAGCGGCCCGAAGGAGGGCGACTTGTTCTCGAACACGGCGACGTCGTAGAGGTCGGGGATCTCGGACGGGTTCGTCGGTGTCGCGGGAGCGAGCGGATCGAGCTCGGCGGGTGGGAGCATCACCCGGTTCTGGCGCGCTGCCGCGATGGAGACCCATTCGCCGGTGAGTGGGTCCTGCCGCATCGTCGCGGTGGCCGGTCGGGGTGCCGGCTCCCGGAGGTCGGGCTTGCGCTCCGGGCCGAGCATCGTGTCGGCGTCGTCGTAATAGATGAGGTCCCGACCGTCGGAGAGACGGGTGGGACGCTTCGTGATCGAGGCCATGCCATCCTTTCGATTGCGAAAGCGAGGATACCGCTTCCGCTTTCGTATTGACAAGCAATCGCAAGCGCTCCAGCATGGGCGTATGAGCGAAGCCCTCCCCGCGGCGCTCCGGCGCGAACGAATGCTCGAGCTGATCGGGCGCGCCGGCTTCGCCCGGGTGTCCGACCTGAGCGAGGCGTTCCAGGTCTCCGACGTCACCGTCCGCAGCGACCTGGATGCGCTCGACCGCGAGCAGAGCATCCGGCGCGTCCACGGCGGGGCTGTGCTGCGAACAGCAGGGATGCGGGAGCCGAGCTTCGAGGAGGCCCTGGAGTCGTCGGCAGAGGAGAAGCGCCGGATCGGCCTGGCTGCGGCGGCGATGGTCTCCTCCGGCAGCAGCGTGCTGCTCGATGTCGGAACGACCCCCGCCGCTATCGCCCGCGCCCTCGTCGAGCGGGACGACCTGGAGAACGTGACGGTCATCACGAACGGCCTGACCATCGCGCTAGAACTGGAACGCGCCATCCCGCGGTTCGAGGTCGTCGTCACCGGCGGCACTCTGCGGCCGCTGCAGCACTCGCTCGTCGAGCCGCTCGCCGCCGTTCTCCTGGGCCGTGTGCACGCCGACATCGCCTTCATCGGCTGCACCGGCGTGCATCCCACCGGCGGCATCACCAACGTGAACCTGCCCGAGGCCGACCTCAAGCGCGTCATGGTCGGTTCGGCCGAGCGTGCGATCGTGGTGGCCGACGGCAGCAAGCTCGGCCGCACGCATCTCGGCCGGATCGCCGCGGTGGATGAGGTGGCCGAGCTGGTCACCGGCGAGTCGGCTGCACCGGAGGCGGTGGCGGCCCTGCGGGACGCGGGGCTGCCGGTGATCGTCGCCTGAGGCCTAATCTGTTGCCATGCGACCCGCCACCGGTGAACAGTACGAACTCGACTTCGGCGACCTGAGCGCCACCATCGTGCAGGTGGGAGCGGGCATCCGCTCCCTGCGCTTCGCCGAATCCGACCTGACCGAGCCCTACCCTTCGGGGGAGCAGCCGCCCTCGGCCTGCGGGATCGTGCTCGTCCCGTGGCCCAACCGGGTCGCGGACGGCCGGTGGGAGTTCGACGGGGAGCCGCGGCAGCTCGACCTGACCGAACCGGCGAAGCGGAACGCCATCCACGGCCTGCTGCGGCGCCGCCCGTACGAGCTGGTCGAGCAGTCCGACTCGATGGTCACGCAGGCCGCGACCGTCTATCCAGAGCCCGGGTACCCGTTCCTTCTCGACACCACGGTGACCCACGAACTGCACACCGAGGGGTTGCAGGTCACCCACACCATCAGCAATGCCGGCGAGACGGCTGCGCCGGTGGCCGTCGGCGCGCATCCCTACCTCCGCATCGCGGACGTTCCGCCGGAGCAGTTGACCGTCACCGTGGCGGCGCGCACCCGGTTCGAGACGGACGACCGAAGCAACGTCACCGGCGAGTCGCCGGTCGCGGGAACGTCGTTCGACCTCTCGGCGGGTCGCCGGGTCAGCGAGCTGCAGCTCGACACCGGCTTCGCCGACCTGCCCGACGGGCCGGTGGAGCACATCCTCGCCGCCGATGACGGCCGCCAGGTCGTGCTCTGGGCCGATGAGGCGTTCCGTTACGTGCAGGTGTTCACGCACCGGTCGTTCGCGACGAAGCCCGGGGGAGTGGCGCTCGCGATCGAGCCCATGACAGCCCCGGCGAACGCCCTCAACTCGGGCCGCGGTCTGCGCTGGCTGGAGCCGGGCGAGACCTGGTCGGTGAGCTGGGGCGTCCGCCCGGAAGGATTCGGCGGCGAGGCCTACCTGGCCAGCTGGGGGTAGAGCACGCGCACGTCCTCGTGGAGGTGCGACTTGACCTGCTGCGCGACCTCTCCGACGATCGCCTCCGCTCCACCCTCCTGCACGGTGTCGAGGGCCTCGTCGGCGACCTGACGCGGCGGGACCTTCACACCGGTCGCGTCCGCCGCCATCTCGGTGTCGACGTAACCGACGTGGACGCCGACGACCTGGATGCCCGCGGGCGCGAGCTCCACGCGGCTCGAGTTGCTTGCCGACCACAGGGCGGCCTTCGTCGCGCTGTAGGAGCCGAAGGCGAGCCAGCTGAGGGCGGAGTGCATGTTCACGATGGCGCCGCCGCCGTTGGCCTCGAGGACGGGGGCGAAGGCGCGCGTGACGAGCACCGGTCCCCAGAAGTTGGTGTCGAACTCGCGGTGGATTTCGTCGAGGTCGCCGGTGACGAGCGACTCGTTGACGGCGATGCCCGCGTTGTTGACGAGGATCGTGACGTCGCTCGCGACCTCGGCCGCCCGGCGGATGCTGTCCGTATCGGTCACATCGAGGGCGAGGGGGACGACGCGCGGGTCGTCGCTCGTGACGGTCTCGGGGCGGCGGGCGGCGGCGTAGACCTTCGTCGCGCCGCGCTCGAGGAGCGCTGCGACGAAGGCGGCACCGAGGCCGCGATTGGCGCCGGTGACGAGGGCGACGCGGCCGGTGATGTCGGTCATGTGAGGAGTCCTTCCGAAGGTAAACCGATCTGTGTACTCGCAATGTACACAGATCGGTTTACTTTTTGCAAGCGCCTGACTAGGATCGAGGCATGTCCACAGCCACCGCCCCCTCCCGGCCGAAGCCGCGGGATCGCGTGGTCGCGGCCGCCGCACGTCTGTTCGTGCGCGAGGGCGTCAACGCGGTCGGCGTCGACCGGCTCGCTCAGGAGGCCGAGGTCTCGAAGCGCTCGATCTACCAGCACTTCGACGGCAAGGATGCGATCGTCGCAACCATGCTCCAGGAGTACGGGCCGCGTGTCGTCACGGGATACTTCGACGCCGACGAGGGTGCCGCCCCACGGGACCGCGTGCTCCACGTCTTCGACGCCCTGCACGCCGCCGCGGAGGCCAGCGACTTCTACGGCTGCCCCTTCGTCAACGTTGCGACCGAGCTGCGCGACCGCGAGCATCCCGCCGCCGTGGTCGCCCGCGGGTTCAAGGACGAGCTGACCGTCTACTTCGAGCGCCAGGCCGCGGCCGCCGGAGCTGCTGACCCCCGCACCCTCGCCATCCAGCTGACTCTGCTGTTCGACGGCGCTTCGGCGAGTGCCGCCATGCGCGGCGGCACGCCCGACGCGGCCCGCCTCGCCGCCGCCCAGCTCTTCGACGCCGCGACCGCCGCCTGACCTGCGCGCACATTCGTGCCGAATGTGCGTTCTGGCGTCCCCAAACCGCACATTCGGCACGAATGTCGCGAGCTAGGGCGCGATCGACAGGAAGATGAACGCCGCGAACAGCACCAGGTGGATGCCGCCCTGCAGCCGCACCGCGCGTCCCTGCACGATGGTGAGGATGCTGACGAGCACTGTCAGCACCAGCAGAACGATCTGACTCGACCCGAGTCCGAGGTGCAGTGCGCCCGGCAGCCAGATCGACGCGACCGCGATCGCCGGGATGGTGAGCCCGATGCTCGCCATCGCCGAGCCGAGCGCCAGATTGAGGCTCGTCTGCGTGCGGTTGCGCGATGCCGCCTTGGCTGCGGCGATTCCCTCCGGCAGCAGCACGAGCAGCGCGATGACGACGCCCACGAACGACTGCGGCAGCCCGATCCCGGTCACCGCCCGCTCGATCGGTGTCGACTCCAGCTTGGCCAATCCGACGACCGCGACCAGGGACACGAGCAGAAGCCCGAGGCTGATCAGGGCCGCGCGCTTGGTCGGCGCTTCGGCGTGGTCGTCCTCGGTCAGGGGCTTGCCCTTTCTGCCCACCGGGAGGAAGAAGTCGCGGTGCGCCACCGTCTGGGTGAAGACGAACATCCCGTACAGGGCGAGGGAGGCGATCGCCGCGAACACCAGCTGCGGTCCGGAGAACACCGGGCCGGGCGCCGACGTGAAGCTCGGCAGCACCATCGTCAGGGTGGCGAGCGCGGTGACTGTCGCCAGGGCCGCTCCACTGCCCTGCGCGTTGAAGGCGGTGGACTCGCGGCGGGATGCGCTGAGCAGCAGCGAGAGGCCGACGATGCCGTTCATCGTGATCATCACGGCCGAGAACACGGTGTCGCGCGCGAGCTCAGGGGAGTCCTTGCCCGTGGTCATGAGCGTCACGATCAAGGCCACCTCGATGATGGTGACCGCGACGGCGAGAACCAGCGAACCGAACGGCTCCCCGACCCGGTGGGCCACCACCTCCGCGTGCTGGACGGCCGCCAGCACCGTCCCGGCCAGGACCACGGCGATCACGATGACGGCGATCGTGTTCAGCTCCACCGCCCAGAACGCCACCAGGACCACGACGCCGATCACCGGCACCCCGATCGTCCACCATCGTGCGAGCCAGGTGCCGAGCGCTTTCATGCGTCCATCCTGCCAGGCCGCCCTCCGGGGGCCCCGGGCGGGTTCCGTCGCCGTCGTCCGGCGGGTCCCGCGGGTTCGGCTGCCGGGTACCTGTTGGATGGGCGCATGACCGGGACTCCGACCCTCCGCGCGCTCTCCGCGACCGCCGGCGCCTTCACGTTCGCCGTCCTCCTGGCGGGATGCGTCTCGCCGAGTCCGTCGCCGACCGGATCGCCCTCCGCATCCACCACCTCGACATCACGGCCGACCCCGACCTCCACGGCGCCCTCGACGCCGATCGACGGCCAGTGCGACACGGGAGACCTCTCCGGGACTATCGCACAGGGTGGCGGCGGGGCGGCGGGCAGCGTCGAGGTGACCCTCGTGCTCACGAACAACGGTTCCAGCGAATGCTCTCTGCAGGGCTGGCCGGGGGTGTCGTTCGTCGGCGATGGAAACGGCACACAGCTGGGTGCCGCGGCCGAGTTCGACCGCAGTACACCGCATCCGACCGTCGTGCTCAAGCCGGGCGGCACCGCGCAGGCGCCGCTGCGCATCACCCAGGCGCTGAACTACCCCGAGGCGGACTGTGCTCCGAAGCAGGCCGACCGCTTCCGGGTCTACCCGCCCGGGTCGACCGAGTCGCTGTTCGTGAAGGACGCGGGCGTGACGGCCTGCACGAAGGATTCGGTGTCGCTGCTCACCGTCGGGGCGCTGGTCGCCGGCAGCTGACCCGGCATCCGAGTCACTGGCAGACGCGGGCGAGCGGTCCGTCCCACGACTCCCGCAGATCTGCCGCGGCCCTGTTCGCGTCGGCGAGTGCCGCGGCGGGGTCGCCGGCGAAGGCCTGCCCGTCGACGGCGCCCTGCAGTTCGTCCAGCCTCCGGTCGACGGGATCGAGGGCGCGCTCCACGGCGTCCGTCGCGATGTCGCTCGTGTCCGCGCGGAACGTCGTAACGGCCTCTTGGATCGCCGACCCCGCCTCGACGGGATGCGCGCCGAGCGCCGCGAGGTGTGCATCCAGCGCGGCGTCGAGGGCGTGGCGCGCGCTCCGGATCGTCGTGCAGTCCCGCCCGCGCTCGGCCGACGCCTCGGAGAACAGTGGGAACTCGGAGGCGGCCGCGACGCCGAGCATCGCGATGGCCGCAACGCAGCCCAGCATCAGCGCCGCAGCTCCCGGCCAGAGCCGGACCGCACGCGCCAGCATCCCGGACCGGGTGCGGGTCGCCGCATCCACGGCCGGCGTCGAGCGCGGAGTGCCGGCATCGACATCCGGCACGCTCGGGCGCGAGATGGTCACGGTCGCAACGCTAGGGCCGCTCGGTGAACAGTTCGTTGCATGATTTCCGCTGAGGGACCGATGAGAGACCGCGCTGGGTCGTCCGCCTCGTCGTAGCGGTGCGGTAACCGCGATCGCATGAGAATTCCTCGCATTGCGAGCGAATCGGGGATACCGTGGCGCCCGGGAGGCGGAGGATGACGCGGATCGAGGAGAATGACCGCTGGGCCGCTGCGGAGCGGCTCGCGGCGGGAGAGGTCGACGAACGGTTGATGCACCGTCGCGGCACCACGCTGTTGTGGATCGTGGTGCTCGTTCTCGTGGGCGTTGTAACGGGCATGCTCTTCGCTCTCCTGCTTCCCTCGCGCCCGGAGCACACTGACGCTGCCGTCATCCAGTCGCATGTCCTCATCGGCTGGAGCATCAGCGGGTTGGGGTTCGCGGTCGCAGTGGTCGCTTTCGTCTGGGGGAGACGCACCGGTCACTACATCCCGCGATGGCGAGCGGTGCTGAGCCCTCTCTCGCGGGAGGAACGGAAGTCCGCCGTCCGCCAACTCCGCGGCAAGGAAGCGCTCGACACGCGGCATGCGACCGTGATCGTCGCGGCCGCACGGCAATCTCAGCGGGCGACGTGGGGATACGTGCCGCTGGTGGTCGCTCTGACGCTCATGGCGGTGGGGTCGGCGATCTCGAGCGGCATTTTCTGGGCCACCTGGTTGTTCGCGGCGGCCGTGGTGCTCTTCGCCGCCTCCGGCATCGTCAGCCTCATCCGGTATCGAGAGGTCGCGGCGTTCCTGAATGCGCACGAGGGGACGCTCGGCGACTGATCCGAAAGCTCGTCGAGGCTGGCGCCTCCCGGTACCGTTGCTCCATGGACGCCACCTCCGACATCGACGTTCTCGTGTTCAGCGCTGAGTTCGGCTGCTGCGGCGTCCCCTTCGCAGCGGGCGAGGACGTGACGCTGACGGTTCGAGCCCCGGTTGAGGATCTGTCGGCCCAGGATGGCGTGCCCACGTATCTCCATGAGCTCCATCCCGTTGATGACCGTGTGCCTCTCGCCGATGTCACCGGGCGCGTCGAGCGGATCGTGGCGTCGTACGAGCGGTTGGTCCCGGTCCCCGGTGCTCACTACCGCACCAACGACCCGGAGGATCGGATCGAACGCGATGTCGACCGGGTGCCGACCGAAGACCACCCGGCGGGTTATGGCGGCCCGGACTACCGGGTGCGCATCAGCATCCCCTCCGATACGCGCCTGCCCGATCCCGCTCCCGAGGTCGAGCTGTCGCCTGCGCTCGACATCGATCGCCCGCCGCCGTCGCGGGTCCTGCCCCTGCTGACGACGCTGGTCGCGGAAGTCGCGTCGGAGTTCGGAGACGCGGTGGATGTGCTCCGCGGCCGCGAGGACGCCTCCGTCACGCTGCAGCCGCGTCGGGAAGGGGCGGCCGCTGTGCGGTGGAACGCCTACCTCGATCAGCTCACGGCGGAGATCGAGCATGCGGAGTGGACGCTGACCGACGACGAAGCTGGCGTCGCCGTCCTCTGCGACCTCGTCGCCGCAGCCGCGGCCGGGCGCTTCTCCGAGACGGAGGAGGACTGGACGATCGTCTCCGTCGCGACGACGGCAGATGGGCGCGCATACGAGGCGACGACGACCGTCTCGCGGTTTCCCCTCGGCGGCGACGTCGTGATGCTGGGAGGTTCCGACCACGAGCGGATCGAGCGCGCGCGGTCCGGAAATCCTTTCCTTCCGTGGAGCGACGAAGTCTGATGGCAGGTCGCGCGCATCCACTCGCGTCGGCGGCCCCCGATACGATCCCGGAGTGATCTCCACCGTCGCCGTCTCCGGCTACCGCTCGCTGCGCGACCTCGTCATCCCGTTGGGGCGGCTGACCGTGGTGACCGGTGCGAACGGGGCGGGCAAGTCGTCGCTCTACCGGGCGTTGCGCCTGCTGGCCGGGTGCGGGCGGGATGAGGTGGTCGTCGCGATCGCGCGCGAGGGCGGCCTCGACTCCACCCTGTGGGCCGGTCCGGAGCGCCTCGGCCGGGCGATGCTCCAGGGCGACGCGCCCGTCCAGGGAACCGTGCGTCGTGATCCGGTCGCGCTCCGGCTGGGCGTTCAGCTCGACGACGGCGGCGTTGGCCTCGGCTACGCCCTCGACCTCGGACTGCCGCAGCCCAGCAAGGACACCGCTTTCGGCCGCGATCCCGAGCTGAAGCTGGAGACCGTGTGGACGGGTCCGGCGCCTCGACCGTCGAGCCTGGCGGCCGAGCGGCGCGGCGGCCACGTCCGCGTGCGCGGTGACGACGGCGGCTGGACGGAGCTCGGCAAGACCCTGCGCACGTTCGAGAGCATCCTCACCGAGGTCGTCGATCCTGTCCGTGCCCCGGAGGTGCTGCGGGTGCGCGAGAACCTGCGCGCGTGGCGCTTCTACGACCACTTCCGCACCGACACGGCGGCCCCGGCGCGGCTTCCGCAGCTCGGAACCCGCACGCCGGTGCTCGCCGCCGACGGAACGGATGTCGCGGCGGCCATCCAGACCATCCGCGAGTCGGGCGGCGGCGACCCCTTCGACGCGGCCGTTGATGCGGCGTTCCCCGGCAGCCGGGTCGAGATCGTGGTCGACGGCGCCCAGTTCTCGGTGGCCGTCCGGCAGCCCGGGCTGCTCCGTCCGCTCGCGGGCGCGGAGCTGTCGGACGGCACCCTGCGCTTCCTGCTCTGGGCGGCCGCGCTGCTGTCACCGCGTCCGCCGCAGCTGCTGGTCGTCAACGAGCCGGAGACCAGCCTGCACCCGGACCTGCTGCCAGCCCTCGGCTCCCTCATCGTCGCCGCGTCGGCCAACGCGCAGCTCGTGGTCGTCACGCACTCTCCCGACCTGCAGGATGCGATCCAGCGTTCCGCGGCCGACCGCGACCTCGTCGACGACGTGAGCCGCATCCACCTGGAGAAGCAGCTGGGGGAGACCCACGTGCGCGGCCAGGAGGGCCTCCTCGACCGTCCCAGCTGGCACTGGCCCACCCGCTGAATGCTCATTGCGGCTCCGGTGTAGATTCTGGCGTGTGAGTGACCCCGGCCGGCGGCACCGATGGGACCGCATGGTCGCGCGCCCGCTGACGGGACAGCGCCTGGCGGTCGACCCATGAAAGAGAGCCGAGCGTCGGGACTCGCGCAGCCCGGCGGATGGCTGGCGGGTGTCACGACGCCCCCGCGGCCGGTGAGCACGTGGGGGATGGCCTGGCGGCTGACCGCGCGGTGGACGGCCACGTTGGTCATGTCCGCCTTCCTCGCCGCTGCCATCTGGTCCGTCGCGGCGACGCCGTCGTCCCAGCACTGGCTCGTGCTGCTCGCGGTCGTCGGCGGCTGGCTCTACAGCGTCCTGGTGACCGTCGTCCTCACTGTGGTGCTAGTGCGGGCTCCGCGAGCGACGCGCCGAGGGTGAGCGCCGCTGTCAGCTAGCGCTTCTCTCGGGCTGGATGACCTTCCCTCGGGTCAAGCCCCCGAACTGGGGCATACCACGATGGTCCCTACAGTTCCATGAGAATTGATTAAGAATTCGCCGGGCGGCTAGGGTGTGGCTTGGCCGCCGGGGGCGGCCAGTGTCTCGGGGGGATTTTTCGTGAAGTTGTTCTCTGCTGCCGGTTCATACCGGATGCCCGCTTTTCTGCTCGCCGCGGGCCTGTGCGTCGCATTCGGGGCCGGATCGCTCGCCGCCCCACAGCCGGCGCAAGCCATGGACAGCGCGCCGGCCGCTGAGGCGCCTGCCGATTCTCAGCAGGTCGAGTCCGAGGCGGAGGCCCGTGAGGTGGCCGCAACCCACAACCACGAGGTCGTCGTCGCAGACCAGTCATCGCCGAACGTCCTGGTCAAGGCGCGCCCTGACGGGTACATGGAGGCAGTGAGCAGCCAGGTGCCCGAACAGGCGGAAGTCGGCGGCGTCTGGACTGCTGTGGATACGACACTTGTCGAGAAGGAAAGCGGCTACGAACCGAAGGTCGCTGCCGTGCCGGTGCGAATCGGCAAAGGCGGTTCCCCGCTCATCGTCTCGGTGAAGTCGGAGTCGGGCGACTGGGTCAGTGAGAGCTGGCCGTATGGCGATCTTCCGGTGCCGACCGTGAGCAAGAGCGTTGCCGTGTTCGCGAACGTCCTGCCGGACGTGGACCTGAGGGTGACCGCGACGAAGGCCGGTATGCGTGAAGTCCTGGTCGTGAAGACAGCGGATGCGGCAGCCGACCCGCGGCTGGACGAGGTTCGTCTGACGATCAAGGGCGCTCGGCTGGTGATGGCGACCGAGACGGACACCATGCAGGCCCACACCGGGTCGGGGGACCCCGTGGTCGCCGCAACGCCACTGTGGTGGGATTCGTCGCATGAAAGCGCCAGCGCGGAGTCACCGGGGGCGGTGGAGCCGAAAGCCGTCGAGGCGACAGTGGACGGCTCGCAGTCGGTGCTGGACGTCGGAGCCGTGACCGACGGGGACGTGACATATCCGCTGTACGTGGACCCGGACTGGAGCGCATACCTGCAGTACGACTGGTACACAGACCGGGCCTACCCGAATCAGGCGTACTTGAACCCGCCGGAGAACAGCGTTGGCTACGGCATTCAGAACGGTGTCGGCTATCTGTCCCGGGCCTTCTATCGGTTCGATACGAGTTTCCTCGCCGGGAAATCTGTTTCGAGCGCCCATTTCGATGTCGTGCAGAACTGGGCCAACAGTTGCGCGAGCACGTGGACCCAACTCTGGCAGTACGGTGGCTCGGCTGTCGGCTTCACCTGGAACACCGACCCCGGCCTATGGGTGCGCGCGATCGATGCCCAGGCATACAACAACGGCGGTCCGTGCAGCCCCAACCCGGCGTGGGTCGGGTTCTCCGCTACTCCCACGGCGCAGGACGCCGCGACATACTCGGCTCCGTTCATCGTGTTGGCCCTCAGGACCGCCGACGAAGGGAATTCGCTGTCCCGCAAGCACTTCCGCTGGGATGCAAAACTCACGGTCACCTACAACTCCCGGCCGAATCAGCCGGCGAATCCCGCAATGACCGCGCCCTCGCGCGGCTGCAGCACCGATCCGAACAATCCCTCCTATGTGTACGGGAAAGCGAAGATCACGATGAAGGTGAACGTCACCGACCCGGACACCGATCAGCTGACGGCAGCCAACTTCTTCCTCAAGAGGATCTCGACCGGTGCCGTGAAGACCACCCCGACGTCCTTCCAGGCTCAGGGCGCCAACTTGACCTACACGATCGATCCGGCCTCCGCGACGCTGAGCGCTGTGGAGAAGCTCGTCGACGGTGAGAAATACGCGTGGTCGGCGAGAGGAAGCGACAACATCCAGGACTCCGCGACGGATTCTCCGTGGTGCTATTTCGTCGTCGACTCGAGCGCGCCGGCACTACCGACGGTCTCCATCGATACGTCAGGGGGCGCCCGGATCGGATCGCCTCTGACGGCCACCATCACGCCGGCGCCTGGTGAACAGATCGCCGGCTACCAACTCTGGTGGACGGACACCGCGAAGACGAGCTCCAGCCCGGCGGCTCCGGTCACCTCGTACACCACGGAGTTGCCAGGGTGCGGCGCAGGAGTGGTGGGGACCGTGCGCGTGATCTGCGCCTCCGCTTCGGGAGGGGCGACCGTCACCGTTGCGCCGATCGCGAATCCCTCGACACTGTGGGTGGCCGCGTACGACAAAGCCGGAAACGTGTCGTTCGATGCGGCGACCAACTCCTCCGCGGCAGGCGCGCAGGTGGACGCTACGCTGCCGCTGGATCTGTCCGGTGGTCACCTGTGGAAGGCGGACACGGATCCGCCGGTCGGGCTCTCCGATGTGATCGGGACGGCCGCTGTCACGATGGGGAGCTTCAACGGCTGGGGGACTGATGCCGGCGAGAACGATCCGCAGCTGACGTCGGTCGGGCTGACCGCCCTGAATCGCTACGTGAAGGCGGGAGTCGGGCACGCCACCGAGGTAGACGGGGGACAGGTGCCCGGATACACCCTCGAATTCCCCGTCGGTCACGTCGCCCGATACGGTGCGGGCAGCAAACAACCCGTGAACTCGCAAGTGCTCTATGCGTGCAAGTACGGCGTGGGCAACATGCTCTCCACGTCCGCGACGTGCGAGGGAACCGGGCTCACAGGTCGCCCGCTCGGCTATGACTGGAAGACCGCGGCGGACGTTCCGTCGGGGTATCAGGCTCGGGAGATCTTCCGTTGCCGGATCGGGACGGACTACTTCGTCAGCGTCGTTCCGGCCTGTGAGGGTGGCGCAGCCGTCGAAGGAAGCCGGGGCTTCGTCGCGGTCTACGTCCCCACCACCACAGCGGCGGGCGTGGTGGACACCACCAAATCGTTCACGGTCTCGGCCCGAGTGAAGGCCAACGGTGGGAGCGAAGCCCAGACGATCGTCTCGGCCAGCGGGGCTACCAACGCCGGGTTCTATCTCCAGAACTCGGGCGGCTACTGGCAGTTCTGCGTCCGCTCCCAGGGCGCGACCCTCATGACAGCGTGCGCAAAGGGTGCAGCGATTCCGGCGACGCCCCGGTTCGTGACCGTCTCCGGCGTGTGGGATGCGATCAACAAGCAGGTCATGCTGGTCGTTCACGACGAGGACCTCACTGAGGCGACCACGACCAGTTACACCCCACCGGCCGACGACAAGGCGGCGACGGGCGCGGTGATGTTCGGGGCCGCCGGCTCGGGATCCACACCGTTGCAGATCCTCGACGGGCAGATCGCAGACGTGTCTCTCTATCCGGTGGCGTTGCCACGGACCGCGCTGTCCCAAGTCCCCGTCCCCGCTCCCTGACACGCTGCAACGAAACTGAGGATTCGACGTGACATTCTCCACTTGGTTAACTCGCAGCTCGGCGCTCGGCGGCCTCGTCATCGCCACGCTGGTCGCAGCCACCCTGCAGGGCGCGCCTTCCTCCGCCGCTGAGGCGCCGACACCTCCGGCGTGGGCGAAGGTCGTGCCCGGCTCTGCCGCGAAAGAGCACGTCGGCAAGGGCGGCACACCCCCGGAGTCGGCTGCGATCTCCACCGCCCCCGCGCCAACGGGCGACTATCAGGTCGATATCGACGGCGGGGCGAAGGGCGAGTCGATCGCGGTCGACGACACGGCCGGTCGATCCGCCGTCGTCGTCGACGGGAAGTGGCATCCGGTCGGCGACACCGGACTCACGGTCGCCAGCGCGGGAGACACGCAGTCCGCTGCGGATGCGCGCAAGCAGCTCGAAGCTTCCAAGATGGGGACCGCGAAGGCCAAGGCCAAAGACCGGGCCGAGAAGGTCTCTGTGAAGTTCCTCCCGTCCGCGAGTGCCGAGAAGCTCGGCGCGGCCGGCCCGATCGTACAACTGAGCCGCGCAGACGGTTCTGCGACCGAGGCGGCGATCGGGGTTCGGATTCCGACGAAGGTCCTGGCTGCGGCGTATGGCGCGGACTTCGCCTCCCGCGCCCACTGGGTTCAGCTCGACGGGACGGCGCTGCCCAAGTCCGGGAAGGACCTGCGGAAGAAGGCCACCTCTGTTCCGTCGGAAGTGGATTCCGAGTCCGGAACGGTGACAGCGGCCCCGACGATCGGTCGCGCACCAGTACTGATGATGGCCCTCGCCACCGCGACGGGCGCGTCCGGGACAGGGGATTTCACAGCTACGTCGCTCAAGCCATCGGCGGCATGGGATGTGTCAGCGCAAACCGGGACATTCAGCTGGAAGTATCCGCTGCGAATCCCGCCGGCGCCTGCCGGCCCGGCCCCCGACCTCGCGCTGTCGTACGACTCTCAGTCCGTCGATGGGCTCACGGGCTCGACCAACAACCAGCCATCCGCGATCGGTGAGGGCTGGTCTCTCGCCGGAAGCGGATTCATCGAGCGCTCCTATGTCGGCTGCGCAGTGGACGACGGTGCGTCGGGGCCGGTGAAGACCTCCGGTGATCTGTGCTTCAAGAACGCGAATGCCACCGTCTCCTTCGCGGGCCACTCCGGCGAGCTGATCCGGGTCGGTGCCACCAACCAGTACCGCCTCGCCGCCGACGACGGCACGCGTTTCACGGAGTACAAGGGAGCGCCGTGCGCCTCCAACGGCACCGCCGACACCGCCTGCTGGCAGATGGTCACCACTGACGGCACTCAGTACTTCTTCGGGCTGAACCAGCTCCCCGGATACGTCGCGGGGAAGCCGACCACCAATTCGGCCTGGACGGTGCCGGTGTTCGGCAACGACGCGGGCGAGCCGTGCCATGCCGACACTTTCGCGGCGTCATCCTGCCAGCTGGCGTGGCGGTGGAACCTCGACTATGTCGTCGACGTGCATGGCAACGCGGAAGCGTATTACTACAACGCGCAGACGAACATGTACGCGAAGAACGGGTCGACTGCGACCGCTTATGTGCGCGGCGGTGAGCTCGAGCACATCGAATACGGCCTCAGCGCTTCCACCGTCTTCGGTGCAAACGCCGCGTCGGGCAAGGTGTTCTTCAGCTACGACAAGAACGGGCGCTGCTCCGACGGCAGCGGCGCACAGTGCACCACGCAGCCGGCGGCCGGCAACGCCGTCAAGCCGGCGAACGCCGCCTCCTATCCCGACATCCCGTTCGACCAGCTGTGCGCGTCCGGCACCTGCGCAGGCCTGGTGTCGCCAACATTCTGGACCACGTCGAAACTGTCGACAGTGAAGACGCAGGTCCTGTCGGCCGGTACCTACAAGGACGTCGACTCGTGGGCGCTCAAGCAGTCCTTCCCCGCTCCGGGCGATGGGACGTCGCCTGCGCTTTGGCTGGACAGTGTCACCCACACCGGCTATTCCGGTACCGCCACCTTGACCGAGCCGACGGTGAGCTTCGGCGGCGCGGTCCTCCAGAACCGGGTCTGGGCTGTTGACGGCCTCGCGCCGCTCGACAAGTGGCGGATCGGATCCATCAAGACCGAGCTCGGCGCGACCGTCAGTGTCAACTACTCGGCCCAGGAGTGCGTGCCCGCCGACCGGGCAGCGATCTTCGCAGCACCGCAATCGAACATCAAACGCTGCTACCCGCAGTGGTGGTCGCCGTCGGTGACGCCACCGCAGGCGCCCCAACAGGATCTGTTCCACAAGTACGTCGTCACCAGCGTCATCGACAACCCCAACACCGGGGGAGCCGGTGCGCCTGCCGTCGAGAAGTACTACGTCTACGGCACGCCCGCTTGGCGGTACAACGATTCTCCGCTCGCTCCGGCGGAAAAGCGGACCTGGTCGATCTTCGCTGGTTTCGACACCACCGAGGTTCGCGTCGGACAGGCGACGAAGCCGTCCGAGCAGAACGTCACCAAGTACACCTTCTTCCGCGGATTGGATGGCGACAAAGCGTCACCCGCGGGCGGAGTGAAGTCCGTCCAGGTGGGTGGCGTCCCCGACTACCGCCCGTTCGCCGGGAAGATCCGCGAACAGGTCGCCGCTCTCGGCGTCGGGGGAGCAGTCCTCTCGACGACGACCACCACGCCGTGGGGGTCCGCACCGACCGCCAATGACGGTGTGCATTCCTCGTGGTACACCGGCGACTCTCAAGTCGTGGTGGTCGAGCCCGTATCGACCGGCGGGACTCGATCCACGACCACGACAACGAGTTACGACCCCACCTGGGGGCTGCCGACGAGCGTGCAGACCACCCACACGGACGCGCCGGCGACGTGCGTCACCACCACGTACGCGCCGGCGAACACCAGCCGCCACCTCATCGGAAGCGTGGCGGAATCTCTCACGACTGCAGGGACGTGTGACCAGGCAGCCACAGCGGAGGCCGACCGGCTCATCAGCGATGTGCGCACGAGTTATGACGGCCAAGCTCCAGGAGCGGCTCCGACGACCGGTGACCCGACCACGGTCGAAACCGTCACGTCGATGACCGGAACTTCGAAGACGTGGTCGACCATCGCCACGACCGGCTATGACGCGATGGGCCGGACTGTGCAGGTCACGGACGCCCTCAACCGGATCACCAAGACGGCGTACACGCCGGCCGGCACCGGCGGGCCGACGACCAAGGTGGTCGTCACCAACCCACTCGGCTGGACCTCCAGCACGGAGTTCGACCCCGCATGGGGCGCCGTGCTCAAAGCGACGGATGAGAACAGCAAGATCACATCCGCCAGCTACGATGCCCTCGGCCGGCGCACGGGCGTGTGGCTTCCCAACAAGTCCCAGACGACCTATCCGACTGCCCCGTCGACGAAATACACGTACAACCTGTCCCAGAGCCTCGCTTCAACGGTGGCCACCGAGTCCACCATCCCGGGCAGCACCATCACCGCCTACGACCTGTATGACGGTCTGGGCCGGATCGTGCAGCACCAGGCCAAGGCGGTACAGAGCGGGGGTGTGATGACCGACACCGCCTACGACTCCCAAGGCCGGACGATTTCGAGCACATTGCCGTACTGGGCAACGGCCGCCCCATCGAGCAGCCTGTTCATTCCCACGAGCATGGCGCAGGTGCCTTCCCGTACGGACACGGTCTACGACGCCGCCGGGCGCACAACCGCGTCGATCCTTTACACCTACGGCAACGAGAGCTACCGCACCACAACCGGGTACCCCGGTGCCGACCGGGTGGACGTCACCCCGCCCACAGGCGGCACTCCGGCCAGTACGATCACCAACTCGGCCGGTCAGAAGACAGCACTCACTCAGTATCAGGCGCCCACTCCGACCGGTAGCGGACTCACGACCTCCTACGCGTACACGCCGGCAGGCAAGCTCGCCCGGATGACGGATCCGGCAGGAAACGCGTGGTCGTGGCAGTACGACCTGCAAGGCAACCAGATCGTCGCCGACGACCCCGACTCCGGTCACACCACCTCCAGCTACGATCTCGCGGGTAACGTCCTTTCCACCACGGACGCTCGAGGTCAGGTCCTCGTCTACAAGTACGACGACCTCAACCGCAAGACCGAGAAGCGCTCCGGATCGATAACCGGCCCGCTGCTGGCATCGTGGACCTACGACACGGCGGCGAAGGGCAAGCCGGCGTCGGCGACGAGCTACACCGGCTCGACGGCAACCACTCCGGGACTGGCCTACGTCACGTCCACCGACAGCTACGACGACCTTTACAACCCGACGTCCACCACGGTGAAGATCCCGGCAGGAGCGCCGGCGTTCGGCGGCACCACGTACACGGTGACGATGACCTACAACAACGCAGGCCTGCCGCAACAGCGCACTCTCCCGGCGATCGGAGGGCTGCCGCTCGAGCGCATCCGCATCGGGTACAACGGCATCGGCAGTGTCGACAACGTTCAGGGCGCGACGATGTACGGGGTCACCTCCTACAGCCCGACCGGTCAGCTCGCCGCCATCACGCGCGGCACCAGTGGGTACACGTTGAACACCACCTTCGGCTACGACCCGAGCACCGGGCAGCGCAATCAGGTCATCGACACCGCGTCTACGCCGACCGGCTCCGGTACCCAAGCGAACCGGCTCTACAAGCGCAATCCGGCCGGGGATGTCACAAGCATCCAAACAACGGGCCTCACCGGCACAGACACGCAGTGCTTCCGGTACGACGCCATGCGTGCACTCACCGAAGCGTGGACGCCCAGCACCACGGACTGCGCCGCCGACCCGACAGTGGCGGGACTCGGCGGAGCGGCGCCCTACTGGACCTCGTACGCGGTCGACCCGGCGACGGGAAACCGTACTTCTACGACCAGTCACGCGGCGGCTGGCGACACCTCCACCCCGTATGGCTACCCAGTGGCTGGACAACCGCACCCCCATGCGGTGGCGTCTGCCGGGCAGTCTTCGTATTCATACGACGCCAGTGGAAACATGATCACTAGGGATAGCCAAACGCTCGGATGGGATGAATCGGGCAAGCTTTCCACAGTCGCTACGGCCGAGGGAACAGAAATCCGCCTGTATGACGCCGATGGGAATCTGCTTGTTCAGAGCGACTCTAAGTCGGGATCCAGGCTCTTCCTGAGCGAGACCGAACTAACGCTCCCGCCAGGGGCCTCAGCAATTTCGGCCGTTCGCACGTACACAGTCGCGGGAGTCGTGGTTGCCGAACGATCAACGAAGGTAGGGACCACGGGGTCGAGCGTTGCATGGGACTCCGGCGATCTAAATGGCACGCAGGACATCGCCCTCGACCAGGCGACGGGCGCGCTCACTCGCCGATTTGCGGACCCCTATGGAAATCCTCGTGGTGTGAGCCCGCTATGGGGAAGCAGTCACGGGTACCTGAACGCTCCCGTTACCACTTTTGGGACGCTTGTCCAGCTGGGGGCACGCGCCTACGACCCGCTACTTGGAACCTTTGCCTCCGTTGACGAGGTACTCGCGCCCGAGAATCCGTCTCAAAACAACGGCTATCGGTATGCGTCGAATAGCCCGATCACTTTCAGTGATGCAGACGGCAAGTGCTACAACGTCACTAATGACTCGCTGTCGATGCATACGAACTGCATCGGGTCGAAGGGAAGCGCTGCGGCCCCTGGCCCCGCGTACGTCAAACCGGGCGTAGGCTCCTCCGGCAATTCGAGCAGTGACTATGGTCGATATCAAGTCGACAAGATCCTACGTACAAAGTCGAGCACCTCTAGTTGGGCGCAGGACACCCGATGCTCGGGCGTGTGTCTCGGCGAGGGTGCGGCGTACAACTTGATCACTGGTTTCGCGCTAGGACAAGCACCCAAGGCGCTCCACTATGGTCAGGGATCCTCCCTTCTCAACGGCCTCATGACGGACGATGCAACCACCGCAGCTCTCGCTGAGATTCGAAAGAGATTACGCAACGGCGAGCGGAGTACCTTCGAAGAAGACGCAAGCTACCATTCTCAGGACAGCAAGGGGCTGCCTAATTTGCTTCGCGATATTAAGACTTATCTCTTGCTGGCTTCGTCCGGCGAGGAAGACAAGGCGCTCGCTGCTCTGGGCTCCTATGTTGCAACTGCGAAGGTGGCGAACGTCGATCGTGGCGCTCACACCGCAGACATAATCTTTTCTGGAAGCAACATTTCAACGGCGGGTTCTGCATTCGGACTTCTCCCGGCGGTGAGGGAGCCTCTCAACGCCTGGGTTACTGCGAGAGACTCCATTCAGGGTAGCGGCCCCTTCACTCCGATCAACGAAACCTTCACGTGGAAGCAGACAATAACCTGGTGACGCAAAAACGACTCATTACGGCCCTTCCGCTGCTTGTTCTGATACTCGCCTCCGTGGGCTGTTCGGCGGCGCCCACGCAAAGTTCTGAATTGAGGGGTTCGTGGGTCAGCGATGGTCCCGACGGCCAGCGCGCCGTACTTATACTCGCGAAAGATGGCGAGGCTTGGGGGTGTGGCCTTCCTTCGCCTGTGTTTCAGCGGGCGCTCGAGACGGAGCCGGATTGGAATAGCGAGTTAGATTTCGTCGGCAGATGGTCGTATATGAGCGGTCGAGTGCACCTTGAAGCAGATCACTTCTACCGGGACGGTCTGCCAGTGGCCGGGGGCAGAGGGAACAACCTTCAGACCGACGAGGGAGGCGGCGAAGCACGTCTCACTATTTCGATCGGGGACCCCGATTCGGGCAAGGACTTCACCTTCCATCACTCAGCCAAGGCGGTGCCTTGCGAGCGCCCTGATAGTGGCGGCTGATATCGGAATAGCCGAACGCGCGAACGCGGCACGATCGTTCGAATCGGTATTTGCACGTTGTGGCCTTCGCATTGGTCGGGTGCACGCGGACTGTAGCTCCTTGGGCGGTTCCCAGTTGCTGCCGACATGCGCTCACACCACCGACACGGACGCGCCTGGGGCGTGCGTCCCACCACGCACGCCCGGGCGAGCGCCAGCCGTTGTCTCATCGAACGCGTGGCGAATCTCGCACTTCCGCTCCCGAGCGGTCGTCCATTTCGACTGAGTGAGCCCACTGAGCCGCTGGGTGGGTCGAAGAGTGCAGACGAGCGCTGAGGCACGCGGGATAATGCGCCCGCGCCTGCAACTTGTTATCGAGGCTGCGGCTACGCCTCCAGCTATGCACGCGTGTCTGGATTCGCGACCTACGTGGAGAACGTCGTGCGGCCGTATCCGGGGACGGGCAAGAAGCGCGACCCCGCTAGCCTGCTCAACGACTATTACGCGATCATCACCAACGTCGCAGGCGGCTATAACGACTACGTTGCCGAGTACTTCAACGATCTCGCGCCCCGAGACTTCATCGAACAGGTCCTCCGCGATCCCACCGCTCAACGGTTCGCGGAGTTCGAACAGTTCGCTCGCCAGGTCGATGACTTGGATGAGCAATTCCGGCGGCTGCTCACTCCGATACCGGTCGCGCGCGGCGAAAGCTGGTGGACGACACACCTGCCGTTACGCGCTGGGCGCAGGTTCAACGACGAGATGTGGACACTCTTCGACTACCGAGCTGAACCCGCCGAAGACGGGGGCGGCACCTGGTACTGAGTGGCATGGCGGTCAACTGACCCGCTTGGAAACGGGGGATCACCCCACCAGCCCACACCGCCGGCATCGAACACGAGTCGGTCGGCGAAGCGCCCCAGCGGCTCGGCGATGCTGAAGTCGGCGATGTCCATCCCGAACTCCTCCGCCGTCGGTTGATCGGTGTACGCACCGGAGTATTGCTCGCCGGTTGCCGTGACACGCAGCCCCGCCGTGGGACCCCAGGGTGATCCGTAGATGACGCAGAAGCCGTCGTCGAACGCCCACGCGTCGACGACGGTCACCTCTTCCGCGGAGGTCGGGCCGCCCGAACGGAGACGCTCGAGACAGCTCAGCAGAGCGGTCTGACCCCACGAGCGATTGTTCAGGGTCCGCAGCTCGTCGATCGCTGCGCTGTGAGCGGGGGTCACGCTCACAGCGCAGTCCTCTCCACGCGGTCGGAGAGGAGCCACTCGCGCGGGTTCCATGGCGGCTCTGCGCCACCGACCGGTCCGATGTCCAGCCGCGGGTCGTCCGACCGGATCACGCACAGGATCCGGTTGCCGAGGAGTGCTCCGAGACGAGCCGTGTCGACGAGGATGTCGAGCAGGATCTCACAGGCGGCCGGCATCGTCGCGCGGAACCGATCGAGGTGGTCGAGTTCGATGACGAGCCCTGTGTCGGCCGCCGTCCATCCGTACGCCTGCTCGGCGACGTCCTGAAGGCAGTCGGCCAGCGCGGAGAAGTTGCGCCCGTAGTAGGACGGGAAGCCGAGGGCTGCGCTCAGCGCGTCGTGGAGGTCGGCTTCGTCGGTCCAGGATGCGGTATCCAGTCGAACGACGCGGTAGCAGGCCGACCGGAAAAAAGCGAGCGACTCATCGACGACGGCTGCCGAGTGGAACTTCGTCACGAATCCGTTCCTGGCCAGTTGGAATCCGGGATCCTGGTCGTCCGCCTTCCATACCGCCACGAGAGAAACCTACCTCGCACGAGGCATCGTCGACCAAGCGACAGCCACTGCGCCAAGAGTCATCGCGGCTCCCGTGTAGATTCTGGCGTGTGAGTGACCCACGAACCTCCGACCGGACCGAGGAGGAGGTGACGACGCCGTCGGGGCCCGCCACCCGCTACCGGAGGAGATGGGGACCTTTCGTCTGGTACTCGATCGCTCTGTGCACCGGGCTCGGCGTGCTCATCCACGGGACGGCGACGGCGCCGCCGTTGGGGTGGACTCCGCCTCTGGTCGCGGGTTTCTACGTGTTGTTCCTGTTCATCTGGACGATCCCCACCTCGATGCTGCTCGGCTTGGCACTCGGGCTGGGGCTTCGCCGTGCGATCGACTGGTCTGAGCGGCGGGCGCCCGCATGGTGGCGCTCCGGGATCGCGCTGTCGCTCGCGTACGGTCTGCTGGCAGCGGGAGGCTTCACTCTAATCTTCTCCCGCTTGTGGACGAACGGCGTGGGCCTGTTCGCGGCGGGAGCGGGTTTCTGCGTGGGCGTGGCGATGGTGCTCGTCCTTCGGAAGACGCTGGACACTCGTGCAGCGCATCACTGACCCCGATCGCCTTCAGGCCGTCGTCGGCCTGAGGGACGCTGCCGCCGACGGCCCCTACGACCTCCGCGCCGAGTGGCTGTCCGCTACGGGTTCCTCCGTTCTCGCACAGGAGGCTGCGGCGCGGATCGACCCCGACCAGATCGAGCGCATCATCACAGCGAGTGCCGCGCACGGCATCGGGCGCTACATCGCCGTGTCGAACGACGATACGTTCGTGGACCCGACGACGATGGCCTTCGAGGTCGACGTGACGCAATCGGACCTCGACGCCTGCAGCGACGAGTTCTTCGGCCTCAACATGATGCTCTTGGCGCCGGACCGTGCCGTCGCGCTGCTCTCCACCGTCGACGACTACTCGATCCTTGCTGGCCCTCGAGCCTTCATTCTCGGCTACGAACCCGACATCGATGGGGCGCTCGAGGAGTTCAGATCGTTTGCGCTTCAGCAGATTGAGAGCCTCCGCCCTGCTGCTCTTCGGGCACTTGAGACTTTTGAGCGCCGTCTGCCGACACGATCGGTCGACTGAACGTTCCGCGGCGGGCAGAGCTTGTCCTGCGCGCCGTCGACCAAGCGAAGGGCCGGACCCGATGTCGCGGGTCCGGCCCTTCCGGGCGGCGCCTGTCATGCTGGGGGCGACAGGCGCCACTTGAGAAGCGGTGTACGTTACCGGACGACCGCCCCCGCGGGGGAGGAGAACTGCGCATAGTCGAGCTCCGCGTAGTTCTGGTTCGCCTGGTGGGCGATCGTGACCGTGTTCGTGCCTGCGTTGAGCTGCACCGTCGTGGTCGCCACCGGGAAGGATCCACCGTTCGCACCCCACGGCCCCGTGACGGGGAGGGTCACGTTCGTCGCGGCTCCACCGTTCACGGAGAGCCCGACCACCGCATCCAGCGTCCCGTTCTGCGTGTAACCCCCGTCGTTGGCGTAGCCCAGCTGGAGCCGGTAGGTGCCGGCGGTGGGGACGTTGGGGCGGAAGGTGACCGAGCTGGTGGAGGAGTCGAGTCCGCCGACGAAGCTTCCGCCGGACGCGTTCGACGAGGCGGTGACGTTGCCGCCGGAGATTGTTCCGGACTCCGCCTCCAGCCGCTGCACGAAGGTCGCCGCAGGCGGATTCGACGGCTGCGACCAACCGGGGACGGCAGCGGTCGTGGACAGGGAGATGGAGTCGAGCTCGGCGTAACCGGTGCCTCCGGCGAAGTACGGCGACCCCTTCGCGAGCCGGATCATGTTGTATCCGGCGGTGAGGTGGAGGGTCGGTCCGGAGACCGTCGCGAACTTCCCTTGGGCGCCCCATCCGCCGGTCGCGGGATAGCTGACCGTGCTCCAGGCGCCGCCGTCGTAGGCGATGCCCTGGGTGGAGGTGGCACCCGTGCCGTTGGCGTAGCGGATCGACAGACTGTAGTCGGCCGCGACCGGGACGTTGACCAGGAAGTCGACGAAGCCGTCGTTCCGCATGTCGCCGCTGTTGTCCAGGCCGCCGACGTATCCGCCGTTGGACGCGGCGGAGGAGGAGTATCGGATGCCGTTGACCACGGAGGCGTTCTCTGCCTCGTAGGTCTGCTGGTACGAGGTGACCGGTCCGCTGGTCGGCGTGACGACGATCTCGTACGCGGCACCCGGGTCCTGCCCGGTGAGCGGGACGCTGATGGCTCCGTTCGTGACCGTGAGGGATCCCGACCAGATGGTCGTCGGAGCGGACACGGCGTGCAGGCGGCCGGAGTCCGGCGTGGAGAGCACGGTGACCGCGACCGACGAGCCGAAGCCGCTGAGGTTCTTCACCGATACGGAGTTGTCGCCGGTTGCCCCGCCCGCGACGGCCGTGAGGATCTTGCGGGTGGTGTCCAGTGAGGCGATGCCGTCCTGCAGGCCGTTCTGGGCCACGGACACCATGTTGCCGGTCATGTCGCCGTACCACTTATAGAGCCAGTAGGTGCCGGTCGGCTGCCCGTTGACGAACAGGCCGTTCATCGTGCCGGACTCGTACCAGTAGGCGCGTTCGGCGTCACGGACATCGGTGGCGCGCTCGAAGGTCGCGAGGTAGCGCAGTGATGCTGCGGGCACATCCACCTGGTCGGGCCAGGCGTACTCGTTGATCGACACCGGGCGCGGGGAGATGCCGAGTGAGCTCTCGATCCCGCGCAGGTCGGCCAGTTCGCCGGGAAGGGCGTCCGAGTTCCACAGGTGCCAGCTGATGACATCCGGCACGGTGCCGGCGTTCTTCGCGGCGGTGAGGAAACTGGTCATCCAGTCGTGGTTGTAGCTGGAGATGCTCGGGCCGACGATCGGGGTGACGGTGTCGTACTTCTTGACCTCGTTGTAGATGCGCGACCAGCCGTCGTTGAACGGACCTGCCGCCGAGGTGTTCCAGGTGCCGTCCGGCTCGTTCCACAGCTCCCACCCGTTGATGTTGGTTGTGGAGGTGGCCGAGACGCGCGCCTGGACCATCGTGTCGACCTTCGACAGGTAGTCGCTCCAGCTGACCCATTTGTACGGCCAGTCCGGGTAGATATCCGGCATGCGGACGGTCTCCTGGCCTCCCGCGGAGATCAGCGACGGCGCGACCTTGAGCGCGTCGCCGGATGGAGTGGTCGCGCCGTTCCCCAACTGCTGGACGCCCGGTGCCGGCTGGGTGAACTGGTTCACGTGCAGCGGCAGCAACGAGGCGGGATCGGGCGTGCTCGCGGTCGCGAGACCGTACAGGCCGCCGGCGGCGACATGCGTGACGGGACGCACGACCGACGCCGCGTCGATGGAGAGGGTGTTTCCTCCGATTGCCGCGACGGCAGGAAGCGCTGCTCCGGCAGCGACCAGAGAAGCGGCTGCAGCGCCCGCGACAGACATGCGCAACAGGGGGGACCGGCGGCGAGATCGCCTGCTCGCGACGGTCGAGTGGGTGAGTGACATGGTCGGATGCTCCTTCGCATCAAAACGGTGACGGACTTCGGCACCGCATTGTCGAACCGGTTCGACAGTCACCTTAGCGCAAACGCTTTGCACCGCCAATAGATGTTGTTTCGCGCAACATTTGACCGAATAGTCGCGTGAATCTCCGCGTCGGGTCGGGTGTTCGGCACGTGCATCGAACCGGTTCGAGCAGCGAATTCAGCGGCACCTGAGTCGTGAGCGGGCGTTACGACCTGACTCCCTCAGCGGGCCTATTCGACATCATGCAGCCAGTCTCTCGCCGCTTCAGCCGGTGGTTCCCCCGCCATCGCCGCGAGGGCGGTCTGATAGTGATCGCCGAAGATCACCGTCGTGATGGTCTTGAGTTTGTAACCCAGAGCCCCTTTGTCCCAGGTGGCTTGGGGAGTGGCTTCCCAGAGATAAAGGAACTTCTTCGTCAGGCCGCCCGGTACGCCTATCCACATTCCGTCGAGTCGACGGTCCCGCTCGATGCCAACCAGGTGACTCGGGACGAGGAGCGATCGCAGCATCCGTTTGGTGCCGTCGAGGTCGGGTTCCGTGCTGACGGGAGGCAGCGCTGGGGGCCACTCGGGCCTGGTCTTGGCGAACTCCGACTGAAACGACCGATCCGGCCGCACGCTCTTGACGTCGCTGATTCGAATCGCCGCATAGCCGTCCAGGTAGCCACCCGCGGTCGTCTGTGAGAGCAGCACCCACTGTCGTCCGACAGCGAGGACGAATCCATCGATCGTGTAGCCCGGACGCGATCGCCGACGGATCTTCATGATCTTTTCGCGGCCGACGCTGGCCTTCAGCCTTGAGCGGATCTTCGCGCGCGACGCCATGCGTTCATACTGTCATGTCGGATCGTTCGGGCTCCGGGTCGCGAGTCAGTCGCGTCATGACGCGGGTGGGCCCGGTGGGGCTCGAACCCACGACCCGCGTTCTCTACCACCTCAAGTGATCTCATTCAGGTGTGGCAGAAGGAGCGACTCGAGGTGCAAACCACTTCGATTGGCATCCGCATTCTCGCTCGCGACGTCGTCACATGCGGTCCATCGCCTGAGGCTGTCCGGACGTCTGCGCTTCCGTGACCCATGCGCGGAGGATCCTCAGCCGCTTGTTGTTGTATTCCGTCACATCCGGGAGGGGATGCGGATTCGACCACAAGGCGCTGAGTGGAGTAATCAATCCGAGCCCGGATCGGGTGTGCCAGCGGATGGAGGAGTAGCCACCGGTGACACGGTCGACTTGCCGCAAGGGGATGCTGCGCGACCACAGCATTCCCGTGACGATGACTCGATCGCCGTGTCGTCGGATTCCCGCGAAAAGGATCCAGCGTGCGGCGACGTAAAGACTCGCTGAGGTGAAAATGACGGCAACAATTACACCGCCTGCGTTGAAATTCTGTTGCAGGGCCGCGATCGATGCGACCGAGACCACGCCGGTGGGGAGCAGCACGCCCGCGCGCGGCAGCCAGTGGGGGTGAATGCGCGCCTCCGACGGGGTGTCTCGGTTGCTCAGATCCACGATGCGAAGCTATCGCATTCGAGAGTCGCTAAGCCGAACTGGACAAGCCGCTCCAGACGTCGTGGGCAAAAACCCGAATCGCGACTTCCGAATCGGCCGCTGATGGGCCGAGATCCCAATGCTTGTAAGGGTGGGCCCGGTGGGGCTCGAACCCACGACCCGCGGATTAAAAGTCCGATGCTCTGCCAACTGAGCTACAGGCCCTCACCTCCAATCTAGCGTGGATTCACCCCGTCCCGCGGCGGGGGCAGAATAGGGGGATGTCTGACCGGTTCCACAAGCCCGCGCTGTTCACGAGTGGGATGTTCGAGGCCTTCATGGGCGGGGAGGATCCCGCGCAGATCAGCAGGGTCGCGCATGAGACCGCCCGTGCCCTGCTCGCGCGGGTGCGCGAGAACCCGGACGCGGAGGTCGTGGACCGGCTGGTCGCGTTCACCGACCAGCACGGCATCGATGCGCTCGCCGAACTGTGGTCTCGGTCCAACGCCAGGAGCCTGCCGGGCGCGCTGTGGCGCATCTACCTCATCCGGCTTCTCATTCGCCAGGATGCGGAGGGCACCGCGTACCTGTTCCAGCGCGGCACCGAGGTGCTCGGGTCCATCGACGCGGTCGTGGCGGGCGCCCCGAATCCGGCGGGACCGGCGGAGATCACCGAGCTCGCCGACCGCATCCTCCGCGGCCTGTTCGAGGGCGACTTCGCGGTGGCGCTCGACCGGGCGGCCGCGTTCTGCCGAGTCGCGGCGGCCGGAGCCGCCTCCGTCGCCGACGACCGCGACGTGCTCGACCCGGAGCGGGCGAGTGAGCTGACCACGCGGGCTCTGCGCTTCACCCGCACAGCAGAGGAGCTGACGGCGTGCGCACGGCTGTGGCGGTCGGGATCGCTCGACTGAGCAGGTCAACCCCCGCGGCGGCATCCGCGTTCTCCCGCTGCGAACGCCACGCCGATAGGCGCCGCGAACCGCTCCTGTACACTGGATGTCGCCGGGCCGCAGTAACCCCGGGCTCCAAAACTAGCCGCTTCGAGCGGCCTCGCGCCGAGAGGCGTTCTGCGGCCCGGCACTCTTCTGCCAGGAGAAGCCCGTTCGAGCATCGGCGGGACGACTCTCGGCAGGCCGGATGAGAGCGGAGACGACGTGGACGACGCCCCTGCGGTCGACCTCGACGCCCTCCTCGTCCGCACCGCCGCCGGCGATCTGGAAGCGTTCTCACGCTTCTACGACTTGACCGCGGCGCGCGTCCTCGGACTCATCCGCCGGCTCCTCATCGACGGCGCGCAGTCGGAGGAGGTCGCCCAGGAGGTCTTCCTCGAGGCGTGGCAATCCGCTCCGCGGTTCGATCCGAATAAAGGTCGAGCGCAGACGTGGATCATGACCATGGCCCACCGGCGCGCTGTCGACCGGATCCGCGCGTCTCAGGCGTCGCGCGATCGGGACACAGTGGTGGGCATCCGCGACCTCCCGACCGCCTACGACCAGGTGGCCGAGACGGTGGAGGTCCGGGTCGAGCACGAGAGGGTGGAGGTGGCCATGGCGAAATTGAGCGAGCCGCAACGGCAGGCCGTCACCCTCGCCTACTACGGAGGGCTCAGCCAGTCCGAGGTCGCGGCCGAGCTCGGAATCCCGCTCGGCACAGCGAAGACTCGGCTGCGCGATGCGATGATACGGCTGCGAGAGGAACTGGGGGTGACGACATGACCCGCGAGGACGACCGAGACGCCGGGCGCCTCGGCTACCGCCTGGGCGCGGACGACGAGCAGGAGGCCCGTGCCTTCGAGGACGTCGCCGCCGAACTGGCGCTCTCCACCGAGCCCGTCCAGCCCCGCCCGGAACTCAAGGCGGCGCTGTTCGCGCAGCTGCAGAACACCCCGCAGCTGCCGGCTCAGGATGTCGCCCAGCCGACGGCGGAGCCCGTCGCGGCCCCGGCCGAAGCAGCCGACGCCTCTCCGGCCCCCGAAGCAGCTCCCGGAGCCACCCCGGGCCGCGCCGAGCGCGCCGCACAGCGCCGCTGGTTCCAGCGCCCTGGACTTCTCCTCGGCGCCGCGGCCGCCGCGATCGTGCTGTTCGTCGGCGGAGCGTTCGTCGGCTCGACACTCTCCGGCGGCAACTCGTACCAGTCGCAGCAGGCGTCCGCCCTGGCCGAGATCAACGCGGCTCCGGACGTGCAGCGGGCGACCGCGCAGGTCGAGGGCGGCGGAACGGCGACCCTGGTGTGGTCGGGCGAGCTGGGGCGTTCCGCGCTCGTCGCCAACGACCTCCCGGCGCTTCCCGACGGCAAGACCTACGAGCTCTGGTACATGCGCGACGGGCAGGCGATCCCCGCCGGGACGATGAATCCGGCGAACTCGGGATCGACCTGGCGCGTGCTCACCGGCGACATGGCGGCGGGGGACACGGTCGGCGTCACGGTGGAGCCGAGCGGTGGGTCCGACAAGCCGACGAGCCCGCCCATCGTCGCCATCGCGTCCTGACCGGGATCGTCCGGCAGGACACGACGAGCGCATATGCAGAACGCCGCCGATCGCACTGATCGGCGGCGTTCTCGCGTTTGCTGCGACCGCAGGGTCGCGCCCGGATCAACCGAAGCGGCCGGAGACGTAGTCCTCGGTGGCCTGCACGGTCGGGTTGGAGAAGATCTGGTTGGTGTCGTTGTACTCGATGAGCTTGCCCGGCTTGCCGGTGCCCGCGATGTTGAAGAACGCGGTGCGGTCCGAGACGCGCGACGCCTGCTGCATGTTGTGGGTCACGATCACGATCGTGTAGTCGTTCTTCAGCTCCTCGATGAGGTCCTCGATCGCGAGCGTCGAGATCGGGTCGAGGGCCGAGCACGGCTCGTCCATCAGCAGGACGTCGGGGGAGACGGCGATCGCGCGGGCGATGCACAGACGCTGCTGCTGGCCGCCGGAGAGCCCGGAGCCGGGGAGGTTGAGGCGGTCCTTGACCTCGTTCCAGAGGTTGGCGCCCTGCAGCGAGCTCTCGACCAGGTCGTCGGCCTCGCTCTTCGACATCCGGCGGTTGTTGAGCTTCACGCCGGCGAGCACGTTGTCGCGGATGCTCATGGTCGGGAACGGGTTCGGGCGCTGGAACACCATGCCCACCTGGCGGCGCACGAGGACGGGGTCGACGCCCGGGCCGTACAGGTTGTTGCCGTCGATGAGCACCTCACCCTCGACGTACGCGCCGGGGATGACCTCGTGCATGCGGTTGAGGGTGCGGAGGAACGTCGACTTGCCGCATCCCGACGGGCCGATGAAGGCCGTCACGGAGCGGGGCTCGATGGTGAGCGAGACGCCCTCGACGGCGCGGAACTTGCCGTAGTAGACGTTGAGGTCGTTGACTTCGATGCGCTTGGACAATTGATTCCTTGGCTGTCGGGTGGAGGGGTGCGGGTTCAGCGGCCGTACTTGGGAGCGAAGGCCTTGGCGATGATGCGGCCGGCCAGGTTGAGCAGCATCACGACGATGATCAGCGCGAGGGCGCCCGTCCAGGCGCGGTCGATCTGGGCCTGCGCGTGGAGCCCGGCAGCCTGCGTGTACTGGGTGTACACGAACACCGGGAGAGTCATCATGCGGTCGCTGAAGGGGTCGTAGTTCATGCTCGTGGTGAAGCCGGCGACGATGAGCAGCGGTGCCGTCTCCCCGATGACACGGGCGATGGCGAGCATGACGCCGGTGACGAGACCGGCGAGCGAGGTCGGCAGCACCACCTTGAGCACGGTCAGCCACTTCGGGACGCCGAGGGCGAGGGACGCCTCACGCAGTTCGTTCGGGACGATCCGCAGGATCTCCTCACTGGACCGCACGACGACCGGGATCATCAGGACCGAGAGGGCGACGGCTCCCATGAAACCGTTGCGGATGCCGGGACCGAAGAACAGCGCGAACAGGGCGTACGCGAACAGGCCGGCGACGATCGAGGGGATGCCGGTCATCACGTCGACGAAGAAGGTGATGCCGCGCGAGAGCATGCCGCGCCCGTACTCCACCAGGTAGATGGAGGTGAGCAAGCCGATCGGCACGGAGATGACCGCTGCAATCAGGGTGATCTCGAGCGTTCCCACGATCGCGTGGAGCGCGCCGCCGCCGTCGCCGATGACGTTGCGCATCGACTGCGAGAAGAAGGCGATGTCGAAGCGGGCGAGACCCTGCGAGACGACCGTCCAGCCGAGGGAGATCAGCGGGAGGAGGGCGATGATGAACGCGGTCGCGACCAGCGACGTGACCAGCCTGTCCACGGCCTTGCGGGAGCCCTCGACCAGCAGGGATGTGGTGTAGATCGCGACGTCGAACAGCACGGTCCCGAAGAAGATCGCGCCGACGATGTTGAAGTCCTTCGTTGCGCCGCTCGCGGCCAGCATCGCGAAGATCGCGGCGAAGACGACCCACGAGACGACGAGCATCGTCCACGGCGCCCAGCGGGGCAGCTTGCCGGCGGTGTAGGAGTTGGCGAGGGGGCGCGGGGCGGTAGCGGTGGTCGTGGCCATCAGTTCGCTCCAGAGAAGGCCTTGCGGCGGCTGACGATGTAGCGGGCGAGCATGTTGATGAGCAGGGTCACGACGAACAGCACGAGACCGGAGGCGATGAGCGCGTTCACGCCGAGGCCGGTCGCCTCGGGGAACTGCAGGGCGATGTTCGCCGCGATCGTGTTCGGGCTCTGCGCCTGCAGCACCGCGATCTTGACGAGGAGTGCGGGCGAGAGCACCATCGCGATGGCCAGCGTCTCGCCGAGGGCGCGGCCGAGGCCGAGCATGATGGCGGAGATGATGCCGCTGCGGGCGAAGGGGAGGACGGCCATCTTGACCATCTCCCAGCGCGTCGCGCCGAGGGCGAGGGCGGCCTCCTCGTGGAGGCGCGGAGTCTGTAGGAAGATCTCGCGGCAGATGGCGGTCATGATCGGGATGACCATGACGGCGAGCACCAGGCCGGCGGTGAGGATGGTGCGGCCGGTGCCGGAGACCGGCGGCGCGAAGAACGGGATCCAGCCGAGGTTGTCGCCGAGCCAGACGTAGAAGGGCTGGACGAACGAGGAGAGCGTCGCGATGCCCCAGAGGCCGAAGACGACGGAGGGGACGGCGGCGAGAAGGTCGATGATGTAGCCGAGCACCGAGGCGACGCGGCGCGGCGCGTAGTGCGAGATGAACAGCGCGATGCCGATGGACAGCGGGGTCGCGATCAGCAGCGCGATCAGCGCCGCCCAGATGGTGCCGAAGACGAGCGGCCAGACCCACGACCAGAAGTTCGTCGCGTTGTTGGGCAGCTCGCCTGCGTGGGCGAACAGAGCCGGGATGCTCTGCACGACCAGGAAGATCGCAACGGCGGCGAGGGTGGCGAGGATCAGGGATCCGGCCACGATGGTGCTGGTCGAGAAGACCCGGTCGCCGAGGCGGACCTTCGCCTTCGGCCTGATGGCTCCTACTGTTCCGGCGGTCATTCGTTGCTTTCTCTCATCGGGTGCGCCGTGGGGGACGGCTGAGGACGGGAGCACCGCTCGGCCCGGGCTGCGGGGCAGCCCAGGCCGAGCGGCGTGGTGTTACTTGATGCTGGCGACGGCCTTGGAGACCTTGTCGGCCAGGTCGCTCGCGAGCGGGGCCGAGCCGGCCTGCTCCGCAGCGGCCTTCTGGGCGTCGCTCGAGATGATGTAGTCCACGTAGCCCTTCACCAGGTCCGCCTTGGCGGCGTCCTTGTACTCCTGGCACGCGATGATGTAGGAGACCAGGACGAGCGGCCAGGCGCCCTTCTTGGTGTCCTTGCGGTCGATCTGGATGGCCAGGTCGTTGGCCTCGCGACCATCGGCGATGGGGGAGGCGGCGACCACGGCGGCAGCACCGTCGGCGCTGATCTTCTCGTAGTTGTCGCCGACCTTGAGCTGGGCGATGCTGAGGCCCGCCGAGCCCGACTCGTCGATGTACGTGATGGAGTTCTTCGCGTTCTTGGTGGCGTCCGCGACACCCGAGGTGCCCTTGGCTGCGTCACCGACCTGGAACGGGAAGGTCTGGGAGGCCGGGGCCGTCCAGACGTCGGGGGCGTTCGCGGCGAGGTACTCGGTGAAGTTCTGGGTGGTGCCCGAGTCATCGGAGCGGTGAACGACCGTGATCGGGGCCGACGGGAGCGAGGCGCCCGAGTTCTGGTCCTTGATCTTGGCGTCGTCCCACGTGGTGATCTTGCCCGAGAAGATGCCGGCGATGGTCGCGGCGTCGAGCTTGAGGTCCTTCACGCCGTCGACGTTGTACGCGATCGCGATCGGGGAGATGTAGACGGGGAGGTCGATGCCCTTGCTGTCCGCGGCGCAGCCGGCGAACGTGGAGGCGAGCTCCTCGGTCTTCAGCGCGGCGTCGGAGCCGGCGAAGTCGGCAGCACCCGAGATGAAGCTCTTGCGGCCGGCGCCGGAGCCCTGCGGGTCGTAGTTGATGGTGGCCTTCGGGTTGGCCTCCTGGAAGCCGGCGGCCCACACCGTCTGCGCCGCGCCCTGGGCGGACGAGCCGATGCCGTTCAGCGTGCCGGACAGGTTCGAGGCCTTGGCCGTCGTGGTCGACGGCGTGCTGCCCTCGTTCGCCGCACAGGCGGTGAGAGAGATGGCGGCTGCGGCGAGGAGTGCCACGGGAGCGCCGATGCGCTTGAGTTTCACAGTTGTCCCTTCGGGGATCAGTAACAACAGGACGGGGTCGGTGCGACCCGCGTGAGACGCTATTCCCGGTGTCTGTCCAGAGTCCCCCGCGGTGGTAAACGGGAGGTTAACGCCGGGCGTCCTCTTGTCCTCGTGCTCCTGTGAATCCGCGGGTCAGCCGGTGATCTGCACCGGTGTCCCGAGGGGGAGGGCGTCGACGGCGGCGATCGCCTCGGCCGACAGGCGCACGCAGCCGTGCGAGACGGCGCCGGCCGCCGTCGACTGGTAGTGGATGCCGATGAGGCCGCCGTCGGAACCGTCGTAGGGCTCGTCGGCCGCGGTCGCATGCAGCGAAGTGAGTTGGATGCGGTGCTCCTCCTGGCCCTGCGCGGGGTCCAGGTAGCGGGCCTGCAGGTAACCGGTGCCGGTCGGAGTGGGCGTCGAGTCGGTGCCGACGCCGACCGCGAACTCCTGCAGGGTGCGGCCCGCGCCATCCAGGATGCTGAGCTTCTGCTCCTCCGTCGAGATCACGACCCGCTTGGTAAGGGTCGCCGAGACGCGCAGCAGCCTCGTCGGCACCCAGGCTGCGCTCTGGGCGGGTGCGGGGTCGTCCGCGGTCGCCTTCGAGGGGAGCTGTTTCCGTGCCGGCGTGAGGATGAGTGACCAGTCGCCGCGCGTCTTCACGCGGACCACCACGGTCGGCTCGCCGAGGAAGTTGTTGGCGGGGATGAGCGCGACCGGCGTCCGGAAGTCGCCGGCGTACGCGGCGGTGTCGAAGGCCAGACGGAACGCGGTGCGGATCTCGGCCTTCTCGGGTGCCGCGATGAGGCCGGGGATGACCGCGTCGAAGGAGGCGGCGGGGAGGGCCTTCAGCTCGGACGGGGAGAGGCCGGGCGGCAGCGCGGGGCCGGCTTCGGCGGTTGCCGTGGGCCGCGGTGAGGCGCTGTGGGTGGGCTTCGCGTCGCCGGGGGCACAGGCTGAGAGCGATGCGAGCAGGGCGGCGGTGCAGAGCAGGGCGGGGAGGATGCGGCGGTTCGTCATGGTGTCTCTGTCGTCGGGTCAGGTCTGGGCGGGGTCGGAGGGTGTGTGGGATGGAGGGCGCCGTGAACCGCGAGTGGCGGCGCGGACCGATCGGGTCCGCGCCGCCACGAATCGTCAGGCGCCGATCAGCCGCTGACGACGGGGAGGCGCGACGGGCCGGAGGCCGCCGCGGTCGCAGCGCCACCGAGCGACGGCGCGGTGCCGCCGCCGACGACGACGTCCTCGCCGGTGACCTGGATGGTCACGCTCTGGCTGACGCCGGACTGCTGACCGGCGACCGTCACCGTGAGCGGGCCGGCGGTCGCGACGCCGCCGGCGAGGTAGAAGCCGAAGACGACGGAGCCGTCCGCCTCGACCGTGTACGGGCCGAGGTCGAGGGCGTCACCCGCATAGTCGACCGTCACCTTCACCTGCTCGCCGGGGGTGTAGCCCGAGGCGAGGATGGAGATGCCGCTGTTCTTGTCGGCCAGCTGCGCCGTCGTGATGGTGGAGACGCTCGAGACGATGCCCTTCGGCAGCGTCGCGGGGTTCACCGTGAGCGGCACCGAGTTGGAGGTGTCACCGAGGTTGCTCGTCGCGGTCACCGAGAGGGTGTCGCCCGCGGCCGGGAGGGGCAGCGTGACGAACGGGGTGTAGGTCTCCTGGAAGGAGCCGGACGCGTCGGCCGTCACGTCGTGCAGGTCGATGGCGGTGTGGTCGGAGGTCTCCACGGTTATGGTCACGACCGCGTCGGCGGTGAAACCGGAGCCCGCGACGTTGAGGCCCGCACCCCAGTCGCCCGCGGTGAACGTGGTGTTGGCGAGCGTCAGGGTGCCGGTCGCGGCAGTGGCCGGAGCGGCGGCGAAGAATCCGCCGGCGACCACGGCAGCGGCTGCCGTGAGCGCGCCGAAGCGGATGCGCGTTGAGCTGGTCATTCATTTCCTCTGGTGGAACGGAGACGTGCCGAATGGCACTCACCGACACTAACAGGGTGATATCTCAGCTGCAACTATGGAAGATGGATGTGCGGTGTGCTAACCCTCCACGGGTGCGTAGGTCTCGATGGAGACGATCCCGGACGCCGGGTTCGTCGCCGAGAGATGCACGACCGAGAAGCCGCCGGTGTCAAGATCGGCCGCGTCGTCGAGGTAGGCGCCCGGCATCGTGCCGGTCGCCAGGGCGATCTCGCGCATGATCTCGGGCAGCACCGGGCCGTGGCTGCACAGCACGGCCGTCTTGCCGGAGCGGACGCGCTTGCCGACGACGCCCCGCACATCCCCGCGGCCCTCCTCGTAGGCGTCCTGGCTGATGTCGTGGTCGCGGTGGGGCTTGATGCCGGTCGCCGCCGCGAGCGGAGCCACCGTGGTGACGCAGCGCACCGCGTCGCTCGTGACGATCCGCTTCGGACGCCACGTCTCGAGGGTCGCCACGTCGGCCGCGGCCTGCTTGACGCCGCGCTCTGTGAGCGGCCGGGAGGCGTCGGAGCCGTCCCAGCGGTCGCGGGGCGCCGCCTTGCCGTGTCGCAGCGCGATCAGCGCGAAGGTGGAGGTGATGCCCTGGTGGACGAGCGCGTCGAACGCGTCGAGGATCTCGACATCCCGCTCGTAGGTGAGGTAGCCGCGCGCCTTCTTGATCGTGACCCACTCGATCGCGGCGATCTCGCTGTTCGGCACGAAGGTGGAGCGCAGGATGGCCTTCTCGCCGACCTCCGCCGCCCAGTAGTGCACGATCTTCTCGCGGCCGCTGCTGAGGGGATAGGTCGAGACGCCGAGCGGGACTCCGAGGCCGATCTTCAGCCCCGTCTCCTCCTCGATCTCGCGCACGGCCGTCTGCGGCAGCGTCTCGCCGGGGTCGACTTTTCCCTTGGGGATCGTCACGTCGCCGTACTTGGTGCGGTGCACGACGAGCACGACGATCCGATCGTCCACGACGCGCCAGCAGAGGGCGCCCGCGGCGTAGATGGCCGGGCTCACCGCCTCGTTCCCGTACGGGTGCTGCGTGGGCGGTGACTGTACTGCTGGATGAGCTTGTTCTGCAGGTCGACCAGCGGTTTGCCGTTCTCGTCGAGGTGGTGACGCGTCCACACGCCGTCCTGGTCGAGCTTCCACGTGGCGGTGCGCTCGTCGAACGCGAGGTCGAAGAGGTCGCTCAGCTCGCGCAGGTGCTCTGGCTCGGTGAGGCGGACGAGCGCTTCGACCCGGCGGTCGAGGTTGCGGTGCATCATGTCGGCGCTACCGATGTACACCTGCGGGTCGCCGCCGTTGACGAACGAGAAGACGCGGGAGTGCTCGAGGTACCGGCCGAGGACGGAGCGGACGCGGATGTTCTCCGAGAGCCCTTCGCGGCCCGGCACGACTCCGCAGATGCCGCGCACCCACAGGTCGACGGGAACGCCGGCCTGGCTCGCCCGGTAGAGCGCGTCGATGATGGCCTCGTCGACGATCGAGTTGAGCTTGATCCGGATGCCGGACGGCCGGCCGGCTTCGGCGTTGGCCCGCTCGGTGTCGATCCGCTTGAGGAGCCCCTTCCGCAGGTGCAGCGGGGCGACGAGCAGCCGCTTGAACTTCTTCTCGATCGCGTAGCCGGAGAGCTCGTTGAACAGGCGGGTCAGGTCTTTTCCGACCTGGTCGTCGTCGGTGAAGAGCCCGAGGTCTTCGTAGATGCGGGAGGTCTTGGGGTTGTAGTTGCCCGTGCCGATGTGGCTGTAGCTCTTGAGCACGCCCTTCTCCTCGCGGATGACGAGGGCGAGCTTGCAGTGCGTCTTGAGACCCACCAGGCCGTAGACGACGTGCACGCCGGCCTTCTCGAGCTTCCGTGCCCAGGAGATGTTGTTCTGCTCGTCGAAGCGGGCCTTGATCTCGACCAGGGCGAGCACCTGCTTGCCGGCCTCCGCTGCGTCGATCAGCGCCTCGACGATCGGGCTGTCGCCCGAGGTGCGGTACAGCGTCTGCTTGATGGCGAGCACGTGCGGGTCGGCCGCCGCCTGCTCCAGGAAGGCCTGGACGCTGGTCGCGAACGACTCGTACGGGTGGTGGACGAGCACATCCTGCCGGGCGATCGCCGCGAAGATGTCGGGCTTGGCGTTCGGCTCGCTCGGCATCAGCTGCGCCGGCGTGGTCGGCACGTGGTTCGGGTAGTGGAGGTCGGGGCGGTCGATCTTGGCGAGGTCGAAGAGTCCGCCGAGGTCGAGCGGCGCCGGGAGGCGGTACACCTCCTGGTCGGTCACATCGAGCTCGCGCACGAGAAGCCCGAGGGTGACCGGGTCGACGTCGTCGGTGACCTCCAGGCGGATCGGCGGACCGAAGCGTCGCCGCAGCAACTCGCGCTCGAGCGCCTGGATGAGGTTCTCGGTCTCGTCCTCGTCGATCTCGACGTCTTCGTTGCGGGTGACGCGGAAGACGTGGTGGTCGAGGATCTCCATGCCGGGGAAGAGGTCGCCGAGGTGGTTGGCGATGAGCTCCTCGAGGGTGATGAAGCGCACCTGGCCGACGGTCTCGCGCTGGTCGATGCGGACGAACCGCGGCAGCATCTGCGGCACCTTGAGGCGGGCGAACTGCTCCTTGCCCGTGCGCGAGTTGCGGACGCGCACGGCGAGGTTGAGCGAGAGCCCCGAGATGTAGGGGAAGGGGTGCGCCGGGTCGACGGCGAGCGGCATCAGTACCGGGAAGATCTGCTGCGAGAAGATCTCGCGCAGCTGCACCTTGTCGGCGTCGTCGAGCTGGTCGTACGTCACGACCGTGATGCCCGCATCGCGCAGGGCGGGGAGGACCAGGTCGTGATACGCCCGTGCGTGGCGCAGCTGCAGCTCGTGCGCCTTCTCGGAGATGTCGGCGAGCACGTCCTGCGGGGCGCGCCCGACGTTCGTGGGCACTGCGAGTCCTGTGGCGATGCGGCGCTTCAGGCCGGCGACGCGGACCATGAAGAACTCGTCCAGGTTGCTCGCGAAGATGGCGAGGAAGTTCGCGCGCTCGAGCACGGGGAGCAGCGGGTCCTCCGCCAGCTCCAACACGCGCTGGTTGAACGCGAGCCAGCTCAGCTCGCGATCGAGGTAGCGGTCGTCCGGCAGGGTCGGGTCGGGCTCGTAGATGAAGGGAGCGAAGTCGTCGTCGAAGTCGCTGCCCAGGCTGCCGCCCAGCCCCGTGTCGAGAAGGCCGTTCTCCAGAGTCGTGCGCTCGTCCATCCCCCCATCATGGCACCGGGAGCGGGCCGTGGTGACGGCGCTGCGTAAACGGTGGATAAACGCTGCCTGTGGAGGGAATCCGCGTAGATGAGCTACGCCGTGCGGTCCCTGCGGTACCGGATGTCGACCGTGTGGTCGACGAACCCCGCAGAGCGGTAGAGCGCGAGCGCCGGCTCGTTGTCGCCCTCCACGTAGAGGCCGGCCGTGCTCACACCGCGGTCCGCCAGCCGGGCGAACCCGGCGCGCAGGAGGCTCCGGCCGAGCCCCTGCCCCGCGAGCTCCGGGTCGACGCCCAGCACGTAGATCTCGCCGGCGTCGTCCTCCACCTTCAGCCAGTCGTAGCCGACCATCCGACCGTCGCCGTCGCGCAGCACGAGCAGGTCGTCCGCATCGAACCACGGCTCCTCGATCCGGTCGCGGAGGTCGTCGACGGTGAGCGAGCCCTGCTCGGGATGCGACGAGAAGATGCGCGCGTTGAGCGCCACCCACTCCTCGTCGTCGGCGCCCGGGCGGAACGCCTCGATCGAATACGGCGCGGAAATAGGCCAAGGGCCCGGCGCTGACGACGCCGGAGGCACGGGGGCGGTCAGGTGGAGGAGCCGCCGCACCGGCACGAATCCGAAGCGCTCGGCCAGCCGTGCGGCCGCGGGATGCGCCCCGTGCGACCACGCGGTCAGCGACCCGGCCGCGCTCGCGAGCATCCCCTCGAGCACGGCCTCTCCGAAGCCGAGGCCGCGGAACAGCGGGTCGACGACCAGGTCGAGTTCGCCGCGTCCGACCGCCCCGGCCGCGACCACCCGTCCGTCCGCCGCGTCGCCGGTCGCGGTGGCGACGACGGGGGAGCGCCGGCCGGCATCGAGATCGAGGCGCGCCTGCTCGTTGAAGGCGTCGGCGCCGTCCTCTTCCGCGGCGGCCGCGGCGACCTCGAAGAACGCCTGCCGTTGTGCGGGATCGCCGAGGTCAGGGACGGAGAGACGTAGGGAGGCGGTCATTCTCCTCCTCGTACACGTTGAACCGGTATCCGACGTTGCGCACGGTGCCGATCAGCGACTCCAGGTCGCCGAGCTTGGCCCGCAGGCGTCGCACGTGGACGTCGACCGTCCGGGTGCCGCCGAAGTAGTCGTACCCCCACACCTCGCTGAGCAGCTGCTCGCGGGTGAAGACGCGAGAAGGATGCGTCGCGAAGAAGCGGAGCAGCTCGAACTCCTTGAACGTGAGGTCGAGCTGGCGGCCGTGGGCCTTGGCGGAGTAGCTGGCCTCGTCGATCGTGATGCCGGAGGCCTGGATCTTCGACTGCGAATGCTCCTGCGTCTGGCGCCCGATGGCGAGACGGATGCGCGCATCCAGCTCGGCGGGGCCCGCGGAGTCGAGCACGACGTCGCTGACGCCCCAGTCCGCGCTGACCGCGGTGAGACCGCCCTCGGTGAGCACCAGAACGAGCGGGACCGTGACGCCGGTCGTCGTGAGGATCTTGCAGAGCGACTTCGCACTCGCCAGGTCGCGCCGCGCATCCACGAAGATGAGGTCGCAGCTCGGGGCGTTCACCAGGGAGGCCGGTTCGGCCGGGATCTGACGCACCCGGTGGCTCAGCAGCGCGAGGGACGGCAGCACCTCCGCGCCCGGACCGGCGGCGTCGGAGACCGAGGAGGTCGCCCCTGGAGTGCGGGGCGCGGTGGGGTTCGGCGCAGAGGTCAGGATCAGAAGCTGCGCCACACATTCCTCCTCACCCGCCGGGAAACCGTGCCGTAATGCTACCGGAAACAGCCGCCCGCCCTGTCCGGCAGCCGCCGCGGGCCCGCGCCGGGGCACAATGGGAGGGTGAGCGACGACACCCCGGACACCCCGCCGATGCACGTGATGGGTCCGGCCGCCGCGGCCGGTCCCGTGCAGCCGCCGCTGCCGCGATGGGCCACGCTCACCAGCATCGGCGCCGTGTGGGCCGTCTCGTTGCTGCTGGGCATCCTCATCGCCACGGTGGCGCGATCGGCCGAGTACGCCTCCTGGCTGTCCCTCGCGCTGGGCGTCTCGGTGCTCCTGGGTTTCGTCGCGCAGCTGGCGACGCAGCAGAAGGACGGCTTCATCGACCGGCTCGCGGTGACCTTCGTCGGCAGCTTCATCATCCTGGGCCTGTTCGGAGGCGTTCTTGCCCTGGTGTCGGCGGCTGCTGGGTAGACTGGCAGCATGCTGGTCGCTCTCGAACTCTTCTTCATCGGCCTTCTGGGCCTGGCCACTCTCGCCATCCTCGGCGTCTCGGGCGTGGTCGTGTACAACCTCTTCCGCGGTCAGCGCTGAGCCCTGAGGCCGAAGCCATGATCGAGATCCCCACCGATCTCCCCGCCGAGCTCGTCCCTCTCTCCTGGCTGATCGGCGTCTGGGAGGGCACAGGTGTGCTCGACTACACGGTCGACGAGGAGCACACCCAGCTGGAGTTCGGCCAGCGTGTCAGCTTCAGCCACGACGGGCTCGGTTACCTCAACTACTCGGCGACCTCGTGGGTGCTCGACGAGCAGAACACGCCGCTCGCCGCCGAGACCGGCTACTGGCGGCTGCGCCGCAAGCTGGTCGAGGGCGACGCCGGTCCGGCGATGCTCCCCGGTGTCGGCTCCCGCCCGTTCAACACGGCGCAGTCGGTCGAGACCCTGCGCAATTCGCACGGCGCCTTCGACATCGATGTCTCGATCATCCATCCCGACGGCGTGAGCGAGATCTACGTCGGCCAGGTGGCCGGTCCGCGCATCGACCTGGCGACCGACGCCGTGCTGCGGACGGCCGGGGCGAAGGAGTACACCGCGGCGACCCGCCTCTACGGTCTGGTGGACGGCCACCTGCTGTGGGCGTGGGACATCGCCGCCCTGGGCCAGGAGCTGCGCACGCACGCCTCCGCCCGGCTCGCCAAGGTCGACTGAGAGGCGCCGCCGATGTCCGACCAGCTGGAGCCCGATCAGCGCTCCCCGTTCCTCGATCTGCCGGGCGCCGTCGACACCGACGGCACGGGCGTTCCCACGCATTACGGCAGCCCTCTCGCCGAGCAGCGCGCCCTCGCGGAGCGCGGCGCGATCGTCGATCTGTCCGACCGGGCCGTTCTGACCGTCCAGGGTCCGGACCGTCTCAGCTGGCTGAACTCCCTCACGAGCCAGGCGCTCACCGGGCTGCGGCCGGGGGAGTCGTCGGAGACCTTGCTGCTGGACGTGACGGGCCGTGTCGAGCACGCCGTCCGGCTGGTCGACGACGGCGAGACCCTGTGGCTGCTGGTGGACCGACCGGAGGCGGAGGGTCTGCTCGGCTGGCTCGACTCCATGCGTTTCATGCTGCGCGTCGAGCTCGCCGACCGCACGGCCGACCTCGCCACGATCGGCACGCTGGGCGACCCGCCCCTGCCCCTGGCGGCGCCCAACGCCGTTCCCCTGGTCTGGCACGATCCCTGGCGCGCCGTGACGCCGGGAGGTCACCAGTACGCGCACGGCGAGCATCCCGGAGCGGGATGGTCGTGGAGCGAGCGCCTCGTCCCGCGCGACGCGCTGCCCTCGATCGTCGCCCGCGTCCGCTCGGGCGAGCTGTCGGTCGCCGGAACGCTGGCCGCCGACGCCCTGCGCATCGCGGCCTGGCGACCGCGCTTCTCGACGGAGGTCGACGAGCGGACCATCCCGCACGAGCTCGACTGGCTACGCACGGCGGTGCACCTGAGCAAGGGCTGCTACCGCGGGCAGGAGACCGTCGCCAAGGTGCACAACCTCGGCCACCCGCCGCGGCGCCTGGTCATGCTACATCTGGACGGTTCGGAGGGTGTGCTCCCCGCATCCGGAGCCGTCGTCTCCGCCGCCGACCGCGAGGTGGGTGCCGTGACCTCGTCGGCGGTGCACTACGAGCTGGGACCGATCGCGCTCGCCGTGGTGAAGCGGTCGACCGATCCCGACGCCACGCTCACCGTCGAGGCGGACGGCGTGCAGGTCGCCGCCGGGCAGGAGATCGTTGTGCCGCCGGAGGCCGGCTCGGCCGCTCAGGTTCCGCGGATCCCGCGCCTGGGCGCCGTCACCCGCACTCCGCGTTCCTGACCGACGTCGGCGACGCCCGCTGGGCCGCTGTATCCGGCTGCCGCTTGGCGACCGAGTTAGGTTAAGCTAACCTAACTTTCGTGACTGCGACCGCCGGCCTTCTCGCCTCCGACGTGACCATCGCCTACGACGGCGTCGACGTCGTCCACGGCGCCGACCTCCTCCTCCCGCGCGGGCGCGTGACCGCCCTCATCGGCCCGAACGGCAGCGGCAAGTCGACACTCCTCCGCGCGATCGCACGGTTGAAGGATGCGCGCGGCGGCTCGGTGCTGCTGCCCGGCGCGGCAGACGCGGACGCCACGGAGATGGTCGACGCGCTCGCCCTCTCCCGCCCGGAGTTCGCCCGCCGCGTCACGCTGCTCGCCCAGAGCCGTCCGACGCCCGCGGGCTTGAGCGTCCGTGAGGTCGTCGGCTTCGGCCGTCACCCGTACCGCCGTCGCTTCCGCTCGACCGACCCCGAGGGCCGCGCCGCCATCGACCGGGCGCTCCAGCTGACCGGCGTCGCGGCGTTCGCCGACCGCGGTGTCGAGTCGCTCTCCGGCGGCCAGTTGCAGCGCGTGTGGCTCGCGTGCTGCCTCGCACAGGAGACGGATGTACTGCTGCTGGACGAGCCGACGACGTACCTCGACCTGCGCTACCAGGTGGAGATCCTCGACCTCGTCCGCGAGCTGGCGGACCTGCACGGCGTCACCGTCGGCCTCGTGCTCCACGACCTCGACCAGGCCGCCGCCGTCTCCGACCGCGTCGTGCTCCTGCGCTCCGGCCGCGTCGTCGCCGCCGGTTCCGCCGCCGAGGTGTACGACCCCGAGCTCCTGACCGACGTCTACGGCATCCGCATCGACGTCGAGACCGATCCGATCTCCGGCGTCCCGCGCACGCGGGCCGTCGGCGCCCACCACCTCCGAACCGAAAGGACCCGATGAACATCCGACGACACCTGCCCGTGGCAGCCCTGGCGGTCGCCGCCGCAATCGCGCTGAGCGGCTGCGGCACGACCGAACCCGCCAGCGGCGAGACGAACGGCGGGGCCGCCCTGACGGTCACCGACGCCCGTGGCGAGAAGGTCCGTCTCGACGGTCCGGCGAAGAAGGTCGTCGGCACCGAGTGGAACGTGGTCGAGATGCTGCTGACCCTCGGCGTCGAACCGGTGGGCGCCGCGGATGTGAAGGGCTACAGCGCCTGGGACACCGCGGAGAAGCTGCCGAAGGGCGTGAAGGACATCGGGACGCGCGGGGAGCCGAGCGTCGACACCGTCGCCGCGCTCAAGCCGGACCTGGTGGTCGCGACGACCGACCTCTCGGACTCCGCCATCGACCAGCTGGAGCGCGTGGCGCCGGTGCTGGTGGTCCGGTCGGCCGACGCCTCCCGCCAGCTGGAGCAGCTGACCGACAACGTGAACCTGATCGCGAAGGCGACCGGGACGGAGGACCGCGCGAAGACCGAGCTGGCGTCGTTCGAGACGGCTGTCGCCGACGGCAAGAAGAAGCTCGCCGATGCGGACCTGTCCGGTGCGAAGGTCGCGTTCGCCGACGGATGGGTGCAGGGCAACAGCGTCTCCGTGCGTCCGTACGCGGCCGGGTCGCTGATCTCGGACGTGAACGAGAAGCTCGGGCTCGCCAACCCGTGGACGCTGAAGGGCGACGAGGCGTACGGCCTCGCCGCGACCGACGTGGAGGGGCTGACGTCCCTCGGAGACGTGCAGTTCGCCTACATCGCGAACGACGTCGACGGCAGCGACCCGTTCCAGGGGGCACTGAAGGACAACGCCGTGTGGGCCTCCCTTCCGTTCGTCACGGCCGGCGACGTGCACCGCCTGCCCGACGGCATCTGGATGTTCGGGGGCCCCGCGTCGATGAAGCAGTACGTCGCGGCGCTGGTCGACGCCCTCACGAAGTGACACAGGCCGTCGCCGTCCGCCGGGGAGCCGGCGGACGGCTCGCCCTTCTGGCCTGCGCGGCCGCGGTCGCGGTGGTGGGGCTCTCCCTCATCCACCTCTCGCAGGGGACCGCCGTGCTCGGGCCGGACGCCCTCTGGCGTGCTCTGACCGGGGGAGCGGGGGCGGGGGAGTCGGGTGCAGCGCAGGCGGATGCCGTGCTCGCCGCCTCCCGGCTGCCCCGACTCGCGGCCGGGCTCGTGGTCGGCGCGACCTTGGGTGCGGCGGGGGCGGCCCTGCAGTCCGTCTCCCGGAACCCCCTGGCCGCTCCCGACACGCTTGCGGTGAACGCGGGCGCCTACCTGGCCGTCGTCGCCGTCGCCGCCTTTGGCATCTCCCTTCCGGTGCTGCCGGCGGGAGCGATCGCCTTCTGCGGCGGTCTGATCGCGGCCGTCGTCGTGCTCGGGCTGTCGCGTGGGGGAGCCGGCCCGGTCCGGCTGGTTCTGGCGGGTTCCGCGCTGACGCTCGCGCTGAGCGGGGTCAGCGGGATGCTGCTGCTCTTCTACTCGCAGGAGACGACCGGTCTGTTCGCGTGGGGCAACGGGTCGCTCGTGCAGACCGGGATGGACGGGGTGCTGCAGCTCCTGCCGCTCGCCGTCGTCGCATTCGCGGGTCTGCTGGTGCTCTGCCGGCGGCTCGACATCCTCGCCCTGGGTGATGACGGCGCCGCCTCGGTCGGGGTGAACCCGCGCACCACTCGCGCGGTGGTCGTCGTTCTCGCGGTGCTCCTCTCGGCGGTGGCGGTGACCATCGCAGGGCCGATCGCGTTCGTCGGGCTGTGTGCGCCCGCGATCGTGCGGCTGCTGGCGTCGCGGGTGCCCGGGCTGGCCCGCCATCGGGCGTTCCTCCCGGCCTCCGCGGTGGCGGGGATGCTCGTCGTCCTGATCGCCGACGTGCTGCTCCGCGCGGTGTTCGGCGGGCAGGCGGGCGTCGCGGTGCCGACCGGGATCGTGACAACGATCTTCGGCGCCGGCGTGCTCGTGTTCCTGGCCTACCGGTCGCGCGACACGTCGTCGAACACCGCGACGAACGCGGCGGTGAAACTGCGCAGCAGGCGCGCCTTCGTGATCACGCTCGTCGTCTGCTGCGTCGCCCTCGTCGCGGCGGTGGTCGCCGCAGTCCTCCTGGGGGATGCGCGCCTGCTTCTCGGCGACGTCTGGAACGGCATCACCGGCCGCGCCGGACGCGTGGTGTCCTTCGTGCTCGACACGCGCCTCCCGCGGGTCGCCGCAGCACTCCTCGCGGGTGCGGCCCTCGCCCTGGCGGGCACGATCGTGCAGGCGGTGTCGCGCAACCCGCTCGCCGAACCCGCCATCCTCGGCGTCGTCGGGGGAGCGGGCGTTGGAGCGATCGCCGTCATCACGGCCGTCCCGCTGGCGAGCTTCTGGCTGGTCGGAGGAGCAGCGCTCGCCGGTGCGGCGGCCGCCGCCCTGCTGGTGTTCGGCCTCGCCGCACGGCGTGGGCTGGAGCAGAACCGTCTCATCCTGATCGGCATCGGCGTCTCCTCCGGCGCGACCGCCCTGACCAGCCTGTTGATCGTGCTGACCGACCCGTTCAACGGAGCGAAAGCCCTGGTCTGGCTGTCCGGCTCGACGTACGGCCGCACGTTCCCGCAGGTGCTGCCGGTGCTGGTGGTGCTGCTGGTCGCGGTGCCGCTGCTGGCCGCGGCCACGCGGGAGCTCGACATCGTCGGACTCGACCCGGACACCCCGCGGGTGCTCGGCGTCCGGCTCGGCCGCGCCCGGCTCGGGCTGCTGGCGATCGCGGTCGCCCTCACCGCCGCGGCCGTGGCGGCGGTCGGCGTGATCGCCTTCGTCGGGCTGGTCGCTCCGCACGCCGCCCGATCGCTGGTCGGACAGCGGCACGCGCGTGTGCTGCCGGTGGCCGCGCTGCTCGGGGCGATCCTCGTCAGCGTCGCCGACACGGTGGGCCGGACGCTGATCGCGCCCGCGCAGATCCCGGTCGGTCTGGTCACCGCCGTGATCGGGGCGCCGTACTTCCTGTGGCTGCTGTGGAGGTCGCGGGCGGAGGCGTGAGCGCCGCGGCGCGAACAGCCGCTTGGTTCAGGGGTTCGGCGCCACCGCATCCCACGCCACGGTCAGCTCGCCCAGCCGCCAGCGCGTCCGGCCGCCGACGACCGGCCAGCCCGCGTCCCGCATCCCCTGTGCCACGGCGATCCACCGCTGGCTCGGGCCGTAGGCGGCGAGGGGCGAGTGGATGCGCCACAGCCGGTCGAGCTCGGCCAGGAAGTCGTGCACGCGCTCGCCCGGAACGTTCCGGTGGATGAGTGCCTTCGGGAGCCGCTCGGCGACGATCGAGGGGGTGTCCAGACCACGGAGCCGCAGCGAGACGGTCAGAGTGCGCGGGCCGGCGGTGTCGAGCTCCACCCAGCTGGAGATCCGCCCGATCTCGTCGCAGGTGCCCTCGACCAGGATGCCGCCCGGCTGCAGGCGCGCGCGCATCCGCTCCCAGGCCTCGGCGACATCCGCCTCCCGGTACTGCCGCAGCACGTTGAACGCGCGGATCACCGCGGCACGCCGGCCGTCGGGAAGCGGTACCTCGAAGCCGCCCAGCGCGAACCGGATGCGCGCGTCCGCTGCGAAGCCCGTCCGGCCCTCGCGCATCGCGGCCAGCTGCTCGTTCGCCGTGCGCACCCGGCCCGGCTCGATCTCGAGGCCGACGACCTCCACATCCGGCCGCACCCGGGTCAGCCGCTGGTGCAGCTCCAGCGCGGTGACCCCGCTGGCGCCGTAGCCGAGGTCGACGACGACGGGGTCGGAGGTGCGGCGGAGCACCGGCTGCGCGGCGATCCAGCGGTCGACACGGCGCAGCCGGTTCGTGTTCGTCGTGCCACGGGTGACCGTGCCGACCGCACCGGAAGCCATGCCTCCATCCTGGCAGCGGGCGGGTCTCCGCCGCGCTCGCCGGCACCGGCGACGCGATAGATTGGGGGCATGGCCGCTCCCTACACCCTGATCCTCCTGCGCCACGGCAGCAGCGAGTGGAACGAGAAGAACCTGTTCACCGGCTGGGTCGACGTGCGACTCAGCGAGACCGGCGTCGCCGAGGCGAAGCGGGCGGGCGAACTGCTCCGCGACTCCGGGCTCGAGCCCGATGTGCTGCACACGTCCGTCCTGACGCGCGCGATCCAGACCGCGAACTACGCGCTCGACGTCGCCGACCGTCTGTGGGTCCCCGTCGAGCGCTCCTGGCGGCTCAACGAGCGTCACTACGGCGCGCTGCAGGGTCTCGACAAGGCCGAGACGCTCGAGAAGTACGGTCCGGAGCAGTTCCAGCTGTGGCGCCGCTCGTTCGACGTGCCGCCGCCACCGCTCGCCGACGACAGCGAGTTCTCGCAGGTCGGCGACCCGCGCTACGCGGGCCTGGGCGACGACCTGCCGCGCACCGAGTGCCTGAAGGACGTCATCGCCCGGATGCTGCCCTACTGGGAGTCGGACATCACGCGCGACCTCGCCGAGGGTAAGACGGTGCTCGTCACCGCGCACGGCAACTCGCTGCGCGCCCTGGTGAAGCACCTCGACGGCATCTCCGACGAGGACATCGCCGGCCTCAACATCCCGACCGGCATCCCGCTCGTCTACAAGCTCGGCGAGGACTTCACGCCGCTCGAGCCGTCGTACTACCTCGACCCGGAGGCAGCGGCCGCCGGTGCCGCCGCGGTCGCCGCGCAGGGCAAGAAGTAGCCACGACCAGCACCTTCGTCGTCGTCGCGTTCCTCCGGGGACGCGACGACGACGTGTTTCCGGGCTCGTTTCCGGCCACGTTTCCGGCCGGCGACTGGCCGCTGCATGTCACCATCGTGCCGCCGTTCGACACCGAACTCGATGCGGATGCGGTCGCCGCGCTCATCCCGCGTGTTCCGCCCATCCCGGTCGTCGCTGCAGCCCGCGAGCGGTTCGGAGCCCACCGGACGGTTCCGGTGACGGTGCTGCGCGCCTCCGAGCCGCTGCATGCCCTGCACCTCGCGGTGGTGGATGCGCTGGAGGCCGCCGGCGCCGTCATCCGCGACCAGCGCCACCTGCGAGACGGCTACCGTCCGCACGTCACCGACCAGACCGCCGGCCGTCTGCACCCCGGCGAGCACGCCCTCCTCGCGGAGCTCTCCGTCGTCGCCCGCGCTTCGCACTCCACCCGAACCGTCGCCGCGCGCATCCCCCTCGCGCCCTCCGCCCCTGACGCCCCGGACTCAAGCCAACAGCTCCTGAGTTTTTCGCGCGAAACGCCGGAGCGCGAGGCGAAAAACTCAGGAGCTGTTGGGTTGAGTCGGGGAGTGGACTAGGAGGCGAGCTCGGGCGCCCAGTCGCCCGTGGCTAGGTACTGCACCTTCTTGGCGATCGAGACCGCGTGGTCGGCGAAGCGCTCGTGGTAACGGGAGGCGAGGGTCGCGTCGACCGTGTCGACGGCCTGGCCCTTCCACGTCTCGCCGAGCACCTTGTCGAAGACGCTGATGTGCAGCTCGTCGATGTCGTCGTCGTCGTTGCGGATCTCGTCCGCGAGACGGAGGTCCTGCGAGCGGAGCAGCTCGGCCAGCTTCTGCGCGATCTGCACGTCGAGGCGCCCCATCTCGGCGAACGTCGACCGGAGGCTCTTCGGCACGACCTTGTCCGGGAACCGGTACCGGGCCAGCTGCGCGATGTGCTCGGCCATGTCGCCCATCCGCTCGAGCGACGCGCTGATGCGGAGCGCGCTCACGACGATGCGCAGGTCGCGGGCGACCGGCTGCTGCCGGGCGAGGATCTGGATGGACAGCTCGTCGAGCAGCACCGTCAGCTCGTCGATGCGGTGGTCATTCGCGATGACGTCCTCGGCGAGCGTCACATCCGAGTCGTTGAACGCCTGCGTGGCGTTCTGGATGGAGCGGACGACCAGCTCGGCGATCTCGACGAGGCGGTCCTGAACTTCCGCCAGCTCCTGCTGGAAGACTTCGCGCATGGGGTGTGGTCCTTCCTGGCGTGCGCGGGCACGCGGGATGTCGGGGCCTTCTGACCCCGTATTGCATGTTCGCCGTGGCAGGTTAACAAACGGTGCCCCCTGGCTGAACACTGTCTAACGTACCCGCGAAAACACGCGGCCGGTGGCGGGATGCGTCCATGCGCGTGCATCGTGATCACCTACGCTTGGGGCCATGGACTCCACCTGGTTGGTGCTGCTGTCGCTGGGCCTGGGGCTCGCCGTCGGCGCCGGTTTCGTGTGGATCCTGCACATCGCCGCGCGACGCGGCCATCACGCCGCCGAGGTGGTCAACCCGGCGGTGCCGGACGGCGTCGACCAGGTGCTGGACGCGCTCGAGTCCGCCGGCGTCGTGCTCGACCCGTCCAACAACGTCATCAAGGCGTCGCCGGGCGCCCACGCCATCGGCCTGGTCTGGAACGGCGCCCTCGTGCACCCGCACCTCGTCGACCTGGTGAACCGGGTGCGACGGAGCGGAGAGTCGCTCACCGAGGAGTGCGAGCTGTCGCGCGGACCGTTCGGCGACGCCGGCATCCATCTGAGCGTGCGCGTCGCCCGGCTCGGCTCGCGCTACATCCTGCTTCTCGCGGAGGACCGCACCGAGTCGTTCCGGCTGGATGCGGTGCGCCGCGATTTCGTCGCGAACATCAGCCACGAGCTCAAGACGCCGATCGGAGCCGTCAGCCTGCTCGCCGAGGCGCTCGACGGCGCCTCCGACGACCCGGAGCAGGTGCGCCGCTTCGCCCTGCGGCTGTCGGAGGAGGCGCAGCGTCTCGCCCGCATCACGCAGGACATCATCGAGCTGAGCCGGCTCCAGGCGACGGATGCGCTGGGCAACGCGACCGAGCTGTCCGCCAGCAAGGTCGTCAAGGCCGCCATCGACCAGAACCGTGTGGCGGCGGAGACCCGCAACATCGAGATCGCCATGCGCGGCGACAAGGACGCCCAGGTCATCGGCAACGAGAACCTGCTGGTCACGGCCGTCCACAACCTCATCTCGAACGCCATCCAGTACTCGCCCGACGACTCCCGCATCGGGATCGGCGTGCGCAGCACCGGGGGCGTGGTGGAGATCGCGGTGACCGACCAGGGCGAGGGCATCCCCGAGGAGGACCTCGACCGGGTGTTCGAGCGCTTCTTCCGCGTCGACCAGGCCCGCTCGCGCAACACCGGCGGCACCGGGCTCGGCCTCTCCATCGTCAAGCACGCCGTGCAGAACCACGGCGGCGAGGTGCGCGTCTGGTCACAGCCCGGCCGCGGTTCCACGTTCACGATCCGGTTGCCCGAGGCATCCAGTGTCCGACCCCCGTTAGGAGACAACCAGTGACATCCATCCTGCTCGTCGAGGACGAGGCCTCGCTCAGCGAGCCGCTCGCGTACCTGCTCAAGCGGGAGGGCTACGAGGTGGAGGTCGCGGAGGACGGCCCGTCCGCGCTGGCCGCCTTCGACCGCGACGGCGCCGACCTCATCCTGCTCGACCTCATGCTCCCGGGCATCCCGGGCACCGAGGTGTGCCGCGAGATCCGCACCCGCTCAAACGTGCCGATCATCATGCTGACCGCCAAGGACTCCGAGGTGGACATCGTGGTCGGGCTGGAGCTCGGCGCCGACGACTACGTCACGAAGCCGTACTCGTCGCGGGAGCTGCTGGCGCGCATCCGTGCGGTGCTCCGCCGCCGCGTCGACGAGGAGGAGCAGCAGGATGACGGCGTGCTCGAGGCCGGGACGGTGCGGATGGATGTGGACCGCCACACGGTCGCCGTGAACGGCGCGGAGATCTCCATGCCGCTGAAGGAATTCGAGCTGCTCGAGTTGCTGCTGCGGAACGCCGGACGCGTGCTGACCCGGGGCCAGCTGATCGACCGGGTGTGGGGGAGCGACTACTTCGGCGACACCAAGACACTCGACGTGCACATCAAGCGCATCCGCTCGCGCATCGAGGAGAGCCCCTCGGAGCCGCGGATGCTGGTGACCGTACGCGGGCTGGGCTACCGCTTCAACGCCTGAGGCGTCTCCCCGCCCGGTCCTCTGGAACACGAAGAAGCCGCCCCACGCGATGCGCGGGGCGGCTTCTGCTGTCTGGGTGCCGGCCGGTGATCAGCCCGCGGCAGGGAGGATGGTCGGCGGCACGAGGCTCGCATACTCGGGCAGCTGGCCGTCGAGCACCGGGACCTTGAGGTTGACGCCGGTCTGGTCGCCGTACTGGAAGTAGACGGGGAACAGGGCGCCGGGCTTGGTGGTGAACTCCGGGATCAGGACGTTGCCGGTGCCCCCGTTCTCCGGGTCCTGGCCGAGCTGCTTGACCTGGCCGGGCTGGACGGTGACGTACGCCGCGCTGGAGCTCTGGTCGCCGGCGCTGATGGCGACGCGGTGGCTCTTGGTGTCGGTGTTCACGAGGGTCACGACGAGGTTGCCGACCGTTCCGTCTTTCGCGTCGGTGACGATGATCGCGTTGCGGACGTCAATCGAGCCGACATTCCCGCTCACGCCGTCGCTCGCGTCGTAGTGCTTCGTGGTGGCCTGTGGGGCGATGAAACCGCATCCCGCGGTGCCGAACGCGACGGCCAGGGCGAGGGCGACGGACGCCGCGACTCGAGCTTTCACTGAATGACCCTCCCGGTGATTTTCCCCTGCAACTCTATCCCATCCGGAGGGGTCGTCCGGGGCGTCGGGAGGCGTGAGGGCGAACCTTAGCACGTGCCTCATGTGGTATCCTATTCATTGCTGAAGGGACAACAAATCTATGCTTTTCGAGGTTGGCGAGACCGTCGTCTATCCGCACCACGGTGCCGCAACGATCACCGAAGTCAAGAAGAGAATCATCAAGGGTGAAGAGAAGCTGTACCTCAAGCTCAACGTGACGCAGGGCGACCTGACCATCGAGGTCCCCGCCGAGAACGTCGATCTGGTCGGTGTGCGCGATGTCATCGGCCGCGAGGGTCTCGACCGCGTCTTCGAGGTGCTGCGCGCTCCGTTCACCGAGGAGCCGACCAACTGGTCCCGCCGCTACAAGGCCAACCTGGAGAAGCTCGCTTCCGGCGATGTCATCAAGGTCTCCGAGGTCGTCCGCGACCTGTGGCGTCGCGACCAGGACCGCGGTCTCTCCGCCGGTGAGAAGCGCATGCTCGCCAAGGCCCGCCAGATCCTGATCTCCGAGCTCGCGCTCGCAGAGAAGACCGATGACGAGAAGGCCTCCAGCCTGCTCGACGAGGTGCTGGCCTCCTAGGCTCTCCCGACGAATTCGAAGGCCCCGTCGCTCCGTGCGGCGGGGCCTTCGTCGTGCGCGGAGCGGGCCGCCGGGTACGCTCGACGCGTGGACAGCATCCCCGGACCGCGCGTCGCGGTCGTCGTCGTGGCAGCAGGATCGGGCACGCGCCTGGGCGCCGAGCTCCCGAAGGCTTTCGTGCCGCTGCACGGCCTGACTCTGCTGGAGCGGTCGCTCCATGCCGTCCGCGGCATGCGGCACGCGGTGGAGCCGATCGTGGTCGTGCCGTCCGATCGTCTCGACGAGGCCGAAGCCCTGGCGCGGCGCGCGATCGGCGGGCCGGTGACCGTTGTGGCCGGCGGTGCGACCCGGCAGTCGTCCGTCGCGGAGGGGCTCGCCGTGGTGGATGCGCGAGCCGACATCGTCCTCGTTCACGACGCGGCCCGGGCGCTCGCGCCGACCGAGCTGTTCGATGCGGTGGTGGATGCGGTGGTCGAGCGCGGATACGGCGTGATCCCCGGCCTGCCGGTCAGCGACACGGTGAAGCGCGTCGGTGACGACGGCCAGGTGCACGAGACCGTCGACCGGTCCGCGCTGTCGGCCGTGCAGACGCCGCAGGGATTCCCGCGCGAGCAGCTGCTGACGGCGTACGCGCTGGCCGAGAGCGACGAGACGGACGACGCCGGGCTCGTGGCCGCCGCAGGCTTCCGGGTGGATGTGGTGCCCGGCGACGCGCACGCCTTCAAGGTGACGACGCCGTGGGATCTGCGGCGGGCCGAGGAGCTGCTCGCGGGATCCACGACGCCGAGGATCGGCAGCGGGAGCGACACGCACGCCTTCGACGAAGGCGCGGAACTGTGGCTCGCCGGGCTGCACTGGCCGGGGGAGCCGGGGCTCGCCGGGCACAGCGACGGCGACGCCGTGGCGCACGCGATCGTCGACGCGCTGCTGTCCGCCGCGGGGCTGGGCGACATCGGCGGGGTGTTCGGGACGGGCGATCCGCGGTTCTCGGGCGCCCACGGGGATGTGTTCCTGGCCGAGGCTCGGCGCCTCGTCGAGGAGGCGGGTTTTCGGATCGGCAACGTGGCCGTCCAGGTGGTCGGCAACCGGCCGAAGTTCGCGCCGCGCAGGCAGGAGGCGCAAGACCGCCTCTCGGCGATCCTCGGGGCTCCGGTGTCGGTCGGGGCGACCACGACGGACGGGCTCGGCTTCACCGGACGCGGCGAGGGGATCACCGCGCAGGCGACGGCGCTGCTTCTGGGCTGAATCCGTCCACAAGCCACGACAGCACGAGGTTTTCCCCAACTCGGTCATGACGGAGCGACGGCCGGGGCGCGGCCCGTAGGCTTATGCCGTGACTCTTCGGCTCTACGACACCAAGGCGGGCGCTCTGCGCGACTTCGTCCCGTTGCGCGACGGCGAGGTCGGAATGTACGTGTGCGGGCCCACCGTGCAGTCGTCGCCGCATATCGGGCACCTGCGCTCGGCCCTCGTCTACGACCAGCTGCGTCGGTGGCTCAGCTACCGCGGGCTCGACGTCACGCTGGTGCGCAACGTCACAGACATCGACGACAAGATCCTGGTCAACGCGGCGGCCGCGCACGCTGCAGGGGGCAGCGAGGAGTGGTGGGCGCTCGCCTACCGCTTCGAGCTGGAGTTCAGCGACTCGTACCGCGCGATCGGTGTCCAGCCGCCCACCTACGAGCCCCGGGCGACGGCCAGCATCCCTCAGATGCAGGAGATCATCCAACGCCTCATCGATGCCGGTCACGCGTATGCCGCGGCGGACGGCTCAGGCGACGTCTACTTCGACGTGAAGAGCTGGCCGTCCTACGGCGAGCTCACCCGGCAGAGCATCGACAACATGGAGGCCGCGGCCGACGCAGATCCGCGCGACAAGCGCGACCCCCGCGACTTCGCTCTGTGGAAGGGCCGGAAGGAGGACGAGCCCGCCTCGGCGGCGTTCCCCTCGCCCTGGGGCGACGGGCGCCCCGGCTGGCACATCGAGTGCTCGGCCATGTCGCGCCGCTACCTCGGCCCGCAGTTCGACATCCACGGCGGCGGACTCGATCTCCGCTTCCCGCACCATGAGAACGAGCTGGCGCAGTCGACGGCGGCGGGGGATGCCTTCGCGAACTATTGGGTGCACAACGGCCTCGTCAACGTGAACGGGCAGAAGATGAGCAAGTCGCTCGGCAACTCGGTCTACGCGGCCGATCTGCTTGGTGCCGCGCGTCCGCTGGTCGTGCGCTACTACCTCGGATCGGCGCACTACCGGTCGACCATCGACTACCACGACGGCTCGCTGAGCGAGGCCGAGGCCGCGCTCGACCGCATCGCCGGGTTCTTCGAGCGCGTGGAGCGGCGGCTGTCCGGAACCAGGTTCGCCGGGCACGGCGTCGAGGTCGTCCCCGACGCCTTCGCCGAGGCGATGGACGACGACCTCGCGGTGCCGCAGGCGCTCGCCGTGCTCCATGACACCGTGCGTTCAGGCAACGCGGCGCTGGATGCGGAAGACTTGGAGGCAGCGGCCACCGCGCGCGGGCATGTTCTCGCGATGACGGAGGTGCTCGGCATCAACCCGCTCTCGCCGCAGTGGCGGAGCGGGGGCTCGACCGCCGCGGACTCCGCGCTCGGCGAGCTCATCGGTCGGCTTCTCGCCGACCGGCAGGCGGCCAGGGCCGCACGCGACTTCGCCGCAGCCGATCGCATCCGCGACGAGCTGGCGGCGGCAGGAATCACCATCGAAGACACCCCGACGGGGTCGCATTGGAGCATCGGATCATGAAGAACTCGGGTGGAAAGCCCCGCGCCGGAGCGGTGCGCAAGAGCAAGAAGGGCGCCCAGGTCGGCACCGGCGGCCACGGCCGCAAGGCGCTGGAGGGCCGCGGCCCGACGCCGAAGGCGGAGGACCGCGACTACCACCCCGCGGGCAAGGCCAAGGCGCTGCGCGAGCGCGCGGCGGCGAAGGCCGCACGGAGCGGGCGCGACACCGCCCCCCGTGGCGCCTCGGGAGCCTCGCGTCGGGCGAAGAACGGAGACGAGAGCGAGATCGTCACCGGCCGTAACTCGGTGCTCGAGGCCCTGCGGGCCGACATCCCGGCGTCGACCCTCTATGTCGCCGCGCGCGTGGAGTTCGACGACCGCATGAAGGAGATCCTCTCCATCGCGACGGGCCGGGGCATCCCCATCCTCGAGGTCATGCGGCCCGAGCTCGACCGCCTCGCGGGCCGCGACGCGGTGCACCAGGGCGTCGCCCTGAAGGTGCCGCCGTACGAGTACGCGCACCCCGGTGAGCTGCTCGACCGCACCCTCCGTTCGTCGGAGACCCCGCTGTTCGTCGCGCTCGACGGCATCACCGACCCGCGCAACCTCGGGGCGATCATCCGCTCGACCGCGGCCTTCGGCGGCCAGGGCGTGATCGTGCCGCAGCGCCGTTCGGTCGGCATGACCGCCGCGGCCTGGAAGACGTCGGCCGGGGCGGCCGCACGCACTCCCGTCGCGATGGCTCCGAACCTGACGCAGACGCTCAAGGAGTTCAAGAAGGCCGGAGTCTTCGTGCTCGGCCTCGATGGCGGCGGCGACGTCAGCCTCCCGGGCCTCTCGTTCGCCGACCGGCCCGTGGTGATCGTCGTCGGCAGCGAAGGCAAGGGCCTGTCCCGCCTGGTGACCGAGACGTGCGACGCCGTCGTGTCGATCCCGATCACCGCGGCGACCGAGTCGCTGAACGCCGGGATCGCGGCGAGCGTCACGCTCTACGAGATCGCCAAGCTGCGCGCCGAGGCCCGCGCCGCGAAGTAACGCGCGGCGTCAGACCTTCGACGGCGTCAGACCTTCGACCGCCAGTCGTCGTCGTCCTCGTCCTCGTCGTCCGCCGCGGCCCCGCTGCTGAGCACCGGGAGGCTGATGGTCTCGGTCGGCGGGGCGATGACGGTCGCCTCATCGCGGCGGTGGCGCAGGATGTCGTTGATGTACGAGGTCAGGGCCTCCGCCAGAGGGACATCGCGTCCCTCCTTCTGCGACATGAACCAGCGGTGCTCCAGCAGCTGGTGGAAGACCTCCGCCGGCTCCAGCTTGCCCTTGAGGTCCGCGGGGATCGAGCGCACGACCGGCTCGAACACGCGCATGAGCCACTCGTGCGCCATGGCCTCCTCGTCGAGCCCCTCCTTGCCCAGGGTGGCCGCGTACGAGTCCAGGTCGTTGAGCAGGCGCCGGGCCTGATTCTCGCCCGTGTCGAGGCCCGTCAGGCGAAGCAGGCGGCGCTGGTGGTGTCCGGCATCCACGACCTTCGGCTGGATGCGCACCTTCGTGCCCTCGTCCGACGTCTTGATCGCCAGCTCCTCGATGTCGAAGCCCAGCTCGTTCAGCCGCTCCACGCGCTCGCTGATGCGCCAACGCTCCGACGACGAGAACGACTCGCTGCCCGTCAGTTCCTTCCAGAGCTTCCGGTACGCCGCCACGATCCCGTCGGAGAGGCTGATCGGGTCGAGCTCCTCATCCACCCGGCCGCCGGCCTCCAGGTCCATCAGCTCGCCGGCGATGTTGACCCGCGCGATCTCGAGGTCGTTCTCGCGCTGCCCGTTCGAGAGGCCGCCCTCGTACAGCTGGCCGGTCTCCGCATCCACCAGGTAGGCGGCGAACGCGCCGGCGTCACGACGGAACAGGGTGTTGGAGAGCGACACGTCGCCCCAGAAGAAGCCGACGATGTGCAGGCGCACCAGGAGCACCGCGAGGGCGTCGACCAGGCGGGTGGCGGTGTCCGGCCGGAGGGTCTGCGAGAACAGAGCGCGGTAGGGGAGTGAGAACTTGAGGTGCCGGGTGACGAGGGCCGCGTTCAGCGGGGTGCCGTTGTCATCGGTCCGGTTCTTGATCACCGCGACGGGATCGACGCACGGCACATCGAGTCGCTGCAGCGTCCGCAGCATGTCGTACTCGCGTTGCGCCATCTCCGCGGTCGTCTCCTTGATGGCGATGACGTAGCCGGAGAGGTTGGCGAACCGCACCAGGTGGCGGCTGATGCCCTTCGGCAGGAGGGCGATGTGCTCGTTCGACCACTCCTCCAGCGGAATGTTCCAGGGGAGGTCGAGAAGCGCCGGGTCGACGGTCGCTGCGGTGATGTTGACGGATCCGGCCACGATGGTCCTCCGGTCGGTGGTGGGGCGGTGCTGGCTGGCGCAAAGCACTCTGCCGCAGCCCGATCCGGACTGCGGCAGAGTGAGGAATCGCTTCTTGGACCTTAGTCGACGACAGCTCCGCCGAGGCGCTCGCCCGACTCCGCGTGGAAGACGTGGACGTGGCCCGGCTTCGGGGTGATGTAGACCGTGTCGCCCGCGTTCGGGTGGATACGGCCGTCGACGCGACCGACGATGTCGGTGCGCTTGCCGTCGACCTCGGAGTGACCGTACAGGTAGCCGTCCGCGCCGAGCTCCTCGACGAGGTCGACCGTGACCTTGAGGCCGGTGCCCTCGGTGTTCGACACGACGACGTCCTCCGGGCGGACACCGATGGTGACAGCCGAACCGGCGTTGGCGATGGTGTCGCGCTCGACCGGCACGACGGCCGAGCCGAACTTGACGCCGCCGTCGGTGACGTCGGCCGTGAACAGGTTCATGGCCGGGCTGCCGATGAAGCCGGCGACGAACACGTTGTTCGGCTGCGCGTACAGGTCGCGCGGGGTGCCGACCTGCTGCAGGACGCCGTCCTTGAGCACCGCGATGCGGTCGCCCATGGTCAGAGCCTCGGTCTGGTCGTGCGTGACGTAGACGGTGGTGACGCCGAGACGGCGGGTCAGCGACGCGATCTGCGTACGGGTCTGGACGCGGAGCTTGGCGTCGAGGTTCGACAGCGGCTCGTCCATGAGGAACACCTGGGGCGAACGCACGATCGCGCGGCCCATGGCGACGCGCTGACGCTGACCACCGGAGAGCGCCTTCGGCTTGCGGCCGAGGTACGGCTCCAGGTCGAGCAGCTTGGCGGCCTCGAGGACGCGCTGGGCGCGCTCCTCCTTGCCGACACCGGCGATCTTGAGCGCGAAGCCCATGTTCTCGGCGACGGTCATGTGCGGGTACAGCGCGTAGTTCTGGAACACCATCGCGATGTCGCGGTCCTTCGGCGGGACGTCGGTGACGTTGCGCTCGCCGATGAAGATGTTGCCGTCGTTGACCTCTTCGAGGCCCGCGAGCATGCGGAGGGACGTGGACTTGCCGCAACCGGAGGGACCGACGAGCACGAGGAACTCCCCGTCTGCGATCTCCAGGTCCAGTGCGTCCACGGCGGGGCGGGTCGATCCCGGGTAGAGCCGGGTCGCCTTGTCGTAGGTGACTGTCGCCATTTTCTTCTTTTCTCCTTCACCGGCAGGTACGTGCCGGACGATCCGTTGTGAATGGATGAACGTGGCGTCTACGTCCGATGGGCGCCGATGCCACGTGGCCATAATATGGCATCGGCGGACATGCTCATGACCGGAGCCCCACCCGGACGTGCGGATGCTCGCCGCAAGCGCAATAACCCGCGCGTTTCCGCTGTACCCGCGCGTCCAGCCACCGTCTGGTCGATTCCCAGACAGCCGGTTTACGCTTTCCCGGTTGTGTGCGCCGGAGGTGCGCCACCCGCCGCGTCCCCCGCGCGGCCCGTTCGACCCGAGAGCAGTATTCGGAAGATATGAGCCCTATGACCGATCCCGACGACAGTCGCAACAGCGACGTCCGCGCGGCTGCGCGGGAGAAAGCACGACAGCTCCGCACCACGCAGCAGCGCAGGGACCGCCGGAACCGGCTGCTGCTGTCCGGCGGCATCGTCCTCGGAGTCCTCGCGGTCGTGGCCATCGTCGCCGTCGTGATCGTCAGCGCGATCCGTCCGACCGTCCCCGGTCCCAAGAACATGGCCAGCGACGGCGTCGTCGTCGGTTCCGGACTCAAGGTCAAGACGACGACCGCTCTCGCCGCCGACGCGAAGCCGGTCGCGAGCACGCCGGACCCGGCGGGCAGCACGGTCGACATCCGCATCTACGCCGACTACCTCTGCAAGCTGTGCGGCGACTTCCAGCGCACGAACCTCGAGCAGCTCGAGCCGCTGGTGAAGAACGGCGCGGTGACCGTCGAGATGCACCCGGTCGCGATCTACACCAGCCACTCCGCGGGCACGAAGTACTCGCTGCGCGCGGCCAACGCCGCCGCCTGCGTGGCCAACTACGATCCCAACGCCTTCTGGAAGTTCAACGCATCGCTGTTCGAGAAGCAGCCGGCGGAGGGCGGCCCCGGCCTCAGCGACGACACCCTCAAGAAGCGCGTGGATGCGGCGGGCGCGACCCGCACGAGCGAGATCGACTCCTGCATCGACGAAGGACGCTTCAAGACGTGGGTGACCACGGCGAGCGACCGGGCGCTCAGCGGCCCCATCCCGAACTCGGACGTCAAGAAGATGACGAACGCCCTGCTGGTGCTGGTGAACGGGAAGCCGTACACCGGGTCGCTGACGAGCGCGGACGACTTCAAGGCCTTCGTGCTGCAGGCGCAGGGCGACGAGTACTCGTCGACGGCGACGCCGACACCCACCCCGTCTCCCTGATCCGGCGCGTCCGCCCGCTGCCCTAGGATGGGGTCGGCGGGAGACCGCCACCGCCGGCTTAGCTCAGTTGGTAGAGCACTCGCCTTGTAAGCGAGCGGTCGCGGGTTCGAGTCCCGCAGCCGGCTCCGTCGCGTCATATTCCGGGGTCATCGGACGTCTCTTGCAGGTGTGACCGATGACATCCGCACCGAGCTCCCGACCGCCCTCTCCTCCCGTGAGCACTACGTTCTGGGCGTGCCCGAGCGCGCGCAGCGCCTGGAGGCCGACACCGTGGCCGCAATCGCGGCAGCCGTGGTCGGCGTCGTGTGCGTGCTGGCGTCCGCCGTCGGGGTGATCGCGCTGTTCGTCGCCCCGCTCGGGGCGGGCGCTGTCGTTCTGTCGTCCGTGGTGGCCGGCGCGGTCGCGACGACCCTCCTCGCGGGCGGCGTCTGGGCCTGGTTCACCGATCGGCGCGGCCACGGCGCGTGAGTCGTTCGCGGGGTCGCAAGACGAGCCGCCGCGCGCTCAGCCCGCGGATTCAGTCGGCGCGCGCGGTGCCCGTCGCAGCGAGCAGCAGTCGATCGAGCGCGTCGGTCGGCGTCGTGGCGTAGCGGATCGCCACATCCCACACCCGCTCGTAGGCGGCCTCGCTGACGGCAAGCGATCGCGGATCGCTGCGCTCCCACGACGGCTCACGAACCGGGAGGCGGAGCAGCCGCTCCCGGAGCAGGAACGCGATGTTGTCGGCGGGCGCGATGCCGCGCTGGCCATCGCGGATCGACATGACGAGGTCGCCGATGGTCGTCGCGTGCCGTACCTGCGCGATGGTCATGCCCGCGAACCGGGCGAACTCGTCCACCGTCAGCAGGTCGGGGAGCTTCGCCGCGTACTCCTGCGCGATGGCTCCGCGGAGCTGCATCCACGCGGCCTTCCGCTGCTCGACGCTGCCGGAGGTGCGCTCCGTCGTTGTGATGTCGGCCATTCTGTTTCCCCCGATCCTTGGGCGTATCGACGATGCCGTCCTACCCATAAGGGACGAGGTGTGCCGCGTCCGCATGACGCGGCGCACAGGACCCGTTCAGGTCCGGTTGCGCAGTCGGGGCTCTGCAGACGTGCGTCAGGCCGTCTCGCCCGCGTCCGTCCGCCGCCGCAGCTCCTCCTCGAGCCGCCGGATGCGCTGGTCGCGTTCGGCCTCCGCGATCTCGCGCTCGAGTGCGGCGAGCTGCGCTTCCGTGCTGCTCGGTGCGAGGTCACGCCCCGGGGCCGATACTGTCGGCTCGGCGTGGACCGCCGGCATCCGGAGCGTCCGCCGGGGACGGGAGGACGGCGCGTACTCTCGGCCGACCGCGAACCACAGGATGCTGCCGATCAGAGGCAGCAGGATCACGATGAACACCCACGCCAGCTTCGGCAGGTGCCGCACCTGGTCGCTCGGTCGCAGGATGATATCCACCAGGGCGAACACGAACAGCGTCATGACGAGCAGCGGGATGACGAGCATGCCGCCGAGTCTAGAGGGAACGCTCAACCGAAAGTCAGGACCTGCTCGCCCCAGCCGGCACGCAGGCGGGCGTCGAGATCGGGCACGACCCGGTCGGTCGCGCCGATGACGAGCGTCGCACGGCGGTGCGGTTCGTACGTCGGCCAGCCCGTGCCGGGTACGCCCGTGCGGGCGAAGTCCGCCCAGCGCCGGCGCATCCGCTCGGAGACCGCTTCGGCGGACCGTCGGCCACCGAGCAGGAACGACGGGTCGCGGGGAAGCGCGTCGAACTCGCCCCAGACGTACGGCAGGTCCGTCGCATGGGACGCCCCGACGCCGGTGATCCGGAGCAGGGGAGGGGCGAAGTCGAAGCGGTAGAGGTGGGTGGGGGCGACGGCGCTGTGCCCTGCGGCGACCCAGAGGGCCGGCATCCGGAACGCGATGTCGGTGGCGACGCGGACGCCGCGTGCGGGACGCCGACGGCCGTAGACCGAGAGCATCCGCTCGCGCTCGGGGAGGGATGGGCCGCCGCGCTCCTGCTCGGAGCGCATGGCGTCGAACATCCGGCGCAGCGCGGTCCGCCGGATGGGGAGCAGCGGCGACCGCATCAGGCGGAACAGCGTCGCCTCGTCGTGGGTACTTCCGATGAGGAGCGGGACGGGCATCCCGCGTCCATCGCTGAGCACACGGATCGGCGCCTCGGGCAGCAGATCGTCGCCGACGACCGGGGCGAAGGCGAGCATCCCGGGATGTTCGCGCGGGATCTCCGTGCACACCGCTGCGCCCGCATCCACGATCGCCTCGACCGGGACCCCGCGGAGGGCGCCGGGCGTCCGCGCGCCGGGGCCGAGCCGTTCGACGAACGCCCGGGCCACAGTCGCAGCGCGCTCCGGCCCGTACATCGACCCGGCGGGCGGACTCTGCGCGATGGCACGGTGGAACAGACCGGCCGCCGCGGGAGAAGCGAGAAGTGCGGTGACAAGGCCGGCGCCCGCGCTCTGGCCGAACACGGTCACCGAGTCCGGGTCGCCGCCGAACGCGTGGATGTTGTCGCGCACCCAGCGGAGCGCGAGCAGCACATCCCGCAACGCGACATTCGTCTCCGCGTCGTCCACCCCGACGCTGCGGACGTCGAGGAAGCCGAGCGCGCCCAGGCGGTGGTTCAGGGTGACGAGCACGACATCGCCGTCCGGCACGAACCGGTCGCCGCGGTAGATGCGCTGACTGGATGCGCCCAGCGCGTACGCCCCGCCCTGCAGCCACACCATCACCGGGCGGACGCCGCCGGACGTGGGCTCGTGGGACGGCCGGATGACGTTGAGGAACAGGCAGTCCTCATCCATCCGCGTTTCGCCGGGCGGCCCGAGGGGCACTGCCGGGTTGGGGCGCTGCGGCGCCGCCGGCCCGAAGGCGACAGCATCCACGACGCCGCTCCATGGGGCAGCGGGCACGGGCGCTCCAGCGTAGCCGGCCGGTCGGCGGCTCGCCGTACCGGATGCCGCGCCATGTGGACACGCGGCCGTCGTCGCGTCCGCGGACCGCGCCCGCGGACGTGACGACGACCGGCCGACCGTTCACGCCGGGGCGGTCTCGTCCCACTGCATGAACGGGCGCAGCTCGAGCTGGCCGTTGCGTGCCATCGGGTGCCGCGAGGCGATCTCGATGGCCTCGTCCAGGTTCTCGACCTCGAGGATGTCGAATCCGCAGATCCACTCCTTGGTCTCGGCGAAGGGGCCGTCGGTGACGTAGCGCTTCCCGTCGCGGACGCGGACGACCCGCGATTCGGTCGGAGCCTGCAGCACCTCGCCGATGACGCGCTTGCCGCTGGCATCCAGTTCGTTCACCCAGATGTCGACATCGGACTCGTCCGACACGGTGTCCCGCTGGGAGTCGGTGACCACGAACATCATGTACTTCATCGTTCTTCCTCTCGATCGCGAACGCTTTCATACCGGACGTCGAACGAGACGGCCCCTGCTCGACATTCTGGCCCGGGACTTCCCGATCGCGAAGGAATCGGGGCAGGGATCGGGCACGGCGGTCTCAGCGGATCGACAGGAGGCGCGAGAGGAAGTTAGTGTAGCCTTACCTTAGTCCCGCCCCCTGCTTCGGAAGGCCGCCGTGACCATCCTCGCCCCCACCCGCACCGAGCGCCCCCGCCCCGCGTACCGGCCCTACCGCGCGGCCGTCGAGCGGGTCCAGCGGCTCAGCCCGCACTTCACGCGCGTCACCTTCCGGTGCGACGACTTCACGCACTTCGGGACCGAGTGCCTCGACCAGCGGATCAAACTCCTCTTCCCGCTCGCGGACGGCTCGTACTCCGACCTCGGCATCGACGACGAGGAGGCCCACTTCGCGGGCGACTGGTACGAGCGCTGGCGCGCGCTCCCGGACCACCTCCGCAACCCGTTCCGCACCTACACCGTGCGGGCGATCGATACCGATGACTGCCGGCTCGACGTCGACTTCGTCGTCCACGCGGACGGTGGCCCCGCGTCCCGCTGGCTGCTCGGCGCGGCCCCCGACGACGAGATCGTCGTGATCGGACCGGATGCGCGCAGCGAGCACCGCGGCGTCGGCATCGACTGGCGCCCGGGCGAGGCGCGCGAGCTGCTGCTCGTCGGTGACGAGACCGCTGCGCCGGCCATCGCATCCATCCTCGAAGCGCTGCCCGGCGGGTGCCGCGCGCGGGCGTTCATCGAGGTGCCGTCGGGAGACGACGCCCTGGAGCTCCGGCTGCCGCCTCACGCCTCCGTCACCTGGCTGCCGCGCGGCGACGCGGTGACGGGAACCGAACTCGTGCCGGCCGTCCAGGGTTGGCTCGCCGAGAACCCGCACGTCGTCGCGGCGGCGTCGGCGACCGCGTCGCAGAGCCTCGACGAGGTGGATGTGGACCGCGACATCCTCTGGGAGACCCCGGAGGACACGCATCCCGGCTTCTACGCCTGGATCGCGGGGGAGTCGGCGGCCGTCAAGACGCTGCGCCGGCTGCTCGTCCGGGACAACGGCATCGACCGCTCCCGCGTCGCCTTCATGGGCTACTGGCGCCTCGGCCGCTCCGAGAACTGACCCTCGCGCTCTTTCCGCCCACCGTCGAGTCCGCACAAACTGCACGCCGCGCACCTCCGCCGCGTGCAAAGTTTGCGGACTCGACGGTGGGGGGAATCGGAGAGGGCGGAAGCGGCGAGGGCTACTTGTCCTCGCGCTCGACGCCGCGGAAGACGTCGGGGTAGTCGTCGAGCCACGACCAGTGGCTGGCCGGCCAGCTGATCACGAACGCCTTGCCGACCACGTCGGAGAGCGGCACGAAGCCCTTGCCCGGATCGTCCATGTGGTAGCGCGAGTCGGCCGAGTTGTAGCGGTTGTCGCCCATCACCCAGACCGAGCCCTCCGGCACCGTCACGTCGAACGACTTCTCGGACACCGCCTGAACTCCGGCGGGCAGCAGCACGTAGGGCTCCTTGAGCGGGACGCCGTTCACGCTCATCTGGCCGAGCGCGTTGCAGCAGCTGATGTGGTCGCCTGGAAGACCGATGAGGCGCTTCACGAGGTGCTGGTCGGAGTCCGAAGCGCCCAAGCCCACGAAGTCGAGCACCGCGCCGACGCCCTGCTGGAACGCGTTGCCGGTCTCCGGCGGGGCCGGCGGGAGCCATCCACCCGGATCCTTGAACACGACGACATCGCCGCGCTGTAGGCCGAACACCTTCGGCTGGAGCTCGTTGACGATGATGCGGTCGTTGATCTGGAGGGTGTTCTCCATCGACCCGGACGGGATGTAGAACGAGCGGGCGACGAACGTCTTGATCAGGAACGACACCAGCACCGCCACCACGAAGATGATCACCACATCGCGCAGCAACGTCTTCCAGCTGGACGTGCGCCGGGCGGATCGTCGCGGGCGCGCGGTGGCAGTACTGTCGGTCACAATCTCTCACCGTAACGTGCGGATGCTGTGAGCCGCATCCGACCTCGAACGGGTGTCTTGTTCCCCACCCCGAGCAGTGAGAGCATCTCACTACAGGCCGAACGGCGTATGCCGCCGGCCCGTTCTGATCATGCACGCATCGCTCGGACGACACAGGAGAGCGACGCGACCCGGGGGGCCGCGCCTGACTCCCGCGTGGGCGGCGCTGGTTCTGGTCGCCGGCAGCCTGCTGGGCGTCTCCTCGCCCGCCGTGGCCGACGAGTGCACGACAGAGTGCGCGCCCGCGGCGACGGACGGATCGGGCGCATCTGGAGCGGGTTCGACGGGCGACACGCCTGCGACGCCGGATCCGACGCCGTCGGGCGATCCCGACCCGACACCGGATCCGACACCCACGCCCGATCCGACCCCGACCCCGGACCCGACGCCGACACCGACCCCCACTCCCACGCCCACGCCCAGCCCGTCGACTCCTCCGACGTCCCCTGCACCTCCCGCCCCGAACCCGCCCGCAGCCCCGGATCCGGCGCCGTCGGATGAGATCACTCTCAGCGTTCCCGACCTCCCGCAGTTCCCCACGGTCGACCCGGCCGACCTCGAGCGGGCCGTGCAGCTGGCCAGCGACCTCGCCTCGGCGCAGGCGCAGCTGGCCGACGCGATGAACGAGTCGGAGGCCGCCCAGCGCGAGCACGATCAGGCTCAGGCCGCGGCGGATGCCGTGCAGAAGCAGGCCGACGCCGCAGCCGAGCAGGCGCGCAAGAGCGCCGCGTTCGCGACCGCGCTGATCCGTTCGTCCGGCACCCACTTCCTGACCCAGGATCCGCTCAGCGCCGCCCTGCAGGGCTCCGGCGACCTGTTGACCAAGCTAGGCGCCGCCGACCGGCTCGCCGCGCTCTCGAAGGATCGCGACGCCGCCATCCGCGAGGCCTCCGCCGAGAAGAAGCTCGCGAAGAGCTGGGCCGAGAAGGCGCAGAGCGCGGCGGACGCGGTCGCAGCGGTGGATGTGGACAGCAGCCAGCAGGCCGTGGCCGACGCGCAGGCCCAGGTCAACGCGGCCTCCGCCGCTCTCGCCGCCGCGCCGACGGTGATCGAGGCCGGCTCGGGCTGGCAGGTGCTCACCTCCGACCCGACACTCATCGCGAGCGGGTGGGCGCTCCCCGTGCAGGGGTCGCTCACCGACGTGTTCGGCCCGCGGCCGTCGCGTCCCCTCGGCACCGACCCGTTCCATCCCGGTGACGACCTCGGCGCCGCCTGCGGAACCACCATCTACGCGGCGGCGGCCGGTACGGTCGTGCGCGCAGGGCCGTACAGCGGATACGGCAACTTCATCCTCATCGACCACGGCGGGGGCGTGCAGACCGCCTACGGTCACATCCGCGACGGGGGAATCGGGGTGACCGCCGGACAGCAGGTCGCCGCGGGTCAGCCGATCGCCCAGGTCGGGTCGACGGGGCTGTCGACCGGCTGCCATCTGCACTTCGAGGTGCGCGTCAACGGCCTGCAGATCGACCCGCAGCCCTTCCTGGCCGCCCGCGGTGTCGTGCTCGGCCGGCACTGATCCTCAGGATTCGCTGGACGCGGCGCGCAAACGGCGGAGCGGGCGTACGGTTCAGGCATGACCGAACTCACCGAGCTGGTCGGGACGTGGATGCGACGTCAGCGCTGGTACTCGACGAAGAACGTCGAGCCGCGCCTGCGGCTTCTCGCGTCGTTCGACGCCGAACCCGTGGACGCCGATGTCCGCGTCGTCACCCACTTCTTCTGCGATGAGGCACCCCGTACACCGCGCGTCTATCAGGTGCCCGTCGTGGCGCGCGCGAGCCGCGACGGCGATGAGGCCGCGCTCATCGGCGAGGCCGGAGGACGGTACCTCTACGACGGCCCGACGGAGGAGGCGTATGTCGCGTCCCTCGTCCAGCTGATGACCGGCCAGGAGCACGCCGAGGGCCGGGATGCGCACGCGCAGGGGCACACGCTCGGCGAGCGGATCGCGGTGCGCTCGTCGCGGCGGCTGACCGGGGAGCAGTCGAACACCTCCATCGTCGGCGAGCTCGAGGACGGCCGTCTCGCCCTCATCAAGGTGTTCCGCGTGGTGCAGGACGGCGAGAACCCCGACGTCTCGACGCTCGCCGCGCTCACCGCCGGCGGATCCAGACGGACACCCTCCCTGCTCGGCTGGCTCACCGGCAGCTGGCCCACGCCGTCGGGCGGGACCGCATCCGGCGAGCTCGCCCTCATGCAGGACTTCGTGCCGGGCGCGGAGGACGGCTGGGAGCTGGCGGTCAGCGCCGCCGAGCGCGGCGAGGACTTCACCGACCGCGCGTATCGGCTGGGCGCGGGCACCGCGGAGCTGCACCGCCTCATGGCGCGGTCGCTGCCGACGAAGCCGGCGACGAAGGACGATGTCGCACTCGCCCTCGACGGCATGTTCCGACGGCTCACGGTCACGACGACCGAGGTCCCGGAGGTCGAGGACCTCCGGGCCGGGATCGCCGCCGTCTACGAGGACGCGGCCGCTGCGCCGCTCCCACTGCTGCAGCGCATCCACGGCGACCTCCACCTGGGCCAGGTGCTGTACGCGCCCGACCGCGGCTGGCAGTTCATCGACTTCGAGGGGGAGCCGCTGCGCCCGCTCGCCGAGCGCGCCCTGCCCGATGCGACCATGCGGGATGTCGCCGGGATGCTGCGCTCGTTCGACTACGTCGCCGGCTCCCTCGCGCGGAGGGAGACGCCGGTGGATGCGACGGCCTGGGCCGCGAACGGCCGCCAGGCGTACCTCGACGGGTACGCGTCGGTCGCCGGCTCCGAGGTCGAGGACTTCCGCCTGCTCCTCGATGCGTTCGAGCTCGACAAGGCGGTGTACGAGATCGCGTACGAGGCGCGGCACCGGCCGGCGTGGATCCCGATCCCGCTGTCGGCAGTGCAGCGGCTGCTGGCGACCCGCGTCAGCTGACGCCGCTGGGCTTGCCGCCGCCGTCGCGGCTGGGCTCGCCGCGGAGCGACGTGATCATGCTCCGCAGGATGCGGCGGGCGGCCGCCTGCTCCGTCTCCGCGAGTCCCGAGAGCATCCGGACCTCGACGGATCGTACGGCCGCGCTCGCCTGCTCGAGGCGCCGACGGCCGCGCGCGGTGAGCCGGGTGGGCAGGACCTTCCCGACGGGTGCCTCCGACGGGCGCGTCACGTCCCCCTCCCGCTCCAGGGCCTGAAGGAGCACGTTCATCGACTGGCGGGTGACGAAGGTTCCGCGCGCGAGTTCGGAGTTCGAGAGGCCGGGGCGCTGCGACAGCAGCTCCAGGCACGAGTAGTGCGTGATGGTCATGCCGAGAGGGCGGAGGACATCCTCCATGGCCGCGCGCAGCGTGCTCGACGCCTCTTTGAGCAGGTAGCCCAGGGACGTCTCGAGGTCCACGCCGACTCCGTCTTGACTCATGTCAGTATTCTGACATAGGTTGAGCCGTGTCAGATAACTGACACGAAACGAAGGAGCACCCCATGCCCGCCACCGGACCCGACTTCCTCTCCCTGCAGGTGCGTGACCTCGACGCATCCCAGGCCTTCTACGAGCGCTACCTCGGGCTCGTCCGCTCGCCGGTTGGCCCTCCGCACGCCGTGGTCTTCGACACGAAGCCGATCGCGTTCGCGCTCCGCGACCTGGTGCCCGGCACCGACCTCGATGCGGCAGCGCAGCCCGGGATCGGCGCAGCGATCTGGCTCCACGCGACAGACGTCCAGGACATCCACGACGCGCTCGTCGCCGACGGCCGCACGATCGTCGCCGCGCCCATCGACGGCCCGTTCGGCCGCACGTTCACGTTCGCCGACCCCGACGGCTACCACATCACTCTGCACGACCGCGTCTGACGAGCCGGCGGCAGCGACCGCGCGCGGAAACCGGAAGCGCCTCAGTGGCCGGTGAAGCCCGGCTTCCGCTTCTCCTGGAACGCGCGAAAGCCCTCGCGGTAGTCGTCGGTGTCGCGCAGGGCCGCCTGAGCGGCGTTCTCGGCGGCGACAGATCCCCACAGGTCCAGGGACCCGTCGCGCAGACGCGAGACGATCCTCTTGCTCGCGAGGAAGGCCTGGGTGGCGCCGGATGCGGCTGCCGCGGCCGCCGCATCCACCTCTTGGCGCAGGGCGTCTGCGGGAAGCGCCCGTGAGAACAGGCCGCCCGCGACGGCTTCGGCGCCCGAGAGGAGCCGCCCGGAGTAGATGAGGTCGAGCGCGCGGTGCGGACCGAGTCGCGAGACCAGCAGCCAGTGGCCGCCGGAGTCGAGGGCGGCCCCCAGGGCGGCGAACGGGGAGCCGACCTTCGCGTCGTCTGCGACGTAGACGACATCCGTGGCGATCAGGAGTCCGAGGCCGACACCCAGGCAGGCGCCCTGGGCGGCGGCGAAGGTCGGCGCGGGGAAGTCCGCGATGCGCCGAAGCAGCGGCGTCACCAGTCCGTCCAGATAGCCGCTCACGTCGTCCGTCGCAGGGTCGACACCCGCGATGTCGCGTCCGGCGCAGAACGCGCGGCCTTGCCCGCGCAGCACCAGGGCGCGCACGCCGGCGGCCTCCGCGTCGGCGTAGGCCGCATCCAGCGCCCGGAGGTCGTCCGGGCCGAGCGCGTTGAGCCGCTCGGGCGCGTCCAGCGTGATGCGGGCGATCCCGTCGGTGATGTCCAGGTCGATCACAGGGCCTCCGCTGTTCAGACGTCGTAGTCGACAACGACGCGGTCGGTGAGGGGATGGGACTGGCAGGTCAGCACGTAGCCGCGCTCGAGCTCCTCGGGCTCCAGCGCGTAGTTCTCCGTCATCCGGACGTCGCCGCTGACCAGACGCGCACGGCAGGTCCCGCAGACACCGCCGGTGCACGCGAAGGGCACGTCAGGGCGCACCCGCAGGGCGGCGTTCAGCACCGACTCGTTCGCATCCACCGGTGTCGTGACCGTCGAGCTGAGCCCGTCGAGCGTGAACTCGATCTCGGCCGTGCGCTCGCCGTCGTGCACGACCACCGGACGGCCGGCGTCGCCGCGCGGCTCGACCGGGTCGCCGGTGAACAGCTCGAAGTGGATGCGCTCCCGCTCCACCCCGTACGTCTCGAGCACATCGCGGCACAACTGGACGAGCTCGAAGGGTCCGCAGAGGAACCACTCGTCGACGGTCACCGGCGGGATGAGTGTGTCGAGCATCCTGCGCAGCCGGTCCTCGTCGATGCGGCCCGAGAGAAGGGGAGCCGACCGCTGCTCGCGGGAGAGGACGTGGTGCAGCGCGAGCCGGGACGGGTAGCGGTCCTTCAGATCGGCGAGCTCCTCCAGGAACATGACGTCGATGGCCGTGCGGTTCGTGTACACGAGCGTGAACTGCGCGGTGGGGGAGCCCGCGAGGATGCTGCTCGCGAGCGCCATCAACGGGGTGATGCCGGATCCCGCCGCGATGCCGACGACGTGCCGGCCGTCGACGCGGGAGGGGTCGACGGTGAACGTGCCCTGCGGGCTCATCACGTCGATCCGGTCGCCCGGCCGCAGTTCGCTCGTCGCCCAGGTCGAGAACGCGCCGCCCAGGTCACGCTTGATCGCGACGCTGATGCGACCGGCGTGTTCGGCGGTCGGCGGCAGCGGCGGCCGGCAGAGCGAGTAGCTGCGCCGCAGCTCCCGGCCGTCGACGTGGGCGCGGAGTGCGACGTGCTGCCCGGGCAGGTAGTCGTACTCGCCCCGGAGCTCCTCGGGCACCGCGAAGGTGACCTCGACGCTCGCCGCCGTCAGCGGCCGCACCTCGGCGACCGCGAGCGTGTGGAACCGTGCCCGCGCCATCAGGCCGGCCTCACAGCGCCTTGAAGTGATCGAACGGCTCGCCGCACGACCGGCAGACGAACAGCGCCTTGCAGGAGGTCGACCCGAAGTGCGCCACCTCGCGCGTATCGAGCGAGTCGCAGTGCGGGCACTTGACCGACATGCTCAGACGGACCGGGCCCGCGGCCGACGGCGGAGCGATGCCGTACTCCTTGAGTGCGCTGCGGCCTTTCGCGCTGATCCAGTCGGTGGTCCACGCGGGCGACAGCACGAGCCGGACGCGCACGTCGCCGAACCCCTCCGCGGCCAGGGCGCGCACGACGTCCTCGCGGATCGCATCCATCGCCGGGCATCCCGAGTACGTCGGCGTGATGACGACCTCGACGCCGGTGTCCGAGACGGTCACCTCGCGCAGCACGCCCAGGTCGTCGATGCTGAGCACCGGCACCTCGGGGTCCACCACGGCTGCGACCGCCGACCACGCCCGCGCGGCGTCCGCGTGATGCGTCACCACGACGCCCCCGGATGCTGGCGGGCGAGCACTTGCAGTTCGGCGAGCAGCGGCGCGAGATACTCGGAGTGGCGGCCCAGGCGGCCACCGCCGGCCGCATGGAAGGCGGTCGGCGGCTCCAGCTGCGCCTCCGCGAGCACGGGGGCGACCTCCGCCTCGAACGGCTCCCGCAGCGACGACGGCCGCACGGCGACGCCGTCGAGCGCGGCGAACAGGTCGTCGTCTCCGGCCGCGTCGTCCGAGAACAGCTCGTCGACGTACGGCCAGACGTCCTCCATCGCGCGCAGGGTGCGGCGGCGCGACTCGTCCGTCCCCAGCGCGAGGCGCAGCATCCACTGGTCCGCGTGGTCGCGGTGGTAGTCGACCTCCTTCACCGCCTTGGCGGCGACGCCGGCGAGCACCGGATCGGTGGATGCGCGCAGCCGCTCGTACAGCGGGTGCAGATAGTGCGCGGCGGCGAACTGGCGGACGATCGTGTGCGCGAAGTCGCCGTTCGGCTGCTCGAACAGGTGCGCAGAGCGGAACCCGGTCTCGTCGCGCCAGTAGGCCAGGTCGTCCTCGGTTCGTCCCGTCGCCGAGCCGGCGTAGCGCAGCAGCGAGCGGGCGTGGCCGAGCAGGTCGAGGGCGATGTTCGCGACGGCGACATCCTCCTCCAGCTCGGGCGCGCGGGTGATCCAGCCGCCCAGGCGCTGCGCCAGGATGAGCGCGTCGTCGCCCAGCCACATCGCGTACTCGGCGACCTCGGGCGAGGCCGGGGCGTCGGCGGAGACGAACTCCTCGGAGAGGACGACGGCGCTGAGCTCGACGTGGCCGTGGTCGGCGTCGGCATCGGCGAGGTCGTGGTCGGTGTCGGTCACAGGTGCTTCACCCCCTCGGCGGCGGTGTAGTAGGTGGCGTGGCGGAAGTTCTTGCCCTCCGGCGCGGTGAAGAAGGCATCCTTCGCGTCCGGGTCGCTCGCGGTGATCAGGTCGGAGCGCACCACCCAGATCGAGACGCCCTCGCCGCGCCGGGTGTACAGGTCGCGGGCGTTCCGCACCGCGAGCTCCTCGTCGGGGGCGTGCAGTGAGCCGACGTGCACGTGGCTGAGGCCGCGCGAGGCCCGGACGAAGACCTCCCACAGCGGCCACGGCTCGGCGGTCATGCGTCGGCCTCCGCGGTCTCGCGGGCCGAACGCTGCTTCTCGGCGTACGCGGCCGCCGCCTCCCGCACCCAGCGGCCGTCCTCGTGCGCCTCGCGCCGACGCTGCAGACGCTGCGCATTGCAGACGCCGCGGCCGGCGATGACCTCCTGGAGCTCGCTCCAGTCGATCGGGCCGAGGTCATACGCCTGGCGCTCCTCGTTCCAGCGGAGCTCCGGGTCGGGCAGCGTGACGCCGAGCGCCTCCGCCTGCGGGACGAGCATTGCGACGAAGCGCTGACGCAGGTCGTCATTCGAGAAGCGCTTGATCTTCCACGCCATCGAGCGGGCCGAGTTGGGGGAGTCGCCGTCGGGCGGCCCGAACATCATCAAGGACGGCCAGTACCAGCGGTTCACCGCATCCTGGGCCATCCGCTGCTGCTCGCCGGTGCCGTGCATGAGAGTCAGCAGGATCTCGAAGCCCTGTCGCTGATGGAACGACTCCTCTTTGCAGATGCGGACCATCGCTCGGCCGTACGGCGCGTAGGAGCAGCGGCAGAGCGGCACCTGGTTGCAGATCGCGGCGCCGTCGACCAGCCAGCCGATCGCACCGATGTCGGCCCAGCTGAGCGTCGGGTAGTTGAAGATCGACGAGTACTTGGCGCGGCCGGAGAGCAGCTGCTCGGTGAGTTCGTCGCGCGTGATCCCGAGGGTCTCGGTCGCCGAGTAGAGGTAGAGCCCGTGGCCCGCTTCGTCCTGCACCTTGGCCATGAGGATCGCCTTGCGCTTCAGGCTCGGGGCGCGCGTGATCCAGTTGGCCTCCGGCTGCATCCCGATGATCTCGGAGTGGGCGTGCTGCGACATCTGCCGGATGAGCGTGCGGCGGTAGTCGTCGGGCATCCAGTCGCGCGGCTCCATGCGGGAGTCGGAGGCGATCAGCTCGTCGAAGCGTGCCCGGCCGTCGGTGTCGGTTGGCGCCTCTGTGGTGGTGGTCATCGTCGACCCTCTCCTCGCAGATCACTACTTACTGATCGTTCGTTCAGTATATCCACGAGAGGGGCGCGCGTGCCAGACTGGGCGCGTGACCGAGACGCTCCGCTCCGACGCCCTGCGCCGAGGGCGGCCCGGCTACGACCAGCGGGGCATCCTCGAGGTCGCGGTCGCCGCGTTCAACGAGCACGGCTACGACGCGACCTCCATCGGGATGCTGGCCGACCGCCTCGGGCTGTCGAAGTCGGCGATCTATCACCACGTCTCATCCAAGGACGAGCTGCTCGCCCTCGCGCTCGACGAAGCCCTCGACGGGCTGGAGGGCGTGCTGCGGGCGCCCGAGGCGACGACCGGGCCAGCGGCCGACCGGCTCGCGTACGTGCTGCGTGGCGCGGTGCGGGTGCTCGCCGACCGCCTGCCGTACGTGACGCTGCTGCTGCGCGTGCGCGGCAACACCGAGGTGGAGCGGGCGGCGCTGGCCCGTCGCCGCGCGTTCGACCACGCGGTCGCCGAACTGGTGGCCGAGGCACGGGCCGAGGGCTCCTTGCGCACCGACGCGGATCCCGCGGTCGTCGCGCGCCTCCTCTTCGGCATGATCAACTCCCTCACCGAGTGGTACACCCCGTCCGGCCCCCTGACCCCCGACGACCTCGCCGACACCATCCTCGCCCTCGCACTCCGCTGACCCGCGATTCCGCCCCCCGTCGAGTCCGCAAACTTTGCACGTTTTCGGGGCGCGCGGCGTGCAAAGTTTGCGGACTCGACGGTGGGGCTATTTGGCTACGAGAGTCAGGACGTCGTAGGTGGCGACGAGCTCGTCGTGCTGGTTCAGGATGCGCGCATCCCACCGCACCTCGCCGTAGTCGTCGGTCTCGCGCGGCGTGATCTGCTTCGCCGTCAGGGCAACGCGGATGCTGTCGCCGGGCACGACGGGCGTCAGGAACCGCAGGTCCTCCAGCCCGTAGTTGGCGAGCACCGGCCCCGGCGCCGGGTCGACGAACAGTCCGGCCGCCCACGACACAAGCAGGTACCCGTGCGCCACCCGCCCGGGGAAGAACGGGTTCGCGGCCGCGGCCTCCTCATCCATGTGCGCGTAGAACGTGTCGCCCGTGAACGCCGCGAACGTCTCGATGTCGTCGAGCGTGATCTGCCGCGAGCCGGACTGCACCTGGTCGCCGATCCGCAGTGTCGCCAGCGACTTGCGGAAGGGATGCGGCGGCTCGGCCGACGCGGCGGCACCGGGATGCCACACCCCGGTGATCGCGGTGAGCAGATCCGGAGACCCCTGCAGCGCCGTCCGCTGCATGTGGTGCAGCACCGCGCGGATCCCGCCCAGCTCCTCACCGCCTCCGGCTCGCCCCGGCCCGCCGTGCACCAGGTGCGGCATCGGGGAGCCGTGCCCTGTGGAGGTGCGGGCGTCGTCGCGGTCGAGCACCAGGATGCGCCCGTTGTAGGCCGCAGAGCCCAGCACGAACGTGCGCGCGAACTCCGGGTCGTGCGTCGCCACGCTGGTCACGAGCGACCCGCCGCCGCGCGCGACCAGCGCGACCGCTTCCTCCGCCGTGTCGTACGACAGGACGCTCGCGACCGGCCCGAACGCCTCGATGGTGTGCGCCTCCGGCGTCCACGCGTCGGCGAACCTCAGCAGCACCGGCGCGACGAAGGCACCCTCCGGGGAGACGCCGGTCGTACCGTCGGCCCGCACGACGGTCGGCTGGTCGAGTCCGCCGAGCACCAGCTCGCCGCCCGCCGCGACGAGCCGCCCCACCTGGCGCAGCACCTCCTCGCGCTGCGTGCGCGAGGCGAGCGGCCCCATCGTCACGCCCTCGGCGCGCGGATCGCCGATCACGACGCGCGCAGCGATGCGGTCGCGCACCGCCGCGATCACGGAGTCCGCGAGCGGGGCCGGGACGATCGCCCGGCGGATGGCCGTGCACTTCTGCCCGGACTTGGCCGTCATCTCGACGACCAGTCCCTTCACGTACGCGTCGAACTCCGGCGTCCCGGCGACGGCATCCGGCCCGAGCACCGACGCGTTGATCGAGTCGGTCTCGCTCGTGAACCGCACCCCGCCGGTCTGCACCGAGTCGTGCGCCTTCAGGCGTTCGGCGGTGGATGCGGACCCCGTGAACGCGACAAGGTCACCGAGCCGCAGGTGGTCGAACAGGTCGGGGACCGATCCGCTCACCAGCTGCAGGGAGCCCGCGGGCAGGAGCCCGGACTCGACCATGATCCGCACGGCGGCCTCGGCCACGAACGCGGTCGGGGTGGCCGGCTTGACGAGCGTCGGCATCCCGGCGAGGAAGGACGGCGCGAGTTTCTCCAGCATCCCCCAGACCGGGAAGTTGAAGGCGTTGATCTGCACGGCGACGCCCGGCAGCCGGGTGTACACGTGGCGGCCGAGGAAGCTGCCGTCCTTCGACAGCTGCTCGGCGGGGCCGTCGAGCACGACCTGCGCGTTGGGCAGCTCGCGTCGTCCCTTCGAGCCGTACGTGAACATCGCGCCGATGCCGCCGTCGACGTCGATCCAGGCGTCGGCGCGGGTCGCGCCGGCTTGGGCGGACAGCTCGTACAGCTCGTCCTTGCGCTCGGTGAGTGCCTGCGCGAGCTGCTTGAGCAGTAGCGCGCGCTGGTGGAACGTCAGCGCGCCGAGGGAGCGCTGCCCGACGGTCCGGGCGTGGTCGAGCGCGCCCGCGAGGTCGAGGCCGGCGGTGCTGACCCGCGCGATGACGGCGCCGGTGGAGGCGTCGAGCACCTCGGCGGCACCGCCCTCGGTACCGTCCTCAGTGGCGCCGCCGGCAGCACCGACCGCGGATTCGGGCGTCCACCATTCATCGCGGATGTAGCTGGGCAGGATCATCGAAGGCCTCCTCGAGTGGATGCGTATGCTGGCGGCATGGCCGACGGCGACTGGACGATCGAACTGGGTGAGCTCGACGTGAAGATGGGGGTGCGCATCCTGGAGCAGTCCGCGGAGCGCGTGGTGGCGACGATGCCGGTCGAGGGCAACCGCCAGTCGTTCGGGCTGCTGCACGGCGGCGCGTCGGTCGCGTTCGCGGAGGCGCTCGGGTCGTGGGCGGCCGTCATCCACGCCGGTCCCGGGCGCAGCGCGGTCGGCGTCGACATCAACGCGACCCACCACCGGGCGGCGCGGTCGGGCGTGGTGACCGGGGTCGCGACGGCGATCCGGCTGGGTCGTACCATCGCGTCGCACGAGATCGTCATCACCGACGAGGACGGCAACCGGCTCTGCACGGCGCGCATCACGAACCTCATAGTGGACGCTCCCGGGCGGTAGGGACCGGCGACCCGTCCTCACCCCAGGCGAAGAATCCCTGGCCGGACTTCCGGCCCAGCATCCCCTCGGCGACCATGCGCCGGAGCAGCTCGGGCGGCTCGAAACGCGGCCCCAGCTCGCGGGCGAGGTACTCGGCGATGTCGAGCCGCACATCCAGCCCGACCATGTCGGTGAGCCGCAGCGGACCGACGGGATGCTTGTAGCCGAGCTCCATCGCGGTGTCGATGTCGTCGGGGGTGGCGATGCCCTCTTCGACCATCCGGATCGCCTCCAGCCCGAGCAGCACCCCGAGGCGGGAGGAGGCGAAGCCGGGGGAGTCGCGTACGGTGATCGCGGTCTTCCCCAGCGCGCGCACCCACCGTTCGGCGGCCTCCCCAGCGGTGGCGGCGGTCGCGGTGCCCAGGACGACCTCCACGAGAGTGGATGCGGGGACCGGGTTGAAGAAATGCAGCCCCAAGAACGCGCCCGGCCGGGTTAGCCCCTCCGCCAGGGTGTCGATCGACAGAGACGATGTGTTCGTCGCGAGCACCGCATCCACCGGCAGCAGCTGCTCGGCGCGGGCGAGGGCCTCGCGCTTCAGGTCGAGCAGCTCGGGCACCGCTTCGATCGCGAGGCCCGCGCCGTTCAGCGCCTCCCAGGTCACGGTGACGAGCAGGCGCGCGGGGTCGGGGGCCGGGGAGCCGCGGCGGACGCTGCCCTCGACAGCGGTGAGGATGCGGTCCCGCGCCTCCGACGCGGCGGTCGCGTTCTGCTCGACCACGGCCACCTCCGCACCCGCCATGAGGAACGCGTGCGCGATGCCCGCGCCCATCCGTCCACCGCCGATCACGGCGACCCGTTCGGGCAGGCCTGTCGTGCTCATCTCCTGCTCCTCCGCTCCAGGAACTCGGTCATCCTCCGTCGCTTGTCCGGCGACTCGAAGAGCACCGCCTGCGCCTCGCGCTCGGCGGCAGGATGCCGCTCCGTGGGCTCGCGCAGCACGCGCTTGGTGAGGCGGGTCGCCTGCGGGTCGTTCGCGGCGATCCGGTCGGCCAGGGCGTGGGCCCCCGCCAGCAGCTCACCCGGCTCGAACAGGTCGCCGACGAGTCCTGCGGCCAGCGCCTCCTCGCCCGTCAGGATGCGCCCGGTCAGCACCAGCTCGGTGGCCAGCGGGAGACCGACGAGATGCGGCAGCCTCCACAGCGCGCCGGCGGCGGCGATGATCCCGAGGCCGGTCTCCGGGTTGCCGATGCGCAGACGCGGGGTGCCGATCCGCAGGTCGGCCGCGTAGGCGAGCTCCGCTCCGCCGCCCAGCGCGTACCCGTCGAGCGCGGCGATCACGGGCATCGGGAGCATCGCGATGCGGGTGAAGATCGTGTCGTTGATGCCGCTGGCGGCGTCGGCGGCGGTCCGTTCGCGCAGCTCGGCGATGTCGGCGCCGGAGGCGAACACGCCGTCCGACCCGGTGAGGATGAGGATGCGCGGCTGCACCTCCAGGGTCGCGCAGACGCGGTGCAGCTCGTCCACCATCTGCTGGTCGATCGCGTTGCGGCGCTCCGGCCGGTCGAGCGTGACCACGACCCGGTCGCCGCGCTCCTCGACCGCGAGGGTGCTGTATTCGGTCATACCGCCTCCACGATCAGCGAGGTGCCCTGGCCGACGCCCACGCACATGGTCGCGAGCCCGCGTCGTGCCCCCTCCCGCTCCATCCGGCCCAGCAGGGTGACGAGGATGCGCGACCCGCTCGAGCCGAGCGCGTGGCCGAGGGCGATGGCGCCGCCGTCCGCGTTGACGACCGCGGGGTCGAGCCCGAGACGGCGGATGCACGCGATGGCCTGGCTGGCGAACGCCTCGTTGAGTTCGACGGCGCCGAGGTCGGAGACGTCGAGCCCGGCCCGGGCGAGGGCCTTCTGTGTCGCGGGCACCGGACCGAGCCCCATGACCTCCGGGGCGACGCCGGCGCTCGCCGCGGCGACGACGCGGGCCCGGGGTTGCAGTCCGTACCGCTCGATGGCCGCTGCGCTCGCCACCACGATCGCCGATGCTCCGTCGTTCAGCGGCGACGCGTTGCCTGCGGTGACGACACTGCCGCCCGCGACGACCGGCTTCAGACGCGCCAGCGCATCCATCCCGGTGTCGCGGCGGATGCCGTCGTCGGCGGTGACCATGCCGGTCAGTGTCTCGACCGGCAGCAGTTCGGCGTCGAACCGTCCGCCGTCGGCCGCGGCCGCAGCTCGCCGGTGGCTCTCCAGGGCGAAGGCGTCGGCCTCCTCGCGCGTGATGCCGTCGATCCGGGCGACCTCTTCGGCCGTCTCGGGCATCGTGTAGGTCGCCTTGTCACGTTCGAGCAGGCGCGGGTTGGTGAACCGCCAGCCGATCGACGTGTCGTACTGCGGCCCGGGCTTCGCCCAGGGGCGTTCCGGCTTCGCCTGCACCCAGGGCGCGCGCGTCATCGACTCGACGCCGCCTGCGACCACCAGGTCCGCATCCCCGGCGCGGATCGCCTGCGCGGCTTGGATCACCGCGGTCAAGCCGGATGCGCACAGCCGGTTGACGGTCATGGCCGGCACCGCGTCGGGCAGCCCGGCGAGCAGGACGGCCATCCGGGCGACGTTGCGGTTGTCTTCGCCGGCCTGGTTCGCGGCGCCCAGGATCACCTCGTCGAGGGCATCCGGGGGAGCAGCCGCTCGGCGCACTGCCTCGGCGACGACGAGCGCGGCGAGGTCGTCGGGCCGGACGCCGGCCAGCGCGCCGCCATAGCGGCCGACGGGCGTGCGTACTCCGCCCACGAGGTAGGCCTCCGCCATCGCGCTCTCCCTCGAACCCGAATTACCGAACGAGCGTTCAGCAATTGCATCGTCGCAGAATCGCCGCCCCTGGGCAACCCGTCCGTCGGCTCCCGCCGGCGAGGGGTCGCAACACGCCGTTATCCGGCGCGCATAACGGCGTGTTGCGACCCACAGGAGTGGCCGTCAGCGCTGGTCGTGGTCCTCGAACACCAGCGACGTCTTCGTATCCCGCACCGACGGGATGCTCGTCAGCTCCTCCAGCACCACCCGCCGCAGGTCTTCGTTGTCGCGAGCCCGGACCAGCAGGATGACGTCGAAGTCGCCGCCGACGAGGGCGAAATGCTCCACCTCGGGGATTTGCCGCAGCCGGTCGCGCAGGTCGTGCCAGGCTGCCTGCTCCACGCGCATGGTCACGTACGCCGATGACCGGCGCCCGGACAGCCGCGGGTCGACCTTCGCGGTGAAGCCGGTGATGACGCCGTCCGAGACCAGCCGGGAGAGCCGCGCATACGCGTTGGCGCGCGACACGTGCGCCGCCTCCGCGACCGCCGTGATGGAGGCGCGGCCGTCGGCGCGCAGAGCGTCCAGGATGCGTACGTCGATGTCGTCCATGGTGCTGGACAGTCTGGCACTCGAACGCGCCCAGCGCATCCATTCGTCTCGACTCCGGCGCACCCGTAGCGTCCGGGGTCCAGCGAAGTCATCCTGATGATGAGCGACGTCTTTCAAAGGAGAACGGATGCACGCCGACGCACCGCTGCGGGCGGACGACCTGCTGCCGGGCGACACCCCGCTGCGGCTCATCGACCAGGACGGGTCCGCGGACCCGAGCGGCCACGCCGCCCTCGCGCAAGGCCGTGTCCCCGACCAGGACACCCTGCGGGACGGTTACCGCCGTCTCGTCCTCGCCCGCCGCCTCAACGACCAGGCCGACGCCCTTGTCCGTCAGGGCCGCCTCGCGGTGTACCCGTCGTCGCACGGCCAGGAGGCGTGCGAGATCGCCGCCGCGATGGTGCTCGGCGAGCAGGACTGGCTGTTCCCGACCTACCGTGACACCGTCGCGGTGATCGCGCGTGGCGTCGACCCGTTCGAGGCGTTCGTGCTCCTCCGCGGCGATTGGCACTCCGGCTACGACCCCAACCGGCACCGCGTCGCACCGCAGGCGACGCCGCTGGCGACTCAACTGCTCCATGCGGTCGGCTTCGCCCACGCGGCCCGCCTCCGCGGCGAGGACACCGTGGTGCTCGCGATGTGCGGCGACGGCGCGACCAGCGAGGGCGACTTCCACGAGGCGCTCAACTTCGCCGCCGTCTTCCACCTGCCCGTGGTCTTCCTGGTGCAGAACAACGGCTACGCGATCTCCGTGCCCCTCAGTCGGCAGACGGCCTCGCCGAGTCTGGCGCACAAGGGCGTCGGCTACGGGATGCGCGGGCGCCTCGTCGACGGCAACGACCTCGCCGCTCTGCTCGCGGTGCTCGGGGAGGCCGTCGAGGAGGCGCGCGAGGGCGGAGGCCCGACGCTCGTCGAGGCGGTCACCTACCGGGTCAAGTCGCACACCAACGCCGACGACGCCACCCGCTACCGCACCTCCGACGAGGTGGAGCCGTGGCTCGCGCGCGACCCGCTGCTCCGCCTGCGCGCCTGGCTGACCGCTCAGGATGCCCTCACCGAGGGCGACGACGCCGAGGCGCACGCGCACGCCGAGCGGGTCGCCGCTGACCTCCGCACGGCGATCATGGCCGACGCCGAACCGCATCCCGAAGACCTGTTCGCCCACGTCTACGCCACCCCGACCCCGCAGCTACGCGAGCAGGCCGAGCAGCTCGCCGCCGAGCTCCGCGCCGCCGACGCGGGCCACGCGGGCCAGCCGACCAGCCAGGAGGCCGCACGATGACGCTCATGCACGACGCTCCCGCCGAACGCCCGGCCGGCGCGGAACCGGAGCGTGCCGCATCCACCGCACCCGCCACCATGACGATGGCGCAGGCGCTCAACCGGGCCCTCGCCGACGCGCTCGCCGCCGACCCGTCCGTCGTCGTGTTCGGCGAGGACGTCGGCGCCCTCGGCGGCGTCTTCCGCATCACCGACGGGCTGACCGCCCGCTTCGGCGAGAGCCGCTGCTTCGACACTCCGCTGGCCGAGTCCGGCATCGTCGGCACGGCGGTCGGCATGGCCATGAACGGGATGCGCCCGGTCGTCGAGATGCAGTTCGACGCCTTCGCGTATCCGGCTTTCGAGCAGATCGTCGACCACGTCGCCAAGATGGGCAACCGGACGCAGGGCCGCGTGCGCCTTCCGATGGTCGTGCGCATCCCGTACGCCGGCGGCATCGGCGGGGTGGAGCACCACTCCGACTCGTCGGAGGCGTACTACGTGCACACGCCCGGGCTGACCGTGGTGTCCCCCGCGACCCCGCAGGACGCGTACGGGCTGCTGCGCGCCGCCATCGCGCATCCCGATCCGGTCATCTTCCTCGAGCCGAAGAAGCTGTACTGGTCGACCGGCGAGGTGGATGTGGAGGCGCCTCTCCCCGAGATCGGCCGCGCGCGGGTGGCCCGGGAGGGCGACGACGTGACGTTGATCGCGTACGGCCCGTCCGTGCCGGTCGCGCTCGCCGCCGCCGAGGCCGCGGCGGAGGACGGCCGCAGCGTCGGGGTCATCGACCTGCGGTCGCTCGTCCCGTTCGACGACGAGACCGTGTGCGCGGCGGTCCGCCGCACCGGCCGCGCGGTCGTCGTGGCGGAGGCGCCCGGTTTCGCCAGCATGGCGGCCGAGATCGTGGCGCGGGTGTCGGAGCGCTGCTTCCACCACCTGCTCGCGCCGGTGCACCGCGTGACCGGGTTCGACACCCCCTTCGCGCCGCCCAAGCTGGAGCGGTTCTACCTGCCCGACATCGACCGCGTACTGGATGCGGTGGATGCGCTGCAGTGGGAGGACGCATGACCGCGCGGGTGTTCACCCTCCCGGATCTCGGCGAGGGCCTGACCGACGCCGAACTGGTGCGGTGGCTGGTCGCGGTCGGCGACACCGTCGTCACCGACCAGCCGATCGCCGAGGTCGAGACGGCGAAGTCCGTCGTCGAGGTGCCGTCGCCGTATGCCGGGCGGATCGCCGCGCTGCACGGCGCGGAGGGCGAGAACATCCTGGTCGGCGCCCCGCTGATCGAGGTCGAGGAGGAGGCGGCGGAAGCGTCGGTGACCTCCAGCGGTTCGGGCGCGGTGCTGGTGGGGTACGGCACGACGGCGCACGCCGGTCGCCGGCCCCGCGCCTCCCGCACGGCGACGCTCGAGCCGCCCCGTGCGACCGCCGTCAAACCGCCCCGCCCGCACGTCGTGCCCGTCGTCTCGCCGGTCGTCCGCGCGCTCGCCCGCAGCCACGGCATCGACCTATCGACCCTCCGCCCGGGCCGCCCGGACGGCGTCGTCACGCGGCACGACGTGGAGGCGGCGCTGTCGGTGCGCACGCAGACGCCGGCGCGCGCATCCACCGCGTCCCCGTCGCCCACTGCTCCCGCGGCACCCGCCGCTCCCGCGGCACCCGCCGCTCCCGCGGAGACCGACCCGCGCACCGGCCTCACCGTGCGCGAGACGAGCGCGTTCTCGCGCCTGCGCCGCACGGTCGCCGAGACCATGACGCGCAGCCGCGCCGAGATCCCCGAGGCCACGGTCTGGGTGGATGTGGATGCGACCGAGCTGTGGGACGGGCGCCGTCGCCTCGCCCGAACGGGTCGCGCTCCCTCGTTCCTCTCTTTCGTGGCCCGGTTCGCCCTCACCGCGCTCGCCCGGCATCCCGAGCTCGCCGGACGCGTCACGACCGACGGGCAGGGCCTGCAGCTGTTCGAGGGCGTCAACCTGGGTTTCGCCGCCGACACCGACCGCGGGCTCCTCGTCCCGGTCGTCCGCCGGGCCGACCGGCTCTCCGTGCGCGAGCTGGACGCGGAGCTCGACCGTCTGGCGCAGGCGGCCCGCGAGGGCACCCTCCCGCCCGCCGATCTCGCCGGCTCGACGTTCACGATCAACAACTACGGAAGCCTGGGGGTCGACGGCAGCGCGGCGATCATCAACCACCCCGAGGTCGCCATCCTCGGCCTCGGCCGGGCGATCGAGCGGCCGTGGGTCGTGGACGGCGCGATCGTGCCCCGCCGCATCCTGCAGCTGTCGCTCGTGTTCGATCACCGGGTCACCGACGGGGGAGTCGCTGCGGGGTTCCTGCGCGACATCGCCGACGCGATCGAGTCGCCGCTCGGCGCGCTGGCGGACACGCCCGGCGCTGTCGCCGGCTGAGCGTAGGGTGGCGGCATGAGCGACAAGAAGAACGACGACGACTACGACCTCACCGAGGAGAAGGAGGTCGCGCCGGAGGAAAACATCGACTGGCTGCCGAAGCCGGAGCCGACCGACGGCGAGGCGCCCGCTCCCTGAGCCGTTCCGCGGGCGGGCCTAGGCTTGGGGGAGTGACTCCTCGCTCGTTCCCGCTCTGGCTCGCTCTCGTCCTTGCGCTCCTGTGCGGTGCGCTGGTCGCGCTGCAGTCCCGCGTCAACGGCGAGCTGGGGAGCCGGCTCGGTGACGGGTTCACCGCTGCCGCCATCTCGTTCGGCTCCGGCCTCGTGATCCTCACCGTCGCGCTGGCGATCGTGCCGGCCGGCCGACGAGGCCTGGCGCGCGTGCGTGACGCGCTCCGCGGGCGCGGTTTGCTCTGGTGGTACGTGCTGGGCGGCGCCGCCGGCTCGTTCCTGGTGCTCTCGCAGGGATTGACGGCCGCCGCGCTCGGCGTGGCGCTGTTCACCGTCGCGGTCGTGGCCGGTCAGACCATCAGCGGCCTCGTGCTCGACCGCGTCGGGCTCGGCCCGGGCGGCCGCCGCCCGCTGACGGCCGCACGACTCGTCGGAGCGCTGCTCGCCCTCGTCGCGGTCACCTGGGCGGTGTCCGCACAGTTCGGGGGCAGCGCCCCGGTGTGGATGATGGTGCTCCCGTTCATCGCGGGTCTCGGCACCGGCTGGCAGCAGGCGGTCAACGGCCAGGTCCGCGTCGTCGCCGGGAGCGCGCTGACGGCGACGTTCATCAACTTCGCCGTCGGCACGTCGGTTCTGCTGGTGCTCATGCTCGGACACTGGGCGCTGGCCGGACTCCCCGCACGCCTGCCGACGGAACCCTGGCTCTACATCGGCGGGGCGATCGGCTGCATCTTCATCGGGGTGACCGCGTTCCTCGTGCGGATCACCGGGGTGCTGCTGCTCGGGCTCGCCACGGTAGCCGGCCAGCTGGCCTCCGCCCTCCTGCTCGACCTGCTGCTGCCGACCGCAGGTCACACCCTCGCGTTCTCGACGATCGGCGGCACGCTGCTCGCGATCGTCGCGGTCGCCATCGCGAGCATCCGCTGGGGCTGGCGACGGCAGTCCGCCTAGTCCGCCGCCGTCAGGAAGCGCTCGGGATCGAGCGACCGGCGGTACCCCTCCTTGCTGTCCGCGGGGATGCCACCCACGTACAGCCAGCCGAGCAGCCGCTCGTTCTTCTTCAGTCCGTGCATCCTGTGCACCGCCTTTGACCGGGTGTGGTGGCCGGTCCGCCACATCACGCCCCAGCCCGCGTCGTGGAGCAGCAGGCTCAGGATGTGGGCGACTCCCGACGCCACAGCATCCTGCTCCCAGCCGGGCACCTTCTCGCTCTTCGTCCGCACGGACACGATCGCGATCAAGAGAGAGGAGCGCAGCGGCTTGGATGCGAGCTTCTCCGCCTCCGATCCGGTCGCCTTCGCATCCCGCACGAACGCCTGGCCGAGCCGCAGCCGCGCGTCTCCGCGGAGCTCGATCAGACGCCACGGGTGCAGCGCGCTGTGGTCGGCGACCCGGCCGGCCGCCGCCACCAGGGGCAGCAGCTCCTCGTGGGTCGGCGCGTCCGGCGTCACCCGCGAGTACGACCGGCGCGCGGCGACGCGCTCGGCGAGGTCGCCGGCGGAGCCCGCGGCCGTCGCGCCTGTCGTCATCAGGACTCCGGCGTGAAGTTCAGCGACAGCGAGTTCATGCAGTAGCGGTCGCCGGTCGGGGTGCCGAAACCGTCGGGGAAGACGTGCCCGAGGTGCGAACCGCAGGAGGCGCAGCGCACCTCGGTACGGACCATGCCGAGGCTGGTGTCCTCGATCAGCTGCACGGCCTCCGGGCGGACGGACTCGTAGAAGCTCGGCCAGCCGCATCCCGAGTCGAACTTGGTGCCCGACTTGAACAGTTCCGCGCCGCACGCCGCACAGGTGTAGAGGCCGGCGCGGCTCTCGTCGAGCAGCTCACCGGTCCACGGGCGCTCCGTCCCGGCCTCGCGCAGCACCGCGTACTGCTCGGGGGTGAGCTCCTCGCGCCACTCGTTCTCGCTCTTGGAGACCGTGTATCCGTCCTGGGCCGTCTCGTTCGTTGCCATGCCTCTCCCTTTCGTCGTCACCAGACTAAACGGCGACGCCGCGACGGCTGTTCCCGTTTCGTCCCGCGACGTGCCGGGAGGAAACGGGGAACACACAGGGCCTGCGCCCTAGGATGATGCGCGAGCGCGGGGCGCGACCGGCATGTCCGGCACCGTCCGGCGTCCGTGACGAGGGAAGGCGGTGCGCGTGACCCGGTCAGCCGACGAACGGCCTGCCGCCGACCGCGAGCCCTCGGACACGGACCAGCTGAGCGATCGGGATGCCGCGATCCTCGCGTTCGAACGCCAGTGGTGGCGTCACGCCGGAGCCAAGGAGCAGGCCATCCGCGAGGAGTTCGGTCTCTCGGCGGCTCGGTACTATCAGTTGCTCGGTGCGCTGATCGACCGCCCGGCCGCTCTCCGCCACGACCCCATGCTCGTCAAGAGGCTGCTGCGGCTGCGCGAGGCGAGGCTGGCCGCACGACACGCACGGACCCTCCCGTCCGGCGACTGACCCCGAGGACCGCATCCCCCGATGGCTGAGAAGTACCCCCGCGACAGGTTCGACGAGATCCCCGACGACCTGAAGCGCGTCGGCGCCCACCGAGCGCCGCGCCCGCGGGGCCGCGCATGGATGGCGGTGGGATGGGCGGCGCTCGCCACGATCGTGCTGGTCGGCGCCGGCATCTTCGGTCTCTCCGTCATCAACGGCAACATCTCCTTCCACGGGCCGTCTGCCTCGGCATCCCGCTCGCAGACGCCGACGCCCACCCCGACCCCGACGATCGTCCCGACCGTGAACCCCGCGCTGCAGGTCAACGTGCTGAACGGCACCTCGACGGAGGGCCTGGCGCAGACCGTCGGCGACAAGCTGAAAGCCGCCGGCTGGACGGTCAGCGCGCTCGCGAACGCCGACCGCAACGACCTGGCGACGACCATCGTCTACTACGGCAATCCCGCCAACCAGGCCGCCGCCCTCGGGGTCGTGCAGTCGCTGCCGGGCGCGACCATCCAGCAGAGCAATGCCTTCGACGACACGGGCGCGGACATCACCGTCGTGATCGGCGCGAACTACCAGGGCTGATCCGGGCTCCGTGACCGCCCGATCCCTTTGTTTCGCGCGTGTTTAACTTTCGCCTCATTTCGGAATCGATTCACGAAATCTCTGGCGTCGCCGCCTATTGAAAGCATTAGTATCGGGAGTCAACGTGCGGCGTCGGATCGCGCGAGCGACACAGCAATGGGAGTAATGCATGGCGAACGGGACCGTGAAGTGGTTCAACGCTGAGAAGGGCTACGGCTTCATCACCGTCGATGGAGGGGGACAGGACGTTTTCGTTCATTACTCCGCGATTGACATGAACGGATACAAGGTCCTCGAAGAGGGCCAGCAGGTCGTTTTCGAGGTCGGCACCGGGCAGAAGGGTCCGCAGGCCGAGTCGGTGCGGCTGGCCTGAGCACAGCGAACCAACGAATCTGTGGAGCGCCGTCCCCATCGGGGGCGGCGCTTCGCCGTTGCTCCCGGTGTTCGCCGGTCGCGGTGGACCTCGGTCGCAGGCTCCCTCGGCGCTGGGGTCGCGTCATCGCTCCGCGCTGCCCCTAGCTCCACCGCGCATCTTGCACTCGACAGCGGCGAGTGCCAGAATCGCTTTAGCACTCCATCTGATCGAGTGCTAATAGACGGAATCTTTCGCACACGTCCGGGAGGGACGAGAAACACATGGCAAAGATCATTGCTTTCAACGAGGACGCCCGCCGCGGCCTCGAGCGCGGCCTGAACACCCTGGCCGACACGGTCAAGGTGACCCTGGGCCCGCGCGGTCGTAACGTCGTCCTCGAGAAGAAGTGGGGCGCCCCGACGATCACCAACGACGGCGTCTCCATCGCGAAGGAGATCGAGCTCGACGACCCGTACGAGAAGATCGGCGCGGAGCTCGTCAAGGAGGTCGCCAAGAAGACCGACGACGTCGCCGGTGACGGAACCACCACCGCGACCGTCCTCGCTCAGGCCCTGGTCAAGGAGGGCCTGCGGAACGTCGCGGCCGGCGCTGACCCGATCACCCTGAAGCGCGGCATCGAGAAGGCCGTCGCGGCGGTCACCGAGGAGCTCGTCGCCTCCGCCAAGGAGGTCGAGACCAAGGAGGAGATCGCGGCCACCGCGTCCATCTCCGCCGGCGACACCACCATCGGCGAGATCATCGCCGAGGCGATCGACAAGGTCGGCAAGGAGGGCGTCGTCACCGTCGAGGAGTCGAACACCTTCGGCACCGAGCTCGAGCTCACCGAGGGCATGCGCTTCGACAAGGGCTTCCTGTCGCAGTACTTCGTGACCGACCAGGACCGCCAGGAGGCGGTGTTCGAGGACCCGTACATCCTCATCGCCAACCAGAAGATCAGCAACATCAAGGACCTCCTGCCGATCGTCGACAAGGTGATCCAGGCCAACAAGCCGCTCCTCATCATCGCTGAGGACGTCGACGGCGAGGCCCTGGCGACCCTGATCGTCAACAAGATCCGCGGCATCTTCAAGTCCGTCGCCGTCAAGGCTCCGGGCTTCGGCGACCGCCGCAAGGCCATGCTGCAGGACATCGCGATCCTCACCGGCGGCCAGGTCATCTCTGAGGAGGTCGGTCTCAAGCTCGAGAACGTCACCCTCGACCTGCTCGGTCAGGCCCGCAAGGTCGTCATCACCAAGGACGAGACCACGATCGTTGAGGGTGCGGGCGACCCGGAGGTCATCGCCGGCCGCGTGCAGCAGATCCGCAACGAGATCGAGTCGACCGACTCGGACTACGACCGCGAGAAGCTGCAGGAGCGCCTCGCCAAGCTCGCCGGTGGCGTCGCCGTCATCAAGGCGGGCGCGGCCACCGAGGTCGAGCTCAAGGAGCGCAAGCACCGCATCGAGGACGCCGTGCGCAACGCGAAGGCCGCCGTCGAAGAGGGCATCGTCGCCGGTGGTGGCGTCGCCCTCATCCAGGCCGGCAAGACCGCCTTCGAGAAGCTCGAGCTCACCGGTGACGAGGCGACCGGCGCCAACATCGTCAAGGTCGCCATCGAGGCTCCGCTGAAGCAGATCGCGATCAACGCGGGCCTCGAGGCCGGCGTCGTCGTCGAGAAGGTCCGCAACCTCCCGGTCGGCCACGGCCTCAACGCCGCGACCGGCGAGTACGTCGACATGCTGGCCTCCGGCATCAACGACCCGGTGAAGGTCACCCGCTCGGCGCTGCAGAACGCAGCGTCCATCGCGGGCCTGTTCCTCACCACCGAGGCCGTCGTCGCCGACAAGCCCGAGAAGAACCCGGCTCCGGTCGGCGACCCGGGCGCAGGCATGGACTTCTAAGTCCCCGCACCACGCAGAGGGCGTCTCCCCATCGGGGAGGCGCCCTCTTCGCATTGCGGCGCTTTCGCGCGAGGTGCACGTAGTTGCGCTCCCGCACGGCGTGTCGCGCGCATCTACGTGCACCTCACGAGCCCGGAGGGGGACGGGAGCGGGGGACGCTACGGGGCGAGCGGACTCGGGGAGGCGGGGGAGCCGGCGAGCGGCAGCGAGACGCGGAAGGTCGCGCCCCCGCCCTCGGTGTCGACCACGTCGACCGTGCCGTTGTGGGCGGCGACGATGGAGGAGACGATGGCGAGGCCGAGGCCGCTTCCGCCGGTCTCGCGGGCGCGGGACGTGTCGGCGCGCCAGAAGCGCTGGAAGATCTTCTCGCGGATCTGCGGCGGGATTCCCTCGCCGTGGTCGCGGACCTCGATGATGCCGCGCTCGGTGCGGTGGTCGATCTGCACCGCGATCTCGATCGGGCTGCCCTCCGGTGTGTAGCGCAGGGCGTTGCCCATCAGGTTGGTGACGACCTGACGGAGTTTGTTCTCCTCCGCCATGACGATCGCGGGCTCCGATGGGGCGGGCTGCGTGAGCACCACCTTCTCGGCCGTCGTGATGGGCAGTGGCTCGGTCGCCCCGCGGCGGCTGCGACCGCGGCGCAGGCGGGCGAGCGCCGATCCCGCGAAGGCGATCGGGCCCGTGGCGTTCGCGGCGCGCGCGTCGGTGTCGGGGATGGTCATCGGGACGGTGTCGAGCCCGGGCTCCGCGGCGTCGTCGTCCGCAGGCGGAAGCGGCTCGGGCGTGAGGACCGTGACGACGCGTCCTGGCGAGCCGGCCATCGCATCCATCGCCGCGTCCTGCGCGATCTTCACGAGGTCGACGCGGCGCAGGTCGAGCGGCTTGGTCTCATCGAGCCGGGCGAGTTCGAGGAGGTCCTCCACGAGGATGCCCATGCGGATCGCCTCCTTCTCGATGCGATCCATGGCCTGTGCGACGTCCTCGGGCGTCTGCAGCGCACCCATCCGGTACAGCTCGGCGTAGCCGCGCACCGAGACCAGCGGGGTGCGGAGCTCGTGGGAGGCGTCGCCGACGAAGCGACGCATCTGATCGATCGTGCGCGCGCGGTCGCTGAACGCGCGGTCGATGCGGTTCAGCATGGTGTTGAGGGAGCGGTTGAGCCGTCCGACCTCGGTGTTGGGAGTCGCCCCGCCGAGGCGCTGGCTGAAGTCTCCGTCGGCGATGGCGGCGGCCGTCTGCTCCACCTCGCGCAGCGGCGAGAACGTCGTGGTGACCAGCATCCGGGTGAGCCCGGCGCCGACCACGATCACGATCACTCCGAAGCCGAGGAAGATCGCGAGGAAGCTCGCCATCACCGTGTCGATCTGCGATGTGGAGGTGGCCACGATCGCCGTCGCGAGCTCCCCGCTTCCGGCGATGGTCACGGTCTGCGCGAGAGCCCGATAGGTCGTGCGGCCGTCATTGCTCGGGAGCGGGAAGCCCCCGGTCATCGCCTTGCCCTCCGGCACCGTCAGCGTGGTCGGAATGGCCGGACGGTGCGCGTACGGGATGTTGTTCCAGTTGTGCTTCACCATCGACCCGTCGGAGTCGTAGAGCACGGCGAAGTAGTCCGACGGGCTGGCGTCGGCGGCGATCTGGTCTTCCTTCGCCGTCGACTTGAACAGATACGTGTTCAGGTACGTCGGGCCGGAGGCGGCCGAGAGCTGCGCATCCAGCTGGTCGAGGAGCACCGGCTTCAGCATCGACATCGTGCCGATGCCGGTCACGAGCAGCCCGAGCGTCAGCATGAGCACGGTCACGCCCGTGATCTTCGTGCGCAGGGAGATCGCGTTCCAGCGGTCGAGCAGACGTGAGTGCATCAGGCCGTCAGTCTATGCAGGGGATGCTGTGCCGGGCATGTGTGCGCCCGGTGCGCACCTCAGGCTTTCGCGGCCTTCAGCATGTAGCCGAACCCTCGCTTGGTCTGGATGAGCGGCTCGCTGGAGTGCGCATCCACCTTGCGGCGCAGGTACGAGATGTACGACTCCACGATGCCCGCGTCGCCGTTGAAGTCGTACTCCCAGACGTGGTCGAGGATCTGCGCCTTCGAGAGCACGCGGTTGGGGTTCAGCATGAGGTAGCGCAGCAGCTTGAACTCGGTGGGGCTGAGTTCGATGGGGGTGTCGCCGACGAAGACCTCGTGCGTGTCCTGGTCCATCGTCAGCTCGCCCGCACGGATGACCGCGTCTTCGTCGGCCTGCATCGTGCGGCGCAGGATGGCCTTGATGCGGGCGACGATCTCGTCGAGGCTGAACGGCTTGGTGACGTAGTCGTCGCCGCCGACGGTGAGGCCGGTGATCTTGTCCTCGGTGTCGTCCTTCGCCGTGAGGAACAGGATGGGCGCGGTGTAGCCCGCGCCGCGGAGGCGCTTGGTGACGCCGAAACCGTTCATGTCCGGCAGCATGACGTCGAGGATGATGAGGTCGGGCTCCTCTTCGAGGACCGCGGAGATCGCCTGCGCGCCGTTCCCGACCGCGCGGACGGCGAACCCGGCGAAACGGAGACTGGTGGTGAGGAGGTCGCGGATGTTCGGCTCGTCGTCGACGATGAGAATGCGGGGTCCTGCGTTCATGGAGACAGTATCTGCGCGTCGGCTGGGTCTTACCTGTGAGCCGTCGGTGCGCCCTAGGTGCGCAGGTCTGGCGCCCGCAGTGTGAAGAGTGGATGCTGAGATCATGTCTGAACCCACCGTCGTGATCGCCGGGGCCGGCCTGGCCGGCGCGACCGTCGCCACGGAGCTGCGCGAGCGCGGCTTCGGCGGCCGCATCCTGCTGCTCGGTGCGGAGGAGCACCATCCGTACATCCGGCCGCCGCTGTCGAAGGAGTTCCTGAAGGGCGAGGCCGGGATCGAGGATGCGGACGTGCATCCCGCCGAGTGGTACGCCGACAACGCGGTCGAGTTCATCCCCAACGTCGAGGCGGGTTCATTCGAAGCGGACGCGCACGAGCTGTTCGTGTCGGAGGGCGGCCGGATCACCTACGACAGCCTCGTCCTCGCCACCGGGGCGCGAGCGCGCCCGCTCGGCGTTCCGGGCAGCGGTCACGGCGCGGTGTTCCCGCTCCGGACCCGGGAGGACTCCGCCTGGCTGCGCGCGGCCCTCGAGGTCGGCGGCCGACGTGTCGTCATCGTCGGGTCCGGGTGGATCGGCATGGAGGTCGCGGCTGCGGCCCGCGGGTACGGCAACGACGTGACCGTGATCGGTCACTCGGCGGTCCCGCTCAGCGGGGCCATCGGTCGGGAGCTCGGCGGCGTCTTCGAGCGGCTCCACCGGGACAACGGCGTCGCGTTCCGCAACGGCGCAAAGGTGGTCGGCGTCGACGGCGGCGAGGAGCAGCACGTCGTGCTCGCGTCGGGGGAGCGCATCCCGGCCGACGTGGTGGTCGCCGGTGTCGGGGCGTCGCCGAACAGCCTGGTGGCCGAGCGCTCCGGAGCGGCGGTCGCGGAGGGCGTGCTGACGGACAAGGGGATGCGGACCAGCATCGACGACGTCTACGCCGTCGGCGACGTCGCCACTCCCTTCCTTCCGGCGATCGGGCGCCACCTCCGCAGCCAGCACTGGGCGAACGCGATCGCCAGCGGCAAGGTCGCCGCCCACGCCATCCTGGGCGAGCGCGCGTCGTACGACGACATCCCGTACTTCTACTCCGACCAATACGATCTGGGCATGGAGTATTCGGGCTACGGGCCCCTCACCGCCGGCGCCCGGGTGGTGTACCGGGGCGACGTCGACGCCCGCGAGTTCATCGCGTTCTGGCTGCGCAACGACCGGGTGGTGGCCGGCATGAACGTGAACGTGTGGGACGTGCAGGACGACATCCAGCGCCTCATCCGGCTGGGGGAGCACGTGGATGCGGACCGCCTGGCCGATCGGGACGTCGACCTTGCCGCCCTCTGAGCCGTACCTGCCGCCGCTGCGCGTGCCGGTCCGGCGGATCGGCGCGCGCACCTTCGACTTCTCGCGGCAGGTCGCGGTCATGGCCGTGGTGAACCGCACCCCCGACTCGTTCTTCGACCAGGGCCGCACGTACGCGTTCGATCGGGCGGTGGATGCGTGCTTCGAGGCCGTCGCGCTCGGCGCTGACTGGGTGGACATCGGTGGCGCGCCGTTCGCTCCGGGCGAGCCGGTCCCGGTGGAGGAGGAGATCGAGCGCGTCGTCCCGGTCGTGGCGGCGCTGCGTGCCGGGTCGGACGTCGTCATCTCGGTCGACACCTTCCACGCGGCCGTCGCCCGGGAGGCCATCGCCGCCGGAGCGACCGTCATCAACGACACCACCGGGCTGCGCGATCCCGAGCTACCGCGGGTCGTCGCCGACAGCGAGGCCACTCTCGTCATCACGCACAGTCTCGCCGAGCCGCGACGCCCGTACCCGAAGCCGCAGTACGGGGATGTGGTGGCGGAGGTGTCCGCGTTCCTGCTCGACCGCGTCGAGCGTGCGCAGGCGGCGGGCATCCCGGAGGAGCGGATCATCGTCGACCCCGGCCACGACCTCAACAAGAACACGCTGCACTCGCTGGAGCTGACCCGCCGTCTCAGCGAGATCGCGGACCTCGGCTACCCGACCCTCGCCGCGGTGTCGAACAAGGACTTCATCGGCGAGACGCTCGACGCCCCGCGCGCCGACCGGCTGGAAGGGTCGCTCGCGGCCGCGGTCATCAGCATCGTCAACGGCGCGCGTATCGTGCGGATGCACGACGTGCGCGCCTCCGTCGCCGCCGTGCGCATGACCGAGGCCGTGCTGGGCCTCCGCCAGCCCGCCTACCTGAAGCACAACATGGGAGACGTGAATGAGTGAGCCCGCCATCCACCGCCTGTCGCCGCTGCCGTCGCAGACCGAGCTGACCGACGACGACATCACCGCCCTCTACCTGGAGGGGACGGGCGATCCGTGGCTGCGGGTCAACTTCGTCAGCAGTGCGGACGGCGCGGCCACCCATCAGGGGCTCTCGGGCGGGCTGTCCAACGACGTCGACAGCCGCGTGTTCGAGTTGCTGCGGCGACTCTGCGATGTCGTGCTCGTCGGTGCGGGCACTGTTCGTGCCGAGGGGTACGGTGCGATGCGCGTCGCCCCGGAGTCGGCTCGCGTCCGCAGCGGCGCGGGGATGACCGCGCATCCCGTCTTCGCGATCGTGTCGGCCGGGCTCGACCTGGACCCGCGCAGCTCGATCTTCCAGGACGCCCCCGAGCGGCCGATCATCCTGACTACCGAGCTGTCGCGGCCGGAGGCGCGCGAGACGCTGTCGGAGGTGGCGGACGTCGTGGTCTGCGGTCGGGAGCGCGTGCAGGCCGAGCGCGGACTGCGGGTGCTGCACGAGCGGGGGCTCACGCGCATCCACTGCGAGGGAGGTCCGCACCTGTTCGCCGACCTGATCGCGGCGCGTGCGGTCGACGAGCTGTGCCTGACGGTCAGCCCGCGGCTGGAGGGCGGGACGTCGTCTCGGATCGCGACGGGCGCAGCACCGATCGCCCCGCTCGGGCTGCGGTTGGCGCACACGCTGGCGGGGGATGACACCCTGCTGCTGCGGTATGTCCGGGGCTGAGGATGCTGTGACCGCCGAGCTGCGGCCGGTGATCGACGCGGGTGTGGTGCGTCGTCTCGTCGACGCGCAGTTTCCGCAGTGGCGGGGGCTGCCCATCCTGCCGGTCGAACACGACGGCTGGGACAACCGGACATTCCGGCTCGGCGAGGAGCTGAGTGTCCGCCTGCCGAGCGCCGCCGGCTACCGCGAGCAGGTCGCGAAGGAGCAGGAGTGGCTGCCGCGGCTGGCTCCGCTGCTGCCGTTGCCCATCCCGCAGCCCGTCGCCGCGGGCACGCCGACGGAGGAGTACCCGCTGCCCTGGTCGGTGTACCGCTGGCTGCCCGGCCGCCCGGTGGTGCTGCTCGGCGATGTGTCGCGGGATGCGGTGCTCGCGGAGGCGATCGGGCGCTTCCTCGTCGCCCTGAGGGAGGCGCCCACCACGGGCGCGCCCCAGCCCGGGACGCACAATTTCTTCCGCGGCGCTCCGCCGGACGTCTACGGCGAGGAGGCGCTCGCCGCGTTCACGCTGCTCCCGCCCGCTGACGCCGACCGCGCGCGCGGCCTATGGGCCGAGGCGACAGCATCCCGCTGGGGTCGGCCGCCGGTGTGGTTCCACGGCGACGTCGCGCCGGGCAACCTGCTGACGGATGCGTCGGGCGCGCTGTCCGCGGTGATCGACTTCGGCACGTCCGGTGTCGGAGACCCGGCTTGCGACCTCGTGCCCGCCTGGACGATGTTCGAGGGCGCGGCCCGCGACAGGTTCGTCGCCACCGTCGGCCTCGACGACGACACCTGGGCGCGAGCGCGCGGCTGGGCACTCTGGAAGGCCGCCATCACGCTCCGCGACCGCCCCGCAGACCTCGAGGCGCGTGCGACCCTCGCCCGCATCCTGCGCTGACGATCGGGCCCGAGATTTGCGCCAAATCTCTGTTATGCGGCGCCGATAACCGCGATTTGGCGCAAATCTCGCGCGGGCAGGTGGCGAGGGCAGGGCGGCGCGGGGAGGGCGACGCAGGGCAGCGCGCTACGCCGCCTGCAGCGCATGCGCGTCGAGGATCGTGTACGAGTAGCCCTGCTCGGCGAGGAACCGTTGGCGGTTCTGCGCGAAGTCCTGGTCCACGGTGTCGCGCGCGACGAGGGTGTAGAAGTTCGCCGACAGGCCTGACTCCTTGGGCCGCAGCAGCCGTCCGAGCCGCTGCGCCTCCTCCTGGCGGCTGCCGTACGAGCCGGAGACCTGGATGGCGACGGTCGCCTCGGGCAGGTCCACCGAGAAGTTCGCGACCTTGCTCACGACGAGCACCTTCGTCCGGCCGTCGCGGAACTCCTGGTAGAGCCGCTCCCGCTCGTCCACGGGCGTCGCGCCGGTCAGCTGCGGTGCGTCGAGGGCTTCCGCGAGCTCGTCGATCTGGTCGAGGTACTGGCCGATGATCAGGATGCGCTCTCCCTCGTGCCGAGCGACGAGCTGACGCACGATGTCGAGCTTCGCGGGGGCCGTCGCCGCGAGGCGGTACCGCTCGTCGTCGGGGGCGGCGGCGTAGCTGAGCCGGTCCGACGGCGGCAGGTCGACGCGCACCTCGTAGCAGGCGGCCGGGGAGATGAAGCCCTGCGCCTCGATCTCCTTCCACGGGGCGTCGAAGCGCTTCGGGCCGATGAGGCTGAACACGTCGCCCTCGCGGCCGTCCTCGCGCACCAGTGTCGCGGTCAGGCCGAGGCGGCGGCGGGCCTGCAACTCGGCCGTCAGCTTGAAGACGGGCGCCGGAAGCAGGTGCACCTCGTCGTAGACCACGAGGCCCCAGTCGAGTGCGTCGAGCAGCGCCAGGTGGGCGTACTCGCCCTTCCGCTTGGCGGTGAGGATCTGGTAGGTCGCGATCGTGACCGGCTTGACCTCCTTCACCTGCCCCGAGTACTCGCCGATCTCCTCCGCCGTCAGCGTCGTGCGGCGCAGCAGCTCGTCGCGCCACTGCCGGGCCGACACGGTGTTGGTGACGAGGATGAGCGTCGTGGTCTTCGCGGTCGCCATCGCGCCAGCGCCGACGAGCGTCTTACCCGCGCCGCAGGGGAGCACCACGACTCCGGAGCCGCCGTCGAAGAAGTTGGTGACCGCCTTGCGCTGGTAGTCGCGCAGCGCCCAGCCGTCCTCCTTCAGCCCGATCTCGTGCGGTGTGCCCGGCGTGTACCCGGCGAGGTCCTCCGCCGGCCAGCCGAGTTTCACGAGCTCCTGCTTCAGCTGCCCGCGCGCCCAGGCCTCCACGACGAACGTCGTGTCGTCGCGGCGCTGCAGCAGCAGCGGAGCGATCCGCTTGGCGCTCGCGACCTCGGTCAGCACGGCCAGGTCGCTGGAGCGCAGCAGCAGCGTCCCCTCGTCATCACGCTCGATCACGAGCCGCCCGTAGCGGGCGACGGTCTCGGAGACGTCGACGGAGACGGTCTGCGGGATCGGGAACTTCGAGTACCGCTCGAGCGTCCCGAGCATGTCCTCCGCGGTGTGCCCGGCGGCCCGCGCGTTCCACAGCCCCAGCCGGGTGATGCGGTAGGTGTGGATGTGCTCGGGCGCGCGCTCCAGCTCGGCGAACACGGCGAGGTCGTGGCGGGCGTCCTCCGCCTCCGGGTGCGCGACCTCCAGCAGGACGGTGCGGTCGCTCTGGACGATCAGGGGGCCATCGGACATAGCTCACCAGCCTACGCCCTGCGCCCTGGGGTTCGGCCGGGTGGCCGGGAACCGGACGCGGCCGCACCGCCGCCGCGATCACGGCGCCGGGCGCACGCCGCGGATGCTGGAGAGCGGGAGTGTCCGCTCGATGTCCGCTGCACGGTCGCGTCCGCGCAGCCGGCCGCCGCCGACTCCGGTCGGCTCCAGCAGGTAGTCGACGACGTCGCCGCCGGGCATGGCCACCTCGACGATGACCGTCTGGCGTGCCTTGACCGCCGCATCCAGCTGCCGCGCCAGCCAGCGCTCGCCCGTGTCCTCGCCGGCGTCGTCCTCGGCCTGCCGCAGCCGCGAGACCAGTTCGGCGTCGCGGTCGGCCTCCTCGGCGGCGCGGGGATGCGCGAACCGCTGGCGACGGAGTGTCACCTCGCGCCCGTCCGCGTCCTCCGCCACCACCGGGTAGCGCGCGTCGCTGAGCGCCCAGAACACCACATCGCGTGGGTACCGGCTCACCAGTTCGCCGTCTCCGGTCGGGATGAGCCGCAGAGAGCTGAGCGCCTGGTCGATCTGGATGCTGCGGAGCAGCGTCGCGTCCGTCGAACGGACCGCCGACCGCACATTTTCGCGTTCCGCTTCGTGCACGCGGACGCGCCCGTGGCGCTCGGCGGCATCGGCGATCAGGTACTCGATCGGCTGCGGGAGTCCGGTCAGCGAGATCGTGCTGAGGAACCCGCGGATGCCGTCTGCGGTCTCGCCCGCCGTCAGCGCACGGTCGACCGACGCGGCGGAGAGGCGGAAGGTCGCGGCGAGTGCTCGGGATTCGAGGTCGGCGATCCCGCGCAGGCGTCCCTCGATCTCCGGCGCCAGCGGCCCGGGGGAGACGATCGTGAGGTCGTGCTGCAGGTAGACGCGGTCGACCTCGGCCGGGAACGCGGCGGCCATGACCTCCGTAGCAGCCTCCGGACCGCTCTCGACCAGGGCGGTGCCTGCGGAGGACGGCGCCTGGTGCGCGGTGACGCCGAGCCATTCCGCGAGGCGCGTGTGCGCATCCACGCGCCGCTGCGCCTCCTCGACGGCTGCCGGGTACAGCCAGGCGACGTGCTCGCGCAGGCTGTCGCCCCAGGCGGCGCGGCTGCGCAGGGCGAGCAGGGTGCGGAGGTCGGCGGGGAGGGCGTCGAGCCACGCGGCGGCGAGGGCCCGCCAGCGGTCGCGAGTGGGGGAGTGCGACCAGTCCGCCGCGGCCTCGGTCGGCAGCCACATCCCGTCGTCGACGGCGACGAGCCCGGCGCGCTCGGCGGCGGAGAGGACCACGGGGACGACGTCCGCCTCCACCGAGAGGGCCTCGGCCAGGCGCTTGACCGCCGGGAGCGCGAGTCCGCCCTTCTGCAGCCGCCGGGCGCCCTCGCGCGCGAGTTCCGCGAGCAGTTCGGACACGGCCGTCACGGCCTCGAAGGCGCGCTCGGAGGCGAGGCGGTCGGTGAAGCGGCTCTCCGTATCCGGCACGGGCGCCAGCGCGGGCGGAGGCGGGGTGCCGAGCAGCTCGGCCGGCGACGGGAGTCCGGAAGCCGGCCACGAGGCGAGGTGCTCGGTCACGGCGACGTAGACGACGACGCGGCCGACGGGCGCGTCGGAGGCGGGGTCGGCGTCGGCGTCGGCGGGATGGACGAGCAGGAGGCCGTCCAGGTCGGCGAGGGCGGCCGCGGCCGAGTCGACCGTGGTTCCGGCGGTCGCCGGCTCGCGGGTCAGCCGGTCGGCGAGCTCCTCGGCGGTCAGAGGGCCGCCGCCGCTGCCCAGCGCGACGAGCGCCGCGAGGCGTGTCCGGTCGAGCGGCGTCAGCGCGCGCTGGAGGGAGTCCGCGTCGAGGAGGGCGTCCGCAAGGTCGAAGAAGTCGGACACCCCCGTCCGGCGGTAGGTGCGCCGGTGCAGCGCGGAGACGAGCTCAGCGTCATCCAGCTCCCGCAGTCGTGCTGCGAGAGCGAGCGTGGTCGTCATGGCGCCGAACCGCCGGTCGCCCCGGCCCCTAGCGCCGGCCCTTGGGTCCGGTGGGCGCAGAGCCGGGCGTGCCGTTCGCCCGGTTGAGAGCGCGGTTGCGGCGGGCGCTGACGATGATCAGCACGACGATCAGCACGAACGCGATCGGAAGCGCGACCAAGGGGAAGAAGAACACCGTCGGCCAGAGGCCCTGACCCGATCCCTGGGCGGCGAACTGACCCGCTGCGGTGCCGATGAGGATGGCCGCGATGCAGACCAGGGAGACGATGACGAGCGCAGCGATGATGTACGCAAGGATGCGCTGGAGCCGCGATGCCGGCGGCGGGGTCTGTTGGGTCACGAAATCAAGGATAATTGAGGTTGGTCATACGATCCCCCATGCGAAGTGAGGTTCCCATGCCAACCGGCAAGGTCAAGTTCTACGACGAGGAGAAAGGCTTCGGCTTCATCAGCTCCGATGACGGCCAGGAAGTCTTCCTGCACGCCTCGGCGCTTCCCGCCGGTGCCGTCGTCAAATCGGGAACCCGTCTGGAGTTCGGTATCGCCGACGGCAAGCGCGGTGCGCAGGCGCTGTCCGTGCGCGTCCTGGAGGCTCCGCCGAGCCTGGTGAAGATGAAGCGCAAGTCGGCTGACGACATGGCGATCATCGTCGAAGACCTCGTGAAGCTGCTCGACGGCATCGGCGCGAACCTGCGCCGCGGCAAGTACCCCGACAAGGCGCACGGCGCGAAGATCGCGGCCGTGCTGCGCAAGGTCGCGGACGACCTGGATGCCTGAGCGCGGCGACGAGGTCGAACCGGCCGCCGAGGCGGTCGAGAGTGAGACGGTGCCGGAGGACGTCGAGGTCGAGGAGATCGACATCGTCGAGGTGATCGAGGATGCGGAGCCGGCCGAACCGCTGGTGGCCGATCCCGAGCTGCTCGCCGCTGTCCCGTTGGCGCTCCAGGCGCTGAGTGAGATCACTCCGGAGAACACGATCGGCGAGCCCCTCGGGCACGTCGTCGAGGCGCCGGGTGTCGTCTCCCTGCTGTTCGCCAGCCGCCTGTCCGGTTACCCGGACTGGCACTGGACCGTCACCGTCGGCCGCGCGAGCGATGACGACGAGCCGACCGTGCTCGAAGCCGAGCTCATGCCCGGCGACGGGTCGCTGCTCGCGCCCGACTGGGTGCCGTGGTCGGAGCGTCTCGCCGAGTACCAGGCCGCGCAGGAGGCGAACGCCGGTGCGGAGGCCGAGTCGGAGGACGACGACGACGCGGATGACGACGAGGACGAGGGCGACGACGAGTCCGAGGAGGGCTTCGACGACGCCGAGGACGACCACGACGTGCACGACCTGCACGACGACGACGATGTGGACGGCGTGGACATCGACAGCGTCGACGTCGACTTCGACGAGGAGACGGACGTCGACACCGACCTCGACCTCGAGGCGGAGGAGGCGGCGGCGCTCGCCGACGAGGACGCCGACGACGAGGACTCGGACGACGACGACGATGACGCCGAGCCGGATGAGGACGAGGACGAGTCGGACGACGACGAGCCCGACGCCTCAGCGGCGGCGCTTGACGGTGAGGTAGCCGAGTCCGAGGACGCCGAGGACGAGTCCGACGACGATGGTCCAGAGCCAGGTGCCGGAGGCGACGACCGGTCCGCCGACGACCAGCACGACGACGAGGGCGATCACCCACAGGGCTAGCCCGACGACGACGGCCCGCCGGTCATCCGTCTTGACGGGGACCGGATCGGGCCGACGTTCGTCGTCGCGGAGCCAGAGGCGCATCGCGCTCTCAGCCCAGCCGCTCGACCACGTATTCGATGCAGCCGATCAGGGCGCGCACATCCGCCGGCTCGATCGCGGTGAAGGTCGCGACGCGGAGCTGGTTGCGGCCGAGCTTGCGGTACGGCTCCGTGTCGACCACGCCGTTGGCCCGCAGCGTCTTCGCGACCGCTGCCGCATCCACGCGCTCGTCGAAGTCGATCGTGACGACGACCTGCGACCGGTGGTCGGGGTCGGCGACGAACGGGGTCGCGTACTCGACCGACTCGGCCCACGAGTACAGCGCGCCAGACGACTCGCGGGTGCGGGCGTCGGCCCAGGCGAGGCCGCCGTTGCCGTTCATCCACTCGAGCTGGTTCTCGAGCAGCACCAGCGTCGCGATCGCCGGGGTGTTCAGCGTCTGGTTGAGGCGCGAGTTGTCGACGGCGTTCTTGAGGCTGAGGAACTCGGGGATGTAGCGGTCGCTCGCCGCGATGCGCTCGACGCGCTCCAGGGCGGCGGGGGAGAAGATGGCGAGCCACAGGCCGCCGTCCGACGCGAAGTTCTTCTGCGGGGCGAAGTAGTAGACGTCCGCCTCGCTGACATCGAGGTCGACCCCGCCGGCGGCGCTGGTCGCGTCGATCACCGTGAGCGCGCTGTCGTCGCCGTGGACGCGGCGGACCGGCGCCATGACACCGGTGGACGTCTCGTTGTGCGGCCAGGCGTACAGGTCGACGCCCTCCACGACCTCGACCTCGCTGCGCGATCCGCCCGGCGCCTCGATGACGTGCGGGGCGTCCAGCCACGGGGTCTGCGCCGCCTTGGCGAACTTGCCGCCGAACTCGCCGAAGACGAGGTTCTCGCTGCGCTTCTCGATGAGACCGAACGCCGCGGCGTCCCAGAACGCGGTCGACCCGCCGTTGCCGATGACGACCTCGTAGCCCTCGGGCAGGCGGAACAGCTCGCCGAGGCCCTCGCGCACGCGGCCCACCAGGTTCTTGACCGGTGCCTGGCGGTGGGAGGTGCCCAGCAGCTCCGCACCGGCGCCGGCCAGGTAGGCGACCTGCTCGGGCCGGACCTTGGAGGGTCCGCATCCGAATCGACCGTCGGCGGGCAGCAGCTCAGAGGGAATCGTGACGTCCGGCATAACTGAAGTGTATTGGCTGTTGCACGTCCAGGACGGCGCGCACCGGCGCTCCGCCCGCGCCTGCGCCAGGCTGTCAGCCGCACCAAGTAGGCTGATATCCGACGTTCGCGCGCCGTCACGTGGAGGGGTTCATGACCGATCTGATCGATACGACCGAGATGTACCTTCGCACCATCCTGGAGCTGGAGGAGGACAACATCGTCCCCCTGCGTGCGCGCATCTCCGAGCGTCTCGGCCACTCCGGTCCGACCGTCTCGCAGACCGTCGGCCGCATGGAGCGCGATGGACTCGTCGTCGTCTCCGGCGACCGCCACCTGGAGCTCACCGACGACGGACGCCGCAAGGCCGTCCACGTCATGCGCAAGCACCGCCTCGCGGAGCGCCTGCTGAGCGACGTCATCGAGCTCGAGTGGGAGTACGTCCACGAAGAGGCGTGCCGCTGGGAGCACGTGATGAGCGAGCAGGTGGAGCGCAAGCTGCTCACCATGCTGGGCCATCCGACCGAGTCGCCGTACGGCAACCCGATCCCCGGTCTCGGCGAGCTGGGCGCCGTCGACTCGTCGCTTTCGACCGAGAACCTGATCAACCTGGTCGACGTCGTCCGCAGCAGCGATTCCGGGGTGACTGCCAGGATCCGGCGTCTGGGCGAGCCCGCCCAGGTCGACCCCGAGCTCCTCCTGCAGCTCAAGCAGGCGGGCGTTTTTCCGGGCTCGACCGGCACTTTCTCCGCCGCGGGCTCGTACGTCGCCGTGCAGATCGACGGGTTCGACACCGGGCTCGAACTGCCCAACGAACTCGCGGCGCACATCTTCGTCGACGCCTGAATCCCGTTACCGATTCGTTAAAAAGCGGCCAAAAAGATGTGACAAACGGGGTCTCGTCCCGTAGTCTCTTACGAGTCCGAACGGGCCACCACCCGGCCCATCAGGACCCTGGATCGAGACGCTCCACCCCCCTATACCCGTCTCTCGATCCGTGAAGCCGAAGCCACTCGTGCGGACGGGGGCAGCTCCCTAGTGCTGCCGGAGCGTTGGAGGTCACACTTTGGCAGACTCGAGCACGACCGGTCCCTCCCAGGACCGTTCGAACCCGGACCAGAGCAGCACGGACATCACTTCATCCCCTTCGACCCCTGTCTCCCGCCGCGCGCAGCGCGTGCAGCGTGAGGCCGCAGCGTCGTCCCGCACGGCATCGTCGCCGGCGCGCACGAACGGCCGCGCCGCCTCGACCGCCGTCCGCACGGCCACCGGCTCCACGGCTGCTCAGGCGAAGAAGAAGCGCAAGGGCGGATGGATCCTCAACGCCGGTGTCATCACCGTCGCCACCGGGATCATCGCGACCATGTCCCTCCCTGCTTTCGCTTTCAACCCGAACGACGCCGAGAGCGCGGGCTTCGGCCCCAGCGCCGCCGACTCGATGAAGAAGGCGCAGTCGCAGACCGTCGAGGTCGGCGGTGTGGCCGCGTCGACCGTCAACCGTGACGCCGCCTCCGCGACCACCGAGGAGCAGCTGGCCCAGCAGAAGGCCGCCGCCGCTGCGGTCGCCGCCGCCGAGGCCGCACGCCGTCAGGCCGCCGTCGAGCTGGCCACTTACGCGAGCAAGTCGACCGGCCCGTCGGTCTCCGACTTCCTCGCCAACCCGCCGTACCCGAGCTTCAGCCTCTCGCAGGTGTTCTCGGTGGCCCAGCAGTACATCGGCACCCCGTACGTGTACGGCGGCGCCAGCCCCGCGGGCTTCGACTGCTCCGGCTACGTGATGTACGTGTACGCCCAGTTCGGGATCTCCCTCCCGCACTCAGTGTCGGGTCAGGCCGCGATGGGTAAGCGCATCTCGATCGCCGACGCCCAGCCGGGCGACCTTGTGATCATGCCGGGCCACGACGGTTTCTACGCCGGCAACGGCAACATCATGGACGCCCCGGACACCGGCCGGTCGATCTCGATCCGCCCGATCTGGACCAGCGACTACTACATCGTCCGCTTGGGCATCTGAGCCCAGTCGGCATCCCCTCCGGACCGGACCTGAACGGTTTCCGTCCGGTGAACACTCCGCACCACAGCACCGGAACGGCGCGCCCCGAATAGGTGGCGCGCCGTTTCTGGGTTACCCTGGCGTTCTGACGCTGCGTCATGCAGCCGCAGAATCGGAGGATCCGATGGCCGGAACACGTTCCGCCGGGCCGCTGAGGGCGACCGGGTGGGACGAGCGCGGCCTTCCGACGGGATCGAGCATCACGCTCTCCCGCTGGGGTGACTTCCTCGCCTGCCGTCACCACGTCGAGGCCTGCCACCGCCACCATGTGGCGTGCCGCCACCATGCCGCCTCCTCCTTGGGCGCTGTCCGCACGGACAGTGCCCTTTTTGTTTGCCCGAGCACCCTCCCGTTTGTCCCGAAAGGCCGCAGATGAAGACTCTGGTTCTCAACGCCAGCTACGAGCCGCTCGGCGTGATCGCGACGCGACGCGCGATCATGCTGGTGCTGAGCGGCAAAGCGTCGACGATCGCCGGGAGCGGGGCGCAGCTGCACAGCCGCTCCCTGGTTCTGGATGCGCCAAGCGTCGTTCTCCTGAACCAGTTCATCAAGGTGCCCCACCGCCGCATCCCGTTGACCCGCAAGTCGGCCCTGGAGCGCTACGGCCACGTGTGCGCGTACTGCGGCAAGTACGGCGATACCCTCGACCACGTCATCCCGCGCGCCCGCGGCGGCACGCACACGTGGGACAACGTCGTCGTCGCCTGCTTCCGCTGCAACAACGTCAAGTCGGATCGTCTGCTCAGCGAGCTGGGCTGGAAGCTCCCCTTCGAGCTGAAGGAGCCGCACCTGAACATGGCGTCGCTGATCAGCATGCGCTGGAACGACCCCAACTGGGAGGAGTTCACGGAGCCGTGGCGCCGCCACGAGCTGCAACTCGCCGGGTGAGCACGCCTGCATGAAAGCGGGGGCCGAGGCGCGCGTCGACGGATACTGGGCCGAAGTCTTCGAGGTGGAGGTCGCCCGGATCTGGGAGCCGGGCATCCATACGACCTGGGCGCGCGACCCGTGGCCAGGGGTCTACGTCCTGGTCCGACCCGGTGTGGTGCGTCTTCGCGCCCCGGGCCGCGAACGGGCGAAGCTCGAGCCCATCCTCGACGCGGTTCCCGCCGAGGACGCGTTGGACGCGGGCCGCTGGCGAGTGGCTCTCGACGCGTTCTCTCCGCACGTGCTCGGGCCCGCCATCCACTCGTACCGCAGCGACCCCGTGGCGTCCGACCCCAGTGACATCGCGGTGGTCTCCGAGCGGGACGTCCGGCTGTTCGCAGACGAGGTCGGGGAGGGCGAGTTCGAGGAGTCGGGCCTGGCGGATGCGACCACGGTGTTCGGGATGCGGGAGAACGGTCGGCTCGTTGCTGCGGCCGGACTGAGCGTCTGGATGGCGGAGCCGTCGGACATCGGCGTGCTCACCCTCCCGAGTGCCCGGGGGAGAGGGTATGGCCGCCGGGTCGCCGCGGCGGCGGTGAACGAGGCGATAGAGCTGGCGGGCATCGCCCGCTGGAGGAGCCTGGCGAGCAACGCGGCCTCGCGTTCTCTGGCGCGGTCGCTCGGCTTCGAGGACCGCGGGGAGAACCTCGGGATCAGGCTGAGCCTCTAGCCATGAGCGGCGCGAACCCCAAGACAGGAGTTTCGCTGGTGCGCGTGCCGCACGCAGTCTCGCGGTGGGACACTCCCGTCATGGATATCGAGCAGTGGTGGCCCCAGCTGACTGAAGCGACGAGGGCGTGGCTGATCGCCAACAACGGGGATGCCGTTCCCGAGCCGATGGCGGATGAGATTGTCGCGGCCGGCGGGGTTCTGACCGCGGGCTCCGCGGAGGACGGCGATGGTGGCCCGGACGGCCTGTATCTCTCTGACGAGGAGACGGATTGGATCGAGACGGTCGCGAACGGCGAGGAGTGACTCAGTATCTCGGTGATCGGTTCTCGGCGGCGGGCGACGCAGGCGGTGCGGAGCGGCTTAACGACCGAAGCGGAAGGTCCTGTCGGAACCTTCCGTTCGGTGCCGGGGCCGGCAGCGGTGACCCCGGTCAACCCGCGGTGATCTTGCGGCGGTAGATGACCATCGCGAAGGCGTACGCGATGACGAGGATGCCGACGAGCCAGGCGAGGGCGATCCAGATGTCGCTGCCGACCGGCTGCTGCTCGAACAGCGCCCGGATGGTGTTGACGATGGACGTGACCGGCTGGTTCTCGGCGAACCAGGCGACCGGGCCGGGCATCGACGTGGTCGGAACGAACGCCGAGCTGATGAAGGGCAGGAAGATCAGCGGGTAGCTGAAGGCGCTGGCCCCATCCACTGTCTTCGCCGACAGTCCCGCGATGACCGCGAGCCAGGTGAGGGCGAGGGTGAAGAGGATGAGGATGCCGGCGACTCCGAGCCAGGCCCAGACCGACGCTCCCGTGCGGAAGCCCATGATCAGTGCGACGCCGATGACGATCGCCATGGAGACGATGTTGGCGACCACGGACGTGAGCACGTGCCCCCACAGCACGCTGCTGCGGGCGATCGGCATCGACTGGAACCGCTCGAAGATGCCGCCCTGCAGGTCGAGGAACAGCCGGTACGACGTGTACGCGACCCCGGAGGCGATCGTGATGAGCAGGATCCCGGGCAGCAGGTAGTTGACGTACGAGCTGCTGGAGCCGGTGTTGATCGCCCCACCGAGCACGTACACGAACAGCAGCATCAGGGCGATCGGCGTGACCGCGGTGGTGATGATGGTGTCGGGACTGCGGAGGATGTGGCGGAGCGAGCGCCCGGTGAGCACACCGGTGTCGCTGAGAACGGTGGCGGTCATCGTGCTTTCCTTCCTGTGGCGGCCGCGCCGTCGGTGCGGTCGGTGGTGGTGTCGGTGTCGGCGTTCTCGCCGCTGTCGTCTCCCGTGTCGCCGACGAGGGCGAGGAAGACCTCCTCGAGCGTCGGCTGCTTCTCGACGTATTCGACCTTCGCGGCCGGGAGCAGCCGCTTGAGCTCGTCGAGGGTGCCGTTCTGGATGATCGTCCCCTTGTGGAGGATGGCGATCCGGTCGGCGAGCTGCTCGGCCTCGTCCAGGTACTGCGTGGTGAGCAGCACCGTGGTGCCCTGCCCGGCGAGGCGCTTGACCGTGTCCCAGACTTCGATCCGCGCCTGCGGGTCGAGTCCGGTGGTCGGCTCGTCGAGGAAGATGATCGGCGGGTTGCCGATCAGGCTCATCGCGATGTCGAGCCGGCGCCGCATCCCACCGGAGTAGGTGGCGGCCTTGCGCTTGCCCGCGTCGGTGAGCGAGAAGCGGGCGAGGAGGTCGTCGGCGATGCCGGCCGGGTCCTTCAGGTGGCGGAGTTTGGCGATGAGGATGAGGTTCTCGCGTCCGCTGAGCACCTCATCCACCGCCGCGAACTGCCCGGTGAGGCTGATCGCGCCGCGGACGTCGCCCGGCTTGGCCGCCACATCCACCCCTTGCACGGTGGCGGTGCCGCTGTCGGCGCGGAGGAGGGTGCTGAGGATGCGGACCAGCGTCGTCTTGCCGGCCCCGTTGGAGCCGAGCAGGGCGAAGATGGTGCCCGCCTGCACGTCGAAGTCGACCCCGCGGAGCACTTCGATGTCTTTGAACGATTTCTGGATGCCGCGGACGCTGATCGCGGTTGCGCTCATTTCTTCTCCTCCTGTTCTGCCTCCTGGACCGCCTTGATGAGGCGGGCCCGCTCCTTGTCGATCCACTTCACGCCGCCGTACGACTCCGTGTAGGTCTCGGCGAAGTCGATGGGGTCGCCCCCGACGAGCTCGCTGATCGGCGTGCCGTCGATGGCGGCGCGCTCCCACATGTCGGCGAAATCGGTGAGCATCGTGACGAGCGTGTCGCCGTCGGTGATGCCGCCGTTGTACATGAAGTACCGCTCGAACGCCTTCGCGGCGCCGCGGTACGGCTCCGGCAGGGCCTGCACGCGGGCCTTGTACTGCCGGTACTGCTTCTTCTGTTCGAGGGATCCGGTGATCGTCTCGATCCACTTCGCTGCCATGATCAGTTGTCTCCTTCGTGGAGCTGTTCGATCCGCTCTGCGAGGAAGCTCCACGTCCTCCAGAACTCTTCGAGGTAGTCACGACCCCGGGCGTTGAGGGAGTACACCTTGCGGGGCGGACCCTTCTCGGATGGAACCTTCTCGACATCCACCAGCCCGCGCTGTTCGACCCGGACGAGGAGGGCGTAGATCGTGCCCTCCGCGATGTCGGCGAACCCCTGGTCGCGCAGCCATGCGGTGATCTCGTACCCGTATGCGGGCCGACGCGACAGGATGGCGAGCACGATGCCCTCGAGCGTCCCCTTGAGCATCTCGGTCTCTTGCTTGCCCATGGGACCCTCCTTCCTGCTTGCTAGTCAGTGTTGCTGATTACCGGTACATAGTAAGCATGAGTACCGGTAGATAGCAACACTGAATAGTGTTTTTTTTGAAAGGTGATGGCGTGGGGTTCGGTAGACTCGACGGGCCAGCCTCTGTAGCTCAATGGAAGAGCAGTTCCGTCCTAAGGAAACGGTTGGGGGTTCGAGTCCCTCCAGGGGCACTTGGAGTCCAATCAAGTCGCTGTTCAGGCCGCATTTTCACTGGACCCGTTCTGCGGGCAATGCACTTCTTGCCCACAATTGCCCACACGAGCGCCAAAGACTCAGCGGAACCTCTAGAGCAACACTGAGCTGGCAGAACGTTGATTTGCATCCCGTGTCCGAACTCCACGCGCCCGTCGCCCGTGCGTTTGAGCCCCAACCATCGCGCGCCGCTGCGGGTGGGTCTCACGCGAGCGTCTCTTGCGCAAACGTCTTCGCCCAACCCGAACCCGATTTACTCAGGCGACGCTCTCGTGAACGACCTGCTCACGAGGGCCGTCGCTGCTGTATGAATGAAGCGTGAGCGAAAGCATCGTCGATTGGCGTCAAGCGTTCCGTGACGCTGACGCACTTCCAGACAGCGCCTCTGCTCAAGAGAAAGCCGCGCGTGGACGCCAATTTGAGCGTCTCTTGAGCGCAATGTTCGATGAGGCAGACCTTCGACCGCGCCTCAGCTATAGGCCCACGGGAGAGGAAATCGACGGGTCGATCTGGTTCGAGGGCCGAACCATACTTATCGAGGCTAAATGGACGAGCGATCCGCAACCCGCGTCCAGCCTCTATCAATTCAAGGGCAAGGTTGATGGGAAGCTCGTGGGCACCCTCGGCCTCTTTATTAGTGTCGGTGGATACAGCCCTGACGCCGTCGACGCGTTGGTCGCTGGCAAAGAGTTGAATATCGTTCTCGCCGACGGTGATGACATCAGGACGCTCGTCGACTCGCGGCTGATGGTGGTTGAGGCCTTAACGCGAAAGCTACGTGCCGCCGGAGACTCTGGAACGCCTTTCTTGTCCCTGGAGGTCACGCCAGACATCGCGACGTCCCCGCTCGGAAATCGCGTGGTGGTTGTGGAGGGGCAGGTGGATGCCCGTTACCTACGAGCGGCCCAACGCCTGCTCGGTGCGCCGACGACGGTCAAAATTGTCGCAGCAGGCGGGCCTTCGAACATACCGCCGCTGCTGGAGTCCCTGGTCGAGTCGGGGGCCGCGCAGTCGATCTTAGTCGTCGTGGACGCGAACTGGGGGGCACCCACCCTCGAAGAGCTCAAACGCGAACTCCGATCTCGTAGTCATGTCTCAGGCGCAGAAATCCAACTCGTTGCGATTCGCCCGGATCTAGAGACTGCGCTCGGGTTGGCAGCGCCAGACCAATCGTTTGGCAGTCGCGACTGGCTACGAAAACCATCCTCCGAGCAGGTCACTCAGTTGCTGCGGGACGCAGACCTGCGGCATCGCGCCTCAAACGATCCTTTGCTCCATCAGGTGCTTGATGCAATCGGGATCGATCTAATTGGCTGAGGAGGTGTGGCGTCACCAACCACTATCCGCACTCGCGCCCGGTACCGTTGTCTGACGATCTCCACAAGGACGATTCCGGCGGTGCGCCTCCAGGCGCCCCGACAATTGACAGGATGCGAGTCGAGGCGAGATGAAGAAACTCAAGATAGAGCTCACCAACTGCCATGGCATTCATCAACTAGATTCCGAGATCAACTTCAAGGACGCTAGCGCCGCTGCAATCTACGCGCCGAACGGTCTCATGAAGACATCGTTCGCACGCACCTTCGGAGACCTCTCGCGTGGGGTGGAGTCTTCAGATCACTTGTTCCCCGAGCGCGCAAGCTCGCGGAAAATCACTGACCAAGACGGTGTAGCCATCGACCCCAGCCAGGTCGTCGTCATCGTGTCTTATGACGAGGAGATCGGCCCGACCGAAGAGACGTCGACGCTACTGGTCGACAAGGTCCTTCGCAACGAGTACGAGAAGTTGCAGCGGGGGATCAATGAGGCGCAGGCAAAGCTCGTCGCCGCCCTGAAGGTTCAGGCATCTACTAAGAAAGACGTAGTACGGGAGGTATCTCTCGCTTTCACGAGGGACGACCAGAGCTTCTTCCGTTCGCTGCTGCGCGTAGAGGAAGAACTTCAAGATGAGGAAGCACCCTACGCAGAACTGCCATACGACACGCTCTTCGACGATAAAGTACTTACTCTCCTCGCCACGAACGACTTTGCCGAGACTCTGGCCGACTACGTGCAACGATTCGAGGAGCTTCTCGACGCCTCGACCTACTTCAGTCGCAACACATTCAGCTATTACAACGCCGAAACTATCGCGAAGAGTCTGGGTGCCAACGGCTTCTTCGACGCCCACCATACGGTCATCCTCCATGACGGTTCGGAAGGTAAAGCCGTCCGTAGTCAGAAGGATTTGGTTGATCTGATCAACTTCGAGAAGGACCGGATCAGCGATGACCCCGCGCTTCGTAAGACGTTCGCCGCGATCGAAACTAAGCTCACGCGAAATGCAGAGGTTCGCCGCTTCTGGGACTTCATTTCTGAGAACCAGTCCATACTGCCTGAGCTCATCAACGTTGACCGGTTCAAAGAACGAGTGTGGAAGTCCTATCTCAAGGCAAATGAGGGACTCTACAGTGAGGCCGTTGCGTGCTTCCGGGGTGCTGAAGTCCGAAAGAAGGAGATTCAGGCGGCAGCGGCGGCACAGCGAGGCCAATGGGAAGAAGTCATCGAGATCTTTAACCGGCGGTTCTTCGTTCCGTTCACCCTCGCAGCAAAGAACCGCACCAACGTCGTGCTCGGCCTCGACACAGTGGCGAAGCTCGGCTTCGAGTTCGAGGACCAAGGCGATAGCGTCGAAGTGGAGCGCGACGATCTCCTCGAGGTGCTCAGTACCGGCGAGAAGAAGGCTCTATACATCCTGAATGTTCTGTTCGAAGTCGAGCGGCGCAAGAATCAACCGGGAGAGACGATTTTCATCGTGGATGACATCGCCGACTCGTTCGACTACAAGAACAAGTACGCGATCATCCAGTATCTAAAGGACATCGCGGACGTCGCCAACTTTCGACTGGTGGTGCTAACGCACAACTTTGACTTCTATAGAACGCTCGAAAGTCGTTTTGTCCCGTACAACCAGTGCTTGATGGCCCAGAAGACCGAGGAAGGTGTCGCCCTCGTCAAGGCTGCAGGCATCAAGAATCCGTTTATCAAGGACTTCAAACCCAACTTCTTTGTCGACGCGAGCAAGCGGGTCGCCGCCATCCCGTTCATCCGCAACCTGCTGGAGTACACCCGTGGGGAGGAAGACCCCGACTACGTAAAGCTCACGTCACTCCTGCACTGGAAAGCCGACACGGCATCGATCACTCAGGCGGACCTCGACGCCATCTTCAATAAGCTGTTCGGCACATTCGAGCAATGGCACGACCAGGCCGGTGCCGTCATCCAGATGGTCATGGAACAGGCCGACGCCTGTGTCGGCGACAGCACCAGCTTGAACCTGTCGAACAAGATCGCACTTTCGATCGCCATTCGCATTACGGCTGAGAAGCACATGGTCGAAGCGATCAACGATCCGGAGTTTCTCGCCGCAGTGCGTGCAAATCAGACGCCGCAGCTTCTGGCGCGATACAAGAAGGACTTTCCCTCTGAAGTGCTCGCGATCAGGACCATCGATGGTGTCGTCCTAATGACACCTGAACACATCCACGTGAACTCCTTTATGTACGAGCCGATCCTAGACATGTCGGACGAACACCTCGTGCGGTTGCTCACCGAGGTCAAGGCGCTCGATTCACAATGAGCGCGGCCGCTTAACTCCACACCGTTCCGTTTGTTGCTCATCCTTGATTGTCATCGCGCATGGTTTCTTGGATTCCCATTCCCTCGTCGGAGAATTCCTTTGGCTCCCTCGATACGCAGATGGTTGAAGCGATCTAGATCTGGTCGAGCGCGCGGTAGAGATCCTCACGGTGCGCGTCTGCATTCGGCCCGACATCGAAGAACACCAGATGGCAGACAGGGTCGAACTCCTTGACGTGGAGGGGGCCCGGATACGCGTCGCCAGCCGCCAGGGAGATCGGGTATAGGAGAGCTACTTTTTCGGTTCTCAAGCCCGAGTGACGTGCGTATGCGACTACCTGGTAGATGTCGGCCCGTCGTACGCGAATGCGTTGTCCACGCGCTGGTGTGAGGTCAATTGTCTCGTCATTTATTGGACTGGCGGCGGGTATGACGTTCTTGTACTTGGCATCGAGGACAAGCTCGACGCCATCCGCGCGCCGTACGACATAGTCGGGTTTCACTGGCGTTGACCCGTTGACGGCTCCGTCGGTGCTGAGAAGGGTAGCGCGGTGGCGGCCGCGCACCCGAGACGCACCGGGCCACGCGTCAAGCACGTTGCCCAGTGCTTGTTCGTACAGACCATTGAGTGACCACATGATGGCGTCTTGAGCGTGGCCGCCGATCTCGGTGGATACGTACGCGCCTTCCAGAAGGGCGGTGGTAAATTTCACGATCGGCCCATAGTGGCGAAGGGGGCCGGAAAGGTTGAAGCGGTGCGCGTCCTCCGGACGAGCAGGCACATCCCCCACTCCAGCGAACAACGACAGAGCACGACGGGTTAGCTCATCGAGCGATAAGCGGGCATTCTCAAGTGGAACACTGCGTGAGAGCACTGCCACATGGCGCAGCCCGGCCTTCAAATAGCGGTTGGCGTGGGTGTCTTGCGAGGGTTCGGTGAAACGAGCGGGAATTACGTGCGGCCGTCCCTGAGCAACAGACCGGCTTAGGTACCGTGCGACGTCGATCCGACCGCGCACGCGGCCAACTAGGTCTTCTTCGCGAACCACATAGCCCCGACGAAGCCAGCGCGTTGCAAACGTCAGAACTTCGGCGACGTACCAGCCGAGCAAGCAAGCGGCCGGCTCGGATCGCAGCGCCGCGAGGTTCGCCCTCGCGTCCTTGAGCTTCTTGCCAACGCTCTGGGTTCCGTAGGCCCAATCGGCGAGGAAGAAGAGGTCGAGTCCGTCGATTTTCGGACTGACCCGGAGATGGACGGGATCTCCGTGGATGTTGAGCCGCGCTATGCCTGTGAAGTCGCTGGCCCGTACCAGCCAATCGGCGTCCCCAGGCGTCTTCTGGAATGACAGGTTGAGGTCCTGCCAGCGGTCGGACGCGATGGAAGCAACGAGTGCGTCCGTGGCGCGAACCGTTGATTGTTCGACAATTTCCAGAATCGGTTTGCCGACAAACCAATCCGCAGCCTTAGTGTGGTCACTCATTGCCGAGAGGTTCAGCCTCAATTGGCTCCGCCTCGGTGAGCCACAGCAACAGGGCGTCTTCAACTGCCTCCTGCTTGTCCGTATTGCCCACGACACCGACGGTGCTCAGCGCGGAGGCGAGTTTGGTCGCGTCGACAAGCCCCTCCGCCGCGTACTCATTAAGCAGGGGGACGACCTCGTACGCGAACCTTCGCGCCACGGAGCTAAGAGAGTCCGCTTCCGTTACGGCGTCGCCCGAGGGCAGGAAGTACGAGTGACCGACCGCGAGTGCGACATTGTTATCGGCCGGCGTGAATAACCCTGAAACGGCATCAAACAGGTGTCGAGCCGCGTCTCGATCAGTGGTGCCACGCCAGGCAGCGTTGTCGATGACGGCGCCATCTGGTTCTAGGTCAATGAAAGTGAACCTCCGTCGCAGGGCGTAATCGATGAGCGCTATCGAGCGGTCGGCGGTGTTCATGGTCCCAAGCAAAATGAGATTCGAGGGGAGGGTCATGGAGGCGTCGCCATCCACCGTGTAGGGCGTGCGAACCGGGGAATCACGGTACTCGAGGGCATAAAGAAGCTCCCCGAATACCCTCGCGATGTCTGCCCGGTTAACTTCGTCGACGATGAGTATCACGTCGCAGTCGCTCCCGGACTCACGCAACTCAACAGCGACCGCAGCGAGAAAGCTAAGCACTCGGTGCTCGGCGCGGAAAGTAACGCCGTTGGCGGTCGGCGCTGGTGCGAGGGTTCGGACGAAGTCTTCGTACCCGTAGCTGGGGTGGAACTGCGCAATGTCCCAAACTGCGGTGAGTCCCTGTCGGATGGCTGCCTGCGCGACGTCAGACGGGTTGCGCTCATTTGCTGGCAGGGTTGCAAGGATGGCCGAGAGGTTCGAATCGTTGCCGCGTCCAGCGGATGCCCACTCGACGTAGCGCTTGGCGATATAGGTCTTGCCGGTACCGGGTGCGCCCTGCAAAACGACCTGCTTTCTCCGACGCGCTTCCTCATGCAGCACGCGCAAGCCGGGTGGGAGTGCATCCCGCGATGACAGGGACGTGGTCACGCGGGGATGCGCCGCTGCGCGGAACTCGTCCTTGGTCAGTCCGAACCAACGGTTCGTTTTCCATAGAAGGGCGAGCTCGACCGAGTCTCCCCGCTTCGCGACCACTTTGCTTACCTGGCCACGGATGCGCTCCTCGAGGAATTCGACCACAGCAGGCACAAACTGCGCCGTGGGCAGGAAACGGGTCGCTTGCACAATCGTCGAACCAAAGCGCTGGGGTTGGAAGAGAGGGACAGCGGCGGCCTGGTTCATAAGCGACGAGGCTGCTTTACGAGCCTGCGCTCCGACTCCAAGGCGTTCGAACGCCTGCTCGACGACATCCGTCGAGAAACCGGCTGGATCAAATGTCCCGTCCACGCCAGCTAGGGTGTCTTCCACCACCTCGGCAATTCGGGGTTCTGCGAAAACGCGGGCCGCCCAGGCCAGTGCGTTAGCGGTGTCCGTGTCGCCGGCGCGTGCGGCCCGGAGCCATGCGTCGTCCGCAAGCACCCCGTTATTGAAGGTGAACATGCTCTCGATCCAGCTCGAGGCTGACTCCGCGCTGTTGGCGTCGGCAATATCCATCACCTGCTGCAGGGTCATTCCGGGCGTGATCGCCCCCGCGGTGGTCGTCAGACTCGCGAGGGTTGTGTTCCGTGTCAGGGACATATGTTCAAGGCCGACATCCATGGGCTGATGCTATCGGTGGCTTGTCGGGCGTCGTGGATTGCGACATACGCGGCGTCCGGCGCATACAAGGTCGGAGGCAAGATCTAAAGTAGGGTCATTCCCAAGATCCAAGTTGGAGACCGCACTGTGACATCGATCGTCGAGCCGACTCGCGCTCGCCAGAGAACCATCGCACCGCTTCGTCAGGAGCAAGCACCCCCGCCGCTACCGACGGTCGAAGGCGGGTTCAAGACTGTCTACGCCGACCCGCCGTGGCAATTCCAAAATAGGACCGGTAAGGTCGCCCCCGAGCACCGGCGCCTCGACCGCTACTCGACGATGACGCTCGATTCGATCAAGGCGCTGCCGGTCGCAGATCACGTCGCGAAGAACGCGCACCTCTACCTGTGGGTACCGAACGCGCTCCTCCCGGATGGCCTCGCCGTCATGGAGTCGTGGGGGTTTCGCTACATCAGCAACATCATCTGGGCCAAGCGACGTAAGGATGGTGGTCCGGACGGCCGGGGAGTGGGTTTCTATTTTCGGAACGTCACCGAAATTCTGCTTTTCGGAGTGCGTGGCTCTATGCGCACATTGGCCCCGGCGCGTTCGCAGGTGAACATGGTTGAGACCCGAAAGCGCGAGCACAGCCGCAAGCCGGATGAGTTCTACCCTCTCATCGAGGCGTGCTCGCCTGGGCCGTTCCTTGAGATGTTCGCTCGCCGCGCGCAACCAGGGTGGCATGTGTTTGGGGACGAAGCGCCGGACGAAGTCGACCCGCGAGGGCGTGAGCAGAAGGGGTACAGCGGAGGCGAGATAGATCGTGCCTGGCTACCCGATCAGGCACCGAAACTCGCACCACACCAGCGCATCGACGGCGAAGCGGCGGACGAGCTCGCAAAGCTTGTGCGGGCGTTTTACGACTCCGGCCAAAGCATTCGCGATATTGCGTCAACGACCGGGTACAGCATCCAGCGCGTGCGCACGCTACTTCAGCACGCCGGTGCGGACCTGAGAGCTCGCGGCGGGACACACGGATAGCCCGACAGGGAAGCAAGCCATCGCAAAGGTGTGCCGAAAGGTCCCGTGCCCATTGCCGCAGGCGGGCCCGCCTGCGGCAATGGGTACTAAGAGTGATTCGCTGTCAGGATCCTGACGAACGGGAGCGGGCGACAGGTCTTGCTTGACAGGATCGCGGCCACCTGCCATCCTAAAACTGCTTTCCGCAAGGAAGGCAGGGCAATACCGCAACACCGGCCGCTCCGTGAGGAGTGGCGACAACTACTGCAAGTCCGAAAGGGCTTCTGGATAACCCAAAGACCGCGCATCCCGCACGATTGAGATATCAGAAGCCGACGCAAGTCGGCTTTTTTGGTTTCCGGGCCAGAGGTTCTTCTTCATCACATAGGAGAACGAGAATGACCTTCAACACTGCAACTATCCCTACCGTCGTCACGATCAAGTTTGAGCAGCTCGCCCGGCAGACCGCCGGCGGAATCACGCGGATCTCAGGATTCTTGCGGGCGCGGCATTTCATTGCGATCATCGACGCTCTCGACTTAGAAGCGAATCCCCGGGCGGCCCGTGTCGGCCGCGTCACCAACGCGATCATCGAGTCCATTCAGACCACGCCGAAGGAGTTTCCCTTCAAGACAAAGGGTGTTCTTCTTGGAGCGACCGAGTTCGACGTCCTCGACCGCGGTCGTGTGAAGGCGGTCTTCACTGAGCCCGGCAAAGAGGGCATCCTCGACGGCGGACACAACACGATGGCGATCGGCATTCACATCCTCCGTGCGGCCGGGGTTCCCGACGCGAAGGTCCGCAAGGCAAAGGATTGGGCCTCGTTCCGCGCCCTGTGGCTGGACGAGGCCGAGGCGGTCAAGACGCTCCGCGGTGAGCCCTCTGCTTTCGGCCAGTCCGAATCGACAGAGGACGGTGAGCTCGCCTTCCTCATCCCTGTCGAGCTCATCGTGCCGAGCGACCCCGATGACCTTGCGATCGTAGACGCATTTCAGTCGTCGATCCTTGAGATCTGTGCGGCGCGGAACAACAATGCCGAGCTCGTTGTCGCCGGCAAGTCGAATCAGGCCGGATTCTATGAGGACCTCAAGCAGCTCTTGCCGCCTAAGATCAGCGCCCGGATCGAATGGAAGACCGGAGAAGGTCAGCCGGTGAAGGTCTCGGACTTGATCGCGATGAGCTGGATCCCCTTGAGCCTCTTGGAGCCCATGCCGACTGACGAAGGGGTGCGTCCGGTTGTTGCTCCGATCCCGCAGAACCTTTACCGGAACAAGGGAGAGTCCCTCATCAAGTTCGACGACCTCATGCGCCTCGAGGCGGTCACGTTTCAGGCCGACGGCAAGTTCGAGTTGCGCAACCAGCGTGTCCGCAGTGCGCTGAAGGTGGCGGCCAAGATGCCTGAGGTGTTCGATCTCATTGAGGAACTTTTTCCTGACGCGTACAACAAAGCCGATGGCAAGTACGGCCGGATTGGCGCGGTGAAAAAGATGAATCAGTCCAAATCGCCGAAGACCTCGAACTTCGAGGGCCGTCCGATCCCGGTCGCTAGCCCGGACGGCTTCCTGTACCCCGTGATCTACGGCGTACGGGAGCTGATGATCCAAACCGCCGACGGCAACATCGAGTGGCGGGTCGAACCGCTTAGCTTCGTGCGGGAGCATCTCGTAGAGATCGCGGAGGCGTACAAGGCAGTAGTCTCTGCTCTGGACTGGGATCCGGTGCGGGTCGGTAAGGCGCCTCTCGCCTATCAGGTCGTCGCCACCGCATATCAGGCGGCACTCGCGAACTCGGGCAAGTAGGCGTTAGCCCGACGATGACGACATAGTTCACCACGGGCTTGGGGGTGGAAGTCAAGCCAGGCTTCCACCCCCACATCGCCCTCCAACCGAACCAATGACGCGGTGACGGACGCACGTGGCGCTCCGGCAGGACGATGACTACGTTTCGTCGATCACGCCCAGCTACTGTCGCGGTCTTGAAGAGGCGGGATCATCTCGCCATAGACCGAGGTCGAAAGTCTCTTGCACCGACTGGGCAACTGACGGACGCATATGACAGCGGGTCCTGTGTTTCCGCTTGAGCCGCTCGTGAGGGGTCTGGCCTGTCTCTGGATGCAGGAGCGAGAGTCCTGAGTCGCAGTCGTGAGCACCCGAGCGCTCCATCCGAAGGGGCCGCAAGTACTTCGGCGAAGACACGTTGCGGGTGCGTGCCCGGTCGGTGCCTACGGCCCCGTTCCGATCTATTTGCTCTCAACCCGAGCCGGGCGCAAAGGGCGTTGCGGTTTAGGGGCCCCAGCACGCCGGCCCCTAGAGCGCCGCCATCCTCACCGCCCACCCACCCACCGTTCGATCCTCCGGTGGTCCGGCGTAAACCCGTGCTCCACGCCCCACAGCACAGCCTGCGTGCGGCTGCTCGCGCCGATCTTGCGGTAGACGCTGCGGATGTGCGACTTGACCGTGTTCGGGCTCAGGTACGTCAGTTCGGCGACGGCCGCGTTGCTCTTGCCCTGCGTGATGAGGGCCAGGATCTCGGACTCGCGGTCCGTGATCCCCTCCTCTTTGCCGGGCCAGTCGAGTTCCTCGGCGCTGCGGGCTCGCGCGGGGGAGTCGCTCACCACGATCTGGCCGGAGTTCACGGCTTCGAGGGCGGCGACCAGCTCTGAGGCTGTGAGGGTCTTCGAGAGGTAGCCGTGGACGCCCTGAGCGCTGGCGCTCTCGATGAGTTCGGGATGGAAGTTCCACGTGTAGACGACGACGTGGCGGGCTCGGGGGTTCCTGACGAGCTCGCCGATCTGCGCGTGACCGGACTCGGGTTGCGCGAACGCGTCGTACAGGACGACGTCGATCGGCTCATCCAGCCGGGCGTTCGCGTCGATCTCGGCGACGACCAACCGGTCGCGGAAGTCATCCAGCATGTGCGCGAGGCCGAGCAGCACGACGTCGTAGTCGTCCACAAGGGCGATCGTGAACGGCTTCGTGGCTACGTCCGGGGCTGCCGACATGGCCGCACATTACACCCCTAGGGGTGAGGCGCCCCGACCTCGCCGGTGGTTGCGTGGAGCCATCAACCCCCGACCAGAAAGGGTCAACTGATGAATATCCTGCTCATCATCATCGCTGTGATCGCCATCATCCTCCTGCTCACGGGAGGGTTCGTCTCGTCGCTGAACTTCCTGCTCTGGGTCGGGATCGTGCTCCTCGTCATCGCGGCCATCGTCTTCCTCGTCCGGATGCTCACGGGAAGCCGGCGCGTCTGACCCAACCCACCGAGGCGGTGCGGGGGAGGAGCGGTCGTCCGCTTCGTCCCCGGGCCACGGCATCCAGCTCGCCGCCGAAAACGCGGGTGTCCTCAGGTGTCCGAGCGCCGGCGCCGGCGCACCAGCGCGACGATGATCAGCACGACACCGGCGATGAGCACGATGGGGCCGATGGTGCCCCACACCGGTGACCCGCTCATGACCGAACCACCGAGCACATTCAGCCCCTGAAGCGTCCACAGCAGTCCGATGAGGACGAGCACGATGCCGATGACGAGGAACAACCACTTCGTTTTCACGATGCGAGGCTACGTCTCCTGTGGCGATCCGTGGGTGCTCCGCCCGAATCCCGAGACGCTCAGTCGTGAGGAGGGCGACGCAGCCGCTTGATGTCCGTGCGCCGCTTCTTCGCATCCAGGCGCCGTTCCCGGGCTCCGCGACTCGGCCTCGTCGGTCGTCTCGGCGCCGCGGGCGGCCGGAGGGTGTCGGCCACGATGTCGGCCAGCCGAGCGCGCGCGGCCTCCCTGTTGCGCAACTGTGCGCGGTGCTCGGATGCGGCGATCGTCAGCTTCCCGTCGACGAGGCGACCGCCCAGACGCTCGAGGAGCCGATCGCGCTGCGCGGGGGAGAGAACGGCGGAACCCGCCACATCCCACACGAGTTCCACCCGGGAGTCGGCCGTGTTCACCCCTTGCCCGCCGGGGCCCGACGACCGCGAGAACCGCCACGACAGCTCGGACTCGGGGATGGTGAGTCCCGAGTCGACCTGAAGGCCGGGGCGGTGAGGGGCGGGCATGAGTCCATCATCCCGCGCTCCCGCTAGCTGGGTCGGAATCGCAGCGCGGTCACCCCTGACCGGAACTCCTGGCGATCCACGAGGTCCAGCTGGATGCGCTCGCGCAGACCCGCCAGCAGCGTCGGCCCGTGCCCGGCGATGATGGGATGCACGACGAGCACGTACTCGTCGATCAGCCCCAGATCCGCCAGCGCGAGGGGGAGTGTCACCCCGCCGACGAACAGGCCATCACCGGGCTGCTCCTTGAGCCGTTCCACCGCTTGCCCCACGTCGCCCTGCAGCAGTTCGGCGTTCCAGTCGACCTCGTTCAGCGTGCTCGATACAACGTGCTTCTTCGTCCCATCGATGGCCTCGGCGAACGGGAGCTGCGACTCATTCATCCACTCGGGCCAGGTGCCGGAGGCCGGCCGCCGCCACGCGGACTCCATCATCCCGTAGGTCACCCGCCCGAAGATGAGGGCGTCGGCCCGCTCCATCTCCGCGGTCCAGTAGCGCATCGACTCCTCGTCCGGGGGAAGCCCTGCTTCGTGATGGCAGCAGCCGTCGAGGGTGACGTTGATGGCGTAGCGAAGCGGTCTCATCCCGTTCTCTCCCTTGATGTGCGATGCGCCTACTTACGGGACGGTACTACCTCGCCGCGTGACCATGGCCTCCGCCGTCGCCACGACGTGGCTGCGGTAGCGGCGCTTGGCCTCCTCATCGGACACGTCGCCGAACACCATCCGGACCAGTTGTGGCGCTGCCACGAACCAGTAGCACATGGCGATGATCGAGAAGAAGGTGGCCTCCGCATCGCCGTCCGCGTCCCCTTCGCTGTCGAGTGCGGCCCGCACGGCGGCGACCCGGGACTGGAAGTAGTCGGACCGCTCCGCAAGGGCGGGCACGTCGTCCGCGCCGTAATGCAGCCCCTCCTGCTCGAACAGCCACGCCACTGACGGGTCCGCGGTGAGGAAGTCGAACAGGTCGCCGGCGTACGCGGCGAGGTCGTCGGACTGGATGGCCACCGTCTTGGCCAGCTCGCCGAGCTTGGATTGCAGGGTCGCCTCGAACAGGTCGTCCTTGTTGCCGATGTAGGAGTAGATGGACGCCTTGTTGACCTCGGCCCGGTCGGCGATCCGCTCGATGCGCGCGCCCCCGACGCCATGGCGCGCGAACTCCTCGGCACTCGCCTCCAGGAGCAGGCGGATGCTCTCATCCCGGTCGTACCGTCTGGCCATGGCGCCTCCCGCTTTTCTTTTGCCTGGACATGACCTACCATACAACTAAACGTTTATTTATATTGGAGGTCGCAATGAACGTCGAACTCACGCAACGCACCATCACCGAGGCTCGGCTGGACGCCGCGCAGGTGGCAGAACTCACCAGCCGCCCGCAGGCAGCAGGCCCGCAGGTGGTACTCCAGGCCGAGGGTCTGGGCTCCCCCCGTCAGTGGACCGCGCAGCTCCCCACCGCTGCAGACCGCATCGTCGTCGAGTACGACTCGACCGGCGGGCGCTTCGAGCGCGTGTGGGCACTGTCAGCGCAGACCGGCAGCACCCGGTACTACACGCTGGAGCACGACACCGACGGCGAGTACATCAGCCGCTGACCGCAGCAACCACGTCAGCCGGACGAGAAAGGGCGCAGCATTCGCTGCGCCCTTTGCTGTGTCCGGGATGCGATGCCCAGGCCCCGACGAACTGGGAGCGTCGCCCTACTGGTGTTCGGGGAGCAGCGGCGTCGACCAGCCGGGATCGCGACCGAGCTGTGCGGCGCGCGCGACCGAGGTTGCGCCGAAGCGGTCGCGGACCGCGTCGAGCACGGTGTCGAGACGCGCGCCGTCATCCCAGTCGATGGGCAGCTCGGGCTGGAAGCTGTCCGATCGCCCGAGGTGCGAGAGCGAGATGCCGATGAGGCTGATTCCCCGCTCGGCGATCTCGGGCTGAACCGCGGCGAGGAGGCTGCGGGCCACGGTCAGCAGCACGGAGGTGCGGTCTGACGGGAAGCCGAGCGTGCGCGATCGCGTGGCGCGAGCGAAGTCGGCGAAGCGCAGCCGCAGCACGATCGTGCGGCAGGTGCGATCCCCATCCCGCAGCCGTCGAGCCAGCCGGTCGACGATCTGGGTCAGGATGAGGTCGAGCTCCTCCGGCGTGCGCGGGCGGCTGCCCAGTGCGCGTTGCGAGCCGATGGAGCCGCGGCGCTTCGTCGCGTTGACCGGGCGGGGGTCGCGCAGGCGGGCCAGGGCGTGCAGGTGCGCGCCGGCCGCCCTACCGAGCAGCCTCTCGGCGGTGGCTTCTTCGAGTTCGGCGAGCTGACCGACGGTGCGGATACCGAGGCGGTGGAGCTTCTCCGCGGTGACGGCGCCGACGCCCCAGAGGCGTTCCACGGGGAGCGGGAGCAGGAACTCCTGCTCCCGGTCGGGTTCCACCAGGATGAGGCCGTCGGGTTTGCTTACGGCGCTGGCGACCTTGGCGAGGAACTTCGTTCGGGGGATCCCGACCGAGATAGCGAGTCCGACTTCCGCGCGAACGCGTTCCCGCAGCCGGGTCGCGATCTGCTCGGGCGTGCCGGCGATGCGTCGGAGTCCACCCACTTCGAGGAAGGCCTCGTCGATCGACAGCCCCTCCACGATCGGGGTCGTATCGCGGAAGATCGCGAACACGTCCTTGCTCGCGGCGGAGTACGCCTCCATCCGTGGCGGGACGACGACGGCCTCCGGGCACAGGTCCCGCGCCTGCCGGCCGCCCATCGCGGTGCGCACCCCGCGCGCCTTCGCCTCATAGCTGGCCGCGAGCACAACGCCGCCGCCGACGATGACCGGGCGGCCACGCAGCTCGGGCGCATCGCGCTGCTCGACGGAGGCGTAGAAGGCGTCGAGGTCGGCGTGCAGCACGGTCGCCTCGCCCCGCATGCCAGCTTCCGATCCATCGAACGGGTGTTCAGAGGAATCGTCGCAGGGACCGCGGACATCGGAGGTGTCCGCTCGCTGGCCGGCTAATGAGCGTGCAGGACCGCCCAGGCGATGAGGCTGTCGAGCCGGCGAACGTCAGCGCCGCGGCCCAGCTTCACTTTGATGTGCCCTGCACGCGTCCAGAGCTCGATTTCAGCGTTCAGGTCGAGCTTGCCGGCGTTCTCGGACGACCACATGTTGATGGAGCTGTAGGGGAGGGAGTAGATCTCCACCTTCTTGCCGGTGACGCCCTGCGCGTCGCGGACGATCAGTCGCTTGGTGGTGAAGATCGCCGAGTCACGAAACGTCTTGAATGCCGCCACCGCCTGCTCGCCATCCACGAGAAGAGGAGTCACATCCTCGGGAATGGGGATTTCGTTGTGAAGGGTCCAGGCGGTGATCGGTGCAGTTTCCATCCCGCAAGCCTGTCAGGCGAGAAGTCGGTGAGCATCACCCCAGTGCGGGGCGGTGGGGCCTTTCGACCGTCCACCGCCCCATCGATCCGGCGCGTCAGTGCAGCGTGATGGTCTGCCCCTTCGAGAAGGCGTTGTCGCTCACCTGGATGCTCGCCGCCTGAGTGCCCGCGGGGACGTCGAAGAGGATCGGACCTTGGATCGCGTTGCCGGGGTTGATGGCGGCGACCCAGGCGCTCTGATCCGGGCTGGCGTAGAGCGTCGCGGTCGGGTCGGCGTCGAACGTCTTCCCGGAGGCGTCGACGAGCTTCACATAGTTGACGATGAAGGTTGCGGCGCTGTTGCCCGTGTTGGCGATCTTCAGATCCACCTGGAGGTACGTTCCCTGGGCGGTCTGCGTCAGCGGAGATGTTCCCACGGTGGTGCCCGCCTCCTGAGACCCCAGGACCGTGTACTCGAACGAGCCGACCTTCACGGGCGTGTTCAAGCCAGGCGCCGCGGGCTTCGAAGCAGCGGGCGCCGAAGCAGCGGGCGCCGACGCATTGCCGCCCGTGCCCCCGGCGCCCCCGGCCGGCTGCGGCGTGCTGCTGCAGCCGGTCAGTGCCAGCCCGGTCGCGAGCGCGGCAATGGTGGCGAGTGCGGTGATTCGACGGAACATGGGTCCTCCTGGTGGATGCGATGCCGGTTATTCGGCCCACCAAGCGAATCGTGAGGCGGGAGGGTCTCGGCACCCCGGTTCGGTCCGAGCCCGCCGGACGAAAGGAGGGGCGCTGCCCCTCCGAAAGGCGGCGCAGTCCGGCGAGTCGCCGCCTCTACGATCGGTTCATGGCACACACCCCGCCCGCGCCGAGCGCACAGAGGCCACGCACCGCGGCGGAACCTTCTCGCGCCCGACGCGCATGGGCGCTCGTCGGTTCGGTCGGACTGTCCGTTTTGTGCGCCCTGCTGGCCATCTCGGCGGGCGGAATACACGCCGGTGAGGGATCGACGTTCGCCCCACCCGTTCAGCTGCTCGCCACTGTCGGGGCATTCGCCATGATCGCCGTCTCGGTGACGCTCGTGTGGCGTCACCGATATCCGGTGCTCGTTTCCTCGCTCGCCATCGGTGGTGCGGTCGTCTTCCCGACGACGCCCCTTCCCGCGCTGGTCAGCCTCGCCGCGGTCACCGCCGTCACGACGGGATGGAGGCGCTGGGCATTCGTGGCCGCCACCTACCTTGCCACCGTCGTGGCGCTCTGCTGGGATGTCGCCTCGCACGTCTCGCTGCTCTCCGACTTCGTCGGCGAACCGGCCGCCGGTACCCCCGAGCGGTTGGCGCTGTACTGGGCTGTGCCGATCGTCGCCGGGGTGATGGTCGTCCCTTTCGCGGCTTTCGGATTCGTCCGGCAGCTGCGATCCGAACGCGACGTCGCCCAGCGCGGCACGGAGGCGGCCAACCGGAATGTCGCGCTCCTCCACAGGGAGGTCGAGCGGGAGCGCGAGCGGCAGGAACTGGCCCGTGAGCTGCACGACACACTGGCGGCGCGGCTGAGTTCCCTCTCTCTGCACGCCGGAGCGCTGGAACTGACCGTCGGGGGCTCGGATGAGAAAGCGGCGGCAGCAGCGCGTGCGGTTCGCGAGACCGCACAGCATTCCTTGGACGAGCTTCGGGATGTCGTGCAGGTTCTCCGGCATCCATCCCCGACCGCAGGCGGTACCGGTTTGGCCGACCTGGCCGGGCTCGTGGACGCTGCGCTGCGGGAGGGCGCGGACGTGCGGGCCCAGCTGGTGATCACGGACCCCGCGTCCTGCGATCCTCACGTCGCGCACGCCTGCTACCGGATCGTTCAAGAGTCCCTGTCGAACGCGCGACGCCATGCGCCGGGCACGCCGATCCGTCTGGAGGTCAGGGGCGCACCGGGGGCGGGTCTCACCATCTCGACCACCAACTGGCTGACGCCAGGCGCGCAACCGACCTCGGTCGGCGGTGGACACGGTCTCACCGGCATGAGCGAGCGGGTCGCCCTGGTGGGAGGGTCCTTCCAGGCCGGAACGACCCAGGATGGCACCTTCGCGATCGTCGCATGGCTGCCGTGGAGGTCCCCGCCGAGCTGAGTTTCGCGAGCCGGCTGTACCGCTCGATAGACTCCGGTCTGTGACCGACCCTCACATCCGCGTGCTCGTCGTCGATGACGATCCCATGGCCGCGGCCGGCGTAGCCGCGGTTCTCGGAGCTGCGGGCGACATCGAGGTCGTCGGACGCTGTTCCGATGGCGATGAGGTCGCGCAGGCTGTCGCCCTGCACCATCCCGACGTCGTCCTCTGTGATGTCCGAATGCCAAGGATGGACGGCGTCGCGGTCGTCGAATCCTTCGACAGCGTTCGTCCGCGTTTCCTCATGATGACGGCGTTCGACGAGGACGGTCGCGTACTCGACGCCGTGAGTGCCGGAGCCGCCGGGTTCATGCTGAAGGACGAGGACCCGCACCGGATCATCGAAGCAGTCCGTCAGGTCGCGGCCGGCGATGCCGCCTTCTCGCCGCGCGCGGCGCGCCAGCTCTCCGCCTGGGTCCGGGACGCGCGCAGTGCGACCGCGCGACGCGACGCCGCCGCGAAGATGGCGGAACTCACGCCTCGGGAACGCGAGTTCGCCATTGCGGTGACGAACGGGGCCTCCGACGCGGAACTCGCGCAGACGTTCTTCGTCGCGGAGACGACCGTCAAGTCCACCCTCGCGGGGATCCGTGCGAAGTGGGGCGTCCGGACGCGAACCGAACTTGCCGTGGTGGTCGCGCGCTCCGGTGCCTGAGAATGCGGGCCGTGTGGTCCGAGCCGATCAGTGCAGCGTCACCGTAGCGCCGTCGCCTCCCCACCAGCCGGTGATCAGCTTCACGCGGTCGAGGCCGGCTCCGGCGGGCACATCGAAGTAGACGCTGCAATTGACGCTGAGCCCGGGGTTGACGGTGGTCGAGAAGGAGTCTTCTCCGAAGCTGCCCAGGCTGGTGTCCGCTTCGTAGCGGGCGTTTCCGATGTACCCGAAGACGTCCCACGTGGAGACGTTCTGCGGTTGCGAGCTGCCGTTGGCGACGACGAAGTCGACCTTGCAGAACTGGCCCTTCGGCGCGACCGTGCCGAAAACGTCATCCTGCGTTCCGAGACCGCATTGAACGCCTGTCACGGTGAAGGAGACTCCGCTCCGGCTCGCGACGCTTTGCCCGATGCCGGGCAACGACGGAGGGGCGGACGGGGCTGGGCTCGGAACGGCCGGGTTCGGGCTTGGCGTGGGGGTCGGAGACGGCGCAGTGGCGTTCGGTGAGGTCGGAAGGGCCGCCGGCTCGGCATCGGGGGTGGCCCCGCCGGCGATCCCGAACGATGCGATGCCGACGAACAATGCGATCAGCCAACCGATGCTCGCGACGCTGATCGCCGAGATCGACTGTCCCTTGCCCGCTTGACCCTTCACGAGGGCGCGGATGGCGAGAACCAGCGCGGGCACGAACAACAGCCACGCGATCCATGCTGCGAACGGGATCACGCCGAAGACGAATCCGATGATCGCGAGGATCAGCGCGAGCGTCGCAAGGGACGAATCACGCGAGGGGCGAGCGTTGTCACCCCCGTCGTTGCGCAAGGGGGAGGAGTCGCGGGGCGTTGCCGGGCCGCTCGGGGCTCGGTTCACTGTCCAAGCAGAGCCGTCCCAGTAGCGCTGTTGTCCGGGATACTCGGGATCCGGGTACCAGCCGGCAGGAGGATTCGTCATCGTCGTAGCGACATGGGTCCCGCCGCGCGTACGGCGGGACCCACGAGAGCCTTACTCGTCGCCGGTGCCCGTGGCGAGGCAGCTCACCGTGGCGAACTGCCCGGTGGCGGTCTGCTCGGAGACGACCTTGCCGCCCACGGTGATCTTGCACGCGACGTCGCCGCCGTCCTGGCCGGCGGTCGCCGTGACGGAGAAGCTGCTGAAGTCGAACGTGCCACCCTTCTTGACGGAGATCGTCTTCGTCCACGGCAGCGGCGTGTTCGACGCCGTCTCGGACTTCGATCCGCCATCCGCGTACGTCGAGTACACGATGGTGGTGTCGGTGCTCGTTCCGGTGACGTCGTAAACGACCTCGACGGGCTGGGAGGCGACCGCATCCTGCTTCTTGATCTCATCGTTCACGGCGTCGTTGACCGCCGAGGCGAAAGCCGCCGTGTAAACGATCGACATGACGATCGACAGGATGATCGCGACGCCCGAGAGGATCGTGCCGGTCAGCGCCACGCCCTTGGACTTGTTCTTCTGGACCAGCCCGATGATCCCGAGGATGAGACCGATGAGACCGAAGAACCACGCGCCGTAGCTCAGGAACGGGATGAAGGCGCTGACGAGCGCGATGATTCCGAGGATCAGTGCAGCGATGCCGAGGCCGTTACCGGTCTTCTGAGGCGCGGGTGCTGCGTACTGCTGCTCGGGTGCGGGCGGCGGAGGAAGGGTGCTCATTCGTGGTCCTTTGCTGTGTGGAAATCTGCAGCGGAGGCATAGGTCCTCCAAAGCCTTCTTAGGCTCTCAGAAATGAGACTTCCTCTTCCAACCCCCGAAGGGGGGTCCGCGATGCCGCTGGCCCGCTGCTCACGCCACGCTGCCCCTCGAGTCTCAGCTACGATCACGGCGCGGGCGACCCGTCACCCCCGCGCTACGTACTCCACCAGCAGCGCCCCCGTGTCCATCGTCCGCGACGACACCAGCTCCAGGTCGGCACCCGGACCACCGGACGCGAACACCGATCGCCCGCTTCCGGCAAGGCGCGGCATGAGGAGCAGACGGTAGCGGTCGACGAGCCCCGCCGACACGAGCGACTCGACCAGGGACAGGCCTCCGACGGCGACGATCTCGCCGTCGATGTCGTGCTTGAGGCGGGCGATGACGTCGGGGAGCGGACCCCGGGCGACGGTGGTGTTCCAGCCGGGGTTCTCGAGGGTGTTGGAGACGACGACCTTCGGGAGGGCGTTCATCGTGCGGGCGAAGGCGCGGTAGTCCTCCGGGTTGTTCTCGTCGGCGGCCGCGGTGGGCCAGTAGCCGGCGTTGAACTCGTAGGCGACGCGGCCGTAGAGGAGGGTCTGGCCCTCGTGCGCGTTCGCGCCGGACCAGTACTGCTGCATGTCATCCGACCAGTCCGGCGAGATCAGTTCGCCGTCCGTGGTCTCGGTGTAGCCGTCGACGGTCAGGAACATGGCGGCGGTGATGGTTCCCATGGTGGTTTCTCCTTCGTGAGATTCGGTCAGGCGGCGCGGTGCCGGCGGACCAGGGTGAGCGCAAGCGGGAGGGCCAGCGCGAGGATGAGGAAGGCGAGCGGGCTGCCGATCAGGGCGGCCAGCGCGCTGACGGCGAGGGCGCCGACGGCCATTCCGCCGTCGTAGCCGGCGTTCCAGAGGGCGCTGACGGTCCCGAACTGGCGTTCGTCGGCGTTGGCGTACATGTCGGCGATCGTCGCGTTCTGCAGAGCGCCGAAGCCGAGGCCGAAGAGGGCTGCGCCGGCGAGCAGAAGCAGGATGTTCGAGGTCGCGGCCAGCGCGGCCATCCCCGCCGCCGAGAGCAGGATGCCGGGGACGAACAGCCGACGGTGGCCCACGCGGTCGCCGAACCGGCCCGCAACCCAGCGGCCGACAGCCGTGGTGGCGGGCTGCACCAGCAGCAGCGCCGGGCCGAAGGCGACGGCACCGCCGGACAGCGCGCCGGGGACGCAGGTGACGACGACACCGGCCACGGCGGCGGAGGCGGCGAAGACGAGCGCTGGGCGGAGGATCGACGGGGAGCGCAGTCCGGCGAGGATGCCGGCCGATGCGGCTTCGACCGGAGATGCAGGGCGGAGCGACCGTCCGGGCAGGCCGGCGACGGTTGCGAGGGCCAGCAGCGGCGCCGCCCCGGCGATCCAGAACACCAGAGCCGGTCCGGCCGCGGCGGTCAAGGTCACGCCGAGCGGCAACGCGATCAGCGACGGGACGGCGCTGACCAGGCCGGCGACGGCCAGCCCCTCGCCGCGACGCTCCGCGGGGACCAGCGCGGCCGTCACGGCACCGCCCGCCACGATGGCGAGGGCGAAGCCGAGGCCGCGCAGCACCCCGACCGCGACGAGCGCGGGGACGGAGGAGGAGCCGAGCAGCAGGAAGGTCGGAGCCCCGAGCAGGATGAGGCCGGCGGCGAGCACCGCGCGAGCGCCCAGCCGCTGCATCAGCCAGGGCGAGACCAGTTCGCCCGCCACGGTCGCCCCGAGCAACGCGCCGTTCGCCAGGCCGCCCGCGATCGGCGAGGCCGACTCGGCGAGCAGCGGCACGACGGCCAGCGGGAGGAAGAACCCCACGGAGCACGCCACGATCGACACGAAGCGCAGCAGCAGTGGGCGGGTGATCAGCCGCGGCCGGGCGGTGCGGCCGGTGGTCGGGGCGGTGGTGGTGAGTGTCGTCGCGGTCATGGGTACGACACTAGGAACCGGGTGGCTCAGCAGTAAGATCCATTGCCATGGCGGTGGAGTGGTCCAATTCGAGTCCCGAGCTGCTGATCCAGCTCGACCGGGACTCGGGCGAGCCGCTGCGGTCGCAGCTCCAGACCCAGCTGCGGGATGCCATCCAGACCGGACGGCTGAGCGCGGGGGAGCGGCTGCCGTCGTCGCGCGACTTCGCCCGGAGCCTCGGTGTCGCCCGCGGCACGGTGCAGGACTGCTACGAGCAGCTGCGATCGGAGGGGTACCTCGTCGCCCAGACCGGATCGGCCACCCGGGTCGCCGACCTGCGTGTCGAGCCGGCCGGGGCTTCGACGGCCCCCGGCGCACCGATGACGACGCCCGACCCTCACCCGCCTCGCCGGTGGATCGCCGACTTCGCCTCCGGCGTCCCCGACCTCGGCACCGTCCCGCGCGACGACTGGACGTGGGCCCTGCGCGAGGCCACCCGCACCGCCCCCAACGCCGCCTTCGACTACGGCGACCCCCGAGGGGATGCGGACCTCCGAACCGTCGTCGCCTCCTACCTCCGCCGGGTGCGCGGCATGAGCGCGCATCCACACCAGGTCGTCGTCTGCGCGGGGTTCGCACAGGGCATCGCGCTGACGTTCCGTGCGCTCGCCGACCGCGGGATGACACGGGTCGCGGTCGAGGACCCCGGCTCGATCGGCACGGTCACCCGGGCGGCGGAAGCGGCGGGCGGGACGGCGGTGCCGGTCGCGGTCGACGATTCGGGGATCGATGTGGATGCGCTGGACGCGAGCGGCGCACGCGTCGTCGTTCTCACCCCGGCGCACCAGTGGCCGACCGGCGTCGTGCTCGCGCCGGAGCGCCGCCACGCGCTCATCGCCTGGGCCGAGCGCCGCGACGCCGTGATCGTCGAAGACGACTACGACGCCGAGTTCCGCTACGACCGGGAGCCGGTCGGATCGCTGCAGGGACTCGCGCCCGACCGCGTCGTCACGCTCGGCACGGTCAGCAAGTCGCTCGCGCCGGCCCTGCGGCTCGGCTGGGCCGTCGCACCCGTGCACCTGGTCGAGGCCCTGACCGCGGCGAAGGAGGCGGCCGACCGCGGTGCGCCGACGCTCGACCAGGTCGCGCTCGCCCGGCTCATCGAGTCCGGACGCTACGACCGGCACCTCCGGCGGATGCGCGCACTGTACGGAGCACGGCGGGATGCGCTCGCGGCGGCGCTGCGGGAGGCTGCTCCGCGCCTCCCGCTCACCGGTCTCGCGGCGGGATTCCACGCGGTCGCCCACCTGCCGAGGGGTGCCGACGAGCAGGCCGTGATCGCGGCGGCCGCAGAGCGGGGAGTCCGGCTGTACGGGATGAGCACCTACCGCTCGACGCGCAGCGCGCATCCCCCGCAGCTCGTGTTCGGCTTCGGCAACACGTCCGTCGAGGCGATCCGCGATGGGATCGCGGCGGTCGCCGACCTGCTGAGGTGAGCGCCTTGCCAGTCTGGAGGGCGAGGCGTCCGACTCACGGCAGGTAGCGCAGCCACTCCTGGCGCGACAGCCGTATCCGGCGTCCGTGGTGGTCGACGATCCACTCGGTCAGCGTGGACGAGATGTAGACCGCGATGATGGTCTCGGCCGTCCACTCCTCGCGTCCGCGCGTCCACCGGATCAGATGGAACTCGGCCCCGCGGCGAGGCGTCAGCCCGATGGGCAGATCGATGTAGGTCACGTCCGCTCCTTCCCCGAACCCATGCCGGCCGGAGGGCCCGAACCTCCGACCGGCACGAGAGTCGCATCACTACATCGAGGACGCTAAGGCGCGGGGCGGCCGGCGGCGTCACCCGAACGGGGTGACCTTGTGCAGGTGCGGTGGGAACGGCGTGCAGGCGTCAGCGCTCGTCGACCAGGTCCAGCGGCTCCAGCAGGCCGAGCTCCGCCGCACGGTCGACCGCGGCCGCGCGCGACTGCACGTCGAGCTTGCGGTAGATGCGCGCGATGTGGGTCTTCACGGTGTTCAACGACACGTAGCCCCGGGCCGCGATCTCGGCGTTGGACAGGCGTGTCGGCAGGTAGGCGAGGATGGCCAGCTCGCGACGGGTGAGCGGATCTGGCAGCTCGTCGGGCCGGGTGCTCACGACCAGCCCCGCGAGCCGCACGACCTCGCGGCGGAAGGCGTCGGGTGCGCCGGGCAGCGCCTCGATCAGTCCGGCGACGGGTCGGCCGGCGCGCACGAAGACGTCGATCAGACCCTCCGGCTCGGCGACGGCCAGCGCGCGAGCCAGGTGCAGCTCCGAGCCGGCGCGGTCGCCGGCGGCGGCGAGGAACCATCCCCGAGCGACGTCGCGCTCGACGCGCTCGACGATCGACGCGGACGGTCCGGCGGGCGGCAACTCGTCGAGGCGGCGCCCGGCGGCCGAGACGTCGCCGCGCGCCAGCCGTCCGACGATCTCCTCGAAGGCGACCGGCGACCACGCGGCCGGAGAGTCGTGCGCCGGCTCCGGCTGTCCGGCGAGCCGGGCATGACGGAGGCGCAGCGCATCCAACTCCACCTGCACGATCGGCGGCGCCTCGGTGACGGGATCGGCGACCTCGGGCTCTGCATCGGGCGGCAGCCCCAGCCGCTCGGCCAGCACGGCCAGCCACAGCAACTGCAGCCGGGCGTTCCAGGAAGCGCGCAGCACACCCTCCCGCAGCGACAGCGCGCCGGAACCCGGCCGTCCCCGCCGGACGGCGACGAGCGCGAGCGCGATGTGCGCATCCCCGGTCGCCGGATGGTCGAGCAGTGCGGACTCCTCGGCCAGGCGCAGGGCCTCATCGGCCCGGGCCGCGGCGCGCACGAGTCGCCCGCTGAAGGCGTCGGCCACGGCCAGGCTTCCGAGCGCGTGGATGCGGTACGGCGTGTACTGCCCGCCCGCCGAGTTCAGCATCCGTTCGATCCACTCCTGCGACTCGTCCAGGTTGCCGAGGAACAGCTGCGCGCGCCCGGCGGCCACCAGCGAGATCGCGAGCAGCAGGTCACGGCGGTTCAGCTGGAGCAGGTCCGGCAGGGTCAGATCGGGGTCGGCGAGGAGGAGCGCCACGGCGCTCGCCGCCTCCTCGTAGGCGGTCTCCGCCGGCGGGTTGAACTGCACGGTGACGCCCAGCCACGCCAGCGCGACCGCGCGGCGCCCGGGGTCGACGTCCGACCGCGCGGCGACACTGCGGAGGAACTCGGCGGCCTCCCGCGCGCGTCCCGTCATCCCATACGTGATCGCGTAGACGATCTCCGCATCCACCGACGTCCGCCGGATGTCGTCCGGGACCGTCCCGAGCCACCGCGCCACCGTCGCGACGTAGCCGCGCTCGAACACCTCCCGGCCGGAGGTGACGACCAGCTCCATCGCGTCGTCCCAGGCCTGGGCGCGCAGCAGCGCCTCGACGGCCGTCGCGGTGTCCCCGCGCCCGCGCGACCAGTCGGCGACGCGCACTAGCAGCGTCCGCTCGAGGCCGGGATGCTCGGCTCGCAGGCGCATCCGCATCAGTTTCCGGAACAGCGCGTGGAAGGCGAACCAGCCGGGCTTCTCCGGAAGAGCGGAGAGGAACATCGACTCCCGCTCCAGCCTGCCGAGCAGGTCCACGCCGAGATCCGCCTCCGTCAGGATGGCCACCAGGTCGGGGTGCAGCTCGTCGGCGACGGACAGCCGCAAGAGGGCCTCGCGCCGCTCGGGCGATTGCGCGTCGAGCACCTCCTCGCCCAGATAGTCGACGATCAACCGGTCGGACTCCGCGAGACTGGCCACCAGATCCTCGCCCGGCCGCGAACGCAGGGTGAGCCCCGCAAGCTGGACGCCCGCGGCCCAGCCGTCGGTGTGCTGGCGGACGGTCGCGGCGGTGCGGAGGTCGACCGCGGAGCCGGTGAGCCGCCCGAGCAGGTCCTCCGTCTCGTCGTCGGCGAAGGTCAGCTGGTGCTGCCGGATCTCGACCAGCGCGTGCTGTAGACGGTGGTGGGTCAGCCGCATCCCGGCGTCCGAGCGGGAGGCGAGCACGAGGTGGGCGTTCGGCGGGAGGCGGTCGGCCAGGTTCGACAGGTCGTCCACCAGTTCGGGCAGGAGCACGTGGACGTCGTCGATGACGATCACGATCTCGACACCCGCCTCTGCCAGGGCGCCGACGAGCGCCTCGAGATAGCTCTCGCCGAGGCCGCCGGTCGCCTCGGCAGCCGGGCGCACCTCGGCCACGGCGGGATGCGCGGCGGCGAGGTCGGCCGCCAAGCGGCGGGCGAAATGCGTGACATCGCGGTCGGCCCGCGTCGCATGGAACCACGCGACCGCGAGATCGGGGCGCGAGGCCGTCCACTGGGACAGCAGCACGGTCTTCCCGGACCCGGCCGGGGCGATGATGACCGTCAATGGGCCGCGGACGCCGACATCCAGCAACTCGAACAGCGCGGGGCGGTCGACCGCGTGCACGGGGGCGAGGCGATGGTCTGGCATCGAGGCGGCTCCGGTCGGCGCGCGTCGGGTCTGCGCCTGCCGAAATCATCCCACAGGGGTGACGACCTCGGGATGCTCGACTGGAAAGATGACGCCCCCTCCTGCATTTCCAGGATACCGGTCGGGCGGGGGCTTGCGGCAAGGCCCATCCCATCCACCAGAATGGCTGGTCGCGCGTGAAATCGTGGCGCGCGGCGGAAGCGAGGATGGGGAGACGCATGGGTTCTGACGTGTTCGACGTGATCATCAGCGGGGGCGGGCCGACGGGCATGATGCTGGCGAGCGAGCTGCGCCTGCACGGCGTGGAGGTGCTGGTGCTGGAGCGGGACGTGGAGCCGACGACCGCGGTCCGGTCGCTCGGCCTGCACCCGCGCAGCATCGAGATCATGGACTCGCGTGGGCTGCTCGACCGTTTCCTCGCGGCCGGCACGGCCTACCCAGGCGGTGGACGGTTCGCCGGCATCCCGAGCCCGCGGCCGGTGCACCTCGACACGACGCACGACTACATCCTCGGGATGCCCCAGCCCGTCACCGACCGCATCATCGCCGAGCGCGCGGCCGAGCTGGGGGCGCAGATCCGCCGCGGCGCGGAGGTCGTCGGGTTCTCGCAGACCGCTGACGGGGTGGAGGTCGAGCTCGCGTCGAGCGAGCGGGTGCGCGGACGCTGGCTGGTCGGCTGCGACGGTGGGCGCAGCCTGGTGCGGCGGACGCTCGGGATCGGCTTCCCCGGCGAGGCGGCGACCACCGAGTGGATCCTCGGCGAGGTCCAGGCGACCTCGTCGGCGGAGGAGATCGCCGCAGTCTCCGAGGAGGTGCGTAAGATTCACCGCGGCTTCGGGATCGGGCCCAACGGCGAGGGGCTCTACCGGGCGGTCGTTCCGGCCGCATCCGTGTCGGAGGACCGGTCGGTGCCGCCGACGCTCGACGAGTTCCGGACGCAGCTGCGGGCGTTTGCGGGAACCGATTTCGGCATCCACTCGCCGCGCTCGATCACGCGGTTCACCGACGCGACGCGGCTCGCCGAGCGGTACCGCGTCGGGCGGGTGCTGATCGCGGGCGACGCTGCGCACATCCACCCGCCGCTCGGAGGGCAGGGACTGAACCTCGGCATCCAGGACGCCTTCAACCTCGGCTGGAAGCTCGCCGCGGAGGTCGGGGGATGGGCGCCCGACGGGCTGCTCGACACCTACTTCGGCGAGCGGCACCCGGCGGCGGAGGACGTGCTCACGATCACGCGGGCGCAGAGCGAGCTGATCTCGCCGGAGCCCGGGCCGCAGGCGGTGCGGCGGCTGCTGACCGAGCTGATGGATGTTGACGGGGTGCGGGAGTTCTTCGGCGCGAAGGTCGCCGGGATCGCGGTGCGGTACGACGTAGGGGAGGTGGACGCGGTCTCGGACGCGGGCGGGCTGCTCGGGTGGCGGCTGCGTGACGTCCGGCTGTCGCGGGGGCGGCTGTACGAGCACCTCCACGACGGGCGCGGGCTGCTGCTCGACCAGACGGGAACGCTCAGCGTCGCGGGATGGGCGGGCCGGGTCGATCTCGTGTCGGACGTCAGTGACGAGCTGGATGCGCCGGCGGTGCTGTTGCGGCCCGACGGGCACGTGGTCTGGGTCGGGAACTCGCAGGAGGAGCTGGAGGTTCGGCTGGCGCGCTGGTTCGGGGTCGCGTGAGTCCTCCCTGACCGTGGGCGTGCGCCTCGAAATGGGGTGCGGTCGGGGCGAGACTCGCGGGCTGCGGGTGTGGGAGGCTGTCCTCCGCGCCTCGGTGGGAGGCCGGGATGGGGGACACGCGTGACCGACGCGACAGACGACCGAACTCAGCCGCGATACGGGGAGCTCGCGCCCGGGGAGCCGACGCAGGAGCCGGCGCAGGAGCAGGCGGCAGCGGTGCCCGCGGAGGCACCTGCCGCGACGCCGCCGGCGGATGCCGACGCGCCTTCCGCGGCCGAGTACCCGTCGGCGGAATCGCTCGCGCCCGGCGGACCGCTCACCCAGCAGGAGCGGGTCGGCCGGGGCCTCGCGCTCGCGCTCGTCATCATCCCGGCCGGGGTGATCGCGTGGACCATCCTGTGGAACATCGGCTTCGTCGCCTCCATCGTGTCGTGGGGTGTCGCGGCGGGAGCGGTGTGGCTGTATCGCGCCGGTTCGAAGGCGCGCGTCACGCGTGGCGCCTTCTGGGGGCTCGTCGCGATCGTGGTCGTGACCGTGGTGCTCAGCCTGCTCGCCGGGATCTTCACCGATCTCGTCAGCGCGGTCGGCATCCCGCTGACCCAGGCGCTGACCGACCCGGACTTCTGGGGACTGTTCGCGGACAACATCTTCAACAACGGCGAACTGTGGCAGGCGTACCTGCCGCAGGTGGTCTTGGCCCTGGCGTTCGCGTTCCTCGGCTGCTTCTGGACCATGCGGCGTCTCGCCCGCGAGTCCCGCGCCTAACCGCTCGCGCCGCTCCACCCCCACCGTCGAGTCCGCAAACTTTGCACGCGACGCGCCGTGAGGGCGTCAAGTTTGTGCGGACTCGACGGTGGGGGATGCGGTGTCAGGAGGTGGGGAGGGTCAGTTCGGCGAGGAGGAGCTCGTCGGCGCCGTCCGTCCACGTTGTGGTACGGGCGATGCGGAAGCCGGCGGCCTCCACGGTGTCGGCGAGGTGCTCGACGGAGTCGAACGGGGCGTGGTCGATGAACGCCTGCGGTGGGGCGGAGCGGTGCTTCGACGGATCGAAGGTGAGGAACGTCGCCGTGACGGCATGCCCGCCGGGGCGGAGGACCCGCGTCCACTCGGCGATGGCGGCGACGGGATGCGGGAACAGCTGGAGTCCGGTGACGCACGTCACGAGGTCGAACGTGCCGTCGCCGAGCGGCAGGCGGGTCGCATCCGCCTCGAGGAGGTCGGCGTCCGGGAGGTGGCGGCGGGCCTCGGCGATCATCCGCGGGGAGAGGTCCACACCGGTGGCGCTTCCCGTGAAGCCGCGGTCGCGGAGGGCGCGGAGCACCAGGCCGGTGCCGGTCGCGACGTCGAGCACCGCCTCCACCCCGGTCAGGTCGACGAAGCCGGCGACGGCAGCGGCGAGGTTGCGGTGCATGGCGCTCTCGTCGTACGTGGGCGCGCGGTCGTCGAAGCGTTCGCGCACGGCCCGGAGGTGTTCGTCATCCGTCACGGCGGCCAGCGTACCGAGGTCCGGAGCGACGAGGGAGGGCCGCGAAAGAATTAGCGACGGCCGGCTCACCCGAAAAAGCCGACCGCCGCGCACCGGGAACGCAGTACAGCTGCCCGCCCCCTGCGGTTCAGCCTGCCATCCGTTGCTTAGTGCACACAGTAAAGGGCTTTCCTGTGTTGTCAACCGGTCTGCAGCTATGAATTCCGGATGTTCATCTCCAGTTCACGCACCGTGCGCGCGACGGCCTCGGGTGCCTCCCACGCGGTGAAGTGGCCGCCGCGCTCCAGGCGCTCGAACGAGCGGATGTCGGTGTAGCTCTTCTCGGCGAGCGACCGCGGGTAGGCGGCTTCGTGCCGCTGGATAACGATCGCGGCCGGAACCTCGATCAGCGGGTGCAGGTCGTCGTCGTCCGGCGACTCGCGGTAGGGGCGGAAGCTCGTGCCGATGGAGCGGGTGACCCAGTACAGGGCGACGTTGGTGAGCACGTCATCCACCTCGAAGTGTTCCAGCCCGTCGCCGTCGCTCCATGCAGCCACCTTCTCGGCGATCCAGGCGAGCAGACCGCTGGGGGAGTCGAGGAGCGCGGCGGCGAGCGTGTCGGGACGCGTGCCCTGGAGGTGCGCGTACCCGGACTCCTCGGGTCGGGCGACCGACCGCAGGAATTCGGTCTCCTCCTCCGTCAGTTCGACGCCCGGCCGGGAACGCCCAGAGAAGGAGGCATGCGTGGCGACGATTCCGGCGACCGACTCGGGATGCGTCCCCGCCAGCCAGTCGCTCACGCCCGCGCCGACATCCTCTCCGTAGGTCAGATAGCGGTCGTATCCCAGCTCGGAGGTCATCAGCGTGTTCCACCGGCGAGCCACGCCCTGGGCGGAGAAGGGCTCGGGCAGCGCCGCCGAGTAGCCGTACCCGGGCAGTGACGGGACGACGACGTCGCGGTCTTCCGCGAGCAGATCGGCGAGGTCGAGCATCGAGGCGAACGAGTACGGCCAACCGTGGGTGAGGACGATCGGGAGGCCGGACGCGCGGCGCGCCGGGAGGCGCACGACGTGAACGTCGGAGCCCTCGACGTGCACTATCCGCTGCTCGTATTCGCTGACCCGCCGCTCGAAGGCGCGCCAGTCGTACCCCGTTCGCCACCGGTCGACCAGCGCCGCCAGCACGCGCGGCGGAATGCCGTTCGACCACTCCGGGCCCGGCGTCGGCTCGGGCAGGATGGTCGCCTCCAGCCGGCGCCGGAGGTCGTCGAGCACGGTCTGCGGCACCTCGATGCGGAACTCCATGGGCCGAACGTAGTCGCTGCCACCGACAGCGCCACCGGCACCGGCGACGGGATGGTCGCAACCCCCGGCGGAGCGTCGGCGGCCGGGCGTAATGTGGATGCATGGGCCGCAACCGCGACGACATCCGTCGCGCGCCTCGGGAGTCCGACCCGCTCGTCGAGGCCGCGCGTTACCGCCTGCGACGAGACGCGGAGGCGCGCGGAGAGCCGGTGGAGGAAGCCAACCCCGGCCAGCCCACGATGGAACAGCGCGCGCAGATCGTGGAGACCTCCATCCAGCAGGCGATGCGCCGCGGCGACTTCGACAACCTGCCCGGCGCGGGCAAGCCGCTGCCCGGGCTCACCGGGACGCACGACCCGGACTGGTGGATCCGCCGCAAGATCGAGCGCGAGCAGCTGACCGGACTCGGGCCGCCGGCGCTGCTGCTGCGCACCGAGGACGCGGAGCTCGACGCCAAACTCGACCGGCTCGCGTCGGAGAGCGCCGTGCGGGAGCACCTCGAGAGCTTCAACCGGCGCGTGATCGAGGCTCGCAGGCAGCTGCAGGGCGGCCCGCCCGTGATTACGCGCACCCGCGATGTCGAGGAGGAGGTCGCCCGGTGGCGGCAGCGACGCGACGAGCGCATCCGCGAGGCCGATGCGAGGCGGCGGGCCGAGCAGGAGGCGTATGCGGCGCTCAGCTGGCGCGAGCGGCGACGGCTGCGGCGCGGGCGCTGAGGCCCGCATCCACTCCCTGCCGTTGACGCAACACGCCGTCGACGGCGACACCCCGACGGCGTGTTGCGTCAGCGGGATAGGTGGGAGCGACGGGGCTATTACTCGGTTAGGTGCTGGTGCGGGTTGGTGAAGTGGATGCTGTCCGCCGTCACCCCGACGAGCCCGAGTGTGACGCGCAGCAGCTGGGGAGGCAGGCCGTCCGCCGGGGGAGGTGTGGCCGCGCCGAGGGTCAGGGTCTTACCGTCGGGGCCGGTCGCGGTCACCGAGTCGAGGTAGACCTGCACATTGCCGCGGAGCGCCATCTGGTCGGCGGTGGTCGCGAGCTTGGGGCCGGTCTCCTTGCGGACGGTCAGGCTGAAGCCGTCGATGGTGATGCTGTCGGCCGAGATCTTGAGCACCGGGACGCGGCTGCCATCGGCGAGCGGGACCGTGACGACGCTGATGCCCTTGAGCCCGGAGAACGACAGCGAGCTGCTGCCGAGTTGCGCGGGCGGCTGGGTGAAGACGGGAGCGGTCGCGTCCGGTCCCGCGGGAGTGGCCGGGGCCGTTGGAGTCGTCGGCGTCGGGGTGGGGGAGCTGGGCGCGGTCGGCGCGCCCGGAGCGCCCGGGATCGGCAGCGTGGGGACGCCCGGGATGCCGGTGCCGGTCGGCGTGGGCGTCGGGGTCGGCGTCGGCGAACTGCACGGCATGATGATCGGGATGCACAGCGCGGCGGGAGCCGCGGTCGGCACGCGTGCGGCGCCGAGGCCCGCGAGGGCGGCGGCGATGCACGCGACGAGGGCACCCGCGACGATGCCGGAGCGGCCCCGCCTCATGCGATCGTGCCTTCGGTGGATGAAGCGGCGGGCGAAGCGGCCGGCGATTCAGCGGCCGAAGAGGCGGCACGCGCGTCGTCGTCCCCCTCGGCGCCCGCCGCATCCACCTCGGCCTTCTTCGGCATCCACGCCACCGTCAGGATGCCGCCGATGCTGCTCAGCAGCATCCCGATGAAGAACCCGCCGAGGTTGACGCCGACCAGCGAGTAGACGGCGACCGCCAGCGCGATCACGCCGTAGAAGATGCCGTGCGCGGGCATCGCGATCACCAGGATGCCCAGCAGCACCAGCAGGATCGGAATGATCGTCGCCTGCAGCCCCTCGATGCCGAGCTGCACGTGGATCTTGCCGATGTCGAGCTGCCCCGAGAAGAACATCTCGACGCCGCCGATCGCGGTCAGCAGACCGCCGACGAAGGGGCGGCGGCGGCGCCACGCGCGGAAGCGCGCGCGGGCGCTCGGCGCGGTCGTCTCCTCGCCGGCCGCGATCGGGCCGTTCGCGTGCGCGCGGGCCACGATCAGAAGCATCCCTTCGAGCCGTCGGTCAGCTCGACGTGCATGCCGCTGAGGGTGAAGACGGAGGCCTGGGTGCTCCACGCGGTCTGCTGGAGGTTCGTGATCGTGACCGTGTCCGCATCCTGCGCGAAGTCGCCTGCAGAGCCCTTTGCCGTGGTGTTCACGGTGGAGGCGTCGACGCCGATGCGGATGTTGTGGAACTCGGAGTCGCCCTTGAGGTCGGTCATGCCGATCTGAAGGTCGGAGGCCGAGGCCGGGTTCCCGCCGCCGCCGGCGGTGATCAGCATCCCGACCTTGCCGAGCGGGGTGTCGGTGACGACGGCCTGGCAGAGGTCGGAGAGCGTGGCGGACTTGATGTTCGCGATGGCGACCTGGTGCTCCTTGCCCGCGGTGTCGGGCGCGACGCCGGCGTACTGCGAGAATCCGGTGCCGTCGAGCTTGGTGGCGCTGATCTGGAACTGGCTGCCGGAGACGGCGAAGGAGACGGGGACGGCGCCCTGGGCGACGCCGGTCATCAGCACGGTGGAGACGAGGGCGACAGGGACGGCGGCGAGCGCGATCCGTCCGGCGTGCGACCCGGCGAGCTTTCGGAACTTCATCGATCCTCCTGTTCGGGGGACTTGACAGCGTCGGCGCAGTCAGGTCCAGATGCGAGCTTAGACGTTATTGACAGGCTGTCAATAGGTGATCCGGCACCTCAGCGTTCGGGAGGCGGCCGATAGTCTCGAAGCATGGACACCGACCGGCGCACACGGCTCACGCCGGACGAGCGTCGGGGGCAGCTCGTCGCGCTCGGGGTGGCGTTCCTCGCCGACAACCCGCTGGACCAGCTCTCCATCGAGGAGCTGTCGGCGCGCGCGGGCGTCTCGCGCGGGCTGCTGTTCCACTACTTCGGGTCGAAGCAGGGGCTCCATCGGGAGGTCGTGCGGACGGCCCGCGACAGCATGCTGCACGCCACGGAGCCGGTCGCCGGCCTCGCGCCGCTGGACCGCCTCCACGACACGCTGGAGCGCATCGTCGCCTTCGTGCGCGAGCACAGCGGGACGTTCTACTCGCTGGTGCGCGGCGTCGCCTCGGGAGATACAGAGGTGCGCCAGGTCGTGGAGGAGGCCCGCGGGGAGCAGGCGGATCGCGTGATCGCGGTGTTCCTCGAACTGGGCGTGCCGGATACCGTCCTACTGCGCATCGCGCTGCGATCGTGGATCGCGTTCGCCGAGGAGACGCTCGTCGAGAGCGCGATCGGCACCGACCTGCCGTCGGAGGAGATCGTCGGCTTCCTCGAGCGAAGTGCCCGCGGAGTGGTGGATGCGCTGGGCTAGATGCCCTCTTCCTCGACGTCGTCTTCGGTCAGCACGCCGTCATCCTCCGGCTCGTCGCCGTGCTCGTCGTAGACCGGCTCGGCCTCGCGCGCCTGGCCTCCGGTGGGGCCGTCGTTGCCGTCGCCCGGTCCCGGCCAGATCGTCTCGCCGGCGACCGCGTCGTTCGTGACGAGCTCGTCGGCGAAGTCGGCCTCGGCTTCGGGGTCATTGAGCGCGTAGTCGACGTCGCCGTCGGCCGGATCGGCCCAGCCGGGCGTCTCGCCCGCATCCGTCTCGCCGACCTCGACGCCCTCGACGCCGTCTTCCGGAATCCGATCCATCGCCTCGTCCCTTCCGCTCTCCAGCCCTGTCGCCCCCGACGCTACACCCCGTCCAAAGCCGACAGCTCCTGAGTTTTTCCGCCCGATCGTGACGATTCGGGCGAAAAACTCAGGAGCTGTCGGATAGAGCTCGCGTTACTTGGCGGTGGGGAAGGTGATGGTCTTGCCCGAGCCGGCGTCCTTCACGGCTGCCTGCGTGAACGCGGCGAACTGCGAGGCGTCGGTGAAGCCGCCCTGGTAGCGCTCGCCGTTGACGAAGACGGTCGGGGTTCCGAAACCGCCGGTCGTCGGGTTCTTCAGCTGCGAGTTGGTCGTCGCGTCCTTCGTCATCGCGGTGACGAAGTCGGCGTACGTCTGGTTGTTCACGCAGTCGGTGACGGCCTTGGAGCTGACGCCCGCATCCTTGAAGATGCTGAGGATCTCGGCGTTCGTGAGCCCGGTGCCGGTCTGCTCGTCCGGCTGCTTCGCGAAGAGCGCGGAGTTGACGTCCCAGAACTTGTTCGGCTGCGAGTTGGCGACGCACGATGCGGCAGCGCCGGCGCGCGTCGAGTAGTTCTTGTTCTGGACGCTGTCGAGGATCGCGACGGGGTGGATCTCGACCGTCGCCGAGCCGTCCGCCATCCACTGCTTGATCTGGTCGTCGTTCGTGGTCTCGAACTGGTCGCAGTAGGGGCACTGGTAGTCGAGCCAGATCTGGATGTGCGCGGTCTTGCCGTCGAGCTCCATCTTGTTCGGCGTCGGCTGGCCGCCCGACGGGATCGCCGGCGTGGTCACGGCCTTGCTCGACGATTCGAGCAGGATGCCGCCGCTGGCCATGTTCTTCGGGTTCGCGGCTCCGGCGCCCCCGGTTCCCACCGTGGTGAAGATGACGACGCCGATGATGGCGAGCACGGCGATGACGCCGGCGATGACCGATCCCTGAACGATGATCTTGCGCCGTTTGGCCTTCTTGGCGGCCTCTTCGCGCATCCTCCTGGCGGTTTCGCGCGCCTCCTCACGGCGGTCGCGTTTGGTAGGACCAGTCGTCCCTCTGCCAGTTGCCATTCAGCTCATCCCATCGAACAGTGGACAGTTCTCACATGATCGTAGGGGGACTTTGCTTTGAAGGCGCTGTACCGGGTGCTCTACCGTGGACGCATGCAGTCGACAGACCGAGCCAGCTGATGCCGTCGGACTCCGAAGGGCACGGAACCGGCGCGGAGCCGAACGAGGGCCGCGACACCGCGGGCGCCGACTACGCGGAGCGCCTTCGTCGCCTGGACACCAGCTGGTGGCGCCGAACGCTGAACGTACAGGCGCCGTACCGCTGGAACATCCGCCGGCTGCACCTCGGACGGGTGCTGGATGTGGGGAGCGGCCTCGGCCGCAACCTTGCGCACCTCGGCAACAACGGCGTCGGCGTCGACCACAACGCGGAGTCGGTGGCGATCGCGCGGGCGCGCGGGCTGACCTCGTTCACGAGTGACGAGTTCCCCTCCACCGAGTACGCGGTGCCCGGTGCGTTCGACTCGCTGTTGCTCGCCCACGTCGTGGAGCACGTCGACCCGGACTTCGCGGTCGAGCTGGTGCAGACGTACCTGCCGTACGTGAAGCCGGGCGGTCACGTCCTCTTCATCACGCCGCAGGAGCGCGGCTACGCGAGTGACGCCACCCATGTCGCGTTCACCGACTTCGACGGCCTCCACCGCCTCGCCGACCGTCTGGGCCTCACAGTCGAGCGGGAGTACTCGTTCCCGCTGCCGCGTTTCGCGGGCAAGGCGTTCACCTACAACGAGTTCGTCGTGCTCACCCGCCTGCCGGGCTGACGCATCCACCCCCTGTTCGCGGGCTATACCGAGGAGTTCTCACTTCTTTAGCCTTCAGGTGTCGCCCGGTTCTCGGGCGATCGACCCGAAGGAGTGGATGTGGCGCGCGTAGGAGCGAAGGGATGGGCGGCGATCGGACTCGGCGCGGCCCTGGTCCTCGGAGTGGGGATCGCGGCGAACGCGGCCAATCATCCCGCGGCGGAGGACGCCGCCGCGACGTCGTCCACCTCGTCGGCATCCGCATCCCCGTCCGCGACGCCGAGCCCGACGCCGAGCGTCGAGGTGCGTACCGAAACGGCGGACGAGGCCATCCCGTTCGCCGCCACGAACGCCGACGACCCCGGGCACGACGTCGGCTGGTCGGCCGTCACCACCGCCGGCGCCAACGGCGTGAAGACGAAGACCTATCGGGTCACGTACGTCGATGGGGTGGAGACCTCCCGCGAGCTGGTCTCCGAAACAGTGACGACGGCGCCCGTGGACCAGGTCACCAGCGTCGGCAGCAGGCAGCCCGCCCCGCCGCCTCCTCCCGCGCCTGCTCCTGCTCCTGCTCCCGCGCCCGGTGGAGGCTGTGATCCCAACTACACCGGAGCCTGCGTGCCGATCGCCTCGGACGTGGACTGTGCGGGCGGCAGTGGAAACGGCCCCGCCTACGTGCAGGGACCGGTGACCGTGGTGGGTTCCGACATCTACGACCTCGACCGCGACGGCGACGGCACCGGCTGCGACGGCTGACGCCCCCCGCAACCGGTCTGGTTGACGCAACACGCCGTGCGGGCGAGTGCGCGCACGGCGTGTTGCGTCAACTCGATGCGGCCGGCGCCCGACCGAGCTCCACGTCCTCCACGCGTGAGCGCGGCATCGCGAGGCCGGCGACGATCGTCAGAACGGCGGCGATCGCGACCGCGACGAAGACGGCGGTCGACGCCTGCTGGATGGTCGCCGCGGCGTGCGCGCCGCCGGCGGACGCCCCGATGATCGCGTTGGCGATGGCACCGAACACGGCAACGCCGACCGCGCTGCCGATGGAGCGCGCGAACATGTTGCTCCCGGTCACCACGCCGCGCTCGTTCCAGGCCACGCTCGACTGGGCGGCGATCAGGGTCGGGGTGGCGATGAGGCCCATCCCGAGACCGACGACGAAGCAGCTGACCGCGACGAACAGGACGGACGGGGTCAGCGAGGTGAGCGCGAGCGAGATCGCACCGACGATGGCGATGCTCATCCCGAGCAGTGCCGTGTTGCGGAACCCGATGCGCAGATAGAAGCGGCCGGAGAGGCTGGCCGCGATCGGCCAGCCGAGAGTCAGGGCGGCGACGGCGAGGCCGGACACGATGGGGGCGACGCCGATGGTGCCCTCGAGGTAGGTGGGCACGTACGACGTGAGGGCGATGAGGATGGCGCCGACGCCGAGCGAGATCAGGGTCGTGGTGACGAGCAGCCTCCGCGAGAACACCCAGAGCGGAAGCACGGGTTCCGCTGCTCTCCGCTCGACGAGGACGAACGCGACCAGCAGGACGCCGCCCAGCGCGAACGAGCCGATGCTCCACACCGAGTCCCACGCCCACGCCTGTCCGCCCTCGAGCACCGCGAGGATGATCAGCGTCATCCCGCCGGTCAGCAGCGCGGCTCCCGCGTAGTCGATGCGGTGCTTCCGCGGCTCGATGCTCTCGTGGAAGCTGCGGATGAGCATCCACGCGGCCAGGATGCAGAGCGGGATGTTGACGAAGAAGATCCAGCGCCACGACAGGAACTGCGAGAACACGCCGCCGAGCGTTGGCCCGACGACCGAGGAGATGGCCCACACGCTCGCCAGGTAGCCCTGCGTCTTGGCGCGCTCGGCGACGGTGTAGATGTCGCCGGCGATCGTCATGGACATCGGCTGGATGGCGCCGGCGCCCAGCCCCTGGAGGGCGCGGAACGCGATCAGCGCGGGCATGCTCCACGCGAACCCGCAGAGCACCGACCCAACCAGGAACAGCGCGATGCCGATGAGCACGATGGGCTTGCGGCCGACGGTGTCGGAGAGCTTCGCATAGACGGGGACGGACACCGCCTGCGCGAGCAGGTAGACGGAGAACAGCCACGGGAACTGCGCGAACCCGCCGAGGTCCTGGACGATCGAGGGCACCGCCGTCGCGAGGATCGTCGAGTCGATGGCCACGAGCCCGGTCGTCAGCATGAGGGCGATCAGGATGGGGCCGCGCTCGGACCGGAATCCGACGCTCGCTCGGGTGGGTTCGTTCATAGAGGTCAACAACGCGGAGGAGCCGGTCGCATTCCCTGCTTGACGTGAAAGAGCATGGGCGGCACAATCTGAAACATGTCTTTCATAACTGGGTCGGAAGGGAACGCCGACGCCGACCGCGCGCGTCCCGAACGGCGCACGACGGTCACCGACCCGCGGGCGCTGCGCGCGCTCGCGCATCCCCTCCGTCTGGCGCTGCTCGACCACCTGATGTCGTTCGGGCCACGCACCGCCAGCGAGTGCGCCGCCGTCGTCGGCTCCACGGCATCCAACTGCAGCTACCACCTCCGGGCGCTGGCCAAAGTCGGGCTGGTGGAGCCGGTGGATGCGGAGGACGGCCGCGAGCGCCCCTACCGGTCGTCGTCGACCGGACTGACCTTCGGCCGCACCGAGGACCCCGAGTTCGCGATCGGCGCGGACACCGTCGAGCGCGCTCTCGCCGATCGGCAGGTCGACGACGAGGCGGCCCTCGTCCACCGCGCCATCGCTCAGCGCGACGAGCAGCCGATCGAGTGGCGCGAGGCGAGCCTGCTGACGGGGTACGCCCTGAAACTGACGCCGGCGGAGCTACGCGAGCTGATGCAGGGGCTGGATGCGCTCATCCGCCCCTACATCGCCCTCACACGAGTGGATGCGCCCGAGGGCAGCGATGTCGTCGCGCTGCACCTGAACGCCTTCCGGCACCCGGACGCGATCGCGGCGGCGCGGGCGGCGGGCGCCTCGGCCGAGCAGCACGACACGGACTCCGAGGGAGGCGCGTCGTGACCGCCACAGCGACCCGCGAGCGTTCGCCGCTGCTCCGCCGCGACTTCGCCCTCGTCTGGACGGCGGGACTGGTCTCCGACACCGGCGACTGGCTGCTCATGATCGCGCTGCCGCTGTTCGCCCTGTCGGCGACCGGGTCGGCGCTCGGCGCATCCACCGTCTTCCTGGTCGAGCTGGTCCCGATGCTCCTCGTCGGCAGCTTTCTCGGCGTGCTGGTCGACCGGTGGGATCACCGCCGCACGATCATCATCGTCGCCCTGTTGCAGGGACTGCTCCTGCTTCCGCTCCTCGCGGCGAGCGCCGACCGGATGGGCATCGTCTACGCGGTCGCCGCCGTCGAGGCGGTGCTCGGCGCGATCATCAACCCCGCGCGGCAGGCGATGATCCCGCAGCTGGTCGGCGCCGACCAGCTGGCTCGCGGCAACGCCCTGATCGCCGTGAGCGACAGCCTCGCGCGGCTCGTCGGCTCCCCGCTCGGCGGTCTCTCGTTCGCGCTGTGGGGGCTGCCGGGTGTCGTGATCGCGGATGCGGCGTCGTACCTCATCACCGCGGGGCTCGTCCTGTTCGTGCGCCCGCAGCGGCGGAAGGCCGATGCCGCACGGGCAGCGGACGGCGAGCCTGCGGCGGTCGCCGAGCGGCGCATCCTGCACGAGTGGGTCGAGGGGCTCGCGCTGATCGCACGCTCCGCCACGCTGCGTACGCTCGCGGGCATCGCCGCGCTCGCCGGCGTCGCCCAGGGTCTCTTCCTCGTGCTGTTCCTCGTCTACGTGACGCAGAACCTCGGCGCAGGCGACACCGGCGCGGGCATCATCCGCGGCGTCCAGGCGATCGGCGGGGTGCTCGGCGGTCTGGTGACCGGCGCCCTGGCGCGACGGCTGGCCCCGCGCTGGATGATCGGCGTCGGCTACCTGGTGTTCGGGACGCTCTCGCTCGTCACCTGGAACCTCGCTCCGTTCACCACCGCCCTGTGGGTCTACGCCGGGCTGTTCATCGCGATGGGCATCCCCGGGGTGACGACGGCGACCGGTGAGATCACGCTCGTCCAGACGACCGTCCCCGCGCGCGCCCTCGGGAGGGTGATCGCCGCGGTCACGACCCTCGACGGTGCCGCCCAGGCGGTCGGGCTGCTCATCGGCGGCCTCCTCGCCGACTCGGGCGGCATCATCCCGGTGCTCGACGTGCAGGCGTCGCTCTACCTGCTCTGCGGGTTGATCGGAGTCGTGGCGTTGCGCGACAGGCGCGGGCTCGCCGGAAGCGACGTGGCTGGCGAGAGGACCCGTCTTACGTAACGGCCCGCGCGGACGCTAGGGTGCTGCCACCGTGGTCCCTCGGAGGTGGATGATGTCGTACCGCACCCTCTCGCGCATCCCGCTGTTCCGCCGCACCGTCGGCGCCGTGGCGCTCGCCGCGGCCCTGACCGGGGGACTGACCGCGTGCGACCTGTTCGCGCCGCAGGACACCCTCGACATCGAGGAGGCCAGCGTCGGATCGAGCGCCACCGTCGGGGATGTGTTCGTCGGCAACGCCGTGCTGGTCACCAGCGACGACGGCGCGACGGCGAACCTGGTCGTCACGCTGGTGAACCAGGGGAACGACACCCAGCAGGTCGAGATCGCGCCGAGCGGCGGGCAGAGCATCACCGTGTCCCTCGACCCGCGCGACACCCAGCAGCTCGGCGACCCGCCGGACGACGAGAGCCTGGTGAGCGACCTGAATTCGGCTCCCGGCTCGCTCACGACCGTGACGGTCACGAGCGGGGGAGACTCGGTCGGCCTGCAGGTGCCGGTCGTGACGGGCGCGCTCCCGCCGTACGGCACGCTCACCCCGGCGCCCTGATCGCGCTCGTCGATCGCGCTGGTGTCGCACTCGTCGGTCGCACGTCGCGACGCGCCGGGTGCGCCTGGAGGCCGGCACCGGTATTCCGGCACATGATATTGACGCGAAACCCGCCCGGGTTCCCGCTGTTTCCGGGGATGTGAACGTAGGGTGTCGGTGTGTGGCGACTGGACAGGAAGACCGAGGATGACGACGCGATGTCGGGCATCCCAGACGATGACGCCCTGAACCCGCGCACGACGACGGCTCCGCACACGCTCAGTCTGGGCGACCCGGCCCTGGTCGCCGGCAACATCGCCGACCCGGTGTGGAAGCGCTGGCGCGACGAGATCGCGGCGGTCGGCGGGGTCTCCCCGCTGCTCCACTTCGAGGACAGCCCGCGAACGCGCATCGAGCTGAGCACGACGCATCCCGGCGGCCTGCCGCAGTTCATCACCGGGCAGAGCACGCTGCTCTCCAGCCTCATCCGCGACGAGCTGGCGCTCCGCACCGCGCGCGCGGCCGCGAACGCGATCACCGCGAAGGGCATCGAGCTGCGCTCCGTGCGCGGCATCGAGTCGGTGCACCTGGCGATCGGCCTGGCGCAGTGGCGGCACGGCTCCGAGGAGTACATGGCGCCGATCCTGCTGCGCCCGCTCGCCATCCGCCGTTACGGCCGCGACTTCGAGCTGAAGCTGAAGGGCCACACCTTCCTCAACCCCGAGCTCGCGCGCGCCCTCAACGAGCAGTTCCAGATCACGCTGGATGCGGACGCCTTCGTCGCGCTCGCCGTCAGCAACGGCGTGTTCAAGCCGCAGCCGGTGATCGACCGCCTGCGCGGCCTGACATCGCACCTGCCGTGGTTCAACGTCCAGCCGCGGCTGGTCGCCTCGTCGTTCGCCGACGTCGCCCCGGCGCTGAGCGAAGAGGCGCGCGACCTCGACACCGTCCTGCTGGATGCGCTGGCCGGCAACCCGACCGCGCGCACGACGGTCGAGAGCGCCTTCAACCCGGTGGAGCCCATCCGCCAGGACGAGCGTCCGCCTGCCACCGACACCCTCCTGCTCGACGCCGACGAGGCGCAGGAGAACGTGGTGGCCCAGATCGCCGCGGGCAACTCGCTCGTCGTCAAGACGCTGCCCGGCACCGGCGGCACCCAGACGATCGTCAACGCGATCGGCGCCCTGGTGGGCCAGCACAAGCGTGTGCTCGTGGTGAGCCCGCGGCGGTCGAGCCTCGACGACATCGCCCAGCGGCTGACGAAGGCCGGTCTGCCCGGTCTCGCGGTGACGCCGCGCACGCTCCGCCGCGACCTCATCCAGTCGATCGCCCGCAACGAGAAGGCCACCCAGCCGAAGGTCACCGACGTCGACGAGGCGCTGGTGCGGCTCCGCAAGGTGCTCGTCGACTACCGCGCCGCGCTGACCCGCCGCGACCCCGTGCTTCGCGTGTCCGTTCTGGATGCGCTGCGCGAGCTCTCACGCCTCTCCCTTCTTCCCGCCCCGCCCTCGACGACGGCCCGTCTCGGCCGCCGGGCGATCGAGGGGCTCGCCCGCGACCGCGCCGCGTCGGCGGACGCGCTGATCCGCGCCGCCCGCCTCGGCGAGTTCCGGTACGGACCCAACGACTCTCCCTGGTACGGCGCCTCCTTCACGACGACGGAGGAGGGGAAGGCCGCGCACGAGCTGGCCAAGAAGCTCAACCGCGCCGAGCTGCCGCGCCTCATCGACCGCGCCCAGGCCCTCATCGGCCAGACGCGGATGCGCCCATTCGCCTCGATCGCCGAGCTCGGCGTCTACCTGCGGCTCCTGCTCGACATCCGCGAGACGCTCGACAAGTTCACGCCCTCCGTCTACGACCGTTCGCTGACCGAGCTGATCGCGGCCACCGCATCCCGTCGCGAGTCGCCGTCGATGTCGAGCGCCAACCGCCGCCGCCTGCGCAAGCACGCCCTGGAGTACGTCCGACCCGGCGTGCACGTCACCGACCTCAACGAGAGCCTGCGGCGCATCCAGCAGCAGCGCATCCTCTGGAACCGGTTCGCCGTCGCCGGCGTCGTGCCCGAGGTCCCGGTCGGGATCGCGGACGTGCAGGTCGCCTACCAGCGCGTGGCGGAAGACCTGGCGCGCCTCGACATCCCGCTCCGCCGCACGGGAACGCCGCAGTCGCTCGCAGCCCTCCCCGTGGAGGAGCTGACCCGCCAGATCGCCGGGCTCGCCGCCGAGTCCGAGGTGCTCGCCAACCTGCAGGAGCGCACTGCGCTGCTCACCCAGCTGCGGGAGCAGGAGCTCGACCCGCTGATCTCCGACCTGTCGATCCGGCACGTTCCCGAGACGCAGGTGAGCGCCGAGCTGGAGCTCGCGTGGTGGCAGTCGGTGCTGGAGTCGCTGCTCGCCTCCGACCGCGCCCTGCTCAACGCCAACACCGGGGTTCTCGATCGGCTCGAGGCCGACTTCCGGCTGGTGGACGAGGCGCACGCCTCCGCGACCGGCAAGCAGCTGGCATGGATGCTCGCCGAGACCTGGAAGATCGGCATCGTCGACTGGCCGGACGAGGCCGCAGCGCTGAAGCGCCTGCTGAAGAGCACGACGCCCACGGCGACCACGCTCAACGAGGCGGCGCCGCACCTCGCGCGCCCGCTCGCGCCGGTCTGGCTGATCTCGCCCTACGAGGTGCCGTCGATCGGCCGCGAGGTCGGTTTCGACGCCGTGCTGCTGGTGGATGCGGGCGCGTCGAGCCTCGCCGAGAACGTCCCCGTCATCCGTCGCGCTAAGCAGGTCGTCGCGTTCGGCGACCCGGTGACGCAGACGCCGTCGCGCTTCGACATCGGCGTGCACGAGTACGGCACGACCGTCGAGGACGTCGACGTGGATGCGCTCCACGCCGACTCCGCGCTCGCGCGTCTCTCCGAGCTGCTCCCGGTCTACACGCTCAGCCGCAGTTACCGCGCCGGCGGCGAAGACCTCGCCGAGCTGGTCAACCGCCGCTTCTACGGCGGGATGATCGACTCGATGCCCTGGGCCGGCACCTACCTCGGCCACGGCAGCCTGTCGCTGCACTACGTCAGCGGCGGTCAGGGCATGCCGGACACCGACACGGGAGCCGTCGAGTCGACCGACGCCGAGGTCGCGAAGGTCGTCGAGCTGGTGCTCGCGCATGCGACCGAGCGCCCGCGCGAGTCCCTCATGGTCATCACCGCGAGCGAGCGGCACGCCGTGCGCGTCAACCAGGCCGTGCTCGCGGCGTTCGCCAAGCGCTCGGAGCTGGCCGACTTCATCCTCGGCGACCGGGCGGAGCCGTTCACCGTCGTCACCCTCGACCAGTCGGTCGGGCAGAGCCGCGACCGCGTCATCTTCTCCATCGGCTACGGCCGCACCCCGCACGGGCGGCTGCTGTCGAACTTCGGCGCCCTCGCCGAGCCGGGTGGCGACCGCCTGCTCGCTGTCGGCATGACCCGCGGTCGCCGCGGAATGGACATCGTCTCCTGCTTCCGGCCGGAGGACATCGACGAGACGCGGATGCGGCACGGCATCGCGGCGCTGGCCCAGGTGCTGGGGGAGGCGGACCAGATCCAGGCCGCCGCTCCGGAGTACCTGAGCCCGGACGCCGACCCGATGGTGCTCGACCTCGCCAAGCGCCTGGCCCGTCGCGGCCTCGACGTGCACCTCGGCTACCGCGGCAAGCTGACCCTCGTCGCCTCGCACGGCGGCCGCGCGGTCGCGGTCGAGACCGACCAGGACGTGTCGAAGGGAAGCCTCCGCGAGTCGCTGCGCCTCCGCCCGGACGTGCTGCGCCGCCTCGGCTGGCACTACCTGCGCGTGCACAGCTTCGAGCTGTTCGCCGACCCGGACGCCGTCGCCGGCCGCATCGCCAAGCTCATCGGCAAGTCGGAGCCGGACGCCGAGACGGCCCCGATCACGCTGCCGCCGCTCGCATAGGGCGCGTCCGTTCTAGGCTGGACGGGATGAGCGAGACACCCGGAAGGCGGCGGCACCGCCGCGTGCAGCGCCCAGGCGCGCCCGGAACCGACCCCGCGCCGCGCGTCGACCCGCGGGAGGGCCCGGTGCTCCCGCCGGCAGCACCCGACTCCGACAACGCCCCCAGTTGGTCGTCGAACGACGAGCAACTGCGCCGCGACGTCCCCCCGCACTGGTAGCCCGCCGCATCCCCTCTCGCCCTCTCGCCTTCTCGCCGAGGTGCACGTAGTTGCGCACCTGCGCGGCGTGTCGCCCGTAACAACGTGCACCTCAGCGGATGACGGCTCGGGGAGACGGCGCGGCCGCGAGCGTTCGAAATCCTCGAAGTGCACGTTGTTGTGGGGTCGCGCGGCGTGTCGACCGCAACAACGTGCACTTCAGCGGTGAAGGCTCCGCGGAACGAAGAGGGAGGGGTTAGGTGAGGGGGTCGGCGTGCTTGCCCGAGGGCTGCGGCGGCGACTGCTGCGCCTGCAGCAGGTCGCGGATCTCGGTGAGGAGGTCGAGCTCCGTGATGGGGGCCTCCGGCTCGACGACGCCCTTCTTGCGCAGGCGCTCTGCGCGCTGCTTGACCTGGTTCAGCGGGTAGACGAAGACGAAGTAGACGACCACGGCGACGATGAGGAAGTTGATCACCGCACCGAGGACCGCGCCGAACTTGATGTCGGAGTTGTTGAGGGTCACGATCATCGCGTTGTCCAGATCGCTTGCCTTGAAGAACGCGCTGATGAGTGGATTGATCAGGTTGTTCACGATGGCGGTGACGACGCCCGTGAACGCGGCGCCGATGACGACCGCGACCGCCAGGTCGATCACATTTCCGCGGAGGATGAACTCCTTGAACCCTTTGAGCATGACCGGAACGAACCCTTCTACGCGGCGGAGCCCGACGACGGAGTCGACGGGGTCGAGGAGGTGGAGGAGCTGGACGAGGTGGAGCCGGAGGAGGACGAGCCGGAGGAGGACGAGCCGGACGAGGAAGACGACGAGCCCGACGAAGACGACGACGAACCCGAGTCAGACTTCTTCGCTCCGCCGCGCGAGTCGGTCCGGTAGAAGCCGGAGCCGTTGAACGTCACGCCGACGGTCCCGAACACCTTGCGGAGCGATCCGCCGCAGTTCGGGCACACCGTGAGGGCGTCGTCGGTGAAGGCCTGCTGGATGTCGAAGGCGTGGCCGCAGTCGCGGCACGAGTAGGAGTAGGTCGGCATTCTTCTTCCGCTGCGCTCGCTGTCGGGGTCGGGGGTCAGGTGAACTGGACGATGCGGGTCGGCGTGACAGCGCCGTCCACCGGCTGGTCGTGACGCTCGCGCGGCACCTCGTCCACCAGTTCGCCGTCGAACAGGACGGCGTACACCGGGGGACATTTTTCCATGCTGCCCAGCGTCTTGTCGAAGTATCCGCGACCCCAGCCCATCCGCATCCCGGTCGCATCGACCGCGGCCGCCGGCACCAGGATGAGGTCGACGTCGTTGATCGCGATCGGCCCGAGCAGCTCGCCGACCGCCTCGGGCAGGCCGAACAGGCCTTCCGTCTCGGTCTCGCCGTCGCCTGTGGTCCAGTCGAGCAGGCCGTCCTCGCGCGAGATCGGCAGCAGGACGCGCAGGCCCTGCGTGTGCGCCCAGTTGAGGAAGGGGCGCGTGTCCGGCTCCACCGGAGTGGAGAGGTACGCCGCCACGGAGCGGGCGGAGAGGTCGGTCGCGAGGTCGACGAGGTTGCGGGTCAGGCCCGCCGTCGCGGTCTGACGCTCGGTCGTCGTGAGGTTCTGCCGGCGCTCGCGGAGCTCCGCACGCAGGGCGCGCTTGCGATGAGCGGCAGTGTCCGAGTCCATACGGCAATCCTAGGAGATGCCATCCTGTGCACCGCCGAAATGCGGATACTGTAGGCGGCATGGCAAATCACGACCGCGTTACGAAAGCAGTGATCCCCGCAGCCGGCCTCGGAACCCGCTTCCTCCCGGCGACGAAAGCGATGCCCAAGGAGATGCTGCCGGTCGTGGACAAGCCCGCCATCCAGTACGTCGTCGAGGAGGCCGTTGATGCGGGCCTGCACGACGTCCTGATGGTCACCGGCCGCAACAAGAACGCCCTCGAGAACCACTTCGACCGCAACGCCGAGCTGGAGGAGACCCTCACCAAGAAGGGCGACACCGACCGGCTCGAGAAGGTCAACTACTCCACCGCCCTCGCCGACATGCACTACGTGCGCCAGGGCGACCCGAAGGGCCTCGGCCACGCCGTCCTGCGGGCCAAGATGCACGTCGGCCGCGAGCCGTTCGCTGTGCTGCTTGGTGACGACATCATCGACGCGCGCGACGACCTGCTGAGCCGGATGCTGACCGTGCAGTCGCAGCGCCACGCCAGCGTCGTCGCCCTCCTCGAGGTCGACCCCGACTCCATCCACCTCTACGGCGCCGCCGCCGTCGAGAAGACCGACGAGGAGGACGTGGTCCGTATCACCGGCCTCGTCGAGAAGCCGGATAAGGAGCACGCCCCCTCGAACTACGCCGTCATCGGCCGCTACGTGCTGCGCCCGGAGGTCTTCGACGTCCTGGAGCGCACCGAGCCGGGTCGCGGCGGAGAGATCCAACTGACCGACGCGCTGCAGTCCATGGCGGAGGCGCCCGACTGGACCGGCGGCGTCTACGGCGTCGTCTTCCGCGGCCGCCGTTACGACACCGGCGACCGCCTCGACTACATCAAGGCGATCGTCCGGCTCGCCGTCGACCGTGAGGACCTCGGTCCCGAGCTGCGTCCGTGGCTCCGCGAGTTCGCCGCGGAGCTCGCGGACGAGCCCGTGGACTTCGTCGAGGAGATGCCCGTCGACCCGACCGGGCCCATCCAGACGCTCTCCGACCGGTCCCGCTGACGGCCGGCCGAAGGAGGACTCCGTTGGCGCTCGTCGTCCCCACCCTCACCGAGGGTCGCGTGGGGTTGCGTCCCATCCGCCTGCGCGACGCGCGGCCGTTGGAGCGTTCGCTGCTCGACAACCGCAGCTGGCTGCGGCAGTGGGAGGCGACGAGCCCGTACGCGCCCGGGTCGTTCGACACCCGGGCGAGCATCCGGTCCCTGCTGGCGAACGCGCGCGCCGGGCACGGCCTGCCGTTCATCGTCGAGTGGGACGGGCGCCTCGCCGGGCAGCTGAACGTCTCGTCCATCGCGTACGGCTCCCTGTCGAGCGCGACGATCGGCTACTGGATCGCCGAGGAGTTCGCCGGCCGCAACATCACCCCGACCGCGGTGGCGCTGGCGACCGACTACTGCTTCTACCAGCTGGGGCTGCACCGGATGGAGATCTGCATCCGGCCCGAGAACGGCCCGAGCCTGCGCGTGGTCGAGAAGCTCGGCTTCCGTTACGAGGGGCTGCGGCGCCGCTACATCCACATCAACGGCGACTGGCGCGACCACTTCTGCTTCGCGCTGGTGTCCGAGGAGCTGACCCAGGGCGTGCTGCGTCGCTGGCTCGACCACAACGTCCCGGAGGACGCCGCGATCATTCCCGCAGAGGACCGCGCGGCGGCGGCCATCCCGCTGCCGATCGCCCGGCATTACTGAGCCGGTTCTCATCCCCGGTCCGTTCAGCCGTGTGCTTCCGGTGGAAATGTGCTGAAAGCGCGCTGGATCGGGTGACACACCCCCGCGGGTGACCGAGGCACGGCCGTCGCTGCCCCTACCGTAGAGGACATGAACGGGGATGTGATGGGCGGTGGGGTCGTCGTCGCGCTCGCGGCCGCTTTGTGGCTCGCCTATCTGGTCCCGGTGTGGTTGCGCCGCCGCGAGTACCTCGCCACGGAGCGGAACGCCGTACGGCTGCAGCAGACGCTGCGCATCCTTGCCGAGACCAGCGAACTCCCCGACGAGGTGCGCCTCGAGGCCACCGCCCGGACGGTCGCCGAGCAGCAGCGCATCCTCCGCAAGTCGGAGCAGAAGACCCTCGCCGCCGCTCGCGCGGAGGCCGCCGCCCACGCGCGCCGCGAGCAGGCGCTCGCGGAGGAGCGCCGCCGCGCGGCAGAGGAGGCGGAGCGGGCCGCCGCGGAGGCGATCGCCCTGGAGCGTGCCGCCCGCGCGGCCGCCGCGCAGCGCGCTCGTGTGCTCGCCACATCCACTTCTCGGCCTGCCCTGTCGCCGCAGCGCCGCCGCCGTCTCCGCCGGGCGCGCGGGCTCTCGACCCTCGTGCTCGTCGCCGGACTGATCGGGCTCGTCTCCGGCACGGTTCTGCTCTTCGAGACCGGAGCGTGGCTGCTCGCCGCCGCCTCGGTCGGCGCGGTCGCGCTGTCCGGGTGGATGCTCGGCCGCCTCGCGCGTCCGGAGCGCGCCACCGGGGTCGCCCAGCCCCTGGTTCGCACGTCCGTCGTCGCGCCGGAGCTCTATGACGACGCTCAGCACGATGACGTCCCGGTGCAGGAGCGCCTGCGTCAGAGCTGGACGCCGCGCCCGCTCCCGAAGCCGCTGCACCTGTCGCCCGGCACCGTCGCGGCCGCCGCGATGGCGTCGGTGGATGCCGCCGCGGAGCTGCGCCGTGCGGCTGCTCGTGCCGAGTTCGAGCGGAAGGCGGCCGAGGTCGCACCGCCCGCGCCGGTGGCCGCGCCCGTCCCTCTGCGGGCCGTGGAGCGGCCGGTCGCGGAGTCGACGGCCCCGCCCGCTGTCGCGTCCGCAGTGGCCCCGGTAGCGGCCTCCGTGGCGGCTTCCGCGCCCGCTGCGGCGACCGTCCCGAGCCGCTACGCGAGCATGGGGATCCTCGACGAGGCGGACACCGGAAGCATGGACCTGGACGCCGTCCTGCGTCGTCGCCGAGCGGCCAGTTGAGCCGTGCTCGATTTCGACGGGACCCGCGAGGGGTGCTATTGTTTCTAAGCAGTTCCCCGGGGCTATGGCGCAGTTGGTAGCGCGCTTCGTTCGCATCGAAGAGGTCAGGAGTTCGAATCTCCTTAGCTCCACCAGAACCGGAAAGGCCGCCCAGTCGGGCGGCCTTTTTGTTTGCCCGCATTCGCCCCCATCCTTGTTTGTTGGTACAGTCGTGCTAGCAAAGAGGGATGCGGGGGCGAGATGATTCTGCTGGCGATCGTGGCATGCGAGATCGGGTTCTGGGTGGCCATCGTCGGCGGCCTGATCGCCCGCTACCCGGCGGGGAAGCCCCGCGTGGGCGCCGCGCTTCTCATCTCCGCTCCACTCATCGATGTCGTGCTGCTGGTGCTGGTCGCCGCCGACCTGATCGGAGGAGCCGCGGCATCCTGGCACCACGGCCTCGCCGCCCTCTACATCGGCATCTCGGTCGCCTACGGGCACCGGATGATCTCCTGGGCCGACGCGAAGTTCGCGCAGCGCTTCCGTGGTGCCGAGCCGCGTCCGAAGCCGACGGGGTGGGCGTACACGGTCGCCTGCTGGAAGGATGCCGCGCGAACGCTGCTCGCATGCGCCGTCGCCGCGGCGATCCTCTGTGCCCTGATCCTCGCGGTCGGCGCTCCCGAGCGCACCGCGGAGCTGCTCGGGTTCTTCCCCCTCCTCGGAGTGATCCTCGGCATCGACGTGCTCTGGGCGGTCAGCTACACGATCTGGCCCAAGAAGACCGCGCAGCCGGCTGCGTCGGGCAGCTGACGATGCCCCGGCTGATCGACCACGAGGAGCGCGACCGCGAGATCGCCGAGGCGGCTCTGCGCGTGCTGGCGCGCGACGGCCTGGCGGGGCTGTCGGTGCGCAATGTGGCGGCCGAAGCGGGCATCGCCACCGCATCCCTCCGACGGGCCTTCCCCGAGCAGGATGCGCTGCGCCGCTTCTGCCTCGAGCACATCCGGCAGAACGCGACACGTCGCATCGAACGGGTTCGCGGCGAGGGCAGGATGGCCGTGCTCGCCGTCCTGGAGGAGCTGCTGCCCCTCGACGAGGAGCGGCGGATCGAGTTGACCGCACACCTGCAGCTCGGGGCGCTGGCGCTCAGCAGCGGGCAGCTCCGACCGGTCCTTCTGGGTTTCAACTCCGCCATCCGCGAGGTGTGCGTCCGCCTGATCGCGGAACTCGAACGGGCGGGGGAGCTTCGGGCGGGAGCGGATGCGCCGGCCGAGGCCGACCGGCTGCACGCCTTGGTCGACGGCGTCGCTCTCCACGTGCTCTGGGAGGACGGACCGGAGGAGCGCAGGCAGGCTGTCGGCGTGTTGGCGGCGCACCTGGACGGGCTCCGTTGAGATGCGCGTGCTGCCGGACTAAACGACCAGCAGGATCGCGAGCACGACCATGAGCACTGCGATCCCGCCGTCCAGGATGCGCCAGGCGATCGGCTTCGCGAACACGGGAGCGGCGAACCGCGCGCCGAAGCCGAGCAGACCGAACCAGAGCAGGCTGGCGGTCGCGGCGCCCGCGCCGAAGATCCAGCGGCCCGGGTCGCCGTGCGAGGCCGAGAGCGAGCCCAGAAGCAGGACGGTGTCGAGATAGACGTGCGGGTTGAGCCACGTGATCGCGAGGCAGGTGCCGACGGCCGCGGCGAGGGATCCGGCCACGGCGCCGGAGGCGGTCAGCGACTCCGGCTTGAGCGCCCGGCGCGCGGCGAAGACGGCGTAGCCGAGAAGGAAGGCGAAGCCGGCCCAGCGGACGATCTCGAGCGCGAGCGGCGCGTTCTTCACCAGGACCCCGATGCCGGCCACGCCCGCCGCGATCAGCAGGGCGTCGCTGATCACGCAGATGAGGACGATCGGCAGGACGTGCTCGCGGCGCAGGCCCTGGCGGAGGACGAAGGCGTTCTGCGCGCCGATGGCCACGATGAGGGATGCGGCCGAGCCGAGGCCGGTGAAGAACGTTGCGAGCACGCCTCGACGCTAGGGCTGTGCGTTGACTAAGTACAGCTCAGGTTTGTGATGATGCATTAGCATCCCTTCATATGGCAAACGTGGAGCACCTGCGGACCCTCGCCGCCGTGGTGGACGGCGGGACCTTCGAGGCGGCCGCCGCTGCGCTCCACATCACCCCCTCGGCGGTCAGCCAGCGCATCAAGGCGCTCGAGGAGCAGAGCGGGCGCGTGCTGGTGCGTCGCAGCAAGCCGGTCGCGCCGACCGAGGCGGGCAGCGTCCTGCTTCGCCTGGCCCGCCAGCTGACCCTGCTGGAGGCGGAGGCCGCGGCCGAGCTGGCGGGCGATGACGACGAGGCGACCGCCACGCCGCTCCCGCTCGTGGTCAACGCCGACTCCCTCGCCACCTGGGTCCTCCCCGCGCTCGCCCGGCTCGACGGCGTCGCGTACGAGCTGGCCATCGACGACCAGGAGCACACCCTCGACCGCCTGCGTGACGGGACGGCGCTGGCGGCGATCGGATCCGACCCGGAGCCCGTGCAAGGGTGCACGTCCCGGGCGCTCGGCTCGATGGTCTACCGCGCCGCGGCGAGCCCGGCGTTCGTCGCGCGCTGGTGCGCCGATGGCTGGAGTCCGGAGGCGGCCGCCGTCGCACCGATGCTGGTGTTCGACCGCAAGGACGCCCTGCAGGACCGCTACCTCGACGCGTTCGCGCCCGGTGCCCGACCGCCGCGCCACTACATCCCGGCGTCCACCCAGTTCGTCGAGGCGGCGGTGCACGGGCTGGGCTGGGGGATGCTGCCCGATCTGCAGGCGGATGCGCTCGTCGCCTCGGGTGCGCTGGTCGTGCTCGACGAGGAGCGAACGGCCGAGGTGCCGTTGTACTGGCACCAGTGGTCGCTGCGGTCGGCCGCGCTCGACGCCGTCGCCGCCGCGATCGGAGAGGAGGCGCGCCGCGTCCTCCGGCCTACAGGGTCGACAGCACGAGGTCGAGCGCGTCAGCGAAACGATCGGCGCTCTCGCGCGTGATGCACAGCGGCGGCTTGATCTTGAGCACGTTCTTGTAGTCGCCGGTCGGCTGCACGATGCAGCCCTCCGCCAGCATGCGGTCGCACACCAGCGCCGCCTCCGCGGTCGCGGGCTGCAGCGTCTCGCGGTCGAGGACAAGCTCCATGCCGAGATAGAGGCCCATGCCGTGGACGGCGCCGACGAGCGGATGACGCTCGCCCAGTTCACGCAGACGCGCGGCAAGGTGGTCGCCGACCGTTGCGGCGTTCTGCTGGAGGCCCTCGTCGCGCATGACGTCGAGCACCGTCAGGCCGACCACCGACGAGACGGGGCTGCCGCCGGCGGAGGAGAAGAAGCTGCCCTCCGCCGCGAACGACTCCGCGATCTCGCGCCGGGTGATGACGGCTCCGAGCGGCTGCCCGTTGCCCATCGCCTTCGCGATCGCGATGACGTCCGGCACGACCCCCTGCTGCTCGGAGCCCCAGAAATAGTGCCCGAGCCGGCCGTAGCCGACCTGGACTTCGTCGGCGATGCAAACGCCGCCGCGCGCGCGGATGCGCTCGTAGACCCCGGCCAGGTAGCCGTCGGGGAGCATGAGGCCGCCCGCATTTCCGAACACCGGCTCGGCGATGTAGCCCGCGACCTCGGTGCCGGTCGCCTCCAGCTCCGCGAGGTCGGCATCGAGGTCAGCCAGGTAGGCGGCCGCGGAGTCGGACCCGCGGTGGCGCCCGCGCAGCGAGTTGGGCGCGGCCACGAGCTTCACCCAATCGGGCCGGGTCTCCAGGGCGCGCGGGTTGTCGCCGAGGGACGACGAGACGCCGTCGGAGCCGATGGTCCAGCCGTGGTAGGCCTCGGTCACCGCCAGGATCGTCCGGCGGCCGGTGTGGATCTGGGCCAGGCGGAGCGCGAGGTCGACCGCCTCGCTGCCGCTGTTCACCAGGAAGACGGTCTCGAGCCCCTCTGGCGCGATCTCCGCCAGGCGCTCGGTGAAGCGGGACAGCTCGTCGTAGTGGAACCGCGAGTTCGTGTTCAGCCGCGCCCACTGGTCTCGGACCGCGTCGACCAGCCGCGGGTGCCCGTGGCCGATCTGCGTGACGTTGTTGACCATGTCGATGTAGCTCTGGGCCAGTGTATCGACGAGGTGGTGCCGCCAGCCGCGTTCGATCAGCGGTGGATGCGCGAAGTAGTGCTCCTGAACCTGCGCGAAGGTCGCGTCCCGTCGAGCCAGGGACGCCTCCGGATCGGGTTCCGCCACCGTGAGATCGACGCCGAACAGCGCCGACGGGTCGGGGGAGACGGCCGTCCAGGACGAGAACGGGAGCGTCGGCGTGACGAGTGACGGCGGGCGGTGGCCGCGAAGCGTGCTGAGCTGCACCGTGAGGCGGATGGCCGTGCCGATCGGCGCGCCGGCCGTAACCGTCGCGGTCGTGAGTGGGCGGGTGAGTCCCTCCAGCCACAGGTCGGCATCTTCTCCGCGCAGCAGCCAGGAGCCGCCCACGAGAGCCAGCTCGCCCGCGAATGGGGCGGTCACCTCGACACCGGTGGGCGCATCCAGTGTCACGGCGAGGGCGACGGTCGCGGAGGGCAGGGCGCGATCGGTCCGGGCGCGGGTCAGCCGCGCTTCGCCGTACCGGGTGACGGCGTGCCCGTGCTCGCGGCACACGCGGGCGAGGACCGCGTCCTCGGCATCCACCGCCAGCCAGGCTCCCGCATCGAGGTCGCGGGCGGTGACGGAGAGGTCGGCGAGGTTCTCGGGAGTGGTGGTGAGTGCGACCAAGCGGCCGAGTCCGGTCGGCGCCCCGGTGACCGCGGACCGGGCGAGCCGGGCGCGGATCAGCGTCTCCAGCTCCGCCGCATCCAGTCGTCGGGCCACGTCGAACGCGACCCACTCGTGCGCACGGTTCTCGGCGGCGTAGACGTTGTCGGCCTCCAGCGCGACCTGCTGTTCGCCGCTGACCACGAGCACGGCGCCGCGGAGGACGACCAGCGGCCACAGCGCGGCGAGGTCGGCGTCGTCGAGCGGCGACTCGGCATGGAACGCCTCGATGACGTCCAGTACGGCGAGCGGCTCGTCCGGAAGGTGGTGCAGGGCGCTCGTGACGGTCGCGGCCAGTTCGGCCACGAGCCAGCCGTCGGACACGTCGCCGAAGTCGATCACGCCGGGTCCGTCGTCGCCGAACACGATGTTGTCGTCGGTCACGTCGCCGTGGACCGCCTGGACGCGCAGCCGGTCGCGGACCGGCTGCAGCCGGGCGAGGGCGGCGTCGGTCGCCTCCCGCACGACGGAGCGCTTCGCAGGCTGGGCGACGTGCTCGATCAGCAGGTCGACCACCTCGCCGCTGACGCGCGCATCCCACTGCGTCGTCCGGTCGAGGCCCGGGTGGCGGAGCGCCGAGAGCCCGGCGGCGACGCGGCCGGCGAGGGTGCCGAGAGTGCGCAGCTGCTCGCGCGTCGGACGGCCGACGTCGGTGAGCGGGTCGCCGTCCAGGTAGCGCAGCACGCGGGCGAGCAGGGTCGTGCCCCGGACGTCGACCTCGATCAGTTCGTCCCCGCCGGTGGTCTCGAGGACCTCCGGGATGCGGATGCCCGACCCCGCGAGCGCGCGGAGGGCCGCGTTCTGAGCCCGCAGTTCGTCGGCGGAGAACACCGGGTTGGCGAGCTTCAGCACGTACCGGTCGGTGCCGGTGTCGATGCGGAAGTTGCGATCCTGGTTGCTGCCGAGCTCGGTGATGCGGCCGTCGAGGCCGAAGTGCGCCGCCGCGATCGCCGCCGCGTCGTCGGCCGTGACATCCGGGCGCGGGAGAGCGGGCTGGGTGAGGAAGTCGAAGTTCGGCAACGGGGCTCCAGAGCTCGGGCGGGGCGGATCTGACGTCAGTCTATTGAGGGGGTATGGACGCCATGTCGACCGTGGACCGAGGTTGTGGACAGGCTGCCGATTGTGGATAACCACCGGTATCAATTCGGCTCCCGTCCAGCGAACGTTCGGGGGTGTCCGCGTAGCCTGGTGCCCGTGAAATCCTGGAGGACCGCGCTCGCGGCATTCGTCATCGACGTGGCCCTCGTGACCCTCTTCGTGCTCATCGGGCGCCGCAGCCACGGGGAGGCGAACTCCGTCCTCGGGATCCTCGACACCCTCTGGCCGTTCCTCGTCGGCCTGGTCGTCGGCTGGCTGGTGACGTGGGCCTGGTACCGCCCGCTCGCGATCATCTGGCCGGGCATCCCCGTCTGGCTGATGACGGTCGCTGTGGGGATGCTCATCCGCACATCCGCGGGCCAGGGCGTCCAGCCGTCGTTCATCGCCGTGGCTGCCGTCGTGCTCGGCGTGTTCCTCGTCGGCTGGCGCCTGATCGCGCTGCCGTTCGCGCGGCGGCGCCGGACCCTCGCCGCCGCGCAGCAGGTCGCTGTCGACCGCGCCGTGCGCTAGAGCCCCTTCTTAGCGCGCCTTTTGAGCGCGCCTCTCCTCAGCCGACCAGGTGCAGCTCCCTGCTGGAGTTGTTCAGCCGGTGCGGGCCGTCTTCCGCCGCGACGACGATGTCCTCGATCCGGACGCCGAATCGGCCGGGCAGGTAGATGCCCGGCTCGATGGAGAAGCACATCCCCGCCTCGATGGGATGCTGCTCGCCCTCGACCATGTACGGCGGTTCGTGCGTGGTCACGCCGATGCCGTGCCCGACCCGGTGGATGAAGAACTCGCCGTATCCCGCCTCGCGGATCACCCGACGGGCGGCCCGGTCGACCTCCTCGCACGGGACGCCGACGGCCACCGCCTCGAAGGCCGTCTGCTGCGCCAACGCGACCACGTCGAACACCTCGCGCTCCTCGTCCGTGGGCTCGCCGACGTGGACGGCCCGGGTCGTGTCGGAGCCGTAGCCGTCAAGCAGGCCGCCGAAGTCGAGGACGACCATGTCGCCCTCGACGATGGTCCGGGAGCCCGGCTCGTGATGGGGATCGGCGCCGTTCGGACCGGAGGCGACGATCGTGAAGTCGACCTGCGCATGACCGTGCTCGCGCAGCAGCCGGTCGAGGTCGGCCGCCACCTGCAGTTCGGTGCGCCCGGCGAACGGAACGCGCAGGATGTCCTCGAAGGTCGCGTCGGCCGCGGCCCCGGCGGCGGCGAGCCGGTCGACCTCGTCGCCGGTCTTGACCGCCCGCAGCATCGGCAAGGCGTTGGAGATGGCTGCGAAGCGCACGTCCGGCAGCTTCTCCTGGAGGCCGAGCAGGTGCATCGCCCAGGTCGCGTCGGAGATCGCGTATCGGCCGTCCGGCCGGAGCAGTGCGGCCGCCGGGACGTACTCGTCCTGACCGTCGGACCAGTCGGTCAGCCGGATCGCCCCAGCCGCGCGGGTCTCGGCGGCACCGCCGTGCTCGAGCGCAGGCACGAGCATCGTCGGCTCGCCGTCGGCCGGGATGACGAGCAGGGTGATCCGTTCGGTCGTGGCGACGGGAAGGTAGTCGGCGAAGTAGGCGAGGTCGGGGCCGGGCGCGATCACCAGGCCGTCGAATCCCGCCGCGCGGGCCTGGGTCGCGCCGCGCTCCAGGCGCTCCGCGAAGTGGCGCGCTGTGATCTCCTGCATGTGCGTCTCCTCTCCCGGTGCCGTCGTGCCCGGTTCAGTCTTCGATCGGCCCGAGCCAGGCGTTCGCGACGGTGTTGTGCGCCGACTCGGCGTCGGAGGGATGGAAGATCCCGGCGAGAACATCGCGGTACAGGCGCCCCAGCTCGTTGCCGGCGAAGAAGGTGGAGCCTCCCGAGACGCGGATGGCCTGATCCACGACCCGCCGCGCGGTCTCGGTGGCCCGGACCTTCAGTCCGACCAGCTTCGGGAACCACAGCCGGCCGTGGTCGGCGAGGGTGTCGACGTCGCCGGCCAGCGCATCCAGCTGCGGGAGCAGAGCATCCTGCTCGATCGCGGCTTCGGCGACGCGCCACCGGATGTCCGGGTCGTTCGCGTAGCTGCGCCCGTCGTTCTTGAGGCTCGTGCGGCGGTGGGCCGCCTCGACCGCGAGATCGAGAGCCCGTGATCCGATGCCCGTGTAGACCGCGGCGAGCAGGATCTCGAAGTTCGCGAAGATGGCGAACACGAGCGGGTCGGGATTCGGACCGGGGTCGAGGCGCCGCACGACGCGGTCGGCAGAGGCCCGAGCGCCGTCGAGCACCGTCGTGTTGCTCTGCGTCGCACGCATGCCGAGCGTGTCCCAGTCTTCCCGGATCTCGAAGCCGCCTCCGGTGCGCTCGATGAAGCCGTACACGATCTTGGGGGCGTCGTCGCTCGTGCTGTCGAGGCCCATCGTGCCCAGTCGGGTCCAGGCGGGGGAGAGGGACGTGAATATCTTCCTGCCGTGGAACCGATACGACCCGTCGGATTCCGGGCGCGCCTCCGTCGTCGAGCCGAACAGCACCAGGTCGTTGCCCGCCTCGCTGAGACCGAAGGCGAAGACTTCGCCCTGACCGGCCTCCCGGAGCACGAACTCCAGAGAGTCGTCGCCACGGTCGCGAAGTGTCTTGGCGATGCCCGTCCAGACCAGGTGCATGTTCACGGCGAGGGCGGTCGCGGGCGCGGCCCCGGCCAGCCGCGCCTGCAGGCGCGCGGTCTGCTGCAGGCTGAGCCCCAGGCCGCCGAACTCGGTCGGCACGAGGGCGCGGAGGTAACCTTCGTCGGCCAGTTCGGCGAAGTCTTCTGTGAAGAACCGGTTGTCGCGGTCGTAGCCGGCGGCTCGCTCCCGGATGCGGGAGAGGAGGTCGTCGGACAGCAGAGTGGTGTCGGGGGAGGTGTCGTGCTCGGTCACGTTCCTCACCCTAGGCGAGCGCGACCGAGCACGGCAGGCCTCCGGCTCTTCTGTGGAAAGCCGGAGGCTGTGGAGGATTACTGGGCGGTGTAGCCGCCGTCGACCAGGTGGTAGCTGCCGGTGATGAAGCTCGCGGCATCCGAGGCGAGGAACGCGACGAGCGCGGCGACCTCCTCCGGCTCGCCCAGGCGGCCGAGCGCGTGCTTGCCCTCGAGGAACTTCAGGGCGTCCCCATCCAGATTCGATGCGACGAGCGGGGTGCGGATGAAGCCGGGGCCGACCGCGACGACGCGCACCTTCTGCCCGGCGTACTCGATCGCGGCGTTCTGCGTGAGGCCCAGCAGGGCGTGCTTCGCGGTGACGTACGCGGAGGAGTTCGCGAATCCGACGCTGCCCAGGATGGACGCCATGTTCACGATGGCGCCGCCGCCGTTGGCCGCGATGGCGTCGAGCTGGGGCTGCATCCCGTAGAAGACGGCGTTGAGGTTGACCTCGATGACCTTCCTCCAGGAGTCGACCGGGTACTCGCCGACGGGCGCGGACGCTCCGCCGATCCCGGCGTTGTTGACGGCGATGCGGAGCGGGGCGAGCTCGTTCGCCGCGGCGACGCTGGCGGTCGCGAACTCCGGGTCTGTCACGTCGCCGGCGAGCGCGCGAGCGGTGCCTCCGGCCGCAGTGATCTCGTCGACGACGGCGTTCGCGTGCTCCTCGTTCAGGTCGGTCACGAGGACCGAAGCGCCACTCGCCGCGAGGGCGAGCGCGATGGCGCGGCCGATGCCCGAGCCGCCTCCGGTCACGATCGCGGACCGGTCGGCGACGTCGTACTGAGCCATGAAAATCTCCTTTCGTTATCCGACAACTGTCGGATAACTCCATTGTACGATCGTCCGGTGGATGCACGCCAGCAGAAGACGCTCGCCCGGCTCAGCGCCACCATCCTCGACCTCGCCAGTCGCGGGCCGGTGAGCGAGGTCACGGTGTCGGCGCTCGCCGCGGCGGCCGGCGTCCACCGCTCGACGGTGTACGAGTACGCGCCGTCACCCGCCGCCCTGCTGGAGAGCGTGCTGCGGTCGGAGCTGGATGCGCTGCGCGCCGAGTACCTCGTCGACGTCGAACCGTCGGATGCCGGAGCCGCCGTCGTCGGCGTCACCCGCGCGGTGCTGCGGCACGTTGACGACCACGACATCATCTACCGGCGCGGGCTGGGGACCGAGAGCGGCGCGGCAAGTCTGCACGCCATGCTCAGCGAGCACTTCCAGGCGTCGATCGACCTGCTCCTCGACCAGCACAGCCTCGTCGTCCCGGCGGACGACGACGGGGAACGCCGAGCGATCGCGCGCTACCTCGCCGACGGCACCATCGGGGCGATCGACGTCTGGCTCGCGCGCCCGCGGCCGCGCGACGTGGATGCGTTCCTCGCTCTCGTCGGGCGGCTCACGCCCGCGTGGTGGCCGGGAAGCGGCGGATCGCAACCCCCGGACACCGCATCCCGCCCGGCATAGGCTGAGGGCATGGAACAGCGCATCCTCGGTGGAACAGGACGGGAGGTGTCGGTCGTCGGGCTCGGCACCTGGCAGCTCGGAGCGGACTGGGGAGACGTGTCGGAAGACGACGCCCTCGGCGTGCTCGAAGCGGCGGCGGAGTCCGGCGTCACCTTCTTCGACACGGCCGACGTCTACGGCGACGGCCGCAGCGAGCAGATCATCGGGCGGTTCGTGACCGAGCACCCAGAACTGCCGCTCACCGTCGCGACCAAGATGGGGCGGCGCGAAGCGCAGGATCCGGCCAACTTCACCCTGCCGAAGTTCCGCGAGTGGACGGACCGCTCGCGCCGCAACCTCGGCGTCGACCGGCTGGACCTGGTGCAGCTGCACTGCCCTCCCACTCCCGTCTTCTCGACGGACGCGGTGTACGACGCGCTCGACACGCTGGTGGAGGAGGGCGCCATCGAGAACTACGGCGTCAGCGTGGAGACCGTGGACGAGGCGCTCGCGGCGATCGCCCGGCCTGGCACGGCGACGGTGCAGATCATCCTGAACGCCTTCCGCCTCAAGCCGCTCGACCGGGTGCTCCCGGCGGCGCGTGAGGCCGGCGTCGGCATCATCGCGCGGGTGCCGCTCGCCTCCGGGCTGCTGACCGGCCGGTACACCGAGCAGACGACGTTCGCGGCGGACGACCACCGCACCTACAACCGCCACGGCGAGGCGTTCGACGTGGGCGAGACCTTCTCGGGCGTGGATTTCGACGAGGGCGTGAAGGCCGCGCGCGAGTTCGCGGAGCTGGTGCCCGAGGGCGCGACGCCCGCGCAGGCGGCCATCGCGTGGATCATCGCGCAGGACGGCGTCACCACCGTCATCCCCGGCGCCCGTTCGCCCGAGCAGGCACGCGCGAACGCGGCCGCGGCCGGTGTGCGCCTCCCCTCCGGCTTCGACGAGGCCGTGCACCGCATCTACGACACCCACTTCCGCGCCTCCGTCCACCCCCGCTGGTAGCTCCGCCTCCCCGCCTCCTCCCCCTCGCCGAGGTGCACCTTGTGGCGGCTATTCCGACGGAATAGCGACCACTACGTGCACCTCGACGATCATTCACCGGGTGCGGAGCAGGTGACGGACCCGCGAAGCGAGGGTGTGCGGCTCGTGGAGGTCCGCCGCGGTCACCCGCACCATGCGCCAACCCAGGTCTTCTACGCGTTCCCGGCGGCCGATGTCCTTCATCCAGGTCGCCCGATCCACGCGGTGGACATCGCCCTCGTACTCGAGCGCGATTCGGGATGCCGGGTAGGCCAGATCTGCACGAGCGACGAAGCGGCCGTCGTCGTCGCAGATATCGACGTTGAGGAGTGGCTCGGGCAAGCCGGCCTCGTGCAACGCGAGGCGCAAACGCGTCTCGCCCGGCGACTCGGAGCCGACGCGAATCTTCTCGAAGGCCGATCGCGCGCGGGCGATGCCTCGCCGACCCGACGCGGCAGTGATCGCTGCGCGCAGGGCGTTCTTGTCGGTCAGTGGATGACGTCCGCCGATCAAGAAGTCGCCGGCGACGACGAGGGCGGACACCGACAGAAGGGAAGCGAGATCGATCCAGGTCTGCTCCGGTGTCGTCGCGGGCAAGCCTCCGACCACGCGCACATCCCAGCAGCGCAGCTTGTGTCCGATGAACCCGCGAATCGACGGCGGTCGTCCGGGGTCGGGCACGCTGACGTGGATGCCTGGCGGGAGTTCCGCCGGTACGGGGATGTCGTACAGCCGGGCCGCCGTCGTGTGGCTGAACGCGAAATCCCGCTCGCGGTGCAGAGCGTATGCGCGTAGGCGGGCTTCGAGACCGTCCGCACGGAGGGGGATGCGGACCCCGCGAATCGGCGTGATCAGGTCGCCGGCGCGCATCCGGGAGCGGGTCACCCCGGTCTCAGCACCCGCTCGCGTGGTGAAGGGGCCGTCGGTGAGCGCGTCGTCCAGTTCGGCGAGATGTCGTCCCATCTGCACATCGTCTCGGCTGCCGCCCCGTGCATCCGGTTATCCACAGCCCCGGCTTTGTCGAGGTGCACGTTGTGGTCGCTAAAACGGTGAAATTGCCGCCACTACGTGCACTTCGGCGAGGGGGGTTAGGGGGGTCGGGGGTCGGAGGTTAGGAGGGTTGGACGGGGACGGGCTCCGTGTCGGGGATGGGGGAGGCGTCGCGACCGCGCAGGTCGGGGTGGATGCGGTGCGCCAGGGCGGGCACGACGAAGCCGACCAGGGCGAAGGCCCCGGCCACCCAGAAGGCGCCGACCGCACCGACGCCGTCGATGAGGAAGCCCGCGACCGCGGAACCGAGGGCGGCACCGATGAGCTGGCCGGTCCCGACCCAGCCGTAGGCCTCCGCGGTGTCCGAGAACTTCACGCTCGCCGACACGATCGCGAACAGCACGGCGAGGGCGGGGGCGATGCCGAGACCGGCGATCAGGAGGGTGAGCGACAGCCCCCACCACGACCACAGCATGAACGTCGAGAGCACGACGCCGACGAAGACGATGAGCATGCGCCGCGCGGTCGCCCACGGCCCGATCGGCACGTGACCGAGGGCGAGGCCCCCGACCAGCGAGCCGAGCGACCAGATGGCGAGCACGATGCCCGCGAGCGGAGACCCCTCTCCGAACGTCGCGACCACACCGGCCTCGACCGCCGAGCAGGAGCCGATGAGCAGGAAGCCGACGACCGTCGCGAGGAGCACGGGCGGCCGCGCCAGCACCGTCCCGAACCGCCGCTTGCTGCGCGGGATGCGCACCCGGCCGACCTCGGGCGACGAGATGAACCAGCAGCCTCCGGCGAGCATGATCGCGACCGACATCAGGATTCCCTCGACGGTTCCGATCTGGGTCGAGACGAAGGTGATGGCGACCGGGCCGGCGATCCAGATGATCTCCTGCGCCGAGGCGTCGAGCGAGAACAGCGGGGTCAGCTGCCGCGAGTTGACCATCTTCGGATAGATCGTGCGGACGGCCGGCTGGATGGGCGGCATGCTGAGGCCGGCGAAGAACGCAACGCCCATGGTCAGGGGGATGGGCATGACGAAGAGGCCGATCGCGGCGACCGCCACCGAGCACAGCGCGAGGGTCGTCCAGAGCACCACACGCATGCCCAGGACGCCCATCAGCCGGCTGGTCATCGGCCCGGCGATGGCCTGTCCGATGCTCATCGCGCCGAGCACCAGACCCGCGGCGCCGTACGAGTCGTGGACGCGCTCGATGTGGAGCAGGAAGGCGAGCGACAGCATGCCGAACGGGAAGCGTGCGGTGAGCTGAGCCGCGATGATGCGGGCGACGCCCGGCGTCTTCAGAAGGCTCGTGTAGGTGCTCACAGCCATCCACACTATCGGTCGCGGAGGCGGTTCTGCGGGAGTATCCACACTGTCCATCCCCCCTTCGTGGGGTGTGGAAACTGTGCATAACTTCTCCCCATCTGTGGACGACACGCCCACTAGATGTGGGGGAGTGGAAATGTCGGACCCCCGCTATATAGTGGTCGAGCACACAGAGCCGGTCAGCCTCCCCCCGATGCGGGAAGGCACGGTTCCGCGGGGATTTCCGCCGCTCACGCGGCTTAGCGAATGAGGGAGAGACAGTGGCTATCACAGTCGTGAAGCGCAACGGCGAGCGCGAGCCGTACGACGCCAACAAGATCAACCTGGCCATCGAGAATGCGGCCCAGGGACTTGACGAGAACATCACGTGGGTGACGCAGATCGCGAGCGAGCTCGAGCTCACGCTCTTCGACGGCATCACGACGCAGCAGCTCGACGAGGCGGTCATCCAGGTCGCCCTCCAGAACGTCAAGGACGACCCGGCGTTCGACACCGTCGCCGCGCGCCTCCTCCTCAAGACGATCTACAAGCGCGTGCTCGGCGACTACGAGAGCCACGACGAGCTCGTGGAGCTCCACACCTCCCGCTTCCGCGGCTACATCGAGCGGGGCGTCGCCGAGACGCTGCTCGACGGCCGTTTCACGACCGCGTTCGACCTCGACCGCCTGGCCGGCTACCTCGACCCCTCGCGCGACGAGCTGCTGAAGTACATCGGCGTCGTCACCCTCAACAACCGCTACGGCATCAAGGCGCGCAACGGCGACTCCCTCGAGGTGCCGCAGTTCTTCTGGATGCGCATCGCGATGGGCCTCTCCCTCAACGAGGCCGACCCCACCAGCCACGCCATCGCGTTCTACGACAAGATGTCGAAGCTCGAGTACCTGGCCGCCGGATCGACCCTGGTCAACGCCGGAACCGCCTACCCGCAGCTCTCCAACTGCTTCGTCATGGAGATGCAGGACGACATCGAGCACATCGCGAAGAGCGTCCGCGACGTCATGTGGCTCACCAAGGGCACCGGCGGCATCGGCCTCTCGGTCACCAAGCTGCGTGCGCAGGGCTCACCCATCCGCTCCAACAACACCACCTCCACCGGTCCGATCCCGTTCATGCACACGATCGACTCGGTGCTGCGCGCGGTCAGCCGCGGCGGCAAGAAGTTCGGCGCCCTGTGCTTCTACATGGAGAACTGGCACATGGACTTCCCGGAGTTCCTCGACCTCCGTCAGAACTCCGGCGACCCGTACCGCCGCACCCGCACCGCCAACACCGCGGTGTGGATCAGCGACGAGTTCATGAAGCGCGTCCAGAACGACGAGGACTGGTACCTCTTCGACCCGCTGGAGGTCGCCGACCTCAACGAGCTGTACGGCAAGGCCTTCTCGGAGCGCTACGCGCACTACGTCGCCGAGGCCGAGGCAGGCAACCTCAAGATGTTCAAGAAGATCAGCGCTCGCGCGCAGTTCAAGGACATCCTGATGAGCCTCCAGACCACCAGCCACCCGTGGCTGACCTGGAAGGACACCATCAACAACCGTGCCCTCAACAACAACACGGGCACCATCCACCTCTCCAACCTGTGCACCGAGATCACGCTGCCGCAGGACCGCGAGAATGTCTCGGTCTGCAACCTCGCGTCGATCAACCTGTCGCGTCACCTGGTCGACGGGAAGATGGACTGGGAGCGCATCGAGGCCAGCGCCCGCCAGGCGGTCCGCCAGCTCGACAACCTCATCGACATCACCGTGTCGAGCGTTCCCGAGGCCGACTTCTCGAACCAGCAGAACCGCGCGATCGGCCTCGGCGTCATGGGCTTCACCGACGTCGTCGAGAAGCTGGGCCTCAGCTACGAGAGCGAAGAGGCCTACGCCCTGATCGACGAGATCATGGAGCACGTCTCGTACGCCGCCATCGACGAGAGCGCCGACCTGGCGCAGGAGCGCGGCGCGTACCCGAACTTCGAGGGTTCCCGCTGGTCGCAGGGTCTCGTGCCTTACGACTCGATCGCCCTCACCGAGGCCGACCGCGGCGTCCCGATCACCGTTGACCGCACCATCCGCCTCGACTGGGACCGTCTCCGCGAGAAGGTCAGGGGCGGCATGCGCAACGCCACCCTCATGGCCATCGCGCCGACCGCGTCGATCGGTCTCGTCGCGGGCACCACGCCCGGCTTCGACCCGCAGTTCTCGCAGATCTTCAGCCGGTCGACCTCCTCGGGCAAGTTCCTCGAGGTCAACCGCAACCTGGTCGAGACGCTGCAGGAGCGTGGCATCTGGCAGGACGTCCGCGAGGCGATCCTGCGGTCGCAGGGCGACATCCAGAACATCGCGGAGATCCCGGACGAGGTGAAGGCTACGTTCAAGACGAGCTTCCAGCTCTCGCCGTACGCCTTCATCGAGGTCGCGGCCCGCGCCCAGAAGTGGATCGACCAGGCGATCAGCCGCAACATGTACCTCGAGACGCGCGACCTCGGCGACATGATGGACATCTACTACGCGGCCTGGGAGAAGGGCGTCAAGACGACGTACTACCTCCACATGAAGCCGCGTCACCAGGCCGAGCAGTCGACCGTCAAGGTCAACAAGGCCGAGGAGATCAGCGGAGGCCGCAAGGGCTTCGCCTCGGTCGGCGCCGGCGCTCCGGCCCCGGCTGCGGCTCCCGCCGTCACGGAGACCGCGCCGGCCTCCGCCCCCGCTCGCCGTGGCTTCGGCTTCGGCGGTCTCGGTTCCTCCACCCCGGCGGGCGGTGAGAACAAGTGAACAGCACCAAGATCGAGGAGTACTACGTGCCGGTCGACCCGATGGACGACCTGCAGTGCGAGTCCTGCCAGTAACCCGCCGACCCACCGAATAACGAAAGAGACGGAACACCATGGGGATTCTGGGAACGGGAATCGAAGAGGGCCTGCTGCTCAAGCCGGTCACGTACCAGTGGGCGATGGACCTCTACGACCAGGCCGTCGCGAACACCTGGTTCCCGAACGAGATCCAGCTCGGTGAGGACATCGCCGACTTCAAGCGGATGACCGACGAGGAGCGCCACGCGGTCACCTTCCTGATGAGCTACTTCAACCCGAACGAGCTGCTCGTCAACAAGGCTCTGGCCTTCGGTGTCTACCCCTACATCAACGCGGCTGAGGCGCACCTCTACCTCGCCAAGCAGATGTGGGAGGAGGCGAACCACTGCATGTCGTTCGAGTACGTCCTCGAGACGTTCCCGATCGACCGCGAGCAGGCCTACAACTCCCACGTCGACGTGCCGTCGATGGCGAAGAAGGAGGAGTTCGAGGTCCGCTTCATCAAGCGGATGACCGAGCAGGCGCTCGACATCACGACGACCGAGGGCAAGCAGGACTTCATCCGCAACCTGGTGGCGTACAACGTCATCCTCGAGGGGATCTGGTTCTACTCGGGCTTCATGGTGGCGCTCTCGTTCCGCCAGCGGAACCTGCTGCGCAACTTCGGTTCGCTCATCGACTGGGTGGTGCGCGACGAGTCGCTGCACCTCAAGTTCGGCATCAACCTCATCCTGACGGTGCTGGAGGAGAACCCGGACCTGCAGACGCCGGAGTTCGCCAACGAGATCCGCCAGATGATTCTGGACGCCGTGGAGATGGAGGAGCAGTACAACCGCGACCTCCTCCCGGGCGGCATCCTGGGCCTGAACGCGAACTACATCAACCAGTACGTGAAGTACCTGGCCGACCGCCGTCTGGAGGAGCTGGGCTTCGAGGCCGAGTACAAGGTCTCCAACCCGGCCAAGTGGATGGCGACCGCCAACGACACGCTGGAGCTGGTGAACTTCTTCGAGTCCACCAACACCTCCTACGAGTCGAACGCCAAGGCCTCCACCGGTCGCTGATATGGCAACGGAGACCTCTCCGCTGATCACCGCCGCCGCGCTGGACGTCGCTCTCGGGGCTGAATCCCTGTGGAGCGGCGCCGGCCGGCGGCGTTCGGCGTGGCGCGTGCTCGACGTCCGCTGGAAATTGGGCGGACCGCCCGGACGCGAGGAGTTCGAGCGCGGGCACATCCCCGGCGCGGTGTACGTCGACCTGGACACCGAGCTGGCCGGGCACGGCGAGCCCACGGATGGTCGCCACCCGCTTCCGTCGCAGGACGCCTTCCAGGAGGCGGCGCGACGCTGGGGCCTCGGCGACGGCGACTCCGTCGTCGTGTACGACGACGCCTCCGGAACGTCGGCCGCTCGGGCGTGGTGGCTGCTGCGCCACGCGGGCGTGCGCGACGTCCGCGTCCTCGACGGCGGAATCGCCGCCTGGCGCGACGCCGGGATGCCGCTCGAGAAGGGGCCCGGAGCTACGCCGATCCCCGGCAGCATCCACGTGCAGTTCGGCGCGCTTCCGACCCTCGACGGCGACGCGGCCGCCGCCCTCGCCGCCGCGGCGGACGCCGTGTTACTGGACGCGCGCGCGGGCGAACGCTTCCGCGGCGAGGTGGAGCCGGTCGATCCGCGACCCGGCCACATCCCGGGTGCCGTCAGCGCACCTACCACGGACAACGTCGACGCCGACGGACGGATGCTTCCCGCCGACGCGCTGGCAGAACGGTTCCGCGGCCTCGGCATCGACGCCGACACGCCCGTCGGCGTGTACTGCGGATCGGGCGTCACGGCCGCCCACGAAGCCCTCGCCATGGTCATCGGCGGTCTTCCGCTGCCCGCTCTGTACGCGGGTTCGTATTCGGCGTGGTCGAACGACCCGGAACGCCCGGTCGTTACGGGAGCGTGACCTCCGGGCGCCACCATGGCGCCTGGGCGCATCCCGCGCGGGTTTCGCCGGGCGTCCACGCACAATTCCACGGATTTCGCTGCCGGAATCGACGAAACCTTCCGGAAACATCCGTGAAAAACGCCGTTCCCTGCGCGAATTAGTGTTGAAGCGCGGCGACGCCGCTGGGGTATCCTCCCCTTACCCTTGCAATACGCATCAGGCACATTCCTGTACAGGAAGAAGGACAACGACAATCATGCGCATTCGTACCGTGGCTCCCATCGCCGCAGTCGCCGCCGTTGCAGCGCTCGCGCTCAGCGGTTGCGTCGACAACAGCACCCCGTCCGGCAGCTCAACGACGAGCTCGGTCTCGGACGTGAAGAAGGACGACACCCTCGCCGGGCAGCTGCCCCAGAAGGTCAAGGACGCCGGCAAGCTGGTGGTCGGCATGGACAACACGTACCCGCCGAACGAGTTCAAGGACGACAACTCCCAGCCGGTCGGCTGGGAGGTCGACCTCGCCAAGGCCATCGGCGACAAGCTGGGGGTGAAGACGGAGTTCGCGATCGCGAAGTTCGACAACATCATCCCGAGCGTCGCCGGCGGCAAGGACGACTACGGAATGTCGTCGTTCACCGACACCACCGAGCGCGAGCAGCAGGTCGACTTCGTCAACTACTACTCGGCCGGCATCCTCTGGGCCTCCCAGAAGGGCAAGGACATCGACCCGGACAACGCCTGCGGCCTGAAGGTCGCCGTCCAGTCGACGACCTACGAGGACACCGACGAGGTCCCCGCCAAGTCGAAGAAGTGCACGGATGAGGGCAAGCCCGCCATCCAGGCCCTCCGCTACGACACCCAGGACGACGCGACGAACGCGGTCATCCTCGGCAAGGCGGACGCCCTCAGCGCCGACTCGCCCGTCACGCTGTACGCCATCTCCAAGTCGAACGGCAAGCTCCAGGAGGCCGGCAAGACCTTCGACGAGGCGCCGTACGGCCTCCCCGTCAAGAAGGACTCGGAGCTCACCCCCGTGCTGCAGAAGGCCGTCCAGGCCCTCATCGACGACGGCACCTACAAGAAGATCCTCGACAAGTGGGGCGTCGCCGACGGCGCCGTCGAGTCGGCCGAGGTCAACGCGGCCTCGAAGGGCTGACCTTCATGTCACAGAGCAACACCGCCCGGCCGGCGACGGGATCCGTCCCGTCGCCGGGCGGGACCCGTCCCGAGCCGATCAAGGCGATCAAGCTCCGGCACCCCTGGCGCATCGTCATCGCGGCGATCCTCATCCTCCTGCTGGTCTGGTTCATCGTGGACGCCTCCCAGCGCGAGGCCTACGGCTGGCAGTACGTCGGCAAGTACGTCTTCGACAAGCGCATCAGTGCTGCTGCGCTCGTCACCCTCCAGCTGACGATCTACTCGATGATCATCGGCGTCGTGCTCGGCCTCATCCTTGCGGTGATGCGCCTCTCGCCGAACCCGGTCGTGAAGTCGGTCGCCTGGCTCTACCTGTGGATCTTCCGCGGCACCCCGGTCTACGTGCAGCTGGTCTTCTGGGGCCTGTTCTCGCTGATCTACCCGCAGATCTTCCTCGGCGTGCCGTGGACGAACATCGGCGTGGATCTGAACCTCGGCTTCATGCAGAACGCCTTCATCATCGCCATCATCGGCCTCGCGCTGAACGAGGCCGCGTACATGGCGGAGATCGTCCGCGCCGGCCTGCTCTCGGTCGACGAGGGCCAGGAGGAGGCGGCGACCGCGCTCGGAATGTCGTGGTGGCAGACGATGACCCGGATCGTTATCCCGCAGGCCATGCGCGTCATCATCCCGCCGACCGGCAACGAGGTGATCTCGATGCTGAAGACCACCTCGCTGGTGGCGGCGATCCCGCTGACGACCGACCTGTACGGCGTCGCGCGCGACATCTCGGCGGTCACCTACACGCCCATCCCGCTGCTCATCGTGGCGTCGCTCTGGTACCTGCTCTTCACCTCCTTGCTGATGGTCGGGCAGTACTTCCTGGAGAAGCGGTTCTCCCGCGGCGTCAACGCGCGCCGCCCGGACCGCAACGACCCGGCCCTCGCGACCGGCGCGCTCCCCGCGGCCGGCGCACCGGACGGCAACGACCTCGGAGGCAAGGGATGACCGACACGAAGACCCCCATGGTGCTGGCCGAGGGCGTCTCGAAGAGCTTCGGCTCGAACGAGGTGCTCAAGAGCATCGACCTCAAGGTGAACCCGGGCGAGGTGCTGTGCATCATCGGCCCGTCGGGCTCCGGCAAGTCGACGTTCCTCCGCTGCATCAACCATCTGGAGCGCGTCGACGCCGGCCGTCTCTCGGTCGACGGCGAGGTGGTCGGCTACCGCCAGCACGGCGACAAGCTGTACGAGCTGAAGCCGAAGGAGGCCGCCCGGCAGCGTCGCGAGATCGGGATGGTGTTCCAGCGGTTCAACCTCTTCCCGCACATGACCGCCCTGGAGAACATCATCGAGGCGCCCATCCGCGTGAAGGGCCTCTCGAAGGCGAAGGCCGTGGAGCGCGCGACCGAGCTGCTCGCCCGCGTCGGACTGAGCGACAAGGGCGACCACTACCCGTCGCAGCTGTCCGGCGGTCAGCAGCAGCGCGTCGCGATCGCGCGTGCGCTCGCGATGGACCCCAAGTTGATGCTGTTCGACGAGCCCACCTCGGCGCTCGACCCGGAGCTCGTCGGCGAAGTGCTGGATGTCATGAAGGGCTTGGCCGCGAGCGGTATGACCATGGTGGTCGTGACGCACGAGATGGGCTTCGCCCGCGAGGTCGCGGACGAGCTGGTGTTCATGGACGGCGGCGTCGTCGTCGAGTCCGGCGACCCGCGCGAAGTGCTCAGCAACCCGCAGCACCAGCGGACGCAGGCGTTCCTCTCGAAGGTGCTCTAGCCTCCCCTCATCGGCTCCGGAGTTTTTCGGCCTCGACATGGCGTGTCGAGGCGAAAAACTCCGGAGCCGATAGCATCTCGGGGTGGATGCGAAGCGGCCTGTGGTGTTCGTGACCGGTGCGAGCCGACGGGGGTCGATCGGCGATGCGATCGCCCGGAACCTCGCGTCCATCGGGTTCGATGTCGCGTTCGGGTACTGGGACGGGTACGACTCGGAGATGCCGTGGGGTGCGCATCCGACCGAGCACGAGGCGCTCGCGGAGGAGCTGCGCGGGATGGGCGCTCGCGCGTTGCCCCTGCCGGTCGACCTGGCGGACACGGAGGCTCCGGCCGCCGCGATGGCGCGGGTGCGCGACGAGCTGGGACCGGTGCAGGCGCTCGTGATGAGCCACGCGCACTCGGTCGACAGCGGCATCCTCGACACCTCGGTTGAGGCGTTCGACCGGCATTTCGCCGTGAACACGCGCGGCTCGTGGCTGCTCATCAGGGCGTTCGCCGAGCAGTTCCCGTCCGGCGCATCCGGTCTCGGACGGATCGTCGCGCTGACCAGCGACCACACCGCGCACAATCTGCCGTACGGCGCGAGCAAGGGCGCCCTCGACCGGATCGTGAAGGCGGCCGCGGTCGAGCTTGCGCACCTCGGCATTACGGCCAACCTCATCAATCCCGGACCGATCGACACCGGGTGGATGACGCCCGAACTGGTCGAGCAGCTGACGGCGGAGACCGCGCTCGGCCGCCTGGGACGCCCGCACGACACCGCCGACCTCGTCGCCTTCCTCCTCTCCGTGAGCGGAGGCTGGATCACCGGCCAGCTCCTCCACTCCAACGGCGGCTTCCACCTCGGCGTCTGACCCCGCACCCCTCGTCAGCCGCCGGCCGTCGAGTCCGCAAACTTTGCACGCCACACGCGGTCGGAGTGTGCAAAGTTTGCGGACTCGACGGTGGGAGGCGCGAGGGTCAGGAGGCGAGGACTTTGCGGATGCGCTGCAGGGAGACGGTCTCGGCGGTGCCGAGCGACTGGGCGAAGAGCGAGACGCGGAACTCCTCCAGCATCCACCGCGCGTGCACCAGCGACGGCGGCGAACCGGGCGCGAGCGGGATGCGGCCTCCCGCGTCCGTGTACAGCGCGACCGCCGTCTCCACCTGCGTCTGCCAGGCCCGGTCGCGGCCGGGGTTCGTGGGCAGCGCCTGCATGCGCTGCGTGATCCCGGCGAGGTACCGCGGCAGATGCCGCAGCTGCTCGAGCCCGGTCGCCGACACGAATCCGACGCCCTTCCCGGCCCAGACCAGTCCGGAGAGCTGCCCCTTCGCGTCGTTCAGCGCCGCCAGGTAGGTCAGCGCCGTCACGCCCGCGATCGCCTTCTCGGCTGTGCGGGCGGCGGTGAGGATGCGGGTGACGAGCGCGACCGTCTCGAACATCGAGTCCATCACGATGCCGGACACCCGATCCCGCACCGCCTCGAATTCGGCGCGCATGAACACCTGGCCGTCGGGCTTCATCCGGTACAGCACCGAGTCGATCACGGCGAGCAGGCAGTCGTCGAACAGCGCCTTGGTGTTGGGGTAGGGGCTCGCCGCGAGCGTGAGCTTCTCGTTGGCCGTGAGGTGCTGCTGCACGTAGGCGACGGGCGAGGGGATGCTGGCGAGCAGCAGTCGCCGCACACCGCCCGGCATCGCCCGGGCCTGCTCGGCGGGCGTTCCCATCAGGCGGATGCTGACGGAGTCGCCGTCGTCGACGAGTGCCGGGTAGGCGCGGATCACGTTCTTCGTGCCGCCCGGCCCGGTGTGCGTGGAGTCGACGAAGCGGGGGAGCTCGTCGAGATCCCAGGTCGTCAGCCCGGTCCGTTCGATCGCGTTGGGCGTTCGCGCCTCCGCGACGGCGGCGACCGAGTCGCGGGCCCGCGATCGCAGCCGCTCCTGCAGCGCGCCGAGGTCCTTCCCGCTGGCGAGCGTGCGTCCGCGCTCTCCGACGACCTGGAAGGTCGGCCGGAGGTGCGCGGGGAGGCGGTCGAGGTCGAAGTCCGAGCCGCTGACGCGGGATCCGGTCAGCCGCGAGATCGTCGCCGCGAGCGTGTCGGCGAGGGAGGCCGCGGGCCGCTCACCCTCGTGGGCGCGCATCCCGGCTGTTCCGGACAGCTCGCCGAGCAGCCGCTGCGCCCAGTCGGCGGCCGGGACCACCTGCCGCCGGATCGCCTTCGGCAGCGACTTGATGAGCGCGGTCACGAGTTCGTGGCGGAGCCCGGGCACCTGCCAGTCGAAGCCGTCGGGGAGCAGCCCGGCGAGCAGCGGGAGCGGCACCTGCACGGTCACCCCGTCGTCCTCCGCGCCCGGCTCGAACCGGTACCGCAGGGTCAGCTGCTGGTCGCCCTGGCGCCAGACCGGCGGGAAGGCGTCCTCGTCGACCTCGGCCGCCTCCTCGTCGAGCAGCGCCTCCGGCGTCATCGTGAGGAGGTCGGGCGTCTCCTGCCTTGCCTTCTTCCACCAGCCCTCGAACGAGCGGGTGGACACCACGTCGGCGGGGATGCGCTTGTCGTAGAACTCGAAGACCGCCTCGTCGTCGTTGAGGATGTCGCGGCGCCGGGTGCGCTCCTCCAGCTCGCGCAACTCCGCTCGGAGCTTCTTGTTGGCGCGGTCGAACGCCTGGTGCGAGTCCCATTCGCCGTCGACGAGGGCGTGCCGGATGAAGAGCTCGCGTGACAGCTCCCGGTCGATCCGCGCATACTGCACGCGCCGGCGCGGGATGATCGGGACGCCGAACAGCGTCACGCGCTCGTGGGCGACGACGGACCCCTGGTTCTTCTCCCAGTGCGGCTCGCTGTACTGGCGCTTGCAGAGGTCTCCCGCGATGGGCTCGGCCCACGCCGGGTCGATGGCCGCATTCATCCGCGCGAACAGCCGGGATGTCTCCACCAGCTCGGCGCTCATCACCGCGTTCGGCTGCTTCTTGGCCAGGGTGGATCCGGGGAAGATCACGAACCGGGTCTGGCGGGCGCCGAGATACTCGGCCTGCCTGCTGCGCGGGGCCTTGCCCGCACCCTTCGGCGCAGGACCGCTCTCGCGCACATCCTTCAGCCCGATGTGCGAGAGCAGCCCGGCGAGCAGCGAGCGGTGGATGCCGTCGGGGTTCACGGACGGCTCGCCGATGGTCAGCCCGAGCGGCTTGGCGAGCTGCCGCAGCTGGCGGTAGACGTCCTGCCACTCGCGGACCCGCAGGAAGTTCAGGAAATCGGCCTTGCAGAGCCGCCGGAAGGCGCTGGACGAGAGCTCCTTCTGCTGCTCTTCGAGGTAGTTCCAAAGGTTGAGGAGGGTGAGGAAGTCGCTGGTCGGGTCGGCGAACCGGGCGTGCTTCTCGTCGGCGCTGCCGCGGCGCTCGACGGGACGCTCGCGCGGGTCCTGGATGGTGAGTCCGGCGACGATGGCCATCACCTCGCGCGAGGTGCCGTGGCGTTTCGACTCGACGACCATGCGGGCGAACCGCGGGTCGATCGGGAGCTGTGCGAGCTGACGTCCCACCGGCGTGAGCTTCGTGCCCTCCTTCGCCGTCGCGATCGCGCCGAGCTCGGTGAGCAGGTCGAGGCCGTCCTTGATGCCGCGCGAGTCGGGCGGCGTGAGGAACGGGAATGCCGCGATGTCGCCGAGGCCGAGCGAGATCATCTGCAGGATCACCGCGGCGAGGTTGGTGCGGAGGATCTCGGGCTCGGTGAATTCGGGCCGCTTGGCGAAGTCCTCCTCGGAGTACAGCCGGATGGCGATGCCGTCGCTGGTGCGGCCGGAGCGGCCCGACCGCTGGTTGGCGCTCGCCTGCGAGATCGCCTCGATCGGGAGCCGCTGCACCTTCGCCCGCGTGCTGTACCGGCTGATCCGGGCCGTGCCCGCATCCACCACGTACTTGATGCCGGGGACGGTGAGGCTGGTCTCGGCGACGTTCGTGGCGAGGACGACGCGGCGCCGGACGCCGGGGAGCGTCGACGGCTGGAAGACGCGGTGCTGCTCGGCGGAGGAGAGGCGGCCGTAGAGCGGCAGAACCTCGGTTCCGGGTAGATTGCGGCCACGGATCGCGTCGGCCGCATCCCGGATCTCGTTCTCGCCGGAGAGGAAGACGAGCACGTCGCCTGCGGCCTCACGCGCCAGCTCGTCGAGCGCGTCGTTGATGCCCTGAAGGTAGTCGCGGTCGGCCGACGGCACCGGGTCCGGATCGTCGTCGTCCTCGTCCAGCGCTTCGGCGACCAGCGGACGGTAGCGGATCTCGACCGGATAGGTGCGACCGGAGACCTCGACGATCGGCGCCGGCGTGCCGTTCGCGGAGGCGAAGTGCTGCGCGAAGCTCTCCGGGTCGATGGTCGCCGACGTGATGATGAGCTTGAGGTCGGGACGCTGCGGCAGCAGCTGCTTGAGGTACCCCAGCAGGAAGTCGATGTTGAGACTGCGCTCGTGCGCCTCGTCGATGATGATCGTGTCGTACGCCCGCAGCATGCGGTCGCGGCGCAGCTCGTTGAGCAGGATGCCGTCGGTCATCAATTTGATCTTGGTCGCCTTGGACACCTTGTCGGTGAAGCGGACCTGGTAGCCGACCAGCTCGCCGACGGACTGGCCCAGCTCCTCCGCGATCCGCTCCGCGATGGTGCGGGCGGCGAGGCGCCGGGGCTGCGTGTGACCGATGCTGGTGCGGCCGAGCTCCAGCGCGATCTTCGGCAGCTGTGTGGTCTTGCCCGACCCGGTCGCGCCGGCGACGATGACGACCTGGTTGTCGCGGATGGCGCGCGCGATGTCCTCCCGCTTCCGGCTGACCGGCAGCTCGGGCGGGAAGACGATGCGGGGGAGGGTCGCGGTCGAAGACATGAGCCCTCCAGTCTACCGGCGTGGCGCGCGGTGGCCTCACATCTCCTGCTCTCGGAGGTGGACGAAGAACGACACGATGGTGTCCAGGCCGAGATCGAGGAACTCGGCCAGCTGATCATCGCTGACTCCGTGTTCGAGGAACACCGACACGGTGGCCTGCACCCGGATCGACCCCGAGTCGTCGGGCACCACGAACGCCTTCGGCCACGGTCTCCAGCGGTGGTAGTCGTCGATCAGCAGCACGAGGTCCGTCCTCATGTCAGACGGAAACGTGCGGTCGTAGATGCCGCGCACCGTGAGGACATAGCGTTCGGGCCCGTCGCGGTAGAACGCGATGGAGTTGTCCTCCCAATTCACCCGGTAGCCGTCCTCCATAGGAACCGATTCGTAGTCACGCGTGGCCAGCCACGCGGCTATCCGTCCCGTCGTGAGCGGTGCAAGGGCAGGCTGGCGGCGGAAGACGCGCATGGATTCCTCTCTGGAGAACGTCGGCCACCTTATCGCCCCACCCCGCCCGGGCGTTGCCCCGCGCCCGCCGCTGACGTAGGTTCGCATCACACCCGGAACGGGTCCGGCGTCAATGGAGACGAGGAGAACCCATGAGTCACGGCTATGCGACCATGTCTGTCGCGAGCATCCTGGCGGAGACGGCGCATCGGATGCCCGATAACGTCGCCCTGATCTTCGCGGGGCAGGAGATCCGCTACAGCGAGCTGTGGGATCAGACCCGCGCCTACGCCGGAGCGCTGAAAGGGCTCGGTGTCGGGCCGGGCGACAAGGTGGCGCTGATGCTGCCGAACGTGCCCGACTTCCCGCGGTCGTACTACGCCGTCCTCGCCCTCGGTGCGGTCGTCGTGCCGGTGCACGCGCTGCTCAAGGCCGACGAGATCGCGTACGTGCTGCGCGACTCCGGGGCGTCGCTGCTGATCTGCGCCGCGCCGCTGCTGGCGGAGGGGGCGCGTGGGGCCGCGCTCGCCGCTGTCCCGATCGTGTCGGTGCTGGTGCCGGACGAGATGTACGAACAGGCGCCGTTCCCGCGCCTGGAGGAGCTCGCGGCCGACGCCGAACCCGTCGACACGTACGTGCCGCGCGACCCGTTCGACACCGCGACGATCCTCTACACGAGCGGGACGACCGGCAAGCCCAAGGGCGCGGAGGGATGCCACTTCTCGCTGGTCGAGCAGGTGAACGTGCTGCTCTCCGGCACGCTCGACCTGGAGCCGGAGGATCGCATCCTCGGCTGCCTGCCGCTGTTCCACACGTTCGGGCAGACCTGCGTGATGAACATGGGATTCCGGGCGGGAGCGGCCGTCGTGCTCGTGCCGAAGTTCGACGGCGCCACCGCCCTGCAGCTGATGAACCAGCACGCCTGCACCGTCACGACCGGCGTCCCGACGATGTACATCGCGCTGTTGGAGGCAGCGAAGGCCAACCCCGACCGTCCGCCGCTCCGCTACGGGATGAGCGGCGGCGCGGCCATCCCCGTCGCCGTGATCGAGCGCATGAAGGAGGTGTACGGCATCGACGTGCACGAAGGCTACGGCCTCACCGAGACGTCGCCGGTCGCCTCCTTCAACCACCGCGGCCGGCCGACCCGGGTGGGCACGGTCGGAACGCCCATCTGGGGTGTGGATGTGGAGATCGCCGACGCGGAGGTGGATGACCGCATCCAGCTGCTCCCGCGCGGTGAGCTCGGCGAGATCGTGGTGCGCGGCCACAACCTGATGAAGGGGTACCTCAACCTCCCGGAGGCGAATGCAGAGGCGGTCGTCGACGGCTGGTTCCGCACCGGCGACCTCGGCAGGAAGAGCGAGGACGACTACATCACCATCGTCGATCGCAAGAAGGACATGATCGTCCGCAACGGCTACAACGTGTACCCGCGCGAGGTCGAGGAGGTGCTGTCCGCGCATCCGGCTGTCGCTATGGTGGCCGTTTTCGGGGTGACGCACGAGACGCACGGGCAGGAGATCATGGCGGCGGTGACGCTGATGCCCGGCGGCGAGGTGGAGGTCGACGAGCTGCTCGTGTTCGCGCGCGAGCGGGTGGCGGCGTACAAATATCCGCGGCGCGTGGAGATCCTCGACGCGCTGCCGCTCGGGCCGAGCGGCAAAGTGCTGAAGCGCGAGCTGGTAGCGCGGTTCGAGGGGGAGGGGATCGTCGTCGGCGAGGCGGAGGAGGAGTCGCGGCCGGTGGGATGACAGCCGCCGGCATCCTGGTACCGTGGCGGATATGGTTGCAAACGCAAATACTCCGCTCCTGACCCTGAACAATGGGACGACCATCCCGCAGCTCGGCTTCGGCGTATTCAAGGTCGATCCGGATGAGACCACCCGGATCGTGACCGACGCCCTCGAGGTCGGCTACCGCCACATCGACACCGCCGCCATCTACGGCAACGAGGAGGGCGTCGGCCAGGCGATCGCGTCCTCCGGCATCCCGCGCGACGAGCTCTTCGTCACCACCAAGCTGTGGAACGACCGCCAGACCGACGCGGAGGCAGCCTTCGACGAGTCGCTCGGCAAGCTCGGGCTCGACTACGTCGACCTGTACCTCATTCACTGGCCGACGCCGCAGAAGGACACCTTCGTGCAGGCGTGGAAGTCGCTCGAGAAGATCTACGCGTCGGGCCGCGCGAAGGCGATCGGCGTGTCCAACTTCCTGGTACCGCACCTGGAGAAGCTGCTCGCCAACACGGACGTGGTCCCGGCCGTCAACCAGATCGAGCTGCACCCGGCGCACCAGCAGCCGGAGGTGACCGCCTTCTCCCGCGAGCACGGCATCGCGATCGAGGCGTGGGGTCCGCTCGGCCAGGGCAAGTACCCGCTGTTCGAGACGCCCGAGGTGTCGCAGGCCGCCGAGGCGCACGGCAAGACGCCGGCGCAGGTCGTCATCCGCTGGCACCTGCAGACCGGGAACATCGTCTTCCCGAAGTCGAACCGCCGAGAGCGCATGGCCGAGAACTTCGACGTGTTCGACTTCGAGCTGAGCTCCGACGAGGTCGCCGCGATCAGCTCGCTCGAGCGCGAGGGACGCGTCAGCGCGCACCCGGACGAGGTCAACTGATCGACCGGCCGGGAGCGTGCGGCCCATCCGTGTCGGCGCTCCCGGCTAGGCTCGACGGGTGAGGATCACGTCGGTCACGGGGAAGATCGCCTACATCGTCGGCGTCTTCGCGTTCATCCTGCTGGTGAACGGGTTCATCATCGCGAACCTCGTCAACGCCACGCTCGACGTGCTGATCGTCGCCGCCTTGAACGTGGCGTACGTCATCGTCGGGGTGCGCTGCTTCCGCGGCGCCGGCGAGAACCGCACCGACCCGCGGCCCTGGTGGCGCGCGACCGCGCGGCCGGCGGCCGGATTCTGGATCGGCGGAGCGCTGGTGATCCTGGCGTTCATCTCCGGCGTCGGCGCGCTGGCCAGCCGCCCGGAGGGGGCCTTCATCCCGGCCGTCTCCTGCCTGACCTACGCGGTGCTCGCCGCGTTCTACCTCAACTCGTCGGTGCGGCTGCACGGGATGGATCGGCCGGCCTGACCGCATCCGTACGGCTCCGGCCTGGCGGCGTCGAGGGCTTCCGTTCCCGCGCCCGGGTCGTAGGGTGAGCCCATGGTGAATCGGCTCGCGGACGCGGTCAGCCCCTACCTGCGCGCTCACGCGTCCAACCCGGTCGACTGGTTCCCGTGGGGCGCCGAGGCGTTCGCGGAGGCGCGGCGGCGGGATGTGCCCGTGCTGATCTCCATCGGATACGCGACCTGCCACTGGTGCCACGTCATGGCACGCGAGAGCTTCAGCGATCCGATCGCCGCCGGCGAACTGAACGCGCGGTACGTGGCGATCAAGGTCGACCGGGAGGAGCATCCCGAGGTGGATGCGGCCTACCTCTCCGCCGCGAGCGCCTTCACTGACAACCTGGGCTGGCCGCTGACGGTGTTCGCCACCCCGGAAGGCCGCGCGTTCTTCGCGGGGACCTACTTCCCGCCCGAGCCGATCGGCGGCCGCGCGTCGTTCCGTCAGGTGCTCGACGCCGTCGCCGACGCGTGGATGAACCGCCGGGACGCCGTGGAGTCGGACGCCGCGCGGGTCGGCGAGGCGATGACCGCTGCGGCCGCAGCCGCGACGGCGGTCGCCGACCTGCCCGACGACCGAGCCCTGGACGCGGCTATCGAGCGGCTCGCGCAGGCGGAGGACCCGCAGTACGGCGGCTTCGGGACGGCGCCGAAGTTCCCCGTCGCGCCGGTCCTGGGCTTTCTGCTCGCCCGGCCGTCCGGGCGCGAGCTGGGGCACCGGACCCTGGAGCGCATGGCCGCCTCCCCACTCCGCGACCCGGTCGACGGCGGCTTCTTCCGGTACGCCACCCGCCGCGACTGGAGCGACCCGCACTACGAACGGATGCTCTACGACAATGCGCTGCTGCTCGACGCGTACGCCACCGCGTGGCAGCAGGGCGGCGCCGCCTGGGCGGAGCGGACGGCCGACGGGGTCGCCGCGTTCCTGCTGGCGGTGCTGCGGCGACCGGCCGGAGGCTTCGCCTCGGCGCAGGACTCCGAGAGCGTCATCGACGGCGCGCGGGTCGAGGGCACCTACTACACGGTCCCGCCGGAGGAGCGCGCCAGTCTGGAACCGCCGGCCGTTGACGGCAAGGTGCTGACCGGGTGGAACGGCTTCGCGATCGGCGCCCTCGCGCGAGCCGGTCGCATCCTCGACAGACCGGCCTGGATCGCCGCGGCGGGGGAGGCGGCCCACATGCTGCTGACCCGCCACCGGCGGCCGGACGGGCTGCTGCTCCGTGCCTCCCTCGGCGGCCGGGCCAGCGACGCGGAGGCGACCCTCGAGGACTACGGCGGGCTCGCCGGCGGCCTGCTGGAGCTGGCGCTCGCCGGCGGCGGAGCGCGCTACGCGGCGGCGGCGCGCGACCTGGTGGACCTGTGCCTGGATGCGGCAGGCGAGGGGACGTGCCCGTTCGAGACCCCGGGCGGAGGCGACCCGGTGCTGGCCGCGACCGGGCTGGCCGTGCGCGTCGACCCCAGCGAGGGAGCGTATCCCTCGGGCCTGAGCGCGACCGCCGCGGCGGCGCACACGCTCTACCTGCTGTCGGGGGAGCGGAAGTACGAGCGGGCTGCACGGGAGGCGATGCGGATGGTCGCCGCGCAGGCGCCGCAGGTGCCGAGCGGCTTCGGGGCGTCGCTCACGCTGATGTCCCGCCTGGGGGAGGAGCCGGAGCAGCTCGTCGTGGTGCGGCCGGAGACGGGCGGTGCGGGCGTCGGCGCAGGATCGGTGGGCGCGGATTCGAGAGGGCTCGTGCAGGCCGCGCGGCGGCATCCGGCACCGCTGATCGCACTGGTGACCGAACAGGATGCGGTCGACCTGGCCGCGGACGGGTTCGAGCTGTTCGAGGGGCGCGTCACTCGCGACGGCCTGCCGACCGCGTATCTCTGCCGCGACTTCGTCTGCCGGCTGCCCGTGACGGACGCGGCGGCGTTGTAGCAGCCGGCGCACAACCGGGAACCTCCGACCGGACGGGGTCATTGCGGTGCGATGCCCTGGGCGTACCCGAAGACGCCGTTCGGGTCGTAGGCGGACTTGACCGCTCGCAGCCGTGCGTAGTTGCGCCCGTAATAGGCCTGCTGCGGATCTCGCAGATACGGGTCCGGGAAGTTCTGGTAGGCGCGCGTCGACGGAACGAGGGCGGTCAGGCCGTCCAGCCACTCCCGGTGCACCCGCAGACTCGACGCTGGATCGCGCTCCGACCAGTTGACGTTGAACTGCGCGATGAACAGGGCATCGCGGTGGACGTATGCCGTCGCTTCCGCGGCGACGTCGTTCACGGCGCCGCCCAGCGCGAAGAGGGCGATGTCGACGCCGTCCGGGTTGGAACTGCCCGGCCAGGTCAGCAGGTGGTCGCGGACGGCGGCTATCCGTTCGCCGGGAAGCGGCTCGGTCAGCACGGCCGATGCTCCCGTGAACGGAGCGGGCGCGACATCCTCGTTGAGCAGTTCGCTCGCCTCGGCCAGGGTGACGTCGCGGATGCTCGCCGCGTTGGCCGCCTGCTCCGACGGCGTGCCGAGGCGCAGCGCGGAGGCGAGCAGATCGCGCAACTCACGGGCGCTGCCATAGAACTGCCCGATGGCCGTCACCGAAGCGTTGGCGCGAACCTGTTGGGCTGACGTGCCGGACGTTCCCAGGCCGATGCGCATGTGCAGCCGTGGGTCGCGGAAGGCGTCGGCGCACGCGCGCTGGAGCGCGACCGCTGCATCCACCGCCGTGTCGATGCTCCAGCTGAAGCGGTAGAAGGCGACCGTCCCGTGGTATTTGTCGTAGTCGAGGGTGAAATCGAAATGGATGCCGAAGTTGTCGCCCGCTCCACCGCGCACCGCCCAGAAGAGGTCGGCGTTCTCCTTCTCGCTGCACGTGATCCACTCGCCGTCGGCCCCGATCAGCCGGGTCTCCACCAGCCGGTCGCAGGTGAGCCCCGCCATCTTGTCGCTGAATCCGATGCCTCCGCCGAGCACGAGCCCGGCGACCCCGACACTGCTGCATCGACCGGTCGGGAGGACGATGTTGCCCCGTTCCAGCAGGGGATGCAGCATGCCGTTGGTGACACCGGCCTCCACCAGCAGGGTCCCCGCTTTCTTCGTCATCGCGCCCGTCGAGTAGCCGACGACCGGCGCGGACGCGTGGGCGTCATCCTGCCAGACCACATCCGTCATCAGCGAGAGCACCAGCAACAGACCGCCGGTGGTCGAGAACCCGGCGTAGTTGTGGCCGAGCCCGCTGCGCGGCGTGATCGGCACGCCGTTGCGCACGGCCCAGCGGACGCACGCCGCGATGTCGGCAGGACTGCGCGGCGTGACGATCGCCAACGGGCGGACGGAGGCGAACTGGCGGTTGAACGGAGGCGCGAGCTGCTCGTACCGCGGCTGGCCGGGGATCAGCAGGTAGTCGGGCCGGGAGAGGGCACGACGGAGCTCCTCGAGATCGGGGCCGTCACCACCGAAGGCCGCCGCCTCCGGCACCGAGTGCGCCATCGTCGTGGGCGAGAGGCCCAGCCCCGCGCCGATCGCCGCACCGAATCCGGTGCGGAGCAGTGTTCTCCGGTCCATGTCGACTCCATCCCTCGCCTTAACCGACGGAGACGGACGCGCGAACATGACCGGATCGGGCGTTTAGACCCGGATGGGTGCGAGCGGCATCGCCCGGTGGGCACCCTCTCAGCGACGCACGCGATAGGTGAGGTGCGCGACCTCCGGGGTCACCCGCTCGCGCAGCAGCTCCAACTCGAGTGAGGGCACACGGTCGAAGACGCGCTCGCCCGCGCCGAGGGTGACGGGAGCGATGTGCAGCCGCAGCTCGTCGACGATCCCCGCCCACAGCGCCTGATTGAGGGTCTCGGCGCCGCCGGCGATGGCGACGTCCGCATCCCCGGCGATCTCTCGCGCCTGCTCGACCGCCGAGTGGATGCCGTCGGTGACGAACCGGAACGTGGTCCCGGTCAGCTCCAGCGGGTCGCGGGCGTAGTGCGTGAGCACGAACACCGGCGCGTGATACGGCGGCTCCTCGCCCCACCACCCGATCCAGTCGCCGAGCGGCTCGTCCGGGGCGGGCCACTCGTTCCGCACGGGGCCGAACATCTTGCGTCCCATCACGTAGGCGCCCGCCGCGGTGATGGCGTCGATCTCCTCCGCGTGCGCGTCGGCGTACTCGAACATCCACGCGTGCAGGCGGTTGGCCGCTCCACCGCCCAGAGGCTGCTCCAGCGACTGGTCGGGGCCGGCCGCGAAGCCGTCGAGCGAGATGGCGATGTCGGCGGTGACGATTCCCATGCGGGAAGAGTAGTCAGGCGCGCTCGACCTTGTCGAGCATCCCCCAGACCGCTTCGCTGAGTTCGGGATGCTCCAGGGCGATCCGGCGCAGCACCCCGTACTCGAAGCGGGCGAACACATCGCGGCCAGCCGAGGGATGGTGTGCGCGGGACTGCTCGTCGGCGAGGTCGAACGCCTCGATCGCGGTGGCGCGGAGGCCGATGACGACCTGCTCGTCGACACTCGGCAGATCGGGGATGAACTGCCACGGATCTTCCCCGGCACGGCAGCGGTGCTCGATGATCGCGGACAGCTCGTCGCGCGCCTGCTGGCGGAGCAGCTCGATGCTGCGCGGCACCGGTTCGGTCATCTCGCACCCTCCTTCCCCGGGTCGTGGACGGGTCGTTCGCCCGCCGCGCCGGCCCCATCGCCCGCGCAGTGGGAACAGCCTAGGCGGTGCCGGCGACACCACGCCAATCGGGGTGCAACGAAGGGTCTACGTGTCGCGCGATGTCACTCGGTGCGAGCGAGGAGGTAGGCGTTCAGCTCAGCGGTGAGGGCCGCATCCACCGGGTACTCGCGCTCGTCCAGGTGCGTGACGGGCGCCGCTTGGCGGACGCTCGACACCAGCCAGAGGGCGTCGGCGGCGGTCACGTCGTCGAGGGTCAGGGGAGCGAACTCCGTCCGCAGACCGCGGCTCCCGAAGAAGTCGAAGACGGCCGCCTGCGTGGTCCCGGCGAGGATGCCCTGGTCGGTGTTCGGCGTGCGGACGACGCCGTCGGTGAGGGTCACGACGTTCGAGGTGGGGCCCTCGAGTGCGTAGCCGTCGCTGCTGACGAAGAGCACGTCATCGGCCCCGCGGCGGACCGCCTCGCGCTGCGCGGCGCGGTTGATCGCGTACGACAGCGTCTTCGCGCCGGCGAGCAGCCAGGGCGACGTCTCGGCGACGTCGTGGCGGTACCCGCGATCGAGGGTGACCACCCGGATGCCGAGGCGGGCCCGCGAGAAGTCCTCGCCCAGATCCACGAACAGCCAGCCGCTCGGGACGCCCGAGCCCTCGATCCCGCGGCTGTAGATGAGCTTGGCGTAGAGCTCCGCATCCCGGTCGCCGTTGCGGGTCAGGTAGTCGGCGACGCCTGCGCGAACGGCTTCCCGCCAGACGTCGAGCGCCGGAGCCGGGAGGTCGAGCAGCGCGGCGGAGTGCGCCAGTCGCGCGAGGTGCGGTTCGAGCGCCTGCGGGTGGCCGTCGATGACGGCGATCGTCTCGAAGACGCCGTCGCCGCGGGTGACGGACAGATCGGTGACGCGCACCTGCGGCGCGTCGAAGTCGGACACCACGAACCCGGGGTCGCCGGCCTCCGGAGTCCCGGTCGGCGTGGTGATGGTCAGCAGTGTCGCGCGCGTCATGCCCCCATTCTGCCCCGCGCCTCTCCGTCCGTCCCTCCCGCGCCTCCGCCCACCGTCGAGTCCGCGAACTTTGCACACCGCCGAGGCGTGTCACGTGCAAAGTTTGCGGACTCGACGGTGGGGGGTCAGTGGGTTTCGTGGATGCGGAAGGCGTCGTCGTGGGCGAGGGGGAGGTCGGACACGGCGACGTTCGAGACGGATGCGCCGGGCGGCCCGGTGCGCAGCCAGTCGAGCATCCCGTCGACCTGCTCCGGCGTGCCCTCGATCTCGGCCTCGACCGTTCCGTCGAGGCGGTTGCGCGCCCATCCGGTCACGCCGAGGCGCTGCGCGGCCTCCCGCGCACTCCAGCGGAACCCGACGCCCTGTACGCCCCCGGACACGATCGCTCTCTTGCGGATCACAGCCCCATTCTGCCCCTGCTTCAATGGAAGGATGAGCGCACCCGCCGTCCCGGCCGCCGAACGCATCCCCGACCTCCGGTCCGACCTGATCCGCGCCGGCCTCACGGTCGACGCGCTGACCGATCTCTGGGGCGAGGAGGCGGCGGATGCCCTGCACCGCGGGCAGCGCGTCCCGGCGGAGCGGGCGCTGCGACGCCGCGGTCCGTCGGCGCTGGCAACGCTCGCCCGGCTGTTCGTGCTCGGCCGACCGGTCCCGCGCGACGAGGTCGCCGCAGCCCTCCCCGAGCTCGGGGTCGACGGTGCCCTCGCGCTCGAACTCGTCACGGTCGACGGCGACACGGTCGCGTCGGCGGTCGACCTCCGGCCCTACGGCTTCGTGGATGCGGCGGGCCCGGCCGAGTGGTGGATCGTCTCCGACCTCGGCGAGCTCGCCCTCGGCCACGCGTTGCCCGAGGACCATGTACTCGGCGTCGGCGGCGCATCCCTCACCCTCAGCGGGCTGATGCTGCAGACCCCCGTCGACAGCGCGCTCGACCTCGGGACGGGATGCGGCATCCAGGCGATGCACGCCGCACGCCACGCCCGCCGGGTCGTCGCGACCGACATCTCGCCGCGCGCCCTCCGCCTGGCGGCCCTGAACCTCGCGCTCAACGAGATCGACGGCGTCGAGCTGCGGCTCGGGAGCATGTTCGAGCCGGTCGCCGGCGAGCGTTTCGACCACATCGTGTCCAATCCGCCGTTCGTCATCACGCCGCGGGTGGAGGGTGTCCCCGCGTACGAGTACCGCGACGGCGGCATGGTCGGCGACGGCCTGGTGGCCTCCTTCGTGAGCGGATGCGGCGAGCACCTCCAGCCCGGCGGGGTCGCGCAGCTGCTCGGCAACTGGGAGTATCGCGGCCCCGGCGACGGTCTCCAGCGTGTGCGCGACTGGGTGGATGCGTCCCCCGTCCCGCTCGACGCCTGGGTCATCGAGCGTGACGTCGAGGACGCGGTGCGTTACTCGGAGACGTGGATTCGCGACGGCGGCACCCGCCCGGGCACTCCGGAGTTCGAGCGGCTGCTCGGCGCGTGGCTCGACGACTTCGAGGCCCGCGAGGTGCGCTCGGTCGGGTTCGGGTACCTGCTGCTCCGTCGGTCGGCGGGCGTGCCGACGCTGCGCCGGTTCGAGAGGCTGCACGGTTCGCTCGGCGCCAACGAGGCAGGGCTCGGCGTGCACCTGGGCGAGGCGCTGGCAGCGCATGATCTGCAGGCCGCACTGACGGACGACGAGCTCGGCCGATTGCGGCCGGTGGTCGCCGGCGACGTGACGGAGGAGCGGCACCTGTGGCCGGGCGCCGACGCGCCGACGGCGATCCTGCTCCGGCAGGGTGGAGGGTTCGGGCGGACGGTGTCGGCCGACACCGGACTCGCGGCGCTGGTCGGCGCGTGCGACGGCGAGCTGTCCGTCGCGGCGATCGCTGCGGCGCTGGCGCAGCTGCTGGAGGTCGATGACGACGCGCTGCTCGCTGACCTCCTGCCCGCCGTGCGGGGCATGCTCGTCGACGGCTTCCTGCGCGCGTGACGCGCTGGCGCCTCCCCGGGGCGGCATCCCGGGGTCGCAACACGCCGTTATGGGGCGCGCATAACGGCGAGTTGCGCCCCAGGGAGCGTCAGCCGCGTTCGACCGGCACCAGCGTGACGTCGGCGATCCGCCCGTCCGCGACGTCCAGCGTCAGGTAGGTGCAGACCGGCTGCCGTCGCCGATCCGTCGGCGAGCCGGGGTTGAGGAGGCGGAGCCCGCGTGGCGACACCGTGTCCCACGGGATGTGCGAGTGCCCGAACACCAACACGTCCGCATCGGGGTGGTCGCGTTCCGCCCGCATTTCGCGGCCGGTCGCCGGGCCGGTCTCGTGCACGACCGCGAACCGCAGCCCGCCCAGCTCCACGTGCGCGACCTCCGGCAGTCGGCGCCGCAGCTCGGGTCCGTCGTTGTTGCCCCAGACGCCGACGAGCCGCCGTGCGTGCTGCTCCAGCAGGTCGAGCGTCGCCGCATCCACCCAGTCCCCGGCATGGATGACGACATCGGCCGCATCCACCGCCGCCAGCACCTGAGCGGGCAGGGCGCGAGCGCGTTTCGGGACGTGCGTGTCGGAGATCAAGAGCAGCTTCACGATGGCACACAGTACGCAAACCGCCGGGACGGGGCTAGTTTCGCGCTATGGATCCGCGCAACACGGAACGGCTGCGGCGGGCCGCTCACCCCGGGACCAGGGTCACCTTCCCGTCCCCCGTGTCATCGAAGGTTGCAGCGGTTGCCACCCCCAGTGCCACCGCGGCGACGATTGACAGGCTGAGCAGGGCGATCGCGGTGGTGAGCATCGCCACCGAGCGCGGCCGCTGGCGGGCCAATCGCACCACGGCCCACACCAGGAGGACGACTGCGGCGACGAGAGCGGGCCACACGATCGGGGCCAGAAGACCCACCACTACAGAAGCGATCAGCAGCCGCCGGTCGGTCACGAGAGAGTGGGTTCGGGTGACAGTGGGTGTGGTCATGACTAGATGTTCTTCAGGCTCGCGCTGGTGAGCCTTGTGCCCTTGTAGACAAGCTGCTGCTGCTTGTTGGCGGTGAAGAAGGATCCCTTGAAGGCAAGCGACATGGTGTACTTGACCGTGCATGCGCCCTGACCGCCGGAGACGTAGTTGCTTTGGCTGGTCCCGATGTTCCAGACTCCGGCCGCCCCGGTGAACCAGCCCGTGCACTCCAGGTTCCGGGTGACGTTGGTCGACGTCGCCTCGAAGACATAGCGCATGGTGAACGTGCCAGTCGTGATCCCGAACAGGCTCGCGTTCACCGGGTAGGTTGCCGTATACCGAGGCGCGGCCGCGGACGTCAGGATGTGGAGCCCGCGGGCGGAATTGCGTGCCAGCGCCGGCTGTGCAGAGGTTCCGGTTCCCGAGGTCAGCGTCGGCGCACCGGCGTCGAATACCATCACAGACAGCGGATTCTCCTCGATCGCGTCCGCGACCCCCTCCTGCTCGGCTGGCGGCAGGTCATCGAACCGCTCGGTCAGCGCAGCATCGGTCTTGGCGTCGACTTTCAGGGTGTCGACAAACTCCTCGAACACCGCCTCAGCCGAGTCGGGTGCCTCCTCCGCATGAGCCGCGGTGATTCCGGTCCCCAGGATCAGGCCCAGCGCAACGCCGCTTGCCGTCGCCATCTTCGTCAGTCGGTTCATCTGAATCTGCAATTTCCGTTCGTCTGTGAACGCGCGATCCTCGTGTCCCTCACCCGACGTTCGGAAGGGCGGTGCGGTTCGCGACCGTACAGGGAGTGACCCCGTTACCCAGGAAGACGACGCATCGCTCGGATCGTGACGCCACGTGCGCCGAGGGGAGGGTGATGACGCCCGGAGGCCGCGTGAGGCCGCACCAGGACACGGAGGCGCGAAACCTCACGATGGCACACAGTACGCAAACCGCCGGGACGGGACTAGTTTCGCGCTATGGATCTACGCAACCTCGGAAACAGCGGAACGATCGTGTCGGAGTTCGCCCTCGGCACGATGACCTTCGGAGCGGAGGCGGACGAGCAGACCTCGCACGCCATCCTGGAGCGCTACCTCGACGCGGGCGGCAACTTCATCGACACGGCGGACGTGTACACGACAGGCGCCTCGGAGTCGATCATCGGCCGGTGGCTGGCCCGCAACCCGGGTCGCCGCGACGGGGTGGTGATCGCGACGAAGGGCCGGTTCCCGATGGGCGGCGGCCCCAACGACCTCGGCCTCTCGCGCACCCACCTCCGCACCGCGCTCGACGCCTCCCTGCGGCGGCTCGGCGTCGACCACATCGACCTGTACCAGATGCACGCGTGGGATGCGCTGACGCCGATCGAGGAGACCCTGCGGTTCCTCGACGACGCCGTCACCGCGGGCAAGATCTCGTACTACGGCTTCTCGAACTACCTCGGCTGGCAGCTGACGAAGGCGGCGCAGGTCGCCCGTGCGAACGGGTGGGCCGCGCCGGTCACCCTGCAGCCGCAGTACAGCCTGATCGTGCGGGGCATCGAGCACGAGGTGGTGCCGGCTGCTCTGGATGCGAACATCGGCCTCCTGCCGTGGTCGCCGCTCGCGGGCGGCTGGCTGAGCGGCAAGTACCGTCGTGACGAGCCGCCGACGGGCGCGACGCGCCTCGGCGAGAACCCGACCCGCGGCATGGAGGCGTGGGAGGCCCGCAACGCCGACCCGCGGACGTGGGAGATCATCGACGCGGTGGATGCGGTCGCGAGCGAGACCGGAGCATCCGCCTCGCAGGTGTCGCTGGCCTGGCTGAGCGATCGCCCGGCGGTCACATCCGTCATCCTCGGCGCCCGGACGGTCGAGCAGCTGGAGGACAACCTCGGCGCGGCCGACCTGAAGCTGACCGACGAGCAGCGGGCACGCCTCGACGAGGCGAGCACGCCGCGCACCGACATCTACCCGTACGGCGAGCAGGCGATCCAGCAGCGTCACCGGAAGCGCGAGGGCGGCCGCTGACCCGGGCCGGGGGTCCCGCCGGCCCTAGCGGCGGAGGCCGTCGAGCTCCAGGAGGAGGTCGTGGGCGGCGGCGCTGACCGCCGCCTGCGGCGCACGCAGACCGACCACGACATCCGCGGTGCCGCCGCCGGCCGCCGCCATGCGCAGCACCGCCATCCGCAGTTCGACCGTCCCGCCCGGGATGCGGTGGCCGCTGAGCGAGATCACGGTGGAGGCGAACGTGAGCGATGTCCACTCGTCGGCGGCGGCCGTGGTGTCGTCGGCGATGCCGGCGAGCCATGCCGCCAAGTCTCTCGCCTCGTCGTCGGTCAGGCAGGCGTCGGTCAGCGTCCAGCGCCGGGCGCCGTCCTCCACGACCGCGTCGACGACCACGCGGTCGCTCGCCGAGTCGTAGGCGGCCGGCCGCAGCTCGACGCTGCGGTCGCCGCCCTCGTCCTGCAGTCTCACGATGCGCTCGGCACCACCGTCAGCACGCGCTCGATGTACTCGAAGAACGCGTTCATGAAGCCGCGGAGGAACTCCTCCGTCCCTGGATCGGTGACGGTGCCGTCCTCCTCGATGAGGCCGGGGCGCATCCAGATGTAGGCCTCCGGTGCGTTCATCTGCGGCGCCTGGAGGAAGCTGAGGACGCTGCGCAGCTGCTGCTGCGCGACGGCCGTCCCGATCTGCCCGGGCGACGCCCCGATGACGGCGGTCGCCTTGCGCGCGATGACGTTCTCGCCGTAGGGGCGGCTGGCCCAGTCGATCGCGTTCTTCAGCGCGCCCGGGATGGACCTGTTGTACTCCGGCGTGATGAAGAGGAGCGCATCCTGCTCGGCGATGAGCGCCTTGAACTCGCGGGCGACCGGCGGGAAGTCGCCGTCGAAGTCGCGGTTGTAGAGGGGCAGCTCGCCGATGGGGATCTCGGTGAACACGAGGTCGGACGGAGCCAGCCGGAGCAGGGCGCGGGAGAGCGTGCGGTTGACGGAGCTCGTGGACAGGCTGCCTACGAAGTAGCCGACTTTGTACGGAGGTTGGAGTTCGTTGATCGTCGCCATGTCCGCCATGCTGCTCCCCGCGGTCGGCGGAGTGAAGCCCCCTTATGCGTCGGTCTCGTGCCGCCGGGGTGAGGAATAGGGCATCTTCCCGATGTCTGCGGGGGGCCTTAGCGAGAAGTCTGAGACTCACGAAGAAGAGGGGATCGGATCATGATGATCGAGGAGTTCGTGGACTTCCGGGTACGGGCCGGCGAGACGGCGCGCGAGGAGCGGCAGCGCGAGCAGGCGCGCCGCGCCGACGAGCGGGGCCGGTGGCTGCGGTCGGAGCGCCGGGGGCGCACGAGTGCGCGGTCGGCGGCCGTCGGCGCGGCTGCGGTCGTGCCGGTGCCGGCGCCCGCGGCGGAGGGCCTGAGCGAGGAGCGCAGGGAGCTGGCCGACGTCGCCCGCTGAGGGCGGCGCCGGGCGGCTGTCTGCCGTCCGCAGACCCACGTTCGCGGTGGCCACGGATGTCGGTGGTCGGTGGCACGATGATGTCATGCGAGCACCGGCGTCGAGCCCCACATTGATCGGACGGGAGTCCGATCTGGTGGCGCTGCGCGACGCGCTCCGCGACGCTCAGGAGGGGGAGCCGCAGGCCGTCGTGATCGGCGGCGAGGCGGGCATCGGCAAGACCCGGCTGCTGGAGGAGTTCCTGTCGGCCCAGGAGTCGACGGCCACCGTGCTGCTCGGCCGTTGCGTCGATCTGGGCGACGACGCCGCGCCATACGCGCCATTCGCCGCCGTGCTGCGCCGCCTCATCCAGACGGTCGGGCTCGAGCGTGTGCTCGATGCGACGGGCTCAGGGGCTGGGGTGCTGTCGGCTCTGCTGCCCGAACTCGCCGACGAGTCGGCGGTGCCTCCGCGCACCGGCGCCGAGCGGCTCTACGAGCTCGTGACGGTGTTGCTGGAGAAGATCTCCGGCGATCGGCCCGTCATCCTGGCGATCGAAGACGTGCAGTGGGCCGACCGCTCGACGCTCGAGCTGCTCCGGTTCATCGTGCGGATGGCCGAGGGAGGGCGCCTCCTGGTCGTCCTCACCTACCGCAGCGACGAGGTGCCGCGCGGCCACGTCCTGCGGTCATGGCTGCCGGAGCTGGAGCGCACCCGGCGCGTGACGCGCTGGGAGCTCTCCCGCCTGGGCCCGGAGCAGGTCGCCGAGCTGGTGGCGGAGCTTCTCGGGCGCATGCCCGACGATCCCTCCCTCGCCCGGGTCACCGAGCTGAGCGAGGGCGTGCCGTTCTTCGTCGAGGAGCTGGTGTGCATCGACGGCCTGCAGTCCGGCGACGACCTCCCCGAGACCCTCCGCGAGCTGGTGCTCGCCCGGTTCGAGAGGCTGAGCGACCCGGCGCAGCGCCTGCTGCGCGTGCTGGCGGCGGGCGGTGTCTGCGTCACGCACGAACTGCTCGCGGCCGTCTTCGAGGGCACACCCGACGAGCTGGATGCGGGAGCCCGCGAGGCCGTGGTTGCCAATCTGCTCTCCGCCGACTCCACCGAGTACGCGTTCCGTCACGCGCTGGTCCGCGAGGCCATCCACGCCGACCTCCTGCCGGGGGAGCGCACGCGCTTCCACGCCCGGTACGCCGAGGCGCTCGAGCAGAGTCCGCAGCGGTCGGCGGTGCAGCTCTCGTCGCACTGGCTCGCGGCGCACGATGTGCGGCGCGCCTTCCTCGCCTCCCTGGAGGCGATGGAGGAGGCCAAGCGCTCCTACGCGTACGCCACCGCCGCGGCCATGGGCGACCGTGTGCTCGAGCTCTGGGATCGCATCCCGGACGCCGAGACCCTGAGTGGGCGCGACCGCGCGTCGGTGATCGCCCGCACGGCATCGGCCCTCCGCAACGCCGGCAACAACGAGCGGGCGCTCGCGCTGGTGGAGTCCGCGTTGGCCGAAGCCGACGACCTGGCGCCGTCCCGCCGGGCACGGCTGCTGCGCGACAAGGGCCAGTACCTTGCGAACCTCAACCGCCCGGGCAGCGCGGAGCTCCTGGAGGAGGCGCTCGCCCTCGTGCCGCCGGAGGCGGTCTCGCCGGGCGACCCCCTGCGGCCGCATCTGCTGACGGAGCTCGCGGCGCAGCGGATGCTCGCCGGGCTCTTCGACATCGCGATCGAGACGGCACGTGCCGCGATCGCGGAGGCCGAGGCGGCGGCCCCCTCGATGCGTTCCGTCGCCCACAACATCCTCGCGGCGTCGCTCGTCGAGTGCGGTCGCATCGACGAGGGGTTCGCCGAGTTCGAGATCGCCGGACGCCTCGCGGTCGGTGACGCGGGGGCCACGCTGCGCTATGCCGTCAACGCGTCGGACGCCCTGAACTCGGTCGGCCAGTACGCCGAGGCGGTCCGGTTGGCGGAGTCCGGGGTCGCGCAGGCGCGCGAGCGCGGGGTCGAGCGCACCTCCGGAGTCTGGCTCGCGGCCAACACGGCCGAGCCGCTGATCGCGCTCGGACAGTACGAGCGGGCGGAGGAGATGCTGCGCATCGCCCTCGGGTTCGACGACCGCACGGGCGTGACCGCCCAGCTGCAGCGAGCGCGTCTCTGGGTGTGGCACGGCGAGCCGCAGCGGGCGGAGGCGCTGCTCCGACGGTTGCGGACACCCCTCCGCGCACTCGCCGAGCTGGAGCAGCAGACCCGGCTGTCGCTGGCGCGCGTGTCCGCCGAGGTGGCGATCGCGCTCGGCGACTACGACCGCGCGTGGGCCGAGACGCGGGGGATCGGGTCACTGCCGTTCCGCTCGCTCCCGGGGTACGACCTGCCGGTGCTGGCGTCCGCATCGCGGGCGCTCGCCGAGCTCGCGGTCCGGGGCGACGGCATCCCTGGCTCGACTGCCGGTGCGGCCGGCGACGACGACGGTGCGCTGGATGTCCTGGCAGAGGCCGCGCGCCTGGAGGCCACCCTCGACCGCCTGCGTTCCTGGCCGACGGCGACGGCGTGGGCACCGCTGGTCGAGGCCGAACTCGCGACCGCGCGGGCCGCGGTCTCGGACACCGCGGACCGCGCCGGGCGGTACGCCGACGCCCTCGCCGCCTGGGAACGCGCGATCGTCGCCGCGGAAGACGCGGTGGCGCCCGCTCACCTGCGGCCGTACGCTCTACTGCGCGGCGCACGGGTCGCCCTCGCCGCCGGGGAGCGTTCGCGGGCCGACGCGCTCGTCGCCGAGGGTCGTCAGGCGGCAGCCGGTCACGGCATCCCGCTGCTCGTCCACGTCGCCGACGCTCTCGCCGAGCACCCCGTCGGTCGCCCCGCCGCCGTCGCGACCGCGCACGGCCAGCCGCTGACCGAGCGTGAGGAACAGGTACTCGCCCTCATCGAGCAGGGCCTCAGCAACAAACAGATCGGCGAACGCCTCTACATCAGCGCCAAGACCGCGAGCGTGCACGTGTCGAGCATCCTGCGCAAGACCGGAGCGTCCAGCCGCACCGAGGCCGTCTATCTGGCCTCGAAGCCGTTGCCCTGAGCGGGTGCGCCGACCGATCAGCTCTCGACGGCGACCGCGCACCGGATGCACAGCTCGGCGGTCGGACGCGCCCGCAGGCGGTCCACGCCGATCGGCTGCCCGCAGCGTGCGCACACGCCGTAGGTGCCCATCCGCAGCCGCTCCAGCGCCGCATCCACCGCGACGATGTCGTGTGCGGCATCCGACCGCAACGCCTGCAACCGGCTCCACTCCGACGACAGCGTCGGGCCCTCCGGATCGTGCTCGTCGTCGGCGGTCGACTCCGACCGCGACGCGAGCAGCACACCCAGCGACTCCGCCATGCGCTGCGACTCGGCGAGGTCGCCGCGCCGCCGCTCGCGCAGCAGTGCGCCCAGCTCGTTCCGCTCCTCGGCGGTGAGGACGTCCTCGTCCGACACCAGCCGCAATTCGGCGGTCACCGGCTCGTCGGCCCGTGCCCGCTCATCCATCTGCGCATCCTGCACCAGCGCACCCCTTCCGATCCCCCGATCGTGCTTCTGACCGAGTCAGGGTACGCCTGCTCGATCGATTCCGCCTCCGCGACGCGCGTAGGCTCAGCGGGTGCCCTCCTTCCGCGTGATCGTCGCCGTCGGCCGTCTTCGCCCGGGAGTGGACCCGCGCTCCGTGGAACCGGCCGCCGCAGACGCCGCCCGCGAGCTCGCCGTCGTCGAGGCGTCGAGCGTGGATGTCGTGGCCGGCGAGGCGCGCATCACCGTCCGGTTCACCGAGGACTCCCCGCAGTCCGCCCTCCGGGTCGCCGAGCACACCGTCGCCGGCCTCCGCTCGGTCGCGGAGACCGGTCCGTGGCGGCTCACCGAACGCGTCGGAGGCCGCTGGTTCCGTCGGGCCTGAGCCTGACCGCCGGTGCGCCGGTCAGGCTGCGGCCGGCAGTGACTCCTCGATCAGCCCGAGGATGGCCGGGTCGTCCGGCTCGGTCTGCGGGCGGAAGCGGTGCACGGCGCCGTCGGGAGTGATCACGAACTTCTCGAAGTTCCACTTCACCCGCCCGGCCTTGCCCTCCGCATCGGGCGACTTGGTGAGCTCCTGGTACAGCGGGTGGGCGTTGCGCCCGTTCAGCCGCACCTTCTCCATCATCGGGAACGTGACGCCCCAGGTGGTGGAGCAGTACTCCTTGATGGCGTCGGTGGAGCTCAGCTCCTGGAGGAACTGATTGCTGGGGAACCCGACGACGGTGAACCCGCGGTCGCCGTAGGTCTCCTGCAGCTTCTCGAGCTTCTCGTACTGCGGAGCGAGCCCGCAGCGAGAGGCGACGTTGACGACGAGGACGACTTTCCCGGCGAATGCCGCGAGGGAGGTCTGCTCGCCGTCGATGGTGTGGAAGGGGATGTCCATCACGGTCATGATCGCAGCGTATGGCCCGTGCCTTCGAACCTGCTCTGAGTCTGCGATTCGGCGCGCCGCATCCAGCGCCACCGCATCCTCAGCACTCGATGACGTTGACCGCCAGGCCGCCCTCGCTGGTCTCCTTGTACTTGGTCGACATGTCGAGACCGGTCTGCCGCATGGTCTCGATCACGGTGTCGAGCGACACGAGGTGCGAGCCGTCGCCGTGCAGGGCGAGGCGGGCGGCCGACACGGCCGTCGAGGAGGCGATCGCATTGCGCTCGATGCACGGGATCTGGACGAGGCCGCCGACCGGGTCGCACGTGAGGCCGAGGTGGTGCTCCATCGCGATCTCGGCGGCGTTCTCCACCTGGCGCGGGGTTCCGCCGAGCACCGCGCAGAGGGCCCCGGCCGCCATGGCGCACGCCGATCCGACTTCCGCCTGGCAGCCTCCCTCGGCTCCCGAGATGGAGGCGTTGGCCTTGAACAGCGAGCCGATCGCCGTCGCGGTGAGCAGGTACTGCCGGATGCCCTCGGCGGAGGCGCCGGGCACGAACCGCAGGTAGTAGTGGGCGACGGCCGGGACGATGCCGGCCGCGCCGTTCGTCGGCGCGGTGACCACCCGGCCGCCCGACGCGTTCTCCTCGTTGACCGCGAGCGCGAACGCGTGCAGCCACTCGAGAGCGGTGGCGCGGCCCGGGTCGTCCTGGACGGACTCCAGGTGCTGGCGCATCTTCGCGGCGCGGCGCCAGACGCCCAGGCCGCCGGGCAGCGTCCCGTCGCCGGAGAGTCCGCGGGCGACGCACTCGGCCATGGCCTCCCAGATGAGGTCGAGGCGTTCGCGCGTGGCGTCCTCCCCGTGCAGTGCGACCTCGTTGCGGCGGGCGACCTCGCAGATCGGGATCGACTCCCGGTCGCAGATCGCGATCAGCTCCTCGGCGGTGTCGTAGGGGAGCGGATGCGCCTTGCGTGCCGCGAGATCGGCCTCCTCGCCGTCGCGGCGGATGAATCCGCCGCCGATGGAGTAGTAGGTCTCCTCCAGCAGGGGGAGCGGCGACCGCTCTCCGTTCTCGTCGCGGCCCCAGGCGCGGAGCGTCAGAGCGTTGGGGTGGCCGGGAAGGCGCGTACGCGGTTCGAAGGCGATGTCGTCCTTCGACAGCGGGATGCTGCGGCGGCCGGCGAGCTGGAGCGTCGCGCCGGGCGTGAGATCCGCCCAGGCGCCGCGGACGTCTTCCGGGCGGCAGGTCTCGGGCTGCAGCCCGCGGAGTCCGGCGATGACCGCGTCCGGTGTCCCGTGGCCGATGCCGGTGGAGCCGAGCGAGCCGTACAGGGCGCAGGTGACCTGGTCGACGCGGTCGAGCATCCCTGCATCGTCGAGCCGGGAGGCGAACGCGGCGGCCGCTCGGAGGGGTCCGACGGTGTGCGAACTCGACGGGCCGATGCCGATCGAGAACAGGTCGAAGGCCGAGACGTACGCTGTCACTTCTCCAGTCTATGTCGCCCTACGCGTCACTTTCCGGCGTCCCCGCGCGCATCCGCGCACGATCCGTGCGCGAGCCGGGGCGACCGCGCGCCGTGGTCGATCGCGCCGCGGCTCACGATTTGCCCCAAATCGCGGTTTTCGGGCGGCGTTAACCGAGATTTGGCGCAAATCGCGGTTTTCGAGCGGTCAGAAGCGAGATTTGGCGCAAATCGTGGCTGACGGGAGGCCAGAACGGCCAGGGCGGCGGGGGCGCGGAAGCGGCCGCCGCATCCCTCCGCAGGATGCGACGGCCGCCGTTCACGGGACCGGCTGGGCGATCAGGCCTTCCGCATGTAGGCGCGGACCGTCAGCGGGGCGAACACCGCGACGATCACGGCGGCGCCCGCGAGGGCGATCCAGCCGTCGGCGCCGAAGGTGCCGCTGTTGGCGAGGTCGCGGACCGCGGTGACCAGGTGCGACACCGGGTTGATGTTCACGAACCACTCCAGCCACGCCGGCAGGGTGCTCGGCGACACGAAGGCGTTCGAGAAGAACGTCAGCGGGAACAGGATGAGGAAGGAGATGCCCTGCACCGATCCCGCCGTCCGGGCGATCACGCCGAAGAAGGCGAAGATCCAGCTGATCGCCCAGGCGCAGACGACCACGAGCAGTCCGCCGAGCGCGGCGAAGCCGAAGCCGGCGCCGGGCCGGTAGCCCATGGCGAATCCGACGAGGAAGGTGATCGTCGTCGCGATCGCATAGCGCAGGGTGTCGGCGAGCAGCGCGCCGGAGAGCGGCGCGATCCGGGCGATCGGCAGCGACTTGACGCGGTCGAACACGCCCTTGTCCATGTCCTCGCGCAGCTGGACGCCGGTCACGACGGAAGCCGTGATGACGGTCTGGACGAGGATGCCGGGGATCAGCTGAGGGAGGTACGCATCCACGCTGCCGGCGATGGCGCCGCCGAACAGCCACGCGAACATGACGGTGAAGATGACCGGCTGCAGCGTCACGTCGAACAGCTGCTCCGGCGTGCGCCGCACCTTCAGCAGGCCGCGGCGAGCCATCGTCAGCGTGTGCGCGAGAGTCTGGCGGACGCTGACGTGGTTCTTGAGGTTCCGCTCGGACGGCGGGGTGATCGTGGTGATGGCGGTCATGCGTGCACCTCTTCTTCTTCGGACTCCTCGTCCGTCTTCTCGTCGGCGTTCTCATCGGTGACGCCGTGACCGGTGAGGGTGAGGAACACCTCGTCGAGCGTGGGCTTCTGCACGGACATCTCCTGCAGGTGGATGCCAGCCTCGCGGAAGGTAACGAAGAGGTCGGTGACGGCGTCCGCGTCTCTCATGGGCGCGGTGATGCGCGAGCCTTCGGGCGAGACGACCGCGTCCACACCGAGCACCGTCTGGATGGCGCGGCGCGCGTCCTCGATGTCGGCCGGGTCGGCCAGGCGCAGCTGCAGCGAGGACTCGCCGACCGACGCCTTGAGCTCGTCGGCGGTGCCCTCGGCGACGACGCGCCCGCGGTCGATGACCGCGATCCGGTCCGCCAGCTGGTCCGCCTCGTCGAGGTACTGCGTGGTGAGCAGCACCGTCGACCCGGTGGAGACCAGGCGCCGGATGGTGTCCCACATCTGCGCCCGGGTCCGGGGGTCGAGGCCGGTGGTGGGCTCGTCGAGGAAGATCAGCGGCGGCTGGGCGATCAGGCTGGCGGCGAGGTCGAGCCTTCGGCGCATGCCGCCGGAGAACTTCTTCAGCGGGCGCTTGGCGGCGTCCGTCAGCCCGAACTCCTCGAGCAGCTCCGCGGTCTTGGCCCGGGCCTCTCGGCCGGACAGTCCGAGGAGGCGGGAGAAGATCATCAGGTTCTCGTTGGCCGACAGGGTCTCGTCGACCGAGGCGAACTGCGCGGTGACGCCGATCAGCTGGCGGACGACCTGCTGCTCCTTGCGGATGTCGTGGCCGAAGATGAAGGCCTCGCCGGCATCCGGCTTCAGCAGGGTGGCGAGCATGGAGATGGTGGTGGTCTTGCCGGCCCCGTTCGGGCCGAGGACGCCGTAGACGGCGCCGGCGCGAACGGTGAGGTCGACGCCGTCGACCGCGCGGTTGTCGCCGAAGACCTTGACGAGCCCGTGGGCCTCGACGGCCCACTCGGAGCTTCGAGTCATGGTGTTCCTTTCCTGGTTGGAATGGTGATGCTCCGATAGTGCGCGGGCGCGCTTACATCGCCCTCACGTGCCGCTTACAGCGCGGGCGAGGGGATGTAAGAGCGCGTGAGCGCGTGTCAGGATGCGGTGCGCGCGGGGCTGAGGTCAGGCCGCATGGCGTGCGGACGCGAGGAGTCCCTGACTGTCGATGCCCGCCAGAGCGAGGGCGCGCGGCACGGTGCCGAGCTCGAGGCTGAAGAGGGCGGCGAGCAGGTCGAGCTCGCCCGACCGCTGCCGTCGGTTGGCGGCGGCGACCCGGTGGGCGCGGACGAGTGCCTCTCGGGCGGAGGCGCCCCAGCGGGGGCGGACGACGCGCGGCGACGCCGACAGGCGTTCGGCGGGCGGCGGGGTGACACCGGCGACGCGCAGGCTGGCGGCCCGCTCGTCGGCCAGCGCTGCGTCGAGGCCCTTCGGGTCGAGGCCGGCGGCGGCGAGGACGGTGCGCACCGGCTCACTTCCCTCGCGGGACAGCGCGAGCAGCAGGTGCTCGGCTTCGACGGTGGACGAGCTGCGCTGCTGCGCCTCGGCGACCGAGCGGATGATCACCGGACGCAACGCGCGCGACAGCGGCTGGCCGGGCACGTTCTGGGTGGAGCCGGGAGCGATCTCAGACATTGCGTCTCCTCAATTCGACGCCGGCCGCGGCGACACGGCGCAGGTGCTTCTTGTGGACCGCCTGCCGCGTGATGCCGAGAGCGTCGGCGATCTGGGTCCAGCTCCAGCCTTCGCGGAGCGCGCGCTCGACCTCGGCGTCTTCGAGACGATCGGCGAGTTCACGGAGGGCGACCACCGCGGCGAGGCCGTCGGCGACGCCTCCGACCGGGTCGGGAAACGGTGCTTTCGGAGTCATGGAAGCAACTATAGTTGCTTATCCGATTTTGTCAACCAAAGTTGCTCATCCACGACGGGATGGGTCGCAACACGCCGTTATGGCGCGCGCATAACGGCGTGTTGCGACCCACGGAGGGCGTGGGAGGGGGCGGACGGGACGAGAGGGAAGGATGCGGGGCCGGGTCAGGGGCGCACGTCGGAGAGCAGCGCCAGCCCGCGCACGACGGCCTCGGCGGGCGGGACGGCCGCCACGGACGCGGCGGCGGCCTGCAGGCGCGCGCGCCCCCACGTCTCCGCGATCCGGTCCGCGAGAGCGTCCTGGTGCAGGCTCGCGACGTCCTGCCGGGCGTTCGCCCGGCCGGAGAGTGCGAACAGCGTCAGCCCCGCATCCACCCAGCCGTCGGGATGCCGCTCGGCCGTTCGCGGGTCGAGCATCCACACGGCGAATCCGGACAGACCGGACCCGGTGACCGGCCGGTCGAGCGACGGCGGGTTGAGGCGGGAGGTGACCAGGATGCGCGTGCGAAGTGCCGCGGCGGCCGCATCCGTCTCCGCGGCGTCGACAACGGTCGGGTCCGCGGCGAGCACGCGCAGCCGCACGACCAGCGCCGCCGCCCCCAGCACGATCGTCCACGGGTTCAGGATGCGCTCGCCGGTGGTGGGCGCGCCGCCGAACGCGCCGAGCGCCTCGTCGTAGAGCCGCAATGCCTCGGGCAGGTCGCCTTCCGCCACCGCGATCTCGGCCATCCCGGCGTAGCCGATCGCGTAGTAGTCGGCGTAGTCGAAGCCTGTGCGGTCGATCTCGACGGCGAGGTACCGCTCCAGCAAGGTGCGGCCGCGGGCGGTCTCGCCGTTCGCGATGGCGTTCATCGCGATCAGCCAGTCGAGCTGGCGGAGGTCGCCGTCGGCCTGCAGCTGCGACATCTGGTCGTGGGCGCGCTGTGCCCACTCCAGGGCCTCGGCGGGATGCGCGAGCTGGCTGTGGCACTGCGCAATGGCCTGGGCGGCGGACGCCAGCGACCAGGCGTCCCCGGCGGCCTGGGCAGCCTCCCACCCGCGCGTTGCGCGCTCGAGCGCCTGATCCAGCTCGCCGGAGTTCTCGTGCAGCTGCGCGAGCAGCAGGTTGCCGATGGCCGCGCGCTCGGGATCGTCCGAGTCGGCGTAGGTGCGCAGCAGATCCAGGCCGGTGTCGGCCCGGCCGGCGTGCAGGACGAGGGCGGCGAGCGCATCCAGCCGGGAGTCGGCGAACGGCCGGCGGCGACGGAGCCTGCGCAGCCGAGAGATCGCCCGGGCGGAGGTGCGCAGGTCGACGAACAGGAAGGTGCCGCCCACGATGGTGTAGGTCGCGGCGACCGCCTCCCGGAGCTCGCCCTCCGGCTCCCACCCGTGCAGCAGGTCCATGATCGCCGAGCCGAAGCCGAGCACCTCCGAGTGCGCACTGCGGAGCGACCAGTAGTAGGCGAGCGTGGCGAAGACCACCGCGGCGGTGTCGCGCCGTCGGCCGTCGATCGCCGAACGCAGCACGGTGACGAGGTTGTCCTGCTCCGCGGTCACGCGCTGGAAGGTCGGCACCTGCTGCGGGCCGTGCATCCGTGACAGCGTCTCGCGGCAGAACGCCACGGCCCACGCGTCCATCCCGACGAGCACGGCGTCCTCCTCGCGGGCGCCGACCAGCTCGTGGTCGCCGAATTCGCGGACGGTCTCCAGCATCCGGTAGCGGAGGAGTCCGGTGCTGCGGTCCTCGGTCACGGTCACCAGCGACTGCGCGACGAGGGCGTCCAGATCGTCCAGCACGGTCACGGCGCCGGAGCCGGCGACGGCCTCCGCGGCCTCGGCACTGAAGCCGTCGGGGAAGCGCGACAGCCGCCGCAGCAGCGCCTGCTCTGACGTGCTGAGGAGGTTCCAGCTCCACTCGATGACGGCGAACAGGGTGCGGTGCCGCTCCGGGGCGGTGCGCTCGCCGCCGGTGAGCAGGGCGAAACGGTTGCCGAGACGCCGCTCGATCTCATCCACCGACAGCGATCGGGTGCGCGCGGCGGCGAGCTCGATGGCGAGCGGGAGGCCGTCGAGCCGGTCGCAGAGCCGGGCGACGACGTCGAGGGGCAGCACGGCTCCGGGTCGTGCGGCGCGGGCGCGCTCGACGAACAGGGCGACGGCCGGGCCGTAGGCGTCGGCGGCGGACGAGCCGGATGCGCCCCGGGCACCCGACGTGTGCGCCGCGTCCCCGTCGGTGCTCTTGAGCGAGTCGAGCGGATACACGCGCTCGGCGCCGATCGCGAGCGGAGCGCGGCTGGTGGCGAGCACGCGAACGTTGGTGGTGGAGTCGAGGATGTCCTGCACGTACGCTGCCGCCGCATCCACGATGTGCTCGCAGTTGTCGACGATGAGCAGGGTCTCGCGTTCGGAGAGCAGGCCGAGGATGCGCGAGCGTAGGTCGAGCTGCGAGCCGGGGTCGGCCGCCCGCGTCGCACGGGCCTCGCGGATGCCGAGGGTCGACGCGAACGCGAGCTCCACATCCTCGCCCGACCGGACGCTCGCCAGCTCGACCACGATGACGGCGGGGGTGTGCACGGCGCGATTGCCCACCTCCTGCGCCAGACGGGTCTTGCCGAGGCCGCCGGCGCCGAGGACGGTCGTCAGCCGGGAAGTGGCGATGAGGTCTTCGACCGCTTGAAGGTCGTACTCGCGGCCGACCAGTGCGTTCGGCGCCGTGCGAAGGCCGATCCGGACGCGGCGCGGAGTGCTGGGTCGCTCGTCCTCGTCGGCGGCGAGCAGCTCGGCGTTGAGGGCGACGAGTTCGGGGCCGGGGCGGGTGCCGAGCCGGTCGAGCAGCGCCTCCTTCAGCTCGGCGAACGCCAGCAGCGCCTCGCTGCGCCGGCCCGCGTCGGCGAGGGCGCGCAGCTGCTCCAGCCGCAGGGCCTCGTCGAGCGGGCGGCTCTCGAGAAGTGGGCGCAGGTCGTCGAGGGCGGAGGTCGGATCGCCGGCCGCACGCCGGGCGCGGGCGCGCAGGAGCAGCAGCTCGTCGCGGAGGGAGGCGGCGGTGCGCTGCAGTTCGTCGGCGAGCGGCGAGCTGCCCAGCTCGGCGCCCGGTTCGCCACGCCACAGCCGGAGCGCGCGCGTCGTCTCGGCGATCGCGGAGGCGGTATCGCCCGAGCGCAGGGCGGCGGTGGCACGGTCGAGGCAGTGACGGGCGAGCCCGAGGTCGGTCTGCTCGGGGGCGACGGCGAGCGTGTAGCCGTTCGGAGTCGACTCCAGCAGACCGTCGGCGCTGGTCGTCCGCACGCGCGAGACGAGGGTCTGCAGGGCGGCGCGCTCCTGCCGGGGCGGGGCGTCATCCCAGAGGTCCTCGACGAGGGACGGGACCGTCGCGACGCCGCGAGCGAGCACCAGGGCCACGATCAGGCTCTTGCCGAGCACACCGGCGGGCTCCGCCAGCGCGCCGGCGCGGTCCTCCACCAGCACCGGGCCGAGCACGGCGACGCGAGGGGGCGGGGGCGCGGACTGCACCCGCCGATCTTAGCCAGTGCGGACGACGCTCGGTGGGATGCGCTCAGCCGGTCACGATGGGGAGGTGGGCGATCGCGCGCACGGGCAGGGCCAGGGTGGACTCCGGCGAGCCGACACGGCCGCCGTCCGGACCGATTCCGGTCGCGACCGCTGTGTCGCTGATCGACGTCGCGAGCATCATGTCCGCGGCGGTGACGGTGTAGGTGGCGGTGCACGTCATCCGCTCTCCCGGTGCGAGGACGGCGGCCGGACAGGAGACGGGCGAGAGGTTCGCCTGGTCGGAGGGGGCGGCGACGGTGTCGGTGACGACGATCCCGTCGAGGGTGACGTTTCCGGTGTTCTGGACGGCGAACTGGAAGACGACCTGCTGTCCGGCCATGGTCACGGCTCCGGTCTCGGTGGTCTTGTCGACGGTCAGGCCGGGTGCCGGGGTCGCGGCCAGGGTGACGGTGGACGGCGGCGACGTGACGGGCGACGGTGTGGGGTCGGTCGGCGTGGCCGGAGGGGTGCCGGTCGCGGTCGCGGTGTCGGTGACCGAGCCGTTGTCCACGTCCGCCTGCGTGACCGTGTAGGTGGCGGTGCACGTCATCGTCTGGGCGGGCGCGAGCGAGCCCTGCGGGCAGTCGACGGGCGACAGGTTGGCGGGATCGGAGGGAGCTGCGACCTGGTCGGCCACCGTCACGCCGGTCAACGAGCTGGTGCCGGTGTTCGTGACGAGGAACTCGTACGGCACCCGCTGGCCGACCCGACTCACAACCGCGGTCGTGGACGACTTGGTCACGGTGAGCGACGACGTCGCCGGCGACGGGATGCTGAGGGTGCTCTCGGGCGAGACGGTGCGCGGTGGCGTCGGATCGGCCGGGGTCGCGGGCGGCAGCCCGGACGCGGTGGCACGGTCGGTGATGCTGCCATGGTCGACGTCCGCCTGGGTGACGGTATACGTGGCAGTGCACGTGACCTGGGCGCCGGGCGCGAGGAGACCGGGCGGGCAGGTCACGGCCGAGAGGCTGCTCTGGCTGGCCGGGGCCTCCTGGATGTCGTCCACTTGGATGCCGCTCAGCGTCACGTTTCCGGTGTTCGTGACGAGGAAGTCGTAGGGCACGACCTGGCCCACCTGCGTCACCGCGGTCGTGGTGGACGACTTCGCCACTGTCAGCGCCGGAGCCTGCGTGACCGCGATCGTGAGCGTGTCGACGGGCGAGCCGACCGTCGGCGGGTTCGGGTCGGCCGGAGTCGCGGGAGGGGTGCCGGAGGCCGTTACGCTGTCCGCGACCGCTCCGCTGTCGACATCCGCCTGCGTCACCGTGTATGTCCCGGTGCAGGTGGTCGTCGCGGTCGGCGCGAGCGTGGTCACCGGACACGAGATCGCGGACAGGTTCGCCGGGTCGGAGGGCGCCGCGACCTGGTCGTCGACGGTGATGCCGGTGAGGGTGACGTTTCCGGTGTTGGTTACGAGGAAGGCGAACGGCACCACCTGCCCGACCTGCGTGATCGCCGGCGTGCTGGACGATTTGGCCACGGTGAGCGCGGGCTGGTCGGCCACAGCGAGGGTCACCGTGGAGATGGGCGAGCCGACCGGGGGAGGCGTGGGGTCAGTCGGTGTGGCCGGCGGCGTGCCAAAGGCGGTCGCGCTGTCGCTGACCGAGCCGCTGTCCACATCCGCCTGGGCCACGGTGTAGGTGGCGGTGCAGGTCATCGTCGCGGCCGGCGCCAGCGCCGTCTGCGGGCAGGTGACCGCCGACAGGTTGGCTGGATCGGAGGGCGCGGCGACCTGGTCGTCCACGACGATCCCCGACAGGGTGACCGTTCCGGTGTTCGTGACGAGGAACTCGTACGGCACCTGCTGCCCGGCCTGCGCGATCGCGGTGGTTGTCGAGGTCTTCACGACGGTGATCCCGGTGACCCGGTCCGCGTCGATGGTGACGGTGGAGACGGGCGACACGACGGCGGGCGGGTTCGGGTCGCCGGGGGTCGCGGGCGGCAGACCGGACGCGGTGGCGCTGTCGACGACGGATCCGTTGTCCACGTCCGCCTGCGTCACCGTGTAGGTCGCCGTGCAGATCGTCGTGGCCTGCGGTGCGAGCGTGGTCTGCGGGCAGCTGATCGCGGAGAGGTTCGCCGGAGAGGATGGGGCGGCGACCTGGTCGTCGATGGCGATCCCCGAGAGGGTGACGTTTCCGCTGTTCGTCACCAGGAACGCGTACGGCACCACCTGGCCGGGCCGCGTGACCGTCGCCGTCGGAGAGGACTTGGTCACGGTGATCGCGGGCACCGGAGCGGCGGAGACGGTGAGCGTCGTCTGCGGCGACGTGATCCGGGGCGGGTTCGGGTTCTGCGGCGTCGTCGGCGGCTGGCCGGAAGCGGTCGCCTGGTCGGTGATGGCGCCGTTGTCGACGTCCGCCTGGGTGACGGTGTACGTCGCGGTGCAGGTGATCCGGGCGCCCGGCGCGATCGGTCCGGGCGGGCAGGTCACCGGCGAGAGGTTGGCCTGGGTCGCCGGCGCCACCTGCACATCCTCGACCGTCACATCCGCCAGGGTCTCGTTTCCGGTGTTCTCGACCAGGAACTCGTACTGGATCTGCTGGCCCGCCGCCGTCGGCGGGTTCGCCGTCTGCGGGGAGGACTTCACCACGGTCAGCGCCGGGTCGGAGGCGACGAGCAGGGTCACCTGCGATCCGGTCGAGACGACCGGCCCGGGGGTCGGGTCGCCGGGGCTCGGCGCGGGCCGGCCCGATGCGACGGCGGTGTCGTGCACCTGGCCGCTGTCCACATCCGCTTGGGTGGTGGTGTAGCTCGCCGTGCATGTCGTGGAGGCTCCCGGCGCCAGCACCGTCACGGGACAGACCACCGGGGTCAGGTTCGCGGGGTCCGACGGCGCGGTGACCGTGTCGGTGACCTGGATGTCGGAGATCGACAGGTTGCCGGTGTTGGTGACCAGGAACGTGTACGGGATGGTCTCGCCTGCGCGCGTCACCTCGGGTGCGGCCGAGGACTTCAGGATGGTCAGCTCGGCCTGGTAGTCCACCGGGAGGGAGACGGTCGACGGGCCGGAGGTCGTGGGTGCCGGGTTCGGGTTTCCCGGGGTGGCCGGCTGGGTGCCGCTCGCGGTGGCGGTGTCGTTCACGGTGCCGTGGTCGATGTCCGCCTGGGTGACCGTGTACGTCGCGGTGCAGGTCACCGTCCCCGCGGGCGGAACGGTCGTCGTCGGGCAGGTCACGGCGGTCAGGCCGCCCGGGAGGGACGGCGGCGCGACCGTGTCGGTCACGGCGATGTTCGCGAGGGTGACGTTGCCCGTGTTGGTGACCAGGAATTCGTACGGGATCTGCTGCCCGACGCGCACGACGGCGGTCGTCGTCGACGACTTCACCACGGTGATGGCCGGCGCGGCGACCGTGGGAAGGCTCAGCGCATCCTCAGCCGAGTGGATGGGCAGCCCGGCCGGCGTCGTCCCGTGCGCGGTCGCGGAGTCGTTCACCGACCCGTTGTTGAGGTCCGCCTCGGTGGTCGTGTACGTGGCCGTACAGGTCGTCGTGGCGTTGGGTGCCAACGGAGTGGTCGGGCAGGTCACCGCGCTGAGGTTGGACTGCGCCGACGGCGAGGCGACCACATCCGTCACCGACAGCGCGGTGATGGTCTGGGTGCCGGTGTTGGTGACGACGAACTGGTACGGAACCTGCTGGCCGACCTGCGTGATCGTGGTGGTGGTGGAGCGCTTGTCGATCGTCAGGCTGTTGTCGACCGGGTCGACCAGCACCACGAACGTCGACGGCGACGACTGCACGACCGTGCCACCCGGGTCGCGCCCGGTCGCCACGGCCGAGTCGTCGATCCGTCCGTGGTCGAAATCGGGCTGGGTGGTCGTATAGGTTGCCGTGCACGTCATCGACGCACCGGACGCGAGAGTCGTGGACGGACAGGTGACGGACGACAGGTTCGACTGCGACGCCGGCGGCGCCTGCGTGTCGGTCACCCGTACCTCGGTGAGGGTGACCGCGGAGTTGTTGGTCACCTCGAAGCTGTACGGGATCTGCTCGTTCAGGGTGCTCACGCCCTGCGACGACGAGGACTTCACGATGGAGATCGCCGGCGGTGTGGAGGGCGCCGGGATGCTCAGGGCGGAGGGCGTCGAACGCACGGCGGCGCCGCCCGGCGTGGTCCCGGTGGCGATCGCGAAGTCGGCGACCGAGCCGTTGGCGACGTCGGCCTGGCTCACGGTGTAGGTGGCGGTACAGGTCTGCGACTGGCCGGGTTCGAGCGACGGGTACGGGCAGGCGATCGGCGAGAGGTCGCCCTGCTGCGCGGGAGGCAGCTGCACATCTTCCACGTCGACGCCGTCGATGCGGACGTTGCCGGTGTTCGTGATGAGGAAGCGGTAAGTGAGGGTCTGGCCGACCGCGGTGATCACCGAGGTGCTGGACGACTTCGCGACCGTCAGCTCGGGGGACTGCTGCGCGGGGATGGCGAGCTCGGACGGCTCGGACGGCGGCAGCGGCAGGCCGTTGGAGTCGGTGCCCTCCGCCACGGCCGAGTCGTCGACCGCGCCGTTGGCGATGTCGGCGGCGGTCGCGGTGTAGGTGCCGTGACAGAGCGTGGAAGCGCCGGGCGCGAGCGTGACGTCGTCGCAGACGATCGCGGACATCCCCGCCTGGCTCGACGGGAAGATCTGCGTGTCGTCCACCCGCACGTTCGAGACCGGTGTCGTGCGGATGTTCGTCACCAGGAACTCGTACGGCACCTGCTGGCCGATGGCGGTGATGAGCGTGGTGGTCGACGACTTCTCGATGGTGAGCGCCGGGTTGGCGGTGATGCGGAGCCGGGTCTCGAGCGCATCCACCGGATTCCCGGTCGGGTCGGTCGCGCGCGCTGTCGCGGTGTCGGCGACGAGGCCGTGGTCGAGGTCCGCCTGCGTGACCGTGTACGTGCCGGTGCAGTCGACGGTGTCGCCCGGTGCGAGCGCACCCGGAGGACACGTCACGGCGCTCATGTTCGCCGGGGTGGCCGGCGGCGTCTGGGAGTCGGCGACGGTGACGTCGGTCACGTCCACGTTTCCCGTGTTGCGGACGGTGAAGACGTACGGCACCTCCTGGCCGAGCGCCGTGATCCGGGTCACGGTCGACGTCTTGGTCACAGTGATGGCGGGCGATTGGATGGCCGGGATGATCGTGCTCGACCGCGCGGTCGTGTAGGTGTTGCTGGCCACATCCACTCCGGTCGCCGTCGCGAAGTCGCTGAGCCATCCGTTCGTGATGTCGGCCGCGGTCACCGAGTAGGTGGCCGAGCAGACCGCCACCTGACTGGGCGCGAGGGTGGTGCGGTCGCAGGTGATGAGCGACAGCCGGCTCTGCGTGGCCGGCGCGACCTGGGTGTCCTGGATGGTGATGTTCCGGTATGCGGTCGACGAGTTGTTGGTGACGGTGAAGGTGTACCGCACCGGCTGGCCGACGGCGTTGAAGGAGTTGGTCGATGAGGCCTTGACCATGGTCAGGGCCGCGGGCGTCGCGTTGACCGATGCGGCCGACTGCGGGGAGGTGACGGTGGCCCCCGCCGGGTTGCGGCCGGATGCGGTCGCGAAATCGTTCACCGACCCGTTGCCGAGGTCGGCCGCCGTCACCTGGTACGTCCCCGTGCACGACATCGACGCGCCGGGGTTGAGGGTGGTCTGCGGGCACGAGACCGCCGACATGTTCGCCTGCGAGGCGGGAGGCACCTGGGTGTCGGTGACGGCCACGTTGGTGAGCACCTGGTTTCCGGTGTTCGTGACGAGGAACGCGTACGGGACCAGCTGGCCCACGGCCGACACCGAGGTCGCGGTGGTGGATTTCACGATCGTCAGTGCGGAGACGGGGGAGAACAGCTCGACGCGCGACGGCGAGGAGAGTACCGGGTTGCCGACGGGATCGGTCCCGGACGCGCGGGCGTGATCGGCGACGACCCCGGCGTTCACATCGGCGGACGTGACCCGGTACGACGCCGTGCACGTGGTCGACGCACCCGGCGCCAGCGTCGTCTGCGGGCAGCTCGGGGTGGTGAGGTTGGCCGGCAACGACGGCGCCTCGACGGTGTCGGTGACGACCACGTTGTTGACGACGACGGTGGAGTTGTTGGTCACCAGGAAGGTGTAGGGGATGACCTGGCCGATCGCCGTCACCGCGGCCGTCGTCGTCGCCTTCCGGATGGTCAGCGAACCGGGCAGCTGGGTCGGGATGGACAGGTCGGACGGCGCGGAGGTCACCGCGGTCCCACCCTCCGGGGTGCCGGAGGCCGTCGCCGAGTCCGCGAGCGTGCCGTTCTGCAGGTCCGCGAGGGTCGCGGTGTACATGCCGGTGCACGACTGCGACTCGCCCGGCGCGAGAGCCGGGTTCGGACAGGTGATGGCCGACAGGTTCGCGGACGACGCCGGAGGGGCGGGGGTGTCGGTCACGGAGACGCCGAACAGGGTCACGTTCCCGGTGTTCGTCACGAGGAACCGGTAGGGGATCTGCTGGCCGACCGAGCTCGCCAGCGTGGTCGTCGTCGACTTGACCACCGAGATCGCCGGGCGGGCGCTCGTGATGGTGAGGGTGGCCGGCGGCGCGGTGACGGTCGCCCCGCCCGGGTCGAGACCGCTCGCGGTCGCGGTGTCGTGCACGGAGCCGTTGTCGAGGTCCGCCTGCGTCACGGTGTAGCGCGCGGTGCAGGTGGTGGATGCCTGCGGTGCCAGAGTCTGCGTCTCGCAGAGGATCGCAGAGAGGTTCGCTTGCGAGGCGGGCGGGGTCTGCGCATCCACCACCGAGATGCCGTGCAGGGTCACCTGCGACCGGTTCGTGACGACGAACTTGTACGTCACCACCTGCCCGACCCGCGTGATCGCGGTCGTGGACGACGCCTTGGTGACGAGCAGCGAGGCGGGCGGTGTCACCGTCAGCGGGGTGTCGGCCGGCGGGTTCAGCCCGTCGAGTCCGGCCGTCCCCTCGGGGAAGTTGCCCGGACCGTTCGTGTAGGTGCCCGGCACCGTCGCGGTCACCTGCACGGTCACGGTGCAGGCGTTCTGGCCCTGGGTGAGGGTGCCGTTCGCGACGACGACCGAGGTCGATCCGGCCGCAGCCGTGACGGTGCCGCTGGAGCAGGTCGTCGCGTTCACCCCGGTGGCCGTCACGCCGGCGGGGAGGTCGTCGTGGAACGACCAGCCGTTCTTCGCCGCGAGCTCGGAGGTGTTGGTGATCGTGAAGGTCAGCGTCGAGGTCTGGCCGGAGGCGATGGTCGCCGGGCTGAACGCCTTGTCCAGCTGCGGGGTCACATCCAGGATCTGGGGGAGGTCGAACGCGCCGTCGTTGCCGGCGACCACCGCGCTCTGGTTCTCGAGCTGCATGCCGACGGTCGGCGTCCCCGTGCTCGGCACCTTGATCGCCGCCGAGGTGAGGCCGGCGACCATGGTGGGTCCGAAGGGTCCCGAGCCGTACTGGACGGCGCCGGGGTAGTTGCAGGGATCGAGCTGCGACGCCAGCACGTTCTTGACGCCGTTGATGAACAGCGACAGCGTCTCGGCCGGGTTCCCGGAGCTGTTCGCGACGCAGTTGGTCGCGGCGACGATCGACGTCACCTGGTAGAAGTGGCCGGGAACCGCGGGGATGGCCGTGTTCGTCCTCAGCTGGATGCCCGGGACGGTGCCGCTCGCGGTGTACGCCGTGACCGCCTGGTTCTGGGCCGCCGCCGCCGTCGAGTAGCCCTGGTATTGACCCATCGCGTTGGCGAGGATCTGCACGCCCGAGATCGGACATCCCGAGTTCCAGCCGGGCGGCGCCGGGGTCGTCGAGCCGTTCACGATGTAGCCGTTGCAGTACAGGCCGTCCGCCCAGCGCGGGTCGGCGTAGTACGTCTCGGAGTTCGCGCCCGACACGCCGGGGACGTACGTGCTGCCGGGCGTGCCCTGGTACGACGTGATCTTGATCGCGGTGGATGCGGCGTTCTGGCCGGAGAAGTCCTCGGTGAACAGGGCGGTCGGCGGTTGCGGAGTGCCCGGAGTGCCCGCGGTCGTCGCTGCGGCGCGAGGCGCCTGGATGCCGACGCTGATGCCTCCCACCGTCAGGCCCAGGATGGCGACGGCGGCCACGATCGCTCGTCGGACGCTCGGTTTCCGCTGACGCATGTGAACTTCCTTCCGGCGCTCCGCCCCCGACCGAAGCTGCGAGAGAGCGCCGGTGGCCGCCTGCCTGACAAGCTAGGGCGGCGCCGGGTGACTCGAAAGACAGCTGCGTGTGGCTGGCCCGGCCGTGGCGCGCTCCGCGTAGGCTCGGCGACATGGCGTTCGACTGGTCGCAGTTCTACGAGAAGCAGGGCGGACGCGGCGTGCGGCCGACCTTCCAGAGCGCCCTCGCCGCGTGGGACGGGGAGCCGGGCGACGCGGTCGATCTCGGCTGCGGCGACGGCGTCGAGACGCGTCATCTGGCCGAGCACGGGTGGCGGGTGCTGGCGGTGGATGCGGACCCGGGCGTCGAGGAGCGCGTGCGCTCGGGACTGTCAGGGGAGGCATCCGAGCGGGTGGAGGTGCGGCGCGCGTCGTTCGAGACGCTGGGGGAGCTGCCGCCCGCGGACCTCGTCTATGCCGGCTTCGCGCTGCCGTTCTGCGACGAGTCGCACTTCCCGTACTTGTGGGCCGACATCCGCGAGGCCCTGCGGCCCGGCGGGGTGTTCGCGGGGGAGCTGTTCGGCCGCCACGACGAGTGGGCCGGCCGGTCAGGGATGAGCTTCCACGACCGATCCCAGGTGGAGGGGATGCTCGCCGGGATGGACGTGGTGCAGCTGGTGGAGGACGACCGCCGTGGCATGTCCTTCGAGGGCCCGAAGCACTGGCACGTCTTCCACATCGTGGCGCGCGCCTGAGATGTCGCGCCCCTCAGCTCACGGTTCCTGAGTTTTTCGCGCTCTGACCATCCATTCGTGCGAAAAACTCAGGAGCTGTTAGTGAGGGGACGGGTCAGCGGAGCGTCTTGCGCGCGGTGATCTGGCCGGTGTCGAAGCCGAGCAGGTGCAGTCCGCCGTGGAAGCGGGCGTGCTCGATCTTCATGCAGCGGTCCATGACGACCGTCAGCCCCTTCGACTCGCCGTACTCGGCGGCCTCCTGGTTCCAGATCCCCAGCTGCACCCACACGGTCGGAGCGCCGATCGCGAGCGCCTCATCGATGACCGCGGGGATGTCGGCGGGCTTGCGGAACACATCCACGATGTCCGGGACCTCGGGCAGCGACGCGAGGTCGGGGTAGGCCTTCTGGCCCAGGATGGTGTCGGCGTTCGGGTTGACGAAGTACAGCCGGTAGTCGCTCGACTGCTGCAGGTACGTGCCGACGAAGTAGGAGGAGCGGGCCGGGTTGGGCGACGCGCCGACGATCGCGACGGACTTCGCGCCACGCAGGATCTTCAGGCGCTCCTTCGCGTCCGGCCCCACCCAGGTGCGCTGCGACTTCAGCAGCTTGGCGAGCGGGGAGTCGGACGGCAGCGCGCAGCTCAGCCCGTTCGCGAGCTGGACCTCGGTCGTGGACTCAGTGGTGGACTCGGTGGTGGGTTCGGTGGCAGTTGTCATGCTGCGTTCGCCTCCTCGACGGCGATCGTGAGCGCCTGATCGAGATCGTAGATGATGTCGTCGACATCTTCGATCCCGACGCTGATGCGCACGACGCCGGGCAGCACACCCGCGTCGAGCAGCTGCTGCTCGGTCAGCTGCGCGTGGGTGGTCGACGCGGGATGGATGACCAGCGTCTTCGCATCGCCGATGTTGGCGAGGTGGCTGGCGAGGTTCACCGACTCGATGAACTTCTGGCCGACCTCCCGGCCGCCCTTCACGACGAAGCTGAACACGCTGCCCGGCCCCTTCGGCAGGTACTTGAGCGCGCGTTCGTGGTGCGGGTGCTCGGGCAGTCCGGCCCAGAACACCTTCTCGATGCGCGGGTCGGCCTCCAGCCATTCGGCCACTGCGCGAGCGTTGTCGACGTGCGCCTGGATGCGGTACGGCAGCGTCTCGACGCCCTGCGCCAGCAGGAAGGCCGAGTGCGGTGCGAGCACCGGGCCGATGTCGCGCAGCTGCTCCGCGCGCAGCCGCGTGAGGAACGCGTACTCGCCGAAGTTGCCCGACCACTGCAGTCCGCCGTACGAGGGCACCGGCTCGCCGAAGAGCGGGAACTTCGAGGAGTGCCAGTCGAAGCGTCCGCTCTCGACCACCACGCCGCCGAGGGTCGTGCCGTGGCCGCCGAGGAACTTGGTGGCCGAGTGGATGACGATGTCGGCTCCCCACTCGAACGGCCGGTTGAGGTACGGGGTCGCGATCGTGGAGTCGATGGCGAGCGGGATGCCGGCCGCGTGGGCGACCTCCGCCAGCCCTTCGATGTCGGCGATCTCGCCGGACGGGTTGGCGATGGTCTCGGCGAAGACGAGCTTCGTGCGGTCCGTGATCGCGGCGGCGTAGTCCGCGGGATCGGCGCTCTGTACGAAGGTGGTCTCGACGCCGAAGCGCCGGAGGGTCACATCCAGCTGGGTGATCGATCCGCCGTAGAGGTTCGCGGACGCCACGATGTGGTCGCCCGCACCGACCAGCGACGCGAAGGTGATGTACTGCGCGCTGAGGCCGGAGGCCGTCGCCACGGCGCCCAGGCCGCCTTCGAGGCTGGCGACCCGCTCTTCGAACGAGGCCACGGTCGGGTTGGCGAGACGCGAGTAGATGTTGCCGTACTTCTGCAGGGCGAAGCGCGCCGCGGCATCCGCCGTGTCGTCGAACACGAACGCGCTGGTCTGGTAGATCGGCAGCGCGCGCGCTCCCGTTACCGGGTCGGGGATGTTGCCCGCGTGGATCGCCCGCGTGCGGAAACCGTATTCGCGATCTGCCATGGGCTCACGCTACCCGACGCCGCCGACGCTCTTCGGCGGGCGTCGTAACACGCCGCAACCCGGTTTGTTACCCTGGTGCGAGGCCCGCGCAGGGCCCCGGACGACGGTTCAGTACCCGGTGAGCGACAAGACTGGCCAAGGAGTCGGATCGTGTCCTGGATCGTTCTCATTCTCTCCGGCGTGCTCGAAGCCGTCTGGGCGACAGCGCTCGGCCGTTCGGAGGGGCTCTCGCGGCTGTGGCCGTCCGTGGTCTTCGTCGGAGCGCTTCTCGCATCCATGGCCGGACTGGCCTTCGCGATGCGGGAGATCCCCACCGGGACCGCCTACGCGGTCTGGGTCGGAATCGGCGCGGCGCTGACCGTGCTCTACGCGATGACGTTCGGCGGTGACGGGTTCTCCCTCGTCAAGGCGCTGCTGATCGTCGGCCTGGTGGGCTGTGTCATCGGACTGAAACTGGTCGACTGAGCGCGGCTCAGGCGGCCGTCGACACCCAGACGGCGGCCAGCGCGAGCACGGCGATCAGCAGCCACGAGACGAGTCCGGTGACGAGGGCGCGCCAGCCGGTGCCGACCAGGGTGCGGAGGCGGACGGCCGTGCCGAGGCCGAACAGCGCCATCGCGAGCAGCACGGTCTGCAGGGTGTCGGCGCCGTCCGTCACGACGGACGGGAGCGGCACGAACGTCCGCACCAGGACGGCGAGAAGGAACCCGGCGACGAAGAGCGGGACGATGGGCGGGCGCTTCACGCCCGGGTCGCCGGCGACGTGGCGGCGACGCTCCACGACCGCGGCGACCGCCACGATCGGGGCGAGCATCAGCACACGGGTGAGCTTGACGACGACCGCGACGGCGAGAGCGGCGGCGCCCGCGAGCTGCGCGGTCGCGACGACCTGCCCGACGTCGTGGACGCCGGCGCCGACCCAGTGGCCGAACTGCTGCGCATCCAATCCCAGTGGATGCCAGAACAGCGGCAGGACGAAGATCGCGAGCGTGCCGCACAGCGTCACCAGGGCGACCGGAGTCGCGGCCTCCTCGTCCTTGGGCTTGACGACACCGCTCATCGCACCGATCGCGGATGCGCCGCAGATCGAGAAGCCGGTGGCGATCAGGAGCGGCTGGTGACCCGGGAGGCGCATCAGCCGACCGATCCAGAAGGTGCCCGCGAAGCTGAGCAGCACGACGCCGACGGTGGTCAGGATGGCGACCCAGCCGAGGCCGGCGATGTCGCCCAAGCTGAGTTTCAGGCCGAGCAGCACGACGCCGATGCGCATCAGGCGTTTGGCGCTGACGGACAGTCCCGGTGCGAGTCGTCCGGTCACGGCCGGCCGGGCGACGGGGAGCTGGCCCACCACGATCCCGAGCACGACGGCCGCGGTCAGCAGCGGCACGGCGGGCACCAGCCAGTGGATTCCCCACGCGACGGCAGCCGCCACGGCGCACACCACGAGGCCCGGAAGCCAGGGCAGCGGACGGGCGGTCACCGACGGAGTGCTCACCGATCCATTCTGTCGGCCCGGCGCGCCCGTCCGTGCCGCGCACACGTCGCGCGCGTCCGCAGCGTGGGTGGGCACACCCCCGTTTTGGCGCCCCCAAAACGGGGGGTTGGGCCCCCCCGCCCCCCGCCCCGGGCGGGGCGGACGCCGCCCCCAGGGGCGGCCCCGCCGGCCCCCCCCCTGCGTTTGGGGGAGTAGCTGGGGCCCCGGCCCCCCAACCCCCCCCCCCCCCACGAATCTGTGGTGGTCAGTCGGCGAGGACGGGGATGGGCTCGGCGTCAGCGAGGGCGGAGGCGGCCGACTCCGGCGCGGCGGCGGCGCGGGCCGCTGCCCGGCGGCCCGGCAGCGCCAGCGAGATCAGGGCCGCGGCACCGAGCACTCCGGCGCCGACCCAGACGGCCGGGATCGCCGCATTCACATATCCGGTCGGAGTGAGCGTCCCGCCCGCTCCCGTGAACACGGCGGTCAGGACGGCGACGCCGAGGGCGACCCCGACCTCCCGGAGCGTCGAGTTCGTGCCGGACGCCTTGGCGTGGTCGGCCGGCCGCATGTTCGCGAGGACCGCCGTCGAGCTGGGCGCGAAGACGAGGCCCATGCCGATGCCGGCCAGGAGGAACGGGGGCCACATCTCCGAGTAGGGCAGCGTCGCCGACAGCGTCAGAGCGATCCAGCCCATCGACACCGCGAGCAGGGTCAGGCCGACGACCACCGGGAGGCGCGTCCCGGTCCGCGATGACAGCAGGCCGGTGAGCGGAGCGACGACCATCGGGGCGAGCGTCCATGGCATGGTCATCACACCGGCCTCGAGCGGGGTGTGACCCTGCACGACCTGGAGGAACTGGATGAGGATGAAGATCGCCCCGAAGATGCCGAAGCTGAACGTCACACCGACGAGGTTCGCCACCGTGAAGCTGCGGTCGCGGAACAGCCGGAGCGGCAGCAGTGGCGCCGACGTGCGCGACTCCCAGAAGACGAACGCCACGAGCAGGGCCGCGCCGGCGATCAGGGGGATCAGGACTTCGGCGCTGCCCCATCCCGCGTCGTTGCCGCGGACGATCGCCCAGACGACCCCGAGCACACCGGGGGCGGCGAGCAGCAGGCCGACGACATCGGCGCGGACGCGTGCTCCGAAGCTGTTCGGCAGGGCGAGGAGCACCAGCGGGACGGCGATCACGCCGAGCGGGACGTTCAGCCAGAAGATGGCCTGCCAGTTCCATCCCTCGACCACGGCACCACCGATGAGCGGGCCGAGCGCGACGCCGAGGCCGGAGATGCCGCCCCAGATGCCGATGGCGGCGGGACGCAGACGCTCGCTGACGCTGCCGGCGAGCAGGGTCAGCGACAAGGGGAGAAGGGCTGCAGCGCCGGCACCCTGGAGCGCACGGGCGCCGATGAGCTGCCACGGCTCTGTCGAGAGGGCTGCCGCGGCGCTGGCGAGCGTGAAGATCGCGATGCCGCCGAGGAAGACCGAGCGGCGGCCGAGCCGGTCTCCGAGGCCCACGGCCATCAGCATGAGCGTCGCGAAGGTGAGGGTGTACGCGTTGACCACCCACTGGAGCTCTTCGATGGAGGCGCTGAGGTCCTTGGCGATCACGGGCAGCGCGCTGGTGACGACGAGGTTGTCGAGGGTGGCCATGAACATCGGCAGCGAGGCGGCGACGATCGCCAGCCAGATCGGGATGCGCCGCGAGCGGGCGGTCGTGCCGCCGGCGTCGCTGGTGAGGGGAGCGGACATGCACGCCTCCAAAAAGAGTGGTTACGAGGAATGTGGTTATCGGATGATTACAAGAGCTGACACTAGTAATCGGCTGATAACCTGTCAAGCGTGACAGACAAGATCAGCGAGAGGATCCCGTCGGCCGAGCGCCGCGAGCAGATCCTCGAAGCCGCCAGCCGGGTGTTCGGAGAGCGCGGCTACTTCGGCGCGACGACGGATCAGATCGCCAAGGCCGCGGGGATCAGCCAGCCCTACGTCGTGCGGATGTTCGGCGGCAAGGAGAACCTGTTCGTCGGCGTGCTCTCGCGGTCGCTCGACCGCCTGCTGGTCGCCTTCACCCGCACGCTGGAGGAGTGGAAGGCGGAGGGCTCGCCCGCTGCACCGGCCGCCGCCGTCGTCACGGACGGCACGCCCGTCGCCGGTGGACACGGCGAGATCGGCCGTCGCCTGGGCCTCGCGTACGTGAACCTCATCGAGGACCGCGGCCTGCTGCTGTCGCTCATGCAGGCGTTCAGCATGGGGCAGGACCCGACCATCGGCGCGAAGGCGCGCGACGGGTTCCTCGCGATCTACCGGCTGCTGCGCGACGAGGCCGGCTTCACGCCCGAACAGGTGCGCTCCTTCCTCGCCGAGGGGATGCTGCTGAACACGCTCCTGGGGCTCCGGCTGCCCGACGAGTACGGCCGGGACGAGGCCGCGACGGAGCTGCTGGAGTGCACGTTCCGGACCAAGCTGGCGCTGGTGCTGGATGTCGCGGCCGAGAGTGGCGGAGGCGTTGCGTCCGCGGCCGCCTCCGCGCCCGTGGCGACGGCGAAGGCGCAGGGCGCATGACGGGCAGCGGTCTCATCCTCGTCGACAAGCCGGCGGGCATGACGAGCCACGACGTCGTCTCGCGCGTCCGGCGCGCGGCGGGAACCCGGAAGGTCGGGCATGCTGGAACGCTGGATCCGATGGCGACCGGGCTCCTCATCCTCGGCATCAACTCGTCCACACGGCTGCTGACCTACATCGTCGGCGCCGACAAGGAGTACTTCGCGACCATCCGGCTGGGGTCGTCATCGACGACCGACGACGCCGAGGGCGAGCTGGGGGAGCAGGCGGCGCAGGCCGCGCTCGACGCGGTGACCGCCGAGGCGATCGCCGCCGGGATGGCCGAGCTGACCGGCGAGATCGAGCAGATCCCCTCGTCCGTCAGCGCGATCAAGGTCGACGGCAAACGCGCGTACGCCCGGGTGCGTGCGGGCGAAGCGGTGGAGCTGAAGCCGCGCGCGGTCACCGTCGCGGAGTTCGAACTGATCGGGACCCGGCGCGACGCGGGCCTGATCGACCTGGACGTGCGGGTCGTGTGCTCCTCCGGAACGTACATCCGCTCGCTCGCCCGCGACCTCGGCTCCGGTCTCGGCGTCGGCGGTCACCTGACGGCGCTGCGGCGCACCCGGGTCGGCGCGTACGACGTGCGCGACGCTCACGACCTCGCTACGCTCGACGCGGAGGCCGCGCTGATCCCGGCGGTGGATGCGGCCGTCCGGCTGTTCGAGCGGCTCGACCTCACCGAACAGCAGGCGATCGACCTCACCCACGGCCGTCGCATCCACGTCGCCGACCGGGAGGATGGCGGCGGTGTGCCGGTCGCGGCCGTCGCCCCGAACGGAGCGCTTGTCGGACTCATCGAGTTCCGCGGAAAGGAAGCACGGACCCTGGTGAACTTCCCGACGGACGAAGCGGTCGGTCCCGCATGATCGAGTGGTTCGTCACACTCCAGGTGATCGTCGCGTGCGCTGCGGGCATCCTGTGCATCGTCCTCGGACTGATCGGGCGTCTGCCTGGCGACGTGTCGATGGGCGCCGTCGCGCTGGTGGAGGTGCTGCTGCTCGTGCAGCTGGTCATCGCGATCATCGCGCCCGCCGCGGGCAATCCGCCGTCCGGCAGCCTCGCCGAGTTCTACATCTACCTGATCTCGGCGATCATCCTGCCCCTGGCGGGCGGATTCTGGGCCCTCGTGGAGCGCAACCGGTGGAGCACCGTCATCCTCGGCGGCGTCTGTCTCGCGATCGCGGTCATGGTGTACCGGATGGGCCAGATCTGGTTCGTGCAGGGCGCGTGACGGCCTCCGCGGGCAAATAGAATCGAAGCGATGTCCCACCACACCATGTCCGCGCGCACCGACTCCGATCCGTCCTCCCCGAGGCGGCGGATGACGGGGGTGGGCCGGGTGCTCGTCTTCGTCTACGGCGTCCTGGCGCTGGCGGCGACCGGCCGCAGCGTCTTCCAGATCATCGACCGCTTCCACGAGGCGCCGGTCGCGTTCACGCTCTCCGGGGTCGCCGCCGTCGTGTACATCGTCGCGACCGTCGCCCTGATCGCGCCGGGCCGCGTCTGGTACCGCGTCGCCTGGGTCACCATCAGCTTCGAGCTCGCCGGCGTGCTCATCATCGGAACGCTGAGCCTGTTTGCCCCCGCCGTGCTCGGCCTGCACGACATCGACCCGTTCGGCCGCGACGCCACGGTGTGGTCGGTGTACGGGATGGGGTACCTGTTCATCCCGCTGGTGCTGCCGGTGCTCGGGATGCTGTGGCTGCGGAAGCATCGTCCGATCGAACCGGTGCAGGACGCCACGTCGGGGGCCGCCTCGTGAAGGTCTTCCACGCCGTCTCGGAGGTTCCCGACGGGTGGGGGCCCAGCGCCATCACCATCGGCAAGTTCGATGGGGTGCACACCGGCCACCGCGCGGTGATCGACCGGCTGCGCGCCGTCGCCGCGGAGCGCGGGCTCGTCTCGACGATCATCACCTTCGACCGCAACCCGCTCGAAGTGCTCGCCCCCGCGAAGTGCCCGCCGTCGCTGGTGAGCAACGCGCAGAAGCTCGACCTGCTCGCGTCGACCGGCGTCGACGCGACCCTCATGGTGGCTTTCGACCGTGCGCTCGCCGCGCTCGAGCCCGAGGAGTTCGTGCACCACATCCTCGTCGACCGGCTGCATGCCGCGGCGGTGCTCGTGGGCAGCGACTTCCGATTCGGTGCGCGCGGCGCAGGTGACGTCGAGCTGCTGCGCCGGCTCGGCGAGACGTACGGCTTCACCGTCGAGCTCATCGACGACGTGCGGCCGGAGCACGGCCGGCGCGTCTCATCCACCTGGATCCGGGAGCTGCTCGCCGACGGCGACGTCGCGCACGCGACCCAGCTGCTCGGCGCCCCTCCGACCGTGCGCGGGCTCGTGGTGCACGGTGCTGCGCGCGGGCGTGAGCTGGGCTTCCCGACCGCGAACCTCTCGCCGGAGTCGGAGGGACTCATCCCCGCCGACGGCGTCTACGCCGGCTGGCTGACCGACGCGGGCGAGCGGTACCCGGCCGCGATCTCGGTCGGCAACAACCCGACCTTCGAGGGCGTACCCCAGAAGCAGGTGGAGGCGTACGTGCTCGACCGCGAGCTCGACCTCTACGACCACACGGTCGAGGTCGCCTTCGTCGAGCGCATCCGCGGGATGGTCGCGTACACGGGCATCGAGCCGCTCATCGCGCAGATCGCGGACGACGTGGAGCAGGCGCGGCGCATCCTCGGCGTCGTCCCGGCGGCCGACGCCGACGAGCGCTCCTGATGGACGAGCGTTCCTGATGACGGGCGCGAACCCGGCCGCCGACCGGCGGCCGCTCTGGCACGGGCGCGCGATCGCGCTGCTCGGCATCCTGCTGGTCGCGGCGAACCTCCGCACCGCCGTCGCCGCGCTGTCGCCGATCTTCGCCGAGATCCGCACCGAGTTCGACGTGTCGAGCATCGGCGTCGGACTGCTCGGGATGCTGCCGCCGGTGTGCTTCGCAGTGTTCGGCCTGGTCGCGCCGACCTTCACGCGGAGGCTGAGCCTCGAAGCCGTCGTCGTGCTCGCGCTCGGCGTCATGCTGGCCGGCCACCTCATCCGTGCGGCCGCCCCGTCGTTCGCGGTGCTGGCGATCGGGTCGGCGGTGACCTTCGCGGGCATGGGCGTCGGGAACGTGCTGCTGCCCCCGCTGGTCAAGCGGTACTTCCCCGACCGGATCGGGCTGGTCACCTCGCTGTACGCGACCATCATGTCGGTGTCGACGCTGCTCCCGCCGCTCGTCGCGGTTCCGGTGGCGGATGCGGCCGGATGGCACGTCTCCGTCGGCATGTGGGCGGTGGTCTGCGCGCTCGCGATCCTGCCGTGGCTGCGCATCCTGATCACCCACCGGCCGGCGCACCCGGACCGCGACGTGGAGGTCGAGAAGGCGCAGCCCGCGATGGCCGGCCGGGTCTGGCACTCGCCGCTGGCCTGGGCGATGGCCGTGCTGTTCGCCGTGTCGAGCCTCAACGCGTACGCGATGTTCGCCTGGCTTCCGGAGATCCTGCACGATGTGGCCGGGCTGACTCCGATCGAGGCGGGGGCACTGTTATCGGTGTATGCCGGGATGGGCATACCGGCGGGGCTGCTGGTTCCGATGCTGGCCGCGCGGATGCGGAACGTCGCCTGGCTGATCTACGCCGGCGTCGCGTTCTTCGTCGTCGGGTACCTCGGTCTCATCCTCGCGCCCGGCGCCGCTACGTGGCTGTGGGTGGCGCTGGCCGGGCTCGGGCCGCTGCTCTTCCCGCTGTGCCTCGTGCTGATCAACATGCGGACGCGGACGCACGCGGGGTCTGTCGCGCTCAGCGGGTTCACGCAGGGCCTCGGCTACACGCTCGGTGCGCTCGGCCCGCTGGCGGTCGGCGTGCTCCACCAGCTCACCGGTTCCTGGACGCTCGCCCTCGTGGTGCTGACCGCGACAGCTCTCGCGGCCGCTGCGGCCGGCGCCGTCGCCGCCCGCCCCAAGTACCTCGAGGACTGACCGCCTCACGTCGGTTCGCCCCCCGTCGAGTACGCAAAAACTGCACGCCCAAGCGGCGCGTCGTGTGCAATTTGTGCGGACTCGACGGTGGGGGTTAGGGGAGGAGGGCGGCGCGGTGGATGAGGGCGGCGGCCCCGATGAGCGGACCCTCGGAGGAGAGGGCGGACGGGACGATCCGCACCTTGCGCACGAACGGGAAGTAGTGGTGCTCGATGACCTCGCGCATGTGGTCGAAGAGGTCCGGCGTCGAGTGCGAGAAGCCGCCGCCGATCGCGACGAGCTCCAGGTCGAGCAGTGCGGTCGCCGACGCGATCGCGCGGCCGACGGCCTCGCCGGTGCGGGCGATCGCCTCGCGCGCCACGAGATCGCCCGCGACGTACGCCGCCGCCAGCTCCTCACCGGTCGCGCCCTCGAAACCCTGCTGCCGCGCCCACGCGACGGTGTGCGGCCCGGAGGCCATGGCCTCCAGCGCGTACGGGTTGCCGAACGTGTCCTCGCCCTTGATGTCGCCGACCTCGACGTGCCCGATGTGGCCGGCGTTGCCGGTCGGACCGGTGATCACGCGGCCGCCCACGATGAGCCCGCCGCCGATCCCGGTCGAGATGACCATCCCCATGACGTTGTCGACGCCCTGCGCCGCACCCACCCAGTGCTCGGCCATGGTGATCGCCACGCCGTCCATCTCGAGGGTCACGGGCACATCGAGGGAGAGTTCGGCGGCGACGCCGGCGACGAAGTCGCGCATCGGGTAGTCGCGCCAGTGCGGCACGTTGAGCGGGGAGACGAGTCCGCGCTGCCGGTCGATCGGGCCCGCGCTGCCGATTCCGACGCCGATGATCGCGACATCGGACGGGAGGGATGCGGCAGCCGCGCGCACGACGCCGCCGACCGACTCCTCGAGCTCCGGGACGGTGGCGTTCCGCCCGGTCGGACGGCGGTGCCGGGAGCCCTCGACGAGGCGGCCCTCGGCATCCACCAGGGCGGCTTCGACCTTCGTCCCGCCGAAGTCGACGGCCAGGACGTAGGGGGTGGGTGCGGTGGCGGCTGTCAGCGAGGGGTCTGTGGGCACGACCCAACGATAAACGAAACGGCCTCTGCTCATTTGAGCATCCACCACACACATGTTGCTCAGGCGCGCACGCCCTTCCTAAGCTGGAGGGGTGGCCCTGAACGATTCGGACGAGATCCTCGCCGTCAAAGCCGCGGAACTGTACTACGAGGCCGGCAAGACGCAGGACGAGATCGGCGTCGCCCTCAACGTCTCGCGCTGGAAGGTCGGCCGCCTGCTCGTCGCCGCCCGTGAACACGGCTTCGTGCGCATCGAGATCGTGCACCCCAGCGCCCGCCGGTTCTCGCTCGAACGCGAGCTCTGCGGCTTCTACGGCCTGATGGATGCGGTGGTCGTGCCCGCGGCGGAGTCCGACTCCGAGGTGCAGGGCCGGGTGGCGCAGGCCGCCGCCGACTACCTGACCACGCTCCGTCCCGTCCCGCGCACGCTCGGCGTGAGCTGGGGCCGCACGCTCCACGCCGTCGCCGCACGCCTGCGGCCGGGCTGGGCCGTCGGGGTCAACCCCGTCCAGATCAACGGCAGCGTCTCGTCCACCCGCCAGGCCACCGCCGCCGCCGACACGGCCGTCGTCATCGCGCGCAAGGCGCAGGGCACCGCGACCCTGCTCCCGAGCCCCGCGATCTTCGAGCACGCCGCCACCCGCCGGGCGATCGAGGCCGACCGCTCGGTGCAGAGCGTCCTCGAACTCGCCCGCGACGCCAGCGCCTATCTGTTCAGCGCGGGCGTCGTCGACACCAGCTCCGTCCATGTCGACTCCGGCTATCTCTCGGTGGAGGATGTCGCCGCACTCGCCGAGAAGGGCGCGGTCGGCGACGTCGTCGGCCGCTTCATCACCGACGACGGGCAGGTCGCCGACCCGGAGCTCAACTCGCGGACGCTGGGGCTCAGCCTCGACGAGCTCCGCTCGGCCCGCACCTCCATCGCCGTCATCGCCGGGGAGGCCAAGCACCGCGTCGCCCACGCCGTCGTCGCGAGCGGACTCTGCACCACGCTCATCACCGACGAATCCACCGCCAACGACCTGCTCGGGCGCGCGGCGCCCGGCACCACCGCTCCGTAGCATCCGACCTGCACCACCTGGAGGAACACGTGACCATCGAGACAACGCCGCCCGTGCGCACCCTCGCACCCGCGGCCCGCGCCGTCGAGGTGCTCGGCGGCGACCTGACGGAGGGATCGCTCCGGCGGTACCTCAACGGCATCCCCGGAGTGGATGCGGTGGGCCTGGAGCAGCGCGCGGCCGGCCTCGGCACGCGCTCCATCAAGACCACCAGCAAGAAGTGGGCGCTCGACACCGTCATCGAGCTGATCGACCTCACCACCCTGGAGGGCGCGGACACCCCCGGCAAGGTGCGGTCGCTCGCGGCCAAGGCACTCACCCCCGACCCGTCCGACCCGTCCACTCCGCGCCCCGCCGCGGTCTGCGTCTACGGCGACATGGTGCCGTATGCCGTCGAGGCGCTGGGCGCCGCGCACGCCGGCGCCGTCCGCCGGGCCGGAGGCACCGGGGGTGTCAACGTCGCCGCCGTCGCGACCGCCTTCCCGAGCGGACGCGCCTCCTTGAAGGTCAAGCTCGCCGACACGGCGGACGCCGTTGCGGCCGGCGCGGACGAGATCGACATGGTCATCGACCGCGGCGCCTTCCTCTCCGGCCGTTACGGGCTCGTCTTCGACGAGATCGTCGCCGTCAAGGAGGCGTGCCGCCGCGAGGACGGCACGTACGCCCACCTCAAGGTGATCCTGGAGACGGGCGAGCTGAACACGTACGACAACGTGCGCCGCGCCTCCTGGCTGAGCATCCTCGCCGGCGGCGACTTCATCAAGACGTCCACCGGCAAAGTGTCGCCCGCCGCGACGCTCCCGGTGACCCTGCTGATGCTGGAGGTCGTGCGCGACTGGCACCTGCTCACCGGCGAGGAGATCGGCGTCAAGCCGGCCGGCGGCATCCGCTCGTCGAAGGACGCCATCAAGTACCTCGTGACCGTGGCGGAGACGGTCGGCGAGCGGTGGCTGCAGCCGCACCTGTTCCGGTTCGGCGCCTCCAGCCTCCTGAACGACGTGCTCCTGCAGCGCCAGAAGCTGGCCACCGGGCACTACTCCGGCGCCGACTACGTGACGATCGACTGAAAGCTGACCAGACCATGAGTTTCCTCGAATACGCACCGGCTCCCGAGTCGCGGTCGATCCTGAACCTGCGCGACCAGTACGGCCTGTTCATCGACGGCGAGTTCGTCGACGGGCACGGCACGCCGTTCCAGACCATCTCTCCCGCGACGGAGGAGCGCCTGGCGACCATCGCCACCGCCGACTCCTCTGATGTGGATGCGGCCGTGGCCGCCGCCCGCCGCGCATACGACCGCGTCTGGTCGCGGATGAGCGGCAGCGACCGCGGCAAGTACCTCTTCCGCATCGCCCGGCTCGTCCAGGAGCGCGCCCGCGAGCTCGCCGTGGCCGAGAGCCTCGACAACGGAAAGCCCATCAAGGAGAGCCGGGATGTGGACGTCCCGCTCGTCGCCGCCTGGTTCTTCTACTACGCGGGATGGGCGGACAAGCTCGAGCACGCCGGCCTCGGCCCCGCGCCCCGCGCGCTCGGGGTCGCCGCGCAGGTGATCCCGTGGAACTTCCCGCTGCTGATGCTCGCGTGGAAGATCGCGCCGGCCCTGGCCGCGGGCAACACGGTCGTGCTGAAGCCGGCCGAGACGACTCCGCTGACCGCGCTGCTGTTCGCCGAGATCGTGCAGCAGGCCGACCTCCCGGCGGGTGTCGTGAACATCGTCACCGGCGCGGGGGAGACCGGGCGCGACCTGGTCGCCCACCCGGACGTGAACAAGGTCGCCTTCACCGGCTCCACCGCGGTCGGGCGCGAGATCGCCCGCACGGTCGCCGGAACGTCCAAGAAGCTGACGCTGGAGCTCGGCGGCAAGGCCGCGAACATCGTCTTCGACGACGCCCCCATCGACCAGGCGGTCGAGGGCATCGTCAACGGCATCTTCTTCAACCAGGGCCACGTCTGCTGCGCTGGGAGCCGCCTGCTGGTGCAGGAGAGCATCCACGACGAGGTCGTCGAACGACTGAAGAGCCGCCTGTCGACGCTGCGCCTCGGCGACCCGCTCGACAAGAACACCGACATCGGCGCGATCAACTCGGCCGAGCAGCTGCAGCGCATCCGCGAGCTGTCCGACATCGGAGAGGCGGAGGGCGCGGAGCGCTGGACGGCGGACTGCGAGATCCCCGAGAACGGCTTCTGGTTCGCGCCGACCATCTTCGACAACGTGTCGACCAGCCACCGGATCGCCCGCGAGGAGATCTTCGGCCCTGTGCTGTCGGTGCTGACCTTCCGCACACCGGCCGAGGCGATCGCGAAGGCGAACAACACGCCGTACGGGCTGTCGGCCGGCATCTGGTCCGAGAAGGGCAGCCGCATCCTGGCCGTTGCCGACAAGCTGCGGGCCGGCGTCGTCTGGGCCAACACCTTCAACCGCTTCGACCCCGCGAGCCCGTTCGGCGGCTACAAGGAGTCCGGCTACGGCCGCGAGGGCGGTCGCCACGGTCTGGGCGCGTACCTCGTGCCCGGCCGCTCGCTGGCGCCCGCGTCGCCGCTCCGCATCCCCGCCGTCCGCCCGACCCGCAAGGGAGCCTCCAAATGAGCCGCCTGGCTGTTCCGAAGACCTACAAGCTGTACATCGGCGGGAAGTTCCCGCGCAGCGAGTCCGGCCGCACCTACGAGGTCGTCTCCGCGAAGGGCGCGTTCCTGGCGAACGCGGCCAAGGCGTCCCGCAAGGACGCCCGCGACGCGGTGGTCGCCGCGCGTGCGGCCGTGTCCGGCTGGTCCGGCGCCACGGCCTACAACCGCGGCCAGGTGCTCTACCGGATCGCGGAGCTGATGGAGGGGCGTCGCGCGCAGTTCATCGACGAGATCCAGAAGTCCGAAGGCGTGTCGGCGTCTGCGGCGACCGCGCAGGTCGACGAGGCCATCGACCGCTGGGTCTGGTACGCGGGATGGGCCGACAAGTTCGCGCAGGTCGCGGGCAACGCCAACCCCGTCGCCGGCCCGTACTTCAACATCTCGGTCCCGGAGCCGACCGGCGTCGTCGCGATCGTCGCACCCCAGGACTCCAGCCTTCTCGGGTTCACCAGTGCGGTCGCCCCCGCGCTCGTCGCCGGTAACACGGTCGTCGTGATCGCGAGCGAGCGCTTCCCGCTCTCGGCGATCAGCCTCAGCGAGGTGCTAGCGACGAGCGACGTGCCGGGTGGAGTCGTCAACATCCTGACCGGGTCGCCGGCCGAGATCGCGCCGTGGCTGGCATCGCACGCCGACGTCAACGCCCTCGACCTCGTGGGCGCGGGCGACCTCGACTGGGTGGACCTGCAGATCGCCGCGGCCGACACCCTCAAGCGCGTGCTGACGCCCGAGAACGGCCCGGACGCGGCAGCGCCCTCGCTCGACCGGATCGCCTTCTTCACCGAGACGAAGACGGTCTGGCACACGAAGTCGCTGCTCTAGCCCGCCCGAGCCCGCTTTCCTTCCCCTTGTCGCGGATGTGGGGGAGGATGGGGGCGAGGAACGGGGACACGGTATGACGGATGAGTGGAGACCGGAACGCGGTGAGCTGGCCCTCGTCGGCGACAGCCTGACGCAGGGAGGCGACTGGGATGCGCTGCTTCCGGGCGAGGCGGTCCGCAACTTCGGGATGGCCGGCGACACCACCGACGACGTGCTCGCGCGGCTCGGAGACGTGATCGACACGCGCCCCGCTCTGGTGGCGCTCCTCATCGGGACCAACGACCTGGCCTGGCGCCGCTCGGTGGAGCACGTCGTGCGCAACGTCGAGACCATGCTCGTCACGCTGCGCAAGGAGTTGCCGGAGACGCGCATCCTTGCGCAGTCGGTGATGCCGCGGGGGCACGAGTTCGCCGACCAGATCCGCGACATCAACCGGCACCTCTGGCAGTTCGCGCCGACCGTGCACGCGGGCTGGCTCGACCTGTGGCCGGCGATGGCGCTGGAGGACGGCGAGCTGAATCCGGCGTACACCGAGGACCGCCTGCACCTGAACGCCGAGGGCTACCGCGTGTGGGCCGGCGAGCTCATCCCGGCGCTGGAGCGCCTCCGCGAACTGCCTCCGTCGAGCCGCGCCATCACCCTGCCCGACCTCGGCGGCGCCGCCTAACCCCTCCCGCCCCACCACCCCTCCGCCCATCGTCGAGTCCGCAAACCTTGCACACGACGCGCCGCGTGAGCGTGCAAAATGTGCGGACTCGACGGTGGGCGGATCAGCGGCGCAGCGCACGGCACGCGAGGTGCACGGCGAGGCGGGTCTCGGGGTCGGCCAGGTCGAGACCGAGCAGCTCCTGCGCGCGGGCCACGCGGGTGGAGACCGTGTTGCGGTGGAGGCCCAGGGCTTCGGCGGTCGCCGCAATGCCCGATTCGTGATCCAGATACGCGGCGAGCGTCTCGACGAGCTCCGGCCCGCGCGCGATCAGCGGGGCCAGCAGGGATTCGGCGGCCGGCACGAACGTGTCGCTCTCGGTCCACGACAGCAGCAGCTGCTCCAGTCCGAGCGCGTCGATCCGCACGAAATAGCCGGTCGCCGAGCGGCCCGCCGCGATGCGGGCGGCGTCCGACGCTCCGTCGATGGTCGCGACGAGGCCGGTCGCGCCGCTCTCGAGCGTCCCGACACCGGTCGCGACGTTGAACACGCGGCGGGCGGCGGTGTGCACCGCCAGCAGTGCCCGCACGCTCTCCTCGACGCGGCTCGGCGGGGGAGGCGTGGCGAAGCTGAGCCAGCCCGTCACCCCTCGGCCGCTGGTGGCGGCGTGCGAGTCCACGGGAAGTGCCGTCAGCTCCCGCGCCACCAGCCGCAGCAGCTGGAGTGTGTCCAGGCGGGAGCGTCCGACCAGCCGGAAGCCCAGGTGGTATCCGGTCGTGCGCCAGCCGCGCTCCAGCATCCGCTGCTCCAGATCGGAGTCACGGCTGTCGCGCAGCTCGAGGAAGTCGCGGAGCAGTCCGGAGGCGACGGCGGCATCGTTCACGTCGGCCACTTCGTCGATGAGGATGCGCGCGGCCACCGCCGGCATGGCGACCTCCGCCGCGACCGCAAGGGCGCTCAGCTGGACGGCCCCGAGCCCCTGCCCGAAGACGGCCAGCCGCAGGCCCGCCCGGCTGGGGCTGTCGACCCGCACCGAGGCCGCGGACCCCTCCGGCAGCTCGACCGTGCTGATCCAGGGGCCGAAGTCGATCGCGGCGTGCACGACCGCCGGAAGCGATTGCCCGGCCTCCAGCAGCACGCCTTCGCTGTCGATCAGCGCGACGCCGTGGCCGACGCTGGCGGAGAGGTGTCGCAGCAGGTCCGCGAGGTTGTCGGCGTGGTACTCGATCGACTGCGCGACGCGGCGCACGTACCCGAGGGTCAGCGCATCCCGGCCCTCGCGGAGCTCCCACCCCGCACGCGCGAGCGCCATCGGGTCGGTCGCGCCGAGGAGCGCGAGACCGAGACGCTCCGCGAGCGAGCGGGTGCCGGCGCCGAATCCCTCCGCCTCCGGGAGCACCAGCCCCCGGTAGCCGCGGTCGCGGACGCGGCGCACCAGCGCATCCTGCTGCCAGGGCGTCGCCGGTGGCGCGACCGTGAGCACAGCGAGCCGTCCGTCGCCGTCGGCCGGCAGCCCCGATTCGTCGGCCGCGACGACGAGCTCCCGCCAGACGACCGATGGATGCGCTCCGGCGATCCCGCGCAGCCCGCCGTTCGCGGGATGCGCGAACAGCGCGGCGAGGTCGAGTCCGTCGCTCACGCGGGCACCTCCAGCCCGCGCAGCCCGAACCCGGCGGGGGTGATGTGCCGTTCGCGGTCGGGGGAGGACGTCCACCACGCCGGGGCCTCCAGCGCCAGCACGATCACGTTGCGGGCGAGGGTGATCTCGTCGACCTGGAGGACGTCGCCCGAGACCGAGTCGAGCGCCACGATGATCTCGGGGCTCGCGGCGGTGGTCACGCCGTCGCGCACGACGGCCAGCAGCTCCGACCGCGCCACCAGCCGAAGGAGCGCGCCGCCGTCGTCGTCGAGCTGGATGGCGCTCACGTACGGGTCGTCGATCGAGGCCTCGACTCCGGCCACACGGCCCGTGCCGAGGAGCCGGGCGCCGAGCGCATCCGCGAGTGCGGCCGGCGCCAGGCTCCGGTCGGCGCCGCCCCGGCCGAGACGGAGGGCCCGCGTCGGGGTGCCGAGCACGCCGTGCTCGGTGAGGTCGCCCACGGTGAACCCGGCGATCAGCACCGCTCCGGCGCCCCCGGCCTGCACGATGGCGGCGCGCACCTGGCTCTCGACGTCGGCCGGGCGGGCGGTGTCGATCACGACGACGCCACCGCCCGTGTCGCAGACCGCCACCACGCCGGGGACGGCGTCCACCAGCAGCGAGATCTGATCGAGCCGGGGGAGCGCGCGTCCCATCAGGTCGGCGTCGACGAGGTCCAGGCGGTCGGCCAGGAGGAGCGGGCTGAGCCCGTTCATCCCGGCTCCTTCCAGCCCGCACACGGCCCGGGCGCGCACGCCCGTCCAGCGCTCGGCGGCGGCCAGAAGCGGCCCGAACGCGTCCGCGGCGGGGAGGCGCTCGGTCAGCAGGTAGGTCGACCCGGCGAACGCCACCGCGACGCACGGGGTGGACGGGTCGAACTCCTCCGGCTCCCGCAGGGCGATCGGCCAGATCGGGGCATCCTGCACCATGAGCTCCAGCATCGTGGTGGCCCCGCCGCCTCCGGAGCCGAGCAGGGAGAATCCTCGGGCGAGAGCAGGCAGGCTCTCCTGTCCGAGAGTTCTCATGCCCTCCAGAGTAGGCGGAGACCGCCGCGGCGACGGCGTCAGACCAGCGCCTGCGCCGTCTCGACGGGGACGAACTCCTCGGTCAGCCCGAACGCGCGCGGGCCGAAGGCGGCGAGCGCCGCGGGAGTCCGCATCATCTCCGGGGTGGAGATGCCGAGCACGCGCACGCGCTGTCCGTAGCGCAGACCCTCGGTGGTGATCGGCTCTCCCGACTCGATGTCGGTGACGCAGATCAGGTCGGGCACGATCGCGACCAGCTCGCCGTCGCGGTGCGCCGTGAGGTTCTCGTTCTGGAAGCGGATCTCGAGCGTGCTGCCGGAACCACCGGGACCGCCCGGGCCGCTCGTCCCGTCGAGCGACGAGATCGTGGCCCGGCCCTTGGCGAAGCCCTCGGTGGTGCGGCGCTCCACGTCCGTCACCTTGCCGGCGAACAGCTCCCGCACCTCCGAGTAGAGCGTGGTGGACAGGGTCTGCGCGATCGCCTCGAAGGGCGAGCGGTGCTGCTCGCGTGCCTCCCGGATGGCCCGGCCGAGGGCGAGCGCCATCGAGAGCGTGCGCGGGACGGCGGTGCGCTTCACGTCGGCGCCGCTCATCGCGTACTCGGCGATGTGCCCGACTCCGCCCAGCCGGATGGTGACGCCGCGCGCCAGCCACTCCATCTGCCGGTCGTCGTCGCCGGTGTCGATGATGACGGTCTCACCGCGCTCTCCGGCGAGCGCCAGGGGAGAGCCGTGCACGCCGTACACGGCGAACGTCTCCATCGAGAGCTCGGGGAACGCGCGGCCCATGCCGTCCGCATCCACGACCGGCAGTCCGGTCTCGGCGGCGACGATCAGCGGGATCATCGAGTTGATGCCACCGCACTCGATCGGCATGGTGGCGTCGGCTGAGCGGCCGAGGTGCGCCTCCAGCGTCCGCAGCGCGAGGGTCGGCTCCGTACCCGCCGGGATCTTCTCGATCATCACGGTCGGAGCACCCATCTGCGCCGTCGGGATGACGAACGTGTCGTCCGCGAGATCGTCCGGGTCGAGGATGGTGATGCCGCGCTCGCCGAGACCGCTCTCGCTCAGCACACGGGCGACGAGCATCTGGCCGATGTACGGATCGCCGCCGCCGCCCGTTCCGAGCAGCGTCGCGCCGCGGGCGAGGTCCGAGAGGTCGGCCGCCGTCAGCGTCCAGCTCACGCGGTCACCCCCTCGAGGGTGCGCTCGACGGTTCCGTCGAAGCGGTGCGACGGCAGGTCGTAGCCGAAGTATCCGGGGCCGACCATGGCGAGCGCCTCGGCGCTGTGCCAGCGCGGGTCGCTGGGCGCGGCGATCACCCGCACCCGCTGGCCGTACCGCAGGCCCTCGGTGGTGATCGGCTCCCCGCTCTCGGCGTCGAGCACGATGATCAGGTCGGGAGTGGTCACGAAGACCTCGTCGCCGGACCGCGCGATCAGATGCTCGTTCTGGAAGGCGAGATCGAGCGACGACTCCGCGCCCTCGATGCGGGCGCGCCCGCGGGCGAACCCGGCGGTGGTGCCGCGTTCCACATCCACCACCTTGCCGGAGAAGAACTCGCGGCCGCCGAGCAGCTCGACGGTCGCCGCGACCGCGTCGGTCTTCGCCGCGCGGGCGGCGGTGATCCCGGAGCCGATGGCGAGGCAGTGCTTCAACGAACCCGGGACCAGCGCCTCGCGGGCGACGGCGCCGCTCATCGGGAAGCCGGAGATCATGATCGAGCAGCCCATCTCGACGCATGCGACGCGGGCGATCCGCTCGGTCCAGTGGTTGTCGGCGGTGTTCAGCACGCCGACGTTGCCCTTCTCGTCGCCGAAGGCGAGCGGGGACGCCGTGACGCCGTACAGCGTCGGCAGCACCATCTGCAGTTCGGGGAACGCGCGGCCCATGCCGTCGGCATCCACCAGCGGCAGTCTGAGCGCTGCGGCCGCGGCCACCGGGATCGTGGAGTTGACCCCGCCGATCTCGGCGCACGCCACGTGGGTGACCGGCCGGCCGAGGTAGGTGCCGAGGGCGTGGACGGGCGCGATCACCTCCTCGAGGCTGGGCAGCTTCTCGACCATGACGGTCGGGGCGCCCATCATCGCGACGGTGAGCACCAGGGCGTCGTCGGGCACCTCGTCGAGGGAGACGACGGTCACCGGGCCGTGCTCGGCGAGCGCCTGGGCGGCCAGCAGAGACCCGATGTACGGGTCTCCGCCTCCTCCCGTCCCGAGCACGGCGGCGCCGCGCGCGAGCTCGGCGATGCGGTCGGCGGTCAGCGTCCAGCTCATACCCGCACCTCCATCGCCAGGTCGCCGACGGCCTTGACCCGGATCCGGGTCGCATTGCCCGGCAGGTACGGGATGGGCACCTCGTCGAAGTCGACGATCGCGACCGACGTGGGGGAGGCGCCGGCCGCGATCGCCTTGTCCACCGCCTCCGCCCGAACGGCGGCGATGGCCTCCTCGCGGCGGCCGGGCCCGACGGCGTATACCTTGTCGATCTCGCCCCCGACCTGTGCGATGGATGCGCCGATCGCGTTGGCGACGGCGTAGTTGTCGGGCCGATGCACGGCTCCGAAGATCGGCAGCTCGTCCGGCAGCAGGATCGAGCCGCCGCCCACGGCGACGACGGGGATGGGGTCGGGGGAGGTGCGCATCCGGTCGACGGCCTCGGCGACGCGTTCGGCGATGCGGTCGAGCACCCGCTGCACGAAGGCGGGGTCGAGGTGGGCGACCTTCGCGGGGTCGCCGATGTCGGCGCGGCCGGCCGCGACGGCGATGTCCGTCGCGGTAAGGGTCGAACCGCCGAAGACGAGGGCCTCGGAGGTCAGCCGGTAGCCGACCGACTCGGGCCCGACCTCCGCCGTCTCGGTGTCGACGATGGACCCGCCGCCGATGCCGATCGACAGCACGTCCGGCATCCGGAAGTTGGTGCGGACGCCGGCCACCTTGACCTCGTTGGCGGTCTCGCGCGGGAAGCCGTTGACGAGCAGGCCGATGTCGGCCGTCGTTCCGCCGATGTCGACCACCGCGCAGGTCTCGAGGCCGCTGGTGAGGGCGGCACCGCGCATGGAGTTGGTCGGGCCGGAGGCGAAGGTCGCCACCGGGTAGAGGCGCACGTAGTCCTCGTCCATCAGCGTCCCGTCGTTCTGGCTGAGGAAGATGGGCGCGTCGATGCCCTGGGCGCGCACCGCAGAGGTGAGGCCGTCGACGATCTCGGAGGCGAGCTCGCGCAGCGCCGCGTTGATGATCGTGGCGTTCTCGCGCTCGAGCAGCCCGATGCGCCCGATCTCGTGCGACAGCGAGATGGCGACGCCGTCGCCCAGCTCGTCCGCGAGGATGGCCGCCGCCTGCGTCTCGACGTCGTGGTTCACGGGCGAGAAGACGGATGAGATGGCCACCGACCGCACGCCGTTGGCCGCCATGTCAGCCGCGATGCCCTTGAGCTCGGCGACGTCGATCGGCGAGATGGGACGGCCGTCGAACTCGTAGCCGCCGTGCGCCAGATAGCTCCGGCCGCCGATCGCGGCGATGAGCGACTCCGGCCAGTCCACCAGCGGGGGAAGGGCCCGGGTGGCGGGCAGGCCGAGACGGAGGGCCGCGGTGGGCGCGAGCCGCTTCGCCTCGACGAGCGCGTTGATGAAGTGCGTGGTGCCGATCATCACCGCCTGGATGTCGTCGCCCCGGAAGTCCCGCGCCGCCCGCAGCGCTTCGATCGCGCTCACGATGCCGCTGGTGACATCCGGGCTCGTCGAGTTCTTGACGCCGGCCAGGGTGGTCCGGCCGTCCATGAGCACTGCGTCGGTGTTGGTGCCGCCGACGTCGATGCCGATATGCATGTTGTGTCGCTTTCTGTGGGATGGGGCGGTTCGGGAGCAGGGCTCAGTTGGAGGCGACGGCCTCGGGGCCGGAGGGGGCGTCCGCCGCGGGTTCCGTCGTCGCGCCGTCCGCACCGGCCGGAGCCTGGATGGTGGTGGCACGGCCGACGCCGCGCACCCAGCCGAGCTTGCCGGCGACCGTGTAGAGCACGATCGAGAGCAGCAGCGACCAGATGGCGGGGATGCCCCAGGTCACGAAGTAGCCGACCAGCGAAGAGACCAGCCACACGAGGAGGGTGACGGGGACGATCCGCGGGGCGTGCTCCGGGAGGCGGCCGGAGGCCCGGGTGGCGTCGAGGTCGCCACGCCAGCGGCGGACGAAGAAGTACTCGGCGACCATGATGCCGGCGATCGGCGGGAAGGCGACGCCGAGGATCGTGAGGAAGCCGGTGAACTGGGCGAGGATGCCCGCGGCGGCGAGCACCGAGCCGACGATGCCGAGCACGATCGTCGTGGTGACGCGGTGCAGGTTCTTCGAGAACGCGGTGGAGATGAAGTTGACCAGTCCGAGCGTGGACGAGTACAGGTTCCAGTCGTTGATCTTCAGCGTTCCTGTGATGACGATGATCAGGCCGACGAAGCCGATCGACGAGGTCACGATCGCGACGATGTCGCCACTGGCCGCTGCGTGGGCGAGCAGCACGCCTGCGAGGCCGATGACGAACTCGCCGAGGGTCACGCCCAGAACGGTCTGCTTGACGACGTCGGCCCGGCTGCGGTTGAACCGCGTCATGTCGGCGGTGATGATCGCGCCGACGATGAGACCGCCCGCGACGATTCCGGTGCCCTGCCAGACCGACATCGTCGGACCGGGCGCGGGCGACGTCATCAGCTCGCCGAGCGAGTGCTTGCTGAGCTCGCTGATGATCGACCAGCCGACGAGGATGAGGAACAGCGGGACAGTGATGTTCGCCAGCCACTGCATCCCGACGAAGCCGTACGCGACGATGGCGGTGACAGCCAGGCCGAACAGCAGGCTCCACACCCACACCGGCATGACGCCCGGCATGAGCACGTTCAGGGACTGGGCGGAGATGGCGGACTGGATGCCGAACCAGCCGATGAGGCTGATGCCGATCGCGAGGCCGACGAGGGAGGCGCCGATCTCGCCGAAGCCGGTCCAGCGGGCCAGGAGGGCCGTGTTCAGCCCCTCCTTCTGCCCGATGATGCCGACGATGCACATGATCACCTCGAGGATGATCGAGCCGAGGAGCAGCGCGAGCGCCGCCTCGCCGAAGGTCATGCTGTAGCCCAGGGTCGCCCCGAGCAGGAACTGCGAGAGAGCCGAGACCTGACCGAAGCGCTGCACCGCGATCCCGAACCACGGCTTGCGCGCGTCGGGGGTCACACGGGAGAGGGCGAAGTCGTCGGCATGAGCTGTGCGTGCCATTGGGTGTCCTTCGTACGGGTGGAGGGGGACGGTTGCCCGAAACCGTAGCCAGCGCCCCCTTCCTCACGGAATGTGCACCCCGCACGACTTCGCCCCGACTCTGTGCACTTCGCACACCCCCCGCTCATCTCTCCCGCCGCTCCGCCCCAGCCGTCGAGTCCGCAAACTTTGCACGCGCCGCGCGGTCGCGGCGTACAAAGTTTGCGGACTCGACGGAGGGCGGAGTGACGGAGGGCGGAGTGACGGAGGGCGGAGTGACGGAGGGCGGAGTGACGGAGGGTGGCGGGTCAGGAGGCGCGGAGGAGGTGGGCGTAGACGGCGATGCCGCGGCGCCAGGTGGCGACATGGATGCGCTCGTCGCGCGCGTGCAGCGCGCCCCGCTCCTCGGCGCTCAGCTCGAACGGGGTGAACCGGTAGACCGCGTCGCAGATGCCGGTGAAGTGCCGGCTGTCGCTCGCGCCGAGCATGATGTACGGCGTCACCACGGCATGCGGGTGCACGGCTCCGATCGCGGTCGCGAGGCGGTCCCACTGGGGGCCGTCGGCGGGGGAGACCGGGGACGGCTCGCTGGCGTCGACCGCCTCCACACGGACGGCGTCGTCGCGGATCGCCCGGCGGATGTGATCGAGCGTCTCGGCGACCGACGACCCGACCGCGATCCGGGTGTTGACCACGGCCTCCGCCGTCTCCGGCAGTGCGTTCGCGGCGAGGCTCCCGCGCAGCTGCGTCACGGCCGTCGTGGTCCGCACGATCGCGCGCGTCTCGTCGCTGAGCCGGCCGAACACCAGGCGCAGCGCGGGCTGCAGCCGGCGGGCGCGCGTGAAGACGGCGCGCAGGGGACCGGTCGCGTGCGCGCCCAGCGTCTCCACCATCCGCAGGTTCGTCTCGGTCAGGCGGGCGGGGAACGGCCGGTCGTTGAGGCGGGTGATGGCCCGGGCGAGCCGGACCGTCGCGGTCGTCTTCGGGGGAGTGGACGCGTGACCGCCGTTCTGTTCGACGGTGAGCCGCACGCTGGTGATGCCCTTCTCGCTCACGCCGATCACCGCGATGGGCTTGCTGACGCCCGGGAAGATGCGTTCGACGACGGCGCCGCCCTCGTCGAGGACCAGTGCCGGGCGGATGCCGCGCCCGGCGAGCACCGAGGCGATCGCCCGCGCTCCCGAGCCGACCGTCTCCTCGTCGTGTCCGAAGCTCAGATACACGTCGTTGGCCGGCTGGAAGCCGTCCTGCACGAGCGCCTCCACCGCCTCCAGGATCGCGACGAGCGCCCCCTTGTCGTCGATCGCCCCGCGCCCCCACAGCAGCTGCTGCTCGCCCGAGCCGGTCAGTTCGGCGGCGAAGGGCGGATGCGTCCAGCCCTCCGCGGTCGCGGGAACCACGTCGTAGTGCGCCATCAGGACGGTGGGCGCCTCGTCGCTCCGGCCGCGCCAGCGGTACAGCAGGGAGTGTCCGTGCCGCTCCTGCTCCAGGGCGCTGTGCAGGGCCGGGTAGAGCTGCGGCAGTGCGGCGACGAACTCGTCGAACACCGCCCAGTCGGTCTCCTCGACCGCGTTGCGGGACATGGTGGGGATGCGCAGCAGAGCCCGGAAGCGGTCGAGCGCCTCCGCCGTCACTCGCCGGCCGCTTCCCGGAACGCGTCGAACGCCTCGTCGGAGAACAGGACGAAGCGCACGTGCTCGACCGAGCCGACACCGGAGGACAGCACGGCGCGGACGGTACTGATGGCGATGCGCGCCGCGTCATCCATCGGCCAGCCGTAGACGCCGGCCGAGATCGCAGGGAAGGCGACGGTGCGGGCACCGAGCTCGCGGGCGACGCGGAGGGACGAGCGGTAGGCGTTCTGCAGGAGAGGGGTGCGGTCCTCGCTGCTCGACCAGACCGGCCCGACCGCGTGGATGACCCACTTCGCCGCGAGGTCGCCCGCGGTCGTCGCGACGGCCTGGCCGGTGGGCAGGCCGTCCGGGAGGGTCGTCGCGCGGAGCTCGCGCGTGGCCTCCAGGATCGTGGGCCCGCCGCGGCGGTGGATGGCGCCGTCGACCCCGCCGCCGCCGAGGAGCGAGCTGTTGGCGGCGTTGACGATCGCATCGACGGTCTCGTCGGTGATGTCGCCGCGGACGATGTGGATGAGCTCTTCGCGGTCACTCATGCGCTGCGCCTAGCCGCGGTTGTTGGAGAGCTCGTACACCTTGAGCAGCTCGACGATCGCGTCGTCCCGTGCGCTGCCGCCCTCCTCGAACATCTCGGAGACGTGCGTGCGGAGGTGGTTCTCGACCAGCAGCTTGTTGAGCGAGCCGAGCGACTTCTGGATGGCGAGGGACTGCGTGATGATGTCGATGCAGTAGTCCTCGTTCTCGATCATCTTCTCGAGGCCCCGGAGCTGGCCTTCGAGGATGCGCGTGCGGTGCAGCGCCCGCTTCTTGATGTCTGCGATCACCCCCTCAGGATAGTCCCGGAAGGCTCATACCCGGCGGGGGTACGCCATCGCGTTCGCGCAGAGCATCTCGACTGCGTGTGCGCACGGTGGACAGACAAGTATCCCCCTAATAGGGGGCGTGTGTGGACATACCGGTGGGTCTATCCTCCACGTAGGGGTTGAGAAATATTCGTTTAACAGGAAAGGCCCGACTTTGCTGAAGAACCTCAGCCCGCTGCTGTCCGGTGCGCTCTTGAGCGCGCTCGACGCGATGCATGATGGCGCGACGCTTACCCTCGTCGGCAGCGGCTACCCGGAGGACAAGATAACAACGCCCGTCGTTCACCTCGGTGACGACGTCACGACTGAGGCCGCCGCCGAGGCGATCCTCTCCGTGTTCCCGCTCGACCAGGACGATGCATCGCCGATCGTGTTCCTCGATCTCGCTGACGAACCCTACGACGTACCCGACGTCGCGTTCGCAGTGAACGGGATCGCATCCGACGCCGAACTCCGTCGAGTCCCGATGACCCGCCTCGAGCTCGAACCGTTCCTCGAGCTCGCCCGAAACTCCAGCGTCACGGTCCGTGTCGGATCCGACGCCCCGCCCTGCGCATTCCTGTTCCGCCGCGGAGTGCTGTAACCGACAGCGACCCGCACCACACAGCGTCGCCCGCCCGACCGGAGAGAACGTCTCCGCCATCGGGCGGGCGCACCATTTCCGGCATCCGGACTGCGTAGAGTGGACTCCCGATGCCCGCACCTCACACTCCGCAGCAGCCCGCCTTAAACCGCGCCGCGCTGGTCCCCGGCCTGCTCGGAGCGATCGTGCTCCTCGCCGGTCTCGCCCTCATCGGCGGCGACTGGTACCTGTACGTGCGCTACGCGGTCAGCATCCTCGCGCTCATCCTCTGCGTCTTCGCCGGACAGGCGCGGATGTGGTGGTGGTTCGCGGGCCTCATCCCGCTCGCGGTGGTCTGGAATCCGGTCTGGCCGCTGCCGCTCGGCGGCGTCGCACTGCAGGGTCTGTCGATCGCGGGAGCCGTCGTGTTCGTCGCCGCGGCGGTCACGATCAAGATCCCCGCAGACACGCGTCGCTGAACGGCCGCACATCCGGTAAAATGGGTGCTGCGCGGCCATCCTGCGTCGCGCTCCCGGCGTCACTCGCGGCGAACACGGTCCACTCGGTACCCGACCTCCCCGCCGCGCCGGCCTCACGCCCAAACGGCGTCGCACCCTCCGGCAGTGCGCGACGCCTCTCCTGGAGGACCATGTCTCGTTCCGGTCAGCGCACCAGCCCGACCAGGCCGCAGCAGCGGAAGAACCGGCACGCCAACAACGACGGACTCATCCCCGTCCTCGCCCGCAAGGTGCGCGAGGTCGAGGCGAAGGCCGCCGACGGCAAGAAGCTCGGGCCGACGAACCGCACCAAGTTCCAGGTGATCGCGTTCCTGATGCGCGAGGAGCGCGCCAGGGCGAAGTCGGATCCGGACCTCAGCGACGCCGCACGTGCGGAGCAGCTGAAGCGCCTCGACGGCATCGCGACCATCCTGGCGAAGACGGCGGCGCGCGACACGTCCCTGATCTCGCTGCTCGAGAGCGAGTCGCCCTCGACGGCTACCGCGCAGAAGATGCGCCGTGACTGGCTCCTGGAGTCGGGAACCGAGCTCTCGCCCGACGACCTGATCATCACGATCGAGCGCCCGGTCACCAAGCAGGACAGCGTCATCCCGCCCGAGCTGGCGGAGAAGCAGGTCGTTCCGCCGTCGGTGAAGGCGCGCCAGCTGTCCAACCCGTTCCTCGCGCCGGACTTCTCCCGCCTCAGCGCATCCGCGCCGACGCCGCGCCGCCGGCTCGACTCGTGGGAGCTGCTCGGTCCGCTGTTCAAGTCGTTCGAGTACGGCGCCGGAGGCCAGGCGGCCAGCATGGACCTGCCGCCCGCCCCGCTGCTCGACCGCTACTCCCCGCAGGGACTCGAGCTGATGCACCACCAGTCGCGCTTCATCGAGAGCGTGCGCCTCGGCCACCGCAGTTTCCTGCTCGCGGATGAGCCGGGTCTCGGCAAGACGGCGCAGTCCGTCCTCGCCGCCTCGGTCGCCGGGGCGTATCCGCTGCTCGCCGTCGTTCCCAACGTCGTCAAGATGAACTGGGCGCGCGAGGTCGAGCGTTGGACTCCGCAGCGTCGCGCAACGGTCATCCACGGCGACGGTGAGGGCCTCGACGCCTTCGCGGACATCGTCATCGTCAACTACGAGGTGCTGGATCGGCACCTCTCCTGGCTGAGCACGCTCGGCTTCAAGGGGATGGTCGTCGACGAGGCGCACTTCATCAAGAACCTGCACTCGCAGCGTTCGCGCCTGGTGCTGGGGCTGGCCGACGCCATCCGCTCGACCACGCCCGACCCGCTGATGATCGCCCTGACCGGTACCCCGCTGATCAACGACATCGACGACTTCAAGGCGATCTGGCAGTTCCTCGGCTGGATCGACGGCAACAAGCCGACCGCCACCCTCATGGAGCACCTGGAGGAGACCGGGCTGACCCCCGCCGACTTCGGCTTCTACGCCGCCGCCCGCGAGGCCGTCATCGACATGGGCATCGTGCGCCGGCGCAAGCTCGACGTCGCGGCCGACCTGCCGAGCCGTCGCGTCGTGGACCTGCCGGTCGAGCTCGACGACGAACTCGGGCGTTCGATCCGCCAGGCGGAGAAGGACCTCGCCGCCCGGCTCGTCACGCGCTACCAGCGCGCGGCGGCCGCCGGTCGGCCGGACGGCTTCGAAGGCGACGACGAGGCGCACAAGAAGCACCTCATCCGGCTGGTCGCGCAGTCCGAGCTGGAGGACTCGAAGTCGGCCAAGTCCGGCGAGAACGTCTTCACGATGGTCCGCCGGATCGGCCAGGCGAAGGCCGGCCTCGCGTCGGACTACACGGCCCAGCTCGCCCGCTCGGTCGGCAAGGTGGTGTTCTTCGCCAAGCACATCGACGTGATGGATGCGGCGGAGGAGGCCTTCGCGGCCCGCGACCTGAAGACGATCTCGATCCGCGGCGACCAGTCCGCGCTGTCACGGCAGAAGGAGATCGACGCGTTCAACAACGACCCGGAGGTCGCGGTCGCGGTCTGCTCGCTCACAGCGGCGGGCGTCGGCCTGAACCTCCAGGCCGCGTCGAACGTCGTGCTCGCCGAGCTGTCATGGACGGCGGCGGAGCAGACTCAGGCGATCGACCGCGTTCACCGCATCGGTCAGGAGGAGCCGGTCACGGCGTGGCGGATCATCGCGGCGCAGACGATCGACTCGAAGATCGCCGAGCTCATCGACGCCAAGCAGGGACTCGCCGCGCGCGCCCTCGACGGCAGCGATGTCGAGGTCGGCTCGGCCGACTCCGTGCAGCTCGACGCCCTCATCCACCTGCTGACGGACGCCCTCGCCTGACCTCACACCGCCGGCTCCTGAGTTTTTCGCGTCCCAGACGCCGATTCGGCCGAAAAAGTCAGGAGCTGTCGGCTAGGCGATCTCGGCGTCGTCGGGGTCGATCGGCACCGGGCGGTCGTCGTCGGGGAGCAGTTCGTCGTCCTCGTCGTCGACCACCGGCACGTCCTCCGGGTCGTGGATGACGGGCTCCGGCTCGTAGTCGGTCTCCTGCGCCTCGCGGAAGTCGTCGAGGTCCTCGTCGTCTCGGTACTCACGTCCTCTGGGGTCGCTCATGCCCCCACGGTACAGCGGCCTGCTGCGGGCGTGAAGGGTGGTCTCACTCCAGCTCGAAGACGAAGAACGCGCCGCGGTCGTCGTGCTCGATCCTGGCCGCTCCCCGGAAGTCGGCGAAGTCGTCCGTCCCGGTGCCCGGCACGATGTTCCCGAAGGCAGAGCTGTCTCCGGGATGCTGCAGCGCGCCGTGGTGGACGGTGAACGAGCCTGCCCTCCCGTCCTCCAGCCGGCCGGTGATCCGCTCGGCGGCGAGGTAGCCGCGCCCGCCCTCCTCGGTGCCGGAGGAGACGAAGTGCGCGACGGACTCGCCCACCAGTCCCTCGGTGTAGGTCTTCCGCATGACGACGGCGCCCACCCAGTCGCCGTCGATGCCCGGCAGGTCGGCCGGCTCCCAGCCGGTGACATCGAAGCGGGCGGTGATCGTCTCTGAGGTCATGCGTTCACCGTAGGGGCTGCGGCGGGCGGCCCGCTTGAAATTTCGCGACAGACGAATTGTGGGCTAGACAGGGGATATGCCCCACCACTCCCAGACCGAGATCGAGCGCAAGTACGACGTCGACGCCGAGGCGCAGCATCCTCAGCTCGTCGGCGTCGGCACGATCGCGGTGCAGGGGGAGCCCGAGCGGCACGAGCTCGTCGCCACCTATTTCGACACGGACGACTTCGCACTCGCCCAGCACCGGACCGCGGTCCGCGTGCGCCGTGGCGGCCACGACGCCGGCTGGCACGTCAAGCTGCCCGCCGAGGAGGGCCGCACCGAGCTGCACTGGGACCTCACGGAGGGCGACGAGCCGCCCGCCGAGCTGCGGCAGCACCTGCGCGAGCTGATCGGCGACGAACCGCTCGTCCCGATCGCCCGGGTCACGAACGAGCGCGACAGCGTCCTGCTGCAGGATGCTGCCGGCTTCGAGGTCGCCGAGCTCACCGACGACCACGTCCGGAGCGAGAACCTCCGGACCGGCGCGACGCAGGAGTGGCGCGAGTGGGAGGTGGAGCTCCTGAGCGGGGCCCCCGACACCCGTCAGCGCCGCAACGCCCTCCTCGACGAGATCGAGGAGCACCTGCTCGCGGCGGGAGCCCGGCCGTCGGCCAGCTCGTCCAAGCTGCAGCGCGCCCTCGGCCTCTGACACCCGAACGGTCTACCCGGCCCGTTTACCACCCGTCGCGCTCAGCGTCCAGTGCGATTTTGTGCAGGCCGGGGCATCCGGGCATGATTCAGGGAACGCCTTGAGAAACGGAGCAGCATGAAGATCGGCATCCTCACCAGCGGCGGCGACTGTCCGGGCCTGAACGCGGTGATCCGCGGCGCGGTCCTGAAGGGCGACCGCGTGTACCGCTCCGAGTTCGCCGGCTTCCGTTACGGCTGGCGCGGTGTGGTCGACGGCGACATCATGCCGCTCGACCGTCACAGCGTCCGCGGCCTGTCCCGCCAGGGCGGCACCATCCTCGGCTCCAGCCGCACCAACCCGTTCGAGGGCGACAAGGGCGGCCCCGAGAACATCCAGCGGATGATGGATGAGAACGGCATCGACGCGATCATCGCCATCGGCGGCGAGGGCACCCTGACGGCCGCACGCCGTCTCACCGACGCCGGGCTCAAGATCGTCGGCGTCCCGAAGACCATCGACAACGACCTGGCCGCCACCGACTACTCGTTCGGCTTCGACACGGCCGTCGAGATCGCCACCGAGGCGATCGACCGCCTCCGCACCACCGCCGAGTCGCACCAGCGCTGTATGGTCGTCGAGGTCATGGGCCGTCACGTCGGCTGGATCGCCCTGCACTCGGGCATGGCGGGCGGCGCCCACGCCATCCTCATCCCGGAGCAGCCGCAGTCGATCGAGCAGATCTGCGAATGGGTCGAGTCGGTCCGCGACCGCGGCCGTGCGCCCGTCATCGTCGTGTCGGAGGGCTTCCACCTCGACACGATGGAGGAGGCGCACTCGCACAAGGGACTGGACGCGTTCAACCGGCCGCGCCTCGGCGGCATCGGCGAGATGCTCGCCCCGATGATCGAGGAGCGCACCGGAATCGAGTCGCGGGCGACCGTGCTCGGCCACATGCAGCGCGGCGGCGTCCCGAGCGCTTACGACCGCGTCCTCGCCACCCGCCTCGGCATGGCGGCGGTGGATGCGGTGTACGAGGGTCGCTGGGGCTCCATGGTGTCGCTGCGCGGCACCGACGTCGTCAACGTCTCGATCGCCGACGCGACCGGCGGTCTGAAGACCGTGCCGCCCGCGCGCTACGAGGAGGCCGCGCTCCTCTTCGGCTGAGCGCTCGCTGCACCTGTGGCTCTCTCCCTGCTGTTCCGGGGGTGTCGGGGCTAGGCTCCGTGCTACCAGAGGGAAGGAGCCCGTCCGTGCCGCGTTTCGTCCAGTTCGATGAGTTCGGCTCCCGCGACTACCTGCACGTGGTGGAGCGGGAGAGACCGTGGCCGGGTCCCGGCCAGGTGCTGGTCCGCGTGATGGCGGCCGGGCTCAATCCGATGGATGTGAAGGCGTACCGCGACGAGCGGGCCGCCGCGCACATGGGCGTGACGCTGCCGAGCGGGATCGGACAGGACTTCGCCGGGTTCGTCGAGGAGATCGGTGACGGCGTAACGCGGTTCGAGCTCGGTCAGGCCGTGCTCGGCACGGCGCCGTTCTCCTCCATCGCCGACTTCGTGGTGGTGCCGGAGGACGGGCAGGTGATCGCGAAACCCGATCCGCTGACGTTTGAGGTGGCCGGTTCGCTCGGCGTCGTCGGCCGGACGGCGTTCGCCACGGTGCGCGCTCTGGGCATCCGCGAGCGCGACACGGTGCTGGTGAGCGCTGCAGCGGGCGGGGTCGGCGTGCTCGCCGCCCAGCTGGTCGTCCGCGCGGGGGCGACGGTGATCGGCACGGCGAGCGAGGAGAACCACGAGTTCCTCGAGTCGCTCGGCGTCATCCCGGTGACCTACGGCGACGGCCTCGCCGAGCGCGTGCGCGACGTCCTCGACGACGACCGTGTGACCGCGGTGCTCGACAACCACGGCCCGGAGACGATCGAGGCGGCGCTGGAACTCGGTGTGCCGATCGAACGCGTCAACTCCATCGCGGTCTTCGGGCCGGAGGCGCGCGGAGCGCAGAACGTCGGCGGGCACGCCGCCACCAACGACGACCTCGCCGAGCTCGCCGACCTGCTCGCCGAGAACGAGCTGGTCCTGCCGATCGACTCGATCTACCCGATCGAACGGACGGTGGAGGCGTACGCGCGGCTCGAGGGCGGCCACGTGCGCGGCAAGATCGTCATCGTCACCGACTGACCGTGAAGGAGCATCCATGATCGCAGAGGACATCGCCCGGCAGCTTCGCACTGCGGGGCTGCGCTGGCAGCCGGCGTCGGGCGACACGTTCGCCATCGACCGACCGGGCATGGAGGGGGAGCGCTTCACCGTCAGCGAGATGACGATCGAGCCGCACCACTTCGACACCGGTACCATCCTCGGCTTCAACGGCACGACGGAGTGGGCGCTCGACTCGCTCGCCGTCGAGGACGCCCTGTGGATCCCGCGCGAGGACCAGCTGCGCGAACTGCTCGGCGGCACCTTCCGCCACCTCGCGCGCATGCCCGACGGCTACCGGGTGACCGTGCTGATCGAGGGGGAGGAGCGGTACTTCGAGCACGACGACGCCGCCACTGCGTACGCGCAGGCGCTGCTGTCGCTGATCGGGGCGTCGGTCTCCTAGCGGTGCCGGTTCGCCGATGCGAGCTCGAGGTGGAGCAGCGGATACGGACGACCGGCCTCGTCGGTCGCGCTCCGACCGACGAGGCCGAAGCCTCGGGAGCGGTAGAAACCGGCGGCTGACGCGTTCTGCTCGTTGACGTCGACGCGGACGACGCCGTGGTCGCGGATCGCGTGATCGAGAAGCGCCGTGCCGATCCCGCCGCCGCGCTCGGCCGCATCCACGAAGAGCATCTCCAGCGTGCCGTCGAGCACACCCGAGAAGCCGACGGGACGGCCGTCCCGGTCGGCGACCGACAGCGTGACGGCGGGGAAGTAGTCGGATGCCAGCCGTGCCTCGATCTCGTCGCGGTCGGTCGCCGAGAGGAAGTCGTGCGTCGCATCCACGGCTCGTCGCCAGATCGCCACGAGAGCCGGGTACTCGGCTACCCCGACGGAGGCCCGGATGCTCACAGGCGCCGCGGTGGATTCGGACATCAGCAGGCTCCCTTCGGCTGGTACCGATCTTCCAGCCTAGTGAGCGACCGGCGCGGGCGTCGGCGAGAGGATGCCCGCATCCAGCTCGGCGATACTGCGGGCGCCCGCGAGACCGAGGGTGATGTCGAGCTCGGCGATCGTGTTGCGCAGCAGCTCCCGCACGCCCGCCTCGCCGGCGACCGCGAGAGCGTAGGCGTAAGGCCGGCCGATCGCGACGGCACGGGCGCCGAGCGCGAGGGCGATCACCGCATCCGCACCGCCGCGGATGCCGCTGTCGAAGATCACCGGCACCCGTCCGTCGACCGCCGCCACGACACCGGGCAGTGCATCGAGCGCCGCCACCTCGCCGTCGATCTGGCGGCCGCCGTGGTTCGAGACCTGGACGGCATCCGCCCCGGCGTCGAGGGCACGCCGGGCGTCGTCGGGATGCAGCACGCCCTTCAGCACGATCGGCAGCCGGGTGCGCTCGCGGAGGAACGCCAGGTCGTCCCAGGTCAGCGACGGGTCGGCGAACACGTCGAGGAACGTCTCGACCGCGGCGAGCGGCTCTCCCGACCGCAGCTTCTCGCGCAGCGGCCCGGGATGGTGGCGCAGCATGCTGGCGAAGGCCGCGACCGCAGCCGGGGTCGGCGTCGGGCGCGGCCCGGACGCGACGGCCGCCCGCTCGCGCACCAGCTGCTGGAACACCGGATCGGAGGTGTACTGCGCGATCCCCAGACCCCGGCTAAACGGAAGGTAGCCGAGGGCGAGGTCGCGCGGTCGCCAGCCGAGCACATGCGTGTCCAGCGTGACCACGATCGCCTCGCATCCCGAGCGCTCCGCCCGCTCGACGAGGCTCGCCACCAGGTCGCGCGACGAACTCCAGTACAGCTGGAACCAGCGGGATGCGGCGGGCGCCACGTCCGCCATGGCGCCGACGACCTCCTCCATCGGCTGCGACGCCTGGTTCGAGAGCACGGCCGGCACGCCGAGGGCGGCGGCGGCGCGGGCCGCTGCCGCATCCCCTCCGCGCCGGGCGAGCTCCAGCACGCCGATCGGGGCGAGCAGCAGCGGCGTCGGCCGCCGGACGCCGAACAGCTCGACGGAGAGGTCGCGCGCCGACACGTCGCGCAGGACGCGCGGGACGATGCGCCGCCGCCGGAACGCCTCCGTGTTGGCGTCCGCCGTGCGCTCAAGGCCGGCGGAGCCGGCGATGTACGCGAACGCCGCGCGACTCAGCCGCCGTTGCGCCGCCCGCTCGAGCTGGGCGTATCCCACGGGGATGCGCGGGCGACGGCCGGCGACACCGTCGCGGTAGATCTCGGACTGGGCGTCGCGCCCGGCGCTGCTCATGCCTCCTATCCTCCGCCCGGACCCGATGAATCCGGTTGACGCAACACGCCGTCGGCAAGCGCCGCTGGGCGGCGTGTTGCGTCAACTCGATCGGCGGAGAGGGGTCAGCGGCGGCGGGGGCGCTTGCGGGAGGGCGGCGTGCGCTTGGCGGAGGGGGTGCGGCCGCCAGAGGGGGCGCGCGTACCGGCGGCCTTGCGGCCGTCCGCCGCCTCGCGCGCGGCGACCTCCGGGTTGCGCGAGCTGTGCGCCGTGCGCCCCCGCACGACGCCGATGAAGTCGTCGACCAGTCGATGCTGCCCCTCGCGCGGCCAGGTCAGGCCGATGCGGCTCTGCGGGCCGTCTTCGAGGGGGAGGGCCACCACGTCCTTCCGACGGAGGGCCTTCGCGACCGATGCGGGCAGCAGCGCGATGCCGTCGGCGGCGGCGACGCTCCGCATGAACGCCTCCGACGGCTCGCCGGCAACCCGGGGCTCGCCCTCGAGGTCGGCGAGGTGAAGGTGCTCCTCGAGGGTGAGCAGGTGCTCGTGGTGCACGACCACGACGACATCCTCCGCGTACAGGGGGATGAGGTGGCGGTCGTCGTCCGCCTCGGCGTCGCGGGCGAACACCATGTCCGCTTCTCCGGCCGCGAGCACGCCGAGCGGATCGTCGCTGGGCCGCACCACCAGCTCCACGTCGGGGTGGCGCTGCTCGAACGCGCGCGTCCACTTGCCGACGGTGACACCGAGCGGGAAGGCGATCGCGAAGCGGGAGGACACCTGACGAGGGTAGCGAACGGTAGCCTGGAGCACATGAAGGCGCAGACCATGAAACCGGCCACAGCGGCCAAGAAGCTCGGCATCTACCTGCCGGCGGCGCCCGACGACTTCCGCGACCGCGAGATCAGCCGGACCGAGCTGGATGCGCTGAACGCCGAGCCGCCGGAGTGGCTGCAGACCCTGCGCGCCGAGGGTCCGCATCCCCGCGACGTGGTGGCACGCAAACTCGGCGTCTCGAACTCGGGCCTCGCCCGCGGCGGGGTGACCGAGGCCCTGACCACCGCCCAGATCAAGGACCTCCTGGCCGATCCGCCGCAGTGGCTGGTCGACGAGCGGGCGACGCAGGCGGCGGTTCGCGCCGAGAACGCGCGGGTCAAGCAGCGCGATGCCGAGCGGGCGGCCCGGCGCGCGGCCGAAGAGGAGTAGGCGGGGTGGAGTAGGCGGGAGCGTTATGCTCCGCGCGGCTCCGGGGTGCCGTCCGGCGTGCGGTTCGCCGAGCGGGCGGCACGCGCGATCGTCTCCGGCCCGGTGACCAGCGCGCGCCGCCACGGCGCGACACCGTCGATCTCGACCTGCAGCGAGAAGCTGAGGATGGTGCGGATCAGCACGATGATCCCGAGCACCACCGCATCCGTCAGCGACGGCGTCGACGTAACGGTCTTGACCAGGTCGGCCGCGACGAGGATCTCGAGACCCAGCAGGATGACGCCGCCGAAGCTCTCCCGCAGTGTCCGGAACGCCGCAGCGCCGCTGCGCTGACGCCGCCAGGCGACCAGCGACAGGCCGATCGCGACCACCAGGCCGATCGCCATCGCGGCGACACCGGCGAACTCGAACGCCGTGCCGGTCGCTTCGAACAACGCGTGCGCATCCATGTGCTCATGGTGCCACGTAGAATTCTCCGGTGCCTCCCGAAACCCCGGCGTCCTCCGGCCTCGACCCCGACGAACTCGCCGTCACCCTCCGCGTCCTCGGACAGCTGCACGAGCTGGACCAGGAGCATCCCGACTACGTGACCGTACGCCGGGCGACCGCGCACATGTTCAAGGCGTCGAAGCAGGCCAGGAAGCGGCAGCTTCGCGAGCAGGTGCAGGCGGCCGACCGCGCCGTCATCGCCGCGACTGCCACCGGTGCTCCCGACCGCATCGACGACGAGACGCGCGGGCGCGAGTTGACCTCGGGCACGACCGCATCCCACACCGCCGGAACCCTCATCACGCCGCGCGCCTGCTACATCTGCAAGCAGGACTACACGCAGGTCGACTGGTTCTACCACCAGCTGTGCCCGTCGTGCGCGGCCTTCAGCCACGCCAAGCGCAACGCGACCACCGACCTGACCGGCAAGCGCGCGCTGCTCACCGGCGGCCGGGCCAAGATCGGCATGCACATCGCCCTCCGGCTGCTCCGCGACGGCGCCCACCTCACCATCACCACCCGGTTCCCGCGGGATGCGGTGCGCCGGTTCTCGCGGCTGCCCGACGCCGGGCGCTGGATCGACCGGCTCCGGGTCGTCGGCATCGACCTCCGCGACCCGGCGCAGGTCATCGCGCTGGCCGACTCGGTCGCCGAGCGCGGACCCCTCGACATCCTGATCAACAACGCCGCGCAGACCGTCCGTCGCTCGCCCGGGGCGTACTCCCTGCTGGCCGAGGCGGAGACGCAGCCGCTTCCCGACGGTCCGCTGCCGGAGCTCGAGACGTTCGGGCACACCGCCGACCCGCATCCCCTCGCCCTGGAGCGCTCGGTCGCGGCGCACCCGCTGCTGTCGGCGGCTGACGTCCGCGGCACGATCGCCGAGGTCGCCGGCGCGGCCGCGCTCACAGCGGACGACCTGGCGGCGGTCGCGATGGCCGCCGGTTCGTCGTCCCTTGAGAAGCATGCGGACGGCACCGCCATCGACGCGGGCGGGCTCGTCCCCGACGTCGCGCACGTGAACAGCTGGACGCAGAACATCGGAGCGATCGACGCGCTTGAGCTGCTCGAGGTGCAGCTGTGCAACCAGACCGCTCCCTTCATCCTGATCGACCGGCTGCGTCCCTCCCTCGCCGCCGCCAGGCGGTCGTACATCGTCAACGTGTCGGCGATGGAGGGTGTCTTCGGCCGCCGCTACAAGGGGCCGGGTCACCCGCACACGAACATGTCGAAGGCCGCACTCAACATGCTCACGCGCACGAGCGCCGGCGAGATGTTCGAGACCGACGGCATCCTCATGACGAGCGTCGACACGGGATGGATCACCGACGAGCGCCCGCACCACACGAAGGTGCGGCTCGCGGAGGAGGGCTTCCACGCCCCGCTCGACCTGGTCGACGGCGCCGCCCGCGTCTACGACCCGATCGTCCGCGGAGAGGCCGGAGAGGACCTGCACGGCGTCTTCCTCAAGGACTACCGTGCCTCGGCCTGGTGAGCGCTACGCTGACGACGAAGGCATGAGCGGAAGGATGCCGATGTCGAGCACTCCCGACCAGCAGCTTTCCCCCGTGCCCGGTCAGGCGCGGCCCACCCCGAAACGGGCGAAGGGCGGCGCGCTCCGGCACTGGCTGCTCACGGGACTGGTGGATGAGCGCGGCACCCAGCAGGGACCGCACGGCCGCAACCCCGAACGCACCCACCCGTGGTGGCAGGTCATGTGCCTCACCGGTGTCGACTACTTCTCCACCCTCGGCTACCAGCCCGCCATCGCGGCGCTCGCCGCCGGCCTCATCTCGCCGTTCGCGACGCTGGTGCTCGTCGCCCTCACCCTGCTCGGCGCGCTGCCGGTCTACCGCCGGGTCGCTCGCGAGAGCTTCAAGGGCTCCGGTTCCATCGCCATGCTGGAGCGGCTGCTGCCGTGGTGGGCGGGCAAGCTGCTGGTGCTCGTGCTGTTGGGCTTCGCGGCGACCGACTTCATGATCACGATCACGCTGTCGGCGGCGGACGCCTCGGCGCACGCGATCGAGAACCCGTACGCGCCGGACTGGTTCCACGGCAACAACGTGCTGATCACGCTGTTCCTGCTCGCGCTGCTGGGCGCCGTGTTCCTCAGGGGATTCAAGGAGGCGATCGGCATCGCGGTGGTGCTGGTCGCCGTATACCTCGCGCTCAACGTCGTCGTGGTCGGCGTTTCCATCGTCCAGGTGTTCGTGCATCCGACCGCCGTCACCGACTGGTCGGAGGCGCTGTTCCAACAGAACGGCAACCCGCTCGTCATCGTCGGGGTCGCGCTGCTCGTGTTCCCGAAGCTCGCGCTCGGCCTCTCCGGCTTTGAGACCGGCGTCGCCGTGATGCCGCAGATCAAGGGACGGCCGGACGACGATCCCGCCTACCCGAAGGGCCGCATCCGTGGCGCGGGGCGGCTGCTCACCACGGCGGCCATCATCATGAGCGTCTTCCTGATCACGTCGAGCTTCACCACGACGCTGCTCATCCCGCAGCGCGAGTTCCAGCCCGGCGGACAGGCCAACGGCCGTGCGCTGGCGTACCTCGCGCACGAGTACCTGGGCAACCGCTTCGGCACGGTCTACGACATCTCGACCATCCTCATCCTCTGGTTCGCGGGTGCCTCCGCTATGGCCGGCCTGCTCAACCTGGTGCCGCGCTACCTTCCGCGGTACGGGATGGCGCCGCAGTGGGCGCGCGCGGTGCGTCCGCTGGTGCTCGTCTTCACCGCCATAGCGTTCCTCATCACGCTGGTCTTCGAGGCGAGCGTGGATGCGCAGGGTGGCGCCTACGCGACCGGCGTGCTGGTGCTCATCACGTCCGCCTCCCTCGCGGTTACGCTGTCGGCGCGGCGCAAGCGGCAGCGGAAGCGCATGGTCGCGTTCGGCATCATCACGGCGATCTTCGTCTACACGACGGTGGACAACATCATCGAGCGGCCGGACGGCCTCCGGATCGCGACCCTGTTCATCCTCGCCATCCTGATCGTGTCGATCGTGTCGCGCATCGGCCGGTCGTTCCAGCTGCGCGCCACCTCCGTCACGTTCGATGTGACGGCCCTCGACTTCATCCTCGAGGACGCGGAGGAGGGCGAGATCCGGATCATCTCGCACGAGCCCGACGTCGACACGGACAAGGAGTACGCGCAGAAGAACAAGGACGAGCGGAAGTTCAGCCACATCCCGCAGCGGTCGCGCACCATCTTCCTCGAGGTGCTGCCATCCGACTCCTCCGACTTCGAGGAGGACCTGGAGGTGCAGGGCGTCGTCAAGCACGGCTACCGGGTGCTGCAGGTGCGGAGCGGCAACGTGCCGAACACCATCGCGGCCGTGCTGCTGGAGATGCGCGACATCACCGGTGTGGTGCCGGCGATCTACTTCGAGTGGACGGAGGGCAACCCGATCTCGAACATGTTCCGCTACCTGATCACCGGCGTCGGAGAGGTCGCTCCCGTCACGCGCGAGGTGCTGCGGGAGGCCGAGAAGGACGTCAAGCGGCGCCCGGCCGTGCACGTGTCCTGAGCGCCACGTGTCCTGAGCGCCACGTGTCCTGAGCGCGGCTACTCGACCGCGAACTCCAGCCAGGCGAGGCCGCGCAGGTCGAGACAGAGGCGGCCGGCCCGCTCCGACGCGACCGCCAGCACGTCGCCGCAGACCGAGCAGCGCACGACGAGGCCGTGCTCGTCCAGGTAGACGCGACCGCGCGCGACGACCGATTCGTCGCCGCAGTTGCCGCAACAGCCGACCGCGGTGGTGACATCGGCCGCGAAGACCTCCGACAGCATCCCGGCCGCGGCGTTCCCGTCGAGGAAGTCCTGATCCGTCATGGCGTGCCTCCGATGCCGCCGTAGCGTTCGGTGCGGATGCGCGCCGCCTCGTGACCCGCGTCGACGAGCCAGCCGGAGACCGCCTCGACGAACGGCGTGGAGCCGCAGATGAAGAAGGTGGGGGAGTCGGAGGCCGGGATGGTGCGACGCATGAGGCCTTCGGCGGTGAGGCGGGCGGGCGCCGGTGCGCCCTCCGGAGCCTGCCGCGTGTAGACGTAGTCGAGCTGGAGCGGCGATGCCGTGTCGGCGGCCAGCGCCGAGAGTTCATCCGAGTAGTACCCGGAGGCGGGGGAGCGCAGCGAGTAGAGCATCCGGAACGGCGCAGGACTCGCGGCGGCGGCGTGCGCCCGCGCCATCGACATGAGCGGGACGACGCCCGAACCGCCGGCGATCAGCTGCACCGGCGTCGTGTCGCCGTCGCGCCAGACGAACCAGCCGCCGACCGGTCCGCGCACCTCCAGCTGGTCGCCGTCGGCGAGGTCGCGGACGAGGTAGGGGGAGACTTCGCCGTCGGCGAGCTCCTCCACCGTCAGTTCCAGCTCGTCGTCGGGGAGGTCATGCGGTTCGATGGCTCCGCGTCCGCCGCCGGAGGCGATCGAGTACGACCGGACCGCCTGGTAGCCGTCGGGCGCCGTCAACCGGATGTCGACGTGCTGCCCCGCGAGGTGGCCGTGCAATCCGGGGATGCGCAGCCGGATGGTGCGGGCCGTCGGGGTCTCCATCCGCGTGGCGACGACGTCGGCCACCCGCCATACGCTGCTCACCAGTAGCGCTGTTCCTTCCAGGGGTCGCCGTACATGTTGTAGCCGTTCTGCTCCCAGAAGCCGGGCTGGTCCTGAGGGAGCATCTGCAGCCCGTTGACCCACTTGGCGCTCTTCCAGAAGTACAGGTGCGGCACGAGGAGCCGGGCGGGACCGCCGTGCTCGGGCTCGAGGTCCTTGCCGTCGAAGCTGTGCGCGACCCACGCCTTGCCGCCGAGCAGGTCGGCGAGCGGGACGTTGGTCGTGTAGCCGCCGTAGCTGTGGGCCATCGTGTACTCGAAGCTGGTGTCGACATCCTTGAACAGAGTGTCCAGCGCCACACCGCGCCACGACGTCCCGAGCTTTGACCAGCTGGTGACGCAGTGGATGTCGGTGCTGACGTCCTCCTGCGGGAGCGCGAGGAACTCATCCCAGCTCCAGCGGTGGACGTCGCCCTTCTCGGTGGTGATGGTGAACGCCCAGTCGTCTTTGGCGATGCGGGGCGTCGGCCCGGCCGACAGCACCGGGAAGCCCTCGGTCAGATACTGACCCGGTGGCAGGCGGGGGTCGTCGGCCCTGCGACGGCCCGAAAAGCCGGAGGAGATGATTCCCATGGGGGAAGCTTATTGCCGCGCATGCCACCGGGTCTACGACGGACTCGGTGTTGTCGGGAGAGCGGTCTAGGGTGATGACATGACCGCCGTCAACCTGGGGCTCCCGCTGAGTGCGCAGCGCCAGGCCGCGCCGCCGTCGGCGCCCAGCACCGAGGGGCGGCCCGAGCATCCCGGTCTCGTCGATCGGTTCGGGCGCGTTGCACGTGACCTGCGCGTGTCGGTGACCGAGAAGTGCTCGTTGCGCTGCACGTACTGCATGCCCGCGGAGGGTCTGCCGGCGATCCCGCGCGACGACCTCCTGAGTGCGACGGAGATCGCGCGGCTCGTCGGCATCGGCGTCCGCGATCTGGGCGTGCGCGAGGTGCGGTTCACCGGCGGCGAGCCCTTGATGCGCGCCGATCTCGCCGACATCATCGGCCGTTCGGCGGCGGTGGCTCCCGGGGTGGACCTGTCGATCACGACCAACGGCATCGGACTCGACCACCGCATCCGCTCGCTCGTCGACGCCGGCCTCACCCGCGTCAACGTCTCGCTCGACACGGTCGACCGGGAGCACTTCGCCCGGCTCACCCGGCGCGACCGCCTGCCCGCCGTGCTCGCCGGAATCCACGCGGCGCACGCTGCCGGGCTCACCCCGCTGAAGCTCAACGCGGTGATGATGCGCGACACCCTCGACGACGCCCCCGACCTCCTCGCGTGGGCGCTGGAGAACGGCTGCCGGCTGCGGTTCATCGAGCAGATGCCGCTCGACGCCGACCGGTCGTGGCTGCGCGAGAACATGGTGTCGGCCGAGGAGTTGCTCTCGGTGCTGGGCGAGCGCTTCACCCTCATCGAGGCGGGTCGCGACGACCCGCACGCCCCCGCGGAGGAGTGGCTGGTCGACGGCTGGACGGTGGATGGGCTCCCCGCCACGGTCGGGATCATCGCGTCGGTCACCCGCTCGTTCTGCTCGGCCTGCGACCGCACCCGCATCACCGCCGAGGGCACTGTGCGGTCGTGCCTCTTCGGAGACGATGAGACCGACCTCCGCGGGCTGCTCCGCGGCGGGGCGGACGACGCCGAGATCGCCCGCTGGTGGCGCGCGGCCATGTGGGGAAAGCAGGCCGGTCACGGGATGGATGCGGCCGGGTTCGCCCCGCCGGTGCGGAGCATGGGGGCGATCGGTGGCTGAGGTGCTGGTGCGCTACTTCGCCGCGGCGGAGGAGGCTGCGGGGCGGCCGGAGGAGCGCGTGGAGGTCGCGGACGCGACCGTCGGAGGTCTGCAGGCCGAACTCGTGTCGCGCTACGGCGAGCCGATGGAGCGCGTGGTGCGCTCCGGTTCGTTCCTCGTCGGCGGCGTCGTCTCGCGCGACCCCTCCCGCGAGCTGACCGCCACCGTCGACGTGCTGCCGCCCTTCGCCGGCGGCTGACCCCGTCCCGTCCCTTCCCCTCCCGTCCCCGTCGCGTGCGCCCGTCCGCCCACCGTCGAGTACGCAAACTCTGCACAGAATCCGCCCCCTCAGCGTGCAAAGTTTGCGGACTCGACGGTGGGCGGAGGCCCGAGGGGGTCAGGCGGGGTAGACGGTTGCGGCGGAGGGCGGAACGTCGAGGGTGATGCGGTCGCCGACACGGAGGCGGAGGTCGGCGACGTCGGCGGGCGGCACCAGTGCGTCGAGGCGGTCGGTGCGAACGCGGACGAGGTCGGCCTGCGGCTCCAGACCGGTCACCGTCGCGTGGATGCGCTCGGGCCGGTCGCTCCCATCACCGTCGGGCAGCACGCGCACCGCGGACGGACGTACCGCCGCCAGCGCCCGAGCGCCCACCTCGACGGGCGCGACCGCGCTGCCGCGCAGTCGCATCCCGTCGCCGGTGACGAGCCCGTCGGCCGTCCGTGCCCCGGCTACCAGCGTCAGCCCCGACAGCTCAGCGGTGAAGGGGTTCCGTGGCCGTTCGAGCACCTGCCGCATCGGTCCCTGCTCGATCACGCGACCCTCGTGCATGACCGCGACCCGGTCGGCGAGGAGGTAGGCGTCCAGCGCGTCGTGCGTGACGAGGACCGTCGTGCGCCCCGCCAGCACACCGGCGAGCGTGCCTCGCAGCTCTGCGGCGACAGCGACATCCAGCGCCGACAGCGGCTCGTCGAGGAGCAGCAGTCGCGGCTCGGCGGCCAGTGCCCGCGCGACCGCGACCCGCTGCGCCTGCCCACCGGACAGCTCGGCGGGGCGCCGGTCGGCGAACTCCGCCGTCGCGGTCCGGCGCATCCACTCGTCGGCCCGCTCGCGGGCGTCGGCACGGCCGGCACCCGACGACCGGGGCCCGAAGGCCACGTTGTCGCGGACGCTGAGATGCGGGAACAGCAGGGCGTCCTGCGCGAGCAGCGCGACGCCCCGCTGATGCGGCGGCCGCCACGTGCCGGCGAGGTCGAACAGGGTATGGTCGCCGAGCGTCGCACGGCCCTCGTCGGGTCGGACGAGCCCGGCCAGCATCCCGAGCACCGTCGACTTGCCCGCGCCGTTCGGCCCGAGCAGAGCGAGCGTCTCGCCGTCGGCGACGGTGAGCTCGACCGCGACGTCCCGCGCGGCGAGCGACGCCGCCAGGTGGAGGCTCACGCCGCCCTCGCGCGAACGTCGGCATCGGCGCTCGCCCGGCGCGGACGGAGACCCTCGCCCGCGCCGTGGGCCACCGCGACCACGGCGATGGCGACGGCCACCAGCACCAGCGACAGCGCGACAGCGGCATCGGGATCGGTCTCCCGCTGCAGGTAGATCTCCAGCGGCAGCGTCCGGGTGACGCCCTGCAGACTGCCCGCGAACGTCAGGGTCGCGCCGAACTCGCCGAGCGCCCGGGCGAACGACAGGATCGACCCGGAGACGATCGCCGGAAGCACCAGCGGCAGCGTCACCCGGAACAGGACTGTGGATGGCCGGGCACCGAGCGTCGCCGCCACCGCCTCGTAGCGCTCACCGGCAGAGCGCAGTGCGCCCTCCAGGCTGAGCACCAGGAAGGGGAGGGCGACGAACGTCTGCGCGATCACCACGGCGGGCGTCGAGAAGGCCACTTCGAGCGCACCGCCGAGCAGCCCACGGCGGCCGTAGAGGGCGAGCAGCGCGAGGCCGCCCACGACCGGCGGCAGCACGAGCGGCAGCAGCACGACCGCCCGCACGACCCGGCTTCCTGTGAAGGGCACGCGGGCGAGCACGATCGCCATCGGGACGCCGAGCACCAAGCAGGCGGCGGTCGCCAGCAGCGACGTGCGCAGGCTGAGGAGGAGCGCATCCACCGACGATGGCGAGGTGATGAGGGGGATGAAGTCCGCCCAGTCGACGCGGGCCGCCATCGCGATCAACGGGAGCACGATGAACAGGCCGCCGACGGCGGCGACCACCACGATCCAGCGCGGAACGCCCAGCCGGATGCTCATCGCGGACCCGTGCCGGTCACGGTGCCCCGAACCCGGCGGCGGCGAGCACCGCGCGCCCCGCGGGCCCGGTCACGTACGCGACGAATGCCTTCCCGCCCGCGGCGTTCGGCGCCTGGGCCACGACGGAGATCGGGTAGACGTTGACGGTCTCCGCCGCCTCCGGGAACGGAACGGATTCGACCGCCGAGCCGGCACCCTTCACGTCGGTGGCGTAGACGATCCCCGCGTCTGCCTCGCCCGACGTCACTTTGCCGAGGACGTCGGTCACCGACGACTCCTGGCTCACCGGCGTCATGGTGACGCCGGCCGACTTCTCCACCTTCGCGGTGGCGGCACCGCACGGCACCTGCGGCGCACACACGACCGTCTTGACGGAGGGGGAGGCCAGATCGGCGAAGCCCGTCACGTGCGCCGGGTTGCCGGGCGGCACCGCGATGGCGAGCACGTTCGTCGCGAAGTCCACGGGCGAGCCGCTGGTGACCTTCGCATCCACCGCCTTCGTCATGTTCGCCTCATCGGCCGACGCGAACACGTCAGCCGGGGCGCCGGCGGTCAGCTGCGAGACCAGATCGGAGGAGCCGGCGAACGAGAACGTGACCTTCGTGCCGGGATGCGCGGCCTCGAATCGCGTGCCGAGTTCGGTGAACGTCTTCGTGAGCGAGGCGGCGGCGAACACCGTGATCGTGCCGGTCACGCCGTCCGAGGAGCGCGGAGCCGACGGCGTGGATGCGGCCGGGCTGCTGCATCCGGCGAGGGCCAGGGAGCAGAGAGCGACAGCCGCGACTGCTGCGCTCGCCAGTCGGGCGATGCGACGAAGCCCCTTCATCGGGCCACCGCCGGAGCCTCGACGATGACGTTGGTCGCCTTGATGACGGCGACCGCGACCGATCCGAGTTCGAGGCCGAGCTCGCGCACGGCCTCGCTGCTGATGAGCGACACCACGCGATGCGGGCCGCACTGCAGTTCGACCTGGGCCATCACCCGATCCATGACGATGTCGGTCACGAGCCCGACGAATCGGTTGCGCGCCGAGCCCGCGACGCCGGACGGGTCGCCGGGCAGCACCGCGTTCTGCTTGGCCAGCTGAGCGAGCTCCAGTCCGTCGACGACGGTGCGGCCGGCCTCGTCGCGAGCGCTCCCGAGCACACCGCCGTCGATCCAGCGGCGCACGGTGTCGTCGCTCACACCGAGGTAGAGGGCGGCGTCCTTGATCCGAATCTGCGGCATGGATGCCATCCTACGGCCGCAGATGCGGAAATCGAGCTACAACCCGACCCACTCCGAGTCGCCGTCGGTGAAGTGCTGTCGCTTCCAGATCGGCACCCGCGCCTTGATGATCTCGACCAGCTCGGCGCAGGCGGCGAAGGCCTCGGCACGGTGCGGCGCGGCGACCGCGGCGATCAGGGCGAGATCGCCGATGGTGAGCGAGCCGACGCGGTGCTGCGCGGCCACCCGCAGCCCGGTCGTCCGTGCGACCTCCTCGCAGCACTCCCGGAGGAACGTCTCCGCCTCGGGATGCGCGCGGTAGTCGAGCGACACGACGCCCTTGCCGCCGTCGTGGTCGCGCACGATCCCCTGGAAGGACACGACGGCTCCGGCATCGGTGCGCCACACGAACTCGTCGACGGTAGACGGCTCTAGCGGGTCGTCCGTGACGGTGGCCAGGATGTCGCTCATGCGTGGTCTCCTCCCCGCAGCTGGTCGAGCAGGTGCGGGAGCAGGTCGTCCAGCACCGCGAGTCCGTCGGCGACGCCGCCGCGCGAGCCGGGCAGGTTGACCACGAGCGTCGACCCCGCCACACCGACCACCCCGCGGCTGAGGGCGGCGAGCGGGGTCGCCGCTGCGCCGCGCGTACGCAGGGCCTCGGCGACGCCCGGAAGCTGCCGGTCGAGCAGAGCCGCAGTGGCTTCCGGTGTCCGGTCGGTGGGCGAGACGCCAGTTCCGCCCGTCGTGATGAGCACGCGGGGACGCTCGGCGACCGCCTGGCGCAGGGCCGCATCCACCTCGGCGTCGGCGACGACACGCACGTCGGCCGGGAGCCGTCGCTCTGCCAGCCAGTCGGCGATCACCGGGCCGGTGGTGTCCTCGTAGACGCCGTCCGCCGCCCGCGTGGAGGCCACGAGGACGATCGCGGGCGCGGCGACGGCCGGCTCCGTGGATGCGGACTCAGCCGGCGCCTCCACCTCCTCGCCATCGCGCCGCCACTCGCCGCGCTTTCCGCCGCTCTTGGCGACCAGCCGGATGTCGGTGAGGCTGGCGGCCGGATCCACCGCCTTGACCATGTCGTGCAGCGTGAGGCCGGCGACCGCGACGGCCGTGAGCGCCTCCATCTCGACGCCCGTGCGACCGTGTGTCCGCGCGACCACCTCGATGTCGATCGCGCCCGCCTCGGCGTCGAGCTCGAAGTCGACGCGCACGCTGTTCAGCGGAAGCGGATGGCAGAGCGGGATGAGCTCGCTCGTGCGCTTCGCCCCGCCGATGCCCGCGATACGCGCGGTGGCCAGAACATCCGCTTTGGGCAGGTCGTCGGCGGCGACCAGGCGGATCACCTCGGGGGTGGTGACGAACCGGCCGCGCGCGACAGCCTCGCGGTCCGTCTCGGGCTTGCCGCCGACGTCGACCATGCGGGCGCGGCCGTCGGAATCGAGGTGGGTGAGCTGCGTCATAGTGTCCAGACTGTCACGGCGGCGCCGGCGTCGAGCGCCTCCGCCTCGGCGGGCACGTCGATGAGGACTTCGGCGCGGGCCATCCCGGCGACGAGGTGCGACGACGGACCGGAGACGGGGGACACGGCACCCGAGTCGTCGAGACTGCCGCGGAGGAACTGGCGCTTCCCGGGGACCGACCGCAGGCCTTCGCTCAGCGCGGCCTCGACCGGGGGCACGGCCGGAAGACCGGCCGCCGCGCGCAACGGGTCGCGGAGGAACACGACGAACGACACCTGCGTGCTGACCGGGTTGCCCGGGAACGCGAACACCGGGACGCCGCCCACCACGGCGGTCGCCTGTGGGCCGCCGGGCTGCATCGCCACGGTCGTCACGTCGGCGCCGTGGGGGAGCAGCACCTCACGGACGACCTCGTAGGCCCCGCGGGAGATGCCGCCGGAGGTGATGACGAGGTCGCTGCGGTGCAACGCGTCGTCCAGGATGCGTTCGAACGCCGCCGGGTCGTCGTCGCTGCTCGCGCGCACCGACACGGTCGCGCCCGCCTCCTCGACGAGCGCCGCGAGGGCGATGCCGTTGGCGTCGTACACCTGTCCGAAGACCGGGGTGCCGGAGCCGACGAGCTCCGTCCCGGTCGTGAGTACGGCCACGCGCAGGCGGGCCCGCACGCGGACGCTCGCGATGCCCGCGGCCGCGAGGGCGGCGAGGTGCCGGGGGCCTAGCCGGGTGCCGGCCGGGAGGAGCACATCCCCTCGGTGCACGTCGCTCCCGCGCTCGCGCACGTACTCGCCGGCGCGGCGCGACCGGCGGATCTCGACGATCGCCCCGGCCAGGTCGTCGTCGCGGCCGAGCACGAGCTCGGTGTCCTCCACGGGCACGATCGTGTCCGCGCCGGACGGTACGGGCGCGCCGGTCATGATGCGCAGCGCGGTGCCGGCGATCAACGTCATGGGGCTGGTGTGCCCGGCCGGGATGTCGCCCGACACCTCGAGCGCGACGGGCACCGACCGGATGTCGGCCGCGCGCACCGCGTATCCGTCCATCTGCGAGTTGCGGAACAGCGGGAGGTCGACCTCCGACCGCACCTCGTCGGCGGTCACCCGGCCGAGCGCCGCCTCGAGCGGGACCGTCTCGGCATCGGGCTCTTCGGAGAGAGGTGCGAGCATCCGCGCGATGATGCCGGCGTGGTCTTCGACGCTGCGCGGGTGCGCGGAGGGATCGCCTGTCATGCGTTCAGTATCCCGCGTCCGTCCGTCCCGCGGCGTGCTGCTTCGCGCCGCACATTCGTGCCGAATGTGCGTTTACGAGCGCTCATTCCGCACATTCGGCACGAATCTCGGCGTCAGTAGCGGGGCATTCCGGGGTCGATGTCTCGTGCCCAGGCATCGAGGCCGCCGGCGAGCACCAGGCCGGGTCTGCCCGCGTCGGCGAGCAGGCGCCGCGCGGTCTCTGCCCGGATGCCGTGGTGGCAGACGATCACGAGCGGCGCGTCGGGCAGCCGCTCGGCCACTCCCGCCGCGTCCCGCTCCACGACGCCGAGCGGCACCAGCAGCGAGTCGGGCAGCTCGACGATGTCGGCCTCCCACGGCTCCCGCACATCCAGCAGCGTGTGCGGCTCACCCGCCACGAGCCGCGCGTGCAGCTCGGCGGGCGACATCGTGTCGGTCACACCGCAGAACAGGTCGTAGTCGATCAACTCCGTGACAGGCGCCGCCTCCGGATCGCGCTCGTAGGCCAGCTCGCGGAACGTCCCGCGCAGGCCGTCGTGGATGACGACCCGGCCGAGCAGCGGATCGCCCGTCCCGGTCACCAGCTTGATCGCCTCGCTGACCATCAGCCCGCCGATCACGCCGCACACCGACGGCAGCGCGCCCGCCTCGGCGCAGCTCGCCACCGTGCCCGGCGCGGGCGGCACCGGGAACAGGTCGCGATACGTCGGCCCATTCGCGGCCCAGCTGAGCCCCGCCTGGCCTCCGGTCTGGTGCACGGCGCCCCACACGACGGGGATGCCCGCGACCGTCGCCGCGTCATCCACCAGATACCGGGTCGGGAAGTTGTCGCTGCCGTCGAGCACCAGGTCGAACCCGGCGAGGATGTCCGGCGCGTTCTGCGACGTCAGCCGCTCGGCGTACAGGCGCAGCTCCACCTCGTCGTCCAGCGCCCGCACGGCGTCCGCAGCGGACTCCACCTTGACGCGCCCGACAGCGGCGGGCGTGTGGATGGCCTGCCGCGGCAGGTTGCTCGGCTCCACCCGGTCGTCGTCGACGATCCCGATCGTTCCGACCCCGGCCGAGGCGAGCAGCGGGAGCACCGCCGAGCCCAGGCCGCCGGCGCCGACGACGAGCACGCGGGCCGCCCGCAGCCGGCGCTGCGAGACGGCCCCAAAGCCGGGCAGCTGCGTGGTGCGGGCGTAGCGGGCCGTCCGCTCGACGGACAGTTCGGGACCGGGTTCGACCAGAGGCGGGAGGGCCATATGCTCAGCCAATCACACCACCGTGACCCGCACCGAGTGCAGGCCGGTCGCGCCGTCGGGCACGACGTCCTGTACGGCGGCCGTCTGCACCTTCCCCTTCGCGTCCGTCGCGCGGACCCGGAGGGTGTGGGCGCCCGGCGTCGCCTCCCAGGCGAACCGCCACTGCCGCCAGGTGTCGGCCGAGATGGCGTCCGCGAGGGTCGCCTGCTGCCAGGGCCCGTCATCCACCTTCACCTGCACCGCGCTGACGCCGACGTGCTGCGACCAGGCCACCCCGGCCACCGCGACGGACCCGGCTTTCACCTGCCGGCCGGCGGCGGGGACGTCGATCCGGGACGACAGCTTCACCGGCCCGCGCTCCGACCAGCCGCGGTCGGTCCAATACGAGGTGTGCTGGTCGAAGCGCGTGACCTCCATCGACACCACCCACTTGGTGGCAGACACGTAGCCGTAGAGGCCCGGCACGACCATCCGGACGGGATAGCCGTGCTCGAGCGGCAGCGGCTGGCCGTTCATCCCGACGGCGAGGATGGCGTTGCGCTCATCGGTCAGCGTCTCGATCGGGGTGCTCGCCGTCCATCCGTCCTGGCTGGTCGACAGCACCATGTCGGCGTCGGCGGACGGCTTGGCGTGCGCGAGCAGGTGACGGATCGGGTAGCCGAGCCACGTCGCGTTGCCGATCAGGTCGCCGCCGACCTCGTTGGAGACGCAGGTGAGCGTCGTCGTGGACTCCTCCAGCGGCAGCGCCAGCAGCTGGGCGAAGGTCAGCTCGACCTCGTTCTCGACCATGCCGGTGATGCGGAGTCTCCAGTCGTTCGGGTCGATCCCCGGGATCTGCAGCGCCGTGTCGATGCGGTAGAAGTCGGCGTTCGGCGTGACGATCGGCGACAGCCCCGGGATGTCGAACGACGCTCCGGCCGGGATGGGCGGGGCCGTCTCCGCCGGTTTGGGCAGCCGGATCGCCGCGCGGGTGGCGGAGGCCGCCCGGAAGCCGCCGGCCACCACCTGGCCGACGATCAGGGCGAGCGCCCCTCCGGCTGCGGTCGCGGCGGTCGAGCCGACGAACCGGCGGCGGGAGACCCGGCCGTTCGGCGCGACCCGCGTCGGCTCGGTGTCGCGCAGCATCCGCATGAGCCAGCCGAGAAGCAGGATGGCGACGCCGGCCGCGAGCACCGACGGCAGCGCGTCCACGATGCTGTTCCCCGAGCGGGTGACCGCGGCCAGCACCCCGACCGCTCCGCCGAGGCCGATGAGGATGCGTCCGAGCGGCGGCCGGACCCCCTCCAGCCAGCCCGCGATCCCTGCGCCGACCACGACGACGACGGCCAGTGACACGATGAGGAACGCCTTGTCGCCGGTGCCGAACAGGCCGATGACGGCCTCCTTCAGCCACGGCGGCGCGAGGTCGATGAGCAGCGCGCCGACGGTGAGGATCGGGCTGCCGTTCTGCACGACGAACGCACTCACCAGCTCGGCCACGCCGACGCCCGCGACAACGCTCGCGACGCCGGCCCCGGCCGGCCGCCATAAGTCGGACATGGGGCAAACCTATGACCACCGCCTGAGCGCGCGCCACGAGCACGTCGAGCGCGCGCCACGAGCGGCCGCCGCGACGTGGGAGGCTGGGGGCATCATGTCCGATGCCTCGCCGTCCTCCGCCGAACCCCAGAGCCCCCGGCGACTCCGCCTCGAGGACATCCCCGGCTGGGCCGGCCCCGGCTCCGTCACCGAGGACGCCGTGTACGACACGTTCGTCGCCTGGGTGGAGGAGGGCGGCATCCGGCTGTACCCGGCCCAGGACGAGTCGGTGATCGAGATCGTCGGCGGCGCCAATCTCATCCTGAGCACACCCACAGGCACGGGCAAGTCGCTGGTGGCGGTCGGCGCCCATTTCGCGGCGCTCGCCCGCGGGGAGCGCACGTATTACACCGCGCCGATCAAGGCGCTGGTCTCGGAGAAGTTCTTCGCGCTCGCCGACATCTTCGGTGCAGAGAACGTCGGTATGACGACGGGCGACTCGGCGGTGAACCCGGATGCGCCGATCATGTGCGCGACGGCGGAGATCCTGGCGAACCTGGCCCTCCGCCACGGCGACGAGACGCCCGTCGGGCAGGTCGTCATGGACGAGTTCCACTTCTACTCCGACCCCGACCGCGGCTGGGCGTGGCAGGTTCCGCTGCTGACCCTCCCGCACACCCAGTTCGTGCTGATGTCGGCGACCCTCGGTGATGTGACCGCGCTCGCGGAGGACCTGGAGCGCCGCACCGGGCGGACCACCGCGACCGTGACGGGTGTCGAGCGGCCCGTTCCTCTGCACTACTACTACGAGGTCACGCCCGTCCACGAGACGATCGAAGACCTGCTGAGCACCGGTCAGGCTCCGGTCTACGTCGTGCACTTCTCGCAGCTGGCCGCGCTCGAGCGGGCGCAGTCGCTCTCCAGCGCGAAGATCGCCACCCGGGAGCAGCGGGATGCGATCGCCGAGCTGATCGGGGGATTCCGCTTCACGACGAGTTTCGGCAAGACGCTGTCCCGTCTGCTGCGGCAGGGCATCGGCGTGCACCACGCGGGGATGCTGCCCAAGTACCGCCGGCTCGTCGAGCAGCTCGCCCAGCGCGGGATGCTGCGCGTCATCTGCGGCACGGACACCCTCGGCGTCGGCATCAACGTGCCCATCCGCACGGTGCTCCTCACGGCGCTCACCAAGTTCGACGGCACGCGGATGCGGCAGCTGAACGCCCGAGAGTTCCACCAGATCGCCGGGCGCGCGGGCCGCGCGGGATACGACACCGCCGGCACCGTCGTCGCCCAGGCGCCCGAGCACGAGTCCGAGAACCTGAAGGCGCTGGAGAAGGCCGGGGACGACCCGAAGAAGCGCCGCAAGATCGTCCGCAAGAAGGCGCCGGAGGGCTTCGTCTCGTGGGGCGAGCCGTCGTTCCGCCGTCTGATCGAGGCGGAGCCGGAGACGCTCACCTCCTCCATGCAGATCACCAGCGCCATGCTCATCAACGTGATCGGCCGCGGCGGCGACGTGTACGGGCACGTGCACGCGCTCGTCTTCGACAACCACGAGCCGTGGAAGCGCCAGCTCGCCCTCGCTCGGCGTGCGATCGAGCTGTACCGCTCGCTGCTGACCGCCGGCGTCGTCGAGGCGGTCAGGACCGGCGACGGCGTCGAGATCCGGCTGACCGTGGACCTGCAGCCCAACTTCGCCCTCAACCAGCCGCTGTCGCCGTTCGCGCTCGCCGCCTTCGAACTGTTCGACCGGGAGTCGCCGTCGTACGCGCTCGACATCGTCTCGGTCGTGGAGGCGACGCTCGACGACCCGCGTCCGGTGCTCTCCGCCCAGCAGTTCCAGGCACGCGGCGAGGCCGTCGCCGCGATGAAGGCCGACGGCGTGGAGTACGAGGAGCGCATGGAGGCGCTCGAGGAGGTGACGCATCCCAAGCCCCACGACGTGCTGCTTCACGAGGCGTTCGCCACCTACGCGTCCAGCCAGCCGTGGGTCGCCGACTTCGCGCTCAGCCCGAAGTCGGTCGTCCGCGACCTCTACGAGCGGGCGATGACGTTCGGCGAGTTCATCGCGTTCTACAAGCTGGCGAGGTCGGAGGGCGTGGTGCTCCGTTACCTCTCCGACGCCTACCGGGCGCTCAACCAGACGGTCCCGCTGGAGGCCCGCACGGAGGACCTTCGCGACATCATCGAGTGGCTGGGCGAGCTGGTGCGCCAGGTCGACTCCAGCCTCCTCGACGAGTGGGAAGAACTGGTGCACCCGGATGCGGCCAAGCACGCCGCCGGGTCCACCGAGCTCGCCCCTCCCGCGCCGCGGAACGTCACAACCAACCGGCGCGCCTTCTTCGTGCTGGTGCGCAACGAGCTGTTCCGCCGCATCCAGCTCGCCGCCCTCGACCGCGTCCACGACCTCGGGGCGCTGGAGGCCGAAGCGGCCGCGCTCGCCGGGGGAGCCGCGCCCTTCACGGAAGCGCAATGGGATGCGGCCCTGGAGGGCTACTACGCCGAGCACGACGAGATCCTCACCGACGCCTCCGCGCGCTCGGCGCAGATGATCCTGGTGGACGAGAAGCCCGACGGAGCCGAGGGGATCTGGCGGGTGCGTCAGATCATCGCCGACCCCGAGGGGGACCACGACTGGGGCATCACCGCGGACGTCCTCCTCGAGGACTCCGCACGCGAGGGCGTCGCGGTGATCCGGCTCACGGGGGTCGGCCGGTTCTAGCCCCGCGAACGGGGTCGCAGCGGGTTTGACCTGACTGAGGCGTCGTGTGAGTATCGTCACGGTGTCGTAACGCGCCAGGTCCCTTGCATGAACCTCCGATGAACGTTTGCGTCGGGGGAGGCATCCCACACGAGAAAGAGAACGGTGGACCTCACCCTCATCGTCGTGCTGGTCATCGCGCTGGCGCTCTTCTTCGACTTCACGAACGGCTTCCACGACACGGCCAACGCGATGGCGACCCCCATCGCGACGGGCGCCATGCGGCCGAAGGTCGCCGTGGCCCTCGCCGCCGTGCTCAACCTCATCGGAGCGTTCCTCTCCACGGAGGTCGCCAAGACCATCTCCGGTGGCATCATCAAGGAGGGTGAAGGCGGCGTGCAGATCACGCCGGTGCTCATCTTCGCCGGACTCGTCGGGGCGATCGTGTGGAACATGATCACCTGGCTGTACGGTCTGCCGTCGTCGTCCAGCCACGCGCTGTTCGGCGGCCTCATCGGGGCCGCGATCGTCGGCGCCGGGCTCCAATCGGTCGACTTCGTCGTCGTTCTGGACAAGGTCATCCTGCCGGCCATCATCGCCCCGTTCACGGCGGGTGTCGTCGCGTGGAGCGCGACCAAGCTTGCCTACTGGATCACGCGACGCTACGACGGGCGCCCCGACGGCCGCGGCGGCTTCCGGTACGGGCAGATCTTCTCGTCCTCGCTCGTCGCGCTGTCGCACGGCACTAACGACGCCCAGAAGACCATGGGCGTCATCACCCTGACGCTCATCTCCGCCGGCCTGCAGCCGACCGGTTCCGGCCCGGAAATCTGGGTCGTCATCGCGTGTGCGCTCGCCATCGCGATCGGCACGTACTCGGGCGGCTGGCGCATCATCCGCACCCTCGGCCGCGGCCTCACCGAGGTGAAACCGGCGCAGGGATTCGCGGCGGAGACGAGCACGGCGGCCACCATCCTCGCGTCCAGCCACCTCGGCTTCGCCCTCTCGACCACGCAGGTCGCCTCGGGTTCCGTGATCGGCTCCGGTCTCGGCCGGCGCGGGTCCTCCGTGCGGTGGGGCACGGCGGGCCGGATCGCCATCGGCTGGCTGCTGACGCTGCCGTCCGCCGCCATCGTCGGTGCCGTCGCCGGGCTGCTCGCCAACGTCGGGCCGATCGGTGTCGTCATTGACACCGTGGTCGGCACCGCGGTCGTCGTCTACATCTTCTGGCGTGCGCGTCGCAACCGCGTCAGCAGTGAGAACGCCGTCAAGCCGCTGCCGGTGCAGGGCAAGAGCGAGGTCGCGGCGTCCGGCAAGGTCGTCAAGATCGAGAAGGTCAAGCCGCTCAAGAAGGAGCGGCGCAGGAGGGAGTCCGCATGATCGACTGGGCGTCCTTCCTCGTCGTCTTCGGCGCAGCGCTGGTCGGCTCGTGCGTCGTCGTAGCTCTCTACGCGCTCGGGACGCGTCTCCTGGCCGCGGCCGGCCGCGCGCTGTTCGTCGAGCCGGTCGAGTTCACCGACGCCATCACCGTGCTGACCCCGGAGCGCGCGGCCAAGCTGCAGCGCAAGGCCGAGAAGGCGCAGCGCAAGAACCCGTTGAGCACCGGGCAGAAGCGGCTGGCGCTGACCGGCGCCTATGCGTGCTTCACCGGTTGCGCGCTGGCCGTCGTGTACGGGCTGTACCTGATCATCCCGTTCTTCCACCAGTAACGGCGGCCCACTCTTCTGGCCGAGGATCAGCCCGTCCAGGTGAGGGTCACGTGCCCGTGCGGCTCAGAGGTCATGGCCTCCTTCACTCCGGTCAGCTCTGGCGTGACGTCGAGCAGGTCGTACGTCTGCTCCACGTGGCCGACGGGCGCGACGTTGCCGTATCCGACGTCCTGGAGGGTGAACGTGGTGCTCGGGGTTCCGAGCCGGACGGAGATCTCGACGAGCGTGTCGGACTTCCGCACAGCGGTATAGGTGTTGCCGCCGTTCGTGACCGTGGCGATGCCGGCGGCATCCCAGTTCAGTGCGACGCCGCGAAGGCTGTCGCAGCGTCGTGCTCCGCTGATCGAGACGATGCGGTCCGTGTACGTGAAGGCGATGACCGGGACCGCCGCGCGATAGGTATAGCCGTTCCAGTAGATCTTGCCGGGGGCGACGGTCGTGTTCTGGAACAGGTCGACGGTCTGGCCTCCGGAGAAGGCGACCGTCGTCCTGTGGTCGCCCCAGGTCACGGTGTTGTTGCCCTTCGGCGCCCGGGGCTGCGCATCCTTCCGGCCCGTGAGCTCGGACGTCACGTCGACGAACTCGACGCTGCGCTTGGCCCGACCCGTCGCCGCGCTGTTGGTGTAGCCCATCCCGGGCACGACGAGGGTGGTGGATGGTGCTTTGAGCGTCATCTGGACCTCGACCAGCGTGTCGCTCCTCCTCGTCAGCGTGACGGCGTTCCCCAGCCAGTTCACGGTCGCTGTGCCGCTCGCGGTCCAGGTGACCGGCTGGCCGTCGAACAGGTCGACGCGACGGACGCCGTCCACCTCGGCGAGCCGGTCCAGGTAGGTGAAGGCGGTGACCGGGAAGGCGGTGCGGTATCCGTAGCGGGCGAAGAACTGCTCGCCGGGCGCTCGCCGGTCGACGCGGTTGATGTCGGTCGTCTCGCCCCCGGAGAAGGTCGCCGCGAGGGTGTAGTCGCCCCAGGTGAGCTGCACGTGCCCGTGCGGCTCGGTCGTCACCTCCTCCTTGACCCCGGTGAGTTGGGGGGTGATGTCGAGCAGATCGAATCTCTGGTGCACACGACCCGCTGAGGCGGAGCTGGCATAGCCGAGGTTCCGGACCACGAATGTCGTGCTGGGCGTCCCCAGCTGGACGGCCACCTCGACCAGCGTGCTGGACTTCTTCGTCGCCGTGTAGGTGTTTCCGCCATCGGTGACCACCGCGGTTCCCGAGGTGTCCCAGCGCAGTGGCGCACCGGGGAGGCTGTCGACGCGGCGCGCGCCGTCGATGCCGACGATCTGGTCGGTGTAGGTGAAGCCCGTGACGGGGGTGGCAGCGCGGTAGGTGAACGGGCTCCAGATGGTGGTCCCGGGATTCAGGGTCCTGCTCTGGGTCAGGTCGAAGGTCTCGCCGCCCACGAAGGCGACCTTCGTAGGGCCGGGGGAGTAGACCAGCGTGATGTCTGTGGTCGTCCCGGTGGTGAAGGTCGCCTCCGGCGCGGCCTTCGTCGCCTTCGGGGCCACGCTGCGATAGCCGTCGATCACCGGGGCCGTGACCGTCAGCGGGTCGCCTCCCGCGCCGAAGGTGTCGACGTCGGGAGCGATGGGGCGGCCTCCCTCGTCCTGGAAATGGACGGTGGCCATCGCGGGCCGGTGCAGGAACCGCGGGCTCACCGACCACATCTTCGGAAAGGCTCCCATCGGGATGGCGTCCGCGTTCACGTTGCCGCTGAGGTAGTCGAGGTAGAAAGCGGCCCACTCGTTCCTCGGGTCGACGGCGTATCCGTACGCCGACGCGTTGTGCAGGTCGGGATAGGGGAAACCCTTCCGGCTGTAGCTCATCTGGTGCCCGAGTTCGTGCAGGGCGTAGTTCGTGCTCAGCTCGATGTCGTTCGTCGGAGCGACGTCTGAGGGAGCCCCGGTTCGGGGGCGGATCGTGAAGTACTCGAATCCGGCTCCCCTTGTCGTGGTGTCGTTGTAGTACGCGGGCATGGTCACCCCGCCGTTTCCGCCTTTCGACATCAGCATGATCGAGTCGTACTCGGCCGGAGCGGACCATTCCGCGAAGCGGTCCGCGAACTCCCACTCATGCAGCCTCCGGTCCGTTTCGGTCGCCGTATGGGGTTTGTCGATCCACTTCACGGTCGCGGTCGCCCGCACCCCGGCCCGGCTCGTGAGGAGGTACACGAACTGATCGACCACATACTGCGTGTACTTCTTCTCGTCGGCCGTGACGATGTGACGAGCGGGGTCGCCCGGGAAGGTGACGTCCGAGACCCCGACGAACAGGAACTTCCAGGTCGGCTTGGAGAGGGGAGCCGTGTAGTCCCGGGCGGCCCCCTGCCTCTTCGCCTGATCGACCGCGCGGCTGACGATCTCCGACGCCGCCATCGGGGTGGAGGCGGCACTCGCGGGAGCGACGGTGCCCAACGGGACGGCAGTGGCCCCGAGGAGGATGCCGGCCGTGACGGCGGTCGCGACCGCGGCCTGCCTGAGGGATCGAGGAGATCGGGCCATGGTGCTCTCTGTTCGAAGGTGTGGCCGCGTCAGCGGCTTCCGGGCCGCCGGGTGTGGAGGCCTTCACCCTGCAAGACGTGCGTTATCCGCATTCGTGACGCGGGCACGCCGAAGGGCTGGAGGATCCGTCCGGATCCTCCAGCCCGTGTGGCCGATGGTCAGCCGACCTGGCCGGCGCCCCAGGTGAGGTTCAGGTGACCCTTCGCCTCGGTCGTCTGAGCCTCCTTCGCACCCGTCTGCTGCGGCGTGACGTCGAGCAGGTCCGTGGTCTGCTTGAGAGTGCCGAACGCTGCCGTGTTGACGTATCCGGCGTCCCAGGCGATGAACGTCGTGCTCGGGGTTCCGAGCTTCACCGACACCTCGACGCGCGTGTCGGACTTCCGGACGACGGTGTAGGTGTTGCCGTCCTTCGTCACGGTCCCGACGCCCGCGGCGTTCCAGGTCAGCGGGATGCCGGCGAAGGAGTCCGCCCGGCGAGCGTTCTGAGCGCTGTCGATCTGGTCGGAGTACGTGAACCCGGTGACCGGCGCCGTCGCGCGGTACGTCCAGTTGCCGGAGTGCGCGGTGTTCACCGGCAGCACCTTGGTCTGCGTCAGATCGGTCGTCTCACCGCCGAGGAACGTCACCTTGGTCGCCCACGTCACGGTGGAGATCGCCTTGGGCGCGGTTTGAGCATCCTTCGTGTTGTCGAAGCCGGAGACGACGCTCAGGAGCTCGAGCGTGCGGGTGCCGCGGCCCGTCGGCGCGCTGTTGACGGAGTCCATTCCGGTGACGACGAAGGTGCTGGACGGGGTTGCGAGCGTGACCGAGATCTCAGCGAGAGTGTCGGATTTCTTCACCACCGTGACGGCACGGCCGGACCAGACGAAGGATGCGGTGCCCGCGGCGGTGAACGTGATGGGCTGGCCGCCGAAGGAGTCGAGGCGCTTGACCCCGTCGGACGCGGTGAGCCGGTCGGTGTACGTGTAGCCGCTGACCGGGATCCCCGTGCGGTAGACGAAGGACTCGTTGAACGTCTCTCCCTGGCCACGCGTGCTGGCACGCGTGATGTCGTTGGTCTCGCCGCCGACGAAGATGGCCTTGACCCTGTAGGCGCCCCACGTGATGTTCGTGTGTCCGTGCGGCTCGGTGGTCAGCGGCTCCTTCACGCCGGTCAGCTTCGGAGTGATGTCGAGCAGGTCGAACATCTGCTGAACCCGAGCCGTCGGTGCGACGTTTCCGTAACCCGTGTTGTAGATGGTGAACGTCGTGCTGGGTGTCTTCAGCTCGACGGAGATCTCGACGAGGGTGTCGGACTTCTTCCGCAGGACGTATTGATTGCCGTCCTTCGTGACGCCGGCGACCCCGTTGGCTCCGAAGGTGACGGAGACGCCGGGAAGGCTGTCGACGCGTCGGGCGCCGTCGTTGCCGACGATCTGGTCAGTGTAGGTGTAGCCGGTCACGGGGGCTGCCGAGCGATAGGTGTAACTGTGGAAGTACACCCCGCCCGGCGTGGCCGCCTGGTTGTAGTTGAGGTCGACCTCCTGGCCGCCCACGAAGGCGACCTTCGTCGGGGTGGTCGAGTAGACCAGGGTGATCTCGGTGTTGGTGCCGGTGGTGAACTGTCCGTCGGCCGGGGCACTGCCGGACTTGACCGAGACGGTCCGGTAACCGTTGACCATCGGTGCCTTGATCGAGTAGGCGTCCCCGCCGACACCGAAGGTGTTGATGTCCGGCGCGAGGGTGCGGCCCGCCTCGTCCTGCAGGTGCACGGTCGCCATTGCGGGGTTATGCATGAAGCGCGGGCTGACCTGCCACATCTTCGGATAGGTGCCCTGAGGGACGCCGTTCACGTTCACCTTGCCGGTGAGGTAGTCGACGTAGAACTTGTACCACTCGTTCCACGGGTCCGAGGCGTACCCGTAACCGGAAGCGTTGTGAAGTTCGGGATACGGGAAGCCCACCGTGTTCATGGAGACAGCGTGAGCGAACTCGTGAATCATGATGTTGGTGTCACGAGAGATGCTCTCGGCCGGGAGGGAGGGGTACCCGGGGGTGCTGGTCTGCGGCGTGATGGAGACCCAGGAGTATGCGGCTTCGCGCGCGTTGGCCCAGTTCCATGCCCAGGTCAAACCGGCGTATGCGCTGCCCGGATTGAACCTCGACGCCACCATGATGCAGTCGTACTCTGCGACCCCGGAGACGCCCTTGAGGATGTCCGCCGTCTCCGACGGCGAGAGACCGCCGTCGGTGCCGGCGGTCGTGAAGGGAGCGTCGACCCACGTGACGGTCGGCGTGATGGTCACGCCGGTGTCCCGGCTCGTCGTGTCCACGAACTGGTTGATCACGTTCTGGGTGTACGTGCGGGCTGCCGTGTCCAAGGTCTGGCGCGATCCGCTCGGATACTTCACGTCGGCGACACCGACGAACAGCACCTTCCAATTCGGTTTGCTGATCGGCGCTGTGTAGTCGCGGGCGGCGCCCTGCTTCTTCGCCTGGTCGATTGCCCGGCTGATGATGTCGGCGGCCGCGACCGGGCTGGAGGTTGCGGCGCTCGCCGGCGCGGCGGCGCCGAGCGGGACCGCCGCCGCACCGGCGAGGACGCCGGTGGTGATGACGGTCGCGAGCGCGGCGCGTCGGAGGGAACGATGGATTCGGGTCATGGTGCTCTCTGTTGGGGGAGGCGTCGCCAATCGGCGACGCAGGCGCACCCGAAGAGCGCGCCCACCCCTAGAGACGCGCGAATACCCGCATTGTGACGGAGCCGGACTCAGTCCGCCCGGAGCATCAGTCCGTCCCGCGCAGCCGTGCGATCGACGCCATCACGTGATAGACGACGATCGCCGCGATGGCGCCCAGTGCGATCCCGTTGAAGGTCAGCTGGCCGAGGTTCAGCGTGAAGTCACCGACACCGATGATGAGCGCCGTCGCCGCCGTGAACTGGTTGACCGGCTTGGAGAAGTCGACCTTGTTGTCGAGCCAGATCTTCACGCCGATGATGCCGATCAGGCCGTACAGCGCGGTGGTCACACCGCCGAGCACGCCCGCGGGGATGGTGTTGATGACGGCGCCGACCTTGGGGGAGAGCCCCAGCAGCACGGCGACGATTCCGGCGACCCAGTAGGCCGCGGTGGAGTAGACGCGCGTCGCCGCCATCACGCCGATGTTCTCGCCGTAGGTGGTCGTCCCCGAGCCGCCGAAGAAGCCGGCGATGGTGGTGGCGACGCCGTCCGCGAAGAGCGCCCGGCCGGTCAGCCGGTTGACCGAGGGGTCGGTGAGCTGCGCGACACCGCGGATGTGCCCCACGTTCTCGGCGATCAGGACGAGCACGACCGGGAGGAACGCGGGCAGGATGCCCCAGGTCGCCGCGGGGGAGACGAACGGGTTGGCGGGCAGAGTGAACTGCGGGAAGCCGATCCACGGAGCCTTGGCCACGGCGTCGAAGTTCACCTGACCGACGATCACCGCGAACACGTACCCGACGGCGACGCCGAGGAAGATCGAGAGCCGGCCGAGCATCCCGCGGAAGAGGACGGTGCAGAGGATGACCGCGGCCAGCGTCACCAGGGCCGTGACGGGCGCCTGGACGAAGTTGTTCTTCGCGGCGGGAGCCAGGTTGAAGCCGATCAGGGCGACGATCGCGCCGGCCACCACCGGCGGCATGAGCCCGTCGATCCACCCGGTCCCGGTCGCGATGACGATCAGGCCGACGACGGCCAGGAGGACACCGGTGACGACGATCCCGAACAGGGCGGACGGCATTCCGTCGGCCTTCGTCGCCGCGACGATCGGGACGATGAACGCGAACGACGAGCCGAGGTAGCTGGGCAGCCGGTTGCCGGTGATGACGAGGAAGAGCAGCGTGCCGACGCCCGAGAACAGCAGGGTCGTCGCGGGCGGGAAGCCGGTGAGCAGCGGCACCAGGAACGTCGCACCGAACATGGCGACGACGTGCTGGGCGCCGAGCCCGATCGTGCGGGGCCAGGTCAGCCGTTCGCCGGGCAGCACGATCTCGTGCGCGCCCACCTTCTTGCCATCACCATGCAGCGTCCAGGGGAGTGCCATGCGTGTCCTTCGGAGGTCGTGAGTCGGAATAGGCTTGGTGCTGCGCATTCGCGCATTACTCGACGAACCTGAGTCTTCGCCGTCCACCGCCCACCGATCCTACGGGAGTCCACCATTTCCGCATCGACCAGCGCGCCCACCTCCACGGGGCGCTTCGACCGCTTCTTCGAGATCAGCGCCCGCGGCACGACGTGGGGAACGGAGGTGCGCGGCGGCGTCCTCACCTTCGTCACCATGGCGTACATCGTCATCCTGAACCCGCTCATCCTGGGCGGGACGAAGGATGTGGTGGGCCACACCCTCGGGACGACGCAGGTCGCCGCCGTCACGGCTCTGAGCGCCGGTGTGATGACCGTGCTGTTCGGCCTGATCGCTCGGCTGCCGTTCGCGTTCGCGGCCGGGCTCGGCATCAACTCGTTCCTCGCCGTCAACGTGGTCAAGATCCTCACCTGGCAGGAGGCGATGGGCCTCGTCGTCATCAACGGCGTGATCATCGTGCTGCTCTCGGCGACCGGGTTGCGGAAGCTCATCTTCAACGCCGTCCCGGCGCCGCTGAAGACGGCGATCACGGTCGGCATCGGTCTCTTCATCGCGTTCATCGGCTTCGTCGACAGCGGGTTCGTCCGCACCACGACGCTCTCGTCGCCGCCCGTCCAGCTCGGTGAGGCCGGATCCATCGCGACACTCCCGACCATCACCTTCCTCATCGCCCTCGTCATCATGGGCGTGCTGATGGCGCGAAAGGTGAAGGGCGCGCTGCTGATCGGCATCGTCGCCGCCACGGTCGTCGCGATCATCGCTGAGGCCATCTGGCACGTCGGACCGTCGATGGGCAAGAACCCGGCCGGCTGGAACCTGACTGTGCCGCAGCTGCCCACCTCGCTCGTCTCCCTGCCGGACCTCAGCCTCGTCGGCCAGGTGGACCTGTTCGGGGCCTTCGGACGCATCGGCGCGCTCGCCGCGATCATGCTCATCTTCACGCTCGTCTTCACGAACTTCTTCGACGCCATGGGCTCGATGACCGGCCTGGCACGGAGCGCCGGCCTGGCGAACGAGGACGGCACCTTCCCGCGCCTGCAGCCCGCGCTCATCGTGGAGGGTGTCGGCGCGATCGTCGGCGGTGGCACCTCGTCGTCGTCGAACACGGTGTTCGTCGAGTCGGCCTCCGGCATCGGCGAGGGAGCGAAGACCGGCTTCGCCAGCGTCATCACCGGTGCGCTGTTCCTGCTCGCGATGTTCTTCACCCCGCTGACCCAGGTGGTCCCGCTGGAGGTGGCCGCCGCCGCGCTCGTCGTGGTCGGCGCCCTCATGGTGGTGCAGATCAAGCACATCGACTTCACCGAGTTCTCGGTGGTGCTCCCGGTGTTCCTGACGATCATCGTCATGCCGCTCACGTACTCGATCGCCAACGGGATCGGGGTCGGCTTCATCAGCTGGGTTCTCATCCGCTCGCTCGCCGGCAAGGCCCGTGAGATCAGTCCGCTGCTCTGGATCGTCGCCGCCGGCTTCCTCATCTACTTCGCGCGCGGTCCGATCGAGGGGCTGCTCGGGCAGGTGTAGGGCCGGGGTTTCCTCAGGGTTCACTCGGGGGTTATCCGGATACCGGGCGCGACCGCGAATCGGTTGGATGGAGACATGACCACGACCAGCACCCCGTACCAGACCGCCACTCCCGACCGCACCCTCAGCATCACGAGCTTCGCGCTCGGACTCGCCTCCATCGTCTTCGGCTGGACGCTCATCGCTCCGGTCGCCGGCCTCGTCGTCGGCATCATGGCGTTGAAGCGCGAGCCGCTGGGAAAGACCTTCGCGGTGTGGGGCATCGTCCTCAACGCCGTGATGCTCGCCGGCGCAGCGTTCTTCGCCCTCCTCGCCCTCGTGGGCATCGGGTTCGGCGTCCTGGCGCTGCCGTTCGCCTGGCTGTAAGTCGACAGGGGACAATGGGGGGATGGAACCATCCCCCCTCGTCCGGCCGCGCAGCTTCGTGGTGCGCGGCCGCAAGACCGAAGCCCAGTCGCGCGCGATCGACGAACTCTGGCCGAGCTTCGGCGTCGACTTCGACGGCTCGCCGCTCGACCTGGACGCGATCTTCGGACGCACGGCGCCCCGCGTGGTCGAGATCGGCTTCGGCAACGGCGAGAACCTGCTGACCCTGGCGGAGCGCCACCCCGACCGCGACTTCCTCGGCATCGAGGTGCACGGTGCGGGCATCGGCCGGGTGCTCGGCGCGATGCGGGATCGCGGACTCACGAACATCCGCCTCGTGCGGCACGACGCGGTCGAGGTGTTCGAGCGCGGGCTCCCCGCAGGCTCGGTGGATGAGATCCTCATCTTCTTCCCCGACCCCTGGCCCAAGGCGCGTCACCACCGGCGCAGGCTCATCCAGCCGGAGGTCGCCCGACTGCTCGTCGCCGCGCTGTCCCCGGAGGGCGTGCTCCGGCTCGCGACCGACTGGGAGCCGTACGCCGAGCACATGATCGAGGTGCTCGACGCCGAGCCCGGTCTTGTGAACCTCGCGGGCGATGCGCACTTCATCCCGCGCCCGGACGACCGCCCGGTCACCAAGTTCGAGCGCCGGGGCGAGCGCCTCGGCCACGCCATCTTCGACCTCGCGTACCGTCCCACTCGCTGACCCGCCCGCCCGCAGACCCCATCCGTCCGTCCACGACGGAAAGGGAGGTCATCCGGTCCCACACCCTGCCGGATCGCCTCCGTCCCCCGCGTCGAACCTGCGTGTCGACGAGAGTCGCCTCCTTTTCCGTCCGGCCACCGCCGAGGACGGAAAGGGAGGCGATCCGCATCCCGCACCCGGCGCGCCGCAGGAAACGGAGGGCCGCGGACGGCCGCCGGCACCGGATCACCTCCCTTTCGGGGGCGCACGCTTCCGACCTCAGGAACCGCCCGGGTTCGTAGGATGGGCGCATGACGCATGCGCGCACGGTCGACGAGCTCCGGTCCGCTTTCGAACGAGGGGTCACCAAGCCGCTCGCGTGGCGCCTCGACCAGCTGCGGGCGCTGCGGCGCATGCTCACCGAGCGGTCCGCGGAGTTCGAGGATGCGCTGCTCGCCGATCTCGCCAAGAGCCCGACCGAGTCGCAGATCGCCGAGCTCGGTTTCGTCGTCGGCGAGATCGACCACACGCTCAAGCACCTGCGCCGCTGGCTGCGGCCGCGCCGCGTGTCCGTTCCCGGGGCACTGCTCCCGGCACGCGCATCCACGATGCTCGAGCCGGTCGGCGTCGTGCTCGTCATCGCGCCGTGGAACTACCCCGTGCAGCTGCTGCTCGCCCCGCTGGTGGGCGCGCTCGCGGCCGGCAACGCCGTTGTGCTCAAGCCCAGCGAGCTGGCCCCCGCCACGTCTGCGGCGATGGCGCGCCTCATCCCGCTGTACCTCGATCCCAGCGCCGTCGCGGTCGTCGAGGGCGGCGTGGAGGACACCACCGACCTGCTCGCCCAGCGGTGGGACCACATCTTCTACACCGGCAACGGCCGCGTCGGCCGCATCGTCGCCGCCGCAGCGGTCGAGAACCTCACCCCGGTCACGCTGGAGCTCGGCGGCAAGTCGCCCGTCTACGTCGATGCCACGGTGGACATCGCCGCCGTCGCCCGACGCATCGCCTGGGGCAAGTTCATGAACGCCGGGCAGACGTGCGTCGCGCCCGACTACGTGCTCGCCGAACGTTCCATCGTCCCGCGCCTCGCCGACGCGCTGCGCGACGCGGTCCGCGACCTCTATGGCGACGACCCGGCGCAGAGCCCGGACTATGGCCGCATCGTCAACGACCGCCAGTTCGAACGGCTGACCGGGATGCTCGGCTCGGGCACTGCGGCGGTCGGCGGCGACCACGACGCCGCGACCCGGTACCTCGCTCCGACCGTGCTCACCGATGTCGCGCCCGAGTCGCCCGCGATGGCGGAGGAGATCTTCGGCCCCATCCTCCCGATCCTTCCCGTCGACGGCCTCGACGACGCCATCCGCTTCATCCGCGTGGGGGACAAGCCGCTCGCCCTGTACGTGTTCACCTCGAGCGCGACGGCCCGCCGCCGCATCCTCACCGAGACCAGCTCCGGCGCGGTCGGCTTCGGTGTCCCGGCCGCGCACCTCGCGGTCGCCGGGCTCCCGTTCGGTGGCGTCGGTGAGAGCGGCGCCGGCGCGTATCACGGCGAGCGATCGCTGCGGACCTTCAGCCACGAGAAGGCCGTGCTCAGCAAGCCGCTCAGCCCCGACACCATGCAGCTGATCTACCCGCCGTACACCGAGGCGAAGGACCGCTTCGCGCGCGGTCTGCTGCGCAAGCTGGGCTGATCCCGCAACCGTCCGCTGCGATGGACATCGTGTCGAAGGAGTGTGGAGATGGGCGACAGGTCGTCCAGTGGGCCTCACAGACCCGGGGGTAGGCTCGGCACTGCCGGAGGCCACGAACGTCCGGCGCCCGAAAGACATGCCAACGCACAACGAGAGGCAACGGTGCCAACCGTGAACCCGACAGCAACCATGGACGAGTCGAAGACAGCCCCCATCCCCGTCGTCACCCCGTCCGGACTCGTCGTCACCGACGCGTCCGAGAACGTCTCCGACGTCCCGACCCCCAGCGCGGAGGGGCGCCCGACCCGCATCGAGACCGATTCGCTCGGCAGCCGCGAGATCCCGGCCGACGCGTACTGGGGCATCCACACCTCGCGCGCGCTGGAGAACTTCCCGATCGCCAAGCGCCCGATCTCCGTCTACCCGGACCTCATCGTCGCCCTGGCCAGCGTCAAGCAGGCCGCAGCACGCGCCAATGCCGAGATCGGGGTGCTGGAGGCGCACAAGGCCGAGCTGATCGACCGCGCCTGCCAGCTCATCATCGACGGCCGGTACCACGACCAGTTCGTGGTCGGCGTGATGCAGGGCGGCGCTGGAACCTCGACGAACATGAACGCGAACGAGGTCATCGCCAACATCGCCCTCGAGCTCGACGGGCACGAGAAGGGCGACTACTCCCACCTGCACCCGATCGACGACGTCAACCGCAGTCAGAGCACGAACGACACGTACCCGACCGCCATCAAGATCGGCCTCACGTTCGCGCTCGGGCACCTGCTCGACGAGCTCGCGCTGCTGCGGGACTCGTTCGCGGCCAAGGCGGCCGAGTTCCGCAACATCCTGAAGGTCGGCCGGACGCAGCTGCAGGATGCCGTGCCCATGACCCTGGGCCAGGAGTTCCACGGCTTCGCCACCACGCTGACGGAGGACCACGCGCGCCTGACCGAGACGAAGTGGCTGCTCGCCGAGATCAACCTCGGTGCGACCGCGATCGGCACGGGCATCACCGCGGATCCGGGCTACGCCGCCGCCGCCGTCCGTCACCTGAACGTCATCACCGGCCTGAACCTCGAGACCGCTCCCGACCTCATCGAGTCCACAAGCGACGCCGGCGCGTTCATGTCGTTCTCCGGCTCGCTGAAGCGCAGCGCGATCAAGCTCTCGAAGATCTGCAACGACCTCCGCCTGCTCTCCTCCGGACCCCAGGCGGGTCTCGGCGAGATCAACCTCCCGGCCCGCCAGGCCGGCTCCAGCATCATGCCCGGCAAGGTCAACCCCGTCATCCCCGAGGTCGTCAACCAGGTGGCCTTCTCGGTCGCCGGCGCGGACGTGACGGTCACCATGGCGGCCGAGGGCGGCCAGCTGCAGCTCAACGCCTTCGAGCCGGTCATCGCGCACTCCCTGCTGCAGAGCATCACGTGGATGGCGCAGGCGTTCCGCACCCTCCGCATCAACTGCGTGGACGGCATCACGGCGAACGAGGAGCGCCTCGGTGCGATGGTCGGTTCGTCCGTCGGTGTGATCACCGCGCTCACCCCGCACATCGGCTACGCCGCCTCCGCCGCCCTCGCCAAGTCGGCGCTGCTGACCGGCCGCAACGTCGCCGACCTCGTCGTCGAGGCGAAGCTGATGAGCCGCGAGGAGGTCACCCGGCTGTTGTCGCCCGCCCGTCTGAGCGGCCTGGAAGTCGTCACGACGGCCATCCCGGTGATCCAGGCGGACGCCATCCGCGAGGCACGCTCCGATACCGAGTGAGAGCCGGGGCTCGTCAGCTCCGTCATCGAACGCAGACTTGTTCGTCTACTCCAGTGGACGGATGCTCGCCTTCCCGCTGGCCCAGCGGGTCGACGCGGCTCCGCCGGAAGGAGCGACGGATGCCGCGAGGCGAGAGACGGATCGTGGACCGCTTCCTGCGGTCGCTGGAACGGGTGCCGGGCGTCCACGTCGTGGATGCCGGCGCATTGCTGCTGCAGGTGCTGACCCCGGACCTCCGGATCGTGGAGGTGCGGGTGGAGGAGGATGCGCTGCTCGCCAACGCCCGCCTGGTGGCCGACGACGCGGCTCTGCACGGGCTCTCCGGCACCGACAGCGTCGACCGGTCCTTCACCCTGTTCTTCCTGCACATGCAGGCGGCCGTAGGGTCCGGTCCGCTGCAGGGGGTGCGGAGGCTCCGCTACACCGCTCGGGGCGTGGTCCCGGACGGGCGCGCTGGAACGGAGACACAGACGCGCAATCAATAGCGGACATTGGTGTCTAGGCTTTTCGCCCCCGACCCGGGCATGGTGAGCACAAGCCTGTATAGAGGTCGTTATGCCCGACATGACGACAAGGGTGCCGGCACCGGGGAATCTCGCTGCGCCGAGTGCCGGCACCCGACCTTCTCCGACTCCCGTCAGTCGGACGGCGCGGGACCGGCGGCCGGAGGATCGTCCGCCGGGAGCTCGTCCGTGCTCAGCGGCACGGTGCATTCGAAGCCGTACACCGCGCAGGGTGGAGTGCCGCGGAGCGCGGAGAACGCGTAGACATCGACGACGGCGGCGCCTCCGAGCTGGGAGGGTCGGCGGATGCGGCTGGGCGGCGTTCGGGAGAGGGAGGGCACCGAGAGGGTGGTCTCGCTGCCGTCGCGGGCGACCAGGACGCAGGTGAGCATCCATCCGTCCGCTTCGTCGGGGATCATGCTGCGACCCTAGGCTGTGCGGCCGCTCAGGTCGATTCCCCCGTCGGAGGGGAGAAGAAATCGGTGCCGTCCGCGGGGCCGATGTGCGGCCGGGCGGACGGCACCGGAAGAGAGTCAGTTGAAGGGCGCCCACTCGTCGAGGTCGTACTCGAGCTCGATGCCGTCGTAGAGGCGGACCCGCCAGACCTTGCTGTTGCCGCCGACATACTGGCCGCGAGCGGTCTCCATCGACCACTCACCGTCGCCGACGCGCTGCCAACGGATCATGCCGACGTGTTCGCGGAGCCGCGGCGCGTGCGGCGGGTGAAGGAAGTCGTCTTCAGACATTTATCCATACCGTCCCCCTCGCTGCCCTCTCATCGTCGCCCAGCGCAGAGAGAAGTCACTACCCCCAAATGTGGGGTCTAGGCTTTTCGGGCACCCGGCGAGGCGGGATCGCTCAGCGCTCGCGCGCCTCGGCCTCGCGGAAGAGGGCGATCATGTCGCGGCCCAGCTGGTGCGGGGCGGTCTCGCAGGGGCTGTGCCCGGTGCGGTAGACGGCGAGGTGGGCGCCGAGGGCCTTCGCGTTCGCGGCGTGCAGGTGGGTCGGCCAGAGGTCGTGATCACCTGTGACGACGAGGAGCGGGATGCCGCTGGCGGCGACGCGCGCGCGCACATCCGGTACCCGCTTCATCAGCCCGACGATGTCGTCGACGCTGGAGCGGCGGGTGAGCGCGAACCGCGACCGCACGAACGCCAGCCGGCTGTCGGACACCTTGTTCTTGTTCGTCGTGATGCCCCAGATCATGAGGCTCGCGCCGATGTGGGGCGTCGCGAACCAGCTGAGCACCCCGATGATCCGAACGCCGCGGAACGACTGCCCGGGCTCGGGCGGCGCCGTCAGGAGGGTGAGCGACCGGAACAGCTCGGGATGCTCCACCAGCGCCAGCTGCGACAGGATCCCCGCGAACGAGTAGCCGAGGACGTGCGCCGGACCGCCGTCGCGCAGGAACGCGACGACGTCGGCCACGAGCAGTCCGTAGGTGTAGTGGCCGCCGGGCACGGGGCCCGCGTCCGCCGATTCGTATTGCCCGGCCAGGTCGAAGCTCTGCACGTAGTAGCCGGCCGCGACGAGGATGGGCGCCAGCAGGTAGAAGTCCTCCTTGGAGCCGGTCACCCCGGGGATGAGGACGACGCGGGGATCGGCGGGATCGCCCAGCGCTGCGACCGCCAGCTCGCCACTGGGGGCGCGGAAGCGCGAGAACACCGTGCCGACGGGCGCGACCGACCAGTCGATATCGGGCAGCGCGGCATCGAGGCGCGCAGCCTCGTCGTCCCCGCCCGTGACCGGACGCCTCTCTCCGATGGACACAGCCATTACGCTAACGCACCACGGCGCGCCCGGTGGGTCAGGTGACGCGGCAGTACGTGGTGAGGTAGCCGATCCCGCCGATGGAGACCGTGACGGTGGACCGGTCGCGGAGGAAGACGGGAGGGGTGCGCGAGTACCCCGCGCCGCCCGGGCTCCCGGTGGAGATCAGGGTTCCCGGCGGGATGGTGGCGGAGCGGGAGAGGAACTCGATCAGCTCCGGGACGCTGCGGACCATGTCGGCGGTCGAAGCATCCTGCAGGATCGCACCGTCGACGTTGGTGGTCAGCCAGAGGTCCTGCGGGTCGGGGATCTCGTCCGCCGTGACGACCACGGGCCCGGTGGGGGTGAAGCCGTCGAACGACTTGCAGCGCGACCACTGCGCCTCCGAGAACTGCAGGTCGCGGGCGGTGATGTCGTTGACCACGGTGTAGCCCCAGACGTAGTCGAGGGCGTCCTGCACGGAGACGTTCCGCGCGGGGCGGCCGATCACGACCCCCAGTTCGGCCTCGTAGTCCACCTGGGTGGAGAGGTCGGCCGGCCAGGTGGTGGTGCCGCCGTGCCCGGCCAGGGAGTTCGGCCAGAGGTTGAAGACGGTCGCAGCCTTCTCGCTCCGCAGCTTCAGCTCGGAGGCGTGCGCGGCGTAGTTCGCGCCGATCGCGATCACGTGCGGCGGGCGGAGCACGGCGGAGGCGTGGCGCAGCTCGTGCACCGGTGGCAGCTCGCGACCGGCGTCTTCCGCCTCGGCGACCGCCGCGCGCACCTCGGCGAGGCCGTCGTCGCCCCGTTCGATGAGCTCCTGCAGGTCCCGCGGCGGCCGGGCCATCACTTCGTCGAGGAAGAGGGCTCCGTCTCCGATGACGGCGGCCAGGCGGGGCCCGGGATCTGCGGCGTTGCTGAGGTGCGAGAATCTCACCGATCCAGGCTATCGGTTCAGGCGACCGCGCCCGGCGCGTCCCGCTCCCTGTCGTGCGCCAGCCGGCGGCGGGCGATGCGACGCCGCCAGGGCGACTGGTCCGGAAGGTGCATGCTGAGCGTCGTATACGCCCAGCGCAGCCGCCGCCCGAAGCCGCGCCAGGTGGAGAACGGGCGCGCCGAGATCCCGACGGTGAGCCGCTCGTCGTACCGGACGACGGTGTCGAGGCTCAAGTGGAAGGCGAGGTCCAGGTCGTCGTGGATGTCGCCACGGTCGCGGTGGACGCGGTCGCGCACATCCAGCCACACCTCGCGGCGCATGGCGAAGTTGGAGCCGAAGATGGGCGGGTTCCCGAGCCAGAGCCCCATCGACCAGAAGTAGCCGCCGATGTAGAGCACCTGCCCGAGACCGGCGACGACCGTGTTGCCGTCGTAGAACACGCCGCGGCCGGTGAGCACGCCGACCTCCGGGGCGTCGACCAGTTCGGCCTCGATGTGGAGCAGCCAATCGGCCGGCGGGCGCGAGTCGGCATCCAGCCGCGCGATGATGTCGCCGGTCGCGGCGTCGTAGCCGGTGGATGCGGCGGGCCAGATCCCGCGCTGCGACTGCTCGACGACGCGGGCGCCTGCCGCGCGTGCGACGTCGGCGGTGCCGTCGCTGCTGCCGTTGTCCACCACGATGATCTCGTCCGCGGGTCGGAGCTGCGCGGCGAGGTCGTCCAGGCAGCGGGCGAGCATCTCGGCGTCATCGAGGGCCGGGATGACGACGGACAGGGAGGGCACGTTCCGATCCTAGGCCTGCCTGGCGGAGCGAGGCCTGCACGGCGGGGCTTCGTTCGCTATGCCCGCCACAGGTGCAGCCCGGCGTAGCTGCGCCACGGCGCCCAGCGTGCGCCGTACTCCGCGAGCCCGCGCGCATCCCCCGGGAGGCCGAGTCGCGCGGCACCCTGCCGGAGCGCCAGATCGCCGGTGAGCAGGATGTCCGGGCTGCCCAGCACCCGCAGGGCGACGTATCCGGCTGTCCACGGCCCGATGCCCGGCAGTTCCATCAGTCGGCGTTCGAGGTCGTCGCGCGACTCGCCGACGTCGATGCTGAGGCGACCGTCGGCCAGCGCCGCGGCGGCACCGACGATCGCGTCGATCCGGCGGGACGGCCCGCGGAGCACCTCCCGCCCGCGCTCGGCGATCGCGGCGGCAGTGGGGAAGAGTCGGGTGAGGGTGCCGCCGCCGGGCACCGGGAGGTCGATGGGCTCGCCGAGCGCGTCGGTGAGCCGGGTCAGCGCGGTGCGGGCTGCGGCGACCGACACCTGCTGACCGATGAGCGCGCGGAAGACGATCTCCTCCGCGTCCACCGCCCCGGGCACGCGGAGCCCGGGCGATGCCGCGACGCTGGGCGCGAGTGCGGGATCGGTGGCCAGCGCCGCGTCGATCGCCTCGGCATCCGCGTCGAGGTCGAGCAGACGGCGCACGCGCGCGACGAGGGGCGCCAGGTCGGCGACGTCGGCGAGGGAGGCGTCGCACTGGACGGCGGGGGATTCGGGCGTGCCGGTGAGGGTCAGTCGCACCACCGCCGGGCCGTGGGGGAGCCGGAGAGCCCGGGCGTACCCGACGCCGCCCTGGCTCGCGTCCGCACCGGCGATCTCCATCCCGTCGATCGCGCGGGCCGCGAGGAAGCCGAGCACCGACGCGCCGTCGAACGGTGCGCGGGCGGGAAGCCGCAGGCTCAGCGTCACCGTGCCGGGCTCGCGGTGCGCGGCGGCGGGGGAGCGGCGGGCGGCGGTCCGGATGGCGCCGGGCGTCAACCGGTAGACCTCGGCCATGGTCTCGTTGAACTGACGGAGGCTGCTGAAGCCGGCGGCGAAGGCCACGTCGGTGATCGGCAGGTCGCTGCCGGTGAGGAGTAGGCGCGCGGTCTGCGCACGGTGGGCGCGGGCGAGCGCGAGCGGGCCGGCACCGAGCTCGGCGGTGAGCACGCGGTTCAGGTGCCGCGGGGTGTAGCCGAGCCGGCGCGCGAGGCCGGGGACGCCCTCCCGCTCCACCGTGCCGTCGGCGATGAGCCGCATGGCGCGGGCGGCGAGGTCGTCGCGGACGTTCCATTCCGGTGAACCGGGCACGGCGTCCGGGAGGCAGCGCTTGCAGGCGCGGAGCCCCGCCTCGTGTGCGGCCGCCGCCGTCAGATAGAAGGTGACGTTGCCGGGCTTCGGCGTCACCGCCGGGCAGCTCGGGCGGCAGTAGATGCCGGTGGTGTGCACGCCGGTGATGAACTGTCCGTCGAAACGCGCATCCTTGGCGCTCATCGCCCGGTAGCGCTCGGCGAACACCGGGTCGGCGAGCGGGCCGTCGGAGCCGGTGCCGGCAGCGCCCGTCGCCGGGCCGGTTGTCGCGACGGACGGGGGATGCTGCAGCGTGCTCATGTCCACCAGCGTGACACCCGCCGCCGACATCCGATAGCGGAAATCGGACATGACCGCGCGGCCGACTCGCCGTCCCGATCGCTAGCCTGGGAGGCATGGACGTACTCGACTGGCTCGCGGCCGCTCTCGGCGAGGAGGCCGCCGACGCCGGCGTGCTGACGACCGACCCCGCACTCCTTGACGCCGCCCGTACCGACCGCTCGGGATGGGTTGCCGAGGGCCGCCCGCTCGCGATCGTGACCGCGCGATCGGTGGCGCACGTGCAGGCGACGCTGCGGGCGGCGAGCGAGTTCCGCGTCCCGGTCGTGCCGCGGGGTGCGGGCACCGGCCTGGCGGGCGGCGCGAACGGCTCCGATGGATCCATCGTCCTCGACGTCTCCGCGATGAACCGCATCGTCGAGATCTCGGCCGACGACCAGCTCGCCGTCATCGAGCCCGGCGTCGTGAACAGCGACCTCAACGCGGCGCTGGAGCCGTACGGCCTCTTCTTCGCGCCCGACCCGGCGAGCAAGGCGATCTCCACCGTCGGCGGGAACATCGCGACCAACGCCGGCGGGCTGCTGTGCGCGAAGTACGGCGTCACGCGCGAGGCCGTCCTCGGGCTGGAGGTGGTGCTCGCGGATGGACGCCTCCTGCGCACCGGGCACCGCACCGTGAAGGGCGTCACCGGCTACGACCTGACCGCCCTGTTCGTGGGCTCGGAAGGGACGCTGGGCGTCATCGTGGGCGCCACCGTCCGTGTTCAGCCGATCCCGCCCGGGGAGCCGGTCACCCTCGGTGCGCTCTTCCCGGATGTGACCGCGGCGGCTCAGGCCTCCGCCCGGATCACGGCGGCTCGACTGCGTCCGGCCGTGATGGAGCTGCTCGACGCGCCGGCGCTCGAACGCATCTCCGCCTACCTCGGCCCGGAGACCATCGAGGACGCATTCGGTGCGACCGGCGGATCGGCCTACCTCCTCGTCCAGTTCGACGGCGCGACGGCGGCGGAGGACGCGGCCGCCGCCGGTGGGCTGCTGACCGACACCGGCGGAACCGTCCGGGTCGCCGCGGATGTGGACGAGGGGGAGCGCCTGCTCGCGCTGCGCCGCGCGTTCCACCCGGCGCTGGCCTCCTCCGGCGAGGTGCTCATCGAGGACGTCGCAGTGCCGCGCTCACGGATGCCGGAGATGTTCGCCGCGATCGAGCGGATCTCCGAGCGGTACGGCATCCCCATCCCGACCGTCGCCCACGCCGGCGACGGCAACCTGCACCCCAACTTCGTCTACACCGGCGACACGGTGCCCGACGCCGTGTGGGATGCGGCGAACGACCTGTTCCGGACCGCCATCGCCCTCGGCGGCACCCTCACCGGCGAGCACGGCGTCGGCGTGCTCAAGCGGCGCTGGCTCGCGGACGAGGTCGGATCGGACTCCTACGAGCTGCAGGTGAAGCTGAAGTCCGTGTTCGACCCTCTCGGCATCCTGAACCCGGGCAAGGTCTTCGGCGGCGCCTGACACGTTGAGGACCCGCACGAGGCCTTAACAGACTCGACCCCCGGTGGTGCGGCGATGCCTGCAGCGCTCCCGGGGGATCGAGTTATGCGTCAAGGATGCCCCCGGCGCGCGGCGAGCGCAACCCCCGATCGCGGCTGCGCGGTGAGCGAACGCGCTTTGACGCCGCACCCCGGCACCGGTTGGATGGGAGGCATGGCAGAGAACACCAACCAGAAGCCGGAAGTCGACGCCCCCGAGGGACCGGCTCCCGAGACCCTCGAGATCGTCGACATCGTCGAGGGCACCGGCCCCGAGGCCACCCCCGGCGCGAAGGTCGACGTGCACTACCTCGGCGTCGAGTACGAGACCGGCGAGGAGTTCGACTCCTCCTGGAGCCGTGGTCAGTCGATCAACTTCCCGCTGAACAACCTCATCAAGGGCTGGCAGGAGGGCATCCCCGGCATGAAGGTCGGCGGTCGCCGCAAGCTCACCGTCCCGCCGGCGCTCGCCTACGGCCCGGCCGGCGGCGGTCACCCGCTGTCGGGCAAGACCCTGATCTTCGTGATCGACCTGCTCGGCGTCAGCTGAACGGATCACCCGACGAACGAAGCGCTCCCTCGGCACGGCCGGGGGAGCGCTTCGTCGTTTGCGGTGTCCCGTGCCGTGCGCGTCGGAAACGGAGGAGATCCGCCGCCGGCACGCCGCAGGATGCCGCGAACGGAGGCGATTCGCCGGGCGGAGGGGCGGAATGTCCTCCCTTTCCGGTCAGCGGGCGCGGGTGGGACGGCACCGGGTGGGACCGCACCCCGAGGGACAGCGGCCTACAGTGCGGGCGGCTGCATCCGGGTCGGGATGGCGATGCGGTTCCAGATGTTGATGGTCGCGATGGCCAGCAGCACGTTCGCCAGGCCTTCCTCGCCGAACTCGTTCAGCGCCCGCTGGTACAGCTCGTCCGGCACGCCGTCCTCGTGGATGAGCGTCACGGCCTCGGTGAGCTCCAGCGCGACGCGCTCGCGGTCCGTGAACCACGGCGACTCGCGCCAGGCGGAGACCGCGAAGACCTTGCGGAGCGGCACGCCGCGTCCCTGCAGGTCGACCGAGTGCATGTCGACGCAGTAGGTGCAGCCGTTGATCTGCGAGGCGCGGAGCTTGATGAGGTCGCCGAGCGGCTCCTCGACCTTGCCGCCGACATAGCCGTCGAGGTTGATGACCTTCCGGTAGCCCTCGGGCACGATGGTGGGGAGTTGGATGCGTTCTGTCATGTCCTCCACGCTAGGAACGCGATTGGCTGCAGGTAAGATCCATTTCGATCGATTCCGATCAGGCCATTCGTCGAGGCTCGGAGGGCATCCTGGACCTGCATGTCGCCATCGGCGATCGAGGCGACCGCGCCGACCGCATCTACCGCCAGCTGCGCGACGCCGTGGTGGATGGGCGGCTGCGCCGGGGTGAGCGGCTGCCGGCGACGCGCGAGCTCGCCGACCGGCTGCAGGTCTCGCGGTCGACCGTCTCGACGGCGTACGAGCGGCTGACAGCGGAGGGCTACCTCGCCGCGCGGGTCGGCGCGGGCACATTCGTCGCCTACACCGGCGCGCCACCGAGGGGACGGGGAGGCGCGGAACGGCGTCCCGCCGCCGTGGACACCCGACGCGGCGCCGCGCATCCGAACGCGACCTGGGCAGACCTCGACGACCCGCTGTGGACCGAGCCGCGCCCGATCGCCTACGACTTCAGCGTCGGCGCGCCCGATCCTGCTCTCTTCCCTCTGGAGACGTGGCGACACTACGTCACGGCAGAGCTCCGCGGCGGCTTCGCCCGCTCGACCCTGTACGCCGACCCGGCCGGGGTCGACCGGCTGCGCGAGGGGATCGCGCGACACCTCGGCCTCGCGCGCTCGGTGGACGCCGCCCCCGACGACGTGCTGGTGACCAACGGCGCCCAGCAAGCGTTCGACCTGCTGGCCCGCGTGCTGCTGACCCCGGGCGACACCGTCCTCGTCGAGGATCCCGGCTACCCGCCCGTCCGGCAGCTGTTCGAGACGACGGGCGCGCGGGTGCTGCCGGTCCCGGTGGATGAGTTCGGCCTCCGCGTCGACCTGCTGCCCCGGGCGCGGCTGCTGTACGTGACGCCGTCGCATCAATTCCCGCTCGGCGGGGTGCTTCCGCTCGAACGGCGGGTCGCCCTGCTGGAGTGGGCCGCGCGCAACGACGCGGTCGTCATCGAGGACGACTACGACAGCGAGTACCGGTTCGGCGCGCGGCCGCTCGACCCGCTCCATCGACTGGATGCCGATGGGCGGGTCGTGTACGTCGGCACGTTCTCGAAGACGATGGCCCCGTCACTCCGGCTGGGTTTCGTGGTCGCGCCGCCGAGCCTCCTGCCTGCGCTGCGGCACGCCAAGCGGCTGAGCGACTGGCACAACGACGTCGTCACGCAGCGGGCCATGGCGCGCTTCATCGACTCCGGCGGTTTCGCACGGCACCTGCGGTCTGCGACCCGCGTCTACGAGCAGCGGCACGACGCGCTCGTCCGCGCGGCGGGGGAGCTGCTGCCGGACTTCCGGTTGGTGCCGTCGGTCGCCGGGCTGCACCTCGCGCTGCTCGCCGACGGGGCCGACGGCGACATCGATGGGCGCCGGGTCGCCGAGCGGGCCGCGGTGGCCGGCGTGGCCGTGCAGCCGGTCTCCCGGTTCCGCCTCGGAGACGGACCGGACGGCCTCCTGCTCGGCTTCGGCGGCATCCCGGTGGAGCAGATCCCGGACGGCCTACGCACGCTCGCGCAGGCCGTCGAGCGCGTGCGGGCGTCGACGCCGAGCGAAGCAATGCCATGATCGGAGGATGACCTCGCCGGATGCGCCAGCGCCCCGCCGTCGCGGACGGCCGGCCAACGTCGACCCCGAGCGGGTGGCGCTGCTCGCCCTGCGGCACTTCGACGAGCACGGGTACGAGCAGACGACGATGGACGACATCGCCCGGCTGGCCGGGATCGGGCGGCGGACGCTGTTCCGCTACTTCCCGAGCAAGCCGGCGCTGGTGTGGGGCGGCATCGAGCCGGTGGTCGGGCGCATGCACGACGTGCTCGACGCCGCCGGGGACGACGAGCCCCTGCGGGATGTGCTGGCCCGCGCGGTGACTGATTCCCTGACGCTGAGCCCCGAAGCGGAGGAGGCCACCCGCCGGCGGATGGCGCTCATGGGGACGCATCCCGCCCTGGTCGGGTTCGGCCTGACGGCGATGGCGGCGAACCGTGGCATCCTCGTCGATTTCCTGGCCCGCCGGCTCGGGGCTGATCCGGAGGGACTGCGCGTCCAGGTGCTCGCCGACGCCATCGGGTCGGCCGACTTCTCGGCGCTCGTCTGGTGGGCGCGCCACGACGACGGACCGCCCGGCCCGGTGGTGGTGGCGGCCATGGACCAGGTGCTGCGGGGCGTCTGAGCGCATCCGGCTGTTCGCGTCGGTCCGGTCTGACTCTCGCCGTGCTGCTCGGCGGCGAGTAGCGTGAGCGCATGCCGATCGAAGACGCATTCCCGCAGGGCACGCCGGTCTGGGTCGACCTCCAGAGCCCGGACCAGCCCGCCGCCGCCACGTACTACCGGTCGCTGTTCGGATGGGAGGTGTCGGCGCCGTCGGCCGACTCCAACGGTTTCGCGCTGGCCAGCGCTCGCGGCGTCCCCGTCGCCGCGCTCGGACCGCTGCCGTCGGATGACGTCCCGACGAGCTGGACGGTCTACTTCTCCGTCGACGACCTGACCGCTGCGGCGGAGGCCGTGACAGGCGCGGGAGGAACGGTGCTGCTGGAGCCTGGGGAACCGGTCGCCGGCATCCGGCTCGCCATCGTCGCCGATCCGGCCGGCGCCGTCTTCGGACTGTGGCAGCGGAAGGACCAGGGCGATCCGTGGCTGCGCGACGAGCCCGGCGCGGTGGACTGGCTGGAGGTGGTGGCCGCCGACCCCGCATCGACCTTCCCGTTCTACGAGTCGGTCCTCGGCGTCGGCATCAGCGAGATGCGCGTGGGGGAGGAACCCTACGGGCTGTTCGACGTCGGCGAGACGAGCGTGGCGGGCGCGTACCGGTCCGACGGCGCCGAGCCCGCCCACTGGCTGGTGTACTTCAATGTGGCCGACCTGGATGCGGCGATCGTGCGCGCGACGGAGCTCGGCGGGACGCTGCGCACCGAGCCGCTCTCCGCTCGCGGTGTCGGCCGGTGGGCCGAGATCGTCGACCCCCAGGGTGCCGGATTCGCGCTCCTCGAGCCGGAGCCGGAGCCGTCCTGAGCGGTGGCCGCGGGGCGGGAGCGCCCCGGATGCTCTGGTAGACTCTTCCAGTTGCCGTCTAACGGCCGCGGATCAAGAGAGCCCAGGCATCAGGCCCCGGGCACCGCGCAACGAGCAGAAAGGGGATCCCTCTATGGCGCTGGATGCAGACACCAAGAAGGCGATCATCGAAGAGTACGCAACCCACCCCGGTGACACCGGATCCCCCGAGGTCCAGGTCGCGATCCTGACCAAGCGGATCAAGGATCTCACCGAGCACCTCAAGGAGCACAAGCACGACCACCACTCGCGTCGTGGCCTGCTTCTGCTGGTCGGTCAGCGTCGCCGCCTCCTCGGCTACCTCTCGGACATCGACATCAACCGTTACCGCTCGCTGATCGAGCGCCTCGGTCTGCGTCGATAACCGCAGCCGGAAGCCGGCGTCTTCGATAGACACCGCGAACTTCTTACGGACGGGCCGTCACCTTCGGGTGGCGGCCCGTTCTGCGTTGCCCGACTGATCACGATTTGCGCCAAATCTCGGTTATGGCGCGTCCATAACCACGATTTGCGCCAAATCTCCCCATGCCCGCTGTGGTGCTTTCATGCTCTTGGCGGATCGTTTACAGCGCTGTAGCGTTGGGCGCACGTTCCGTCTCAAAGGAGAGTTGTGATCCCGCGCCGACTGTCTCTGCCCATCCTCGCGACGCTTACAGCGCTGGCTTTCGGCGTGGGTGTGCTCGCCGCAGTTCCCGCACATCCCGCCGCCGCTGCGACCGCGACCTATAGCAACCCGCTGCCCCTCGACCTGGGCGGCGGAAAGCTCGCCGAGCAGTGCGCCGACCCGGACGTCATCCGGTCGGAGGATCCGGCCGATCCGGCGTGGTACCTGTACTGCACGCGCGACGTCATCGACTCGTCGCTGCGCAACCCTGACGGCTCGCTCGTCTTCTCGAGCATCCCGACCTACCGCTCCGCCGACCTCGTGCACTGGTCGTTCGTCGGCGAGGCGCTGCCCACCAAGCCCGCCTGGATCGGCGACGGCGACATGTGGGCGCCGGACGTCGCGTACGCCGGCGGCCGGTACCTCCTGTATTACACGGCGACGAACACCGTGGCGCCCGGTGGCGGCTCAGCGATCGGTGTCGCCACCAGCGACAGCCCCACCGGGCCCTGGGTCGACTCGGGCGGGCCGGTGGTGGAGCCGATGCCGGCGCCCGGGAGCGCGGACCCGGCCGACCGGAGGTGGGTGTTCGACCCGGAGTTGATCACCGTCGGAGGAGAGCACTACCTATACTTCGGCAGCTACTACGGCGGACTCTCGGTGCGGAAGCTCTCGGCCGATGGTCTGCACTCGGACCCGGCCAGCCAAGTGCAGGTCGCCATCCCGAACCGGTACGAGGGTACTCACGTCATCGAGCACGACGGCTGGTTCTACCTGCTCGGCTCGGCGACCAACTGCTGCTCGGGGCCGCTGACGGGATACGGCGTGTTCGCGGGACGCTCGACGTCGCCTACCGGTCCGTTCGAGGACCGGACCGGCGCACTGCTGCTCGACCCGCGCGTCGGCGGCACCCCGGTGCTGCACCAGAACGGCAACCGCTGGATCGGCACGGGCCACGTCACCAGCGCGGTCGATGCGGCAGGCCAGCGCTGGATGCTGTACCACGCGGTCGACCGCACGGACCCGTACGTCGCGGGCGGCGGCACGTACACCAAGCGCCCGGTGCTGATGGATGCGCTCGACTGGAAGGACGGCTGGCCGGTGGTGCGGGGCGGGGCGGGGGCATCGGATTCCCCACAGCCCGCTCCTGTGGTGACGGCGGATGATCCGGCGGCGTATGCGCCGACGTTCGTCGCCCCGCTCAGCCGGGGAACGCTCCTCTCCGGGTATTCGGACGAGTTCGACGGTGCGGAGATGGACCCCGCCTGGACGTGGGAGCGCGACCCGGGCGCGGCGACGCGATCCCTCTCTGGTGGCGCGTTGCACTGGGACACCCAGGCGGCCGATCTCGGCCCCGACCCGGGAGCCGCCGGCCTTCCCCTCCGGCCGCTGCCGAGCGGTGACTACGTCGTCGAGACGCGCGTGTCGAGCACCGTGCCGAGCGAGGGATGCTGCCAGAACTACGCGCAGGGCGGCCTGGTCATCCACCAGGACGACGCGAATTTCGTGAAGCTCTCGGTCACGTCGATCTGGGAGACCCGGCAGACCGAGTTCGGCAAGCGGGAGACGGCGGAAGGTCCGGGGTATCCCACGTACGGAAACGCCGTCGGCGGCCCGGTGGCGGAGGCGACCGTTCTGCGGCTGAGCAGGACGCACACCGCGACCGAGAACGTCTACACCGCATCCACCAGCGTGGACGACGGTGCGACGTGGGACGAGGCGGGCGCCTGGACGACACCGCTGCAGGCGACGCCTCCCCGGCTCGGGCTGGTGTCGATGGCGGCGGGAGGGTTCACGACGACGTTCGACTATGTGCGGGTGTACGGGGTGGATCCGGCCGCGGCTGCGCCGGGTGGCGGCGGGGCTGCGACGGTCGGGCCTGGCTCGGCGACGCACCCGACGGCGGAGCTCGCCGCGAGCGGGTCGACGGGGGAGCCCTGGATCCCGGGACTCGCGGCGTTGCTCGTGGCCGCGGGCGTCACTGTGCGATTCAGCGGTGCTCGGGGTCCGCTCCCGGCCGGACCTTCGCGTCGTCGCGCACGTCGATCCGGCGACGGCCCTCCGAGCCTTCGCTGACCTCGATCCGCGGGTCGGCGTCGCTCTCGTCGGCGGCGGGGGCGGTCGTCAGCTGGTCGGCGCGGTCGTCTCGGTGGCTCATGCACCGACTCTCCCGCGCTCGCCGCCGTCCGGCAAGGGGTGCCTTCCCCGCACGATTTGCGCCAAATCATCGCTATGGCTCTCGCATAACCGAGATTTGCGCCAAATCTCCGGCGGCGTCCCACTCTCCTGCGACGGGATTCGTGCCGAATCGCGTCCCGCCCTCCTGCGACGGGATTCGTGGGGGGTGGGGGGTGTTTGGGGGGGGGAGCGCCCCCAGGGCGCCGAGCGGAGGGGGGGGGCTCGGCGGGGGGGGGGGGGGGCCGGGGGGGGGGGGGGGGGGGGGCCC